>CAWIYF010000001.1:0-206162 GCA_963840295.1 Candidatus Bathyarchaeota archaeon
AGGCACTAAAACATGATAGTCTGACCTGTTGCCAGGGCCGTAACTAATGCATTTATGCGTGGAGCCAGACTACTGTTGAAAATTCTAAGGTTGTTTAATGCAACAAACAAACGCCCGGTATCAACACCGTCAACGGGGCCCGAAGCCACATTTGCTGTGTACTCCTTTCCATCCTTGGCTTGATAGAACCAAAATGGATACCCAAAGGGATTCAGATCGCGGGTTTCCAAAAACTTAGCAACCCTTTCTAATCGCGCACTAGCAGTCCAATCGTCTTCGGTGCCGATCAAGCCTGTTTTGTTTGCGTCAATAACAGCTTGAATGTAAACGCCTAAATCCCAATCAGTAAAGTTGGGTGAATCAGTTCCACCCGCTCGGGGTAGCCCAGTGTTAGGATCTACGCCCATGCCAGGCTGGAAGTACCGCCAAGCATTCGTTGCTACATCCCGCCATACGGAACTGTTCATGTGTCCTGCCGTCTCTATTGTGCCAGGGTCTTTAGGAGGCGCAAAAGCTTCTCCTATAGTGTCGCCTATGCCGCTGATGACACTTGTTATGCCTGAAAATGGGTTGGATGGCGGGGGTTTAACAGTTGGACTATTGGTTATTTGAGGGGTGCTGGTGCTGTTCGTAATTGGAACATCTGTGGGTGTAGGCGTATCGGGTGTGCTGTTGTTTCCTTTTGGCAAAAAAGCAAAAACAGAAACTAACAGGACAGCTATAATAGCGACAACAATTAGGCCTTTCGCCTTCTTGTTAACTCGCAGGTAATTATTGACACCTTTTTTACCTTGTAAAGAGGCATGTAGAAAACTAAACTTCGAACCGAGAAGGGAGCGAATTTTCTTGAAACGACCTGACATTTCATCACGAATGTTTTGGTTTTTTGTTTTGAGTGATAATCGTCTTCTCCATCGTATTAACACTCCATCGCTTAGGATGAGTTAGTAAATTTTTAATGGGTGCTGATTGATTTAAAGCTATGGTAAAAAACATTTATTGAGCATCAACTAGAATAATACGTGATGCTTACTTTCGAAGTTTTCTATTAATGGACAAGTTCCGTTTTACTCGTCTAACAATTCCTGTATTTTGGGCCAAATTTTATTTTGGAATGTCTCAGGATCAAGAACGGATATTTTACTCCACAATTGTTGTCGTTTGCTCTCCCAGTTTGCAGTTTCATTCTCATCCTCCATGAATATAATAATCTTCTTCTTTAAGTCATCGTATGTTTCCCATCTGAACTCGTCAGGAATAAACTCTTTCATGCCTCCGCTGTCATGAACCAACGTGACGCATCCACTTGCTAAACCCTCAACAGGGGCTATACCGAAGTGTTCGCCCTCCATCAAATGCACGTAAATTCGGGAATCATGCAAAACTTCAAGCAATTCAGGTCCTGGCAAGTTAGTTTTAAGAGAATAGTTCGGCGGCAGGTTCTCTGAGAACTTGTTAAACCAGGCCTTTTCTGCATCAATTAATCCGCCTACACTAACAAACTCGTAGGCTGGCAAATCAGCTGCTAAGTGCTTCATTATCTCGTGTCTCTTAACTGGGATAAAACGCGCGACATAGGTAACCCTTTTGCGGCGTTGCGCCAATGACTTATCAGACCAGAATTTGTCAAGGTTCACAGGTGGATAAACAACAATCGGGTCTTTTACTCCGTGGCTCTTCCAGAACCGCAGAATCATTTCTCGGGTGTAGTTGCTGTTGCAGAAGACAATGTCTAACTTGTTTATTCCCTGCTCAACCCATCGTTTGAAAAGCCAAAGGTAAAGTTTTCTTTTCCATCGTGAGCGAGAGTAGTCGTAATGTATTTCTGGGAAGTGGACGTAGGCAATGTTTTTTTTGGCTTTATAGAGGAAAACCGGCTCAAACGGAGAGGAGGATTGGGTTGAGAACAGGTAATCGTAGTCTAAGTTGTTGCGGTATTTTTTTAGTAGTTTAACGAAGTTTCGGTGTCTTTTGTAAATTGTGAAGGGAGGAGAAACTTCAATTCTCTTTCCCATCGAGTGAACTGTAACTTCTTTTGGGAAATCTTCCCCTACAATATCGTGGTATTTGTCAGCGTCAAAATCAAAAGTTAACAACTCCACTTTTTGTCCATGAGCAATCAAAGTTTTGATTACGTTGTGGCAGACGCGTTCGCCGCCGCCGTAAATGTCAAGGTATGGATGAACTACAAGGAAAGTTGCCAACTCAGTTTTGCCTCAAGGTGTGTGCGTTACATTTCCCTGTTGCAGTTTAAGAAGTTTACCTGTACAAACATTCGCCTAAGCTAGCAAAATATATACGCCTGCATGGAAAGTGAGTAGTGGATGGCTGTTTCGGTGAAAGAACAAAACATGGCACCCGTTGAGAAGAAGCTTAAAGTTGTTTTTGCTGACCCGCCGTTTGGTCGGGAATCTAAAGGGGAAGCCGTAACCGAGTCACCGAACCTTGGAATCCTCTACATCATCGGCTACGCCAAACTCCGGTTGCCAAACGTTGAATTCACCTATCTTGAACCCTTTCTCTCCATGAAGGAACACATAGAAAAAGTCACAGAAATAAAGCCTGACGTTTACGCAATATCCTTCACTACCCCCAGAAGAGACCTCTCGTTTGAGGCGATAGCAAAAGTCAAGGAGCTTGGGTTACCGATGCTTATGGTTGCAGGCGGAGCCCACCCAACCATCGACCCCCAAGACGTCCTCAAAAACACTCCAATCGACGTCTGCATCGTCGGAGAAGGCGAAGAAACCACAACCGAATTAATCCAAAAAATCCAAGCTAAAGAACCAATAACAGATATAATCGGGACAGTAAATCGCCAAAAAAACAACGGCATACGACCTCTGCTAAAAGACATCGATTTCTTCCCAGCATGGGAACTGGTTGACTTCGAAAACTACGATATCGCTGTAAGCAAAAAGAAACGCATGGCATATCTGCTGCCAATTCGCGGCTGCCCCAACTACTGCACTTACTGCTCCAACCCCGTTTGGAAACTTGAAAAGCCCTGGGTAAGGCAGCGTTCACCCAAAAACATCGCAGAAGAAATCAACTACCTCTTCGGCAGAGGCATACGAGAAATCTATCTGCGCTCAGACACGTTTAACGTTGACATAAAATGGTGTCTTCAAGTTTGCAGTGAAATCGAAAAACTAAACCTCAAAGGCATGACGTTTCAGTGTAATCTGCGGGCGGACAAATTAAATGATGAGTTAGCGCAGAAACTAAGTGACATCCATGTTTGGCTTGTTCACATTGGCCTTGAATCAGCCAACGATAGAGTATTGAAAGGTATAGGAAAGAACGCGACGCAAGCAGACAACATACGGACGCTTGAGCTTCTGAAAAAGTACCATATTAAAGTGTACGGGTTCCTGATGCTCTACAACGCGTGGGAGACACACGGCAGACTCGAATATGAAACCCCAGAGGAAGTCAACAACACCTTAGAGTTTGCCAAGTGCTGCCTCAGAGACAATCTAATCGAGTATATTTCATGGTCCATAACCAACCCAATCATCGGCTCAAAACTTTACAACATAGCTAAAAAATTCGACATCGCAGCATACAACGTTAAAATCGGCAACTGTATGCGCCTGCCCAGCGTCAGCGAACAGCAAATGGTTGAACATGTAAAGCAAGGCATGATTCTGCAGCTACTCAACGGAATCCAAAAAGGCATGATTACCAAGAAAAGTTACAGGCGCGCCGCGCAGAAAGCAGTTAAAATCCTCAATATGTAATCTTTCTTCCTCCTGAATGCGCTTTTGCTGTCTGCGATAAACTATTTAACTTAAACAAGAACATTATGCCCTATGTCATCCTGCTCCGACAACAACATGATAGTCGATTTTGTGGTGCCCTCAAGGGATGAGGCTAACCCAACATTGATGCGCCAGCTTAAGTACATGCCATGTGCGGGGCAAATCATTAACACTCATGAAAAACCGCTCAGTGTCGCACGCAAAAAAGGGGTTCTGAAGGCGCAGACTGAATGGGTGGCGATGGTGGATGACGACATGCTTCTTCCCGAAAACTGGCTCCAAATGGTCACCAGAGCAATTGCACCTAAGGTTGGCGCGATTGGGACGGTTGCGGTTCACAAAAACAGGCATGTAGCAGCTTACGAACGTGTTGTCGGCACAGTTTACAACCTAAGCAAACTAGATACGAATCCACACATCAACAACATAATCATCCGCCGCAAACTCATGGAAAACTATAATCCGCCAAAACTGTTCTTCGGCGAAGACCAATACTTCAAACGCTACGTCCAGAAAACAGGCTACGTCTGGAAGGTTCTACCTTTCCTCGGCGCCACCCATTTGGGTACATCAAAAGACTATGTTACCATCGGAGTATCTTACAGGCGGTATGGGCATTTTGGATTGTACAAGCTGGCGCGGAGAATGGCTGCAAGGTTCATTTTTACGCCGTTCGCAGCCCTCAGCAACTTGAGTGCCAAGACTTTCTGGTACTTGACGAAGTTGAACGTTGAGTTTATCGCTGGCTTTGCGAAAGAGCTGATTACGGAAAAGCCATAGACAGTGCTATTCTCTTAATTCTAAGTTTGCGCTGCTTCATATAGGGGGATGGGGTCACTTGAGAGCAACAGACTTTGAGATGCTATGAGCATTCATGAGGGGTTTTTTCGTCTAAAACCACGTTCTTGGGTCCCGCAAGCTTCTTCTCCAATGCAATTGCCCTCGCGGCAACCTTGTCAGCTTCAGCTTTAACGGTTGGGTCTTTGATTTCTTCTTTTCGTTTCTCGTTAGACTTCAAAATAAGCCTGAGGAAATCTGAATCGTAGCTTTTAAGCAGCAGCTCTGTGTTTGGGATAAGACAGTGTCCTCCGATAACTCCAGGGAACATAACTGGCCTGTCGAAGCGCTCTTTATGGGTATCTGCTAGAAAGTCAACTGCTTCATCAAATTCAGCGTCGAAAGCCCGTGAGATGCGGTGCATTTCTTGGAAGCACGAAATCATCCACGCACGGTAAGTTGTTTCGAAAAGTTTTGCAAGTTCAGTTTCTCGGCAACTTTTCAGAACCTTAACTTTTAAACCTAACTTCTCAAAATGCTTCTTTGCTGCTAATCCAGCTTCCTTATCTGCCCCACCAACGTACTTGGTCCAGCGTTTCATTTCCCAAACCATATGCTCTGCATTTATGTGGACGCCGCGAGTTGGAGAATGGGCGACTAGGCATTTGCAAGCTGCTGCAACTTTGAGGGTGGTGCCCGGCGGCACTGTGCTGTTGATGATTGTTAGGTTCGGCTTGTATTTTTCTGCGTAGCCTTTGATAATGTCGGCGAATTTTTCTTGGCTGCCGCAGGGAAGGCAAACCTGTAGGGTATCGACTTTTGCTGGTACTTTGTCTTTGCTTTGACCCAGCGCTTTCATTTTCTCAGCCTCTAAATCCAAACCGTAAACAGCGAATTTTTCTTTAGCCTCGTCGTACAGTGCGAAAAGTGTATGCCCTATTTCGCCCAAACCGATAATCAAAACTGTTTCTTTAGCCAAACACATTCACCATTTATTGGAAAGTCAAGTTAATGTTAAAGTATTTAAAGTTGAAGCCCGAAAAGACATGCATGCAGAATCCAAAGAAAGGCACTGGTATAGTTACAGGCGCCAATGTCGAGATAGGCAAAGACGTCTCCATCTGGAACTACGTAGTAATTGGCGACGGAACAAAAATCGGCGATGGCACCTTAATCGGCAGCTTTGTTGACTTAGGCAAAAACGTTACTTTAGGCAGAAACTGCAACATCCAAGCACACGTAACCATCTCGAACGGATGTGTCCTTGGCGACAACGTGTTTATAGCCCCAAACAGCAGCCTTCTAAACGACAAGTACCCAAAAAGCACATTCATGACTCCGCCAACTATAAAGGATGGCGCAGCAATCGGTGGAGGAGTCACCATTCTACCAGGAGTAACCGTTGGCGAAAAAGCGGTGGTTGGCGGCGGAAGCGTAGTTGCTAAAGATGTGGCTGCAAAAACGGTTGTTGCTGGTTGCCCAGCCAAAGAAGTTATGACTCTTGAGCAGTTTGAAGCTAAACGTGAAGTCTTCCTTGCCTATCATAAGGTGAAGTAATGAAGGTTTGGTATGACGCCTGCACAGGCAAGCAAGTCCGATACGCCTCCGCGATAGCTCAGCGTCTAAGAAAATCAGGGCACGAATTCGTTTTCACAACTCGGGAACATCCTGACACCTTACCGCTTGCACAAGTTCTTGGAGAAAAACCAATCGTTGTTGGAAAATACAATCCATCTACGCTCACTTCAAGGCTTGAAGAAAGCGCTGAACGCATCATCGAATTCTCAAAACTCTTCAGAAAAAATCCACCCGACGTTGCCATCGCGCACCAGTCAGTTGAGCTTTGCCGTGTGGCTTTTGGTCTAGGGATTCCCATAGTTTTGACTGCGGATACGCCATACGCTTATGCCGTAAACAGGTTAACCATTCCTTTTGCACATACAATGGTGGTTTCGGAGGCGTTGCCGAAGAGTTTCACAAGGGCATATTGCGCCAAAAACGTGTTGCCGTTCAAAGGCGTAGATGAGGTTGCCTGGATAAAATATTTAAAGCCCACAAAAATTGCTGGTTTAAAGAAGCCTCTGATTGTTGTTAGGCAGATAGAAGCTAAAGCAGCTTATGCTCAAGGAAAAAGGGATCTTGCGAAGATCATTGCGGAAAAACTTGGGAAGTTAGGAAACGTGCACCTCATTCAGCGGTACAATGAAGAGGGCGAAGCGTTCGGGGTAAAAGCGAGATTTGTGGATTCAGCAAATCTTGTTGCGAACGCTGATTTAGTGGTTAGTTACGGAGGCACGATAGCTAGGGAAGCCGCTCTTCAAGGTGTTCCCAGCATAGCAATCTCGGATATGGCGAAAACCTACGTTAACAAGTACTTGGTGCAGAAAGGTTTTCCACTCTTCATCACAACCGAGCAGGGAATCTTGGGGCACGCAAAGAAATATTTGGGCAAAAGATTTGACATGCAGGGGAAACTTGCTGAATTTGAGAACCCTGTTGACGTCATAGAGAAAGTTGTTGAAGACCAAAAACTTAAGCGTAGTTAAGTAGTTGTTACTTCGATTTTATCTTCAGCTTTCACCTGGAATTTTTTGGCTGCGCTAGCTTGATTTAGTGCTATTTCTAAAAAGCCGTGGCTCCCTATCAACGCTATGGGCTGTTGGGGTTTAGCTTGCGCATAGATTTTTGCGAAAACGAGGTTAAGCGAATGGTTTTTGAGTTTTACGTTGACTTCTTTGGCGTGATCAAATTCATTTTGGCTTATATTCGTAATTATGTTGCCAAAGCCATCCACATCTATTACTTCACCAAATAAACAGCCATCTTTTCGTTTTACGTTTGTAAACTCAGGAATGACTGCATTGTGTATTTCCAAGCCAAACTCAGAAGGTTCCAAACCCATATCCAAATGAGCTGCCACAGGCGCAAAAATATCCCTGCCGTGAAAAGTGCACGAAACCTTGGGCAACATGAGCTCTGGATTAGTAAGTTCGTATGTATGCTCGATTCCTTGCTTTTGGGCAGCTAAAATCAAAACACCATTATCTGGTCCAACAAAAAAACTCTGCTTAGTCTGCACTAAAATGGCGCGCCTTTCTGATCCGACTCCAGGGTCCACAACTGCCAAATGCACGGTACCTTTGGGAAAGTAGGGCGCGGCTGAAGCCAACATGAAAGCGCCGATGCGAATGTTGAATTTCTCAACGCCATGGGTTATGTCGATAATTTTTGCGTTTGGATTTATAGTTAATATTGCGCCTTTCATCTGTGCAACGTAGGAGTCCTTTAATCCAAAGTCACTGGTTAACGTTATCATTTGAGTTAACCGCCATGAACAACGGGGACAAAAACAACTTCGTCACCATCGTTTAGTATGGTTTCATAGCCATTTAGAACACTAATCTCCTTGCCGTTGACCAGTATAAGCGAGTTTGACCGTGAATCGTTAAGGTCTTGATCGCTGAAGGTTCGCTTCAACTCTGGCATTTCCACACTGATTTTATCCACCAGTTCTTTAACGGAGAAGCCATCTTGAAAGTTAAGGGTGAATTGCGTTTTTCCTGAAATGTGACGCAGTGCACCGATAAATTTTATAGTTAAAGGCACCTGATTTCACTCAAACCTATAGAATAGAAGGTTGTTTAAAAATTAACTGAAGCTTTCAAATTTTTCCTGCGTTAAAGTTTCAACGATGTCGGTTGCAATGTCAACGATTGAATCTGCCTGCTTCATCATGGCGTCACCATTTACTTCTTCCATCTGCGATATCTGCTGAACGATCGTTTCAATCTCAATCAAAAATTTCAATACCGAATCGTTGGTGGCGGGGTTTTTCATTATTTCTTCACGGAGGAGTATCTCTATGAATGCTGGTTCGCCGAGGCTGTAGTATATGGCGTTTCTGGCTTTTCTGATGGCTTCAATAACCAGGCTTGGCGCCATATAAGGAATTTTTCGTGCTGCTTCCAGTTCAGCTTTGGCTTCACGAAGGTACCTAAGTGCCCAACCTTTCCTGTACTCATCCATCATTCGGTTTCTTTCCAGAATTACTCTGCTATTTCTTCTTGATCTTCCATTTCAGATTCGCTTGCTGAGTTGGCTTGAGCCAATGCGAGTGTGCGTGTTATGTATCCCGCAGTTTGGTTTCTTACCCTTGTCGTTGCACCTTTTGTCAGTTCGTCAACTGCGCCTTTATTTTCGTCAAAGTTAGTTGTGAATTTGCTTGGAAACCGAGCCATCAGTTCTTTGCCCAGCTTTTTGATCTGATCAGTCTTTACTTTTCCCAGTTAATATTCCTCCGATGTCTCTCCGACGTTTAAAACGTAGGAGCAACTCTCAATAGATGATAGGCTTAATTTAAGTTTACGCCTTAAACCATTGAATAAATCACCGATAACTCACGAGGGGAACATGGTCGAAAGTGGTTCTTGTTAGTTTACCTTTATGTTAAAGAATTCCTCAAAATTCTTGATTATTTGTTGAGCGACTTCTTCCGCTTGCATTTTCTTGATTTCAGCAACTGCTTCAACAACATTGCGTATGTAGGACGGCTTAGTTAATTGCCCATTGAAGGGTTGCTTCCAATATGTTACTGGTCCATCGGTTTCGGTTAACAGGTTTGTCAACGGCGTTTTTTCGACGACTTCTCGGATGCCGTTTGAGTAAGTTGCCGGTGGACCTTCTGTGATGAAGTAGCCGTTATCCAAGGCTTTTACTAAAGCAGTCATTGGATGGCTAAACCAATGCAACAAGACTCGTTTGAGACGGTAAGAGGGTAGCATTTCCACAATGATGTCTGTTGTTCCGCGGCTATGAATGATTACTGGCAGCTCAAGCGTTTCAGCTAAACGTAGCATTTTGTCGAAGACCATGGTTTGTTTTTCCCATATAGTTTCATATTTGCAGTCTAAACCGATTTCGCCAATAGCCCTTACAGAGCCTTTTTGTTTTTGGATGAAGTCTATGGTTTCTTCAAGTTCATTTTCTTTGAGAATATTTACGTTCCACGGGTGAATGCCTAACGCTGGGTAAACAAGGTTTGGGTATTGCTGAGATAGTTTAACGTCGTTTTGGCTGGTTTTAAGATCCATCGAATTGGTAACTAAAGCATTTACACCCGCGTTTTTTGCATCTGCTATTAACTCGTCTATGTGGCCTGAATATTCGGTGTCTGAGAGGTGGACATGTGCGTCTATTAGTTTCATTTTGCTCAGCGCTATATTCGCCTTTCAACGTTTATAATTTTTCTCTCCTCAAACGGCAAGTTTAATGTTAAGGTGATTTAGGGAAAAAAGCGATAACAAAGGTTAAATATTGCCTTAAAGAGAAAAAGAAGCTAAAGAGATGTCGTTATGACTGAATTAGAAATAGCCGTAGCTCCCATGCATAGATTATGTAAAAAAGCAGGCGCAGACAGAGTAAGTGAAGCAGCAGCAAAAGAACTCGCAAAAGCACTAGAAGATATCGGCGTAAAAATCGCCAAGGAAGCTCTCGATTTTGCGATGCATGCTGGAAGAAAAACCATCAAAGCGGAAGACATAGAAATCGCCGCAAGAAAAATCATGGGAAAATAAGTAAGCTCACAACTTAACAAAATTTCTCCCTTTCTTCTTTTTTGATTTTTATTGATTCCGAGCTCAATATTTTTACCGGATTTGTTTTTGTACCATTGGAAATGTAATTTAGGTATTTTCTAGGTTTTTTTGGGCTTTTTTACAATAGAAAAGGCTCCCTGTACATAACGGCTTCGTTGACTTCACCTTATTAATAAAACACAAAAATTCTTAACGTATTTTATGTTAAGCAGTTGCTGAGGAATCCCATAGAAACTGGAAATACTCCCGTGCAAACCCAACCAACCCTACATGGTTACTCCATATAACCAGCGTAGGTTTGTCCTCGCCAAGGAACAGCATTGCCTCTTTTCCGTCAGCTATCACCCCGCCGCCAAACATGTGGTCACGGATTCGTAGCTCGCTTAATCCAGGGTATTTTCTTAGGAAAAGCCAATCTTCCTTTTTGCCAGCGCCCATCAACTTCACCCTCACTGTTTTCTTCAAACCGCTACCCAGCAAAGGTTCAGCCAGAGCAATCACCGGTTTGGCGAATTCTGGGGCTGCAATCACGATTTCTATTGAAGCTTTTTTAAGAACTTCTTCAAGTTTTGTCAATACAGCTTGTTGACCGCGCAGAATAAGCATGTCGGGTCGTTCGATGAGTTCCCGTTTTTCGTAGAGTGGTTGGAGGTTTTCTGCAACAGTGTTTTCCCAGTTCAGGTACTTGTCTTCGAGACGGAGCTTGGTGAATCGCGTGGCTTCAAGCGGCGGGACAGGATAGTACTTGAAGGGTCGGGTTTCGCTGCTTTTAATCCAGCCTTTCTCTTTGAGAGAATTCAGTACCTCGTACATTTTGCTGTAAGGCACTGTGGCTTGTTGGCTTATCCCCATAGCCGTCATCTGCCCGCCTTCCAGCAGCACTATGTAAGCGTCGATTTCGTAGGCGTTTAGACCCATTTCACGCATAGCAGCCCGAGTATCTTCGTTTATTGACATGTTTTCCCCTCAATCACCTTAGGAAACGTCTGGAAACCTTATTATCGTGACATCTGCACTTAAGCACTTCGAAATTAACGCTTACAATGCAAGAAGGCAAAATGCGATGAAAGATATCAAACCTACAAGAAGCATCTGTCCAGAATGTCTAAAGGCAATTGATGCAACCATTTACGAAGACGATGGAAAAGTTTTCATGAAAAAATCATGCCCTGAACATGGAGCTTTCAATGAACTTTACTGGTCTGACTATGATCAATATATGCGGGCGGAAAAGTTCGGTTTTGACGGCGACGGAATAGAAAATCCACGAACTGAAAAGAAAAAGGGCTGCCCAAACGACTGCGGCATCTGCCCCGAACACAAATCCCAAACTGCGCTTGCCATAATAGATGTAACTAACAGGTGCAACCTCAAATGCCCCGTCTGCTTTGCTAACGCAGCGGCTGCAGGATACGTTTACGAACCAACAGCCGAACAAATCACAGGCATGCTCGAAAACCTAAGGGCAAACAGGCCAGTGCCAGCGACTGCATTGCAGTTCAGCGGAGGAGAACCCACTATCCGCAACGAGCTCTTCGATTTTATTCGAAAAGCCAAAGAATTAGGGTTTAAACATGTTGAAATCAACACGAACGGCGTTCGAATCAGCAAAGACGTTGAATACGCCAAACAACTGAAAGCAGCGGGCGTTAGCACCATTTACTTGCAGTTCGACGGCTTAACCCCTGACGTCTACAAGTTCATCCGTGGATTAGACCTCTTCGACACAAAGATGAAAGCTATTCAGAACCTACGTGAAGCAGGTTTCGATAGCGTAGTTCTCGTTGTCACGTTAGTTAAAGGCGTAAACGACGGGCAACTGGGCGACATTGTAAACTTTGCATTAAAGAACTTCGACGTTATCCGATGCATCAACGTTCAACCCGTCTCGCTATGTGGACGCTTACCCCAGCAAGAACGCGAAAAAATGCGCATAACCATCCCTGATTTCATGCGTTTGGTGGAAGAGCAGACAAACGGCATGGTTAAAGCCAACGATTTCTATCCTGTCCCAACAGTGGCCCCAGTAGCAAAAGCAGTTGGAGCCCTCAAAGACAAACGCTACTTAGAATTCACAGCGCATCCTCACTGTGGCATGGCAACATACCTATTTACAGAAAATGGCAAGACCACCCCTATATCTCGCATAGCCAACGTACAAAAGTTCAATGAAGCCATGAAAAAAGTCTACGAAGAAGCCGCTAAAGGCAACAAGAGGCGTGCTAAACTCCGCTTAGTCGGAGCAGCCAGACACATGAAATTTAGTTTCCTACGTAAGTACGTGCTACGAGTGTTGACTGAGGGCAGCTATGAAAGCCTCGGCGACCTGCAGCGAAAATCACTTCTGCTTACATCAATGCACTTTATGGATCCATACAACTTTGACCTTGAAAGAATACAACGCTGCTTAATCCACTACGCTGTTCCAGACGGACGCATAATTCCATTCTGCACCATGAACTCTATCCACCGCGCTGAAGTAGAAAAGAAACTTGGTGTTCCAATCAAAGAGTGGAAAGAGAAACATAAGGTTGAAATAAGCCAGCCAATGTAATTGTTGAGAATTCTACAAGGTGAAAATAATGGGTGGAAAAAAGAAGCTCGGCATTAAACAGATGGAAAAGCAGCAAGTTAAGACAGACGAAGACAAAGCTAAAGACGCCAAGAAGAAAGAGAAAGCTGGTCCGCCAAAAGAACGAAAAACTGTTGGCATAATGGTTCCAGACGCAAAAGATCCGAAAAACGTTAACGAAATCAAAAAGATGGGTGTCTTAACACCATACGCAGTTGCAACACGCTACGGCATACGCATAAGCGCAGCAAAAGACTTCCTCGAGCAGCTCGAAGCAAACGGCGCAGTGCAGCTTGTCTCAGGCAGCCACAACATCAAAATCTACAAGCCAGCAGCATAATTGCACAAATATCCTCATTTCAAAAAATCATTTTCTTTATATTAGGAGTTTGTTTTCATGAGTTTTCCAGATAGAGTTTACACTACCGAAGAAGTAGCAGCCGCAAAGACACTAGTTGACCAAGGCTACAAACATGACATGATTGTTGAGGGCACACCTGAGTTTAGAAAACAGGTCAACCAAGCCCTTGGGCTCATCAAAAACGCAGGGCACTACGACTTTTTGAGGTCTTACATAAGGAAAATCATGGAGATAGACGGAATAACCCAGCTCCGAGAAACAGAAGTCTCTCTCTGGGCAAACAAGTTTGCTGTGGAAAACCCAGTGGACGCCGCCAGCCTATTTATCCAAAAAGCCTATCAAATGAAAGAGTACCTGGAAGGCGAACTCTACTATGGCGGCAATGCAGAGAAGCGTTCAGTGGCAAAACGCATTGAGTTTCTGCAAACACTTAAAGAAAAGACAAATGAAAAAGAAATTAAAGAAGAATGTGAGCGGCTACTCGAGATGTGGAGAGACAGCTCACTTGCGTTTTAAATTAAGCTGTTAGCAACTGAACTTTTATTGTTGATCCGCTTTTTACCTGCTTAAAAAGTTCAAGGTTACTTGTCACTTTTCCCAGAATGCTCACTGGACTGTAAGGTTGGGATTTGCCGTAGAAAACGCATAGGGCACTGTCCATAGGCCAGAAAGCAATCGTGCCTGTTTCCACTGTTGTCTTGGCTTTTTCCTCGCCCATTTTAATTGGGATTTCAAAATAGACTTCTTCTTTGTATAAGGCGGCTCTTCCTTCAACGGGAAGCTTGCGAACGATAGTGTCTATTGTTCTTGGCGCAAGGAACCTGACAAGTTCGCCTTCAGCTTCACCTACGCCTTCGATGACAAACTTTATTTTTATATGGGAAACGTCTGCTTCAATACTCAAAGTGTTCATGCCCCTTAAAGAAAACCCAATAACCCTGCAAATCAGAAAGTATAGTACGTGAAGTGCAATTTAACTCTTACACTCACGAAACAGGGCAGTTTAGGCTATAGGAGGCTTAGAACTGTTTCGCCGATAAACTGTACCTGTTCCTCGGTGACTGCTGGATGAATCGGTAAAGAGAACACCTGTTTAGCTGCCTTCTCTGTTTCAGGCAGTCTGGGGCTTGCAAAGTTTTCACGGTAGAATGGCATATGATGAATCGGATTTACGTAGTATGCTTCTGCTCCGATTCCTTTGTTTTTGAGGTCTTGAAGGAGTTTATTGCGTTGGGTTTCTGACCCGTCTTTTAGTCGTGCTGTATACAGGTAC
The DNA here is from genome assembly GCA_963840295.1 of Candidatus Bathyarchaeota archaeon. Taxonomy (GTDB): domain Archaea; phylum Thermoproteota; class Bathyarchaeia; order Bathyarchaeales; family Bathycorpusculaceae; genus Bathycorpusculum. Next base: position 14,342 of record CAWIYF010000001.1, read on the forward strand.
CAGCTGTGCTGCCTATCTTTGGTTTCATAGGGCAAAACAAGCTTGCTACTCTTCCCAAGAATCTTTGTTAGGTTCTGAGCGTTCTTGCGGCGTTTAGCCACAAACCCCTCTAACCTATCCAACTGCACGTTGCCTATTGCCGCTTGCATCTCAGACATACGGTAGTTAGTTCCCAAAATCAGTGAGGCATACTTGGCTTTTTCGCCGTGGGTTCGAATCATACGCAAGGTTTCATCCAATTGATCGTTGTTGGTTGTTGAAACTCCGCCTTCGCCTGTCATTATGTTTTTGCTTGCATACATGCTCCAGCAGGCAACATCGGAAAATGCACCAGCCGGTTTACCCATGTAGGTTGCCCCATGTGCTTGAGCAGCATCTTCCACCAACGCTAAACTACTTTTGTCAGCGATTTCTCGCAGAGGCTTGAAGTCAGCTGAAAACCCATATAGATCTACAGGCAATACTGCTTTGGTTTTTTTGGTTATTGCTTTCTCCACTGCCAAAGGCGAGAGATTGTATGTTTCTGGGTCTATGTCTGTAAAGACTGGTTTAGCTCCTGCCAACGCGACTGCTTCAGCGGTTGCTACGAAAGTGAAACTAGGCAAAATAACTTCGTCACCCTGCTTTACGCCAACTGCCATAACTGCAGCATGCAAAGCAGCCGTGCCCGTGTTAACTGCAACGGCGTGTTTTGCTCCAGCCATTTTAGCGAATCCTTTCTCAAACTCCGTTACGGCTGGACCCATACCGAGTCCGCTGGTTAGCATGCCGCTTCTCATAACTTTGTTTACAGCTTGGATTTCTTCTTCGCCGATTTTTGGCAAGTTGATGTAAATCACATTTTCAGCCTCAGTTTGTTAGATACTTTTAGATTACTGGTATATTTCAGTTACCAAGAAAACCAAAACAAAATCAAGGTTAAAGTGTAAATAGAATGGAATTTAGGACGAAAACTATTCGATGCTCATTTCTTGTGTGGTTTTGTAGTCATTAACCACTCTGATTCCACTCATCTTAAACTGCTCATCCAACTCTGTGTCGCCAGTGTCAACCCTTAAACTCCTCAACCTATCCAGCTTGCTCTTCGTCGCGACCACAACAATGTTGTCTAAGCCGACTTGGCGGATGACTTTGGCGCTTATCTGCTGGTTTCCCCTGCCGAAAATAAAGCCCTGCCCACCAATCGGCGTCACTACTATCTTTGCGGATTTTCCGCTTATGGCTTGCAAGATTTGTTTTTCGCCGACATCCTTTGCTATGATTTTTTTGTTTTGGAATAGGTCGACTCCTAGAAGAGTTTTTTTCTGGTCTAAGAGGTCGCTGATCGTTCGGGTAGTTGTTCCAGGACCGACAATGTAGGTGATGCTGGGTTTCATTTCTTCTATTATGTAGATGGCTATGGCTGCTTGGTTTTCCACTTCACTCTCAGTTGTGGGGCTTTCCATTTTGTTGCCCTGAATCAAGTGTGGCTCATAAGGGCTTAGCAGGTACCCATAGAGCTCTGCTGACAGGTGTCCTTGCCTAAACGCTTGCTCATCCACATCCATAACCTCCGCTTCCCGAAGAGGCAACTCACTCCATAAAAACCGAATTGCCACTCTTGCCGTGGCTTGTGGGCTGACCGCGAATATGGCGCTGTGCATTTTTACGCCTGTTGGAACACCAAGCACGGGAACCTTGAAGTCAACAGCTTTTAGAATGTCACGGGTTGTTCCATCTCCGCCGCAGAAAACCAGCAAATCAACCCCAGCCTCAACTATGCCTCTGGCGATAGATTGTGTGTCTTCAGAAGTGGTTTCTTTTTTGCTCTCACCAATGACTTTGCTGCTGAAGCCGCATTTTTCAGCTTGCTTCTGTCCCATGTTGCCTGCGCCAACGATCAGTTTTAGGTTTTGTTTGGCTGGGGCAAGTGCGGTTAGGAAGGTTTCTGCTCTTTGTGTTGCTATGGGTTTAGCTCCTAGGGCTATAGCTTGGTTTAGGATTTCTATTCCATCTGTACCTTTTAATCCGACGGCTCCACCCATACCAGCAACTGGGTTAACGATAAATCCGACAGTCTTTGTCGGGATGGAGTTTTGTGTGGCATTCAACAGAGATTGACCTTTGGAAAAATAATACTTATTCGGATTAATAAAAAGAAAAGAAAGAAAAGAAGTTTGATCTGCAAGTTTAGTATGTTTCGCAGCCGATGTACTTCGTGTTGAGTTCATGTAGCCATGGATACAGCTTGTGAAGTTTATCGATGGATTCTGCGACTTTTTCCGTTGGGTACTCGTAGGGTTGGAGTTTGCCGCTAAAGTATTCGTCGTAGGCTGCCATGTCAAAGAAGCCATGACCGCAAAGCACAAACAGGATGGTTTTTGCTTCGCCAGTTTGTTTGCATCTGAGTGCTTCATCGATAGCGCCTTTTATGGCGTGTGATGGTTCAGGTGCTGGGATGATGCCTTCAGATTGTAGGAACAGTTTTGCTGCGTCGAAGACTTCTATTTGGTTGTATGCTTCTGTTGTCATTTTCTTCTCCTGTACCAATACGCTGATGGTTGGGGCGATGCCGTGGTAGCGGAGTCCTCCTGCGTGAATTGGTGCCGGTATGAAGTCGTGTCCCAAGGTGTGCATGGGCACTAGGGGTGTGATTTTTGCAGTGTCACCGTGGTCATATTGGTATATTCCTTTGGTAACTTTGGGGCAGGCGGTTGCTTCGGTTGCAACGAATTTTGTTTCCTTCGGAGCCTTTTTCATAACTTGGTCGTAGTAGAAGGGCCACATGATTCCTGAGTAACTGCTGCCTCCACCAATGCAGCCGTAAACAACGTCTGGGTATTCGTCTATCATTTCGAGTTGTTTCTTGGCTTCTAAGCCTTCAACGGTTTGGTGTAGACACACATGGTTGAAGACGCTACCGATTGCATAGTTAGTTTCAACTTCGTTGACTAAAGCATCCTCTACAGCTTCACTGATGGCTATGCCTAGGCTGCCCTTATTGTCTGGGTCTTCAGCAAGGATTTTTTTTCCTGCCTCAGTTCTGTTGCTCGGGCTGGCAATGCATTCTGCTCCGAAAGCGTTCATCATCATTCGGCGGTACGGTTTTTGGTCATAGCTTGCTCGAACCATGTAAACCGTAGCTTTAAGACCGAACATGCCAGCTGCAAACGCAAGAGCGGAGCCCCATTGGCCTGCGCCTGTTTCTGTGGAGAGGCGTTTGGTGCCTTCTTTCATATTGTAGAATGCTTGAGGCACAGCAGTGTTGGGTTTGTGGCTTCCAGCGGGGCTGGTGCCTTCGTACTTATAGTAGATTTTGGCGGGTGTTTTGAGGGCTTTTTCTAAGCCGAGTGCTCGGAAAAGTGGGGTTGGTCTCCAGATTTTGTAGACTTCGCGAACTTCGTCTGGGATGTTTATCCATCTTTCTTGGCTTATTTCTTGGCCGATGATTTCTTTTGGGAATATCCGTGGGACTATGCCGACTCCTGGCTGTTTTGTTTCTACGTCTATGAATGGTGGAAGTGGGTGAGGCAGGTCGGGCACTATGTTGTACCATTGTTTTGGTATGTCATTTTCTTTTAATAGAATTTTTCTGTCGGGCATTTTTTCGCCTTCTATATGGTTTTAAGGCGTGTCTACGCTTTATTTAAGGCTTTTGTGAACAGTTCTGTACATCAATCCCTAGCTTACTAACCAACACTTTTATACCTAAAGGCACAAAAATAATCAGAAGAGACCTGAAATGTGGAACAAAATCAAAGCACAACTCGAACAATACCCCGAACGCCTAAAAGTAGCACGGGTCCTAATAGAAAACGGCTTAAGCGCCAAAGGCGACAAAATATGCCTAAACCAAATAGAGATTCCACCCGTCCGCATAGCAAGAGTTGCAGGCGTCGACAGACGAACCGTGAATGAAACCCTGAAAACCATCGAAGAAAATCCAGAATTAAAAATGATTTTTGAAGAAATCCGCCCAGCAGGACACTCTCTCAAAGAACTCGCCAAATACCTCAACCTGGGCGTCTTAGAAATAACCCCCATAAATGCAAGGTCTCCAGGAATTCTCTCCAACGCGGCTATGCTGCTCAATAGGGCAGGCTTAAGCATCAGACAAGCCATTGTGGACGACCCTGAACTCTCGCCTGAACCGAAATTAACGTTGATTGTTGAGAAGAAAATTCCCGGAGAATTAATTCCTGAACTGCTAAAGATTTCAGGAATAGCTAAAGTTTCAGTCTATTAGCTCTCGCAAAAATGAAACGCACTCCAACCCTGAAAACGGTTGAATGATGCAAAAACATCTGTATAGGGTGTTTTCACATGCCTTAAATAGGAAAAACTTATAAGGTTAGTAACGTTTTGTTGTTGTTCGCATTATTGGAGGTTACTTGATTTGTCATCATCACAAGCTGGCGGCGTACCTGTTCTGGTTATGAAAGAAGGTTCAAACAGAAGCCGCGGAAGAGAGGCTCAGCACAGTAACATTATGGCTGCTAAAGTTGTTGCTGAAAGCGTCCGAAGCGCACTTGGACCAAAAGGAATGGATAAAATGCTCGTTGACAGCTTCGGCGATGTCACAATAACAAGCGATGGACGAACTATTCTTGACGAGATGGATGTTCAGCATCCAGCGGCAAAAATGCTCGTTGAAGTCGCTAAAACCCAGGACAAAGAAGCTGGCGACGGAACTACATCAGCCGTCATTATTGCCGGTGAGCTTCTCAGTAGAGCTGAAGAACTAATCGACAAAGACATCCATCCAACAGTCATAATTGACGGGTACCGAAAAGCCGCTGACAAAGCCCTAGAAACTCTTGAGAAAATTGCCATAACAATCGACCTCAAATCAACTGAGTACCTCAAGAAGACTGCGGCAACATCTATGGGCAGCAAAATCGTAGCTGAATACAAAGACTACCTAGCCGACTTAGCGGTTAAAGCGATGTTGGCAGTCGCCGAAAAACAAGCCGACGGCACATACAAAGCAGATGTTGACGACGTGAAGGTTGAGAAGAAAACCGGTGAATCCCTCAAAGACACCAGCTTAATTAGCGGAGTAGTTTTAGACAAAGAAATCGTTCATTCAGGCATGCCTAAACGACTCGAAAAAGCAAAGATTGCGTTGCTTGAAGCTTCATTGGAAAATGAAAAACCTGAGATGGATGCGAAAATTAGTATTGAAAGCCCAGATCAGATTGAAGCATTTCTAAAACAGGAAGAAACCATGCTAAAGGATATGGTTGAAAAAGTTCTGTCTTCAGGCGCCAACGTAGTGGTTTGCCAGAAAGGCATAGACGATTTAGCTCAGCACTTCCTTGCCAGAAAAGGCGTAATCGCCATAAGAAGAGCCAAAAAATCGGATATGGAGAAGCTTGCAAGAGCCACAGGCGGAAAAATCGTAAGCAACATTGATGCGCTTACAGCCTCAGATCTTGGCTACGCCGCTTTAGTTGAGGAACGCCGAACAGGCGATGACAAGATGACTTATGTTGAAGGCTGCAAGAATCCCAAATCAGTAACACTCTTAATTAGGGGTGGAACTCAGCGGATGACTGCGGAAGCTGAACGCTCCATACATGATGGCCTCTGTGTTGTTAGAGATTTAATTGAGGATCCAAAGGTTGTTGCTGGAGGAAGCGCTCCAGAGATGGAAATGGCAAGCGTTCTTAAAAAATACGCGCAAACCGTGCAGGGAAGAGAGCAACTGGCAATCACTGTTTTCGCAGAGTGCCTTGAAGCAATAGCCACAACTCTGGCGGAAAACGCAGGTTTAGACCCAGTTGACATACTTTCAGAGCTACGAACAAGACATCAAAAAGGAGAAACATGGGCAGGCATCGACGTTCTCGCAGGCAAAATCGAAGATATGACAAAAATAAACGTCTTCGAACCACTCGCAGTTAAAAAACAAATCATTAAATCAGCAAACGAAGCCGCAACAATGATTCTTAAAATCGACGATGTCATATCCTCATCAAAAATGAAGACTCCTCCTATGCCACCAGGAGGGGGTATGCCAGGGGGCATGGGCGGTATGGGTGGAATGCCAGGCGGCATGATGTAAAATGTCAGGACAAACAATTAGTGTAGGACCCCCAAAAATTACTCGCTTCGAGAAAGCAAGAATTGTGGGCGCACGTGCGCTTCAAATCTCGATGGGAGCACCAATCTTGGTTGATGCAGCTGAAAACACAAACCCAATCGACATAGCCCTATCTGAGCTCGATGCAGGCATTTTGCCAATCACCATCAGAAGAACGCTGCCAGACGGCACTTTCCAAGATATTCCTTTGAAATGGCTGTCTTAAGCGCCATTATTTTCTTCTAATTCTTCAAATTTTGCTTTCGCTTGGCTAAGTGTGTCGTTGATTTGTGTCCAGTGGGCCCCTTGCCAGTAGATTTGGCCGCAGTTAGGGCATTTCCAGAATTTATCGTAGTAGGTAAACGTATTTTTTTCGATTTCGCCTTGAAGATGCTCTTTTGGGGTTGCTTGGAGTTTGGTGTTGCAAATGGGGCAATGCGACTTATCCATATCAATCGTCAGCTGCAGGCTATACCGTTTGGAAACTTCCCCCAGCCTCTCAGACTCCGTTTTGCCTTCAACGTAGTAAGCATCCAAACCTCTGCCGATTGCACGTTTATAGAGTTCAAAGTCCTTTGTTAACAAAACTCGATCCTCTTTCTTCGCCAACTCTAAAAGCTCAGAATCATCAAACTGCACCGAGTACAATACATCGTGGCCTAACATGCGAAGCCAACGGCTCAATTTCCCAAGCATACCGTCGGCAAGAAACTTCAACCGCTGCCTCTCCGAACAACAAAACCGCTTCCAGCCTTAGCAACAATTTCGCCCTCATCAAAAACTAACTGCCCGTTGACGATAGTTTTTGCTACTTTACCTTGAACATCCCAACCATCGTAGGGTGAAAACTTGGCTTTGGATTTGAACTTGGATGCGTCAATTTTGAATTGACGATTAAAATCTATCACGGTTAAGTCAGCGCTTTTGCCCTGTTCTAAGCATCCCCGGTCATTTAATCCGAAGATTTCCGCTGGTTTCTCGGCGAGAAGTTTGATCCCTTGGGTTATGGTTAATCGATTTTTCTTTACTAGCGTCAGAATGAGGGGCAGTGTGGTTTCTAATCCTGGCACGCCGACTTTTACGTCCCAAACGCTGCTGGCTGATTTTTCGCTTCGGGCATGGGGTGCGTGGTCGGAGCCTAAAGTATCAATTGAAGCATCTGCAATGCCTTTCCACAGAGCATCAACTTGGTTTCTGTCGCGGAGCGGGGGCGCCATAATCACCATTTGCCCATACAGCTTCAAATCATCACTTGTCAGCAAGAGATGGTTCACGGTGACTTCACAAGTCACTTTTTTCCCAGATTTTTTTGCTTCCGCTATCGCGTTTAAGCCATCTTCTGTGGAGACATGGCAGAAATGCAGCAGCACATCAGTTTGCCCGCTTACTTTTAGCAGGCGCTGGATGGATTTTAGTTCAACTGCTTCCGTATGTGCCCTAAGGAAGTCAGCTGTGCCGCTTTTTTTGGCTTGCTTTAGCTTTGCCTCATTAGCTGTTAGCAATGCTTTGTCCTCTGCGTGCACTGCCACTGGAAGGTTTAATTTGGCAACTTCTTTAAACGCCTCCTGCAGGGCTTGGTCATCATCTATATCTGAGCCGCCGACTTGGCAACCCATAAAAAGCTTGAAACCGATCGCGCCTTGCCCAACGATATCAGGTATTTCAGTCAGTTTTTTTGGGAATTCAGAATAAAACCCTACGTTAACAAGAATTTTCTTTTGCGCTTCTCCCATGCGGTTGCGCAGGGTTCCAACGCTCATAGTAACCGGGTCGTTGTTGGGCATATCCAAAACAGTGGTAAAGCCTCCAGCAGCTGCAGCACCAGTTCCTGAAGCGAAATCTTCTTTGTACGCTTTGCCCTCATCGCGCAGATGAACGTGCTCATCAATCAAACCGGGCAAAACCAAGAGGTTATGGAGATCGTTTTTTTCGTCGGCTTGGGGCATTTGGGTTTCTTTGCCGATTTTCTGGATTTTGCCGTCTTCTATGGCTATGCTGCAGTCGACGATTTGTCCGTTAAGGTAGGCTTTGGCGTTTGTGAGTACGGAATCAACAATCAAGGCTGTCACGGTCTATTGAATAGCGGGTGTTTTGGTTAATTAAAGTTTATTTATGGTCGAATACAAAGGTATAGTGAATGTTTTAGAAGTGTTTTTTGTTGCCAAGACATGTTTTAGTTAGCAATGGACGGTTCGCTGTAGCCCTTGATGATAAAGCAAGCATAAGAGATATCTATTTTCCTTATGTCGGATTGGAGAATCATGCGGTTGGTCACCAATTCCGCTTCGGAGTTTGGGTTGACGGTAGATTCGAGTGGCTGGATAACGATTGGGAGATAATGATGACTTATCTGCCTGAAACCCTCACAACCAGATACAAAATAAAAAAGCAAGCCTACGGCGTTGAGTTGGAAGTTAACGATGCGATCCACAACTCCAAAGACATTTTTTTACGCAAAATAAAAGTCTCAAACAATTTAAGCCGTCAGCAAGAAATCCGCTTGTTCTTCACTCAGGATTTCCATATTTACGGTAACGAAGCTGGGGACACAGCGTTTTTTGAACCCACCCTTAGCACCATAGTACACTACAAGGGCAAACGTTACTTTCTAGTGGGCGGAGCATCTGGCGGCAAAGGCTTCTACCAGTATGCGGTTGGGCAAAAAGAGGGTGAAGGAAAAGAGGGGACTTGGCGGGATTGCGAAGATGGGCAATTAAGTTCAAACCCGGTTGCCCAGGGAGCGGTGGATTCATCAGTCTCTTTCAAACTTGAGATTCCTCCGCGCGGTTACGGAATTATTCATTACTGGATTGCTGCTGGGACCAATCTTAATGAAGTCACAGCCTTAGATGCCCAAGTCAAAGACATAGGTGTTGAGCAGATGCTTTTGGAAGTGGAAAATTACTGGAGCGCCTGGCTAAACCGACTGAAACTAGACCTAAACATCTTGCCTCGTGAAGTCGCTCGCCTCTATAAACGCTCACTGTTGCTCATGCGTGCTCACGTTGACAACAACGGTGGCTATCTAGCATCGCTCGACTCCGATCTAAGAGAGATCCATCGAGACACATACTCGTATGTTTGGCCAAGGGATGGAGCCATGGCAGCTTTAGCGTTCACGGGTGCAGGTTTCACGGACGTTGCATCCATGTTTTTCGGGTTTTGCCACAGAGTAATAGGCGAAGATGGGTTTTTCCACCACAAGTACCTTTCCGACGGCTCATTGGGAAGTACTTGGCAATCTTTAATTGACTCTTCAGGCCATTTGCAACTGCCTATCCAGGAAGATGAAACGGCAAGCGTACTGTACGCTCTCTGGAAATACTATGAAAAGAACGGGAACTTAGAGTTTGTTACTAAAGTTTACGATCGCCTAGTCGTGAAAGCCGCTGATTTCATGTTAAACTACAGAGACCCCGACACCCACCTGCCTAAGCCCACATTTGATGAGTGGGAGGAAAAAGTCGGTGTATTCACCTCGACAGTGGCATCTGTCTGTGCTGGTCTTGATGCTGCCGCCAAGTTTGCCAAAGTATTCTATGATAGCAGCCGGCAAGAAACCCTCTCAGAAGCCTCCGCCCAGATAAAGGAAGCAATGAATAAACACTTGTATGATCCACATTTGAAACGATTCATTAAAGGCATCTACTCAAACGGCGAAAAGGATACTACAATTGACAGCAGCGTTTCAACAGTTTTTGTATGTGAAGTTTTGGATGCTAGAGACATCAAAGTAAAGAACACAATGGATGCGTTGGCCAGCAGCCTTCAGGTTAAAACTGACGTCGGCGGCCTAGCAAGGTATCAAAACGACCATTACCGACAGGTTTCTTCTGATACTCCGGGAAACCCATGGATTATTTCTACGCTTAGGCTTGCAAGATGGCATATCGCCAAAGCCGTCTCATTATACGAGTTAGAAGGAGCAATGGATTCTCTTAAATGGACAGCCAAAAACGCTTTATCCACAGGAGCGTTACCCGAACAGCTGGATCCCTACTCTGGCAAACCAATATCGGCGACGCCTCTGCTTTGGAGCCACGCAGAATTCGTTTTAGCAGTAACTGAATACATCAGCAAACACCAGGAAATAGCAACCTCAATTCAACCGAACGCTTAGAAGGTAAAGGCATGTTTGTTAAATTATGCGACAAAAGTATCCTTCCGCTAGGAGAGTTAAAAGCCTTCAAAATAAAGGGACATGAAATTATAGCGATTAATGTTGCTGGCCAAATCTTTTGTTTAGATGGAAGATGCACACATGCTGGAGCACCAATAGCGGAGGGCACACTTGAAGGAGAAGTCCTCACTTGCCCATGGCACTACTCGCAATTCAACATAACAAATGGCGTAGTGATTCGGGGACCAGCGGATAAACCGCTTAAAAGTTACCTTGTTGAAGAAAGAGAAAACTCAGTTTTTATCGATCTATAAAGTAAGAAATCATTTTTCTTGCTCAAGTTCTACGCGGCATTCATCGCAAATGTTTTGTCCGTTGCTCTCCTTTAGGCTCTCCGAGTAAATGTTGCAACGGTCGCAGTATCCTGAGAGTGGGACCTCTTCGTTTTCCTCGATTCTGGCGGCACCTTCGATGCGTGATTTCTCCTGCATTATCTCGATTAGTTCAGGCATAACGCCTAAGATGTCTTTGCTCGAGATTATTCCGACAAGGTTGCCTTTGTAGATTACAACAAGACGTCTTATGTCAAGCCTTGTCATTCTTCTTGCCGCATCGCTTATTGTTGCTTCAGGCTCAACAGTAACCAGTGGGGTAGTCATGATTTCTTTGGCTTTAACTGTGTCTGGCTTTAGGTTTTTAGCTATAACCCTGATGGCTAGGTCGCGTTCAGTTATGATGCCGATGGATTTTCCGGCTTTATTGGTAACTATGACGGCGCCTAAATCATGCATATCCATGTTTGCCGCAGCCTTATTTGTCGTTTCATCTTCATCCATAGTTATAACTGGGCTGCTCATCACATCTCTTACCAGCATCTTTGTTCTTAGTCCAAGTTCAGACATAGCTACACTTCCAACAATTTAGAGGGCTTAGCTTCCACTTGAACATAAAAAGAAACGCAAATTTAAGAGTATCTTAACCCGCAAAAAAGCACCTGTGAAGTTTTATTAAACCCCGCGTGGATAGACCACATTGCCCAGAGGAATAATAATGCTTAAAACAAATGCTGAAAAACTCATAAAAATTGCAGTTATGGGCGAAATCGCCAGCCCAACAATCCGATCAGTCTATAACGTTTCAGCAACAGGTAAACCATTAGTGCTGCCGGGAGTAGGAGGCATAACTTACAACCTGCGAGTCGGTGATTCAGCGTGCGGTTGGGAAGCAGACCACGTGGAACCTGGCGTGAGTGCAGAGAATAAGGAGAATGATGCACGTTCTGGACAAGCTGCAAACACCGCTTTCAACGTGCTCTCATGCGTCGGAAACCAAGCAACAATGGTCACTGGCGAAGCCAAAGGCGCTAAAGGCGTTGTCACTGGAAAGCACGGCGGAATAGAGCATGTGCTCGTTGATTTTCCGTTAGACGTTCTAGAGAAATTAGTGCTTGGAGACAGAATACTTGTTAAAGCATATGGAACAGGCTTGAAGCTTTCGGATTTCCCCGATATTAAAGTTCTTAACATGGATCCATGCCTGCTTGAGGCTTGGAATCCGAAACCCAGCGGCGGCAAACTGGAGGTGGCTGTTACGCATATTGTTCCAGCGGCAATCATGGGTTCAGGTTTAGGGTCAAACCAAGTTAATTCAGGAGACTATGACATTCAACTGTTCGATGATGCGGTCGTTGAGCAATATGGGCTTGGAAGTTTAAGGCTTGGCGATATAGTCGCCATCATTGACGCGGACCATTCTTTTGGCAGAATTTACCGGCAAGGCGCCATCTCCGTGGGAGTTGTTGTTCATTCAAACTGCGTCACAGCTGGTCATGGTCCCGGTGTCACTACGTTAATGACTTCGTCTGATGGAAAGATTATTCCCAAGATAACTCAAAAGGCAAACGTTGCTTCTCTCCTTAAATTACGGTCAGATATATAAGATAGATAAATCAATTATGGAACAATAGAAAAGAAAGTAGGTCAAAATAATGCCAGTTAAAAGAAAAAGCCGAGGAAGATCGAAAGGAAACAAAGGAAGTAGTACTCTTGTTCAATGCGCAAACTGTGGTGCATCAGTGCCACGGGACAAAGCAAAACGCTCCACACGACGAGTATCCTTTGTTGAGCCCCAATTGGCTAAAGAACTCAGGCAAAGCGGCACATACCTAGCCTCTTGGGTAGACACAAAATACTACTGTATCTCCTGCGCTGTTCACCGCGGCATCGTTAAAGTCCGCGCTGAAAACGAACGCCATTCAAGAGGATACAAAAAAAGATACTAAGCGGCTAATCTGCTGCTTTTTTCTTTAATGTTTTATAAACGTAAAGTGCTCTTTGTATAACCGTTAAGTTTGAAATCACCGCCAGCAGGGCTATTCCGTAACCCAATGCTGGCAGCCAAAAGAATGCAATTATAGATATCGCAGCTAAAATGAGCATACGCTCTGCCCGCTCAGCCAAACCCACTGACTCCATTTTTATGCCAGCAGCCTCCGCTCTTGCACGAGTATAACTCACCATAACCGAGCCGCCCAGCGCCGCCAAACCCCAAACTGACCCCCAAAAAACACCCCAAACCGGATTGCTTAACCCAGCAACTATTATAGCAGCAAAAACCGCTACATCCGCGTATCTATCAAGAACGGAATCGAAAAAGCCGCCGAACGCAGTTGTCTGGTGAAAAGTCCGCGCTACTATCCCATCTAACGTGTCACAAAAACCTGACGCCAACAGCAAAATAGTCGCCAACAACAAAAACCAAGAAGCATTTGTTACAAACGCATATGCAACTGCTGAGCTGAGTGCAAGGATGAAGCCTATTGCGCTTATTCTGTTGGGGGTTAAGCCTATTTTGTGTGCGGTGTTTGCTTGTGAGGTGAGCATTTGCTGGACTTGTTTTTTTAGTTTAGTTAGCAAGTTAACTCTCAACTTGGCAGGTGTTATTGCTCATTAAGGGTTGGCTGTAGAAAAGCCTTTCTTAGTTATTGTTGACCGTTTCTGGATGAAGCACTTTTCAATGGACTTATAAGGAAGAATGTAATAATTTGGATTAAACGTTCTGCCGCGCAACAAAGCGCATAACAGCAACGTAAAACAAACAAGACACAATGGAGTTAAAGAAAATGACAGAAAAAGCAAATGACGTTATCTTCATCGGAAACAAACCTCCAATGAGTTATGTTCTGGCAATCATGACAAGCCTCTCCGCAGGAAGCCTGAAAGAAATTACTCTAAAAGCAAGAGGCCAAGCTATAACGACCGCTGTTGACGTAGCCGAAATCACAAGAAACCGGTTCCTTAAAGACCTTAAAGTTAGCAAGATTGCAATCGGAACAACTGAGATGCCACCTCGCGAGGGAGAGAGCAAGTCCAGAATGGTTTCCACAATGGAGATAACTCTAATCAAAAAGTAACTGGACAAATAAAACAAAAACTTCCTAACTTCTTCTATTTTTTAGTTAATTTTAGCTAAAAGCCAGCAGGCCGTCATTTATATCGTAAAGTTAAATAGCTGATTTTATTAGTAAAGAATTACTCCGTGAGAACATGTTAGATATCAAGCTTATCCGCGAGAACCCTGAACTTGTGAAGACTAATTTGGCGAAACGTGGCAACCCCGAATGCCTCCAGATGCTCGAAGATTTAATTACTATTGACAAGGAATGGCGGTTGAACCTTACTAAATTAAACGACCTGCGCCATGACCGAAAACTGGTAACAATAGAAATCGCTAAACTCAAAAAAGCAGGCAAAGAAGCCACAGACGAATTTACAAAAGCAGAAGACATCGACGTCAAAATAAAGCTGATAGAAAAACAGGTTGCTGAGCAGGAACAGAAAACGCACGATTATCTTTTGCGGTTGCCGAACCTTCTGGATGATTCAGTTCCGCTTGGAAAAGACGATAAAGATAACGTGCAAGTTAAGATTTGGGGTAACATTCCACAGTTTACTTTTCCGATAAAAAATCACATTGACTTGGCTCTAGACCTTGATTTAATCGATATGGAACGCGCAGGAAAAGTTTCAGGTTCAAGATTTTTCTATCTTAAAAACGAAGTTGCGATGTTAGATATGGCGTTGATGAATTTCGCTATTGAGGAGCTTTCAAGGAAAGGCTACACACCAGTTATTCCGCCCTATTTGATGAAGCGTGAAGCTTACGAAGGAGTAACGGCGCTGGGCGACTTTGAAGAGGTTCTCTATAAAGTTGAAAACGAGGACTTGTACTTAATAGCTACCTCAGAGCATCCGATGGCATCAATGCTCATGAACGAAACCCTAAAAGAAGCTGACATGCCTGTCAAACTTGCAGGAATGAGCACCTGCTTCCGAAAAGAAGCGGGCGCACACGGAAAAGACACACGCGGCATATTCCGCACCCACCAATTCAACAAGATAGAGCAATTTATTTTCTGCAAACCCGAAGACTCGCCAAAACTGCATGAAGAACTTCTCTTGAACGCTGAGGAACTGCTGCAGAAAATCGGTTTAGCCTACCGAGTGGTAAACGTCTGCACAGGCGACATAGGGACAGTTGCAGCTAAAAAATACGATATTGAAGCGTGGATGCCAGCTCAAAATGGTTACCGCGAAGTGGTTTCATGCAGCAACTGCACCGATTACCAAGGCAGAAGACTGGGTATTCGTTACCGCGAAAAAGAGGGTGCACCGCCAAAAGGCTTTGTAAATACGTTGAATTCGACAGCTATTGCTACAGGCAGAACAATCGTTGCGATACTAGAAAACAATCAGCAAGCAGATGGAACCATAAATATACCTGAAGCCTTACGCAAATACATGGGTAACAGAGAGAAAATAGGTAGAAAACGCTAAACCTTTTAATATTTCTATGAGAATGTTGTGGCACGTTTGGAGAAATAAATTTGTCTTCCAAAACAAAACACATACGTGATAAATGGCGAGGCAAATCCTGGTACATGGTAGTTGCGCCATCGTTCTTTGGTAACATAGATTTAGGTTCGATTCCTGCACAAGAAGAAGACCAAATGATCGGCAGAGTTGTCGAAGCAACTCTATATGACATTACAGGAGACTTTTCTCATCATTACCTTAAAATGTTCTTCCAGATAAACGAGATTGACGGAAAATCCGCTAAAACACTCTTCAAAGGTCATGAATACTCAAGAGATTACCTTCGCAGTTTGGTTAGAAGAAGAACCACAAAAGTTGACGGCTTATTTAACTTAACCACAAAAGACGGCTACAAACTCCGCATCTCCGTTTCAGCCCTAACACTCTCAAGAATAAAGACTTCACAGGAAAAAATAATCCGCACCATGATGGAAAAAACCATCAAGGAAAAAGCCATTGCATTAACACTTGACCAGTTCGTTCAAGAAATGGTTCTAGGAAAAATCGCATCAGACATCTACAACCAAGCTAAACTCGTTGCGCCACTAAGACACGTCGGCATACGGAAATCCAAGCTAATCTCAGCACCAGCAAAGCTGCCGGAATTACCAGTTGAAGCTGCACCAGCGCCAGTTGCAGTCGAAGCATAAGCCCCAATTCTTTAGTTTCTTATTTTTATTCTTTTAACCGTAAACAGTTTTAGATACCTCTCTTAGTATTTTCTAATCAGGAGAACTCAAGTTTTGACCAACGCGGGTGTGCACGAAAAAGGAACCTTCAACGCCCAAGATACAATTGACAACATCAAAAAAGACCCTAACTACCATAAAACCGGTGCAATAGGCTTATTTATCGGGGTGGTTCGAGGAGAAACGCTTGAGCCAGAGAAGGAAAAAGTGGAGAAGCTGACAATTGAGGCTTATGAGGAAAAAGCCAACCAGGTGCTCAACAAAATAAGCGTTGATTTAATGCAGAAGCCAGGGATAGTTAACGTTCAAATTCACCATTTGCTAGGCGAATTCAAAGTTGGCGACGACTTGGTCTATGTAGCGGTTGCAGGAGCCCACCGAACGGATGTTTTTCCTGTCTTGCGTGAAGCCGTTGAGAGGTACAAAAGTGAAGCACCAGTGTTCAAAAAAGAACATATAACAGACAAGAAGGGTTCGCTGTCGGAGTATTGGGTTTCAGAAAAACCTCACTAACAGGTGCAACAGTTGATTGCGGCTTTAGCAGGTGGAGTTGGCGCAGCAAGATTCCTAACAGGCTTAACGAAACTTGTTAAAGAAGAGGATTTGTCAGTTATAGTGAACACAGGCGATGACATTGAATTGTTCGGTCTGCATATCTCGCCTGACGTGGACATCGTCGCTTACACGTTGGCGGGGATTGTTGACGAGGAGAAGGGTTGGGGCGTCAGAGGCGACACTTTTCAATGTCTCGGCATGCTCAAGAAATATGGATTAGACACATGGTTCGGTTTGGGCGACCATGATTTGGCAACTCATCTCTACCGAACCGACCGCTTAAAACAAGGCGCAACACTCTCCCAGATCACAGACGAAGTTTGCCGCAGTTTAGGGCTTGAAGTCAAGATTATGCCGATGTCCAACGACAAGTTTGAAACAAGAGTAACAACAAGCGATGGATCTATGCATTTTGAGGAGTATTTTGTTCGCAGACAGGCAAAAGACGAGGTTTTAGGCGTAGAATTTGTTGGTGCTGCCACAGCAAAGCCTTCACCAGGGGTTTTGGAAGCGATTTTGGACTCGGAATTGGTGGTTGTCTGCCCGAGCAATCCAGTTGTTAGTATTGGCACTATTTTGGCCGTTGATGGAGTGAGGGATGCGTTGAAACGCACAAGTGCAAGGGTGGTTGCGGTTAGCCCAATTGTTGCGGGTTTGCCAATTAAGGGTCCCGCAGATAAAATGCTGCGCAGCTTGGGGATAGAGGTTTCGGCGTTTGGGGTGGCGGAGTTTTACTCTGATTTTCTGGATACGTTTGTAATTGATTCGAAGGATGCTATCTCAAGAAGCAGAATTGAACAGCTTGGAGTCAACGTAAAAGTGACTAACACGGTGATGAAGAGTTTAGAGGATAAGATTGCGCTGGCCACGGTTGTTATAGAAGGATAGTCGCAATATAGTCTAAAGTGTTCTCTATAGATTATTTGGAGATTCTAAATAGGGATGCTCAAGAATAGATGTTCAAGCATGGTGCCATGCAAAATAGAAAAACAAAGAAGCTCAGAATAAGTGACAAAAGGCAAGCGAAAGCTGCAAAGGCTGATCTTTTAGATTGGCTTTTGGCCATTGACGCTTGCTTAATCTAACAATTTGGAAATAAAAAATATGAGCGCAGATTTCGAGTGAAAGCCATATTAAGAGAAGGGTTATATTTGCAAATGGGAATTATTGTTTAATAATCGGAGATGCCATTGATGGAGAAAAAAAGTTACGATTGGTTTGAGCAACGCCGAAAAACAAGAGGATTAGAACTCGCTCACGAACAAATAACAAAGGCTTTTGACACGGTAACGTGGCTGTATAAAGCAACCAAAAGCTTTTCAGAGAACAACTTTAATGAATCCCAAAAATACATCGAAAACCTATACAAGGCAGAAGAGGAAGTTGATGCTCTTCGAACAGACGTTTTCATGGAGCTGTCAAAAGGAGCAGCACTGGTCGCTGACTACCGCGAAGACCTGCTTCATCTTGTCAAACGGTTAGATACCCTTGCGGACCACACTAAAGACGCAGCCAGATGTCTCGAAATGCTAGCTGAAGCAGACATCCCAAAAGAGCTTTCTCAGAAGACGCTTTACATGACGGGAAAACTTGTGGATACCGCTCAAACCCTGCGAATCAGCATCGAAAAAATCTCCTCTAACCCAACTGAAGCCATAAAAGAAGCGAAAAAAGTAGGCGAAATAGAACATGCAATCGACATTGAATACCTCAAAACCAAAAGCCTATTCGTAAAATACGGCGTAAACATTAACTGTGGAGCCATGGTCATCTTCGACGACCTGATAGAATTCATTGAACAAGCAGCAGACATGTGCGCTGACACAGCCGACTACATCATAATTCTCTCAAGCCGCGAATAAAACCAATCTTTTATTTTTTAACTCTTTATTTCAATTTATGTAAAACAAATTGGGGAAGCCTTCTTACCAAGGCTTTCTGTTGCTTTTAGGCAGGTTTTTTCCGGTTTTGCTCTTTAGCGATTGTATACGCGGTTGAGTAGTCAGGAACCTGATGCTCAGCGGTTGCATATTTAATCAATTCCGACTCTGTTTTAACTCTTAATTTGTCGATAGCAGTTGCGCCTACGCCATAAACGCCTGGTTTGATTTCTTTGCCATCGTCGTTTGGATCTACGCCTTCTACGCCTAAAGGTCCAACAGCATTTATGTCGGCGACAATCTTAAGCGCTGAAGATTTGGTTAAATCCTCTGCGGAAAGCAACTTTACTCCCGCTGCGCCTGCTGCCAAAATAATCTCTGCATCCTTGATTGCTATGGCTGTTTGTTCGGGTTTTATAACTTCGACGACTTTGACTCGCGGTTCGCCGATTTCCTTGTTGATTTTATCTGCGATTGCTTGTCCTTTTGCCATTACACGGGTTGAGATGGTTACGTTGGCTTTTTCTGCAGCGTAGATTTTTGCAGCTTTCCGTCCGACAGGTCCTGTACCCGCTAAGACAGTGACGTCTTTGCCTTCTAAGGAGCCCAAGCCCTTTTCTGTGGATACTTCAATGGTTTTCGCGACTGCTGCACCAGCTATCGAGTACGCCCGCAAATGCCGCATCGACGACTTTGCTTTAAGTATCGAATCGTTCAAGTCAATTCTTGCTGGACAAACGAAGTTGCAGTCTTTACAGCTGTCACACAAGTCCACTCTGAGCTTCTTGAGTTTCTTCATGTTTTTCTTGTCAAATGCCTCTTTAATTAGAATCGGACTCAAATCGTGGCAGCATGTAGCTACGCATTCTCCGCATCTAATGCAGTCCACAGTCTCTACATTTTCAAATTCTTTGGGTTTTGGAAGAGGATGAGTTTTCTTCTCTTTGGTGGGTTTAGGCAATCCTACATTATCCAACAAAGGCGTAGTCAGGTTCATTATGACAAGTGCAAGAATTGAGCCTCCAAGGAAGTTCATGTAGGTTTGAATAATAACGGTGAGTACACCTACGCCTACGCCGAAAATGGCTTGCCCAGTATACGTTAATGGAGTGGTGGCGGGATCTGTAACCATAAAGAATGCTAAGAAAATTGAGCTTCCTATGAAAAGTTCAAATCCTAACCTGAGAAGCGCATCTCCACCATAAACGGTTGTCATAAGAAGCGACATCGCTGCAACCGCCGCCAAATAAGCCAGAGTTATCCTCCATTTGATGTATTTGCGGCACACCACAAACAATCCAACACCAACGATGATAACTGCTAAACTGGAGGCGCCGCCCACCCACCCGTGGAACTTCTGTAGAAAGTAAGTGTTGAATAAGCCTTGGGGAGACGTGACTATGGAGTTACCGAGGCAGGACTGTATCCAAAACGCGAACGAGCCCGTTCCGCTGTATCCGATTGGACTAGTAAGCGGCGGTAATCCTGCGCCAGCGAAGCTTGTTACCAGATGGTCCTTGGCCAGCAGGATCGAGTTTAAGAAGGGAAACAGAACCAAAATTTTTGCGAAGGCTGCGGGGTTAACGTATTTTCTGCCAAGCAGGTTCTGCCCCTTCTTCAGCAGCACCATGCCAATCGCTGAAATTACCGCAACGTAGTAGTAGGCTTCAGGAGCCGTAAGAGGCAATACTTCAACGGTGTTTCGTGTAGGCAGCCCTAAAGAGTATGAAAGAGCAACGATTAAGCCAAAGACAGCTGCAGACATTGTGTTTCTCGGTCCCTTAGCTTTCATTACTATGGACAGCAGATAATCAAGTGCAACCGCAACACCGACCGCAATAACAGATATTATGATGGATGTAGGCCAAAACGAGATGGCGGAGACACCTGCGAGAATTACGAGCGCAATAAAAGTGTAAGTCATCAGTTTATTCTTTGTCATCCATGAAAACTCTTTTGGCTTGAGCATTTTTATGACTCCTTTCATCAAAATGGACAGTTATCGATTAATAAGACTTTCCAAATCCTCCGAAAGCAAACCCTCAGTCATTCATTTTTTATATAAAGAGAAATAAAATTCGCTATTCAACAAGGTAATTAAGACCAAAATTCTGCTAAAGATGAAAAGATCTTGGAAATTCAAAAATTAGGGAAAAATTTTATATGAAAAGCCGTTGAATACTGTGGCATGGCTCCAAATAAAAACAGTAGAGTTAAAAAGCGCAAATCCTACAACAAGCTGTTTCTTGCAATAGCATTAATAATCATAGTTGTAACTGCCATTGGAATTTACTATGCAGTCAACCAAGATGCGCCAGCAACATTTCCTCCAACAAGAGTTCTGCTTCAAACCACCGCTGGCAACATAACCATCGATTTAAGAACTGACAAACCAATTACTTCCGGCAACTTCGCAAACCTCGTTAAAGAAGGTAAATACGACGGCACAATTTTCCACCGGGTGATTGCAGGTTTCATGGTTCAAGGGGGACAAGTCAACGGTTCAGTTCCTACCATTAACGATGAGATAGGTAGTAACAACCGCAATTTGCCATATACGATAGCTATGGCGAAAACAAATGATCCTAACTCTGCTACAAGTGAATTCTTCATAAATGTTGCAGATAACGGACAAGCTCCCAGCTTCGATGCAACTTACACGGTGTTTGGCACCGTAATTTCAGGCCAAAACGTGGTTGACACAATAGCAAATGCTCAAGTTACAGAGAATCCGTTTATCCACGGCGAAATGAGCGTTCCAGTGAATCCTGTAACCGTTATTCACGCAACAATTGTGACTTAAACAAATCTGATTTTTTGTTTTTTTAATCACAAGAAAAAGGTTCTTCAAAAAGCTGGTTGCAATAGGCATAATAGACATTAATCTAATTGGGTATTGGGAATTAATTATGAGTTCAAATGAATATACCAACGGAATAAAGATTTTGCTTCAAACCAGCGTGGGCGATATTACAATCCAACTGCGCAATGACATGCCAATAACCACCAGCAACTTCAAAAACCTGGTCCAGAAAGGAACATTCAACGGGACAATCTTCCATCGCGTCATCCCCGGTTTTATGATTCAGGGCGGCGACCCAACAGGCACCGGATACGGCGACCCATCAATTCCCGAGATAAAAGACGAATTCACCAGAAACAACCACAACGACCGAGGCACCATATCAATGGCAAATGCTGGTCCAAACACGGGAAGCAGCCAATTCTTCATAAACCAAGTAAACAACAATTTCTTGGATAGTAAGCACCCTGCCTTTGGAAAAGTCATCGCTGGAATGGAAGTCGTAGATAAAATCGCTAAAGTTCCAACCGGCTCAAACGATAAACCACGTACAAACGTAACAATAATTAGCGCATCAATCGTGCCTTAAAAAAAAATAAAAAAAGATTAACTATTTTTTCTTTTCTTCTTCAGGTTTTGGCTTAGAACCAATTTCTACAACTTGGATGCTTATCTGGTACTTCTTCCCGCCAGCCACCATCTTGCCTGTTCCGTAGTACCCTCTGCTTCCTGTTTTGAAATCTTTCTTGTCAATAACAAAGTTCTGTTTATCGCCATTTAGTTGAATAGTCGCTAAGTTTGGTTGTTCACTCATTTGGTTCGCCTTAACTGGATATATTCAAGGGGGGCTTTTCACCTTTTCGCTCCCTAGCACACAGATTGTTTTAGGTTTCTGGTTACTTCTTGATTTTCATTAAACCCAAATCCAAAGCAACCATAAAAATGAAGGGCAATGCAAGGTAGAAAAATGCGAAGAACACGTTGCCGAACAACAGCGTGAAGGGTGAAGAGAGAACATTTGGGTTTGATAAATCTAACCCAGCCACGTTAAGCAACCCTAACAAAGCTGAGCCTGCGAGCGTTAATGCTAAACTGACTAGGAATTGAATGGTGAGTCTTCTTTCTCTGCCAAACATAATAATTGAGATGAGCGCTGACAACACAAACATCCATGCGAATGAACAAATGAAAATTGCTGAGTTAACGTTTGAATTTATCCAGAAGGCTAACAACGGAACAGATCCACTCAGAGACGAAGTAAAGGTGGATAGGGCGCTTCTAGTAAAAATTTGGTAACTAACCATTAGAACCCATGCTAAAACCAGATAAATTGCTTTCCGAGGGATTGATCTAGTCATACAAGTCACTAAGCGAAACTAAAACGCCGGCCATGTTTTATAAAATTTACCGTTAACAACCCTTTGCATCCTTTGTTTAGAAGAAGAGGAATGGTGAGGTCGTCGGGTTGCAGACTTGAACAGGTTCAAATCCAAGATAAATCACCCACTATTTCAGAAAGAATCGATTAATTATTGAGAATGGCGGGACCGCTTGGACTCAGACCTAGCTATGGCTATGCTCCTTAATACGTCGTCGTGGGTACCGTTGGGATGGATGCCTCGACTAAATCAGGATTGGTCACTGAAGCTGGATCAATGTTAAGAGTGGGGACGGGATTAATAATGGGACCCGGAGAAGTTGCTGCTGCTGATGCTGCTGCAACCCGATTCTGCACATTGACAGTTGCATCTTTCAAAAATATCCCAAATTGTACAGCTTCTCTTTCACTGAAACACGAGTCTTACCCATAATCCTCGAAATCTCATCTAAACTTTCCCCATCTTCAACGAGCCGACTCAGCTGCCGTCCCACATCAACCGACCACGGTTTAACCCTCAACTCTAAAACCCTCCGACATTTTCTAATGATAAATTCAAAAGAAAACTGTTAAAAACTTTTTAGCACCATTGGCAAAAAAACTTAAAAACCAAGTAAGTTCAGAAATCAAAAATCTCTCAAATAAATAAGAATAAAAAAGCTAAAAGACTAACCTAAAATCGATAATCAGAGGTGTGTGGTGCGGTCGCCGGGATTTGAACCCGGGATCATTAGCTTGGAAGGCTAAAGTCCTAAACCAGACTAGACGACGGCCGCGCGTCCTAAGTCCATATTCTCAGGCGTAATTTAAGTTTATCTGACTAAGTCAACCTTGAATTTCGCATTTTTGAATGGAAGAGTATATCTTGCTGCTGGTTCTGCTTAATGGTAGTTGAAGAAGATGAGTTCAGGAAAGGATAGGCATAAAATTCCCGGCAGCCGCATGAAAATCCTAACTAAAGACGCTAAACAAATGGTGAACGGACCATATTACTGCCCTAAATGCCGAAAGGAACTGCTTCAGATTTGTGCTGACCTAAAAAAGAAAGAAGTATTCGCAATCTGCAAATGTGATCTTGAGTGGCCGCTAACTTATGCACCTGTGTTTCAACCAATCGACTACTACAACAAGTTTAGAGACGCATGGAAAAAGCAGAGCTACGGCATAATCAAACAGAAATAACCGCTCATTTACTTGCATTCGAAGGCAACAGCTAACTCTTTTGTTTAATCATTTTATAACCTCTAATAAATCATGATTTGGGGGAAGTTTTAAACGGTTGAATGCCAATGTTACGCCATCGAAATGGTCAGAATGAATGGGCGCTCGCAGAAACAAAAACCCATCAGGCTTTTAATCATCGTAGCCTTAGCGCTTATAATAACTGTGCCCATGGTTCTTCCACATCAAGCTGCAGCTCAAACCGGCGGGTACTACGATAAATCGTTCGCATGGGATTACCAAGGAAAACATTGGACATGGAACCTAAGCATCCCAGTAGAGCTCTACAATGCCTACAAGTCGGTTCCAATTTCCACCCGAACACAGAATGGACCCGCAGGCTACGGTTTTCTCACCACAACATATGACTATTACATAAAAACGCTGGCTCAAAAACTCAATGGCACCACAACTCAGCTTGGGTACAACTCGTTTGACCAAATCAGTTTTGTGTTGGCATTTGTGCAGAGTCTAAACTATACCTCTGATAAGGTAACATCTGGATACGATGAATATCCAAGGTTTCCGATCGAGACCTTAGTGAATGACGGCGGCGACTGCGAGGACACATCAATACTGTTTGCTTCATTAACTCTCTCCATGGGCTTTGGCACAGTTTACATTAATCCTCCAAACCATTACGCGGTCGGTATCCTGGGAAATGACCTGCCAGGCACTTACTGGACTTTCCCCCAAGATTCTAATAACACGTACTACTACTCTGAAACCACAGGCGACGGCTTCACGATTGGGCAGTTGCCTGACGAATTCAAAGGACAAAACGCCTACATTTACTCTATAGATGAAAGCACACAGTTCATTCCCACCGTAGTTTACCTGCCCACACCTGAGCCAAGTCCAACAGACGCTACCATCACATTGCCAACTCCAACATCTGCAATCCAGCCAATCCCAACCGAATCCACCTCGCCCACAATCACCCAACCAAGCGTTCAGCCAGTTCTACCGCTATCATTCAACTTAATCACTGACAACCCGTTCCTCTTCATAATCATCGCATTTGCAATAGTGGTTTCAATCGCTCTTGCAGTTTGGTCAGTAAGAAAACCAAAGCAGCCGCCAATCAAAGATACTTCGCCTGTGCCTATCATTTCACAGGTGCAAACCGCATCTTTTGAAGGCAACAAATTCTGTATTTATTGCGGTTCAAGCAACAAAGCACACGCCGTATACTGTGAAAATTGCGGCAAACAAATAGGATAGCAACCTGATTCCCTCAAACTTGTTATTTTCAATATGGTTTTTCGTCTTGTTTGTAGAGGCGCTTTTGGTACTGTGAGGACTTAAATTTCATACCTCTTACAGGTTGACGGGGCATAGATCTTTGTCGCTCAAGGTTCTTGATTCTCGCGTACAGTTTTGATGCTTTAGTGTTAGAGGGAATCTTTGATCTTGGTCTATGCACGGGTACAGGGGTAAAGGGCTGGGTTATCTCAAGTTTTTTCTTCTTTGATTTTTTGAATGCTACACTGCGTACTTTCTTGAACAAGGTGTAGCCCTCTTTGAAATTGACTTCCTGCACTTCCCAACCTGCATCCAACCAAGCCTTCGCATGTGCACTTGAAGACGAGTTGCTCCACCATGCAGAATCTCGGTAAGCATCCATGGGAAGGTTACTGCCGATTAAACCGTCAATCCTTGCAAACGTAAGTTTAACGGTGTCTGTGAAGGCTGCTCTAAACTTTAAGTGACCTTCAAGCCCTGCGTATTTGGAAACTGTTCGAGGCGAGACCACCCGCCGGGCACAATGAAGACACAGCATCGCATTTGGATCGCCGGTGGCAACGTCAGGTACCATGCAGTCTCGGCAGAACAGTTTTTTGCAGCGTTCACACTTACGCATGTAAGTTGTTCGGAGAACTCTGCCGCAGATTCCACATTCATCCTTCACTTTGTCGCACCAACCAGCGAAGATAAAAATCGCTGAGTAATACTTACTATTTTTTGAGAATATTAATTTTCACTCGGCAAATCGCCGGTTCTGCCTTGAACACCGTTATTTCTTGAAGTTAGCTGTCTGAATGCGCCCTTGATTTCCTCGATTATTAGGTTCACCAATTGTCTTGCTTGCTTATCAATTGCCAACAGCAAAGCTATGTAGATTGATAAGCCTACGACGGCTTTGGCTACTGTAAATAGCAGGGTTGAGGTTGTTGGAGCAACAAAAAGCACGACGCCCATGAGAAAGGAGGAAAAAACGTATTTGGCCAAGCTTATCCAAGCGACAGGCAACCGAACAGATTTATGCATATACAAGTACAAACCGAAGAAGGTTGAAAGATGAACGCTGAAGGATATCGCTATCACATCTACCGTTGCCTGCACTGAGCCAGCCACAGGCAAAGCCGTGAGAACAATGTATGTTAAGGGTAAAGCAATGGCTGCTTGAATGTAGGTGAGGGTGAATACTTTGAAGATTTTGCTTTTGACAAGTTGGCGAAGATGGATTTTTCCTTCCGCATCGAAGACTTCTGCACCCATTAGGCATGAACTGTAAAACTGAGAGACCAAAACTACCAACGCATCAAACGTTAAAGCTATGAGTACAGGCCAAGCAACTGCGTATTCAACGTTTAGAATAGTCAAAAAAGAGGTAGCCATGACAATCACTATAGTGGACATGGGAATGGCGAGCATCATCACTGTCCTAAATGATGTTCCTACTTCCTCGTCGCGGCAGGTTTTAGCAAGCAGTTTAGGATATAATGCGAATGCGAGGGAAGCTGAGAAACCGATCACGTTTGTGAAGGTGAAGGCAGCTTGGTAATAGGCTCTTGTGTTTGACCCTCCATAGTAGAACAGTAAAACCAACACAAAAGAGACCAGTTGGGTACCGATGCTGTTGTAGGCAATCACCGCTGAACCCTTAAACCACTCTCTGAGGTAGCTCCAATTTGTTTTTTGCTTAAACTCATCCCGCAAAAGCCACAGGTAATAGACAACTTGAACAGACGCTGAGATCACCAAAGCCAAAATCGCCCCCAGAAACAGCTGCTTCAAACCCACTATCACCACTAAAGCAACCGCTACCTTCACCACTTCCTCAATCAACAACCCATACCCAATCACCTGAGGTCGAATAGAACGCAAAACACCTTCGAAAATCGTAACCATGTAAAAGTTGAAAACGTACAGTCCAGCAATTAGGTAAATCAGCAAGTAAGCTTGGGTGCCGATGGCTTTTGTTATGATTATTATAGCTGGAAAATAAGCAAGCGTTGAAACAAGTGCAATGGACAACTGGGCTAATGCGCTGGTTTTAACTGTGCCTTCTTTGCCCCGTGCCATGAATCGGGTTGCCCAAAACGGCAAAACGCCACTAAACAGCCAAAAGTAAGCAGTGTAATCAAAGATGTTTGTCCAGATGCCGTATTGAGAGGTATTCATGTTTCTTGTCAGCAAAAGAGTGAAGATGAGCCCAGTTGCCACACTAAAAATTTGAGAACCAAAAATGATAAAGCCTGAATATTGAACCCTAATTTGGTTTTTACTCAAATACTAATTTCCTGATTTATTTTTTGCATCGAATTATTCGTTTTTCTGCAATCTTTTGATGGGCGCTTAAATATACAATTTCCCATATCAATCCCGATTCAAAGAAATATTAAAAAAAAGAAGTTTGCCTGATATTTTCTCTAAACCCAGCTATCTCAGCCTTTCACGACAGCCAACGGAACGAGCCTCGCAACCTTGGTAGCAATTCCGACTTTGTCACTTACATCAGCAACCATATCCACGTTCTTGTAAGCTGGGTCAGCTTCCTCAGCCAATACTGAAGCACTCGCCGCACGAACCACAATGCCCCTTTTCTCCAAAGCTGTCTTTATGTCTCCGCCCCAGTACTGCCGCTTTGCTGCCGAGCGACTCATCATTCTGCCAGCGCCATGCGCTGTGGAACCGAAAGTTAAATCCATCGCCTTCTGTGAACCCGCTAGAACCCATGAACTTGTGCCCATGCTGCCTGGAATAAGGACTGGCTGCCCTTCACTGCGGTAGTCGTCTGGAACATCTGGGTGTCCTGCGGGAAAAGCGCGGGTGGCTCCTTTGCGGTGTACCCAAACCTTCTTTTGGTCGCCGTCAATGTTGTGGGTTTCTACTTTGGCAATGTTATGTGCGACGTCGTAGACGAGTTTTAAACCGAATTTCTCTGGGTCTTCGCGGTAGACCTGCTGGAAGCTCTGGCGAACCCAATGCATAATTGCCTGTCGATTTGCAAACGCATAGTTAACGGCGCAAGCCATCGCCTCTATGTAGTCTTTGGCTTCACTGCTGTTTCCCGGTGCACAGGCTAATTCGCGGTCAGGCAGCGATATCTTGTATTTTTGTACAGCGTGCTCCATAACCCTTAGGTAATCTGAGCACACTTGGTGACCATACCCTCTTGAGCCGCAGTGGATCATGACGGTTACTTGGCCTTCCTCTATTATTCCGAAGGCTTTAGCGGTTTTTGCATTGAAGATTTTGTCGACTTTTTGGATTTCAAGAAAATGGTTTCCTGAACCCAATGTGCCGATTTGGGTTAAGCCGCGGTTTTTAGCTGTGTTTGATACCTTGTCTGGATTGGCATTTGACATGCGTCCGTTTTCTTCGCAGTGTTTTGCATCTTCAGGCCAACCTAAGCCTCGGTCGATGAGCCATTGCACTCCCTCGGTCACTAATTTTTCTAGGTCGCTGGTGGATATGGTGAAGTCTTTTCTTCTGCTACCCAGTCCAGAGGGAACGTTGCGGAAAATAGTTTCAGCTAAAATCGCAAGTTTCGGGCGTACATCCTGTTCTGTAAGTGTTGTTGATAGCAAGCGGACGCCGCAGTTAATGTCGTAGCCGACGCCGCCAGGGCTGATGACGCCAGTTTCATAGTCCGTTGCCGCTACGCCGCCTATTGGGAAACCGTAGCCTTCATGTCCATCGGGAAGTGTGATCGCGTGCTTATAGATTCCGGGTAGGTGCGCAACGTTTGAGCATTGCCACAGAGTCCGGTCAGTCTGCATCTTCTCCAGTAGCGCTTGATTGGCAAAAACCATGCCTGGAACCTGCATCCCCGGCTTATACTTTGGAATACGCCACATGTAATCGTTAACTTTCTCAAGAGGCACCCGCTCTGGGGGACCCCTACTTTCACTTTCACCCAAAACTTTCACCTTTCAAAACAAAAGAAGAATGACACTATAAAACGTTTATGAGGACTGTTTTTGCTTAGCGCATTCGATGAAGCCTCGTATACAGTTTTCAAGAATTGTTTTTGAGTAAATAGGGTGAGACATAACAAAATCAGCAACCTTCCGCATAACCATGTCCTCTTTGATGATTCTGTCGCGGACTTGCTCAAGACTCCAGTTTTCCCTCACTCCCTGCTCTGCTATATCAGCCCATAGTTGAAGTTGAACCTTGTAGTCTTTGAGGCGTTGAACTGCATTGGTGGCTTTTCCAAAATGGCTAAAATAGAGCACAGTCGGTTTTAAGCTGATTAATTTGTCCAAGGAAGCTAGTGCCGCATCTAAATAGAACGGTGGTGGCGTGGTTGGAACTACGACGTCGAACGCGGGAAGGTATGTGCCAGCAGCATCGCCAGGGAAAACTCCACCGTTGAACGATTCTTGGAAACTAAGGTTATGTGAGGCGTGACCCAAGGTTTCGGTAACGTCTAATTTTGCGTCGTTGCCTAAGTCGAATGCGCCTTCAGTAACGGGGATTATTCTGTCTTTTGGGACAGGCTCTGGTTTGCCGAAGATTTCGCTGACATACCCAAGAACATCCTGGGATGAGGGCCAGAGCCGTTCCGGGTCAATGAGGTGGGGCATGCCTCTTGGGTGAACCACAACTTTGGCGTTGGGCAGAGCCTTTAGTAACGTGCCTGCGCCGCCGCCATGGTCCAAGTGGATATGGGTGACAGCGATATACTCTATTTCTTCAAGCTTCACATCGAGCTCTTTTAAACCAGAGAGGAGGTTAGGGATGGAATTGGTTGGACCTGACTCCACAAGGAAGGGTTTTGCACCTTTTATTACGTAGCTGCAGATGAGGTTTTTGATGCCTCCAGTCTTCAACTCCACTATGAATAGGTTTTTTCCGATTTCTTTAGTGTGCAATCGCTTACCTTCCCAAGGTGTTTAGCACTGTTAATCCATAAATGTTTTCCATCAAACGAGGAAGTCAACGCATAAAATTTAATTATGGAATGCCGATGTAAGAGAGGGATAAGCAGGTAAAATCATGTTGAAAGCTATTATTTTTGGAGCGCCAGGTGCGGGAAAAGGCACCTATGCTTCAAGACTGCAAACCAAGCTTGGCGTTGACGTTATTTCGATGGGCGATATTTTCCGTGAACTAGTCAAGGAGAAATCGGAGCTTGCTAGTAAAGTTAAAAGCTACATGGAAAAAGGAGCTTTAGTCCCAGACGACGTTGTTGTTGAAGTTTTAAAGGCTCATTTAGCTAAAATCTCCAAGGGAAAAGGCTTCATCCTTGACGGTTACCCCCGCACTCTGGAACAAGCAAAAAAACTTGACACCATAACACAAATCGGCGTGATCATGCAATTGATAGTTCCCGACTGGATAATTATCGAACGCTTATCTACACGAAGAATCTGCAAAAACTGCGGAACAGTCTACAATGTCAAATTCCTCAAACCCAAAGTTGAAGGCGCCTGCGACAAATGCCAAGGTCCACTCTACCAGCGGTCAGACGACAATCCTGAAACCATAACGAACCGACTGAAAGTCTACCAGGAACAAACAGCACCGCTGATAACGTTTTACAAAGAAAAAAAGGTTCCTTTCATAGAACTTGAAACAAAAACTCTAGATCAGCCACCTGACCTAATGGTTGAAAAACTATTCGCAGAACTAATAAGACTAAAGTTCGTTTAGATGTCCAGGATAAACTCCAAGAGCACACGGTCCGGTTCCCGAATAACTACCATGCGATGGTAGGTTACTGCTTTGACGGCGACTTTTTGCGGGTGCTTTTGGGGATCAAATTTTTCTCCCCACATTTTAGCTTTGAACTTGAAGCTTTCAGCTGTTTCTTTCCAGTTGCTGATTTGGAATTTTGAGTAAAGCATGCCTTCGGTTTCTGATTTAACAAGCAGAGCTTCAAGCCAATTGTAGAGCAGCGCATATTGGTCTTCAGCTTCAACCTCAAAGCTGTCCTCTTGGGCAGCAACTACTTTGTCTGTGTCAGTTATGGTTTCAAACATTGAAAGTGCCGCGTTCTCGTAGGCTTCCTCCATGGTTCTGCCATGTGCCTGAATATAGATGTCGGCTGTGTGTTCCATGAACTCGAATTTTCCAGCGAATTTGTCGGGTGTACTCATTTTTGAGATCAATTAAAAGTAAGGGAAGGCTAGAATAAAAACAAATTTTCTCTTGCGGATTTTGCTGTTTATATAGGGGAGGGGTCGCTTGAGAGCAACAGCAGCTTAGAAGTATTTGGCGGCTTTTTGGATAGCTGCAGCGGTTAATTTCGCCGAGTTCTCGATGTCCTTTAAGCTGAGCATGCCAACTGGGCTGTGAATGTATCGTGTGGCAATAGATACGTTTCCGCACGGAATACCTTGGCGTGTAATGGAGATTCTTGCTGCGTCTGTGCTACCAAGTAAGCCTGATTCGATTTGGAACGGAATTTTTTCTTCCTCAGCTGTTTCGATTAGCCACCGCAAAACCTTGGGGTGAGTAATCAAGCCCGAATCGGAAATTGTGAGCGCTGGACCTTTACCCATTTTTACACTGGTATCAAATTCCCTCACACCCGGAACGTCACCTGCAATGGTAACGTCTAAAGCTATTGCGAGGTCCGGGTCAACTCCGAATGCTGCAGCTCCGGCGCCCCGTAAACCGACTTCTTCTTGGACAGTGCCGACGGCGCAAACTGTACAATCGGTTTGAGTTAGCAGTTTTAATGTTTCAACCATAGTTAAGCATCCTGCACGGTTATCAAAGGCTTTCCCCATTACTGCGTCGTTGCCCAGTTTAACGTATTTTATGTCGAAGGCTACTGCATCGCCGATTGAAACGCCCATGTTTGCGGCGTCCTCTTTGCTTTCAGCTCCGACATCGATGAATAGGTCATCGTAGGTGATGATTTTTTTGCGCTCTTCCTCTTTTTGGATGTGAGGCGGTTTAGACCCGATTATTCCTGGGAACGGACCTTTCTTTGTGTAGATTAGGACTTTTTGGGCTGGTAAGATTCGGTCATCGATGCCGCCCATTTTAGTGAACTGTAGAAAACCATCTTTGGTAATTGTTTTTACCATTAAACCAACTTCATCCATGTGGGCTGCCAACATTATTTTTGGCGAGTTAGCTTTGCCTTTTTTGATGGCTATTACGTTTTCAAGTTTATCCACTTGGATTTCATCTGTGTATGGAGTCATAAATTTAATCATTAAGTCTCTAACTTGCTCTTCTCTCCCTGTTACTCCGCAAGCATTGGAGAGATCTTCCAGATTTTTGTTCAGGGACAATCAGGTGCCTTCTTAGTCTTTTGGTTACAACTTTGAAGACTTGGTTATTAAATAGTTGCGGCTAGAAGCTTTTACAAAAAGCAGATTTGTTTCAGCGCTTCCCCGCGATGGATGCGCAAAAAGTTATTAGCTAAAATTCATTGATAATTATCTGGTGGATTTATTTAAGTGGCCTTTGAAATCCAAGAGTTGCCTGACGTTATCAGAGTCATTGTCCTATTAAACCTCAGTAAGGGCGCCAAAATAAAAAAATCCACCCTTAAGAGCCGAATTGACCGTGTCTGCGTTACTTATACATGCATCGATACGTCCGAACTAGATAAAGCTCTGAAAGAGATGTCTGTTGAAGGGCTTCTCATCGAAAAAGATGATACCGTTCAGCTAACAGCTCAGGGACAGCACTTAGGCAAAGAATGGGAAAGCCTCCTGCTAAAGAAGGAACCCATCATGGAAATAGTCGCAGGTTTAGTCGACGGTGCCGTAACAAGCTTAGTCGTTATCCTATCCGCTATCATAGCAACCCTAACTGGCGCTACTACATTGCTGGGAGAACCTAAAACACTCATTTTCGCCGCACTCTTAACACTTAGCGCGGTCGCCATAACTAACTTCTCAAGTTTCCTCCTTGGCGGAATAACCGCGGACTTGGCAGATATCATGACGCTGCAGAACTTGATGAATTACAGCTTAAGCGATATACCTGATAAAAAAGAGCGCGACAAGTCTTTGCTGTTGGTTCAAAAACTCTTTACACTTCTAGGAAAGCAGATTCACAGGTCAAACCTTTATGGAGCAATCATTTCTGGAACCACAACCTTTGTCGCTGGAATCGTACCAATAGCAACCTATTTAATTCTGTTACCTTATTCTCCACTCAACATAGTTCTATCACTAGTTGAAGTTACCGCTATCTCAGGCATATTTCTGGTAAGATACCGTTCCAAAAAGACGCGGGTAAACTGGAAAATAACACTTGCCGAAACCATAGCAATAGTCATCATCGCCACTGTAGTGTCCTTATTGCTGGGCGCGATTTAGACTGCCAACCAATTTATGGTGCTCAACCATCAAACATTTATCCATAACTACAATTAACCCCGCCATGCGTGTAGCTTCCGCCGCCTGCTCATTAACTATGCCCAACTGCATCCAAACTGACAAAAGCCTGCCAAATTTAGCTTTAAGCTCGATGGCTTGCTCAACAATTGGCGGCACATCTTCTGCACGCCTAAAAATGTCTACCACATCGATGGTTCTCTGGATTTCCACAGGAATATCCCGGAGGGTTTTGTAGCTTTTTTCTCCTAAAATCATTTCAGCGAAGGGGTTAACGGGTATGATTCGGTATCCATGTCGCTGCAGGTAAATACTTACCTTGTAACTTTCTTTTTCAGATTCTTTGGATAGCCCAACTACAGCTATTGTTTTTGCTTTTTTCAAAATATCCCATAATTGATCTTGACTCACCCGATTTATCCTCCAAAAAGATCTAGGGCGTTTCTTTTAGTTTGAACTGGAACAAGTATTGCCTACCCTCACGTGAAGCAAAAATTTTTACTTGTTCGCCGACTTTCCTCTTTCTTACATTGGCAACTAAATCTTCAATTCCGCGCAATTCAAAGTTGTCGATCTGTTGGATTATGTCTCCATCTGTCATGCCCGCTTTTTCTGCGGGGCTGCCATCTGCAACTTTGGTTACGAGAATACCGTGGTCAACTGGTAGGTTATAGTAGCGTGCGATTTGTAGAGTTATGGTTAAACCAACTATTCCAAGCCAGGGCTTTTTTGTTGCTCCCTCTGTAAGTATGTCGTCTGTGCAGCTTTTGGCGGAGTTTATGGGGATTGCAAAGCCGATACCTTGAGCGTATGGGATGATGGCAGTGTTGATGGCTACAACTTTGCCAGCCATATCAACCAGGGGACCGCCACTGTTTCCAGGATTAATAGCTGCGTCTGTCTGCACAAGGTTCTCTATTAGGCCTCGTTCTGACTCGATTGTGCGGTTTATGGCGCTGATTACTCCTGAGGTCACGCTAGGTCCGCCTGCCAACCTGAAAGGGTTGCCGATTGCATAAACTCTCTGTCCAACTCTGAGTGTGTCTGAGTCAGCCATCTGAGCGGCTTGGAGGTCTTTTGCTTTAACTTTTACAACAGCTATATCGTGGATGGCGCATGCGCCTGCGATGGTGCCTTCGAGAACCTGGTTGTTCCAGAGGGTTACGCTGATTTTTTCTGCTCCGCCCACAACATGGTTGTTAGTTAGAATTAAGCCGTTTGCGTCGATTATTGTGCCTGAACCCATCCCGCCAACTGGCACTGCCTGATAGAAAATATTGTGAACAAGCTTTAGGGTGCTAATATTAACTACGCTGTTACTTACTTTTTCTAAAGTGTCCAAAAAAGCGTTCTCGTTGTATGACAAGGAGTTACCTCAAAACCAGTTAAATATTCCGTTTTTAATAAATCTTAATTGGTGCCTATTCTCGACAGAAGGAGCATTTTTCCGCCCATTCATGGGGCATTTCTTTTTGGCAGGCTGGGCACATTAAGCCTTTTTCTCTTATGGATGTGCATGTTTGGCAGAAAAGTTTTAGGATTTCGGCTTTGTCCTCGGGTGCTTTTATCAGGTGGCTTACCATTTGATCGATTAGCGCGATTATTTCGGGTGTTCCTTCAATGTTTAGAAGGTTGCCTCTTTCTCTTCCTACGTAGCGGCTAACTGCGGATTGAGATAGGCCGAGCATATCTGCGGTTTGTTTTTCGTTCAAGCCATGTTTTTCCACGATGGATCTCGCCATTACTGCTTTTACTGCTGGCAGGACTGTTTTTACGCCTACTTCGCATGGTAGTATCAAGTTTACACCTAATTTAGTGTACTTTTATGGGAAAACATATTTAAATATGCCGCATGTCATAGATTATGACGCGTGTCAAGACGGGGAGCAATACACAAACAGTTCTACATCAACCTCACATTCACCCAACACCCATCTAGACACACGCCTACAAAGGAGAATAAACAAATGGGAAATGTCCTTCAATCAACCCGAATTGGCGAAAACCGCGACTTAGCATCAATGCTAAAAACGCTGGATGCAGAATGCAGAAACTGCGCACCCACATCGCCGTTAGAATGTATAACTCGATGTCAAGTATACAAATTAAAAAATGAGCTTAGAAAACTCCGCGAAACAATGGACAACCCCAACTACATAAAAGAATTATTCAACGTCTTGAAAAACGAAACAAGACTTCACATCTTAAAAGCAATAGTTAGTGGCAGGTTTTCGGTAAGTGCACTTCAGCAAGAACTAAAGAAAACAGGGCACTCACACAGCCAAGATACCATAAACGAAGAGTACTTGCAACCCTTAATGGCGGTTGGATTAGCAACCGAATCACGCGACGAATACTACGCAACCACCTTCGGCGGACGCCTAACAAACCTGCTCGGAGCCTTCCCTGAATTCGCAGAAATGCTCCCAGCCCACTCAGAATGCTACGAAGAAACCCTTCTGCGAGCGTTGCTGACAGGTCCTAAAACTTTCGAGGACATAGAGAGCTTAATCTCCGCAAAGATAGCGTCGCGAATTCTCAAGCGTTTGCGTTCAGTGGGTTTAATTGAGACCCCTGAAGAGCGAGATTACATATTCTTTTTCAAATCCAAGCGTGACCCTAGCAAAGAAACCTTCACAGAAACAGAACGCAAAATCTACGACACCCTTCCCAACGATGGAATTTCTGCGGGCAAACTTGCCAAGGAAACAGGGCTCTCAATGAGAAGAACCTACAAGTACCTGCGAGGTTTGAAAGGCAAAAAACTTGTTTTCATAAGAAGAACGCCTAAAGCCTACGGTTTAACATGCAAAGGCGAAATGTTAGCTACAGTCCTACAGGAACTTCAGCAAATAGTCGATGAAACATGGAGTTATTCACAGCAAGTTATCAATAGCAAAGATAACGCTTAGAAAACCCCATTTTTTTGTTTATCCACCGCCGGGTGCCCCATGGAACGGAACGTTTTCCCAGAGCATTTTCCACCAGTCAGCTTCTGTTATGGTTTCGCCCTGAACGATTATTTCCAAGACCATCTTTAGCATAGCGTGGTGCCGAACCTCGTCGTTCAATATTGCCTTCAGAAGGAACACCACCTTTGCGTTGTCGATGGTTGGTATCATGGTTTGAAGCTTCTGTATTAATTTTGACTCTATCTCAATGTGTTTTTCGACGAGTTTTCTTTGCTCGTCAAGGTTATCCTGAGTTAGAGCGGTTGAAGCATTAGTTAACAGAGTAATTGCTGATGAGTAAAGCTCCGCATGCTTGGTGGAATCCAAAGATACACCCTTCAAAACCCCTTTAACCGCAGGGTTCTTCATGCCTACAAGTGCCTTTTCAAGTGAAGCAACTATTTCGTTTTCAACAGTAATCTGGTTTTTTAAAAAATCGAGGAGATCTTTCTTTTTTTCCATAAACTTTTCTCCTAACGGTTAGTGTTAAG
Source organism: Candidatus Bathyarchaeota archaeon (assembly GCA_963840295.1). Classification (GTDB taxonomy): domain Archaea; phylum Thermoproteota; class Bathyarchaeia; order Bathyarchaeales; family Bathycorpusculaceae; genus Bathycorpusculum. The sequence continues at coordinate 50,907 of CAWIYF010000001.1, forward strand.
CCTGATTCATCAAGCTTTCGGAAACCTTCTTTCCAAGGTCTTTGCACGCATTCAACATGGTTTGGTCAGGAACATATTTTACAAGTAAAGGCGGCTCTATGACCTTCATTTCAAACTTATTCTTCATTATTTCCAAGATAAGTTTGGGTGCTTCACCGCTCCATCCGTAGGAACCAAACGCTGCGCCTATTTTGCCTTTCAAGTTTATTTGTTGCACAGCGGCTTCCTCAAAGAGATGCTCAAAGTCAACTGGCATACTGTGAAGGTAAGTTGGGGCCCCGACAAGAATGGCGTCATAGGCTCCGAGAGTTTCAGTGTCTACATGAAAGTTCAATTCGACTTCTACATTACCAGTGCTCTTTGCGCCTTCAGCTACGGCGTTAGCCATCTTTTCAGTGTTTCCAGTTCGACTATAATACAAAACAAGAACTTTCTTCATAACACAACTAAAATAACTAAGTTATTTCAACATTTTGTTTATGAAGGCTGACATAAAAAGAAGTTATTTAGAGGTACATTTTCTCTTTTGTTGCGCTGACTTGTTTGTGACCCAAACTTTTTCCAGGTCCGCCTTTCGTTCCAGTTCTTCTGCTTTCGCCGCCTTTTCTGCCAATTTCCCTGTAGAATTCTGAACCGCGCTCCTCAGCGACTTTTTCACCGCCCTTCCGTCCTATCTTTCTGTAAAATTCGGAACCTCTCTCTTTTGCCACCTTCTTGCCGCCTTTCCTGCCGGCTTCCTGCCTAGTCATTTTTCTGCCTATTTCATTTTTAACCGCCAAAAATTCTTCACCTCCAATAATCAAAAAAAATTTCCGGTATCTGAGCTCAAGGTATCATCTTTAAGCATATGTGGTCTCCAACAAGCAATCACAAGCCGTCAAGCATGAGCATAAAACTAACTAGCGTTTAATAGGGTCAAAATTAAATTTTGAAAAATAAAATTGGCTTAAGAATGTGTTTTTATTCTATCTTGCCTATTTCCTTGGTTATGTCAATCGGCGAATTGTATGTTTTTTCAGGTAGTTTATTTATTAAGTCCATAACATCGCTAGGTGCTTTTCTGTTTTGTGCGTTAATACGGAGTTTTTCCTTCTCAGCGGGGTAATGCATGCCAGCTAAGTATTTCTCTACTATAGCGGGGCTGACGTGTCCAGATTTTCCGCTTCTGTTTGTGTATTGCCTTCTTGATCCTCTACCTTGACCTATTCCTCTGCGTCTAAGGGTCTCTTGTTTACTCGTTGTCTTTCACCTCCAAACTAAAATTATTAACATAACAAAAAAAACATGATGTCCAGACATCTACTCTTTTTCATGTTCTTTTCCTTCTCGAATTAGCCTGCGAACTTTCTGACCGCCCTTATGCCCGATTTCGCTGTAGAATTCTTCTCCATGGGTTTCAGCGGTTTTTTCTCCACCTTTCCTTCCAGCTTCAGCAACTGTCATCTTTCCCTTCTTTTGTTCATTAACCACTTGTATTCACCTTCCTTAAATTTCAACCAAAAATTCGAGAGAACAAAGAAACTGAATTTCTTCTTCACAAATTTTTTCTATCTTGTTAATCTTTCGAACTTCTGCCCACATTTAATCTATTTCTTCAAAAAAATCTCAGCTCTAAAAGCCACTTGAGTTTTTGAAAATAAAGTTGAAAGCCTATTCTTCCATATGCTCTTTTCCTGCTTCTATTAATCTTCTGACTCTTTGTCCGCCGCGGTGACCTGCTTCTTCTAAGCTTGTTTTGCCCCGAGCTTCAAGTGAACCTTCATGCTGTTTAGCCCTCTGGGAACCGCCTTTACTTCCTATTTGACTGTAGAATTCTGGGCCATGGGTTTCAGCGGTTTTTTCTCCACCCATTCGCCCTGCTTGCTCAACAGTCATTTTGCCCTTTCTTCTGTTTTCACTCAAAAACAAATCACCTCCAAAAACAAGTTAAACGGTTGCTACCTTCAATTCCTAGCCCTGAACATACCTCATAAACATATGTGGCTGTTAACATACAGCAACATTGGATAGCTATGCTTCAACAAACGGAAAACGGTCAAAAAATTACATTTTTGGACAGGGTATTTGCTTGTTACGGATAAAAACGAAAAAAGAGTTCAAAAAATAAATAAAAACCGAATGTGGATTTATTCTCCTTCGTGTGCTTTTCCTTCTTCAATAAGTTTTCGGACGCGTTGTCCTCCTTTTGGTCCGCCAATTTTGCCTCCTTTGCGACCTATTTCACTGTAGAATTCTCCGCCATGTGTCTCAGAAGTCCTCAAGCCACCTTTACGACCTGCTTCTTCAACTGTCATTTTGCCTTTCTTTGCTTCCAAAAAAAATCACCTCCAAAAACTTTGAAACTAAAAAAGTTAGTCGAAAAAAAAACGGTTTCGGGTAAGAGGTTGCCTATTCTTCCTCATGTTCCTTTCCTGCTTGGATTAATCTGCGGACTCTCTGTCCACCTCTATGACCTGCCTCTTCAAGACTTGTTTTGCCTTCTGCTTCAGCTGAACCCTCGTGCTGTTTAGCACGTTCCGATCCGCCTTTGCTGCCTATTTCACTGTAGAATTCTGGACCTCGTTCCATCGAAACTTTTTCTCCGCCTTTGCGGCCAATTTCTTCATAGAATTCGCGTCCATGAGTTGAAGCGGTTTTTTCTCCTCCTTTCCTTCCAGCTTCAGCAACAGTCATTTTACCCTTTCGCTCTTCAATTCGCGTACTCAAAAAATTTCACCTCCTTACTAAACACGGAAAAGTTAACAAGAATAGAGCCGAATAACCGCTCATAAAGCTATGTTGTAGTTGCCTAGCAGTAACATGCCAACTAAACCAAAAAAATTGGGTGGAGCATGGATAATTAGGCATAAATCTGCTAAGGAGATGGTTGATTAATGCTAATGCGGTTTATAAATTAATTTAAATATATTGGCATCTCAACTAAATGCTAATGGTTACACAATGAAAGTGCTTCTAATTAATCCGCCGCAGACATTTTATCTAGGCTCGGAGCAGCCTGCAGGCAACCTACCGATTGGTTTAATGTATATAGCAGCGGTTCTCCAGAGAGCGGGAGTGGCAGTTGAAATTTTGGATGCTTTCATGGCAGCCACATTCCAGAAGAACAGTGAAACAATAACTGTTGGAATGCCCTTTGAGCATATTAAACTGGAAATACAAAATCGGAAGCCAAACATCGTTGGCATATCAAGCCCCTTCACCTGCCAAATAGAAAACTCCATCAAAGTAAGCAACTTGGTAAAAGAAGTTAACCCTGAAATTTTGACGGTTATTGGCGGTCCACATGTCACCTTGGTTCCCAAGGAGTTTCTGGAAGAAGCCAACGATGTAGATATCGCAGTTGTCGGAGAGGGCGAATACTCCATGCTTGAGGTTGCCCAAGCGTTTGAAGGAAAAAAACAGTTAAGCGAAGTTCAAGGTATTGCTTACCGCCAAAACGAGCAGGTCATAGTGAATCCTTCAAGGCAGCTAATTGAGAATTTGGATGAAATTCCATATCCAGCCTACGACCTAGTTGAGATGGAGCAATACCTTAACCCAAAAGAGATTGGTTACCGCAGCTTCCAGAATCGAGCAATCTCTATGATTACCAGCCGCGGCTGCCCGTTTAACTGCTGCTTCTGCGCAGTTCACCTGCATATGGGCCAAAAATTCAGAGCCCACTCAGCCCAATACGTCTTAGACCACATCCAATACGTCGTGGACAAGTTTAAAGTTAAAAACATCTTTTTTGAAGATGACAACCTAACGTTGGATGTTAATCGGTTTGAAGCCATATGCGACGGAATCATCGAGCGCAGAATCAAAATCGGCTGGGAAACCCCAAACGGCGTCCGAGCAGACTGCTTAAACCTCGATTTACTAAGGAAAATGAAGCAGTCGGGCGCCAACAGCATTTTTGTCGGCGTTGAGTCAGGGGATCAGCAAATCCTTGATAATGTCATCTGCAAGAGCTTGGATCTAAAACGTGTGGTTGAATTCGCCAAAGATTCAAAGCAAATAGGGTTGAAAACAGGCGCTTTTTACATCATCGGTTTTCCAGGGGAAACAAAGGAGAACATGCAAAGAACCGTGGATTTTGCCCTGGAGCTAAAACGCAAATATGACGTTGGGATGCACCTATTTAATGCAACGCCCTCTTATGGCACACGCCTGTATGAGGAATGCAAAGCTAAAGGCTATTTACCGGCGGACCTGACATGGAACAGTTTTGCCCAAGCAAGACAAGCCAAAGGCATGCCGCTAATAACAACCAACGAGTTTACGCCTGCAGAAGTAAAGGAAATAGCCGCTAAGGCTTTAGCAGAGTACAAGAAACTATCTCTGTTAGGCCATATCAAGCACCCTGGAAAAGCGTTAAAAACCGCTTCTAAACAGCCGCAACTCATCCTAAAATACATAAAAAACCTGTTTTAACCAACAGACGCCGATCCACGGACTTATTCTTGAGCTCCTGCTTAACGCTTTAACACGTTTATTCTTAGTAACCATTAATCTTTTCTTCTCTTTGTGTGGTGTGGGGCGCTTTTTTGTCCTGTTATCGTCAATTTGGTATTCGGAGTTAAGTAGTATTGTGACTTTTTTTAGAATTCTTCGATGCTTTTTTCTTCCAATTTCAGACGCTTTTCCTTTAGCGTTAGTTCATAGAATATAGAGGCAGTTGTGGCAAGCCACCAACTTTTTGAACTCTCTTCAACGATTTGGGGAGTAGTAGAACATATAATTTTTCACTGTTCTACTACTTCTAAAACAATACACCAAAGAATCTACCAAACTCAATGTTAAATCGAAGATGGTTAACGAGATTACGTAAGCAAGGAATTGAAAGAAAAAAACTTGTGCCTCTTAGTTGTTGTTGAACACAGATTTTTTTTCTCCCGGTCAACAACAACTAATCCTAGACACCTATCTTTCACACGCAGTCTTCGGTTATTCTTTAGGTATATAAACAGAAGTAGTAGTCTTATAGGCTCTATAGCGTCGACTACTTCTAATTCTAGTCGCTCGCACTTTTTCTGGAATACATCAGTCTTAGTCCAAGCGTTGTCATAGGCGTTTTCTCCAATAGAGCTCCGCTGGAAGATACTTTACCAAAACCGGCGAGGAAGCAGTATAGAGCCTCCGCTGAGGGAAAAATGATGCTAAAACATAAAAAAATCTAGTACTATTTCGTAAATATGATGGCGGGCCCGCTGGGATGCGCTTAGATATTTAAGCGAATCCTTTGTTTTAACCACAAACGACTGCCGCTGGGATTTGAACATAGCCATTTGTTGCGTCAATAGAGAAGCAAAAGCAGTCATCTCCACGTTTGCTTCAACTCTGCAGTTTCTCTCTCCTTTTTTTGTTTCTTCAAAGACGAGTTTGGCAGGAGGTTCAGATGCAGTTTAAACAAACAGAAAATGGGAATAGCTTGCGTTGGGACTAACGCTGAAGAATTTCTTGACAATGTTAAGTTTGTCAAGCTTTTCTTTTTTAGTTTGGTTTAAACTTTCAGCTTCTCAGCGAAGGCTTCCGCAACTTTGAGGTCTTCTTCATTAGGTCTGCCTTTGTTTAATCCACCAAAATATTTGAGAAACTTGTTAGTATTGAAACCCGCACAACCAAACTCATCAACAATCGTGTACCCTTTAGATTGAAGAGTTTCTTTAAGGGTCATAGAGAGAGACAGGAGACAAATTCATAGTTGCGGAAACCTTTTATGCAACAAACTGTACATACTTACTATGTAAGTGTTTAGACACTTACACAGATGGCAAACGAAAATGGCACTAAGTTTAGGGTACTTAACCCAAAAGCAAAGGCAACTATGGGACCTCAAAAGCAGCGGAATACCCGAAGCAACCATCGCTCGCAAACTCAACATAACCCGACAGACTGTCCATCAAACCTTAGACACAGCCAACCTAAAAGTCGCTGATGCCCTTGAAGAAACCGCCAAAATCAACAAAATCGAAACCCAAAAAATAGACCCAGACAAAGGTTTCCTTGTAGGATACAGCGTCCACTTTAAAACCCCTGTCTTCATCACATTCTCCGCCAAAAATGGCATCCAAGTCTGGTACAAACATGAAGGCAACTGCGAAAAATGCAAAAAACTCCAAACATGCCGAGACACCCTGCTTGCAGAAGCCAAAGGCCGCAACTTCCTGCTCTTAGATGATACAAGCAAGATTTTGCCATCCAAGCTAGCAGAAGCATTATTCACAAAAATAACAGGTGAAGAAGATGAGCATACGAAAAAGGATTAAAAATCTCATAGATTATTGCCCGCAACCCTCAATGCCCTTAACGACAAGATTGAAACGTCACTCTCTACCAATTGCTGCGGCAGTAACAGCCATGCTTGTTCTTTCAGTTACATTCTCAATATTTTACTCAGGTCTTGCGTCATACAAATCCCCGCCTCTAATCATTAATGACTCGAACGCTTCATTCTATGAGTCGGCATATGCCAAGGCAACCAGTGAGCAAAAAGAAGAACTAGACAAAATTATTGCTGACAAGAGTATTGGGTTGCCAGGGGAATGGAGACGACCCGTTCTTATCGCCATCGGAGACCTACCAAAAGACCAGGCAAGATTAACCGCTAAACAGGCAGGGGAAATATATGACCGTATAGGTAGAGACGAGGGCGCTTTAGAAAAAGAATTCAACAAAATTGCAGGCGCACCAGACTTTATTGGCGGAAGCGGAATTGAACGGTCTGTTTACTATCTAAACGACGATAGATCACAAGCAATCTTTCTAACGCTAGGCGATGTGGCTCTCTATACAGTTGATGACGACGGAATTTACAACATAAGATTACCCTTAGGCAACCAGAAACTTCCTGTCGGTCCAGGTACAAGCCTTTCTCCTTCCGTTTCTCCAACACAGCAACCAACTCCATCAATTACCCCGATGCCTTATCCCTAGGGCTAATTTCAAAATAACCTAGCTACTCCACGAAGGAGTAATGATAAAGCTTTTAACCGTTCAAACTTAACAGACAGCATCGCAGTTTTCAACTCCCTTATGCTTGCCACCAGGGTAAAAAAAGCGCGGCGTATCAGGGCACATGAATAGACAAAGGATAGCCCTGTTTCGAAGACACTTAGGCTTTGGTGTGAGGACTACCCTGTGCGCGCGCTGTAAATGTAGGATTCGCTTATAATATTAAGCAAATCCTTGTTTTTCCTTGGAAAAGAATGAAACGGGCTCGCTGGGATTTGAACCCAGGATTCTCGGCTCCGGAGGCCGATGCCTTAATCCGTGCTAGACTACGAGCCCACAACTGAAAAAACATGCCCTAACGATTTAAAGCTAACTTATCCCTGAATTAGTTCTTGGTCTATCCACCAAGCCTTCTTTTTGCCCGACTTCTCGCCCGCGTAGTATTCGATAATTGATTTTCCAGTCTGTTTTTTTGAGGCTTTCTCGATTTTCTGTAACCTGTTAAGTACGAGCCAACGGTTCGTTTTAACGTATTCAGCCAGTTCAGGGGTGGTTGCTGATTTGTAGTGCAGTAGGTACTCCATTATTTTATGGTCTAGTTCGTCGTTGCAGTAGGCGTGGGGGTCAATTCTTCCATGTTGGTAAGTGAGGATTTCAAGGTCGGCTAGATATTTGCGGATTTGACCGAATTCCTGCTCAATTTTGCCCATTCGCTCTTGCAAGGCTAGAAGTGTGTCAGCTTTAGGTGTTTTCTCGAGTTTTTCTGCAATGGCTTCTCGGATAAAGTTGCTTCTATCTCCTTCAGGAATACGCAGTGCCATTTCATGGTAGACATCTTCGGGCAGTTTAACCGTGACTATTCGTGTTTCGCTCATGCTTGGGCCTCTGCACCAGTTATGGGCGCTTTGGTTATTTCTTGGTTTCCCTGATGGGTTTTGTTTCTTTGTTTTTTGTGGCAGTTTGCATAGCTAGCCTGCAACCTAGTGTGACCGCGAAAGAGTTTTTTGTGCAGTCCGTTAGTTTGTTGAGGTATAGGAATTTTTGACACAAGACTTCTAAGGAAAAAAATAATATTTAGCCAACCAATTCAGCCGTAGCTATCTCACACTCAGCTGCTAAAACAATAATAATTTATTTGAGAAGCCTAAGATAAAATGTGGTGAATTAATATTGATTGATTGGTCCCAAAAAGAATTGTTAATTCTAGCCTTTGATCATCGAGCATCTTTTCTTGAAAAAATGTTTGAGATAAAAAATCGTCAACCAACCGCTGAAGAGAAGAAACGGATTGAAGATTACAAAAAAATCATTTTCGAAGGCTTCGAACTAGCCGTTAAAACAAAAGTCCCAAAAGAAATTGCTGGGCTACTTGTTGATGAAGAATTCGGAAGCAATGTTCTTCGAGAAGCAAAAAAAGATCACTTAACATTCGCTATGCCAGTTGAGAAGTCAGGTCAAGAAGAATTTGACTTCGACTACGGCGACAACTTTGGCAAGCATATTGAGGAATTTGATCCAACACTAGTGAAAGTTTTAGTACGCTACAACCCAGAAAGCGATTCAGCCTTAAATAAACGGCAACTTGTAAGGCTCAAAAAACTCAGCGACTACCTGACCAACACCCAAAGACCCTTCCTCTTTGAACTAATAGTTACAGCTCTACCAACCCAAATGTCAAAACTTGGCGGATCTAAAGAAAAATACGACCAGGAAATGCGCCCCCAACTGATGGTTGAAAGCATCAAAGAAATTCAGGATGCAGGTGTTGAACCGTCCATCTGGAAATTGGAGGGCGTTGACAAACCTGAATCTGCAAGAGCGATAGTTAAGCAAGCGCAGATAGATGGAAGAAAAGTTGGGGTGATAACGTTGGGTCGTGGAGAATCTAAAGAGAAAGTTCAAGAGTGGCTAACGGTGGGCGCTAAAATTCCAGGAATCATTGGGTTTGCTGTGGGAAGAACGATCTTCTGGCAGCCACTAGCGGATTTCAAAGCAGGCAAAACTGACCGAAAACTAGCTGTTCAAAAAATCGCTGAAAACTACATAGAGTTCACCGACCTATGGTTAAGGGAATGTAAAAGTGGTAAAAAATGACTTCGCTAAGGTCATTATCTCCCTCAATGACCAGAATCACAATTGCCGGAGCAGTAGGAGCAGCACTTCACATAGGTAAAGGAGACCCCGACAAAATTGATCAAACTGCCTTGGAATTTTCCAGAGCAGTCCTAAACCAAACTGAAGTCGACGGCGAAGTCATATGCTGCGAAGGACCCAAAGATAATGCTCCAGCGTTCTGTTTCAATGAAAAAGTCGGAACAGGCAACGGTCCGAAGGTGGAGTTTGTAATTGATCAAGTGGACGGCACTACAGCAACTTCCAAAGGAAAGAAGGATGCTATCTCCGCTTTGGCGTGTGCTCCGGCAGGTTGTTTGCAGGTTCTTCCAGACGACGGATACTACTTCAAGATAGCAACAGACGGAAAATCGAAGGGCAAAATTTCCACAGACATGTCCATTGAAGATATCGTGCGGACTGTGGCTAAACAGAAAAATCTACTCCTTGGAAATTTCACCGTGATCATGCTTGAGCGTGACAGGCACCAAGAGTTGCTGGATAGGCTGAGGAAAATGGGTGTAAGAATTATTTTGATTGCTGACGGCGATATTGCAGGAGCTATAGTGACTTGTTTGCCCGATTCAGGGGTTGATTTACTTCTCGGTGCTGGGGCAGGCGCTGAAGCAACTATAGCTGCAACTGCGGTTAAATGCCTTGGCGGAACGATGCTGGTTAAAGTTTGGAAGGATAAACATGATGATGCAAATCGAATGGAAAGGTTGAAGGCAGCAGGCGTTGACGTCGAAAAAACTTACACTGAAGAGGAGTTGGCTAAGGGAAACGAAATGATTTTTGCTGCTTCAGGAGTAACTAAAGGTGAAATGCTTGACGGCGTACGATTTACTTCCACAGGAGCTATCGTGAATTCATTCTGCACAAGGCTGCCTAGTGGAACCATCGAAAAAGTCGAAACTATCCTGAAATTCGAGGGGCACCCAATCTACAGCCAAATAACTTAGCATATTCCCTTAAGCAATTTCTCAAGGAAATGAAATAAAAGGTTAGCAATTAAAGTCTAACTATTCAGTTGGGATCGTTTGACCAGCCAACTTTGCCAACTCTATATACCGCTGCTCAACAATCTCATGCAGTTTTTTGCGCAAGTCTTCACCAGCAACATTTCTATTTTTCAGCAATGCAGTTTTTTTGGCTAATTCCTCATCGCCTAACCCTTTAAACCATGCTTCAAAATCGCCCCGCTGCATATGGAAATCTACAGAGACTATGTCAGCTCGGTCAAGTTTGTTTGCGAAGTCTTTTAGACTGTGTGCATGGAGACTGAGGGGTTTTCCAACTGTAGCGTAGAAGTTGAATGCTTTATCGTGTGGTGCATAAGCTATTATTGCTGCGGCTTTTTCTTTAGTTGTTTCAGGTATGCCAAGTGCCCTTTTTCCTTTCTCTGTAATCGCGTACATTCCCTTCTCAGGTAAACTTGCGTAGCCCATTTTAATAAGCCCCAAAAGGTGCATGTTGACTGGTTGGAATTCCTTTTTTGTTTCTTTTGCGATGTCCATGGCTTTTTGCGGCTTGTCATTTAGGAGCATGGCTTCCAGTATTTCTAATTTAATAGGCGATAAACTCATTTCGAGCACCTTACTTTAGAGCTATGTAAAACCGTCTAATCAAACTTCCTCTTAGAAAACAACAGTTTTGTCTAGTTCCAAGGGGTTGGCTCTGAATAAGTAAAGCTTTAGTACAAAGATTCGTAATGCTAAATGAATAATGGTGACTATTGGACATGAAGATTGCAGTTTTCGTATACGAGTATCCGCCTAAAATCGTCGGGGGACTAGGTACCTACGCCGCTGAGATTACCAGAAAATTTGTTTTAAACGATCATGATGTTACAGTTTTTACCATGAATGATGATGCTGGTTCTTTGCCGACTCGGGAGATTTGGCGTGGAATTGAAATCCACCGCCCCCTCCACTTAGACGTGTCCGATTCGTTGCCAGATGTAATCGCAGAAGACATACGCAAATGGGGCCGAGGCATTCACCTCTTCGGTAAGCTGATGGTTTACAATTACTTGTCGGCGGCAAAACTGGTTAACGAGCTTATCAAGAAAGAGGGCATGAAATATGACATTGTCGTTGCTCACGATTGGCTATCTGCAATGGGTGGCATCACAGTTAAACGTGAAACAGGTTTGCCGCTGGCTTTCCATGTCCACTCAACAGAGAAAGGCAGAACATTGGGAACTGGATCAAGCGTTGTCAGCAACATCGAGCTGCGTGCGGGTAAAATGGCTGATTTGATTGTAACAGTCTCGTACGCTATGAAAGATGAGCTCATACAGCTTGGTTTTCCCAAAGAAAAAATCCAAGTTAGCTACAACGGGGTTGACCCGCAAAAATACAATCCTGAAAACGTATCTAAGCAAGACATTCAAAGAATCCGAAACAAATACGGCATCAAAGAAGACGAGTTTATGATTCTATTTCTCGGGCGATTGGTAGGCGTTAAAGGCGTTGACAAACTGATTATGGCTTTGCCCCATATACTGACAAAGATTCCCAAAGCGAAACTGGTAATTGTAGGAGTCGGCGACTTACAGGAGTACCTGTCAAACCTGACTAAAACCATAAGGCTAGACGAGTACGTCAAATTCTGCTTTGACTTCATACCTGAAGAAGAACGCATCCTGCATTACGCTGCATGTGACATAGCAGTGTTTCCAAGCCACTACGAACCATTCGGCATAGTTGCAATAGAAGCCATGGCAATGGAGAAACCAGTCGTAGTCGGCGCATCAGGAGTTAGCGGAATGCGGGAAATAGTAATTTGCTGCGGTCCAGAACAATGCGGCTACCACATAGACCCAAACAACCCCTCAGACATCGCGTGGGGCGTAATCAGCGCACTGGAAAACCCTGAAAAACGAAAAATGCTCGGCAAAAACGGCAGAAAACGCGTCTTAGCAGAGTTCACGTGGAGCAAAATCGCGGAGAAAACAATAGATCTCTACAAAACAGTCATAAAACGGTAAAAACCTTTGAATGATGACTCTGAATTAAAGCATCGCGTCGCAAAAGAAGCTGCCACCCTTCTATATTTTGGAGCTGAGAAAGAATACAAGCAAGCTAAAACAAAAGCTGCAGAAACCTTCGGCGCCCACTTTTTGCCCTCCAACCTCGAAATCGCCCTTGAATTAGACAAGATTGCCGAGGAAAATGAAGGTCCAAAAAGGAAGGAACGATTAATCCAAATGCGAAAGGAAGCCCTAAACGTAATGCAGCTTCTTAGCGCTTTTTGCCCTGTTTTGATTGGGAGCGTTTGGCGGGGAACGATTAAGCAGGGAAGCGACATTGACATCGCAGTTTACACTGATGAGCCCGAAGAAATCACCAAAATCCTCAAGGCTGGGGGCATGAAGCTTTCAAAAACGGCTTGGACAACGGTGAATAAGCGGGGGGCAACTTTTGAGTCATTTCACATCTACTCTGAAACCCCCTCTAAACATGGGCTTGAAATTGTTGCTCGAAGCCGAGAGGAAGCCGGAAGAAAACGGAAGTGCGAAACTTTCGGCGACGAATTAAAAGGCCTAAACATCAAAGAACTCGGAAAAGTCCTTGAATCTAACCCAACAAAGCAGTTCATTCCCTCGTAACTCTCGCTGAAACTGAGTTTTTTATCAAAAAGGAAAATAAATGACCACTTCAAATACTATTTTGTACAACGGATGAAAAATGGCACTCGACAAAAAATCTCTCAAGAAAATGTTTCCGCATCTCTACGATGAGTTAGAAACAGGAGAAGTCAAAGTTCCAATAGATGCTGTTCGGAAAAATCCATTGGAAGCTGAAGAAGCTGCAATGGGCGTGGAATATGAGTGCGAGGAAGAAGAGCTTGCTCCCTGCGCTGAAGCCCCTAGTAAGCTGCGTCATTTTTACCCGTCTGCCGTAGATTTTATCCGAAGATGTGACACGGAAGCGCAAGCCGAGGAAATTATCAGTTACATGCAGAAGAAAGGGGAAATTTCAAAAGAGAATGCTGAGCAGATGCGGTGCCAGCTTAAGCAGAAGGGCGTTAGAAGCTTTGGTCCTAAAAAAGAAGAAAACCATTATTTCAGAGAGGGCGGCATCTACTAAGCAACCTTAAAACTGATACTCAAAATGTTAATGACTGAGGAAAACACCCGCAATGCAAACGAAAAGAAGTCTTGAGGGTACCTTAAAATTTAGGCTTGAATAACCTATTTTGCTGATTTTATGGCTGATTATTCTGGTTGGGATAAACTTTATCGTCAGTATCCGCTTGAAGAATTAGGTTGGGAATTAGGTAAACCCCGTCCCATTCTGATTGAATATGCGGAGAGAGGGCTGATTCCAAAGGGTAAAGCCTTGGATCTTTGCTGCGGCGCAGGAACAAACACAGTGTACCTTGCCCAAAGCGGCTTAGAAGTGGCAGGTACTGACATCTCCAAAACCGCGCTTGAAATCGCAGAGAAAAAAGCACACAAAGCCAAAGTAAACATAAACCTCTTGAACGCAAGTTTCATTGATTTGCCCTTCAACGATGAAGAATTCAATTTTGTTTTTGACATGGGCTGCTTCCACCATGTTGAAGTTGAGAAACGAACAAAATTCATAGCGGGCATTCACCAAGTTCTAAAAGAAGGCGGCACCTACATGCTTACCTGTTTTAGCTACAAGAACGGAGCTGGATGGAACCACTTTAACCGCCAACAAATAATTGACTTGTTCAGCGGGCACTTCGAATTGGGCACGCTAAGACATTACCCTTCGATGGAAGGCGATGGTTCCATCCGATACTTCTACACGGTCCTGATGAAGAAGAAGTCCTTCATCTAAGTTATTTGCTGTAGGGCTTTTTGTATTTCTTCATAGTTAGGTTCAATAGCAGGATTATCTGAAACCCACGAGTACCGCACAATCCCCTTTTCGTCAAGGATAAAGATTGAGCGTTTAGCAACCGTGTAATCCTTCAGCCCAGCAAAATTCGGCAGCTCCAAACCCCATTGCTTAATGACTTCCCGCTTGTAATCGCTAAGGATTGGGAAAGTCAGCATGTTTTTCTCGGCAAATCCCTTATTCGAGAACGGATCATTCACGCTTACCCCGACAACTTGAGCCTTCAAATCAGTCAGCCTCGCCATCGAATCCCGAAAAGAACACATCTCTTTAGTACAAACAGAAGTAAAAGCCCCAACAAAAAAAGCCAAAACAACTTTTTTGCCCAAGAATTCTTTGAGGCTTCGCGGTTTCATGTCTATATCGGGTAATGTGAAATCGGGTGCTTTGTCTCCAACCTTGACATTGGTTGCCATAAAAATCAGTTCTACTATGAAAAGGAAAGAATTGCATGTATAAATGGGTAATGCTTAGTCGAAACAAAAGGCTGAGGGGCAAATTTTGTTTAGCACGCATGCTGCGCATTTGGGTTTTTTAGCCGTACATATTTGCCTGCCGTGAAAAATCAGCAGATCTGTAAGTTTCATCCACTTCTCTTTTGGCGTAATTTCCATCAAATCCTTCTCTATTTTGTTCTGATCTTTTTGCTCTGTTAACCCGAGCCGCGCAGAGAGTCGCGTTACGTGAGTATCCACCGCAATCCCCACTGTTATCCCATAGGCATTGTACAAAACAATGTTAGCTGTTTTGCGCGCGACGCCGGGCAGTTCCAGTAGTTCCTCCATTGTTTTGGGAACTTGGCTGTGGAATTTTTCAATGAGGAGTTGGCAGCATTTTTGGAGGTTTCTAGCTTTGTTGTGGTAGAAGCCTGTTGAGTGGATGTCTGCTTCAAGTTCTTTTATGTCGACTTTGGCGTAGTCTTCGGCGGTACGGTATTTTTTGAATAGCTTTTGTGTTACTATGTTAACTGTCACATCTGTTGTCTGTGCAGAAAGCATCGTGGCTATGAGGATCTCTAGTGGGTTGGTGTAGTTTAGGGCTGTTTTGGCATTGGGATATTGTTTTTCGAGAAGTTCAATTATTTCTTGTACTCGTTGCTTGGGTTCGAGGTGAATTTCTGGTGTTTTCAATTTCGGGTCTCCAAAAGCCTGATGATTTATACTGGACAGTAGTGGCTAAAAAAGTTTTAAATGTGTTGGGAGCTGCTTTTGTATACTGAACAAATGTTCATGATTTGAGGATTGAACTCTAAACTTGCAAACGAAAATCAACATGCCACAACATAATGTTTATATAATTTCAAATAGACTGAAAATATGTCAGACAACTGTCAAGTGGAAACATGGTAAACCCAACAAGAATAACCGTCGCATTCGACAAACCAACAGCAGACCTACTTGAAAAAATAAGCACCGAAGCCCAAGTTTCACAGAGCGAAACAATGCGTCGCGCTCTAAAATTCTACAACGAGAACAAAGCACTAGAAGACCCAGCCACCAAGAAAAAAATCCACGCATATCTTGACATGCTGCTAACAGGCGAACACATAATCCTGGACGTTGATCACTGGCTCATGTTCCTTCGTCTCATCGCCTCCTCACCCGAGAAGGAAACGTTTTGGAAAGAGCACAAAGAAGTTGCGCGTGCCCATTGGGGACAGTTAAAAACCAAGGTTCACTCTCCCGAAGAAATGTTGGCAAGGTTGGAGGTCTGCAACTTTTATCGCTTAACAAAGAACGCTCCAAACGACTATACGCTGGTGTTGGTTTCGGAGATCTCGAAGGATTTCATCAGGATTTTTCTTGAAGAGTACTTTGAGGCTATGGGTGTTAAGGCTGAGATAAAGGAGAACTTGACAAAGCTTAGAGTTACAGTTAAGCCTGGTTTAACAAAATTTTAGCTGTCCACTCCTACGCCTAATATTATTGTTGTATGCACAACATTTCACAATTTTTATGAACAAATCTCAACTGACTTTATATTTTATTGGACATACTACTATAACACAGAAAAAGGCGATGAAAAATGATTGATGAACTAAAAATTGAAAAAATTGCCGAAGTCGGCACAACTGGGTCGCTAAAACCCTAGGAGACGGCGAGATGATAGAAACTACAGCTTTAATCATAGGAATCTTCGGCGTAGGTTCCCTTTCTTTAGCCTTCGCCAAATACACCTCGATGGGGAGGAAACTCGAACATACAAAAAACTAACCCAAATCACTGCTTAAACAATCACTCCCTAATTTTCCAACTTTTTAAAAGATAAAATTTACATTCCAAACAAATGGTGATGGTGCACAAGATTTTTTTGCTTCATTCACATTCCATAGCACAACGTTAGGTGAACAGTTTGAGTTTAAAACTTAAAGTTGACGGAAAAGAGATACCCCTAAACGAGTTTGTCGGAAGATTGTTGAATGGAACAATAACGGGTGCTGTAACTTCCCTGAAGGGAATAAAGGATGATTGGAAGAAAATCGAAATAGAGATTGAAAAATAGTTAGCCTTTGAACTCGATTTTGGCTTCTACTTCTGCGAACATTTCCCGTTTAGCCTTACATATTGGGCAAACATACGGCGGATCTTCGCGGTAAACCACGTAGCCACATTGCTTGCAATACCACAGCTTCTTTTTTATCTCAGCTTTCGGTGGTTGCGTAGCCGCTGATGTGGCGGGTTTTTCCTGTGCTCCCTGTGTGGGTGCTTGCTGAGCTGTGCCTGGTATTCCGTAAGCTCTTGCTTGTTTCTCGATGGGTCTGCGTTCTGGAACTTCAGGCAGGTTTTTACTTTCAAAGACTGCTTTGTTAACATAGAGTCTGCAGTAACATGCGCCGAATTCAGCGACGTCCGGGTCGCGGTAGTCGCAAGGGCAGATGATGTCTCGGTCGATGTCGAGGTTGCCTGTTGCCAATCTGCAGGGGCATGAGGGGTAACCGTATCGGTCTTCATTGGTCTTTAACCCTTCAAGAAACATCTGCAGAAGGTCAGGTTGGGGCGTTAGGTAGTAGCCGTATGTTTTTGCGTCTGCTTCAGCTCTTTTGCGGGTTTGTTCAAGAGTAATGGTCAAAGGCCAAGCGCCTCTTTAAGCGCATCCTTGCGGAAACCGGTGATTACGGTTTTGTCGTCTACTATTACGGTTGGGTAGCTTAACACTCCGCCTTTGCTGGTTATGGCTGAATGAGCTTTGCTTTTGTCGTTGTCATCAAGCAAATCCACATCGACGAATTCATATTCAACTTCGTTTTCGTTCAGGTACTGCTTTGTCATTTTGCACCAGACGCAAGTACTTAGAGCGTAGAGGGTAACCTTGTGGTTATTTTTTTTACCAGAAACTTTGAAGAACTGCATAAAATTCGCACCAAATAAAATCTAGTTTAAGGCGAATATAACTGTTTAGATTACCTAAATTTTAGTGCTGGTGCTCATGAAGGTTGCCGAATGCGTTCTGCACCACTTCATTGAGGGCAGGGTGGATATGGATGCCTCTTGCTATGGGTCCGAAGTCGCCTTTTTCAGTCACCATGGCGTTGGTGATTTCCTGGATGAGAATGGATGCTTCGGGACCTATGATGTGGGCGCCGAGGATTTTGCCTGTTTCCTGCTCAACTATCACTTTTACGAAACCTTCGGGAAAACCTAACGCAGCACCCATAGCCGTGTCCTTGAAGAGGGCATTTCCAACCAAAATCTTGTGGTTTTGCTTAGCTTCTTCTTCTTTCAAGCCAACCGACGCAACTTGAGGATGAGTGAAAACGGCGTGCGGTGCAGCTGAAAAATCCACTTTGACCTTGTGGTCGTGGAACGCGTTGTGCCAAGCTATACCTGCTTCGTAGTTGGCTACATGCTTGAACATTTGTTTGCCGATGGCAGTCGCCGAGGGCGTAAATGTTCTTCTTGCTGGTTTCAAGGTAATCATCTACTTTTATGAAGCCTTGCTCGTCGAGTTTTACACCTGTTTTTTCAGGTTTTAGCCTGTCAGCGTTGGATAATCTGCCAGTAGCAACCATGATTGCTTCAGCCGAGAACTCCTTGATACTGGCATCTTGGCGGCTTCTGGCAACAAGCGTTTTAAGAGCGCCTTCCTGCTTTGCTTCGATGGCTTCGTAGCCTGTGTAGATTTCAATGCGCTTTTCCAAATCAGTTTTCAGCAGGTCGGAGATTTCTGGTTCCTCATCAGGCAGCAAACGGAATGGACGCTGAATAATTGTGGTTTTTGTGCCGATAGCTGAGAAGAAATGTCCGTATTCCATGCCGATGTAGCCTCCGCCTACAATTATGATGCTTTTTGGCGGCGTTTGCAATTCCAGCACTGTATCACTTGTTAAGAAATCGACGCTATCCAAGCCTTTAACGGGGGGGATTGCTGTTCGTGCACCTGAAACGATGAAGATTATTTTGGCGGATATTGTGCGGCTGCCAACTTGCATTGTGTAGTCCGAGGTGAATTCACCTGTTTCCTTAAGCCACGTTAAGTTTGGTGTGGCTTCGACAGCCGCGGCTTGGATCCCGGAATCGTGGTTAACGAGGGTATGCATCCTGTTCATGATGTTGTTGAAGTCAATCGAGTTCACCGTGGCGTGCACTCCAAGTTTATCTGCTTCTTTGACCGTGGTAAGGATATCTGCAGGGTAAATCAGCATTTTCGAAGGAACACAGCCTACGTTTATGCAGGTTCCACCCATTTTTCCATGCTCAACAAGTGCAACTTTAAAACCCTGCTCAACCGCGGCGGATGCAACGAGCATACCAGAGCCCGAACCGATGACAAGAACATCAAACTGCTCCATGAAATAGGCCTCAAACACAATAAATTTAACAGGTGAACCCAAATAAACTTTTCAACACCTTTGCATTCGAGAAAAATTTTTTAGGTAGGTTCAGCCTACTATTTTTTAGGGAAGTTTTTATGGCTAAAAAACCTATGACAGCAGAGGAAGAAAAGAAAAAAAAGGCTTATTATAGTAAAAAAGAGAAGAAAGCTAAAGAAGTTAAAAAGTAGCTTCTTTTCCTAAAAATTTTGGTAGACACCGTTTGTCATGGACGGCGTCGAAGCTTTCTAGTTCACCTTTTTTTAGTGGTAAAGCGATTCTTGACACTAAACCGTTTAGGCTGTAGGGCAGGCGAATTAAGCGAAATTCGCCGGATGTCACCCACTCATCAATGTGGAAGCCTGCTTGTTTTACTTGAACAGCAAGTTTAAGCCGCTCTTTTATGCTTAATGTGTAGGCTTTAGGGTCTAAAACGTGCAGGTGGAAACCTCTTCCAGAATAAACCACATGCAAGTCTAAGTAGAAATCTTCAAGGAAATCGAGAAGACCCATGGCTTCTTGTTTAACCATATCAAACTCTAATTCACAAAAACCCAAACCCTGTTGCCGCTTCATCTTGTCAGCAAGAGTGCCGTGAATGGGGCAGGTTATGTTTTCTGGGTCAAGGTCAAAAGCAAGCTCCTGCCCAATTATGAGGTCGTTTTTACCATAGACGTTTCGGTCGTAATACACTGCTTCGGGCAAAAACTCAAGGATTTGATGACGCAGGTCTTCCAAGTTTTTGAATTCGTCAAGTATTATTGTGGTTGTGGCGTCTTCCTTGTATTTCGGTGGGTAAATCTTTGTGTGCCTGCCTATGATCACAGCAAACTTTGTGTTGCCAAGTCCGCCGCTGAACCATTCTGCTACTTTCTGAGGCTCAAATTCTTCAGAGTAGAATTTCTTTCGCTCTTCTAAAGTAGAGTATCGCATGCCGGCTGGGAGGAAGTATTGAACCATACAAACCATCAATATGTTAAGTTTTACCGCAATTGTTTTGTGAATAACTCAAGGGTAGAAAGGCTAATATTAACGGTTTCCTGAATTAAATTTGGTGAAATTTTTTTGCCTATAGACCCTGATTTTCAGACTAAACGACAAGTTGTAAGTGAGCATAATGGTCACAAAGTATGGGGACCCGTTGAAGCCCCAGCGAAACTTGGAATACACGGAACAATGGTGTCAGTTGACTGGGATGTCTGCGTCGGAGACGGCGTATGCATCGATGTCTGCCCTGTTTCGCTTTATGATTGGGCTGAATCGCCTGGACATCCGCTTTCTGAACGCAAATCTGACCCTGCACGCGAGAAAGATTGTATACAGTGTTTAGCGTGTGAGATGCAATGTCCAGCTGTTGCGATAAAAATTACTCCGCCACCATAAGCGCTGATTTTTTAAGCGCCATTAATTTATTTTTTTGAAGAATTAGACAAAAAAACTAAGGATAGTAAGCGTAAAGCTTACTTTACGAGGCTAAGATTCTTGTTCACTTTATCCCAATTTACCAGGTTCCAGAATGCTTCAACGAATTTGGCTCGGTCGTTCTTGTAGTCAAGGTAGTAGGCATGTTCCCAAACATCCAGCGCCATCAAGATTTGGAAGTTTGGAAATACGTTCACGTTATGTTTTTCAATCTGCATTATAAGAGGTCTTCCTATGCAAGTGTGAGCAGCCAAAGCCGCCCAACCAGACCCTTCAACGCTGGTAGCAGCCGTCGTGAATTGCTTTTTAAAATGCTCAAAGCTTCCAAAGCCCATATTAATCATGTCAGCAACTGCTCCTCCAGGTTGTCCTCCGCCGCCTTTGCCTGCTGGAGCCATATTCTCCCAGAAAGTCGTGTGCAACAGGTGACCGCCGATGTGGAAGGATAACTCCTTTGCAACTGCTTTGATGTCTAAGGCGGCGTTCTCTTGGTGTGCTTTATCTATTTTTTCAAAGATAGCGTTGGCGCCGTTGACGTAGGCTTGGTGGTGTTTGTCATGGTGGAGTTTTAGCTGTTCCTCCGAGATGTATGGTGCGAGCGCATTGTAATCATAGGGTAGTTTAGGTAGAGTAAAATTTTTTATTTTTTCCATAAAATTTCACCGAAAACTGAAGAATTTCAAAGCAGAAAACAACTAATATACTTTACTTAAAGCACAACCGGCATTAAGCTGATAAAGAATCATACTTTTTCATTTCCAAATTTATTTACGCAAAGCCTAAATGGGAAAGTAATGTTTAAAGGGGTAACATTGAGGGGGCAAAAAACCGTTTGAAACCTAAAGTACTTTTCTGGTTAGCGCTGATTTGCATCTTCTTAGTTTTGCCCCTGTTCATAAATAATGTGTCTGCTCAAACGGAACCTAATTACTATGTTACTGTCAAGCCAGCAACAATATCTGATGCGTTGACTTACACAAGCGTCGGCAGGAATGCAACGGTTTCTTTTGTGGCATTGTGGACTTATGGTTCCAAAGAAGGCCAAAACATTTCGAATGCGACTGCAACAATTCAAGTTAGCAACAGCAAAGACCAAGTCATAGATACCTTGTCAGCTAATACCACATCAGGTATTTTCTCTTTTAATTACACGTCAGCAACCGTTGACATTCTGTCTTTCACGCCCATAAAACTGGTCACGCAAGATAAGCAAGAATGGGATTCAAAACCCATCGACACAGCAAGCAATGTTTACGGGTTCACATCCGACCGGGCGCAAGTTTGGTACGACACTTTCATAGTGTCCATTGTAAACCGTGGCACGGATAATTTGGGAAACGTTGCCGTCTCGGTGAATGTTACTTATTTGTTGCTTCCAGAGGATGGCTTGCAGGTAGGTAATGTTCATGTCCCGAAAACCTTGCATGAACGCCAACGTGACCGTCAACGGCTTGAAAGCACAAGAAGCACAGACACCTGGTATTTACTCAGCAACCACTTCAACTTGGCTCCCCACTGCGTACGTCAAAGTTGATGTTTCCCAAGAGGGCTGGACCGCAACTCAAACAGCCTTTAGCTTCACCCAAAACGCCAACCAATCTATATGGACATATGCAGTTGCGTTCGGTTCAATTTTCGGCTTGGCAGCCCTCATGCTTCGGTTTTACACATCAAGAAAAGAAAATAAGTCCTCATTATTCAAACATTCGAATTTTCAATTTTATGGAGCTATTTTGTTAGCTGCCACGTCAATCATAAGCCTCTACTGGGGAATCGTTGGGATAGAGGGCGTTTTACACACGTTTGATTGGATATTGCTAGCAGCTTTGGGCACGGTTTCTTTTGTATTAGGAATTGCTAGTTCTATAATGGTGCTATTCAAGAAGCAGCAGGCATTGGCCATTTTTGCGGTGGTCGTGCCCCTGTTCACGAATGTTGTCGGCATAAAATCCTCACTTGACATATATGGATTAGCGAACCCTTGGCTAATTCTGGTTCCCTCATTGTTGCTTTCGCTGCTCAGTGGTTTCTTGATTACAAACTCAGAAAAAGTCTTCCAAAACGGCGATAAAAAGGAATAAAGTCCAGCGTTTGCTACTTTATATAAGGGAAGGAGCCATGCAAGATCAAGCGGCATCTTCTAACAAGGATTAGCTTATTACCTGCTTGTACCTTACTGTTTTTAGTGAATTTTATGGCTAAAACTGACGAGAACTTAAAAGCTGCCTTTGCAGGCGAATCCCAAGCCAACCGCTTGTATACAGCATTCGCTAAGAAGGCAGATGAAGAAGGCTTAACACAAATTGCAAAACTCTTCAGAGCTGCAGCTGAGGCAGAAACCGTCCACGCCCTAAACCACCTTCGAGTAACAGGACAAGTTAAATCAACGCTTGACAACCTCGGCACCGCTGTGTCGGGTGAAACCTACGAGTTCAAGAAAATGTACCCTGAATTCATCACTGAAGCCAAAAAAGAAGCAAACAAACCAGCGTTATTGAGCTTCGACTACGCAAACCAGGTTGAGCAAATCCACGCGAAGCTCTATCAAAAAGCTATCGACGCCCTCAAAAACAAAAAGGAACTGCCAAGAGCCGACTATTACGTTTGTCCCGTTTGCGGAAACACCTTCGAAGGTTCAACACCTGACGTGTGCCCAATCTGCGCTACCGCCAAAGACAAATTTATGAAGATAAATTAGAAAGTTAGGCTTTGATTTTTTGGGCTATTTGCTGCCCAAACTCAAAGCATTTTTTCAGTTCCCCTGCATCTGGAATAAATTTTGCTTCAACGCTCAACGGGTGCACTTCAAAGCCTGCGTTCTTAGCGATTTGCTCCATGCTTTTCACGGCGCCACCTCCCCAACCGAAAGAGCCGAAGAAACCCCACAGTTTACCCTTAGGCTTTAAACCAGTGATGTCTGCGAGGAATCCGCTTACGGTTGGAAATACTCCGTTGTTTATGGTTGGTGAACCCAAAATCACGGCTTTAGAATCCAAGATTTCGGTTGCTGCCTCCGAGTTGCTTGCTCCTCGGAGCTTTAGCAGTTTAACTTCGACGCCTTGGCTGGTTGCACCGTTAACGATGGCTCTTGCCATTTTATCTGTGCTTCCCCACATAGTATCGAAGACCACGGTAACTTTGTTCTTATTTGCTGCACCTGAAGTCCAATCTAAATAAGTTTTGATTATTTTACCAGGATTTTTCCGCCAGATGACGCCGTGACTTGGGGCTATCATATCGATGGGGATTTCCATTTGCTGAATCTCCTGGATCTTCCGCGCAATGAGCGGTGCGAGCGGCATCAAAATGTTAGCGTAGTATGTTGCGGCTTCTTCCATCAGCGTGTGCTCATCTACTTCATCGTCAAACCGCCCTGAAGTGGCAAGATGCTGCCCGAACGCGTCGTTAGGCATCAAAATCTTGTCTTCGACAAGGTAAGTGAACATACTGTCCGGCCAATGTATCATAGGCGCTTCAATAAAGCGCAGGGTACGCTTTCCAAGCTTGATTTCATCACCGGTTTTTACAGTTTCAACTCTTTCAAAATCTGCGCCATAATGCTTGATTAAAGCGTCTTTTCCTCGTGCAGAAGCAACTATTTTAGCGTTCTTTGCAAGTTTAGCTATGGCTGGCAGACCGCTTGAATGGTCCATTTCTACGTGGTTAATTATTATGTAATCAATTTTTTCTAAACTTGTTAACTCAGAGATTTTTTCAGCAAGCTCATCCGAAAAATTGGCCTTCACGGTGTCTATAAGTGCTGTTTTCTCATCTGAAACTAAGTATGAGTTGTAGGTGGCTCCTCGAAAGGTGGAGTAACCGTGAAAGTCCCTGAGATTCCAATCTACAACTCCAACCCAGTTTACTCCATCCTTTAATGTTACTTTAACCATTTTTCTGTTTCTCCCTATATACTATTTTGAAAAATCCATTTGTGCAGTCTGGACACTAAAAATTTCATCGTTCAAACTCTTATATGGGTTTCGACTCAGATAAATGAGCTAAAAACTCTAAAGTTATATCTGTGAAGCAACAAGTTTACTGTAGATAAGCTAAACTGACTGGCGAATAATTGATTTGGGAGGCAAAAATTTGAGTTTACTTCCTGAAGATAAAAAAGAACTTTTAAAGAACGATTTTAAGGAAAAACTGGTTGACCCAGTGAAAATAGTAATGTTTACTCAGGAGTTTGAATGCCGCTATTGCTCGGATACAAGAAAACTCGCCCAAGAACTAGCCACCCTAAACGATAAAATAACGGTGGAAGTTCACGATTTTGTAGCTGATGCCGCGAAAGCAAAGGAATATGGAATTGACAAGATTCCCGCCTTGGCTATAATTGGCAAAAAAGACTATGGCGTCAGAATCTACGGGATACCTTATGGATATGAGCTTCAAACCCTGATCGAGGCGGTCGTTAACGTTTCTAAGGGCAAAACAGACCTCTCCGACAAAACCAAGCAGATACTGTCGGATGTTAAATTGCCCGTCCACATCCAAGTATTCGTCACCTTAACCTGTCCACATTGTCCTGCTGCCGCCGCTGTTGCCCATAAATTAGCCATTGAAAGCGACATGGTTAAAGCCGATGTTATAGAAAGCAGCGAGTTTCCAGACTTAGCCATGAAGTACAATGTGATTGGGGTACCAAAAATAATTATTAACGAAACCGTGGAGTTTGTCGGCGCCTTCAATGAGGACCTATTCGCAGAACACGTTTTGCTTGGTGCGTTCTCAGAAAAACTGCCTGTGGCTGATAAGGTTAGCATGCCATTAAAAAACGATGTCGCGTTTTAATAAATTAAAAGAAAAGACATTAATGCTAAACAACGATGGGTTTAGCAGTGGCCACAATTGCAACTGTGATCTGCTGCACCAGAATTTCCGGTGAATTTCGCTGGAGATTTATCGAAGGTTGCTTTACAGGAGGGTGCGCAGAAATAGAATGTTTTTCCGTTGTAATCGGATTTTAGTTTTGCTTTTTTCTCGTCTACCATCATGCCGCAAACTGGATCTTTAGCCATACTTTTTTCACCTCATATTAACCGTTTACTGTTTTGCCTTGGTTGATTTAAACTTAGCCAACATTAGCGGAGCAGTAAAGATGTATTTTCAAAATGAGAAACACAAGAAATTACCAAACAAACCAATCAAAACAACAAAGACCGCAACAATAAAAGCCACAGCTAAAAGTAGTTTGGAAACTAAACCGAACCTCCCAGGTTTAAGCCTTCCTGATACCCTCAACTGCTGAAACACCAAAATAATAAATGACAGCCAAAACGCCCCAAGCAGCAACCCACCAAAAACATCACTCAGCCAATGGACATTCAAGTAAACCCTGTCAAAACCCACAACACCTACAACTGCACCCATTCCTACACCGATCAAAGCTCTTGAACGCGTGCTCTGCCAGTGACGCCAGGCAAAATAAGCCAGTAATCCGCCAAAAACGATGCATCCAGCACTATGGCCGCTTGGATAAGAAAAACTTGTATCAAACAAAATCCCATTAATGGGCCTAGCAACGTGGTCCAAGTTTTTTACAACTGAAACAAGGACGGCGTCGCCGCCCATTGCTACCAAAAAAAGCAAGGCTTGAGTTCTATAATTTTTCAGGAAAAGAACCGCTGAGATTACTAGGGACAGTATGACAAGGCTGTTCGTGCCAAAGATTACCGCTATTGCTTCGGCAAAAATCGTTACTGTGCCTGATTGGATTGATGGAATCCAAAGGTTAACTGCAACATCGACTGAATGGAAGCTTGTTCTGAAAAATGTGACAAGCAAAAAACCTAAGAGGAATACTAAACAAACGATGAATAGGCTGCGCTCTGTTTTTTTGTTATTCACTTAGATCCCTATGCTGGAGTAATTTGTGAATAAGTAACATAATAGTGTCGCAAATAGAAACGCTCGCTTGGTTAGAATGAATTTATTCAATTCGCTTTATGATATGATACCCAAACTGAGTCTTAACAGGAGCAGAAGTTTGACCCTTCTCAAGTCCTAAAGCAACTTTCTCAAATTCCTTAACCATTTTGCCTCTTGTAAAAGTGCCAAGGTCTCCGCCTTTCTTTCCAGATGGGCAGATGGAAACTTGTTGGGCTACAGCACCGAATTTTTCGCCTTTGTCTAGGCGGGCTTTTGCGTTTGTTGCTTCTGTTTGCGTTTTGACTAGTATGTGACAACAATGAACTTTGTCTGGCATAAAGATGTTTTAGCGTTGTTTTAACATATAACTTTTGCTTTGACTTTTAGATCATTTTTTGTTGAAAAAGAAGAGTTTAGCACATTTTAATTGAATCTTCCATGTTACAAAATAAACCAACGATGCTAAATAGACATAGAAAAGTTAAAACGTAAACTTTCATTTTCACGCTACTTCGAACTTCGAAGTACAAGCCAGAGATATTGTTATAACAAAAGCAACCAATATGGTGACTATGCAAACTGATAATGCGCTCACAAACATTGATGAAGAACAAATCCTTGACCTTCCAACGGCAAAACAACTCGCCAAAATAGTCGAGTTTTTGCTCAACATCGAAGATTAACCTAAAATCCCATTGCAAAGAACATGTTGTTTTTGCAAGTTAAAAATATTAATTTTGTTGAAAA
The DNA here is from genome assembly GCA_963840295.1 of Candidatus Bathyarchaeota archaeon. Classification (GTDB taxonomy): domain Archaea; phylum Thermoproteota; class Bathyarchaeia; order Bathyarchaeales; family Bathycorpusculaceae; genus Bathycorpusculum. The sequence goes on from CAWIYF010000001.1 coordinate 77,685, forward strand.
AGTTAACTAATAAAAGGGAAATTCTCTCGACATAAAATGAGAGCTCATCAGGGTTTAACTTGATTTTACTCGACTACCTGAATTGCACCTTCAGGACATTGTGCTTCGCATGCTCTGCAAACTAAGCATTCGCTTTCTTTGCTTGCTACTGATTTGCCGGATTTGATTTCATAGACACCGACAGGGCAAGTGTTGACACAAGTCTCGCATCCAGTGCATTTAGGATCGACAACAATTTTAACCATTTTTGTCTACCTCTGGTATATTTTTATTCAAAACTCATGGAGTAAAATAAAAGGGTTTAGGTGTTTTAACGTATTTTTTCACGTAATCTTAGCAAGATTCCGTTGATGGCTGACTCCGCTTTGTCTCTTTGTTTCTGGAATTCTCCGATGCTTCCCTTGTAGGCTTCAATCGAAATTTCACCTTTGCTCCGTCGGGACTCCAAGTTTTTGATGTTTTCTTCAGCATCCTCTAAATCTGCTTCAGCCAAATCCAATTGTTTTACCAGATCCGCGTAGCCGCCTGTTGCACCCTTGAAGTTTTCCTTTAATCTTTCTATGTTTCTGTTTATGCCTTCCAAACGAGTCTCAATAGCTTGTCTTTGAACCTTGTATTGGCGTCTTGGAATCCTTCCTTTCTGTGCCTTCGCATCCATCGATTTCAATTCAGCGTTTAACTGTTTTTTATCTTCGTAGGCATCTATGAAATCTCTGATGCTATCTGCAGAAACAGGTTGGCCTGTCTTTACCTCTGTTCCCTTTGTTTGTAGAGTAGCTGCTGGCGCCGGTTCAAGGTTTGAAAGCCGCACGGTTTTTTGGGCGTATGTTTCCTCTTTAGGTTTGTGTCTTCTAACAAAAAACACCGTTATACATGCACCTACCGCCAGTAGCGATGCCCAAAAGGTAGGTCTGAAAGAAACCCATATTGGATTATAATTATATGAAAGTTGGATACGGTTTTGTTGAGGTGCAAGGTAATCCACGTAGCTTAACCCACTTTTCGTTATCGCAAGAGTATCTTGGAATATTTGCCGTGTTAAGGTTGAAGAAGAATCCAACGCTGACGACTGTGGACTAACAATTGATGCTCCTTCAGGTGGGGTGAATGTTATTGCCGCCTGGTTAACGTAATATGCGAAGTTTGGGTAGAGTTTGAAATTGGGTAAAACATAGTTGCCGCCTTGAAGTGATGCACCTGGTAAATCGTACTGTGCAGTCAACAGTGTTGACTGACTCTGAGATAAAAATATCCCTAAAGTTGCGTTTGCCAACAGAATGTCGCCGTTTGCAGAATGAGCCAAATTAGCCGCTATTGTTCCAAATTGGTCTTTAATAACCACATTTGCCGCATCAGACGGCAAACTCAGCACAAATGAATCCATAAGTGAAGTAGAGTTGTTGATCATTCGGTAGCTGTCAGAAGCAGTTACTTTTCCGGTCGGATCAATATTTATTTGGCGGTTTAAGCTGCTTATCGTGACTAACTGAAGAGTTCCAGTTGGAACTTGGAAGGTAGCGGTTGCCGGAGAATAAGTGTAAGCTGGTAGATTTGTTTTTGTATAAATAGCATCGTTAGTTGTTCCGTCATCTTTGCTGATTGTTAGGCTTGTGGGAGAGCTGGGAAAAGAAATCGTTACATTGCATGTGCCAATATCTTTTGTTAAACTGGGGTAAGCTGGAAAATCAAGCAGGGAAACGCCGTCGCCTTGCTCCATGATGAGACTGTTGGATAATACGAAGGCAACTGTGAAGACGCTGGGGGTGTTGTCGTTGAAGTCTACTGTTGCGCCATAGAATCCACTGTGGTCGCCTAGTTGAACCCCTAGATTCATTTGGTAAATATGAGTGCTATCGTATGCGACGGCTTTGAGGACATCAGCGCTGTACTTGTTGGGTAACCCTATCATGAATCCGTCAGAAATCTGCCCCGAAACATGAATTGTATCCAATATGACTATGTGGCCAGAATACATAACTTGGACTTGATGGTCCACCTGGTCTATGCTGTAGTTGCCTGTTTGGGCGGAAACTATGCCAGAGGGCAAAGCAACTGGCAAAATAACAAGTAAAGAGAAAGCCACTATCAAGAGGACTGCATACGTTTGCTTCACTGAATTCACCAAACGAAAGTTTCGTTAATGTTACGTCAACCTATTTATTTACTTTTACAGTAAATAAGGCGTTATTTAGGGCTTAAGCCAAAAACGTTGTTCATTTGAAAATTAATTTGGTAGCGGGGAGTAGATTTGAACTACTGATCTCTGGGTTATGAGCCCAGCGGGTTAATCCTGGCTACCCCACCCCGCTATACATTTTGATAATATTTTGGGGAACGCATCCTATTACTTGAAGCGTCAAATATTAATAGTTTCTTTTTCAACTCTCGCAAAAGCATTTTAGTGTCGAACATTCTTCTGTATGGACAGATGGTTAAGTTTGGATAAGCCCTATTTACGTAGTCTTTCAACTCCGACTCTTGAAAACCCAATTTTTGTTCAAGGGCTACCGGGGTTTGGAAACGTGGGCAGGATTGCAGCACATCTGCTCATAAAGTTCTTTGATGCTAAGCTTTTTGCAGAGTTGTATTCTCCTTCTTTTCCAGATTACGTAGCCATAAGCTCAAAGGGCATTGCATATTTGCCACGCTACGAGTTCTATTACGCTCCTATGGAGAAAAATAACCTAGTTATCATGACAGGCGAGATTCAGCCTTCATTTGACGATGTTGTCGCGCATTACGCTGTTTGTGATTCAGTGCTTGATTTTGTTGAAACGTTAGGCTGCAAATTCATCGTTACCATGGGTGGTGTACCTATAACTGAGGATAAAACTCAGGTTTACATCGCTGCCACATCGCCGCGGTTGGCAACTGAATTTATGGAGAAAGGCGCGGTTATCTATAGTAAGGGCAGAATTGTGGGCGGCACAGGGCTTACGCTTGCGTTGGCTAAGGAAAGAAAAATTGACGGCATCAGTTTGCTGGGTACTACTATGGGTTTTAAGGCAGATAGAGGTGCTGGATTCTTAGTTTTCAAGTTTTTAATGAAGGCTTTAGGAAAAGAGATAAAAGAAGGGTTAGTAGAAAACAATGCACCTGAAGAGTAAGAAGATTGGCGACTATGACTGAAAATAACGATAATGTACAAGTTAGCGCATTAGACTCAAAATTCACAAGAGTAGCATTAGTAGTAGTGTCGGTGTTGCTGATTTTTGTCGGCGCAACCTACGTTCCCTACTTGATGGCGGACGTTCTCAAGATGGATTATGTTGCTTCTGTTGCCGCCGGCGGATTGCTGTTCATAGTTGGCTTGGTTATGCTGGTTTTCCTCATCAGAAAGAAAGTGGTTGAATAAATTTCGCCTCAGATACCCTAGGGTGCATCATCAAATCAGCTAATTAGGTTCTTCATCGGCGGGTTCTATAGAGGCAGACCCTGTTTTATTAAGATTCTTTGACGTTTTTTTAAAAACGTTAATTTTGAATATGCTTGCTGAATACATAAGGCATATTAAATATTACTGAACGAATAGGTCTTATGCTCGATAACAAACGAAGCAGCTCTGAGGCTCCAAAAGAGAAAAGTGAAGAAGCAAAAAGAACAACCATAATCCTCGAAAAAGCCGAGCGCGAATTCATCGAATCACTCATAAAAGAAGGAAAAGAACCCGGCATCAAACCGCTTATCTCAAAAATGCTCGACATCTACAAAAGCATGATGATCTACGACTGGCATTTCCCAGGCGAATACTACTGTGGAATAAGCCGCACCGCCTTCGTCAACGTCGAATTAATAAACATCCTGACCCAGCAGATTCCCAGGGAAAAATGGTTACAAGTCGGCGAGAAAATGGGAGACGCCCTAAAAGTTTCCATCCAGTCAACGCTAGGAGTGGATGCGAGCAAGCAAGAGAATTGGGAAGCCATCTTCAAAAGATTAAAAGTGCAGGGATTCGGAGATTTCTACCTTAAAGACAAGTTCCTGCTTTTGAAAACTCCCTTCATTCATGACTGCGATATATGGAAAGGTATCATGGAAGGATTGCTAAGCGTAGAGCTAGAGACGCGAAATTCGGTGCCTCCGCTTGTTTTTGAGATTAAAAATCCGAGTTAGAGCTCTGTTTAGGATTTAGGCGATTCCGACAGTTAAATATGGGGAAACAGATTTATTAGGAAGACAGATGTTCAGGTGTCTTTCAGTGGTATATGATGAGGGATTGCGTTCATACAAGGCGGTTGCCTTCATTGAAAGCTTAACAACGATTAACTATTTGAATTCAGGCGCATCCCTTCAAAAAACCGTTTTAACCAAACAAAAAAACCTTAGTTGTAACGCTAAAAATTTAGGAGAAAAAATTTATGGATAAAATAAAATTTGCAATCCCAAAAGGCTCCCTAGAAAAAGCAACAGCCGAATTCCTCTCTAAATCAGGATTCAAAATCGGCGGAACAGAACGCACTTACCGCCCCAGCATAAACGACCCCCAAATAGAAATGAAAGTTCTCCGCCCCCAAGAAATCCCTGTCTTCGTCAACGAAGGTTTACAGGACCTTGGCATCACTGGCGAAGATTGGGTTAAAGAAAACCGAGCAGACGTAGAAATCCTCCAGAACCTGGAATATGGAAAAATCAAACTTGTAATAGCCGTCCCAAAAAGTGTCCCAGAAAAAAGCACGGTGGGCGAATTCATGGAGTCGATTTGGAATCAAGGTAAAAACTTTCGTATCAGCACCGAATACCTAAACATCGCCTCCGACTACCTCAAGAATACACCCCAATACAAGAAACGCTTCGGCAACGCCGACCCCATCATTGTTACCCCATGGTGGAAAAAAGGCGATAACGCACGCGCAAAGATTTTCCTGTCTTTTGGCGCGACTGAAGCTAAGCCGCCAGAAGACTCCGACTGCATCATGGACGTCACCGAAACAGGCACAACAATAGAAGCTAACAACCTGAGAATCATAGAAACCGTAATGAAATCCGCGGCCGTTCTCATTGCCAACAAAAAAAGCCTTGAAGACCCAGAGAAACGCGAAAAAATCTATGACATAGTCGCCCTTCTAAAAGGCGTAGTTGACGGCTCCAAAAGAATCCACATATTCGTCAACGTTAAAAAAGCGAACCTACAGAGACTGCTAACTGAATTGCCAGCCTTAAAGAACCCAACAATTTCGCCATTAGCTGATGAAGCTTGGGTTAGCGTAAACACCGTTATTGAAAAAGATTGTCTAATCGAGCTGTTGCCCAAAATTCGGAAGTTGGCGCAGGGATTGGTTGTTTATGAGCCGCGGCAGGTGTTGGCGTTGGATGAGATTGCACGGAGAAACGAAGGTCAATGCAAAAAGGATTCACCGTAAGAGTTTGGAATTCCAAAGAGCTGCCTGCGGACTGGTTTAAGAGGCAGCAGGCTGACCAAAAAGCCACAGAAGAACTCGAAAATAGCGTCAAAACTATAATAAAGCAGGTAAAAGCAGACGGCGATGGAGCGCTTGTGGAGTTTGCTCTCAAATTTGACAAAGCCGAACTATCACTGCGAGAACTCAAAGTCAAACCCGGAGAAATCAAAGAAGCCTACAACAAGACCAGCCCACAACAAATCTCCGCATTAAAATTCATGCAAGAAAAAGTCAGCAGTTTCCAGAAGCAACTGCTCACTAAAACCGACATCACAATTACAAATGGCGGAATATCTGTTCAAACTGTTCTGCGTCCAATCGAAAGTGTCGGATGCTACGTTCCAGGCGGACAAGCTACCTATCCAAGCACACTAGTAATGACAGCGGTTCCAGCCAAAGTCGCAGGAGTCCCAAGAATAGTGGTTTGTTCACCATCGGATGCAAAAGGCAAAGTTAACCCGCTTGTGCTTGTCGCCGCCGACATATGCGGAGTTGACGAAGTCTATAGAGTTGGAGGCGCCCAAGCTATTGCGGCTTTAGCATACGGAACAAAAACCATAGCGCCCGTGCGAAAAATCGTTGGTCCAGGCAGCAAATACGTAACGGCTGCGAAGGTTCTGGTTTCAACGGATGTTGCGATTGATATGCCAGCTGGCCCAAGCGAAGTGCTTGTGTTGGCGGATGATTCGGCTGACGCACGGCTGATCGCTTTTGACATGGTTTCGCAGTCTGAGCACGGAGGCGACAGCGTTGCAGGAGTCATAACCACTTCAGAAAAAGTCGCAAAAAACGTACAGGAGAACCTCGCCAAAGTTGCCGATTCAACGGAGAGAGGCGAAAAAGTCTCTGAGTCACTAGCCAAATACGGCTTTATAATAGTCTGCAGCAACATGGAAGAGGCAATCGGTTTAGTGAACCAGTTTGCCGCGGAGCACTTAGAAGTCCTGACTGCCAACCCCAAAGAGTTAGCCGAAAAACTTACTGCAGGACTCATACTTTTAGGACCTTACAGCCCTGTTGCATTAAGCGATTATGGCAGTGGAACCAACCACGTGCTGCCCACCGGCGGCTTTGCGAAGTCGTTCTCAGGCTTATCCGCTTTTGACTTTATGAGGCGAGTAAGCATAGTTGAAAGCACGAGAGTGGGCCTAGAGAGAGTAAAGGACAGTATCAAAGTGTTGACGGAAATGGAGAACCTTCCAAATCACTACAAAGCAATAAAGGCAAGGCTTGAAAAATGAGCGAATCCTACAAAAAATGGTTAAAGCAAAAACTTGAAAAACTCCAGGCAATCGACTGCTACTCTGCTGGAGCATCACCTGAAACGGTAGCGAAGCAACTGGGAGTCACGACAAAACAGATAATTAAACTCAACTTCAACGAGAACCTGTTCATGCCGCGTGTGAAGCAGGCTAAGCTGGTTAAGGAGTTGGCAGATGAAATTGACCTGCGCATGTACCCTGAAGACGAAGAGGTTAAACTCCGCGAAAAACTCACCGAATACATGAAAGTTCCGAAGGATTTTCTTGTGGTTGGCAACGCAAGCGACGAATTAATCGACCGAATCATACGACTCTTCGTCGAAAAAGGCGCCGCTGCAATCTCGTTTGCACCGACATTTTCAATACCACGGCTCTGCGTTAAACGTCAAGAAGGTGAATATATCACGGTGCCGCTTCAAAAAAACTTGCAACTCGACGTCAAAGCAATGATATCCAAGTTCTCAGATAAAACACGGCTCCTCTACATCTGCTCACCCAACAGTCCCACCGCAACACAGTACCGACCAGAAGACATTGAAGCCTTAGTCAAAGCTTTCCCGGGCATAGTCATCTTGGATGAGGCGTACGGTGAATTCGCTGATTACTCGTTTGTGCCAAGGATACGAGAATTTGAGAACATGATTATTCTGCGCACTTTCTCCAAAGCCTTTGGTTTGGCAGCTCTCAGACTCGGCTACGCGGTCGCAAACCCCGAGTTAGCCAAGATATTAAAAGAGAAAACCCCCCTGCCATATCCAGTGAGCGGTTTCACGCTTAGAATGGGCATAAAAATGCTGGACAATGTTGGGTTGATGATGGAGTCTGTTAGGCAAGTTAAGATTGAGCGGGCAAAACTGATAAAGGAACTCAACGAAATAGAAGGCGTACAAGCCTTCGATTCGCAAGCCAACTTCCTGCTTATCAACACACAAAAGCCTGCTGACATAGTCAACCAGAAGCTGCTTTGGAAGGGAATTATGGTTAAGAAATGGGGCAAAATCCTCCAGTACGAAAACTGTTTCCGCGTCACTGTGGGCTTGCCAGAAATGAACGCTAAACTAATCGAAGCATTAAAGGAAATTCAAGAGGAAGAGACATGAGGACCCAAGAAGTCACCCGTAAAACCAAAGAAACCGAAGTTAAAGTACAAGTGAACCTTGACGGCGAAGGAAAAGCAGCAGTAAATACAGCCGTGCCATTCCTTGACCACATGCTTACTTCGCTTGCAACACACAGCTTAATCGATATAACCGCTTCGGTCAAAGGCGATTTGGTGCATCACTGCGTTGAAGACCTTAGCAATAAGCTTAGGAGACGCACTCAGTAAGGCTTTGGGTACACGAGAAGGCATTACACGTTTCGGAAACGCTGCCGCACCCATGGACTGCTCCCTCGCATTCGCAGCCGTCGACCTCGTCAAGCGACCATACTTCAAAATCGACCTTAGACTCCGGGGCAAAAAAGTAGAGGAAATGCCAACCGAGGACATCGACCACTTCTTCGAATCGCTCGCTACTGCACTCCAAGCAAACGTGCACATCTTCGTTGAGTACGGTAGCAACGATCACCACAAAGCAGAAGCGGCAACCAAAGCCCTTGCTCTGTCGATTCGCCAGGCGGTCGCTATAGATCTCAGACGCAAGGGCGTGCCCAGTTCCAAGGGAGTTATCTAATGCCAGAGGCAGTCATATTCGACTACGGCGTAGGAAACTTGCTTAGCCTAAAAACTGCCTTGGAGAAAGCAGGGTTAAATGCAACAATCGGAACCACGGCAAAAGATTTGGCTAAAGCAGACGCCATCGCATTACCCGGTGTCGGAAGTTTCACAGCAGCCTCAGATAAACTGGACGCAGTCAAAGAGACAATTCAAACTAAAATCAAAGACGGTACGCCGTTGCTTGGAATCTGCTTGGGGCTGCAGCTTTTCTTTGAGACAAGCGAGGAAGGACCGGGAACGGGCTTAGCTTTTTTTAAGGGCAAAAACATGCAGTTGCCCAATACTGTGAAGGTGCCGCATATGGGCTGGAACACGCTAAACATCGTAAAGCAAAACGAACTCTTCGACGGCATAACCGAAGACACCTACGTTTACTTCGTGCACTCACTCTACCCAGTACCCAAAGACAAGTCAATAGTTTGCACAACAACCCAATACGGAACAACCTTCACTTCAGCGATAGCCAACAAAAACATTTACGGCACCCAGTTCCACCCAGAAAAATCAGGCGAAGTCGGCTTAAAAATCCTAAAAAACTTCGTCAAAACAGTGGTTAGGTGACTTGCCGATGCAGTTGATTCCAGCAATCGATTTAATGAATGGCAAAATCGTTCGCTTGAGCCGTGGCGAAGTTAAAACCGCTAAAATCTACGAAAGCAAATTCGGTACCCCCATAGAAGCCGCGAAACGTTGGCGAGATGAAGGAGCGGGAAAACTGCACATTATTGATTTGGATGCAGCTTTCGGGATTGGTGATAACCACTCAATTATAGCTGAGGTTGCGAAGAACGTTAAAATGCCCATTCAAGTTGGCGGCGGAATACGAAGTTACGAAATTGCTGAGAAACTTTTCCAAGTAGGTATCAGTCAAGTTATCCTCGGGGCTCTAGCGTTTAGTGATCCGTTAGCAATCGGTAAAATACAGAGAATATTCGGTATCAATTCAGTCATAGTTGCCTTAGATAATAAGGATGGGGAAATCATGGTTGAGGGATGGAAAACCGCAACAGCAATGACTGTGGAGACTTCACTAGAAAAGTTCAGTGCAATAGGCGTGCGCCATTTCCTAATAACCTCCATAGCCCAAGACGGCATGCTCAATGGTCCAGATCTTCACACCCTCAGCCAAGCTACCATATATCCAAACGCCAAAATCATAGCTGCAGGCGGCATTGGCAGCATCGGAGATTTATCGGCTCTCAAAGAAATCGGCGTAGAAGGCGCCGTCATCGGCAAAGCCCTTTACGAAGAACGCTTTACCCTAAAAGAAGCCATACAAAAAATAGGAACCTAAAAATGCCGCTTGCCAAACGAATCATTCCCTGCCTCGACGTCGACCACGGGAAAGTCGTTAAATGCATAAATTTCCTCAATCCAAAATGCGCAGGTGACCCAGTGGAGATGGCAAAACGCTACTCAGACGATGGAGCAGACGAACTTGTTTTCCTTGACATTACTGCATCTTCGGAGAAGCGAGATATCCTGCGAGGCGTTGTCGAAGGTGTCGCTAAAGCAATAAGCATACCCTTCACCGTCGGAGGTGGAATCCGAAATGTGTCGGATGCGAGACTTGTACTCTGCAGCGGCGCCGATAAAGTGTCGGTTAACACGGCGGCAGTGGAAAATCCTAAAGTCATAACTGAATTAGCCGATGTTTTCGGAAGACAATGTGTAGTCACAGCCATCGATGCCAAACGCAACAGAACACCCAATGATGACAAAATTATGGTTGATACCGCCGAAGGCAAAGTGTGGTTTGAAGTAGTCACTTATGGCGGCAGAAAACCTACAGGAATCGATGCTTTAGCGTGGGCTTCGCAGGCGGAGAAGCTTGGCGCAGGCGAGTTTCTTGTAACTTCAATGGATAAGGACGGCACAAAAGACGGTTACGACATCGAATTAACCCGTTCGATCTCCGAGCGAGTTAACGTGCCTATCATCGCAAGCGGCGGCGCAGGAATCCCAAAACACCTTTTAGACGTTTTGACTGAGGGCAAAGCGGATGCGGCTCTGGCCGCCTCAATTTTCCACTATAACCAATATCCAGTGCCAGTAGTGAAGGAATACCTTCGCAAGATGGGGGTGACAATTAGACAATGACAACGAAAGATTTGCTGGAAAAATTGGATTTCAAAAAAGGAAACGGACTCATTCCAGTTATAGTCCAGGATGCAAAAACAAAGGACCTCTTGATGCAAGCTTACGCAAACAAAGAAGCAGTGGAATTGACGCTCAAAACCAAGAAAGCCACTTACTGGAGCCGAAGCCGCAGCGAAATCTGGGTTAAGGGCGAAACCTCAGGACACACCCAAAAAATTATCTCTGTCTCAACCGACTGCGATTTCGACTCACTCTTGTATGTGGTTGAACAAACTGGTCCTGCCTGTCACACAGGTGAATACAGCTGCTTTTTCAACAAGCTCTTGCAATGAATGCTTTTAAACAAAAACTGTCCTATTCTCTTTGTGGATTGTTATGTCTTTACATGAAGCTATGCTGTATGAGAAGAAGAGTGAAGACAAAGTAAACTGTTGCCTATGTGCGAGACGTTGCCTGATTAGCGAAGGCGCAACAGGCTTCTGCTTAGTAAGGAAAAACCAGGGCGGCACCCTCTACACGCTCAACTATGGCAAAGCCGTTTCTGCAGGCGTAGACCCGATAAGCAAAAAACCGCTCTCACACTTTAACCCTGGTGCACTGGTGATGTCGATTGCTGCGGCTGGCTGCAATTTTCGCTGCCAATTCTGTGACAACTGGATGATAAGCCAAGACAAAGAAATCGCAGGAAACCCTTTCCCACCCGAAGAAGTGGTTAAGTCAGCAAAAAACGCAGGTTGCCAAGGAATCAGTTACACTTACACTGAACCCACAATCTTCATGGAATACGCCTACGACACTGCAAAACTTGCACATGATGCCGGCTTGTTTAACACGTTTGTAAGCAACGGTTACATGACACCTGAAGCCGTTAAGACTATTGCACCATACTTAGATGCTGCCACGATTGACTTTAAAGGCGGCGGCGACCCAGACTTCTACAAATCAGTCATGGCGGTGCCCAGAGTTGAACCTATATACGAAACCCTAAAAGAACTCAAACTCCACGGTGTCCACATAGAATTAACCAACCTAGTTGTCCCAAAAGTAGGTGACTCATTGGATAGGATCCGTGAAATGGCTAAATGGATCAAAAACTATCTCGGGGCAGACACACCTTTTCACTTACTTCGCTTTCATCCCGAGTATAAGATGACCACTATACCAGCAACGGGCGTGAAGGAGATGGAGCAGGCATACTTGACTGCTAAAAACCAAGGTCTAAACTATGTTTACATGGGAAACGTGCCAGGTCACCCAGGCGAGAACACTTACTGCCCCAACTGTGATACAGCCGTCATCAAACGCAACAGCTTCGACATAACCAACTGGAACCTAACCCCTGATATGCACTGCCCCGTATGCGGACAACAAATCCCAATAAAAGGCAAACTATACCAGAACAACCAAGGTTTCCCATACGCACTATTTTAGTCCCAGTTTAACTGCGCAGCAAAATGCTATTTCTTAAGCCTTTATTAGGATAAAGCCCAAACTGTGCAATTGTAGCGTGCCCTAATCAATGACTAAGTACACAGCGTTGGCATTAACAATCAATTACTGGAAACCCAACGAAAACTACACAGACAAAATCCTAAGCGCAATAGGGGGCAGAGTTGAAAACGGCGACTTCGTAGTGGTGTCCGAAAAAGCAATTTCAACAGCGCGTGGCAGCATGGTTGATGAAAGCACTGTTAAACCAAGCCTTACCGCAAAGGTTTTGGCTCGTTTCTGGATGTGCATAGTCTGGGGCTACCCGCTTGGAATACTGTGCGGTTTTGGACCGCGACTCCTAAAGCGACTGCGCAATTACCCGCTCGAGTCTGGCAGCCGCCACAAACAAGTTGCCTTGCAGTACGCGGGTTTTTGGCAGGCGTTAATGTTTGGTTCGGAAGGAGGTATCGATGGTTCCAATTTGCCTTACTCATTCGTGAGCTTGCCGCTGGGCAATGCGGAGGAGTTGGCGCAGAAAATCAAACGTCAAATTCAGCAGAGACTGCAAAAAAACGTTTGCGTAATAATTGCTGACACCGATAAGACCTACAAGTTTCATAATTTCTTTTTTACTCCAAGACCCAAACCTCTGAGAGGCATCCATTCCATGGGGGCGAGTAGCACCTTCATCTTGGGTAGAGTGCTTAAACTCAAGAAAAGCTCCACACCTCTCACGGCGGCGGGTTGCAGCTTTGGGGCAAGTGAAGCGTTAAAGATCACTAACATAGCTGACAAAGCTCGTGGTCCAGGTTCAGGTGCCACTGTTTGGGATATGGCGGCGAGGTTTCATGTGGATGTTAACGCTGTTAGCTGGGAGATGCTTGCGGCAATCAGGCATAAGCCGATTGTGATTGTTAGAAAGGTCAAGTAGGCAAGTCTGGGTGCAAATCGCGTGTTTGACCGCGTGTTTTAATTAAAAATGTTAATAAAAATCTAAAATAATGAAACAGCCAAAGTTAATAGCTTAGAAAACAATACGGACATTAACAAACAAACGATTTCTTTTGAAGGGGAAAACATAAAAATATGGCTTGGAAGCACTAAGCGGAAAGACGGGATAGAGAATGGAAGAAACACTACAGAAAATAGACGCCTTCTTCAATCCGCGTTCGGTAGCGGTGGTTGGCGCAACAAAAAAAGTTGACAAAGCAGGTCACGTAATCTTCAAAAACTTCGCCACCAACAAAGAACGAGGCGTCTTTAAAGGAGAACTCTACCCGGTAAACCCAAACGAAACCTCGATTTTAGGTTTCAAATGCTACCAGTCCCTAACCCGCATCCCAAGCGAAATCGAATTAATCGTTGTAATCGTCCCTGCGAGCGTTGTGCCACAGGTCATGGAGGAAGCAGCTGCAAAAAAAGTTAAAACTGCAATTATCATCAGTTCTGGTTTTAGAGAAGTCGGCAATAAAGAACAAGAAGACCAAATCGTCGCTGTAGCCCAAAAGGGCGGAATCCGCGTTTTAGGCCCCAACTGTCTGGGCGTCTACTACTCAAAAACCGGTATTGACACGTTGTTTTTGCCAGAAACCAAAGTTCTCACAACAGGCGAGGAAGTTGTGGCAACTCCACGCCCCCTACCAGGCGGCATAGCTATGATTACGCAAAGCGGTGCGTTCGGTGTTGCCGCATTAGACTATTTGACTGGGCGCCAGATGGGTGTCAGTAAATTCGTCAGCTTCGGAAACAAATGTGATGTCAGTGAATCTGACATACTCCATTATCTGCTCTATGATAAGGAAACAAAAGTCATACTTGTCTACATCGAAGACATAAAGGCAGGACGCGAATTTCTTAAAATCGCCAAAAAAGTAACTGCTAAAAAGCCCGTTGTAGTAATAAAGTCAGGAAGAAGTAGTGCGGGTGCAAGAGCCGCTGCTTCTCACACAGGCGCTATCGCAGGTTCAGATAAAATCTACGATGCAGCATTCCAACAATGCGGAGTCATACGGGCTCGGGACATGGAAGAATTTTTTGACATTGCTAAAGCCTTAGCGATGCAGCCGCCAGCCATGGACAAGAACATCGGCATTTTAACCGACGCAGGCGGACCTGGCGTTATGACCGTTGATGAATGCGAAGCCTTAGGATTAACCGTGGACCGCTTCACCGATGAGACTCTAAAGAAATTCCAAGAATTAAAAGACCAAAACATCATCCTAAAAATTGCAGCCACCTCAAACCCCGTAGACCTCACAGGTTCTGTTATCGATGACATGTTTGTTATGGCAGCTGACCTAATGTTCCAAGACCCCAAAGTTAACGGCATAATCCTTCTAGGACTCCACCACATGCCTGGGCTCCGAGAAGTATACATAGATGGTATAAAGAAAATCGCTGAAAACTACACCAAACCAATCGTCATGTGCGATATCGGCGAAACAGAAATGGCCCTCTACACCCGCTCACGCTTCGACAAACTCGGCATTCCCTCATTCACGTCACCCGAAGATGCTGCACGCGCTATGAAAGCACTCGTAGCTTACGGCGCATACCTAAAGAAAGAAGGGCATGCAGAACAATACATGGATGCATTCAAAAAAGCAAGCACACCTAAACGTTAACACACACAGTTACTAAGCTGCCATCCAACAACCCAAACTTTTCGCGCAAGCAAACGGGTGCAATAACCTCCAGAACATCGCTTGGATAACTGGGAACTTTGGGAACAACAACCGCACAATCTAAGGTGCCGATACATGCTTTGAACATTACCCCTGAACAGTAACCTGCCTGGGGCTCAATCACTTTTCCATCAGTCGTTTCAAGCGAAATTTTCTTTTTTAGGCTCGGTTCGTTCAAATGCAGATTTAAGGTTCCTGAATACGGTGAGAAACCGATTTTCTCCTCAATTTGACGCTTTACCCAGGGCAAATCAACAAATTTTTTTCCCTCGCCTTTGCCCGAAAAAACCCTTCCCTTGAAAATTATCTTTGGCAAAACTTCGCTCTCAAGTTGGGCTACTCTTTTTGCTCTTTCAGCCAGTTTGCAACCGCCTTCAAAATGGGATCTGATGTTATCTCAACAACTGGCACAATCATCTTCTCCTTAGTCTCAATAATCTGCATGTACTTAGGCATCAAGGCGTACCCCACAAAAGTCCAGTAGACCTTTCGTTTCTCAAGCAACTCCTTAGCCACGATGGCTGTTGAAGCTGTAAGTGGAAAATACAGGAAAACCACGCCGTCAACCCAGTACAACCCCGCCAACTTGCCTCCGGCAATCACCGAAGTAAACCGCGCAATATCCTCTGGAGTTTTAAAAAGGGTTTTCTCCATAATCACAATTTCTTGGAAGGGCTCATAAGAGACAGAGATGCTCATAACACTTCACCGATTGCTTAGTAAATGTGTCAGCCCTCCCCTTTATAATTTTGCCAATAACACCTAAGGCTGGTAGGCCTGTATTGCCGAAAAACAGTCTATTAGTGTGCTGTTTTTCAATGTCTAAAAAGTTGAAGAAAAGAAGAAAGTAAGGGAACTGCTTAGCGCAGTTTCATCAATACCATTTCTGCTGCCAAAACCATGGGTTCCCATGTTTCGCAGAGTGGTGGCGCATAAGCTGTGTCGACTTTAGCTAGTTCGCGCACAGTCATGCCTTTTTGTATGGCAAAGCTAAGGCAGTTTATGCGCTGCGTTACTTCTTCCCCGCCGATGACTTGGCCGCCTATGATTCGTTGGCTTTCTTTTTCCACGACGAGTTTAACTTTGATTGGTTTGGCGCCTGGGAAATAATCTGCTTTTGTTTTGCTGCTTATGGCTCCTGTGACGACTTCGATGCGGTTTCTTGCGGCTGCGGTTTCTGTTAAGCCTGTGTTGCCTGCTTCTATTTCAAAAAGTCGTGTAACTGCCGATGCCAAGATGCCGCTGAACTGTGAGTAGTCGCCCCCAGCGTTTGTTCCAGCAACCTTACCTTGTCGAACCGCTATGGTTCCGAGTTGTGCACACATAGGCTTGTGGGTGATTATGTTTGGTGCTTCGGCGCAGTCGCCGACAGCGTAGACGTCTTTAACGTCTGTTTCCATGCGTCCGTTAGTTTTGATTGCGCGTGTGTCGCCCAATGGTATGCCTGCATCAACAGCGAGTTTAGTGTTGGCACGTACGCCGAAAGCGCTGATGAACAGGTCAGCTTCAATTTTTTCGCCTCCAGCCAAGACCCCTGTAACTTTGTCTTCGCCTAAGAATTCTTGAACGCCTTTGTTGGTGAGGATATGCATGCCTTTCTCTTCTAAGTGGTTTTGAACTTGCTTTGCCATGTCTGCGTCAAGTAACTGTGGCAGAATCTGCGGAAGCATTTCGACGATGGTGACTTTTAGGCCTCTTTCCATTAAGCCGACGCCGACTTCTAAGCCGATTAAGCCTGCGCCCATAATAACTGCTGATTTGGCGCCTGCTTTAACTGCCGCATCGATTTTTTCGCCGTCTTCTATGCCGCGGAGGCTCAGGATTCCCTGTTTTTCTTTGCCTTTAATCGGTGGCATGAAAGAGTCTGCGCCTGTGGCAATCACAAGGCTGTCATATGGCAGGGTTTCGGTTGTGCCTTCTTTGGTAGTGATGGTTACGGTTTTGTCTTTTGTGTTGATTGCGGTGGCTTTGGTTTCGTTTCGCAGGTTTAGTTTAAGCATCTGAAAGTATGCTGGGGGATAAACAATCAGGTCTTTGAAATTTGCGATTTGCCCGCCGATGACAAAGGGCAGTCCACAGCGGCTGTAACCCGCGTTTTTTTCTTGTGTGATAAGTGTGATTTCTGCTGTGCGGTCTTTTTTGCGTGCTGCTGAGGCTGCTTCAACGCCTGCTGCGTTAGCGCCGATAACGATTACACGTCTAGGCATAAATTTCGCCTGTTTATTTTGATTGGGCTTTATGCCACTCTACGGATTTGTTAAAGTCCATTAGGTTGGCGAGGTCTGCCTGCAGATTTGATGGTTTAACAACGACTAACCAGCCTTTGCCATATGGATCTTCGTTTAGGGTTTCTGGTTTAGATGAGACTTCGTCGTTGACTGCTTCGATTGTTCCGCTTATAGGTGAAACCAGATCTGAAACTGCCTTGACGGATTCTAAGCTTCCGTAGGGTTCGCCCTGCTTCACATCTGACCCTGCGCTTGGCAATTCGGCGTAAACAATTTCCCGCAGCGACTTCTGAGCGTAGTCAGTGATGCCCATGCGGACTTTGTCTCCTTCAATTTTTATCCATTCAAAATCTTTAGAGTAGTAGAGGCCTTCAGGTACTTCATATTGATCAACTTTTACCATAATTTGAACCTTCTAAATGTTTGTTAAATAACAAATCTACGTCCAACTTAAAAAGTTTCACGGAAATAAGAAAAATCGGGTTAGCGTTCTCTTTTACCCGCAATCCAGTCTTCTGTCCATTGCCTTGCTTGGGAATCTGGCACTTGGACTGGTGGGTGCTTGAACGCGTATGATGGCATGCTTAATAGTGCACCAGCGATTTTGCGGTCAAGGGCAATTTTGGCTGCGCGGATAAGGTCAATGACGACGCCTGCGCTGTTAGGTGAATCTTCGACTTCGAGTTTGACGCTGATGTTTATGGGGCGGTCGCCGAATTTTCTGCCTTTAAGTGAAATATAGCAGATTTTCTTGTTTTTAAGAAAAGGCACGTAGTCGCTGGGTCCAATGCGTGTGGGTAATGCGTATGGTACAAGGCTTGTGACTGCTTCGGTTTTGCTGATACGCTTAGACGTTAAACGGTTTTCAACCGTCATGTTTTGGAAGTCTGTGTCTCCGCCAAGGTTCAGCTGATAAGTTTCGTCGACGATGACGCCTCGGTCGATGCATAGCCGGACAAGGTTACGGTGAAGAATAGTTGCGCCCACCTGGCTTTTGATGTCGTCGCCTAAAACTGGCAGTCCAGCCTTCTCAAACTTTGCTGGCCACTCTTTTGTTGAGTCGGAGCCGATGAATTCAGGCATGCAGTTCACAAAAGCGCATCCTGCGTCGATGGCGCATTGTGCGTAGAATCGGACTGCGTCGTGGCTGCCGACGGGCAGGTAGTTAACGAGGATTTGGGTTTTTGCTTCCTTGAGTATTTTGACGATGCTTTCTTTGGCGGTTTTGCTGTCGTCGTAGACGTTGAAGACTTGGCGCATGTGTGGCGCTACGCCGTCTAGGATGGGTGCGGGCGAGACTTTCACGCCGAGGTTTGGGACGTCGGCGAATTTTTCGCAGCAGTTTGGTTTAACCCAGATGGCTTCGGATAGGTCTTTGCCGATTTTGTCTTTGTTAACTTCAAATGCGGCAACGAAGTGGATGTCGCTGATGTGGTAGCCCCCGTAGTTAACGTGCATAAGACCTGGAACAGTGGTTTCTTCTTTTGCGTTTTTATAATACTGTGTTCCCTGAATGAGAGCTGACGCGCTGTTACCAACGCCAACGAGTGCTACGCGAATTTCAGGCATAAACAACCATCCAATGCATCAATTAGAGAAGGCTTAATGGCTGTCTACGCTATAACTTTTTCTAAAGAAAAGCAATGATGCCTTTGATAAGCAGACTCTTAGGCGGTAATAGATCTGCCTCTCCAAATATAAATGCAAAACGCTTTTTTTATTCGATTTGTGAGGTTCCTGGTTGAGTGAACGGTTCAGTCATGCCCACGAGGAGTTTGCCGAATGTGTTTATGTGGTTTTCTTCTTCTGCTAAAATCTCTTCCAGCAGTCGCCTTGTTGTGTAGTCGCCTTCTTCCGCCGCCACTTGAATTGCCTGTTTGTAGAGGTTAATGGCTTTTTCTTCGTCTTGCTCGTTTTGTTTTAGCATTTCGATGAGGCTGCCGCGAACGAAAATAGGGTCTGGCTTTGTTGTGGCTACACCGTTGAGGTAGTCTAAGCGTTCAGCTAGGCGTTCGGCATGTTTCATTTCGGCGATGGCGGTTTTGCGGAAAACGTCTTCTACGATGGCGCCATCTGTTCCTGTAACTTGGATGTGCTGCCACATGTATTGAATGCTTACTTGAAGCTCACGGGCTATGCCCTTGTTTAAAAAATCTAAAAGTTTTTGAGAAACCAAAATAAATCCCTAACAGAAAATAGGTAACTTGAATATTTAAATCAAGCCTTATTTGGACAATTTAGTTCTTGTGGAACAGTTTTATAACATGTTAAACCTAATGTGAGTAGGGAGTAAACATGAATACTTTGTTGGTTTACGGAACCCGTTACGGTGCAACCGCGGGCACCTCTGAAGAAATAGCTAAGGTTCTTCGAGCCGATGGATTTCAAGTTGAAGTCGTAGATTTGAAAAAAGACAAAGTTAAAGGCATCTCACCTTATGACCTCATCATAGTCGGCAGCGGCATGCAAATGGGCAGATGGACCGGAGAAGCTGAAGATTTCCTAAAGAAATTCCAGAAAAATCTTGCTGAAAAAAAGTTTGCGATTTTTGCTTCTACTATGAAGTCGGTTTCTGAACGAGAAGGAAAACTAGATGATTTGGAGAAAGACCGCAAGATGAGCCTCGAAGATATAATTGCAAAGTACAATCTTAACCCCGTTTCAGCGGGTTTTTTCGGTGGAGTATTAGATTTTAATAAGATGAACTTTATTCTTCGTAGAACCTTCGGTTTTATTAGACCTCAGCTCGAAAAAGATGGCTTCAAAGAAACGCAGCCTGGCATTTACGAGTTGCGCGATTGGGAAGAAATCCGTGGATGGACCAAAGAACTAGCAGTTAGGGCTCGGCAGTAGCGAAGAGATGCTTTAATGCAGTAAAAGCGGTTTCAGGCGGCTATATAAAGGCAAATTCAAGTTTCGTTATCAACTATACGCTGTAACTCTGTACTTCTTCACTTTTTTTAGTTTCTTGTTCGGTTCCTTTTTTGCTTCTTATTATGGGAATAACAAACTCAAGAACCACCAGCAACATAATCAGACTGATAACTACTGGCAAACCCCACGGGTTGTTCCTTAAGAAAAGAGTAACCCATCCAAAATACGGAATCCGCAAAACAACCCTACCTATCACATAATTTTGGGAAACACCCTGTCCATTCCCAGGGTAGATGGTGTTTGAATCGTACTGTTGAGGTGAAGGTACTTTTGGCCACTGGACGCCGTTGCCGTCGCCTTTTGTTTGGAAGTACCGTGTGCCGTTAACTTCGTAGGCTGCAACTATGCGATGAACTATTGGTGTGGAGGTTGGGTCAGTTGGGTTTTCATAAACGATTATGTCGCTATTTGGGTAGTTGGCGTTTAGGTCGGCTGGATTGATTTTCTGGATGACTATGATATCGCCTATATGCAAAGTATGGTTGAAAGGATGACTCCATCCGTCGCAGGCGCCATCGTAGGGAACGCACATACTGCCGCTCTCAACAACCCGTACAGGAACCGATGTGCCAAGAGCCGCTGCTAAACCGAAGAAAAACGCGAGAACCACAACAATGATTACAGCGATAACAATTGTCGATTTGAAATATTCGTTATGGCGAATTTTGGTTGCAACGCTCAATGTTT
The DNA here is from genome assembly GCA_963840295.1 of Candidatus Bathyarchaeota archaeon. GTDB lineage: Archaea > Thermoproteota > Bathyarchaeia > Bathyarchaeales > Bathycorpusculaceae > Bathycorpusculum. The sequence goes on from CAWIYF010000001.1 coordinate 98,127, forward strand.
TGCCTTCAGCTGTTAATTCTAAAACAAAATGGATACAGCATTAATAAACCAGTCCTATTGCTCGATAGCAAACAAAAAATAGTTCGTAACCAAGCTTTTCTTTTGGTTAGGGCATGCTTAGATCTAGATGGACACAACGAGCCTTCTTTCTTGTAATCTGCGTAATGGGCTTGTTTGCGATCCTAAGCTCAACAATGTCAAAAAACCCTGTTCTAAAACCATTCGCCACAAGCCTGGGAACCCCTGACGACCTGCTGGGAATAGTGGCTTCTGCATCAACCATCCCCGGCATACTAATCAGCCTGCCAGCCGCTTCGCTCTCCGACGTTTTTGGCAGACGCAAAGTCCTTTTGTTTGCAGCCTTAGTTTTCGCCTCCGCTCCCTTCCTTTACCTGGGGGTGACTTCGTGGTGGACACTGGCGCTTGTGCGTTTCTACCATGGATTTGCAACCGCGATTTTTGTGCCTGTGGCTGAAGCTTCAATCGCAACACTATTTCCAACTAAACGCGGAGAACGAATTTCGATTTTTAACTCAGCAACCGCGGTAGGCAGAGCGTTGGCGCCGTTTCTGGGCGGCTACATACTTTTTGCTACAACAGAAAGCTTCTTCACCCTCTATGTTGCCGTGGGCATAGCTGGGGTAACTGCATTTGTCATTGCCCTGCTGTTTTTGGTTGAAAGAAGAATTCTTGTAACCGAGCCAGCGACACAGGAAAAGTTCTCGAGGAAAATGTTCAGCGGGTGGCTAACCATAATTAAAAACACAGGCGTTTTAGGTGTCAGTTTTGTTCAGGCGATTCAATACTTTGTTTTTGGTTCAGTCGATTTCTTCTTGGTAGGATACCTGATAGATGTGGTGAAGTTGGATCTTCTTTCGGTGGGAATTATCACGGGCAGCGCGATTGTGGCGCTTGTTGTTGCCCGCCCACTCATCGGAAGAGTCTCAGACAGAATAGGCAGAACCAAACCAATAATTGCTGGCATAATTGCCAGCTGCGTTTTGGTTGCGGCAATCCCTTTCACAACGCAGTTTCTACTACTGCTATTGCTCGCAGTTGGATACGGAATTTCGTTTGCAGCTGTGCTTTCCTCAACTTCACCGTTAGTTAGCGAGTTGGTGCCAGCCACTTTGGTAGGAGCTTCAATGGGGTTTCTATCAACCACTATGGATATCGGTCAAACGCTTGGGCCAATTGTCAGCGGCGTAATTTTCGCATCAAACCTACGGTACTTAGGAATGTTCCTTTTCCTTAGTCTGCTACTGATAATCTCAATCTCTGTTTTCTTAATCTCGAAAAAAGGGGCTGAGGCAAATTAGCTGGCTAAAATCTTCAGCAGCCCACCGAATCCTCGCTTAAACCCGCCTACAACATACGGAAAAGCGAAACTAAGCAAAATTAGAGCAACCGCGACGTAATGCCATGCTTGAAATCCGCTGCTTACAGGTGTAAACACGTTAAAAGGGAAATAATGCCCGACATAATCAACTTTGAAGTCAATCAGCGGGTAAGGTTCAGAGTGATTCAGAAATATTGTGCTCTCAACCATCGAGGCAAAAACCAAAACCAGCCCGAAACCAGGGATCAACAACTTGATACTGCGTTTTCCAAGTGAATCCATCAGCAACCTGCCTTTATCTGCTAAAGACGCCGCAAGCAGACACACAAACGGCAAAGCGGCATAATTGTATTTGAAAGCGCTAACGTAAGGCACTAGCAAATGCCGACCAAACACCAACCCCAAATCCACCCCAACAACCGCCAAAATGGTGACGGCAAAAATAACATCCAGCCAAAGTGTTTTCACAAACAAACGCCTAAAAGAAACCGCCAAAACCAACGAGAAAATAGCTGCAGCAGGCAAAAACCACCCTGCGCTCTCAACAAAAATTCTGGGCAAAAACGCCAAAGAAGGGTCGACAATCGAGACTGGGTGGGTGAAGTCGCTGGCAAAGTAGACTCCGAAGAAATGCTGATTTGCAAACACGCCAAACCACAGCGCTTGAAGAAGGAGAGAGGGCGCCAGAAAAACCAGAGTTTTCTTTAAGTCAAGTCTGAACCCGCTTTCTTTTCCCTTAAACAAAACGATAAGCAGAAGAGGAACCAAAAGGAAGATTGAAAATAGCTTAGTTAAGAATGCGAAAGCAAACAAAACCCCTGAAACCGCCAGCAGCTTCTGGGAATTCCGTTTCACAGCTAAAACCCCGATGAGCAAGAAAAGTAGGCTGAGAAACATGTATTGGACGTCAATCAGGTAAGTTCTCGCCATGAACACTTGCCATGGAACGAGCCCGAACAATGCAGCAGCAACCAATCCAGTTCTCTTCCCGTACAGCAGGGTGCCTAAAGCGTAGATGACTGCGACGCATCCCAGTCCTAGAGCAGTTACAAAAGCTACTCCATTGGTGTACGATAAACCGAATAGTTGCAAAACTGGGGCTGTCATGTAGAAAGCAAATGGCGGCTGATCAATCATAAGGCCAATTGTGACATATGGAAAGCCGCTGGTGACAACGCTGGAGGCTGCTTCAAACTCTGTCTGAGCATCCCAATTAGTGTAGGTTCCCATTGACAACAAAACGATGAGAGTGCCAATGAGGACCAGGATTAGTTGGTAGTGCGCACCCAAGAGGGATCTGAAATTTTTTGTTTTCACTTTGGCTTCCTGCAGTAGCATACATGATGTTTAGTGTTTTAAAATTTCGCAATCAAAACCCAATAACCTTGTTGGGATCTGTATTTTTATTTTTGGACATTTGGGGTTTGCGGGTCGATCCATGCTGAGTGGGTTCGTGGCAACGGCTTCTCAACTTAGCAGGGGGTGAAAAATCAACTTACTGCAGAGACAAGATTATTTGTCAAACCGTATTTTTGCTTGTTTCATTTTGTCGGAAAGCTTCGTATCACCAATTTTAGCTCGGTAATCGAAAAGTTCATTTTTCAGCAAACATAAGTCTTGCAAGGTTTCTTTATGAATGAAATTTTAAAGTCGATACGTGACCGACAATCTTCTCGCGTCCCCTTCGACTCCAATAGACCAATCCCAAAGGAAAATCTCAAACAAATGCTGGAGGCTGCGCGGTGGGCGCCCACGGGGCATAATATGCAGAACTACGAAATCATGGTAATTGATGACAAAGCAACCCTCGAAAAGATCGGCAACATAAAATCATGCGTCTTAGAGGAATTCCTACAAGATAACTATAAGCACCTGTCATTCTCCGAGGAAGAGCTCAAGCGAAAAAAGACTGGCATTTTGTCCACTGGTTTTCCGCCTGACTGGGTTGACCCAGCCAAATTTAGTCAAGTCGCACATTCTTCTCCTGTACCGCTTAGTAATTCCATTCGAGGCAGCCCAACGCTTCTAATGGTTTTATATGATCCAACAAAGAAAGCGCCTGCCCTTGTCGTAGACGTTTACGGCTTCATCGGTTTAGGCTGCTTTATGGAGAATATCTGGCTGACTGCGCATTCTCTGGGAATTGGAATGCAGATTTTGAGTCTGTCTGCAACCGTATCTGTTGAGAAGAAACTAAAGCAACTTCTCGGCATCCCTTATCCGCTAAAGATTGCTTATACAATCCGTTTGGGGTATCCATCGATGCCCGCGAAGGGCTTGCGCGTAAGGAGAGACATCGAGGACTTTACTCACTATAACCAGTATGGCGAGAGACTGACAAACAACTATGTATAAGATTTCAAATCAAACCACATCGGTGGATGATGTTCATTTTTATAAGCCAGTTTAGCAACTGGAGGATCGGTAATAACTTATGCAAGCCACTCCCTTAAAGTCTAAGCGGGGTAGGGAATCGTACTTCAACTCAAAAGCCCATCCCCAGTACAATTACTAATATGGATGCAGAGGGTTCGGTTCCCTCCGACCAGCATCAGGATTTATTGAGACTTTTGTGTTGACCTTTGAATTTTCTTGATTACAAAAGTTATTGCGAGGATGAATATTCCGCTAAGCACTATTGTTCCGCCTGGCGCTGAATTTATTGACAGAGATAACAAAAGCCCAAAAATTACAGTTAAGAGTCCTATTATGGGTGACAGGATTACAGTTTGTCGGAAAGATTTTGCGATTTGAGTGCTTGTTAACGCAGGCAAAACCAGCAGAGACGAGATTAGAAGGATTCCAACTATAGGAATAGCTACGATCACCACGATTCCTGAAAGGACACTAATTAGATAGTCAAAAAACCAAGTTCTAAGTCCTGCTGCTCGGGCTTGCGTCTCATCAAAAGTTACATAAACAATCTCTTTAAAGAACAGAAATAATATCCCCAAAGTTACGGCAGCCACAACTGATGCGATAATGATTTGATTAAAGTCCACAAGAAGTACGCTTCCGAACAATAAGCTCTCAAGGCTGACACCGAATCCTCTTGCAACGCTTATTAAAACGATGCCGCCAGCAAGGCCTAGTTGAAGAAAAACGGCAACGGCAGCATCACTTGAGATTTTTGTGGAGCGTATTGCTTTGGTGATTCCTAATGAACCTAACACAACGGTTATTGCTGCAATCCACAACGGAAAGAAGTTTAGGTAGTAACCCAAGGCTATGCCTCCAAACGCTGTGTGGGCTAAACCATCTCCGATAAGTGAGATTTTCTTCAAAACTATGAATATGCTAAGAACGGAGCTGAGAATTGCGATTATTATGCTGATGATGAATGCACGTTGTACGAAGCCTGCTTGTAGTAGAGTTAATATGTCAAGGGTGGTCAGCATGGTCAATAATCTCCACTGGGTGATTGTAGACTTTGTGAATTTCGGCACTGGCATTGAAGTCAGCGTTTTCTCCGCAGAAAAATTGAGACCTGTTTATGCAAAGAACCCTGTTGGCAATCTTTGTTATAACGCCTATGTCATGCGAGCACAGAATGACAGTTATGCCTGTTTCTTTGTTTAATCTCTCCAAAGTTTGGTAGAACTCAGCTTTTGAAGAAGTGTCAACTCCACTGGTTGGTTCATCTAATAGGAGGAGTTTTGGGTCGGCAACCATTGCTTTTGCGAGGAATACTCTTTGTGATTGACCGCCTGACAGCTGCCCAATTTTTCGGTCTTTAAGCTCGAAAATTCCAAAAAGCCTGAGCATTTCCTCAACTTTTTGCTTATCTTTTACGCCAACACCGTGAAATAGTCCTGCTTTTGGAGTTCTGCCTAGCATAACTGTTTCGAAAACGCTAAACGGCATATTAACGTCTCGTGCCTGCGCACTTTGGGGAACATAACCTACGAACTTTAGGTTCTTTGATAAATCTTCACTTCCAAGCAACCGCACTGTCCCAGCCGTGGGCTTTATCAGCCCAAGAATGACTTTAATTAGGGTGGACTTTCCCGCCCCGTTTGGCCCTATGAGGGCAATTAAGTCTTTATCGTTTACGTCTAATGTAATACCGTCAAGGGCGAGAACTCCGTTAGGATACCTAACACTTACGTTTCGAATTCCAACAATAGGTTTAGCTGCCAACATTATCCAACGCTAATTCTATATTTGAAACGGTTTCCTGCATTAGACTAACATAATCTTTTCCAGCGGCTTTCTCCTCAACTGTTAAGCCTTCGATCGGGTCCATGTGAATTAGTGTAGCATTGGTTTGTGTAGCGATTGATTGAGGGATTGCTGGGTTTTCAAGCGATTCGTATCCCACGTAGAGAAGTTTGTACTGATGGATTGAGTTGATGACGTTTTGAATATCAGTTGGTGTTGGTTCCTCTTGGAAAGGTCCTGAGATTGAAATCTGCGTGAGATTGTATTGCTTGGCAAAATATGCAAAGGCTTCGTGGAATGTGACAAAGTATCTTGTTTTAACATTTTGACTTGATGTTATAGCCAGAATTTCAGAATTGAGGGTGTCTAGTTTAGCACTGTATGCTTGAGCGTTTTGGGTAAAGTATTGGCTGTCGGCTGGGTCAGCTTTGATTAAGCCTTGAAGAATATTATTAACCTGCTGCTTTGCAAGAACAGGGTCAAGCCAAATGTGGGGGTCAACAGTTCGATTTCCGCTTTGAAATTGTGGAGCGACTGGAAGAAGCGTGGTTCCTTGGCTTGTATCAACGAGAACCAGTTTCGTGTTGCCTGAAGCTGCGACTGCGCTGGATAGCCAGGTCTTTTCTAAATCAGCTCCGTTGTAGATTAAGACGTCTGCAGTAGCTATATTCTGTATGTCTGAGGGGGTGGGTTCAAAATCATGCACATCCACAGTTTCAGGAACCAATATTGATGCGTTAATCTTGTCTCCGCCAACGTTTTGTGCAAAATCATAAAGAGGATAAAATGTCGCAAGCACTTTTAATCCCGAAGATGTTGGAGGGGTATTGTTTGAAAGATACAAACCTGCGAGAACTCCACCTACAATTATGGCTGTTAAGAAAATTGCTGCAACAACTAAATTTCTGTTCATAAATTAGCTCCGACGATTTCTTTCTACATTGTTTAAAAGCGCAGAAGTTATTAAGTTTTGCTATTTTTTTAATAACTTCCTCTTTTCTGGGTTATATTTCAGTCTGCTGATTGCATGAAAGGCATATGACAAAAGAAGTCAACGGTTAACTTGAGTAATTTATTAGACTGAATCTATAAAGATAGTGAACAATAGGTGACCAAATGAGCATTATCAGTCTTTCATTGCCAACAGAATTGCTTGAAGAATTAGATGCAGTTCTTGGAGAACAAAAATCAGCAACTCGATCAGAGGTTCTCAGACAAGCTCTTCGAAGTTACTTAACAGAATACAAGAAACTTGAAGACTTGAAAGGCAACATAATCGCCACTATTTCAGTCCTCTACAATAAAGAAGAAAAAAACGAGGAACTCTTTAAGCTTCAACATGAATTCAGCGATATGATTACAGCCTATCTCCACTCACATCTGACTGAAACTAGCTGTCTTGAAGTCATGGTAATCAAAGGCTCTTCCAACCGACTAAAAGAATTGGTCGATGGACTCAAAGCCAACAAACCAGTCAAACAAATCAAACTCTCTGTTATGACAACAGATGAATCAGAAATGATCTAATTTTCGTCCCCCTCAAAAGCGAGCAAGCAGTCTTTTCAGCAGCAAATCTTTTGCCTCTTCGTATGTTAGCGGAAGTTTGTCAACAAGATTTCTGTCTCTTAGAGAACTGAAAAGCCTGACAATTGAAGGAGGTTCAAGCCCTGCGGATTCAAGGAGATGGGCATTTTGCAACACGGAGTGGATTTCACCCTCTCCAAGTAAGGATCCGTGACTGACAATGATTACTCTATCCACCAGCTCTGGCAACGCTTCTACATCATGGGTAGAAACCACAATAGTTGTTCCCTCCGCATTAAGCGCATTTAGCATGTCGATAAGACTTCTTCGTGACGCTAAATCTAGATTCGCAGTCGGTTCATCAAGTATAAGCAACTCGGGTCTGAGAATCAATGCTGTTGCCAATGAAACTTTTTTCTTTTCGCCAAAGCTTAACCTGTGAGGAGGTCGATCTCTCAAATGATTTATCCCAATGTCTTTAAGGATATGGGTGCATCGTTCTTGAATCTGCTCTTTAGAAAGACCAAGATTTTTCGGGCCATATGCCACGTCTTCGAATACGGTTTGATTGAATAGTTGGTCATCAGGGTCTTGAAAGACTATGCCTATCTTTTGTCTCAGCTTTTGAAAGGCCTTGGAGGTAGTTTGTTCATTGAGAACTCTGACTTCTCCCTTCTGCGGCATTAAGAGTCCAGCTATAAGCAGGATAAGGGTTGATTTACCAGAACCATTTGGGCCTAATAGAGCAACCCGCTCGCCTCTTTTGATTTCAAGTGAGACATCGTTTATTGCTTTAACCCCAGCGGGGTAGCTAAATCGCAGGTTCTTAACTGAAATGATTACGTTTGTCATTACGTGAAACTCCTACAGTAGTATTAGTAGTCCACATGTAACTACTATTGGCGCTGAAAAAAGAAAATCACGAAAATGGAATGTAGGCAAAGGCAATTTTGTATCATTATCTATCTCGAATCCACGTGATTTCATAGCCATGAAAACTCTCTCCGATCTCTCATATGTTCGTATGAAAAGAGTAGCAATAATTGATCCTAAATCTTTTAGCGCCTGAAAGTTAATCGTTCGTTTGTGAACATAGGTTCTAGCTTCCTTGGCTATCAAAACACTTTGCGCTTCATACATAGAAACAAAGAAGTAGCGGTAAGTAAGACTGAACATCTGAACAATTATTGTCGGTACTCTTAGCGAAGAGAGTAGTTGAAGCATTTTGTCAAAACCAGTTGATAATACCAATAAACTCAAGGACGCAACGCAAAACCAAACGCGGAGAGAAAAAATAAGGAAGCGCATTATTCCGTCTGTTGTAGCTACCAAACTGAAAACACCCAGATTGGTGGTGAAGATAGCATTTCCTGGTGTAAGGAATATTACAGGTATAGAAATTAGGGCTGCAAAGCCAGGGATAAAAACGGTTCTAGAGAAGAAGTGACCCAACGGTATTTTCGATGCAAGAGTCAAAACTAAGGGAATAATGCACATCAAAGCCAAATAGGCAAGAGAAGAAATAAACAATGAAGAAACAATCACGAAGACTATTACGGCTAATTTTACAAGAGGATTTATCGCTTGAAGCAGGCCATGTTTACTGCTTAGGTCTTCAATGTAAACTAATGATTCTGCCCCTTCAACTAAATCTCTTAGTGACTGCGGAACCTTCATTGTCTATTCCTCTTACGCCTATGCATCACTTTAGCAACTCCGAAAGCGACACCAAACAACAGTAAAGTTCCTACAATGCCAACGAGCAGTGCGCCCCAAACGTTATCCAATCCAGGGATGTTGTAATCCTTAAACGGTGGTTCGTAGACAGGATTCTCTTGTGCCCCAAGTTGTTGGGCTTGCTTGTCTAAAGTCTCCATAGAGTACGATAAAACAAAGACGCCGATCATTACGAAAATCATCGCAATTGCTAATCCTACAATTATTGTTTTGTGTAGCTTTTTTGCGGTCAATTTAGTTCACCTGACTCCGTTTTCTCTTTCTTGTCTTTGAACAGAGGAAGTTTTTTCAGTATTGGACTTTGTTCCAGCACATCTGGTCTGAGCTTTAGCAGTGTTCCAATAAGAATCATGGTTACGACTCCTTCTGCTACCCCGATAATTGAGTGGTTAATTGCCATGGCTGGCACGGCTACACTTAGACCATATTGGAACACTGGTTGAGAGAGTCCTAGTTCAGTGCCTGCTGCAATAGCAGCGAGAACGTCGCTTGCAAATGCGCAGATGAAAATGATTGCAAACAGTTTCTTGCCGTCTGCCTTGAATAACTTGTTTAGTATTATGAATAATATACAAGGAACCAACACGCCGATTACTGCCATATTTAATACGTTAGCGCCAAGAGTGGTTAGTCCTCCGTCACCAAAAAGAAACGCTTGCAAAACAAGTATGATTGTTATCGATATACCTCCCGCGAATGGACCGAGAATTAATCCGATAGCTGCACCACCCAGCAAATGTGCTGTTGTTCCGCCTACAACAGGATAATTCATCATCATCGCTGCGAAGAATAAAGCAGTTAATAACCCCATTATCGGAACTTGTTTTTCAGTTAGTTTAACTGACTTGAAACAAATAATCCAAAAAATGGCGGCTATGACAAAGGCTGTAATCAAAACCGAAAAGCTTAGGTATCCATCTGGTATGTGCATTATTTCACCTTTTCTTATATGGGTCCACGGTAATACTTTTATTAAAAAAAGTGTTACTCATAATTAAACATTCTGTGAACTATGCGACAATGAATGGATCAAGTTTGAAAAAACACTTGAAGCTCATTTTCATCAGCCGGTTGTCTTACTGGAGGATCGGTAATCTGTATGCAGAAAACCTCTTTGAAGCCTAAGCGGTGTAGGGAATCGTACTTCAATCCAAAAGCCCATCCCCAGATTTGTACTAAAAACATTCTGATAACCCCTCTTCTATGGGACTTTGTCATCGAACAACGGGTAACTAATGGTTATTTGAGAGCAAGTTGTTCTCACGTTCGCAACGCGGAAGCCGCGGGTTCAAATCCCGCCCGGTCCATTATGTTATCTAAGTTTTTCTTGTTCTGCCTCTTCCAAGAAGAGTATGCTAATGATGAATGGTTTTTTTCGCGTTTCATCTGCCAACTCTTGCTCTTGACGAGCAAAAAGGGCGGCGCCGCCAATTTTATGAGCGAGGGCTATTATGAAGCAGTCGGGAAGCGAAAGGGCTCGGCTGCATTTGATTTTGGCTGCTTCGTTTATTAATCGTGAGGTTTCTTCGATCGAAAAATATCCTGAATCAAGGAGTTTGTTAACTTTTTCGCTTGATCGTTGCAATCCAAGCTTTCTGCAAAGGATGTACCGCAGTTCTGCGATGGCTAACTCTGTAGTGTAAGCGTCAACAGTTTCTGTTTCAAGGGCTTTTTTGAGTTTCTGCCCTAAGTTATCGCAGTATATTAACTCAATTAGTGCGCTTGTGTCTATTGCTAATTTTCCTTTCAAGTCTCTCATCATCAAGCTTCCGTTCTGTCTCTAATTCTTCAAGTGCCTCTTTAACTCCTGTAGATGGACTGCATGCTTCTTTCAACAACCTCGGATTTTTCTGTCGATGATCCACTAAGAAACGGAGGGCATCATTTAGGTCAACTCGGCGACCCAACTTGATTTGAAGTTCGGAGGCAACCTTTAACAGTTTTTCTTTAACATCCTCAGTAACCGATATTGTAGTCATAGAGATCACATAAACTATAGCAGCTATAATAGATATAGCTTCTGCCATATCTCCAAAGAGACTCAACTGAGACAAGGTTCGAATCTCAGGTAGACTAAGCCCGCCCCACCAAATCAATGAAGAATTACTCTTTTTCTTCATTTCAGCGGTGAACCAAAAGTCACATATTGCGCTACGAAATGGCTGAAATAATATTGTCACGGGAAGTTGATTGTGTACCCTCCTTGCCAGACACAAATATTTAAGGGACAGAATCTCTCTCGTGTTTTCGTTGAGTATTTTGAAGTTTTTAGTAATAGGTAAAGCCATAGAGTATGGTGGTCCAATGAGCGTTCAAGATTTTGTCATGGCCGCAGAAAACGTTTTTTGCCAAGCATTCAAATGATAAAGCAATGGGAAGACAATAAAAAGATCGTTGGCGGTTTACCTGCCGGTCAGAGAGCAGGAGTCAAGATAATTGAGTCTGCGTCCGCAGAGTATCTAGCAGATAAGATGCAGAGTTTACCATTTTGGGCTCTCAATACCTGGGAAATAATCCCGCTGCAATCATTTGAATCAGGCGTCGAAAATGTCAAGCGTCATATAGCCAATGCCAAAAAAATGGCTGAAATGATACCCCCAAAGCCAATGTAAAAAACATTCTATTTGACGGCCAAATTTACCAATTGAAATTGACTGGAGGTGAAACATAATGGGAGAATATGAAGATACGGTGAAGGATATTGAGAAAACTTTTAGTTTCGTTCCAGGCTTCATGAAAGGATTGCCACAAGACGTTCTTATTCACGATTAGCCTCTGATGAAAAAATACACTATAGGGGAAAGCAAAGTTCCCGCAAAGTACAGAGAGCTCATGGGATTGGCGGTGGCGGCTAACATAAAATGTCCTTATTGCCAGCTATTCCATAAGAGCGTGGCTCAAATGTATGGAGCCACCCCCAGAAGAATTCGCCTAGATCGCGTTCCTTGCCAGCTACACCTCAAGGTGGAACTCCATGATACACGCCCAACACTACGACTACGATACCTTTGCCAAAGAGACACAACAAATAGGCGAATACCTAAGCAAAGATGCAAAGAAGTAAGATGCATCAAGGAATCTGGCTATCTATTTGAGATTTGCCAAATAATTTCCCGTTTTCTTCTTTGGAGTCTGCTTCATGGAGCGAGTTGAAGGTGAGAAGTGGTGTTTTTGTATTATTTCAACTGGGCTGGGACACCTAATGAGGTTAGCACCATTGAACCTTACGAGTATTTGGCTGTCTACATAACAAAGCGTTTTTCTAATCATCAATTGTTTCAATCATAGGTTGCCCGCAACATTCAGGAGGTTTATCCCCTTTGCATAATTCCGAATGCGTGCAACAAATCTCGTAGTCTTCTTTTGTTTTACGACCGCATTTCGTACATTGGAAGGTTGGCGCTCACTCAACCTCCAATAGAGTTATGCGGAACCGAAAAGGTCGATTAGTATGAAAGCTCACTTTGTCGCCTCAATCTTTAAGCTCTCAAGAGCCAATCCTTGGTATTGGGTCTCGCTTATTTCTTTGTCTTCACTAACGACGTTTACCCTAAAGCAAGCCTGCTCTATCTTGGCTAAATAATCATCTTTTTGCAAAGCACCTGCAACGCAACCAGAAAGCAAATCCTCGTCACCAAGTTGCTCATTGGTAAGCTTCCCAAGAAGAACAATATCTGAAACGAACATTTTGCCGCCGCTTTTGAGCACTCGGTAAGCTTCCTTAAACACCTTGGCTTTATCTGGCGCTAAGTTGATTACGCAATTGCTAATTATGACATCAACAGAGTTATCAGCTATCGGCATTTTTTCAATATCCCCTATTCTGAACTCAACGTTTGAGTAACCGTGTTCTTTTGCTAAGATTCTTGCTTTAGCTATCATTTCTTCAGTCATGTCTAAGCCTATTACTTTACCAGTCTTACCGACCTTCTTCGAAGCTAAGAAACAATCAAATCCAGCACCGCTCCCCAAATCAAGCACAGTATCGCCTTCTTTGATGTTGCTAAAAGCAGTTGGGTTACCACAACCTAAGCCAAGATTAGCCTCTGGAACAGCGTCCATTTCTTCTTCAGAGTATCCGATGCTTTTAGATAACTTCTTGACGGTTTGCCCATCTAAAGTTCCGCAGCCGCATTGACAGCAACTTGAATTGCTGTTGGTGGCTATTTTGGAATATGCTTTCCGAACAACTTTTTTAACTTCTTTTTCTCTCAAATAATTCAACCTCTTTTTATGGTACTTTTACTGGTGTCTTAATGAAAGCCTTGGGCTTGTTTAGCAATAATAGCGCTGAATTGACTACGACAGAAATGCATCCGGCTTCTGCGAGAATTACGGCTAAGACTGGAGTCAAAACACCAAAAGCGGCTAAACTTAACGCAACAATGTTCCAAATAAAGGCGTAAATTATGTTCCCCTTCATTTTAGTAAATGCCTTCCGACTCAAGCTAATTGCATATTCAACCTTAGTCAAGTCGTCCCCAAGAAGGGCAACGTCAGCCGTTTCAACTGCAACATCGCTGCCAGCAGCCCCCATTGCAAACCCAACATCTGAATTAGCTAATGCTGGAGCATCGTTAACACCATCACCGACCATGGCGACGGTATGCCCATTCTTTAGTTTCGTAATAATCTCAACTTTTTGTTCAGGCAATAGTTCTGCATAATATTCATCAACGCCGACTTGTTCAGCTATTGACTTGGCGGTTTGCTTGTTATCGCCGGTGATCATAACTGTCTTGACGCCAATATTTTTGAGACGTCCTATAGCTTCTAAGGAATTTTCTCTGACCGTGTCGGCAACAACAACTAACCCAATAAACTGCTTATCTAGCACTACTGGAATAGCTGTTTTTCCCTCGCTTTCAACTTGCTCTATCAATACATCCGTCTCCTTTGAAATTGCCACCTCCATCATTCTTCTCCCAATTAAGATGTGCTGGTTTCCATAATGAGCGTCAACACCTTGCCCTGGAATAGTCTTAAAGTCTTTTGGGTCTGCAACTGTAAGGCGCATTTCAGCTGCTTTAGCAAGTACAGCTTTAGATAATGGGTGTTCAGAGAATTTTTCAGCGATAGCTGCGTAACTAATGACATCTTCCTCGGAATATTTGCCAAAAGGTTTTACTGCAACAACTTTAGGTTGGCCAGCAGTCAAGGTTCCCGTCTTGTCGAAGGCAACCAAGTCAACATCTTTCAACTTTTCGATGTGAGTGCCGCCTTTGATTATGATTGCGTTCATGCTTGCGTTGCCAATGGTTCCTGCAACAGCTACAGGGACAGCGATTGAAAGAGCGCAAGGACAAGCAACCAAGAGGACGGTGACCGTTCTGGCAAGTGCTATCTCGAAGTCAAGTGTGAAATAACTAGCCAAAAATACTGAAGTTGAAACTATAGCCATAATTGGCAGGAAGTATGTTGTAAAGCGGTCTGCGATGTTCTGTATCGGCGCCTTCTTCTCTTGAGCTTCTTCAACTAGTTGAATGAGGTGGGCAAGAGTTGTGTCGTCGCCGATTTTTTCAACTTTAATTTCAAGCGCCCCATTCTCGTTTAGGGTTCCAGCAAACATGCGGTCTCCTGCTTTCTTTTCTACAGGAATTGATTCTCCAGTTATTGTTGCTTGGTTAACGGTGCTGTAGCCCGAGATCACCAGGCCATCAACAGGTATTTTATCGCCTGGCTTAACTAGTACAAAGTCACCAACTTTAACGTCATCAATCTGTACTTCAATTTCTCTACCATCTCGTCGCACGCGTGCAGTTGTGGGGCTCATTTTTATAAGCTTTTCAAGAGCACCCCTTGTTCTATGGATAATATATCCTTCGATAGTCATACCTGCAAGTATTATGAATGCCACTATGGCAGATGCCGTTAGATAACCGACTGATTCTGCAGTGCCAAAAACTGGCACCACTGTAGGTAAGATTAAACCAGCTATTACAGAGATAAAAATCGCAATAGTTGCGAATAGTTGAGCAGTAATGCCACCGTGCAGTAACGATCGAATACCATGCACGTAGATGCGATAGCCTAAAGCAACGGCAATCAAGGTTAAAGCAACGCTAATTTCATGAGCATATATTATCTGGGTTCCTCCCACGATAGCGCCCGCTAGAGTGAATATGCCGATTAAAATAACCAGAATTACACCTTGTATATGCTCGTTCATTTGCTTTCCTCCGTTGACAATACCTCAACGTGATAGCCGAGCTTCTCCATACGCTCGGTTATTTTAGCAAGATTTATCTTAGCATTATCAAATTTCACTACAACTTTGCCCGTTAACTCATCTACTTTTACTTCTAAAATTCCACTCAGACGGGCTATTGCATGCCTAAGATTGTCTGCTTGATAATCACTTGCACAGGCCTTACAACCTGTACAATCAACTTTATAGGTGCTTAAGGTAGCTTTTTGGCTGGTCATTTTACAGCCCACAGGCCTTTCAATTTTATCAATTTTTGTTTTCTCATTTCCTTTATTCCCTCAAGGACAAGTTACGTTTTCAAATACCTCTTTCGTCAAGGTATTAACCAAATCTGGTGTCAATGCGTCTACTACATTGTGAATTTTGGCATCGACGATAGAATACATCCGTTTTGTTCCGTCTTTTCGACATCTGACCATTCCAACATCCTTTAGAATTTTTAGGTGACGTGAAACGAGCGGTTGAATAAGGTTAAGATGGGGAACTATCTCACAGACGCATTTTTCTCCATCCCTCAAGTACGCAATAATTTCAAGCCGAATGGGATCAGAGAGAGCATGGAACACTGTTGATTTGAATCGAAAGTTTTCTTCCTGATTGTTTGGCATATTCTGTTATTATCAATAACAATATTTAAAAGTTGCTATATTGTTATGAAATGAACTAATGGGAGATATGTGAATGTCGGAAGAAACTTGGCACGGAATCCCACGCGGAAAGATTCCTTGGTATCCAACGATTGACTATGATAAATGTCAAAGCTGTGGCAAATGTGTGGAATACTGTACGCTAGGTACCTACGGGTTTGAGCAGAAAGATAATAAGAAAAGACCTGTAGTAAGAAATCCATACAATTGTGTGGTCATGTGCTCAGGCTGCGACGCCATCTGCCCTGCCGGCGCTATTCAACATCCCTCTAAGAAAGCGATTCGTGAGAGAATACAGGAACTCAGAAAAGACCCTGCCTTAAAACTGAGAAAGAACTAATTTGGAGGATTTCAGAATGAAAACAATTCTCTTTGTCTGTGTCGAGAATGCCGGAAGAAGCCAAATGGCGGAGGCTTTCGCCAATAAATATGCAAGTGGCAAGGTTATCGCTTCTAGCGCTGGTAACAAACCTGCTGAGAGGGTGAACCCTGTGGTTGTTGAGGTTATGAAGGAAAAAGGCATCGATCTTTCAATAAACAACCCAAAACTGATAACCGCAAAGATGGCGCAGGAAGTAGATTTAGTTGTTACTATGGGCTGCAATGACCAAGGAGTTTGCCCTGGACCATTCTTCAAGCCTACAATCGAATGGCACCTTGAAGACCCAAAAGGAAAACCCATAGAAAAAGTCAAAGAAATCAGGGACGAAATCGAGCGTCAAGTACAGGAGCTAATTAGGGGACTAAAGGAGTAGTATAATATGAAAATATATGTCGGATTAAGAGAAAATGTGAAGCCTACCGTATTCGAAAGCGAAAAAGAACCAAGCAAGGAAACACACCCTCAGTACGATGTCATCTTTGGACCATTTAAGAGCAGAGAGGATGCTGATAAATACGTCAACGCCATGGACCGAGGGGTTGCCTGTGGCGAAGGTTAGTTTGATTTGACAGTGAATCAGATGAATGACGGCCATGTAAGAATCAGGGATTGGCGAGAATTCAAGCGTTTAGTTAGCGAAAAAAAGCCAAAGTCGATTGTATTTATACTTGAACAAAATGCTCTTTCGCCTAACAAAGAGCTTACAACGTTAAGAATAATATTGATGGACAGGGCGCGTTACTATATCTTCCTTGACTTCCCTAAGGGGCAATTCCTTAGAGAGACAGGAATTCCTTTGTGCAAAGGCAAAAACGACCTGTGGAACCTAAACGAGGATGAAGTCAAAGCTATCTTAAAAAAGCAATTTGAAAAGGACAACTTGGAAATATTTTCTTTTTGGACAACCTAACAAAATTTAGCTAAGTGTACCTTTTACCGCATCTGCCTTTAGTCGAAGAAAATCCATAGCGTCCTCATAATCAAGACAAGCATTGCCAACCTTTTCTGGGTTAGTAAGGGAACAGTGCCCGTCCTTCCAATTTATGCAATTTTTTTTATCGCAAGAATTTTGGCTCAAAAAAGCTTCCCCAAAACATAAAGGGGTTAGGAAATATTTGGATGTTTGTGAGCTCCCATGCCGTACCAGAAGAAAACTTTGACCACGATAGCGGTTAGTACAGCGGCTAAAATACGTGCCAAAACGGTAAGCGCAAATCCAGTTAGTCCTGTGACTACGTTTGCACTGGACATTTGAAATATACTGAAGAGTACTATACCCCCAATAGTGGAAGCGACAATGCCAGAAATTAATAATCTTTTGAAGTTGTCTGACCGCTTATTTAGAGCTCCAGCCATGTAGCCGATTAACATTGGACTCAGGATGTATGCCAACAAGACCGTTCCAGAACCTGGCATCCCATGAAAACTGTTTGCCCAGTACAGGGCATAGAAGGTACCCATCAAGAAACCTGAGGCTCCGCCAGCCCATTGATTCCATAACAAACCAAGGGATAAGGGAACACCGACTATGATGACAAGTTCTAATATCTCCATCGTTAATCCAGTAACAATTCCAAAACCTCCACCAAACAGCGAGGGAAGTTTTGAGATTAACACAATAACAAAAACTGCAACTACCGGAAGAATTACTCCAAAGATCAAGTCGTTCTTTGTCCATTTTTTCCAATCCAGACCCATAATCAAGCACCTATTTGA
This sequence comes from Candidatus Bathyarchaeota archaeon, assembly GCA_963840295.1. Classification (GTDB taxonomy): domain Archaea; phylum Thermoproteota; class Bathyarchaeia; order Bathyarchaeales; family Bathycorpusculaceae; genus Bathycorpusculum. The sequence continues at coordinate 115,841 of CAWIYF010000001.1, forward strand.
CAGCCTATTTAAATATAAATATATTTAAATTTTGTTATATAAGAAAATTTAATACCCGCTTTTAGAATCCTAGTTTCTCCTTTTGGGTTTAGGGATATCAAAAAATTCGGATGGACAAAAACTTCTTGTGGCAAAGGTTGAATTGCCTGACACATTTGAAGAATTAGACTTGAAAGATAACCTGTTTTCTTTGTTTGTGAATATTGTGATTTGCGTGCAAAAAAGCCTCCCAAATCAAAAGCCCTCCTCAGAAATGAGAGCCAATAAAGTTTTATTAACTGCGTGACCATCTGAAAGTATAGGAGATTTTTGAAATGACAACCGATGGGAACAAAGCAATCGTCCGCAGATTCATCAAAGAGGTGTTGGGCGGCGGTAATGCCGACCTTATCGACGAGTTCCTTGCACCGGACTATAAGAATCCGAGTATGGGCGTCACCAACCGCAATGGTTTCAAGGCTGTGATTTCCGGTCTGAAAGCCTCTGCGCCAACACGCGATTTTGAAATCGCGGATGTAGTAGCCGAAGGCGATTCGGTCGTTTTTCGGGGCAACATGAACGTCACCCTCGCCAGCGGGAAAAAGGTCTCTGCCCGAGTAATCACCTATTACCGTCTCGTTAACGGAAAGATCGTAGAAGACGAACCAATAAGTAACCCGCCTCTAACCGAATTGTTAGCAGACATGATGCCGCCAAAGTCAGGCGCCTAATTTGCATCCTCAAAGTTAGGGTCTTCGCGCGCTTTTGCTAATGCAATGATGTAGGATTACCAATAAACTCCAGAATTCAATTCATTTCTATTTTAGGGAGCACATAATGGCTGGACCATAGCGCCAACCTCAACCTACACATTTGAAAGCAAGTTCTCTACTCCTCTCTTACAGTATATGTATGAAAGCACTATTAGCACACATCCCAGCGCTATTGATACTGCAAACATAGGGAGAAGATCCAAGCCCAAGAAAGGAGCTTCCCTGCGAACACCTCCACTGGTCACGATGTACAGTCCCACCGGAAAATAAACCGCAACTGTAGCGAGGGCCGAGTAGGTGAATCCTGTGAGGAACCCCATTAAGGTAACGTATCTGCTCCTAGCGCCAACCGTAAAGTCAGGCCAGCGTGATCCAACTCCAAGACCGATAAAACTGTTAATGATCACAGCCATTGACGAAACTACCACAATCGCTAAAGTGTTGCTGAGACCAAGAGGTGCAAAAATCTCCATCAAAGCGATCACAGCAAAAGTCGTTGCACAAGAGATTAGCCATGCTGGTGCTAGTTTGCCCTTGATTAATTCGTTTGCCTTGACGGGCAGACTAAGCAAGTTCATTATGGAGATACCTTCCTGACCAATACTCATAGTCGCAAACATGAGTGGCACAACAAACGGCATCATCGCGGCAAGAAAGAAACCTGGGCCTCTTCCACTCATATCCCCAGGAGAAGCAACAACGGGCGCAAGAATTGACACAGCAATCACTACTGGGATTGCTATGAATCTGGCAAGGTCCTTTCGTCTTGTGAGTGCCCTAAACTCCTTCAATGCCAGAAGTGACGCAAAAGAGCCAAAGCCAATGCCCTTGCTGATCGAGCCCTTAGGAACATAGTCTGATGATTCATCGATTGAGATCGAAATCGGAACAGGACACCAGTATTTGCTCCTGAATCTAGATGCTATTTCATAGAGAGCTAATGTAAACAATAATGAAAGCAATCCGAAAAGAGCCGTCTGAGCCATATCGTATCTGAACAGATTAACCATTGCGGCTGACGACCATACAAAGGGCACCATCCAGACGACCTCAATCCCAGCCACGATCTTATCGAAAAACCAGTACAAGACGTAAGGTTGAAACGCCATTTGAATAATCGCGAGGAAAAAAACTAGGACAATTAACCTGACTGCCATAGTAAGTCGTCCACTCTTCTTGTAAGCCACTGCAGAAACCCTGTTCATTATTGATTTTAGAAATTCCACAATGAATGCACCCAAAAAGAGCGCAAATACTGAGAGCAGCACCATCACAGGCCAAACATAGAAAAGCCCAAACTTTATTGCGAGAGGTAGCGTGACGCCAGCGGAGAGGGCGAGGAAGGCGGAGTAGAGTGAAGAGGTTGAGAGTGCGGAAGCAGCGACGTACTCCCTGGGTGTGACAGGCCACCAGTTTACAGCTTCACTTGAAAAGATTGCGGACCCTTGACCGAGCTCGAACATCAAGCCTGAAACGATTACCGCCGACGTGAGCAATACAGGTACACTAATTATTCCCTGAACAACAAGCGGTGCCAAAAAAGCCTCGAAATCAGCTGGCAAGATGCCCACCACAAACTGCAGTACCAAGGCTGGAATGATGAACGCAATGACGTTAATGAATAGCATTACCTTTGGTCTTGAGAAGAATGATACAGAGGCCCTTTGGCTAGATGATCTGAAGTAGGATTTGAAAAAAGCGGAGGAAAGTGTTAAGATTAAGCTGAGTCTCACAGCTTTAAGGCCTCCACAACCTTTGCAGTGTCCTCGCTTCCAGTAAGTTTGAGAAATACGTCTTCAAGAGTTGAGCTCTTAAGGCCAGCCATGGTCTTAATTTCTTGCGAGGTTCCTTCTGCAATGGTGGAGCCATTGTTGATAATTGTTATCTTGCTGCAGATAGCGTCAGCTATCTCTAAAACATGAGTGCTGAAGAGAATCGAGACACCCTCTTCTGCTAAGTGATACAGGATCTCCTTCACGATCTTCGCTGATCTGGGGTCCAAACCGTTAAGAGGCTCGTCCAGAATGAGGACCTGCGGTTTATGCATCAACGCTGAAATAAGCGCTATCTTTTGCCTCATTCCCTGCGAGAAGCCACTCATGACCTCGTTAACATGCTTGTCTATTTGGAGGGCTTGAAGCAGCTCGCCAGCCCGCTTCTTTCTTGTAGTTTGGTCTAGTCCGTAGGCAACTCCGACTAGGTCTAAGTACTCTGCTGCAGAGAGGTATTCGTATAGAAAAGGTGTTTCCGGCACATAGCCTATGGTTTTTCTGGCTTCAACTGGTTTGGCCCTAACATCGATGCCGCATACGTTGACGCTGCCCGAATCTGGCTTTAGCAATCCCAGAATCATCTTCATACTCGTGCTTTTGCCTGAACCGTTAGGTCCTAATAGACCTCTTATTTCGCCTGGTTTTACAGCAAGACTAAATTCTTTGACAGCGTTCAGTGCACCAAAGGACTTCGAGACACCTATCAACTCTATGTTAGCGAGGCCATTCATATGTTCACTCGAGCGTTCCAAAAACTGACCGTTCATTTACCACGCCTCTTCTAATTTGACATATATTTCATTATCAAATTAAATTTTTCTATTACAGCATTGTCTAAGTATCACTCTGTTTTCAATAGGCTTCAAACTATTATGGTATAATAGTCGGCTATTTAGTACTCCAATTCTCCAGAAAACAAAATTCCCTTAAACAAGAATTCGCAGAGATAGGCTGTTTTCTGCCCATGCCCTCCATGTTGTTAGATTGCTTTTTTGTTAATTTAGTTGAGATGCTGAGGTTTAAGTCATCTGTCTAGTTTTGTTCATTTGGCTAATAATGACAAAGTACTGCTACTGGTAAATTGGGGATAGGATCCCCGATGATTCAGAAAGCTATGGAGAAAATCGTATTTAATTTGGGTACCAAAGCTCGAGGTCATTCTCTTTTGGTAATAAAGCCTCTCATGCTTTATGTTTGAACATAAGTCTAAAACTAGCCGATACACTAAAACTAAAAAACTAATTATATGCGTAGAGACTTAAGACCTAACATCACTTGGGCTAATAATGGTTTCAGATACAGTTTGGTTCACTGTTAAAGAAAAGAAATGGAAAGTTGGCTTCTTTGGCAAGTTTTCTTGGACTGGCAGGGAAGAGTTTTGGGATTCTGATAACTGCACGATTAATTTTGCACGAACTGTCAAGGAAGAGTGCTTGATTGTTGTACGGAGCAGCCAAATAAAATATAGCAGTTTTATGGGAAAAGACGTTATGCTTCGTTACATGCTGGGCTTTGAAATTTTGGGAAAACCTTCAGAACCCAAAACTGAGAAGTACACTGCAAGGGATAATTTTCCAAACAGGAGAGAGGGACCTAAGGATCGGTGGGTCTTTCAGCTTGATGACAAACATTGGATTTGGGAGTGGGCACAGGAAGGAGAAGACATTACAAATTCAACAATTTACCGCCTGTATCAAGACATAGTGAATGAGTTAGAGCATCCTTCGATAAAGGGGAATAATATTCTCGATACACCAATTGATTTGCAAGACGATAGATTGATTCCAGTTGTGTATCAGCCAAGCGTCGACGCCTTAAAGAACTTCGTTCGCGAGGTCCACTGTGCAAAGGGACCAGCCAATTCGGACAGATCTTATGAAATGGAAGTCTCCATTCTCTTCAATAATGAACGGCTTCGCCAGCACGGGGTCTTGAACTCTATCTACAGTCTCATTCGCCGATTGATATATGGTAGGGTGATAGATCTTGAATCATTTAGAATCCTTGTGGGGAAGGATCTAGCAAGTGACCGATTCACCTTCGAGGGGATATACAGCAATGAGGAGGGAATGAATGCAGATTCAATTCACGGCGACAAAACTCCTCCACCAGCACCGCAACATCCTGTCAAGTACTATTTTGCTAACCGTAATCACCCTGTTGTGTTTGTAAATACTTCGAACCACGCAATGGCTGAGCATGATACAAACAACAGGATTTGGAAATGGGAGTATATTCCATGGTTAAACGATGCACCAATAAAGCTTGGCTCCAAGACGAGAAGAGAAATTGAACAGAGTCTCAAGTAAGCATTCAAATTCCGGCAAATCCATTTGCTTTTTCTAGATTAGCTCAATCTTCTTTCAGTTTTAACACGCCGATAATCTTTTTTATCACTATATCAGATGAGAAGCCTTGGTTCCAGCTTTATTGCTTTCGAAAAGTCAACGATAAAGATCTGCAGGAAAAATTTCAGTTCTAAGAGTTGTAGTAGTCGTATAGCTCCTTAGCGACTACTACTTCTCTTATTAGGAAAAAGTCAGCGTTAAAGAAAAGAGTAATTGAAGGAATACCTAAAGTTAAAACATACATAGAAGGGCTAAGTTTTCTTTAATGGCTCTTTTGTCCCTGCAAACTTTGCGCTCAATTCCTCCAATTCAAAACTAAAATCTGATTGATTATTACGTTGCTCTGCCAAATCAAACTCCACTCCAAAGTATAGTTCTTGCTGCTGCTCAAATGGAATAAAAGCTGTTTTAACTGATAACTGTCTAAACCGCAAACACCTGTAAAATTTTCCTATGCGTTCTTTCCATAGAACTGCTTGTTCAGTTAACGCTTGCCACCTGTTTTTTCATAGAAGAAGAAAGTTTAACCTATATACTGCGGCGGAATTGATAGTGCCAAAACTTTTTAACGGTTTCTTTTCAGGGATATTTTGTGTATTAAATTTTAATCAACCAACCAAACTTATTTGCGTACTTACTTGTTGCTGCTAAAACGTCTTTGCTGGTTATTGCTAAGAATACGAATAAGCCTTAGGAGGCTGTGCGTCAAGTGATTCGGCGTTTAGGTTAGAAGTAGTAGAACATAAAAAAATTATTTGTTCTACTACTTCTCTTACTATAAAAAAGACAGCGTTCAGACTCCATAAGAGAAAAAATTCCTTCAATTAGAGTTTTTTCTTTTCATTCAGCGCCAATTTAAGAACAACGCTAACCACAACCACAATCACAAATGCAATTGCCAGGCCATAGATTACAGACTGAAAATTTATCTCTCCTTCGCCTCCACTAATTAGATTAGTTGCTTGAGGTGACGCAGCGGTATCGGGGTTAAACTCTACGAGAATGCGGTGCGTGCTAAAGTGGACGATGTACCATACGTAATAATTGTTTGCAGTCTTGAGTGTAGCCTTGCTCTGGAACTATTGTGTTATCCACATAGATTACTGGTGTTGTTGCTTGGGGTATTCGGCTTTTTGATATCGTTATGTTGCTAAAGCCAAACGTGCCGCTTTCTCCTGTAACTGTGAAAGAGATTTTGGTTGTGTTTTGATTGGTCACCCAATTTACGTCATGATACTTGGGAGCTAGTTATGTTTCCAGTCATTTCAAAGCCAGGTGTCGTTGAAAAAGTCGGCGTTGGAGTAGGCGAGGGTCCTGAAACAGACGTTGGTGGAGGGGAACCAATTGGCGTGGGCGAAAAAGTCGGCGTTGGACCGGGTGTAGCAGTTGGCTTTGCAGTCGGGTTGGGTCCATAAGAAAAGTCTGTGCCACCAATGGCATATACAGTGCCGTCGTCCGACCCGACATATACTACTCCGCCGGCAACCGATGGAGAATTCATTAGTCCACTGGTCATGTACTTCCACACCTCGCTTCCAGTTTCGGCGTTCAATGCATAGATGTACCTGTCGTTTCCAGTTAGGAAGACCAAGTTACCTGCGAGCGCAACTGGTCCGCTAACCCAACCGTTCAAATGATGAGTCCAAATTTTCGCGCCAGTAAGCTCGTCTAAGGCATAAATGTTAGATAAACTCAAGTTGTCGTCACTGGTTGCCCCAAAGTAGACCCTGCCGTTTGCTACTGCCGCGGGAGTCACGTGACCGTTTGCTGCATAACCGCTTCCACTGTTTATATCGCGGATCCAAATTTTTGTTCCGTTGCTCCAAAGCACCTGCCCAGTTGCCTCGTCTAATGCGTACTGGTAGCCGTTGTCATAGCCTACAAAGACCATGCCGTCTGCAATAGTGGGTGAAGTGCAGGGTGATGCATAAAATTGAGTTTTAGCAGTAAATTTCCAAACTAATGAGCCTGTTGAAGCATCTAATGCATAAACGCTTCCATTTATTGACCAATCGTTAGTCACATAGGTAACGATTACAAGGTTGTTGTCAATGGCTGGAGCGAATACCATCCTACTATTCATGGGGAAGCTCCAGATTTTAGAGCCAGTTGAGGCGTTAAGTGCGTAAACGTTTGCATTTCCGCCGGTATAAACTATGCCATTAAAGATGACAGGGGACGAATAGGTTTCCAGGGAAGGCGTGCCAAAATTCCAGAGGAACCTGCCGTTTGATGCGTTTAGGGCGCAAAAACCGCCGACGTAACCTACATACAATACACCGTCCGCTACCGCGGGTGATGAGGATATGGAACCAGCTATTGAATAATGCCACAGTAGAGCGCCTGTGGAAACGTTTAATGCATACAGAGACCCCCAGCTAGCGTAAAGTATGCCGTTGGCAATTGTCGGTGCATCCGCGAATGTTTCATTTGTTGTATATTTCCAGATGGTTTGGTTGCCTAATGGGCCTGGAGATAGGGAGTATCCTGAATGCCGCAGGTCATTTTGGAACATTGGCCAAGAATTGGCGTCTGGGCTGTTTGAGTCTACACCTACCACCGATTGAAATATTGCTGCGAACCCAAAAAGAACAGAGGCAACTAAAAAAATCGCCAACAAAACTCTGAACCTTTTTCGCATTTTTATCGCCCAAACAAACGCTTCTATACAATTAAAAACTGAAACCTAATACGCTAATATAATTTACGGAAAAACAAGCTACCGCTTCGGTATGGAAATAAACGCTGATTTATTACGACATTGTTCTTGTTAGTGCTCATAGCGCCGTTGATGTCGTGACTGATTGTATTAAGACTAAACCGTTTAACTTGGGTTTATCTCTCAAAGATAACACCCATTTGCAACTCCAAGTCGCCGTATCATCACTAACATCATTATCTTCTAAAGCTGCAATCACTAATCCAGCTATTTGTGCCTGTCTTGCTTGCTTGGCTGAATAGAGAAATAATAAAAGGAGCATAAGCTGTAACTGATGCAGGTGAAACCTCGTTAAGTCAACCGCCATTAAGAATGGTAACAGCCTTGACTGTAAATCCAATGACGCTAGGCTGCGCAATTTCACGGAAGTCAAGGTGTTATTTGAAAATTACCTAAACCGTAAGTCTAATGGAAGGATGTTCAAGCTGGTTTCAGGCACCTGGAATCCTGTAAGTGGATGTTTATTCAACTGTAAATATTGCTGGGCTCGCCAACTGGCAGAAACTAAGTTAAAGAAGTCTGAACGTTATCTGAACGGCTTCAAGCCAATGCTTAATGAGAAAGAATTCAAAGTGAAGTTCCAAAAGGGCGACCTGATCTTTGTTTCCGACATGGGCGATCTATTCGGTGACTTTATGCAGAGCAGCTGGATCAACAAAGTCCTAGATCACATTGAGCTTTTCCCAGAAGCTGATTTTCTGCTCCTGACTAAAAACCCAAAAAGATACCACGAATTTATTAACAGAATGCCTAAGAACGCAATTTTGGGCACAACTATTGAGACCGACATTGATCGGATTGTTAAGGAGCACAATCTCTCTAAAGCGCCTCCTCCAAGCAAACGATATGAAGCAATGAAGAGCCTCAATTGGAGCAGAAAGATGGTCAGTATTGAGCCAATCCTAGAGTTTGATGCAGATATTCTGGCTCAATGGATTGAAGAGATTCAGCCCTTCATAGTCTACATCGGCTATGATAATTACAACGGAGAAATGCCTGAGCCGTTGCAGGAAAAGACGCTTCAACTTCTCAAGATGTTATCCCAAAACAGGTTGGTTATCAGGAAATCAATCCGACCAGCCTGGTTTGAGGAAAGCGGAGGTGGAGTAAATGAAGAAAATTCAGCGAAAAGATAAACAAGGCTGGACAGTTGAGAAAGCGAAGAAAATATTGGCAGATCATGTTGTAAAAACCAAAGGAGAGCCTTATCCCTGCCACGATTTCTCCTTAGTCAAACTCATAGTTTTAGGCCAATGGTCGAACGTTTACACCACTATAATTCCTAAGTACTTCAACGCTTGGCGATATGTCGACTTAATGGCTGGTTCAGGTACATCTTACATTAAAGAAGCAGATTGTATAGTTGCTGGCTCAGTATTTGTCGCTAAAGCATTTGCAAGAGAACCTTACTCTTCCTTTGTTGTTGTTGAGAAGAATCGTGAAAGGTTTGAAGCGTTAAAAGAGAGAGCCAAAGAATTGGGCAGCCCTTGTCAAATGTTTAACGATAACGCTAATACGGTTGCTGATCAAATATTTGGCAACCAACCTGAAGATGTTCACAGCTTTGTTTTTGTTGATAATGAAGGTTTCAATGTCAGTTGGAGAAGCATAGATACAATCCTGAAGACAGAAAGCGATCTGCTGATTAATTTTCCAACAAAATGTTTTCAAAGAACTTGCCAGGAAAGAACTTCAGGGAGCCTCAATGATTTTTACGGTGACTCCTCTTGGCGAAACGCCTTAGTTGCAGGTGAAGAAATCGACAATACTAAAGCCTTAGAAATTTACATGGAAAAACTCCGTAAAACATTCGGCTATTACAGGCTAAAGGCACCATACGTCTCAAGTATTCGAATTGGAAATCAGAACTGGTTTTACGACCTAATTCTCTGTTGCAAGAGCGGAAAATACACAGCGGCGTGGCAAGATCTTAGTAATAAAACTTATTGGAAAGATCCTAACATACCCAGGAATGCCTGCAACTTGCTCAGGGGAAAATCGTCAATTCTTGATCAATTTATGGTTCCATATGACGAGAAGCCTGCCGATCAACAACCTAAGTATAAGGGATTACTCGATTTCTGATGTTCTATTTGACCTTTGTAAACCTGTGCGTTAATCCTCTTTGTTTATAGCGGAATTTCAATAATAATTACATCAGGAAACAAAATTCTAATATTAACCTATGTAGTCTTTTTATCAAACACCTGTGTGGGCCGGTCGTCTAGCCTGGTTAGGACGTTGGCTTTACGAGCCAAAGGTCGCCGGTCCGAGTCCGGCTCGGCCCACCATTATTATTATTAAAAGCAGCCCAATTATTGCCCTGATCGCAATTTTGGTTCTTGCTATTTTCTGTGTTAATCTTATTAAAATCTGTAAGATTCTTATTAGATTCTGTAAGATTCAAGAACCCACTTTTCTGCAATTGCCCCAATTCTTCTTGTAACGCTTTGACTTTGCAATTCAAACGATGTTTTATCCCGTACGCATAGTTTGCGTTAAAATTTTCGGATGATTTTAAAAATTCAAGCTCAACCTTACTTAACAAGTTTTTCACCTTAAGAATCTTGTTTGCATTGACATATTTAACCCATTGATTTTCCAAAACGTCCATAAATTTACAGCAAACTTTCGCAACAAAATAGTACTATGGATGTTTGGATGGATCAAGTATACTATAATATACTTGTTTTATCCAAAAACGCATAGTACTGCTTACATAAAACGTTCGGCGGTAGTTGCGGATTAATGCAGTCGGTTACTTTATGCGTTTATAGTTTCTTTAACCGCTGCGTTAAGGCTTCTCTATCGTTAGGCTGTTTTGTCCATTGATCACGGTATTCTCGGAACTCTTCGCCGTTGATTTTTTGCTTAGCCTGCAGCTCCCGAAGTAGATTTGCGAAATCTCTCATTTCTGTTTGCTCTTTTGTTTCTACATGGCGATTTCTTCTTCCTTCAGACAAGTCAAGTGTAGTAAATTCTCGTTCAGGTGGTGGGATAAACGTTGTATAAGAAACGGGCGAAATATGTGATTTCCCATGGTTGAGTTATTGGCAGATTATTTTTAGCTTTCAGCAATTCAGAAGTTAAGTACGCATACTCTTCCCCGAGCGAATAATTCTTCGCTGGACTACTCGATACATCAACAATTTGGCTAACGAAATGCCTCAAATGAGCAGTGCTAAAAATTGGCAGTACCTCACCGCTTTCATAATTGAAGCAAAAGATAGTTTTCTTGGCAACTTGCTTATCTGCGCCCATATGGCTTATTTCTTCCCAAGGAGCGTCTACTTTTTCAGCAAGAGACTTTTTCTTGTCAACGGCGATGTAAAGCAAATCTTTGAAATCTTCAAGTTGATCTCTAATATTGCGGTAAACAGTAGTGCCATGGATTGAAAGGTGCCCCAGCGGCCTGAGATAAAACTCTATATAATGAAAAAACTCGCCCAACTCACCCGACTCAATTTTAAGAATGTCATCGGGTGCCAATGAAGCTATAGATTCAGGATTTTCCGCGAAAGGATATTTTGCCCTAAACTGCTTCAATAAGCCAAGCGCATTATCGATCTCATGCTTCATTAACCCATTTTTATCATAAGCACTTGCTTTATCTATCATCGAATCAGTCATTACTGCTTTCCCAGACATCGTTATCAGCAGGCTTGTTTAATATAATTTTCAGAAGTTAAGTTATCCCATATTGACGTTGGATTTTGGGGATTTGAACCCCGCGACAGCGGAGGTATCACCCCGCATGCCCCATTTTTCTTTCATTGTCCTCGCCCCTCCGTTGATATGTCGTTTCAGCGCTCGCCTTTTAAAGCGTTTTAATCACCGAGCCTTTAGTCTTTGTCTGGATAGATTCCCGTTTCTGATGGACCTTTATGTATCAGGTATAGGACATAGCTAAGGAGATGAGTAAATTTGAAAAATAGTGAATCCGACGAATTACAGATTTACCTGAGCGACTTCACAGTGGAGGCTCAGAGAAACATCAAGCTGTTCCTCGGAATCAAAACAGCTGGTGAATTGAATTTGGATACGTTTCCCTTGTTCCTTTTGCTAAGCCAGAACAGTGAGTAATGCAGTTTTCAGCAAAGACCCGCCGCTTAAAGCGTTCCTTAAAAGTGCATTGGAACTTGAGAGTAGACCGTCAGAAGACAAGAAATAAGCGCTCTTTTTTTGCTTTTTCCTAGAAGAGGTTTTATTTGCTAAGTACTGTTCGGGGGAACATACCCCAACTGGTGATATCTCCCGCATCTTTTCCCTTTTTTTTAATAAAGATCAGTTTTTAAAAAGCGTTTGCAGATGATTTTGCTTTTTTAGAGATTTACTTCGATTATGTTCTTAGAATGTTGACATGTATTCTTTCGGGCCAGGCCATGGAGAAAGACTATATTAGAAATCCTTTCTTTAGAAAAAAGGACTTATTTGTTTTGATGCATGCAGAGGGGACTATTGTAAATCTTTGTTTTCGGAGAGGTCGAACTTCACCACACATCTTTCCGAGCGAAAAAGGTCCATAAATTATTTGTGCACGTCAGCTTTTTCGGGAGATCTCAATTGATTCCGTATGATAATAAAAAGCGCAAAAAAGAGTACACCGGCTATGATACCTGAAGTGATGCCCATGATGTACAAAGCCTCCCATGCCGGCATAGAGGTGCTAAGGTACTTGAACGACCCGATAAGTATGAATAAGGAAGCTGAACCGATAAATGAAATTCCAAGAGCCATCAAAACACTGCCAACTATACTTATGATAATGAGTCTTTTGAGGCGTTTCTTAACAGCAGCCTCCGCTTCATTCATATATCCTTTGAGTATGGCTTTTATCTCACTTAGAATTACGCCAATTATTTCCCTTAAAGAAATCTTTTCTGACATATAGTAATAACCTCCAAAAATAATGCCCTCAAAACCGCTTTATGCAGACAGATAGCGGAGTTAAGGCAAATCAAAATTTTCATACTTAGTTTACGTTGGAATCTATTTTAAGATTGTGACTGTTTGACTGCTACAATCTGCATCTAAAAAATTCTGTAGTCATCCCTTACTTGTTTGGAGTTGCTGATTTTGGGTGCAATAGACCAAGTAATTAATTTTATCACTTGAGGAAGCATTGGCGATATTCCACCACTATTTTTGATAATTATTCCATTTGTCTTCGGACTTATCGTAAGCTACCTATTTCACAAGATTCTAAAGATCGCGATTATAGCTGCAATTATACCGGTCGTGGTTGCTTACTTTGGGTTTTTCGATTTAAGTCTTGGCGCCTTGAAAAACATTGCATACAAATATAGACCCATCGCAATTCAATATGGAGTACTTCTCATGGGTATTACTTCCACTTCGTTTAGGACTATCGTTGATTTTGTCATAGCCTTCATAATTATCGTAAGCAAACGCCCTTCTCTGAAAGAAAGCTACCCAAAATCGACGCAAAAGAGTTTGAAATTATGTCATGTGTGTATTATCTGAGGGAACCTAACAAAAAACGTAGTTATGCAAGAAAGATAAAAAAAAACAACTCTTGTAAACTCACTTCAACCAGTCGAGTATTCATCAAATACATATTTTATCCCAAGCTCGATATAGATTCTTCAATTCAAGAAAAACTATACAAGACAACAAAAAATAATTATATGGCCAAAACAGAAGCCATCACTTATTAAAAAAAGGGTTGGGGCAGTAACATTACCCTTAGCTAATGAGATGTTTTTACTCACCCCGTTCTTGAAGGACACGTTACTTCTTTTGTCTTACAGCGACCTTGGCTTTCATTTCAAAGATAGTGTCTTCACCGGTTTTCCCCACGCCAAAGTTCCATTCTAATACATCCACTTCCATATTTTTGAAGTGGGAAACCCAGGTTTCCTGGAATTCACTCCATTTTTCGCCCATCTTCTGTATCTGTTCTTTAACGTCTATATGTTGTTCTGGCATAATTTGTTACACCTCCTAAAATGCGCTAAAAAATTGCACAGGCGCCTAAGTTTTAACTACTGGTTTTAGGTACATGTGCAGTTTGTCTTTTGCAACTTTTAAGTGCAGTCCATCCTCTGTCCATATGCCAGTCCCTTTCTCTAAAGCTGAAACGTTTAGCATGTTTCGTACTCCGCCTTTGTTTGCGCCAAGCACAGATTCAGCTACGTTCTTATCCAATTCGACTTCAAGATGGGTTACTTTCCACTCATTAGCGTCTACTTCTATTTCTTTGATTTTGCCGATTTTTTCATCTAACGCAAACACATCTTTATCTATAAACGCTTTACTTTTCATTCTTATCTATCCCTCCTTTATACGTCCATGATTTAGGCTACCTGATAAATGATTATTGACATAGTTACGTGGGCTTACTCTTTTTTGCTAATCCATGTTTTTATTGCTTCTTCGATAGCTTTGGACAAGTCGCCTTTTTTCCCACCGAGCCTCTCAACTGTTTTCAATCTGAGCTGCTTTTCCAACTCATCGGGGAGATCCACGCTGATGCGACCCATATTCAATCATCCGTTTTAATTTAGATTTTTTAGACGATTCCACGTGTCAGAAGTTGTGACAATAAGCGAAATTCCAAGCGCTGAATCTTATTCTTATTTCTGTCATTATTTCTCGTTCACATTTTCGCTTATGAGCTTATCAACATAAGTTGTTATGTGTTTACGTGCTTATATGGCTATTGGCTTAAACATACAGTTAAACAAATGGGAAGACCTGTTGCGAACGGGGGTGACAGGCCGGATTTACACAGAATATAAAAAGAAAAAAGGTCGGTTACCTCTTCGGTTGATTGATTAATTTCTTTTAGCTGTTACCTTTCGGTTGATTATCGTTAAGTATCACTCTGGTTTCTCAATTCTCGTTTTAGATAAGCAACTACTTCAAAACTTTGATTAATTTGAAGCGCAACAATAGAAACCAATTCCCACCCATCTAAACCATATTTATTCAACAACTCTTCTTGCGTTTTAACGCCGGCATCCAGAACTCCTTTCACCAAAGCAATTGAAACATACTCCCATTTTGTCATGTATAAAACCTCTAACCACATTTATTTTCTATAGAACTGAATTAACCAAGTAGTATTTTTCTTTTGAGGTCCATTCGTTTTGAGATACAGAAGACTTCAAAGAGTCCTGAAAAGCATGGCCGGATAGCTTTTTTCGCATTCTCCGGTCAAAAAAGAGTTCACATTAAAGTCTATACAACCTACTCCGTGCGGGGAAAAGACTTTCACGAATTGGAGCCTATAGGAAGTAAGTCAAATCAAAATTATATTTTGTTATTTTATAGGTTCTGATGATTAGATAATTTACTGAAGACCTGTCGGCTTCTCTCTATATCCCCCAATTTATTGAAGGCCTTTGGCGCCCATTTCTTCCAGAGCTTTCAACGTTCGTTCTCTGAGTTCCTTTCGCAGGAGAAAAGTAGTGCCTCACGAATATGCTCGGTGGAATCCTGCCACAGAGCAAGTCTGCTCTTGGGCAACGAGTCCGTGCCTAATCATGAAGGTGCCGTAGAAATCCCGTAGCTCGCTGATTCGGGTCGGAATTTTTCGCCTTTGAAGTTTCTTTGTGATGGCTGCAAAGTCACAGGTTGGCTGCCCGCAATTTCGCGAATCAAACTTTCAGGCACTATGCTGATGAAGGCATTCTTTGTCCCGCGCAGGAATTTGCCTTTATACCGAAAATGCTCCAGAATCCCAGTGTCGGCGCTTAGGTACTCCGACAATTTGCCTTTATCGGACAGCTCGATTATAAGGTTGAAGCTTTCAATGCCCTTGCTGCATCGTAGCCCAGTCAGGCGCAAGAATTTCAGCAGCAAATTCTCCTGCGGGCGTAAGTATTGGCTTGACTTTGGCGAACCATTCGTCCAGGTTGTTGTTGCTGTTGCTGTAGATTCTGACGAAGGCGGCAAGTGCGTCCGGCCGGGCATTCTTGATTCCGTTGCTCTTAAGGGCGGCGTTGAATTGCTCGTAGCATCCGATGTACTTGGAGATTATGATTAGGCTTTTGATTACATTGGTTCTGGTGGTTGATGGGACAGCGTTGAGTTGACCGATATTGCCAGATTCAAGAACATGGTAGTAGCGATTGGCATAACACATGACTCTTTTCGCGGTGGTTTTTCGGTACTTGACTTGGACGTATTTTTTGAAAATCGGGCCAATTAAAGGCTCTAAAGCTCATCGGCGTATGATATGTCAGCAGGCCGTTAAACGTTCGGCGGATAGTTGCGGATTATTGCGGTTGGTTACCTTATGCGGTTATAGTTTCTTTAGTCGCTGCGTTAAGGTTTCTCTATCGTCGGGTTGTTTCGCCCATTGGTCGCGGTATTCTCGGAATTCTTCGCCGTTCATTCTTTGCTTAGTTTGCAGCTCTTGAAGTAGTTTTGCGAAATCTCATTTCTGTTTGATCTTCAGTTTCCTCTTCTTCTTACAAGTCGAGCTATCCAATTATTCAACTAATTCCTGCAAGAAATAATCATTAACTGAAGAGAAGAAATTACTCATTTTAATGTATAGATTTGGAATATCAGGGAAATCTCTACCGTAGTTTTTACGTATGTTTTTAATCAATTGCGCATCCTTAGCGTCTAACCTTGCAATATTTGCCTCGAAGAAACTCATAAGATTAAAAATGTTTCTTTCCTTTTCAAGAATAGCGAAAGTCTTCTGATATTTTTCAGCTAGTTCGTTAAGCTTGCTTGCCATTCCATCAGGACGAATAAATTTACTAATTGAAAAGCTTGTAGGTGTAATTGAGCTTCCCCAAAACCTACCGATCTGCTCATGAGTTATCAAATCATCTCGGACATCTTTAATATCGGGAAAATACCAATCAACAGAATCCTTAACTAATTCAGAATATTTCTTGCTTGTAAATCCATTATTGGCATTCAAAAACAGTTTTGTATGTTCATGAAAGCTACGATTGGGGATTTGGTCAATATGCTTATTTTCCGATTGAGTTAGGGAGATAATAATTTTAAAAAGTTTAGTGTATTTCTCCATTAGAATATGTGCATGAAGGAACCAATCTTCCACATCTAAATTTAACCTACACTTATGTTGTTCATACTCATCGAGGGTCTTAGCTTCTTCAGAGGATAATGTGTAGTCTTCTTGCAATTCTTGGGCGCTGTGAATTCCTGCTTGAATAGACCAATAATGATCAAGCCGGACATCTCTGACAATCCTATCCCATATTTCCCTTAAAAAACCCTGAGTCATTTGAAACGAGCGATAGTACTCAAGCAATTTAAAGTTGATAACTTTTTGAATTCTAATTTAACAAGAATAGGGTCGTTTAACGCTTCAGGATCCAGTCTGAGTTTCCTACTCTCATAACGAAGAAGTCTCATAAACATATCATCTGGTGCGAACTTTGATTTGCTTAAGGGCAACCATAAGTCCGTATATAGACAGTTCCAATTACACCTAATTAAAACAGAATTCACAACTTGCGTTCTCCTTAAAAACTTTTGATAACAAAGATTTGAAAATATCATCGATTTCTTGAGTAGATTGCTTCTGCATTTTTCTTATTTTTTGCAGTTCTAATGCGAATACTGAGAATTTTTTCTGGAGGAGAATTGGCGGAGTAGGGATGCTAAGTTTTGATAAAATCTCCAAATTAATATTTTTTTGAGCTACTGCGGAGCTGACGCTTCTAGAGGTTTCGCGCAGAAAAGATAGCCAGTATTGAACATACTCAGTTGTTACTTTTTTATTAGGGGTAAATCGAACGATGCTATCTGGAAAACATGAATCAAACGTTAAAATTCCTGTAGCGGCGAGATTCGCTGCTATAGTTATGCAAAGGGTTCCCTTCGGCCACAGTTTGCTTTGTTTTAAGCCTATTTCAGAGTAGGATTGATTATGTTCAGTTATGTATCCCCACTTTTTGCGACATCTCCCGTCTGTATTAAGGGATATTTCCCTCCTAAAAGTTCAGGCGCATTTCTTGGTCGGTGTTTCGACTTTCCTCTTGCTAGTTCGCCAACGTCAGATAGAGTTGATAATTCCCATTTTTTAGAATTTAAGATTGGATCACCGAACATAAAGGTGAAAGTATTTCTGAAGAATTTTATTAACCATCAGATTTGCTTGTTCTCTTGTTTGAATTAAGTCACTTGCGCGTTGTAAAACTGCTGCTATCGTCCTTTGCTAGTAACATTTGGCAAAGAAGAATACCGAGTTCAAGAACAAAGTCTCTATTTAATCCGGGGACAGCTGATGACGTATGTAATGATCTAACGCATTACTCCATTGCAGAAAACTGAGAGCTGTAAAAATGCAATCAGTGACATTAAAGTAAAAGAAACCTAAATCAGCAAAAAGGCAAAATTATATCTTTAACTTACTCCGCTTCTGATTAACATTAGAGGAATGTTTGTAATGGATATAGGTGCTTTAGAGCACTTATTCAATCAGCTTGACGAAATACACAGCTCAGACCGCTCGAGGCCTCTACATATCTATTGCGTTTTTGCAAAATTGAAACCAGAAGAGTTGCCGACGGCGGCCAAGGAAGTGGGTGCTGAAGCAATTTTAGAGAAAATAGGTGACAAGGCTTATAGCATAGAGATAATGAGCCCGAAAGGGCGACAAACGGCTCATGGCTACTTGTTAGATTATGGTCTTTTCTGGAATTTGTTAATAAAAACAATTGAGTCTCCTGCTATTGCAGAAAATATAGCCAATCTCTGGCTAAAGAAAATGCGTCCTGTAATTTCAAGAGCATTCATAAAATCAAGTGATTTGCTTAAAATTATGGATAGTTTGTCCGTAACTAAAAACACTGAGTTAGGACTAAGAGATTACATACTAAGAGCTTATGATAGCCCAGATAGCATGAAAAGGTGGCCGAGAGACAGGCCATATTCTCGAATAGAACTGGAAGCCGATTTTAAGCGAGAAAAGAAAGTCCTCGCTGGCCTGAACTTCATTTTTAGGGGTGTTAATACATTCTTTAATGTTAGAATTCAGACAAATGGTCAATTTGCGTTTTATGAAGGGGGAGATAATTGTTTTTCAAACTTCAACCGATTAGTCTTATCAAGATATAATGAGGTTGCTTTGGAAAATTATCGTACCTTTTCAAACAGGCAAAGGAAAGCAGATCAAGAACAAATCAGAATCTCAAAAATTATTTTAGACCCCATGAAAAAATTGACGATCAAGGATTTTTCGGTTTTGAGTTCTCATCTTGCTCGTGGTTATTCAACAGCAGTGATACATAGCGGCAATCCCTGGTTAATGCTTAGCCTTTTAGATAGAGCTGATGGTAGCTCTTTCGATATTTTCGGGTACACGCCTGAAATACAAATCATTCCGTCGAGTAAAGCATCTCCAGAAAGCCTAATGAGACTTATACATTTGGTTTATGAAATATTCCCGTTAATGAAAATTAATCAAAAAACTGCGTGATAGCATTGAGTACATATCCCACACTAGAAAATGTTAAAAAAGAAGTAGAAGGCGAAATTAACGGCTACATTCATGCGATCACTCTCCTCAGCTCCTTGCGAGAGCATTTAAAAAATAAAAATATTGAATGCCACATTGAGCCCAAAATAACAGAAAAAGCCGGCGGCTTCAAGACGCCTGATTTATTGATTAAATCAAATGGTTTTCTAATTATTGACCATAAATACACAGAAAGTACAGACGAACGTAACCTTCTGAGCAAAATTGATGAAATGGAAAAATATTCTCAAGTGTTCATTTTTTTGGATAAATCAACTGGCACCCAGATTGAATCAAAACCTGAGGTTATAATGCTAACACCAGAAAAAAGTGCGTCACTTTTTAACTCATTGCTCAATTGTCCGATTACTTGGGGATACTTGATAGAAGAAGAAATAGAAATCAAACAAAGTATTCACTCAGTTCAAGATCAACAACTATTGTCCTTGTTTAATCCTACTTTGATAATGCCGAGGTCTGGAGAGTTAGCAAAATATAGGTTTATTCTCTCGCATGCTCCTGTACCATATACTGCTTGCAATGTGTATAATACACTCTGGAATCTAATACCTCCTGCACAACTTCTTGCTAAAGAATTTCAAGTTAAATACAGTGATGTTTTAGCTATTTTTAACACCTTTTTTCCACCGTGGTTACGCCCTGAAATAAAACAGATGACTGTTACCAGACTTGATGATGCCTTGAATTTTCTTCAAAGCGTAGATTGGATACGTTGGCTTAAACAAGAAGGAATTATTATAGTTGATAAATCTAAGGGTCGATTGATCGCCGATTTGTTTACCTATTTAATGGACAAGTTTGTTGAAAATGAACACCAAAGAAGAGTTCGCAATTATGAAAAGAGCCTCAAGCAAATTTCGCTTCCAAAAGGCACTTCACAGATTGAACTATCAAAATTCTTTTAACACAACTTTCGCCTTATGGCACCGAAATAGCAGGGTATTAAGTAAGCTTCAATATACTGTTTTATAACTGCGAAAAATGCTCGATTTAGTCAACTAATATCAAGACTCAAATCTCCCTGATGTTTAATGAGGGTACGTCATAGTAGGAGGTATACGATTGTACGGTGATCGAACACCGTGGAAAAGCACAGGCATCTTGAAGATAACCAACAATCTTTTCAAATCAGGTAAAACATATTTGAAGCCTAATATGGTCAAATTAAGTTTTAGGCTAACACCTTAGGTTTACTGGGTATGTTTCTGCACGGTGTTTAAAGACCGTGGAACGCAAAGGTAAACAAGATTTAAAGACCAAGCATGGTCGAATCCATATTTAGTGCAAGCTAATGTTGGCTGGGTAAAATGTTCGACATATTTTTCTATAATGGATTTTTCGGTGGACAAATGCGTCCAGGCTTTGCATTGTGCCAACCAGTACCTCAATACCGCATCCGCTCCGTCAGAGGGGTATCGACTAATAATTATGGGCAAACGAAATTTCGCAATATATATATAGAACTGTGCGTATTACGCAGTAATCACTGCTTTCAGCAAACGGGGGAGCGGTTAAATCTAATCGGGTGAAAATAATGGTGGATAAAACAAAACTCGCAACTATATCGGTTCGATTAGAGGATAATCTAAACAATAGAGCAGATGAAGTAATGGAGGTAATTGGAGTTAATAAATCCGATTTTCTTAGGGCTTGCTTGGAAAAACTTGCTACTGACAATCAAATGCTCCTTGATCATTGTGGCCACATGGAAGAATATATAAACGATATAAAATGCCAGCTTTCTGAGTTACCCCCAGACTTAATCAGGGTTATTAATGGTGCATGGGCAGATGTTTCCGACTTTTTAGTCATAATGTTGTGTGACATGCTGTGGAAAACTGATCTTGTATACAAGTATTGGGTTGACTTTCGGAAGTCTTACAACTTGACTGAATCCAAGACCAAGCAATCTGAGGCAGAGCAACCAAGAGAGCTATTTGCTCTAGAAGAATTTGTCTTCCTCTCAGCTGAAAAAAGTGGAATCATGCCTCCTGAAGATATTCCTAGGACTCTTGAACAGCCCAATTGGATAAATGCACTAGAATCGGACAAAATATCGCTGATTGCGGCAGTAAAGAGTGCATTTTTGGAGGAATCGGCTGAAACAACCATCAATAATTACCTTCAGAATCGTAGAACCCAAAAATCGGGTCCGGTACGTTTTGTTATTGATGCAAAAGGTAAGTTCAGAAGAAGTGGCGATTGGCTTTACTTCCCCGTTCGCACTGAACTGATCAAAGAAAAAGAGGCATTGGAGGAGTAGCGGGATGATGATTTCTACTTGAATAAGCCACGTAAACCGTCGATAGTGTTACTTAGCCAGCAGGCTTCAGGGTATATAGACAGTTTGACCAAAGGCACTTATGACTGGGAGATCATTAAGAAAGCAACTGACGCTTTAAACGAGAACATTTTTGTTGGAAAGCAAATCGAAAAACGTAGAATACCTAAATACTTCACCCAAAAATACGCGGTAACTAACCTTCACATATTGAAACTAGACTCTGATAAGCGGTTAGTTTTTACTTGGATAACTGCTGACAATGGTGTAGGCATATATATTTTGGAAGTATTCCACACGCATAAAGAATATGAACAAAGATTCGGATACAAATAGACGCTTGTATTATTATAGTCGTTTTAGTTTGACACTATTTTCCAAAAGCTCTTGAAGCTTCGGACTATCTGGAAAGACCCAAACTATTCGTCTATTATTTATTACAATTTTGTTGGAACTTTCTAGATACTTCAGAATCTTCATGAAAGTTTGATACTGAATTTTTTTGGGCAAACTGGCAAGGAGCTGTTTCCGAGTTGGATAAGTACCAGAAGATTTAATGGCGTTTTCAACCATTAGAATGGTATCCAATCGTGGTTCATGGCTATAATCTTGTACCATTTACATACCTGTCTAATGTTGTGTTTCTGGGTGTTAGTTAGTTGGTCGAACAAAATATATAAACTTATATAATAATTTTGGTTGTTTGAAACAAAATTCTTGAAAGCAAAGTTGGCTATATTACCTCTCGGATGTTGTCTCTTGTCTCAATTTTTCTAATGCTTTTAGCAGTTCTATTCCTAAGTTCTTTGAACGATGGGCTCCAATAGTGCCGTATGAATATAGAAGGTGGTATTCTACCTTGCAACAAGTCCACCTCTTCTTTGATTAAGCCGTTCCTAACCATGAATGTGCCGTACGCATCCCTTAACTCACAAATTCTGCTCCTCATCTTTCTTCGCTGTAACCGCTTGAGTATCGCATTATAACCAACGGGCTCGCTTTTTGCAATCTCATCAATTAGACCTTTTGGAACAATCGATAAGTAGACGTTCTTTGTGCCTCGTAAGAACAGCTTTTTGAATTGAAAGTGCTCAAGAAACCCATCATCGTTCAGATAGCTGGACAACTTACCTTCTTTTGACAGCTCAATTATTTTGTTAAATGATATTATGCCTTCTTCCTTCCTTAGTCCGCTTAACCGCAAGTACTCTAAAAGCAGCTTTTCATTGGGGTTAAGAACAGGCTGGATGGCGGCGTACCATTGCCATAAATCGCTGTTATGATTAGTGTACATTCGGGTAAAGGATATGAAAGCGTCGGGTCTATGCAGCTTTATGCCATAGCTCTTTAGCGCTGACCTAAATTCTTCATGACAGCCAAGGTACTTGGACAAAATTATTAGCGACTTTGATTGAATTGTTGCGGGTTGACTCTGGAATTACTCTATATCTCTAAGGTTGCCAGAAGAGCAGATGATTGTACTTTTTGGTATAGGTCATGATGGTATGAGCATACGATTTAGCGTACTTTTTGAATACCCACACCTTAAATTCTGCCCAGTCAAGGTCGCGTAAACCCGTTTCGATTGACCAATCTGGTTTGTCGTGTGCTCGCTTGGATTCTTGTCAAGCATTAACCGGTTGAATCGTCACTTCAGTATTAACAACGTCTTTGTTTTTCAAAGAATCAGACATTAAGAAACAAAATTCTAATATTAACCTATGTAGTCTTTTTATCAAACACCTGTGTGGGCCGGTCGTCTAGCCTGGTTAGGACGTTGGCTTTACGAGCCAAAGGTCGCCGGTCCGAGTCCGGCTCGGCCCACCACTTATTGTTCTGTACTCTCAAATTACCGATTCTTTCCTTGAGTTACCAATCTAATCAAAATAACATGGAAAACCAAGCATTGACGGAATTTTAAAAAAGAGAACCTTAATACCAACTAGTATAGACAAAATGATTAGGAGAAAAAATTAAGATGAAGTACGAAATAAAATACAAACCGTCCTATGCCATGCTAGTCGTAAATCTAGACCAGGGCGAAACTATAGCCGCGGAATCAGGTGCAATGACTTATATTTCACCAACCATCGAGCCACACACCAGACAACGAGAAAAAAGCTTCTTTGGTAGCTTAGGTCTTAAGCTTATCGGCGGACAAAGCTTCTGGGTTAACGACTATAATGCCGCTCAGGGTCCAGGTGAAGCAGCATTCGTTGCTGCACCAGTTGGGGATATAGAAAAACTCGAAGTCAAACCCACTCAAGGTTATATAATACAAAAATCCGCCTACATTGCTAGCACACAAGGTGTTGATTTAGACATCAAGTGGGAAGGTTTTAGCAAAGGTCTCTTTGGACAAGGCTTATTCATGTTAAAAGCGACAGGCAGTGGACAGCTATTCATTAACACTTTTGGCGCTATTGACACGCACACACTCGCTGCAGGGGAAACGCTTATCGTGGATAACTTCCATCTTGTTGCATTCAGCGAAACATGCAGCTACAAAGTCACCAAATTCGGCGGACTTAAAGAAACTCTTCTGGGCGGAGAAGGCTTAGTTACCCAAATTACGGGTCCAGGAGATGTCCACATCCAGACAAAGAACATGAAGGAATTTGTCGATTGGCTCTGGACTTTGCTGGAACCGCGTGTACAAGCCAAAGCCCGATAAAATTTTCTCTATTTTTTTGTTTGTCCTAAAAATATTTCAGTCGAATAAATCATAAAATAATAATTCTATTCTAACCTGAAAACTACTGCTAACTTCTTCTTGTCTAAATCTTCGAGAATTCTTATCCATTCTGTAGGCATATCGTCTTTTTCTTCCTCTGTTAATTTTCTAACAGTCAAATCGTTGTTAACATGAAAAGGACGGTTACATGATTGACATTTTTCATAAGGAAATAGTTCGTCTAAAGGTTTTGTTATCTTCTGTGTTACACCACAATTAGGACAAGACCTAACAACGTATACCGGCTTTGGTCTTGGCGCCTTTACCATAATATCTAAATTTGCTTCCAACTCTTCCCATGAAGGATAAATGCGGCGAAGAGGCGAGTCTCCTTTCCTCCACATGACTCTGAGCATATTCAATAATTCTTTTTTCTCAGTAGACAATTAATAATCAATTCTATAGATTCTGTGCTTCTCTTTTAGGTTTTATGCAAAATAAGTGTGCAAATTGGCTAACTAACGGTTCAACGATATCTTAATGCTGAAATTACCGCAATCTGCAAAGAATGTATTGAGCCGCTGGTTGTTATGTCCCGTGTAGTCCTCGATTTCATCCGAAATTGGTCAATCAATGTCTTGCTGAGTATTTTAGGAGCCAATGGTCGACGTTCCGAGTCCGGCTCGAATAACTTTTCATTAATTTTTATTGCTAAACTACTGATGTTTTGTTTCAGATGTTTTGGCTTAAAGAAGCAACATCGTTTTGGTATGCATAACCTGCTCTTAAATGACCCGAATAGAATGTGTTTGGCAGGCTTTTTATTTGAAGTTTCTTTTCGCCTGTCCAAGACAAACACCATCCAATGAGAAACGTGAAAACAACAAAAGGCAAAATAATTACTCTCTTTATCCTGTTTGGTTTTGACACATTTGTTCCCCCAAGCATCTGATTGCCTCTAAACCAAAATAAGACTTTTTGAGAAGCATACTTCGCTAATTTGTTAATTCCGGTATTTGGGTGAAAACAGGATAATTTAGGAATTTTTCTCATTAGATTAGCTTTTCTACCAAGTTACTTGCATCAGATGGCATGCGAGGGGTTGCTTTGTTTTATGTTGGTCATTCAATGGGTAGTATTAATACCTGTTTTGCAACTGTTTAACTCAGGACATCGATTGATTATTAAGACAGATAGAATTCTAAACTACAGCAATTGAGGGAAGAAAAAATATGCTAAGCATAACTGAGTGGGCAGCAATTTCCACCGCGATAGCTAGCGCTCTTGCCGCAACATTCTTTCTGTTTGAGCTAAGGCACATGAACAAGCACAGGGACTTAGAGATTACGATGAAGTTGTTCGAATGGGCTGAAACTGATAGACTTCGAAAAGCGTTTAGATGGGTTGAGAAAGAATTCGAGTTTGAAACCTTTGAAAAATATAAAATTGATGTGGCTGAGAAGTTTGAAGTTAGTGATTATCCATATCAAGTTGAAGCTTACTTTGAAGAAGTGGGTTTTTTGGTAAACAAAAAGTTCGTTGACATTGATGTAATAGTTGACCGGTTAGGCGGTTACATTATTTCAAACTGGAAGAAGCTGGAGCCTTGGATACTTGCAAATAGAAAGGAGCGAGCTGATGAAACTTTTGGTGAGCACTTTGAACTATTATACAACAAGACCGTTGTTTATAGAAGAAGAATCTCATAACAGAAATCATTATCTTTTATTCTTAGCTGAATGGCTGTCAGGAGAGTTCTCTTTTGATGATTCTTTTGCTAGCCAAAGGTCGCCGGTCCAAGTCCGGCTCGGCCCACCAAATTTTCATTAATTGATAACTTACCTCTTTTTTTGTTAAAATACCGATGAATTTCTATTGATTAGATGTTTTGGATGATTTTTAAATATTCTACCTATAAGCTGGGGGCGGGTTCAGAGTTTTATGGAGATGCAAAGTGTGATGGCGAGCCATCAAATGCATTCCCTCTGAACCCAATCTGTCTGATTAGAATTTGTCTATAATACTTTATGAAGACAGAATTCATACTTGAAGAATAGATTTTAGGAAGTATTACGAGCTAAAGGTCGTCATTTCAAGCTCGACCGACTTCAATTGCCTTTTGCCTTTTTTGCGGTTTATCACAAGGTAAATGCCGCCCACGACTAATGCCACAACCACCACTGCAACCCCTACGCCGTAAACAACTTGACGCCAATTCAACCCATCGTTTGGGGCTGCGGGAGGCGGGGTTGGGGAAGAAAGGCTTGATGTGAACATTATTGATATTTGGTGTGTGCTGAAATGGGTTGTGTACCAGACGTAGTAGTTGTCGGCGTTTTGGGTATAGCCTTGACTTAAAGATAGAGAGCCATCAATAAAAATAAGTGGCGTTGTCCCAGGGGGTACCAAGCTTTTTGGAATTGTTATTTTGCTGTAGCCTACTGTGCCGTTTTCTCCTGTAACTGTGAAATATAACCCGGTTGTTGTGGCGTTGTTTGCTGTGATTGTGACGTTGGACATTTGTGTGCTGGTTATGTTTCCGCTTAGGGCAAGGTTCACGGTGCCGTTATCTGTTTGAGCTGCCACTGTTGCGTTTATTTGTGGGCTTGGAGTAGGTGTTGGTGTTGGAGTGGAGTTTAAAGATTTAAACGCAAAAAGGGTTCCTCCCTCAAAGTCCACATACAATACGCCGCCTGCGACAGCTGCAGTCGACCAACTGTAAGTGCTTTGGAACTCTATTTGGTAACTCCACAGTTTTGCTCCAGTTGAAGCGTTTAGAGCGAAAAAGTCGCTGTTGTATCCGCCTGCATAAACAACTTTGTCTGCAACGATTGGCGAGTCAAAAACTTCTGTGCCCACGGGGTAGCTCCACAGCATTTTACCTGTCGAAGCATCCAGAGCAAAGAGAAGCCCATTGT
The DNA here is from genome assembly GCA_963840295.1 of Candidatus Bathyarchaeota archaeon. Lineage (GTDB taxonomy): Archaea > Thermoproteota > Bathyarchaeia > Bathyarchaeales > Bathycorpusculaceae > Bathycorpusculum. The sequence continues at coordinate 142,799 of CAWIYF010000001.1, forward strand.
TGACAGTTTGGGTTGTTGCATAGTGGTCGTATGAGCCCACGTAAACCACTCCGTTAGCGACGGCAGGCGATGAATACACCCAGAGGTTGCCAGTTGAAAAACTCCAGATCTTTGCTCCCGTTGACGCATCCAACGCATAGACTGTGCCATCATTAAAGTAGTCTCCACCGACGTAGACTACGCCGTTTACAACTGCAGGTGAAGAATAGGCTGTGTCGCCAGCCGAAAACTTCCAGATTGCCACTCCCGTATAAGCATCTAAGGCCCAAATTTGCCCACCATTGTCACTAATGTAAACTCTTCCATTGACGACAGCAGGGGAAGCTCCCACATTGCCGCTGTGCGTTGCAGAAATCCAAATAAGCCCTCCATCTGTTGCATTGAAAGCATAAACGTTCGCGTCAGACGAGGCTATGTAAACTATTCCGTTGGCGACAGCAGGAGAAGATCCAATATGGCCACTGGTCTGCATACTCCAAACTAATGCTCCAGATGAAGCATCTAGGGCATACACAGAGTTATCGCGTGATCCAAAGTACACCACGTTATCTGAGATAGCAGGAGTAGAAGAGATGTCGTCTCCAGATTGGTAACTCCATAAGACTGCCCCGTTAGAGGCGTTTATAGCCAATAGTTTACCGTCATAAGTGCCAACGTAGACGACGCCGCCTGAAATCGTGGGTGAAGAATGTATTCGGTCGCCTGAGTAGCTCCACAGGGTTTGATTAGTCAATGGTCCTGCCTGGGCTGTGTAGCCTGAATGAGTTAAGTCACCGTGGAACATTGGCCAGGAATCAGAGCCCCCGCTGGCAACGCTTCCTAATGCCGCATTAAAATTACTGCTAAAACCGGAGCCTAATAAGATTGATAAAAGTGCAACCAAGAATCGGAAGGGCACAATCTTTTTCTTCAAAGCTTCTCAATCAGCCAACGTTTACTTGGTATCAAATAGTTTAGTTGCTGCCTCTATAAGTTTTGGGTTCTCGTTGGCGGCGGCTAGGCGCAAGTTCTCAACGACTGGGAGAAAAGTCTTTTTCAGCAGGATGCTAGTTAAGTCGCTTATGATTTTTCTTTTCCGTTCATCCAAATTTCCCATCATATCAAAGGCTTTTGCGAGTTCTCTTCGGCGGCTTTGTTCAACCTGCGAGAGAACACAAGAAACGATGTCCCGAACAGAATCTGCTTTGACGGCGTTCTCGAGCAGTGGAAGTTCCTGGTTGAGGATCTTGTAGGCTCCTTGCACGCTTCTCTGCCGCTCCAGCATGTTCCTTTCGGTAATCAGGGTTAAGTCATCGATGTTATAGAGCTTAACATATGGCAGGTCCCGTACTGCTTCCTCAACGTTTCTTGGATTCGAAATGTCAACAACTACAAGATCACTTTTGCTTTGCCGCGTCACGGTAAGCTGAGACACCAAATTCTTCGTTAACAGATAATGCGGCGCTGAAGTGCAGCAGAACACAACATCCGCGTCAACCAATACTTCTCCGAGCTTGTCAAACATAACTGCTTCACCGCCAAGTTCCTCCGCCAGCCGATGTGCACGCTCAAAGGTTCTGTTTGCAATGAAAACTGGGTTTAGGCAGCGTCTTGCCATTGCTTTAGCGACAAGTGTGCCTGTTTCGCCCGCGCCCATGATCAGAATTTTCTTTTCATTTAGGCTTCCCAAGAGGTTTTCGGCAAGCTCCACCGCTGCTGAACCCACTGAGACAGCGCCCTTGCCGATTCCCGTCTCCCGCCTTACACGGTTACCCACATTTACTGCTCGATTAAACAGGAGGTTAAGAACTGGACCTGTGGCTTTTGCTTTTTCAGCTTCCAAATAGGCGTTCCAAACTTGGTTTATTATTTGGTCTTCTCCTATTACCATCGATTCCAGCCCTGAGGTAACCCTTAGCAGGTGGTTTAGTGCATCGTGGTTAACGGAGTACTCGATTGCTTTGCTTGCATCTTTGGTGTGGGTGGATGCGCGGTTCTCCAGGTACTCGACGGCGGATTTGACGGTTCTGTCTCCTTGCTCGCTTACAAGGTAGAGTTCAATTCGGTTGCATGTCTGGATAAGCACCGATTCCACTGCGCTATCTATTGAACGCAGCTCTGTGTACGCGTTGGCTTTGTCTTTGAAAGAAACCGCTTCCAGAAGCGGCACATGGGCTGTCTTATGGGTGATTCTCACATTTACAATTTCGACGGGGTTAGTAGTGGAACCCAACGCTGCTTAGACCTCCTGCTTCAAGTATTATCTTGTTGTCCCGCATGACAGGTTGTGAAGAATTCCAAGTGTCTTCCACTGTTCGCTGGATTTTCTGAAGTGCCACAGCCAGCTTTTGTCCTCTGCAGGTTAAACGGTATGTTTTTGGGGTTTTTCTTGTGAAAACCAGTTTTTTGCCCCGTAAACGTCTTAGATGCTTGTAGGTTACTCTTGAAGAAAGCCCTGTTTCTTTGGCGAGTAATCCAGCGGAGACTCCTTCATCGGTGACTGCATCGTAAATTCTTCGTTCGTTAACAGTCAAGGTTTCCTTGTCAGCGTCTCGTTTTGTCCTAAAGAAAAATATGTAGTCCCTCTCCTTGGGCGTTCGAATTAATCGGGTTAAGCGGAGGCGTTTGAGTGTTCGTGAAACAATTTTTGGCTCAATTACTGCTTCTATGTCTTGAAAGGTTTTAGGACCCGAAAGAAGCGTGCAGAGGATTGTTTCCTCGTAGCATTCCGAGTGGGCTGGCAGTGTCCCCATAAACTTGGGAAACGCGCCTAAATTGTTTGTCAATCGCACGCCAAAAGTGGTTGCGCGATATTCATCTCCCACTATTGTGGCTAATCCAACTGCAATGAGCGGATGCAGATATTCGGTCAGGGTGCCTTGTCCAAGGTGCTTTTTTGTTTTGGTTAGTTCCTTTTGAAGTTGACTAACCGAGTATGAGTTGTTTACGATTGCCTGCAGGATGCTCAGTCGAGTTTCGTTTTTTAGGACATTAAAAAGTTCCTTCATGTAGTCAGGGTTGTCCATAGCCCCCCACAGCTGCCTTAGCTCATTTTTCAGCCGGTACACGCGGCAGCGGGTTATGCACTCTAAGGGCGAAGTTGGCGTGCAGTTTCTGCATTCTGCGTTGAGCATTTTTATTTTTCCAGAGGGGTCATAATTGTTTTCGTTTTCTTGGACTTTTGGTGACAAGACGTTACCCATGGTTGCTCTCTCCTATTTGCCGTTTCGTATGCTATGACGGGAGGGAATAGAGGATGAACCTTGACCATCCTTTTTTCCTCATAGAAACCACTATTTTTCTGTTGTAAAAAGCGTTCTCGTCAAGGTTTCTTGACTAAACCTGCTTTTCTTAGTCAAACTTTCTTGACTAAGCCCAAATCAGGCTCAAAATGCAAAGTATTCGCTGGTATAAGGTGTGCTTGTGTTGCTCAAAAGGAATTAACCAGGTTTCACCTAGATGACTGACTAAAAAATAAAAAGAGAGATTTCTAAGAAACTACTTGTGCCGTTTTCTGAGCGTTATGACTGCAACCGCGACTGCTACTAATGCGACAGCTGCTACGGCGACTATGTAGTTGGTGAAGGAGCTGGGTATTTCGGGTATCTGGTTTGCCCCGATGGCGTAGATGTTGCCGTCGTACGAGCCAAAGTACGCTACTCCGTCTACTACTGCAGGAGATGAATAGATGTTGCCGCCTGTTTGGTAGCTCCAGACTAAATTGCCATTCTGTGCATTAATAGCATAGGTTTTGTTAGCTAAAGTGGAAGTTACATAAATGGTGTTGCCTACTACTGCTGGAGCAGAAGTTATTCCTGCGTCAACTTTGTAGCTCCATTTCTCAGCGCCAGTTGCGGCATCTAAAGCGTAGAGTTTGTAGTCGAATGCGCCACCAGTGTAGATTACTCCGTTAGCGAATGCGGGAGAAGCTTGAACGCATTGGTCATAGCCAGTTGTGACACTCCAGACTAAAGCGCCTGTATCAGCGTTTAAGGCGTAGGTTTTGTTGTCGAAGCTGCCGATGAAGACTTTGCCGTCCGCTACAACCGGAGAAGATGCCACAACGCTTTCTGTTGTGAAACTCCATTTTTTAGCGCCAGTCAAAGCATCCAACGCGTAGACATTATGGTCATATGAACCAAAATACACTACCCCGTTTGACACTGCCGGGCCAGAGGTAACGTAGCCGCCTGTGGTAAAGTTCCATATCGGCATACCAAGAGCGTCATCAAATGCATACAGTTTGCCATCGTTTGAGCCAGCATAAAGAATACCGTTTGAAACTGTCGGGATACCTTCTGCCTGATTTTCGGTAATGCACTTCCAAATGTAAGCGCCTGTTGTGGCGTTTAATGCGTAAATGGCGTGATCATCTGACCCAAAGAAAACCATTCCGTCTGCAACTGCAGGGGAGGTATAAATTTTTGCGCTGACTGAATAATTCCAGATCTTGGTTCCATCTTTCGCATTTACTGCGTATATGTTGTTATTTGAGGTGCCGAAGTAGCCTTTGTCAGAGGAAGTAAAATAGAGCACTCCGTTATCGACTGCTGGGGAAGACAGTATCCAACCGTTTGTGCTATAGGTCCAGAGGGTTTGGTTTGTGCTGGGTCCTGTGGCGGTTGAGTAGCCTGTGTGTGCTGGGTCTTTGTGGAACATTGGCCAGGATTCTGCTTGTTGAGCGTTAACGGTGAATGATAGAGATGATGCTATTGATAAGCATAAGATTGCTAAGGTTAATGCGACATAAAATTTCTTCATTATTATCAACTTTGTTAAAATAATATGGCTATTTTGCTTTTATGGGTTGCCCCTGAATGGTTAGGGTTTTTAGATTTTTTAATTTTGGTTGTTGGCTGAGTGTAGTCACATATTTTTAATAACCATTCCTGCCGCAAGAATAACAATTGTCAACAAGCTCTCAGTTGGAGGTGAAAAATGTTTGTCTAATGAATCTAATCTAAAAAGAACAGAGCCAAGAGTTACCATCCCTGAACCTGAAATGACAAACGATAAAAAATTCCGATGCCCCATAGACCAAGAAGTCTACGATAACCGTAAGGACTACGATTCTCACTGCAAAGAGGAACATGATGTCCTATAAAAACCGCGATTTAGCCTACAGTTCGTCCTTGGAGCTGTATTAGGTGAATGTGGAAGCGTACGTTGAACGCTTATCTTATTGCTTCGTCTATTCTTTGGTCACGTTTTGTTCTTGTGACTTCTTTGAATAGTTCTAGGCATTCTTCTTTTGTTGGCGCTTCAATACCTATGCTGCCATAGGCACCAATATCGATTCTGTATTTTCTTTTATCTTCATTTTGGCTCATTAAAGCCCCTCTCCCCTTTCATTAGAGTTTAACTATTAATGTACATAATTATAAGGTTAATGTATTGTCACTCAGCAAATCAAGGCTCTTTCTGGCGTTAAAGACCACAAACACCGAATTTCTAAGATACCTGCCCATAATACCGACCAAACCAGCCGCGTTGGTACCAAGCTTACAGGTCAAAGCATGTTCAAACATTCCCAACGTCTCAATATCAATCACATCTCGGTTCAACCGCGTTCGCTCAAGAACACTCTCTATCATATCCTCAGACGCGCCCAAAATGATTAGCCTATCCAAAAGCGACTGCTGCCATCCATGAAGCTTCTCAACCTGCTCCGCCGACAACTCCGCCTGCAACACTTCGCTTTCCTCTCCAACTGAAGAAAGTGGCTTAATGCACAACGGGAAGCGTTCAGCTAAACCGTAGCTTTCAGTGATTTTCTTCAAATCCGCCTTTTTGCCCTCCACAAGTTGAGCCTGCAAAATAGCTAAAGGCACGGTTGCCATCACTATTTTAGGTTCAAAAATTCCAACATCAACAATCAACTCCTGCTTGTTCAGGTCGATTTTGTAGATGTAACCCCTGAGGATTGGATAGTTTTTTGAGTTTTCAAGGTTGGTGGGGCATGTGCCTATCTTTTTGTTGATGTAGCTTGCAGCTATGGCTTCATCTTCCCCTGAAAGCGAAACCTGAACCCACCGGTTAGATGCACTGGTTAAAACTTTTACTTCAACATCTAACTCAGAAAACTGAGCCTTAAGCAATTCATCTACTTGCTTAACTTGCCCAAGATTCGAAGCCTTAACTAATAACGTTAATGTAGTCATGGTTTGTTGCCAAGTAAACTGGTTATTTCTATGTGCAGTCTTCTAACTCTTTCCGCTGCTTCGGACTTGTTTTCTTTTTGTAGCCGACTGATTTCTGTTTCAATCGGAACCTTTTTTGCATGGTGAATTTGTTTGTCGGCGTAGGAAACAACTTTTTCCTCTAATGTTTTGGGAATGTAGTTGTCTTTTGGCCAGCCAAGCAGTTGCGCTTCTTTCTCTGTGATTCCCGCGCCTACATGCCGCTTAATTATCCTTACAACCTCATCTGGCAAACCCGTTGATTTTGCGATTTGTGCTCCGACAATAGCGTGGTCGACGGTATGGGTCTTTGAGCGGCCAAGGTCATGCAAAAGTGCACCTGCCTCAACTAACTCAACGTTAATTTTCAGCCCTTTTTCTTCGAGTTTGCCTGCGGTTTCTACAGCTAAATCTGCTACTGCTAAGCAGTGGCGAATTACTTGGGGTGGACAGTTGTTTTTGCGGAGGAGTTCGATTGCTTGCTCCCTACTAGGAAGCAGGCTATTCACCCAGTTCCTTCCTTAAGATCTCAACTTTTTCTGAGAGTTTATTTATCATTCGTTCGTTTCCGAAATGAACCAGGTTTTTGCCGCATGTGGAACAGTGGAAAACGAGTTCAACGGCTTCTTCAAATGGAACCCTTTTGCATTCGGCGCTGTCACAGTAGTAGAAGTCATGGTTTTTTTCGTATTCTAATCTAACATTGAGTTTCTCTAAGACACGTCGTTTCTGGCTTAAGATAAAACCTTCCAGCTGGTCAGGTTGCAGTTTCCAGTGAAAAATGAACCATCCAGTTTTGGGGTCGCGTGTTCTTCTGAGGCTTACAAGAGAGTGATCGTAGAGTTTGTAGAGGATTTTGCGGACTGAGTTGAGGCGGATACCTGTTTTATTTGCGATTTCATCGTCCGTTATCTCTTCCACGCCTTTGAGGTTAGCGATAAGTATTACTGCTTCTTCTCCACCTAACGCCAAAGCCACTTTGGTTAAGGTTGAATCATCAATTGTCGATAACATACTCTAATATTCCCTTTTAATAACCATAATATTGGAACATTCTGGAATAAAACCCTTCCCAAAATATTCGGAAAAATTCACGCAGTTTTAATTAACTTGCCTCTTTCTTTGGGAACAATTTCGATTTTTGCTTTCTCAAAGGGTTTAGCAAGTTCTTTGCCTTCAAAGTAACGGTCTAAGAAAATGGCAAGTGACGAGCACTCTGAATGCGGCTGGTTCCCAACTGCCACGTTGAAATCTGATACTTCGTTTGAGTAAAATTCGCCTGGAACCTTCTGACTACCCACCAGAAGCATAACATCCTTGTCTGCCGCCTTTATTCTGTTCATTACATCGCTTGTTTGAATGTTCTCGCCGTAGGCCGTTAAATGCACTACGATGCCGCCTTTAGCTTTCCAGTCGCGGACCGCTCTTTTCCATGGCGTTCCCATTTCAAACTGGAAGTTTCCTCCCCACGCCTTGGTGATTTTTACTACGGTTTCTTGTATATGGGGGTCTATTGTGTCGGAGAGTATGAAGCCTGAAGCACATAGAGCCCGTGCAGTTAAAGCAACATGTGTGGTTAAGCGTACGTCTCGTTGTGGTCGATGTCCCCACCGCAGACACAAAAATCTGGCGCACCGCGTTAGGGGATGATTTGGAATTTTCCATTTAATTCTTCCACTTTCCTTTTTACTTGTTCAGTTATAGATGGGTTGGCTTCGAAATCAACTTCAACTGCTTCATTCGTGAAATTCTCTTTTTGAATATGAGTTTTCTCATGAACCCAACTGATAAAAGGCATCGCCTTACCCGTTAATGGAACAGAAAAATGGGCTTGCATATAGTTTTCGAGGATTCGCAGAATTTGTTTTCTAAGTTCATCAAGGTTAATTTGGCATTTTGCTGATAGAAGGATTGGGTTTTTAAATTTGTCTTGTAGGGCTTCGAGTTTTTGCTGCCTTTCCTCTTCTGTTAGTTTGTCAATTTTGTTTAGGGCGGTTATGGTTGGTATGCCGCATGCTCCGAGTCGCTCGATTGTTTCTAGGCAAACATTGTTCTTGTTCTCGATAGTTTCTATGGGTTCGTTTAAATCTACAACCAGAATTATTAGGTCGGAGAAGATGGTTTCTTCAAGGGTTGAATGGAACGCTTCGATGAGCGCGAGCGGTAAGCGGTCGATGAAGCCGACGGTGTCTGTTATGAGGAACTTGCGGTTTGAAAACTCCACCATACGCGTTGTGGTTGAAAGCGTAGTGAATAGTGCATTGTCTACTTCGACGGTGTCTTGTGTTAAAGCGTTAAATAGGGAGCTTTTTCCAGCGTTAGTATAACCAGCCAGCGAAATAGTCAGAAAGCCTAGCTCTGTTCTTCTTTCTCTTTGAAGAACCCTTTTTTCTCGCACCCGTTGGAGTTTTTTAAGGATAGTTTGAACCTGCCGTTTGATGGCATCTCTGTAAACATCTGCTTCGTAGGCGCCAAGACCCATGAAACCTGGTTGTTCGCTTCCTTTGGATAAACGTACTTTTTCTCTTGCGTGTTTGAGTTCATTTCGCACCATGGCAAGCTGGATTTGCAGTTGAGCCTCCGTTGTGGTGGCTCTTTTGTTGAAAAGTTCAAGTATGAGTTGGAAGCGGTCGATGACTTCGACTTTGGTTGCTTTTGCAAGGTTGTAGACTTGTACGGTTCGGAGTTGGTTGTCAAAAATTACTTTGCCGGCGCCTGTTTCCTCAACCATCCTTGCGAGTTCCTCGACTTTGCCAGCGCCAATCTGGTAACGTGAGTCGGGCGGCCGTGTCTGCTCCATTGTGCCTACGACAATGTAGCCTGCAGCCTGCGCTAACGCTTTAAGCTCATCCAACGTTGATGATTCACGGTTCAGCCTACGCTGAGCTATGATGGCTTTCGTTTTGTGGGTGCCTCCCCGCTTTTCTCCTTAAACTCGACGAGGTCCCCTAAAGTCATCTCTTCGTTTACTGCTCTGTGAACTTGAGTGTTGGATTTTTCGTCTGCAACAGGAACCATCAACTGAATTCTCAGGGCGTGCTCCAGTTTGTTCGCTAGCTGGTTGTTTGGAGCCACTTTGCCCGTTTCAATATGCTTGAGCAAGGAGGCTTTTTCATTGATTTTTTTGCCTAAATCTTCATGATTTAATCCAAGTTTTTCTCTTGCAACTCGAATCTTGCCAGCATAACCCTCGATTAGCTCCGTAGTTAGCTGCACCTGAGCTACTGGAGGTTTTCTCATTATCACTGGTAAATGCATGGTTGATTTAGTTGAAGATTGGGAAGATGAGGGTTGGTAAGGTGATGATGCAGTTGCAGTTCTCTGTGGAGCAGGGACATCTGCTTGTTCACGCAACATTACTCTTCCATGTTTGGAACATTCAACACAGACCGTTAATTTGGCTCCTTCGATAACTGCCGTTACGGGTTCATCATGGATTTTGCGTCCGCAAACTTCACATCTCAAGAAACATTCACCTTTTAACTGTCTTTATAATCTTGTAATGTTTATACTTGTCGAAATACACAGTGCAAACGAAGATGAACCCATGGAAAACAACCTGGCTAAAGTCAGATGCATAGCTGACTACCAATTCGGAAAAGGCGTAGGAGCACAACTTTTCCCCGATAACATCGATATTCAGTATTCACCCCGAACGGGCAGGATACGCTACATCAACCTTGACGGCGAACGACTTGCCACTTTGCGCCCCACAGACGGGTTGCTTTCGCTAAGCCTCAAAGCCGCCATTTTCATGGCGCAGAACACACCCTTTGCTAAGTGTTTTGTTACTGTGCAAAATGAGGTTTCAAAGTTTATTGCTGCGGGGGGAGACGTCTTTGCCGTCCACGTGGTCAAGGTTGACGGGGATGTAGGTGCTAAAGATGAAGTAATCGCAGTCGACGAAGACGGGCAAGTGTTGGCGGTTGGACGCACCATGCTCTCAAACGAAGAAATGAAAGCTTTTAAAACAGGCGTAGCCGTCAAGGTCAGACACGGCACCCAAGAAAGTTAGGTTTGTCAAGACATTCGTTTTGATTTCAGTTTAGAATTTTCCTGAAATCCATTGAAAATAGGTTGGAAAGTGGGGTTTGATTTGAACCACGAAGGCATGCGATCGAAGCTATTGTGAATCTAAAAGCATAAGCGACAATGGAAAAGTTTTCATGAAAAAATCATGCCCCAATAATGAAGTACAAAATTCTTCCTTTTCCGCTTTACAAGCAATTAAAAATAGCTCTAATACTCTCTGTCTCTTTTCCAGACGTTAAGGGAGCATTGCCCCCAACAGTAACTGCTGGATTTGTAGATGCAGCCCGTACAATTTGGTGAATCAAAAAATCTGCTTTTACTCACAAGATCTTCTCAATAATTAACATATGTAGAGGTGGATTTCTGTCTTTGCTTTTCAATTCAAAAACATACGAGGATTCAGCGCTATATGTGCCCTGACTGCGGCTACAATAAACTGAGATAACAACCGAAGTTAATTCCGCGAACAAAACATTGCCTATTAACAATATTACCTGTTCAAAAAGAAGAAAAGGCGCGCGCGATTTAATCAGATTATTTTCCCATAACTTTTCTAGTTGCGATTTCAATATCTTCCGTTTTAATAGTTTTTCTTCGGGCATGCGTAGAATAATCAAGTGCTTCTTTAGCAATCTTAACGCCAATCTCCTCGAGAACTTTTGCAAGCAACTCCGCTGCTGCCTCGCTTACCCTGTCCGCTCCAGCTTTCTTACATAATCTATGCATTGGAGCCACAGCTATTTCTAATTGATTCATATCGACTTTCTCCGCAGTCTCTTTTTCTTTTTAAGTCAATATTAAGCTTTGTTATTCATTTCCTCTTGTTTTAGCAAATTATAAATACTAAAAGCAATATACATTGAATTCCGAGGTTATTTTAATGGCTAAGAAACCAGTTAAAAAAGAAGAAAAGAAACCAGCAAAGAAAAAGTAAATCCTCGGAAAAGGCATAGTTACCTCTCTATTTTTCTTTTTTTATCCTCAATAAAACGACCTTTCTTCCAAAGCTACGACGGTATTTCAAAAAACTTACCCCCATAGAGTGAAAGAAGTCAGATTTTAGCTAATCGTCAGAACACATATAAAAAGCAAAGAAGTAATTTGAGTTCTCTTTGCTTATATCTTCTTATTCTTGAAAGGCCCTGCAAAGATTCAATTACTTATAAAACCTTTTAACTGTAGCCTGCTTGGCTGGGTGAGTAACGTTGAATGTGTCTGAGGCAATGAAGTTTAAACGAGAAATCCAAATCACCTGCGGTATAGATGTTAAAATGCTTGATTTCGCCCAAGATGGCCTTGTTTTGTGCGTTGAGCGAAAAGCACTTGACGTCAGTGCTTACAAGCTCTTGGCAGATTTTTCCGCCGAGAATAATTTGAGTCTGCAACTGGACATCGGGAACTTTATCATATCTACCCATGCGTTGTCTCATTGATGCGTTGCGGCTTCGCCTTCCGAGTCGAGCTAATTAACCAAGGCTTTTTCCTTCAATTTCTGCCCCGAAATCTATGCGTAACATCCTATGCCTGCACTTGCCGTCTCTGCAACCGTACAATAACAGGTTGGGATTGCTGAAGTTGACTCTTAATACTTCGCCAGTTGACTTGCAGTCTTGACAGCGCCCCGACTTGACTTGATTGTTCAGGAAATATCCGTTCGCCAGAAAAACGCTCCATGATTTCTCTCTAAGCATTTCCAACATAGGAAAGCAGCTTCCTAGAAAACCTAATTACAAATATTATAATGAATCATTCATCAACCTAAAATTATTTTGTGGTTACAAGTTGAAACATCATTGATTTATTAAACAAATTCGGGGCTCGACGAGTTTGAACGTGCAGAAGTGAATATTCAGCAAGTAATATTTTTATCCTGCAACGTGAAACCTCTTTGAAATGTGCGTCCGAAATGGTCAAATGCCCTAGATGTCGAGCAGAGTTTACTAAACTCCAAAAAAGAATAGAAAACCCCTATTTCTCATTGGCATATTACGTTTGTGATAACTGTAAGCATGTTTTCAAGGTGGCGCGCGTTAAATATCCAACTAGCTAATTCTTAAGGTACAAGATGCGTCTAAAGCAACTGGAATTCGCTTCAGCCAATGCTTCATGGAAATCGTTAGAAAGTTAAGGAACTCTTATCAGTAAAAAAGTTGGGGGAATAAAACTCCCTGTTGAATCTTAATCCTACGGCTTTGTGAGAGTTATCTCCATCGTTGAAACCATTCGAGACCTGTTCTCGCCTTCTCTTGGTGGCATCTCAGCGGTACCGATCGTTACCTTTGTCACTTTGAGGTCTTTTATGAAGCGGTTTCTTGTGATTTCTGCGCAGTCAACTGCTGTTGTGATTGCTTGTCCTCTTGCTTTTAGGGTAATTTCTTTGTTTACGCCTGAAGAGAACGCTGTGATGATGGCGAGTACATAACTCATTGGTGGTTTATTTCCGACGAATATTACGTCACTAGTTTTTTCTGTCATGTTCTTATCACTTCTTTTTTAGTTCTTACTACGTTCTGGTGTCTGTTAGGCAGGAACGTTAACCCTAATCAAATGGCGCCCGCAATTTATGCATGATGCCGATTCACCGATACCTGCCAAGGCTTTTTCAAAAATCGGGTCCATAGATGAGTACGTCACACCCCTAAGTAACGGGGTATCTTCCATTAATTAATTTAAACTAAAATTGGAAAAGAAACTTCTTGGGAAAGTTAAGTATATCAAGTTGTAGCGCGGAATACTTGGTGAAGTGAACCTGTATGCATAAACGCATGAATCCTCGAGAGCAAAGACGCATGATGGAACGAATGGGCATGAACATGGATTCCGTTGCAGACGTCCAGCAAGTAATAATCCGAACTGCAACAAAAAACATAGTTATTGATGAACCCGAAGTGGCGATTTTGCAGGTTCAGGGACAAAAAATCTATCAGGTCATCGGCGGACAAGTAAGTGAACAAGCGCCATCTCAGAGCGCAAATGTCGCGGCTGCTGCTGCGCCAACGTTTTCCGAAGAGGATGTGCAGCTGGTGGCGGACCAGACTGGAAGAAGTCTAGAAAAGGCGAAAGAAGCGCTCCAAGAATGCGGCGGCGACTTGGCCAAAGCGATCCTGCTGCTCCAGTCCTAACAAGGCTACTTTTTTTTGGTTTAAAGGATGCGCTAACAGATTTAATTGAAGCTTGATATTTTTTTAGTAAAAAGCAAGTTAGGTAGGTCCGATTAAGAAATCGAATATTGAATAGCTCTTGTCAGTATTGTTCCATTGGCACTCCATTTGAGTCGTCCAAGCAACCCGTAGCACAGAAAAGTAATCCCTATCATAGATGGAGAAGCCCGTGACATTCTCATTTATTGTGAAGTATACAGGTTTGATCTCTTGATAACGAAATGTACCTGGAATAGAAAATGGAATTTTAAGTGCTGTGCTGTTTACTTGTATGTAGTCTGGTTGGTTTTGCACTAAAAAAGAAGCGTTTACAGCGGTTAAGACAAGGTAAAAGTTAGCCGCCCTATGCCCCAAGTTAATTACTGAAATCATAAATTGACTTACTGCTCCAAATTTGTAACTGCCATCGCTTGGCGTAATAGTTGATGTAACAACGGTTAGACCCAAGCTGGTATCGTATGTTAGAAAAATAAGCAAGCTAAAAACTAATGCGGCGGCAGCGTACATTGTGAGTGTTTGCTTCTTGCGGAAATTTCTTAGGGTGGGAAACTTGACTATGAGCACCAATAGAAGTATGAAACCAACTATTAACATGGCTATGTAGGGTGTTGGTGAAGGGGAAGCGATGGATAACGCTACCAAAGCATCACTCATTGTTTAATCTCATTCATTATTCTTGAGTCAGTTACTTGTTGCACACATTTGATTTAGTAAAAAACCTTATAAAATTTTGGCGAGAAACCGCTAAATTACTAGCCTGTCGGGACTCACATAATGAACTTATTGGAAACCTTTGGCGGAGGCGTAATCGGCGAATTTCAAGGGAGCTTTAAACAATGTAGGTATCTTGAATGGTCACTAATCCATTGTCGCCCACAATCAGCTTCAAATCAGGTAACAGCGGTTCAAGCTTCTCCTGTGCATCTACAACTTCGATAATTAGGGGCATATTCACTTGCACGCCCTCAAGATGAAGCGTTGATTTTCCGCGTTTGCCAAACCCGTTAACGCCTGTCCAGACGGTTGCTCCTTCAACATGCGCTTTCATGAAGTACTCGATAATGAGAGTTTGGAGCCGTTTGCCTCCGACTTCATCGTTCTTTTTAATTCGAATTGTTAGATTCCACATTTTTTGTCTCAACGCACAAACCTCGCCATAATTTCTTCGCCTAGCAGTCTGCCGCCAAACACCGCTCCCAACGATAAGCCCACATTTGCTAAGATATTTAGTGCCATTAAGCTAAAACGGTTTGCGTCAGCGAGGTTGCTGGTTTCCAGGGCGAATGAGGACATGGTTGTGAAGGCGCCGCAGAACCCAACTGCCACAAGCAAGGTGTATTGGGGCTCCAAGTTTAATCCAATCGATAGGATCGAGAATAAGCCCAAGATGAAACTGCCTAAAACGTTAACCACCAGTACATTCACAGGCAAACCATATACTGCTAGGGGAAACTCAACAAGTCTGTAACGTAAAAAAGCTCCAATTACAGCGCCAACTGCCAAGAGGACAAACTCTATCCACTTCATATGCTTACCTTCCAATTGTTAGGTAGGCATTATTAGCATCCACTTGGCTGCGGTTCTGGCTTGTGCCACGGCTAATGCCATAGCCAAACTTCCTTTACGATTCTTAGTTAATAAAACTTTATCGCGTAAAAATCAGATTGTATCTCACGATACACCGTTTTAGTTTTGCCTATGAGCTAATCCTATATATTACCTGATTTAATATTCCAAGTGGATAAGAAAATGGCTCCTCAAATCTCTGACATAGCAGTAGTCGGACACTTATCAATCGACAAGATAATACTGCCAAGCAGAACCGCCCCCTTCGTGATTCTAGGAGGCGCCGCAGCCTACACATCCTTAGCCGCGAAACTCTTAGACGCCAAAGCGGCGGTTATCTCTAAAGTCGGGGGAAACTTTCCAGAGGCGTACCTTTGGTGGCTGGGACAAGAAGGCATTGATCTTTCATGCGTCACCAAACTTGCAGATGACCCAACAACCTCTTTTGAACTCAGCTACAGCAAAGACCTCTCTGAACGGACTTTGAGGTTGAAGAGCAAAGGACCCACCTTTAGCCCTGAAGATGTGCCCAAAGATTTTCATTCAAAAGCCGTCCATATTGCGCCTATTGCAAATGAAGTTCCCTATGAAGTAGTTGAGCACCTGAAGGGATGCGCAGATATTTTGTCGCTTGACCCTCAGGGTTTACTTCGAAACTTCGACGAAGCGGGAAACGTAACAGAAAACTATTCCGTAGACAATCGGATTTTCAGCTTAATCAACATTTACAAATCTTCACAAAGAGAAATCTACACCTTAACTGGCGAATCAGAGCTAAAACCTGCAATAAAAGCGATTCATGATGTTGGAGTTGAATCTGTCATCGTTACCTTGGGAGAAAAAGGTTCAGTTCTCTCTGTCGAAGGAGCACAATACAATATTGATGCTTGCCCCTCACAGGTTCTAGTTGACCCAACAGGCGCAGGAGATGTTTTCATCGGCGGCTTCTTAACTGAATACCTCCGCCAAAAAGAATCATTATGGTGCGCCAGCGTTGGCTCCGCTGCGGCTTCATGTGTTGTGGAAGGGCTTGGTCCCACTTACTTTGGTAAAAAAGAAGAGATTTATCGAAGGGCCAATTGTTTGTATGAAAAGAAACTTAAGCAATAATGGCGTATGTACGTTGTTAAACTTGAGAGGCATGGATTATGGGACGAATCGATAAAGGAGTAAAATGCAGCGTCTGTGGCAAGGTTGCAGAGCGTTCGTTGTCAGCTGACAAAGTCAAAGCTGCCGGGTTAAGTGTTGGCAGCGCGGATAAACGTGCTTACCTCTGCAAAGACCACTACAAAGAATACAAAAAGAAAACCAAGAAAGACAAAACCCTCGACAAGTGGCGTTACGGTTAAGAGGCATTGCTCATGCGGATTTTACAGTTACATTCTAACTTTATAGTTTTCAAACCAATCGAAAAAGAAATCAATATCGCTGAAGAAGCGGAGAAACAGGAAACCCGCGTTGAAGAAGTCGTCGTTTTGTTCACCGCCATTGAAGAAGGCGACAACTCTGCTATGGCGCAGAAAGCCATCAATGACGTTAGGGCTTTTTTGGGAAAACTCAAAGTAAACAGAGTTCTGATCTATCCGTTCGCGCATCTAAGCAGCAAACTCTCCCAGCCCTCAGAAGCCTTTAAAATCATAAAGGACATGGAAGCCTATGCCAAAGAGAAAGGAATAGAAACTTACCGTGCCCCGTTTGGCTGGAACAAACAATTCACAATATCCATCAAAGGGCATCCACTGGCGGAAATGGCACGCAGCTACGCTCCAACACCTGTTACCGCTGCAGCAAAAGCAGCAGCTCCTTGCGAAGCCAAAAAAGAAGAAGAACCCGTCTCTGCAGCCCTCAAAGCTGAAGACACCATGAAATCGTACTGGCACATCCTCCAAATCGACGGCTCACTTGTGCCCATTGAAGAATTCAAGTTCAAAGGAAAAACAAACCTCCAAAAGTTCTCTCAATATGAAATCAAAAAGACTCGAGCAGTCACGGTAATGCCTCCCCACGTGCCATTAATGAAACGTTTGGAAATCGCAGATTACGAACCGGGAAGCGACCCAGGCAACATTCGCTGGTACCCGAAAGGACGCATGATAAAATCGCTCCTTGAACAGTATGTTTCAGCTAAAGTGGCAGCGTACGGCGGCATGGAAGTTGAAACTCCACTCATGTACGACTTCAACCATCCAAGCCTCAAAAGCTATCTCAACCGTTTCCCAGCACGCCAATACGTCCTTAAATCCGAAGACAAAGAACTCTTCCTAAGATTCGCAGCGTGCTTTGGCCAGTTTCTGATGGCTCATGACGCCCAATTCAGCTACAAACAAATGCCCATAAAACTCTACGAGTTAACCCGCTACAGTTTCCGCCGAGAAAAAAGCGGAGAGGTGGTCGGTTTAAAGCGCCTCAGAGCTTTCACAATGCCCGATTGCCACGCTTTCTGCACTGACATTGAACAAGCCAAAAAAGAATTCATGATCCGATTCAACCTATGCATCGACGTTCTCAGCAACATTGGGTTAGTGAAAGACGATTATGAAATTGCAATGCGCTTCACCAAAGACTTTTACGCGGACCACAAAGACTTCATAACTGAGTTGACAACTGCTTTTGGCAAGCCGATGCTTGCTGAAGTTTGGAACGAACGATTCTTCTACTTCGCGCTTAAATGGGATCTCAACTTCGTGGACAACCAAGACAAAGCCGCAGCGCTAAGCACAGACCAAATCGATGTGGAAAACGCTAAACGCTATGAAATAACCTATGTTGACGAGAAAGGCGAGAAACAGTATCCGCTGATTTTGCACTGCAGCCCAAGCGGCGCCATCGAACGAGACATCTATGCGCTGCTGGAGAAGGCTTACCGCGAGCAGATGGCGGGTAAAGCACCGATGCTTCCGCTTTGGCTGTCGCCAACCCAAGTCAGGCTGATTCCGATCTCAGATAAATTCCTCGACAAAATGGAGGAGCTTGCAACACAAATCAGCGCCCATTGCATCCGCGTCGACATTGACGACTCATCATCAACGTTGCAGAAGAAAATCCGTGAAGCCGAACAAGAATGGATACCCTACATCATCGTTGTCGGAGAGAAAGAGATTGAATCAGGCACCCTCTCGGTTAGAGTTCGTGAGCTTAAAGGTCAACAGCAAAACATGACCACAGAGCAGTTGATTGCGACGGTGTCAGAGAAAATCGCTGGCAAACCCTACAAGCCCCTGCCGCTGCCACAGCTCCTGTCGAAGCGCCCGCAGTTCCACGGTTAATAAAGTCGCTGTAAACGAATCGTATGTATCACTAACGTAACCTATATCAAATAAGTGAACAGTAACAAACAGCTATACGTGATGTGAAAGACAAATGAACAGTGAACTACAAGTCTACATAGACGGCCAATACTACCCTAAATCTCAGGCCAAAATCTCCGTCTACGACCACGGCTTCCTTTATGGCGACGGCGTTTTTGAGGGAATACGCGAGTACAACGGAGTTGTCTTTAAACTTAAAGAGCACATTGACCGCTTGTACCGTTCAGCACACGCCATAACGCTTCAAATAACTTTGACAAAAGAAGAAATGATAAAAGCCGTAACCGAAACCCTGCGCAAAAACAAACTAAAAGACTCCTACATTCGCTTGATCGTGTCAAGAGGTGTCGGCGATTTGGGATTAGACCCGCGTAAATGCCCCAAACCCACAGTCATAATCATTACAGACCAGATTTCGATTCGAGCTGGCAACGCCAAAGAAACAGGCGTAACCGCCATGTTCAGCTGGGTCCGCAGAAACCCCGTGGACGCCACAACACACGAAATAAAATCCCTCAACTACCTGAACAGCGTGCTGGCGAAAATCGAAGCCAATGCATGCGGCGTGGACGAAGCTATCTGCTTGGAAGCAAGCGGCTGCATCGCAGAGGGTGTCGGCGAAAACATTTTCATCGTAAGGGACGGCGAAATCTTTACACCGCCTACTTCAACAGGCGCTCTTGCTGGAATCACTGCAGACGTTGTTGCTGACCTTTGCGGAAAACTTGACATTGACCTCGTCATAACTAATCTGACACCTTTTATGCTGTTCACGGCTGACGAAGCATTCTTCACAGGCACAGCGATGGAATTGATACCTATCCGAGAAGTCAACAAACGCCTAATCGGCGACGGAAAACCAGGCCCCGTCACAAAAAAACTGATGGTTGAGTTTCAAAAGGTAATTGAAGACCCAAAAAACGGCGTCAAAGTCTAATTTTTTAGCCGTAGCCAACCCGTCCATGGGCTTCTTTCTTTTGTTTCTTCTTCATAAACTGCTCTAAACAGTTAAAGGCTTCTTCGAGCTCTTCGCAGGGAGGCAAGAATACGATTCTGGCGTGGTCTTTTCCGTAGACAGGGTCAAATCCTGAACCATTAACGATTAGGACACCAGTTTCTTTAAGCAGTTCTACTACGAAATCCATGTCGGTTTTCCATCTTGTGCCAACGTCGTGGATTTTGGGGAAAATGTAGAATGCGCCTTCAGGCTTGGTTGTAGTGATGCCCTCAATTTCGTTTAAGCGTTTCCAAGCGAAGTCGCGTCGCTCCCGTAAGCGATCCACAATTCCTTTCACAAAGTCTTGTGGACCGTCAAGCGCCGCTGCTCCTGCAATCTGTACAGGTGTGTTTGCGCAGAGGCGGATTCGGCATTGTTTCTCAACACCCATTCGGAGAGCGTCAAGTTGTTTGCCTTCACCTTTAAAGTACATGTAGCCCAGACGCCAGCCAGTCATCTGGTAAACTTTGGAGAAACCATTTAACCCGACCACGGGCACATCTGTAGATAAGTGTGCGGTGCTGACGAATTCTTTCTCGTAAGTTAATTGGTCATAGATCTCGTCAGAGAGCACTGGGAGGTTGTGTTCGCCTGCGATGTCAAGCATTTCCTGGATGATTTTTTTTCCGTAAACTGAGCCTGTTGGGTTGTTTGGGTTAGTGATTACAATGGCGCGGGTTTTCGGCGTGATTTTGCTTCGCAAGTCATCAAGGTTAGGCTGCCAACCTTCCTCCTCAATGGTTTCGTACGCGACAGGGGTGCCCTCAAAGAATTTTGTGTAGGAAATGTAGGGAGGATAGGTTGGGCCTGGAAAGAGGATTTCGTCGCCTTTCTCAACCAGCGCGGCGAGAACCATTTGGATTCCCTCTGAAATCCCCTCGGTAATCAACACGTTGTTGGCTGAGATGTCCACGTTGTTGACTCTTTTTTCTTTACGCACGATGGCTTCCCGAAGTTCAAGTCTGCCCTCTGAGGGTGAATAGTAATTATTATCTTTCTCGATTGCAGTACAGAGAGCGTTTTTAACGTTCTGGGGGGTTTTGAAGTCGAAGGCTGCGGGGTCACCGATGTTTAGGTAATAGATTTTTTTGCCGTTCTTTATGAGTTCCTGTGTGTGAACGATGACGTCTCGTATTGCATATTCGATGTTACTTGCTCTGTTGGTGACTTTAACATGCGCCAAATGATGTTACCTGTAACCAGAACACTTGCAAGCCCAAAAAATAAATCTTCCTAAGCTAATCGCTGTGCTTGCAGTAATGACCATAATGATTTAAAACCACGGCAGCCGCCGTCTTTCTTTTTCTTTTTTCACCACGTTTTTATTATCCGAATTCCTTAGATGTAATGCTGGTTTTGGTGAATATGCAGGGATGGAACGGTTTTTTCCTAAAAGTAGACTTATCCAAAAGCACGGCTGCCGCTGAACCCTACACTGAAGATTTAGCTTTGAATTTTTTGGGCGGCAGAGGCTTTGCAATCAAAATTCTCTGGGACACCCTCAAACAGGGAACCGATCCACTCTCGCCCGACAACAAACTAATTTTCGCAACTGGACCCTTAACAGGCATTGGGTTGCCTAACAGCGGCAAACTTGTTATTGCATCAAAAAGCCCTTTAACCGGTGGTTACGGAGACGGCAACTCGGGGTCGTGGGCGGCTGTTGAAATACGCAAAGCCGGCTACGACGCGCTGGTCATTGAAGGAAAAGCATCCAAACCCGTTATGCTTCACGTAAAAGATGGAGTGTGTGAGTTTCTGGACGGTGGGGATTTATGGGGCAAAAGTTCCTTTGAAGTCGAAGACCAACTTCGGGCAAAATACTCCAAGCTAGCAGGCATTATTTCTATTGGTCCTGCAGGAGAGAACCTTGTCAAGTTCGCGACGGTAGTCTCACAGAAGGGACGTGCGGGCGGACGACCAGGCATGGGCGCCGTCATGGGATCAAAAAACCTCAAAGCCATAGTAGTTGAAGGCACCAAGCCTATATCGCTTGCATATCCCGACGAAATGAAGCGGCTGGCAATCGACGGCTACAAAGAACTTTTGGCTAAGCCGCTTTTCAGTTTCTGGAAAAGACAGGGCACTATGTCAACTGTCGAGTGGTGTCAGGAAAACAGTTGCCTTCCCACATTCAACTACAAAGAGGGCGTTTTTGACAAAGCTGAAGGCATAAATGGGTTTGCAATGGAGAAAATGAAGGTTTCCAACCGCGGCTGCCCACAGTGCAACATGACCTGCGGCAACGTGGTAAAGGATAGCGAAGGCAAAGATTCAGAGCTAGATTATGAAAACGTTGTCATGTTAGGCTCAAACATCGGTGTTGGTGACCTTTCCCAAGTCGCTACATTGAACCGTTTGGCTGACGAATTCAGTTTTGACGCAATCTCCTTAGGTAACGCTATCGGGTTTGCTATGGAAGCCTCCGAAAAAGGATTAATATCCCAGAAAATCGGTTGGGGAGACTTTGAGGCGATTAAGGCATTAGTTAACGATATTGCTTACAGGCGCGGTTTGGGAGCTGTTTTAGCGGAAGGTGTCCGCTCTGCCGCCTCCGCAGTCGGAAAAGGTTCCAGTGATTGGGCGATGCATGTAAAAGGTTTAGAAGTCAGTGCCTACGACTGCCACATTGCACCCGGCATGGCATTAGCTTACGGCACAAGCTCGATTGGCGCCCACCACAAAGACGCCTGGGTCATAACTTGGGAACAAAAATATGGTCGAGAGAAATACGACGAAGAAAAAGTTGACCATATAATTCAAACTCAACTTCTACGCGGCGGAGCCTTCGAAGCCTTAACTGTCTGCCGTTTCCCACATGGCTCACTGGGCTTTGAGATGGAATGGTACCACAAGTACCTGCGTGCATCAACTGGAAAGACCTTTTCTTTAGAGCAACTAAACCAAATTGGCGACAGGATTCTAAATTTGATTAGAGCTTTCTGGGTCCGAGAATACGGCGAAAAATGGAGCAGAGATTTGGATGTTCCGCCCATGAGATGGTTCAAAGAACCCTTAACCGAAGGCCCCCTGAAAGGCGCAGTGCTCGACTATGAAAAATACAATGCTATGCTGAATATATATTATCAGAAGCGTGGCTGGAGTATAAATGGGGTGCCTAAAAAAGAAACCCTGGAAAAGTTAGGGTTGGCAGACGTAACAAGTCAGCTTGATGGGCGTAGCTAGTATGACTTTGCGAAATACGCTGTTTCCTTAGCCTTTTCATCACAGACTATGCAGTTAGTCGTTGGTTCTTCAACCTTGAAGGGTCGGATGCGGATTGTGGCGCCTGTCTCGTCTTTCACTTTTGCTTCGCAATCTGGGCTCCCGCACCATGCTGCCTTGATGAAGCCGCCTTTTTCCTCTAGCACCATCTTGAATTCATCGTAGCTTTGTGCAGCGGTGGTTTTCTCTTGCAGGATGGCTTTGGCTTTTGCAAACAGGTTGTCTTGGATTTCCTGCAGCAGTTTCTCTACTGTTAATGGAATGTCGGCTTCGGCAACTGGAGTCTTTTGACCTGTATCTCGTCGTACCATTACGACTTGTCCAGCTTTGAGATCTCTTGGTCCAAGTTCGATGCGGATTGGGATGCCTTTGAGTTCCCACTGGTGAAATTTCCAGCCTGGCGTGTATTCGTTACGGTCATCCAAGATTACGCTGAAACCTTTGAATTTGAGGGTATTGGCGATTTCTTTAGTTTTTGCTGCGATTGCCTCAGCTTCTAGTCCTTTGAATGGAATTGGAACGATGACCACTTGTGTTGGCGCAACTTTGGGCGGCATAACTAAGCCTTTGTCGTCGCCGTGAACCATAATCATCGCGCCAATAAGCCGCGTAGTGATGCCCCAACTGGTTTGCCAAACAAAGTGGTCCTGTTTGTCTTCGCCAATGAATTTCACATCAAAAACCTTGGCGAAGTGTTGCCCCAAGTTGTGGCTGGTTCCCATCTGTAGCGCTTTCCCGTCAGGCATAATTGACTCCAAAGCTGTAGTGTAGAGGGCGCCAGCAAACTTTTCGCTGTCACTCTTGGTGCCGACAACAACTGGAATAGCCAAGTAATTCTCCATCAAGTCCCTGTATTCGTTTAAGGCATACATGACTTCAGCTTCAGCTTCCTCAGCGGTGGCGTGTGCGGTGTGGCCTTCCTGCCAGAGAAACTCTCGCGTCCGCAAAAACAGCTTGGTGGCTTTGGTTTCCCAACGTACGATGTTGCACCACTGGTTAATTTTAAGTGGCAAATCCCGCCAGCTGCGGATCCACTTGTTAAACGTTGCGTACATTATGGTTTCGCTGGTTGGCCTTACCGCCAGTTTCTCTTCTAGCGGGCTGTCTCCGCCCTGAGTAATCCACGCGACCTCAGGCGTGAAACCTTCAAAGTGTTCCGCCTCTTTTTTGAGGAAGCTTTCAGGAATGAACATGGGGAAATACACGTTTTTGTGGCCTGTTGCCTTGATTTTTTGGTTTACGATTTCTTGGATTTTCTCCCAAACCGCGTAGGCGTCTTCGCGGATAATCATGCATCCTTTAACGGGTGCGTAATCGGCAAGTTCTGCTTTGAGGACAACTTGTACATACCATTCGGAGAAGTCTTCACATTTCTTAACGGTAACACCAATATCAGACATTTGGAATCTCTTCTTTGGACTTTTACACCTACTGCATATAAAACCATAACGGCAACAATCAGCAATTGAAGCGTTATTTAGTTGCGAATAAGAGGAGTGCAGTAAAATAAGAGCAACTAAGTGAGAGTTAGCGATTGATAGGCTAAAAAAGTTCAAAGTAGCCTTAAAATGGCTTACATTCCATTTCATTGGGGCAGTGAAAAAATTTTGAAAAAGAAAAGATTATTTTTTGAAGAGTCCCTTTTTTTCTGGGTAGTCTTTGCATTCGTAGATTCGCAGTTGTCTTTGGGGTTCGATGCGGCATCGTTTGCGCGCATTTTTGCGTCTTAGCAGTGGCGCCAGTTGGAAGAAGGGACATTTGGAGCAGAGTGTACTCAATCTCATTCCTACCTCGTCATCATCCGGCGGAACACTGGCATTGCAATTGCAATCATTACTATGCCGAACACGATGAGTATAATGAGTTCCGAGGATATTTGCGATATGCCTGCGCCGAGCACCATGACTTTTCGGAGAGCGTCTGAAGCATACGTTAGAGGTAGTACTTTGCTTATATTCTGCATGTACCATGGCATCTGCTGTATGGGGAAGAATACTCCGGAAAGGAACATCATTGGAAACATCAGTGTCATCATCATCATTTGGGCTGTCTCTTGGTCTTTTGTGAATGATGTGATTACTATGCCTAAGCCAACGAAGCTAAAGACTCCGAGCAACAATAGAGCAAACACCAAAATGATGCTTCCTTGTATGGCAACTCCAAATATGCCGATGGCTAACGCCAAGATTATGACGCCTTGAATTAAGCCTCTGGCAGTTTGAGCCATAGTTTTACCCAGCAAAATCGATAATCGATTCACTGGAGCAACCATCATACCATCCATTGTGCCAACTTCTTTCTCTTGGGAAATAGCGACTGGCAAGCCTGTCATGACGCTCATCATTACCGTCATAGCCATTATGCCTGGTGCGATGAAGTCAAAGTAGCTTGGGTGACCCGAAACTACGCCTTGAGTTTTTATGCTGTAGGGCTGTACGACTGCAAGCGGGTTCGTCGCATTCAATGGCGCAACATTGTATATTGCTAGTTGTTGGCCCATTGCGTTGAATACACTAGTTAACGCAGCTTGTATTGTGGCGGAAATCTGCGGGTTCGATTCGTCGCTGACTATGATTATTGTGCCTTGCTGTCCAGACAATATGCTTTGGCTGAAGTTGCTGGGAATCACCATGCCTCCTTCAAGCTGGCCTCTTTGCACCATGTCTTTGAGGTCAGCAGTGCTGTTCACGTTGGTTATGATAAGCATGTGGGTTTGATTGTTAATTCCTTGTAAACCGGTAAGGAATGCCAAACTTGGGTTAATGTTGCCGTTAAAGCCTGAGTCTTCGTTGACTAAGCCTACCTGCAAGTTGCTGATGGTGCCGTTGGAGGGATAAATGAAACCAACCATAACCATCATGAACAAAGGCATGACGATTAGTAACACCAATCCAAGCCTGTTTCTGAAAAGTTCTGTTAGGTCTTTCTTGGCGATTCGGAAACTATGGCTGAGGATAGTTTGTACAGTCATCTTTTATCACCGTACCCTCTTTGGTGCCCCACCAAAACGACTTCGACCCTCTACCATAGGTATCTTTTCAGTAGCAGCATCCCTCACTTCATGTCCAGTAATGTGAAGGAACACGTCTTCGAGTGTTGGCTGTAGGTTTGCCATGGAGGTGATTTTTCCGTTTTTGGTTCGGACAGTATCGATTATGTTGTCAAAGGCATCTTCACCGTGAACAATCAGGTGCAGACTCGTCGAGTTTTCCTGGGTTACGGCGTCCGCGCACTTGAGTCCTTTTACTGAAGTTACTAAGTCGGGGGTAAGGTTTGCGATTTCAAGTTTTATGATCATAGTGTCTCCTCCTGAAATTATCTTTTTAAGGTTAGTTGAAGTGTCCAGAGCGATTATTTTTCCGTGATCAACTATTGCGATTCGATCACATAACAAGTCAGCGTCAACCATCATGTGGGTGGTTATTATGACTGTTGTTCCCTGTTCTTGGTTGAGTTTTTTCACGAAATCCCTAATTTCCACTGACGACTGCGGATCTAAGCCTAGCGTGGGTTCGTCGAGGAAAAGTACTTGGGGCATATTGAGCAATGCGCGTACCACGTTCATTCTTTGGCGCATGCCAGTTGAAAACGTGCCGACTTGGGCGTTCTTCCATTTTGTAAGTTGGACCAGTTCGAGTAATTCATTGATTCTTTTGTTTAACGTATCTTTTGGAATGTTGAAGAGGCTGCCAAAGAACCAGAGGTTCTCTTTTGCGGTTAAACGGTTGTAGATAATCATTTTTTCTGACACGATGCCGATTAGTTTGCGTACTTCCATGTCGTTTTTGACGGTGTCGTATCCGCCGATGGTGGCAGTTCCCTTTGTGGGCCTGGACAATGTGGAGAGCATTCGCAGGGTAGTGCTTTTGCCTGCGCCGTTGGGGCCTAGTAACCCGAAGATTTCGCCTTTTTTTACGTCGAATGATATGTCGTCTACAGCTGTGAACTTGTTGAACATCTTTGTTAGGTGGTCAACTTGGATTATGGATTCGTTTGCCATTTTTGATTCTCCGTTAATTCGCAATATTATTCAGTGCAATATATAGCGGTAAAATATAAGTATTACCCAACCCCAATATTGTTTCGAAACAAGATGGCATCAGAAACTGAAGACAAGACAACTGCAAACTGGATGAAAGAAGCCCAGAAAGGTTACATCCGCATGGGTGTCCTCATTCTCCTCAACAAAAAGCCCAGTCACGGCTACGAAATCATGAAAGAAATCAACAGTCGCACTAAGGGCTTCTGGCAGCCCACGGCAGGCGGTGTTTACCCAATCCTTCGCGATCTCGAAAAATCAGGATACATCAAAGGACACTGGGAAACCCAGAAAAACCGCAGATTAAAAGTCTACAAAATCACGCAATCCGGAGAACTCATACTCAGACATGCCATTGTAAAACAAACGGAAATTTTCAACAACATCGGAGTGCTTTTCAGAGAATTTTCGCGTGACGTCCTCAAAGTTGAAGTAGATGGTTCCATGCCTACAATACCCTCACCTTTCTCAGCTTTTCTAGAGGAAGATAATGCTGAGCAAAGCCTCAAACAGCTGGAGCATCAAAGAAAACACATGCGTGAGACTGTGAAGGGGATGCAGGAACGACTAAAGATTCTCGACAAAAGGATTAGGGAACTTAGGAAAGAAGCCAAACCGGATTCTGCTTCAAAAACGCCAGCTTTGTAAATGTTTTAAGTTAGAAAACCATCCTTCGAGGGATAACGGTTGCTGGTTGGTGTAAAGAATTAAATCTGTGACTGTCTAATTCCTTAGAAGAGTGTGAAATGCTTGTTCCGTGTTAGAGTTAACAAAATTGAATCCAATCGCGACTTAGACGGTAACCTTGGAAAAAGAATTGAACTTCTTGAGGAACGGGAAATTAACCCTTACGTTGTAAGACCACAATCTGACGAAGCAAAGATGGCGCAGGATATTATGCAGGCGCTTCAAACACAAATGCCCTTTCTGCCACAGCGCACGCAAATGGCAACACCGAAGATAATTCTGTTTTTAACGGAACAGGAATATGACCAATTCGGCATAACCTTCGATGTTAACCAGGTTTATGAGGTTGCCCTTGAGAACCAAGCGATTCGTTTTAGGAAAGTTTGAGAAGTTCACTTCTCATTTCTTTTAGCGCTGAATGGTTTGGGTGAAAAGACAGCACAAACATCATGTTTCTAAGTTTTCCGCTGATTTCCTCTAAACCTGACATTTTGCCTTCATCACAATAGAGCGGTATAGGTTCATCGCCATTGTTCTCCTCATAGTAGACGTAAATAGGCGATGAAGCCCTATCGAGTCGAACCAATTCAAAATCCAAATTCAACCGCTTAGCAGTTTCCCTCGCAGCGGTCCTAACGGATTCCAACCTGTCCCTGCTTGGAATGCCGGTTGACGCATAAACCATCAGTTTTCCACAATTTCCCTTAAACATGTTAACCACCAAAGCAGTATCGGCAAAAAACTCTTTTAAAACAAGCCAGCAAACGACACTTTTTAGCAGCGGAGAGTTGAGTGAAAGTGAACCCGAAAACATCTCAATTGTTGTTACGTACGAACAACCACAACAGCTTAAATCCTATAGAGAAAACCCTGTTCTAGAGAGGTGAAAAAAATGGCAATTGGCGAAAAACTTTGGGAAGGCAAGGGCAAAAGTGGAGCAAGTTTTATAAAATCAATCGATATGAACGGCGTAGCTTCAATGTATACATGGACGGCACAAATGAAAGGCATGGGCAAGGCAAAGGGCGTAGACTGCAACCTAAACGTGACAGGCATGAGTACGACTCCTCCAAAAGGCATAACAATGTCCTCTGATCAAGGAATGATCATGACAATGACCGGTGATATGGGCACTTTGAAAGGATATGACTTAATGAAGATGGTCCCAGGCAAAAACGCAACAAGCGTCGGCCTATGGAGTTTCATGACTATGTCCGAGAAACTAGGCTGGCTAAACGACACTATTGCTCTAGTTACTTTTGAAGCGACTGACCCAATGTGGATGGAAATGAACATTACGATTTGGGAATGGAAGTAATTTTTAGGATTTGATTTTATGCAGGATCACGAAACTTGGCAGATGCCTGATTGGTGGTGCAGAGAGCAAAGACCAGCAAGCGATAGCGTTTATTTTGAGAATATGTGCAGAGTGATTTTTCAAGCGGGCTTAAACTGGCAGGTAATCGACGGCAAATGGGCAACAACAAAAAAAGCTTTTTCAGATTTCAACATCAAAAAAATAGCTGGCTTTACCGACGAAGACGTTCAGAGACTCTTAAAAGACTCTGGCATTGTAAGGAACAAAGGTAAGATACAAGCCATCATACAAAACGCACAAAACTTCATAGCCATTGAAAAACGATACGGCTCATTCCAAAAATACTTAGACAGCCTCGACAAATCAAACAACTATGAAAATGCAACCAAGGATTTGGTTAATAAATTCAAGTGGTTAGGACCACCTTCAGCGAGTCTTTTCTTGTATACCGTGGGCGAAAAAATCGATCCATGGTAAACACATTTTCCTTTTTTTAAAATTACATTTTTAAACCTCACCTTCTCTTTTACTTCGAAGAATGTGTATGAAAGTTAGAGCGCATTTGTTGATTTCTGGGCACGTTCAGGGCGTTTTCTTTAGACAAAGCACCCTGATCGAAGCGCAAGGCTTAGGGGTTAACGGTTGGGTAAGAAATCTGATGGATGGGCGTGTGGAAGCGGTTTTTGAAGGCGAAGAACACTCGGTGAAAACACTTGTTAACTATTGCCGTCAAGGTCCTCCTGCGGCAAGAGTGAAATATTTGGATGTCAGTTATGAACCCTTTAAGGGTGAATTTTCCAATTTTGTTGCACTTTAGTTCGCTATGCTTTTTTCTTAGGTACTCTGAAATGTGAATCTTTTCCAGCGCTAATGTACTCGCCGCCCATGCCGCGCACGGCAGAAGCGATTTTAGCAAAGTTTTCTGAGCCTAAAAACTGCTTAGGCTTAATTATGATGTAGTCGCCTTTTTCGTCGAAGCTCAGTCGGGCTTCAAGTTCTTCTGGGAAGGACATGCGGATGTCGTCAATTGACCTTTGATTTGAAGCTTCACGAGGTGCTGATGGTTGCGGTGTGGAAGCTTGGGGTGCTGGCGTGTGAGCTGAGGGCTGAGTAATTTGGCCAACAGCCATTGACTTCATAGAAGCGGAAACTGAACGCAATTCATCTGAAATTTTATTTAAAGTTAAAGTGATTTCGTCAACTTTCTGCAACAGTTGATTCAGTTTTTCTTTGTCAGTGCTCACGAAAGCTCCCTCTCAACTCCTAAATAACCCCAGACGCTTATTAATTATTTGCAAACCGACAGACAGTGAAAAACCTGAATGATCGAAATTGACGGAAGCCAAAAAAGCGGAAGCGGCACCCTACTGCGACTATCTATAGCCTTAGCCGCCATCAAGGGACAGCCACTGCACATTACTAACATCCGCCAAAACCGTCCCCAACCAGGCTTAAAGCACCAGCACCTCGAAGGAGTATTAACTGCGGCTAAACTATGCAACGCCAAAGTGAAAGGTGCAACGCTTGGGTCAAGAGAGCTCTGGTTTGAACCCCAGAAAATCGTAGGCGGAAACATCGAGGCAGTTATCGAAACCGCAGGAAGCATCCCGATGCTATTTTTGGCTACCCTGCCAATTTGTTTGTTCGCCGAGAACCCAGTGCGTTTGCACGTTGCAAAGGGTGGAACCGACACAATTCATGCTCCAACAATCAATTACCTAAGATTTGTATTCATACCAGCCCTAACGCGGATGGGTGTTGATGCTGAAATTGTCGTTCAAAAATATGGTTATTACCCGAAAGGAAATGGCGAAGCAATATTAACCGTCAAACCAAACCGCCATCTGAAACCAATTATGCTTGGGAGTTTTGGCAAGCTAACTAGTTTGAAGGGCGTCTCTGTCTGCACTTTTCTGGCTGATAGGCAAGTAGCTGAGCGGCAAGCCAAAACAGCGCAAGACCGCCTCTTCCAAAACGGGTTCAAAGCTGATATTCAAGTTATAAACGACCAGTCAAACCCCATTCAGAAGGGCAGTTCAATTGTTCTCTGGGCGGAAACCGACACTGGTGTAATCGTCGGCGCCGATGCCATCGGTGAACTCAGAAAAATGGCAGAAGCTGTTGGAAAAGAAGCCGCAGAAAGACTGCTAACAGAACTATATGCTAAACCAACTGTGGATGTTTTCTTGGCGGACATGCTTATTCCCTACATAGCATTGACTCAGGGCAAATCTGTCCTTCTTACAAGAACAGTTTCTGAACACATTGAATCTAACATTTGGCTAATGGAAAAAATGTTAAACACCAAATTTAAAATCGAAAAAGTAAACAACCTCTACCTAATAAAAAAAGGCTGAACCACCCATGCCCAAGCCATCTGTCTGCATTAAAGTCCCGAAGAGTTATGGCGAAAAAACGATAGCGTTAGCAGGCAATCTTGGACTCGCCGACAAATCGCTGGTAATCCAACGGGAGGAAGACAGCCTCTGCATTCCCTTGAATAGAGAACCAGAAGGCGTTGAACTTGCAACCATTAAAACCCAGATTCCAAAATTCACATTCTACACCGCTGTTTTTAGCGAGAAACAGCTTTCGCCAGAGACCCTCACCCAAGCACTCCAAGATAAATTACCGCCCGATTTAGTTGCTAAGGTTCCTCAGGCATTCGACATTATAGGCGACATAGTGGTAATCGACATTCCAATCCAACTCAAAGCTTACCAGAACTTAATCGGCGAGGCAATCTTGAAAACTCAAAGAAACGTCAAAACCGTCCTGGCCAAAGCAGGCGACATCAGCGGCGTGTTTCGCGTCCGCGACTACGATTACATTGCAGGGGAACAAAAGACAAAAACGATTCACCGGGAATTCGGATGTCAATTCCACGTTGATGTTGCAAAAGCCTACTTTTCTCCAAGGCTATCACATGAGCACGAGCGGGTAGCCGTGCAGGTTCAGGATGATGAGACGGTGGTTGATTTGTTTGCTGGAGTGGGGCCTTTCTCTGTTTTGACTGCCAAACGAAACCCCAAGGTGAAGGTTTACGCCGTTGACCTTAATCCTGACGCAGTTGAATTGCTTAAGGTTAATGTGAGGGTTAATAGGGTTGAAAACCAAGTGTTTCCTATGTTGGCTGATGCAAGAGAAGTTGCTGCCACCAAACTTAAGGGCACAGCGGATCGAGTGATTATGAATTTGCCTGAAACCGCCATTGACTTTGTTGATGCCGCTTGCAATTCAATCAAGCCTCAGGGGGGAATAGTTCATTTTTACGGCTTTGTCAGAGCGCCTGACTCTATAGAAAATCTACAGCGTCGCTTTTCAGTGTTTATAGAGAAAAACGGCAGAAAAGTCGAATCCTTCCTCTATGTTAAAGCTATTCGTGAAACTGCACCTTTCGAATCCCAGATTGCTCTTGACGCAAAAATTGTTTAGGTTTCCACGATTAGTGTGATTTTGACTTCTTGTCTGGGGTTCTTTAATTTCTCTGCAAGCGCTCTTGGCAAATCATTCGAAGACTTATCAGCATTAATCGCTAAAGTTCTGTTGCAGACATAACCGCTTTTTCTAATCACAATATCGGTCGGGTGACTTAAAATTAGCTTAGGCGAACCCAAAGCGTTAATTTGCTCCTTTAAATCGTCAGCTTCAATTAGAATAGTTAGCTTGGCGTTTGAGTTTTTGAGTTTTTCTTTGAATTCTGCGCTTAAATCCACCGAAGCTTTGTCTGCTGCCACCGCAATTATGCAGTCACCAGTTTGGGTGAGATGACTCTCTTTTGTCAACATCAAAGTTGTAGGGTGGGTAGCTTGGATGTTTTCATGTCCAAACGCCCTGATGATTTCCGTTTCTTGTTTCGGGCTCAATTACTCGTTAACCTCAATGGAATCCACTTTGCCATCCCCATCCAAATCGAACCCATGAATAGCCACCGCAAAAGTGTCTTCGCCATTGTACTTTTCTAGTGTCTTTTTCCAGAAATTAGTCAACGCCAAAACACACGCTTTGGTTCCCACCGCTTTGTTACCAGCTAAAACCACAATGCGCTTGGAGCTATCCCAAGGATTCACGATCTTTGCTACAACGCCAGAAACATCTGAAGTGTAAACCTGCCCTGTCTTCTTTGACGATAAACCGCCAAGCAAAAATCCTTGCCCGGATGACTGCATGATGAATTTGATCGGTAAATAATTGTTAACTTCCTGTGTTAACAGGTTTGTTCCTGGACCACCAACGAGTATGAGGTTGTTTTTTTCTTCCTTCTCGACCTTGACGTCAACGTCTAGTTTCACTGCGAACTCAGTTGGCATCTTGGCGAACTGTCCTAAGAAAAGCCCTAAATGTGCTGCGTAATGGCCGTCTCTGGCGCTTGTTTTGAAGGGTCCATGCGGTTGTGGGCTGCCGACTACTATTTTTCCATCGAAGGTGCCGTTGTCGATGAATTCTTTGAAGAATTTCTGTAGCGGCTCATCGAAGCTTAAGGTGCATATGTTTTGGATTGGTTTGTAGCCCTGGGGAAATTCGATTCCGAAGGCTGGGGAGATTGTTTTGTAGTATTTTGCTGTGGCGCCTTTCTTTTTTTCTTCGCGTACAACAGTGATGGCTCCTGCTTTGGCGAGTTTTCTTATGTGGTAGTAGATTTTTTGTTCGTGCATACCGAGTTGCTTGGCGATTTCTAGGGGGTACATTTCCTTTTTTGAGAGTATGGTTAGGATCTTCCAGCTAAGGCTGCCGAGTATCATTTTTAGTTGGGAGTCGTTTAGGATGCTGATTTCTTTTGCTTCTTGGGTTCTGCCGTTGTCTTGGAGGAGGATTTTTTTGTTCATGGTGGTCTTAAGAATTAACATACTGTACTATAAAAAATTTATTTATAATGGTTCGAAAATCTTACCTAAGAAATCGCTTGTGCCTTCTTGCTTGCATGCAAAAGGGGATATAACCGCTAAAAAAAAGTTTTAGTGGACAAACACTAATACTAAAAATCCTTAATAGCGAAACACACCTCAAATAAGCTATCTTGATAAAGTCTGAAGGCTTAGAAAATAATGTGTGGAATATTTGGCTGTATTTTAAAAGAAGGAAACGCTGCTCCCCTAATACATTCATCCCTTAAACGTCTTGAATACCGAGGCTACGACTCAGTCGGAATAGCAACCATTTCAAACGGAAAAATGTACGTAAAGAAAGACTCAGGAAAAATTGATGAAGTAGACAAAATCGTTAACCTCGACGACATGCCCGGCAGCATAGGCATCGGCCACACACGGTGGGCAACGCATGGTGCACCCTTAAAAGTGAACTCTCACCCACATACCGACTGCAGAGGCGAAATCGCCGTAGTCCACAACGGCATTATTGAAAACTTTATGGAGCTTAGGGCTGAACTGCAAAACCTCGGTCACACATTTGTTTCTAAAACCGACACT
Organism: Candidatus Bathyarchaeota archaeon; assembly: GCA_963840295.1. Taxonomy (GTDB): domain Archaea; phylum Thermoproteota; class Bathyarchaeia; order Bathyarchaeales; family Bathycorpusculaceae; genus Bathycorpusculum. The sequence continues at coordinate 176,716 of CAWIYF010000001.1, forward strand.
GAAGTTATGCCACACTTAATCGAAGAAACCCTAAAACAAAACCCTAACCTTTCGTTCCAACAAGCAGTGTTAGCCAGCCTCAAACGAATCGAAGGCTCGTACGCATTCGCCATAATCTCTACACGTGAACCTGACAAAATAATCTGTGCCCGAAACGAAAGCCCCCTTGTTTTAGGAATCAACGGCAAAGGCGTCTTTTGTGCCTCAGACATTCCCGCGTTCCTAGAAGTCACTAACAAAGCCGTCATGATAAACAACGGTGAACTTGTTATTCTAACAGTCGACGGTTTTGAAATTCGTAGAATTTCCGATAATAGCCCCGTTACTCGTGACCCAGTGATGGTGGAGTGGACTGCAGAGATGGCGGTAAAACAGGGATATCCGCATTTTATGATTAAGGAAATCCATGAGCAACCAGAAACCCTGCGTAACACCCTGCGTATCCAAGATCACTACTTGGATTTGTTAGCTACTTTTCTTGACCGCGCAAACGAAGTGTTTTTGGTTGCGTGTGGAACAAGCTACCATGCTTGTTTGGCGGCTTCATACATGTTTTCTAAACTGGCGTTTCTGCCCACTTATCCAGTGTACGCCTCAGAATTTTTGGAGCAATGCGGCAAATCAGTGAACATCGACAGCACAATCTTAGCTGTAAGTCAATCAGGAGAAACCGCAGATACGATAGCCGCAGTAAGCTGTGCACAACAACGTGCAGCGACCGTACTGAGCCTAACCAACGTTATCGGCTCCTCAATGACTCGTATTAGTCGAGTGTACATAGGTACTCAGGCAGGTCCAGAAATCGGGGTTGCAGCCACTAAAACTTTTACTTCCCAGCTTTCAGTTTTAGCTCAACTTGCACTGAAACTTGCTAAGAAACGAGGAAAAATCTCTCAGGATGAAATCGACCGTCTCGAAGAGAACCTAAAGAAGATGCCTGAAGACGTCGAAACAATTGTGCAGACTCAAGAAGAAAAAATTAAACACATCGCCAAGAAATACGTTGACTCAAAAGTGTTCTTCTTCTTAGGAAGAGGCATCAGCACCGCCACCGCTTTTGAGGGCAGACTTAAACTCATGGAAATCGCCTACATCCCATCCATCGCGTTTCCGGCAGGCGAGAGCAAACATGGCCCAATCAGCCTAATCGAAGACGGCTTCCCAGTTGTATTTATCTGCCCCAGAGATGACACCCATAAAACCGTTATCGGCAACATAATGGAGATGAAAGCCCGAGGCGCCCACATAATAGCCGTTGTCGAGGAAGGCGACGAAGAAATTAAGTCCTTAGCTGATGACTTCATCGAAGTACCAAAAGGCATACCCAGCATACTCTCGCCAATCCCCTTTGCCGTGCCGCTGCAGTTGTTAGCGTACTATGTGGCCCTCGAGAAAGGTTTCAACCCTGACATGCCACGTAACTTGGCAAAATCGGTCACTGTAAAGTAACTTTTTTCCTTTTATCCGAACCATTTTTCCAGCGAAACCTTCTCCTTCACCTTCTTGCTCCCAGCAGTCATTCGCTCGAACGATTTTTTGATGCGTTCCTCGCCGAATTCTTTTTCTCTGCACATAAAATCTATTAAACCGTTCTCATCAGGTTCTTTCCATTCTATTTTGTAGTTGTCGGTGACTTTTGGGTGCAGAAAGATTTCCTGTATTTGCTCTATTTTGTCAGCGAAAGTCACGTTTTCTATATGTGGCAAAGCGTTCTTCAAAGTGCCGTACTGCTTTACGAGTTTTAAGGCGGTTTTTGGTCCTATTCCTTTTACACCGTCGGGGTTAAAGTCTGTTCCAATTAAGATGCCTACGTCAATCAGTTGTTCGCGTGTCAAACCGCATTCATGAAGTGTTTTAGGTAACTCTACAACTTCAGGTACTACTTCAATTGTGATATTTCCTCTTTTCCTTCTTCCAGAAATGGTCACGTTTCTAAGGAGCTTACAGGCCCCGAAAAGGAGGCTATCGTAGTCTTGGCTTGCGCAGTAGTCTGCGTCGCCTTTTATGTTCATATGTGCTGCCTGAGCCTCACCTTCGCCTGGTGCCTGAACCCACGGTAACCCCATGAGCCCCAAAAGCTTCTGGCTGTCACCCAACATGTAATCTTTCATACTAGTGGATGCCTGAGCGTACATGAACATTTTTTCCGTGTCGCCCTTTGCCACCGCTTTCTCATAATGGGCAACTGCCTGCACTTTGACTTGTTTGCGCCTCTCAATTTCTGACGCCTTCAAAGCAGGAGATTCCCCGTCAAAAACATAAACGGGCTTTATGCCCATTTCAATTAGGTTGCTTGTGCGATAGAAGAGTCCGCTTAGGTGGCTTGTGATTTTTCCTATGCTGTCTTTGAGCGGTGTGCCGTCGGGTTGACGGATTATGCTGAGGAACTGGTAGATGGCGTTGTATGCGTCTATGGCTATGATTTTGCCGCCGAAGTCTACGAGTTTGACTTGGGTTTTTGGTATGAGGTCTTTGAAGTTTACGCCCAAAACGATTCCACGAATAAAGTAGGCAAGAAACCTTCTTAAGAGGTTTGCGAAATTCTGAAAGTATAAATCATGGTTATACATTTGTATAACTTGTGGTTATACGTGATTAAAGAAGAAATGAAAGTCGGACCAAAAGGGCAGGTTGTCATTCCCTGCGCCATTCGGAAAGCTCTAAAGATTATGCCTGGCTCTAAGGTTCAAATTACATTAGAGGACAACAAAGCAATATTGGAAAGGCCTGCTTTCGACGCAGTGGCTGTCTTTCAAAGAGTAGCCAAAAGCGGCAAATCCGTTTCTACAATAAATCCGCATTCTTACGAGGAAGAACTAGAAGAGAGAACCAAACGTGCTCTATCTCGACGCTAACATTTTCATTTTTGCCGCTCTGAACACAGAAAACGAAGGGGCCAAAGCAGTAGCTTTGCTTACCAAAATCCAACTAGGCGAAGAACATGCGATCACTTCAGCTTTAACTTTTGACGAAGTATTTTGGGAAGTAAAAAAGAACCGAGGGCTGGAAAAAGCGCTGGAAACTACGGAGGCAATGCTGAATTTTCCTAACCTTGAAATCATACCTGCCGACAAGGAAACTGTTTCCTCAGCTATCAATCTAATCAGAAAACATAATTTGGCTCCAAGAGATGCTCTTCATGCAGCAACGGCTTTAGCAGAAAAAGTTGAATGTATTGCAACAACGGATGCCCACTTTAGTAAGATTAAAGAGATAAAAATAAAAGGTTTACAGTAGATTAGCACTTTTTTTGTTAAATTCTTTTCCTTAGCATAATAAGAACTACTACAAGTGCAACAACGATTGCGATTATTGCAGTATATATGACTGTTATTTCAGGTACCGAAGGGGCTGACGTGAAAATGTTTGTTTCTATGGTGCTGTAGGAGTATTCGGATATGACTGGTCCAGATTCGCCTTGAACCGTTGTCAGCGAAGAAGATTCCAGCAGCATTCCTGAGGCTTTATCGTAGATGTAGGTTAGGCTTGAATTGTAATCTGGCGTCGAGATTGTAATGCTAAGGACGTTGACGCTTCGGGTGACTCCTAGATATTGACGATTTTCGGTGCTGTTAATTGTATAGGTATTTTGTGGCGGAATAGGGTCGCCAGCGTTGAGGTTTGCAGCGATTATAGGACCTTGCGTCTTTTCCGCGCCGTCTTCTGTTCCAGCCGCTATATCCCAAACTGTAACTGTACCGTTGCCTGGAGTAGCTGTACCGTTCTTGTATTGTGCAGTTGTGAGAAACGTGATTTGGGTTCCGGTGACTTTAGTTACTTGCAGGGTTTGTGAATCATAGTTGCTGAAGTCTTCCAAACCAGGGCCAGTGCCGACGAAATTGCCATATTTAACATATTGACCCGTTGTTACTCCAGGGTTGTAGGTGGCCGCTAAAACTGGAACCGCTATTAACCCTAAAAGGATTGTTGCAAAAATAAAAGCGGTTAAAATTTTAGTTTTTATCATATGACGTCATCCCCATCGTTGAAATTTTTTTGATTTGCTAGGCAGTTCTTTTGGCCCCGCAGTTTGGACAAAACGTCGCTGTCTGCTGGAAAAGGGCTCCGCAGTACTTGCATGGAACCATAGCTACCTGTTGAGGCGCTTCTCTTATCTCCTCATCTGAATCTGAACCACAACATCCACAACCACACATTCCAATCATCTCCACTATTCTGAATAAGTTCTTGCAAATTCATGTTTTTGGCCAAGCTGTTCCAACAGGACATCTCGTACAATGCCGCAGGCTTGGCTGATCTTTGGGCTTGCAATGCGATAGTAGATGTTTGAGCCTTCTTTTCGAGTTTTAACGATTTGTCTCTGCCTCAAGATTGCCAGATGCTGGGAAACGTTAGACTGGCTTACGCCGAGGGTTTGGGTGAGTTCGTTAACGGTTTTTTCTCCGCCCTTTAGGCAGTGGAGAATGGCTAGTCTTAGTGGGTGAGATAGTGTTTTTGAAATCTCAGCCTGCAATTCGTAGATAATCATATCGAATTCTGGGTTAGACATTGGGTCACTTTTATTCGAATATTCTAACATTTTCTCACCCATTTATCCTTTTACATTAAGAAAAAACTAAAAGAAAAAAAATTGTTTTTTATTGGACAGCTTTAGCTTACTTCGAGTTCTTGAAGGAAAGTGCCGTGCCATGTGTGGAACCAGACTTGTCCAGTGTAGCCGTTGACGCTTAACATGCCATATGTAGTTGTTCCGCTGAGGATTTCAATGGTGTAGTAGCCGTAGAACGTGTTGACGTCGCCTGTGGTGGTTCCTGGAATCTGGCTGTTTAGGTACTGCTGTGCATCTGTTGTTGCCTGAGTTGCAGTTACTGGCATTGTTGCTGTTGGGGCTCCGTAGATTCCTCCTAGGATTCCGCTGCGCATCATGCCGTACTTTGTGTTCCACATCATGTTCGGTCCCATTTCTGGGTAAATACTGCCCGTGTACTTGTTGATTAATAGTTCAAATGCTCCATTGTTAGTGTCTTTCTCGTTGACTTGGACGTAGAAGTTGTTTGTGTATTCTTCTAGTTGCTTGACTGCCAAGTTTGGGTTGCCGATTGAAGTTACATAGTTTTGGGCGATTGTTTCTGCTGTGGTAATGTTTAGTGGTGTTCCGTTGTAGGCGTAGGGTGCTGTGTATCCGTAGCCATGCATCATTCCGCCAAAGCCGTTGCCGAATCCGCCCATCATTCCGCCTCCGAACATGAACGGGTAAACGGGTCGGTAGTATTGTGTTGAGGGGGTTGTTTGAGCTGGATTACCGCCGTAGTTGTTGTATCCATAGCCTCCCATCATTCCGCCTCCACCCATCATGCCGCCGTAACCGTAGGCTCCAGTGTTAGTGCCGAATGGTCCCATGGCAAAGACGGTTGAAGCCAGCAGAGCTGCGATCACCGCGACTGCAGTAATCGAGACTGTTATTATTTTCCAAGTTTTCATTTTTTGTTCTCTCCATTTTTGATACTACTATGGTGTTGGCGCGGTATAGAAGTTGGCTGAAACAGTTGTGAAACAGTTTTGATACGTGGTTTTTTGGGAGAATCGGTCGTTTTACCGCGTCAACACACATATTGTAATATTCTAATATGGTGTTATGTCCTCTTATAGGCGTTTCGGAGACAACAATGAAATTATCATGGCAAAACACGCTGTCATATTTGAATCCCAAAAGCCAACCTACGCACTGAATCTACAGAGAGCGGCTGCACCAACCTATTGTAGCCTAAGAGTGGTTCATCACAAAAACGATAGGGGTTAGTCGCTGAAGACTTTTCACAAGTCATTAGCATGTTGAATTTAATCGATTACTTTCTAGGCTTCTCGATCTTCTCCACACCGCTGCTTGACCCAACATAGACAATGTCGGTTAAGCCGATGAAAAACCCTGTTTCAACCACGCCTGGAACCATCTTTACCTTAACCGCCAACTCAGCTGGGTCCAGTATCTCGCCAAAGTACGTATCCAAAATTGTGTTTCCGTTGTCAGTTATTACTGGTCCAAGCTTGCCCTTGCCCTCCCGAACCACGGGTTTTCCGCCTAGAGCAGCGAGTTTGCGTTTAGTCAGCGAAATAGCAAACGGTAAGACTTCGATGGGTACAACCTGGTTGTTCTCGCCTAAAAGCTTGACTTTCTTGTTTTGATCAGCGATTATGACGTTTAGTTTTGTGGCGGCTGCAACGATTTTTTCTCTTGCCATCGCTGCACCCATGCCCTTGATTAAGTTCAATTCAGGAGTCACTTGGTCTGCGCCGTCGATTGTCACATCAATTTCTGGGTGCTCATCTAGCGTCGTTATTGGAATGCCGCATTCAACCGCTAATAAGAAAGCTTGGTAAGAAGTTGGAATTCCCATGATGTGTAGGTTTTCAGCCTTGATTCGCTCGCCTAAGGCTTCTATGGCAAATGCGGCTGTGCTTCCACTTCCCAAACCTACGACAAAGCCGTCTTTCACGTGTTTAACCGCTTCTAAGGCGGCACTTTGCTTCTGCAGTTGAATCGGGTCAAGGTTAACTTTCAATTTCCATCTGCCCCAACTTATCTAACACTTTTTCAACTTCACTTCTAATCGACTCTATACGTTTTTCAGCTTCTGTCTTAGCGGTAGGTTTCTCTTCTGGCGGTTTACGCTTCTTTTTAGGTTTCTCTTCACCACTTGTTGCTTCGGTTTCCTCTTCCTCTTCTTCCTCATCTTTCTCTAGTTGCGTTGGAGTCTGCGGCATTTTTATTGGGATTTCACGAATCGGCTTCACATCAATTCGTGTTCTGAGTTCCTCAACTTTGCTGGTTAATTCCCCGAAGCGTTCGCTGAAAAGTTTCATAAGGTCTTCCTGCATGCCTTCCAATTCATGCAAGGCAACAATGCTCTCGTCCTTAGAAATTGATTCTTTAATTAAATTCATCCTGTTCTTGTAGGTGCTGGCTAATTTTTCCCGTTCCTGCTCAGTAATTTTGCCTTCGGCATGCGCTTCATAGAGCCTTCTTATTGCGTCACCCAATATGTCGCGTTCTAAATCTAACATGCGAAGTTCATCTTTTGCGCTTGACGCCACGGTTGTTTGGACACTTTTAGAAATTTTAAACGGCACGTTGCCGTATTCAGGGTCAAGCTCTGGCTTAGGCTGAAGTTTTTTAGGCGCAGACTTTTTTCCGTACTTTCGCATGGCAAGAATTACAGTTCCCACAGCGATGATTACCACTAGCAACACAGCTGTTACTGTTACTGGGTCATCATACCATACCAAGCCATGCCATCCTCGGTAACTTGATTGCGCACCATGCATATATTAATTGATATTATCGCTATGTTTGGCATTTCAAGTTTAAATAAATATTGCAAGCTTTCCCCCATTTAGACTTTTGTTTCATTTGGTTTCTTACTAGTTAAAATTCTCGATTAAAACTAAAACATCAATCGCATATTTCTAAGAATAGTCAAGATTGAGCTGGGACTAGCTTTAAATCTTCAAGCCTCACACAGCAACTAATTATGAGAATCCTTCCTATCCTTGGGGGCATAGCGGTGGCGGTTTTGTTCTTTTTTGCAGTTATCTTTGCACTTGCCGCTTCTGTCCAAGCCACTATAGAAAGGCTGGCTGCCAGTGGTATACTCTTTATAGTTGGGCTCGCAGTTATCGTCGGCGTCTATTACACAACCCGCAAACCCAAAACCGTTATCCAACGCCTGGAGGTTTCGGGTCAGATGGCGGCAGCCCAAATTAAATGTCCCAACTGCGGCGGATTAATCAGCGCTGACAAAATAAAAATTACCCAAGGCGTTCCTTACGTTAAATGTCCCTACTGTGGCACCACGTTTGAGGTCACTGAGGAACCGAAATGGTAAGTAAATTTCCGCTTCTTCTGGTTTTACTGCTTGCTTTGACATTGGCGGTTTCTGCTGCAAGCACAACACATGCGCAGAACTTGGTTTACAGCGTGAATCACGAGTGGGCGCAGATCTTCATCAACCAGGATGGCACAATCGACTTAACCTACAACATTACAGTGTCGGTTTCTTCGGGCGTTATGCACGGATTCTATGTTGGACAGCCAAAAAGCGACTATACGCCGGGTCAAGCCCAAGACCAATACGGCAATTCACTTCAGGTTGCCAGAGCTGACAGCGGCAGCAACTACCAAGTCGACGTAACATTAAACCAGCCCCTAACCGCAGGCAACTCAGTTTGGTTCACAGTTATAACCAACGTTGCAGGAATGATAAGCAACGACACCCAGAACCCTGGCAACTATGGCATGCAGTTTATCCCCCAGTGGATAAGTGATGTGCCGATCAGTGATGTGCGTGTGCAAATTGTTTTGCCGCCAGACACCATCGTCGGGGATGTGAAAACTACTTCAAACTTTTACAATGGCACCGCAGTGGTTGATGGCCGTTTCGCGGTTTACTGGGAAAAACCAGTCATACAACCAAACGAGCAGTTCAAAGTAGGCGTATCTTTTCCAGCCAGATTTTTACCCAATTATGTTCCTACTTCAGGCGGATTCAACTTTGGACCTTTGGGAATAGCTATAGGAGTTGTCGGCGTATTATTTGCAATCGCCATTTTTGGCGTAATCATCTTTAAGATTCGCAAAAGCACCTATGCATCGCCAAAGGTCAGCATGGAAACCCTTGGCGTTAAACGCGGCTTAACAGCTGTTGAAGCCTCATACCTTCTTGACCTAAAGCCGCCGCAGATAGTTACCGAAATGCTCTACAGCCTACTGCAGAAAAGAGCAGTTTGGGCACAAGAAACCAAACCCTCTCTCAAACTAAAAGTGCTACCGCCCTTTGATAACAAAACAGGCACAAAAGACAATCCTCTGCGATATTACGAAATTGACTTTTTAAGTTCACTAAAGCCCGATGGCTCACTTGACGAAGTAAAACTTGCACATACCATCATGTTCCTGCGTGATACGGTTGAGCAGAAACTGCAGGGTTACAGCCGAAAAGACACTGTGGATTATTACCGTAAAATTGCGGCGCAGGCATGGAGCCAAGTGGAGCAGGCGGGTACGGTGGATTTGGCGGCGAACGCTTATGATGAGCAGCTTCTTTGGCTGCTGATTGACCCTAACCGGCGAACCCGCACAGAAAACGTGTTCAGAGACAGAGTTATCCAGCCAAACCCATTGTGGTTCTGGTGGTGGTACGGCTACACAACATACCATCCGAACCCAACTTATTCGCCAAACGTTAATGCGCCAGCGCAGTCTGGTCCGCCGCCGAAAATTCCGGGCGCCGACTTCGCAAACAACATCGCTACATCTGTGGAGAAAACCTCAAACAACATAGTAGTTAGCATAGAAAAATTCGCCAACGCCATCGTTCCGCCGCCGCCCAAAGCTTCCCATGACCCAGCGCATCCTAAGGCGGACTGTGTTTGTGCTTGTGCAGCATGTGCCTGTGCCTGCGCTTGCGTTTCATGCGCTTGCGCCTGTGCAGGCGGAGGAGGACACTAAATGAGCTTTCTTAAGAAAAAAACTATCCCTTTTGGAAGGTACACTTACCGAGGAACTAACAAGTTCGCCGGCATGTCATTGCAGCTGCGTGTTGAAACAAGCGGGCAAGGTGTTATGGTGATTAACGGTGACAGACTTCTACATCTTAACCATACGGCAACTGCTTTGGCTTACTTTTTCATGCAGGGCTTGCCCGAAAAAGACGCGGTGAAAAAAATACGAGGCATGTATCACGTTAAAGCTAACACGGCTAAAGCGGATTACCAGAAGCTTATCTACACGATTAGCACTTTGGCGCAAACAGCAAAAATTGATCCTGTGAGCTTTCTCGAAATCGAAAAGATGGAGCCCTTCAGCTACGAGTATTCAGCACCCCTTCGCATGGATTTAGCGCTCACGTTCAATTGCCAAAACGATTGCGTACACTGTTACGCTGGTGGACCGCATGCAACACCAGAATTAACAACTGAACAATGGAAAAAAGTAATCGATAAACTCAATGAAATCAGCGTTTTCATCTTAACCTTCACAGGCGGCGAACCCACTCTGCGCAAAGATTTGCCTGAACTGCTCTTGTACGCTCAAAACAAAGGCATGGTTACGGGGTTGATTACCAACGGGCGAAACCTCAAAGACAAAGCCTATGTAGATTTGCTTGAGAAGTCAGGGTTAGATTTTCTGCAGGTAACTTTGGAGTCTCACAAGCCCCTTGTCCATGATTTGATGACCAGTGCGAAGGGCAGCTGGAAGGAAACCGTAGAGGGAATTCGGAACGCGGTGCAATCGAAAATTTATGTTTCAACCAACACCACTCTTAGCAAACACAACGCAGCAGACTTCCTAACAACCATCGATTTTATCAAGGGTCTTGGTGTGGATGCGTTTGGCTGCAACAGCCTCATCTACTCGGGCAAAGCACCAGCAGCAAGCGAAGACTTTGCACTATCCATCGAAGATTTAAACTCATTTTTGCCTCAAATCCGAGACAAAGCCCACTTGCTTGGCCTCAAATTCCTCTGGTACACGCCTACTCAGTACTGCCAGTTTGATCCTGTTCAGCTAGGTTTAGCCGTTAAATCCTGTACGGCTGCAATGATTAACGCTTGTGTGGGACCAAACGGCGATGTTTACCCTTGCCAGAGCTACTTTGAAAGCCTTGGAAACATCCTAACGGAGCCATGGGAGAAAATTTGGCACAACCCCCTAGCGGAAAAGCTTCGCAAACGAGAATACACTGAGGTAAAATGCAAGGATTGTTCTCAGCTACAGGTTTGCGGAGGCGGATGCCCCTTGGAGCTGCAAAACAAAGAGCGCCAATGCAGTGGGACAGCATAAATTATCTTTTTACTTTCTTCCGACCTGTGCAATACTTGAGCGGTCGGTCATCTTTTTCACTGAAAGTGAGTAATTAGTCTAGTCTTATATTACTTTTGAAGACAGGGGTGGGACTTGAACCCACAAACAGGTGGAGACTTCACCCGCATATCCCCTTTTTTTGTTAAGCTAAAAATAGTGCATTTGGGACTTGTTTAAAAGTTCCAAAAATAATTAACGTTACGGAGATTTGTTATGAAAAATTCTTTGGGTGCAGAAACTATCGTTCCAACGACTCCAGTTTGGGTTGTGGGAACTTATAATCGAGAAGGAAAACCAAATGTTATGACTGCTGCATGGGGCGGAGTATGTTGTTCTAAGCCACCATGTGTCTACGTATCTCTGAGAAAAGCCACGTATACCTACAGCAATATCATGGAACGGAAAGCGTTTACAGTTAGTATTCCCTCCGAAAACTACACCAAGGAGGCTGATTATTTTGGCATCGCTTCAGGGAAAAAAGTGGATAAATTCTCGGCAACGGGGCTTACTCCCGTGAAAAGCGACCTTGTTGATGCACCCTATGTGAAAGAATTTCCTCTGATTTTAGAGTGCAAAGTTATCAAAATTGTTGAAATTGGGCTGCACACAGAGTTCATAGGTGAAATCATGGATGTCAAAGCTGATTCATCTGTGCTTAATGAAAAGAACCTTCCAGACATGGAAAAAGTGAAACCAATTATATGGAATATCGCAGGTATGACATATCATAAAGTTGGGAAACCCATTGGACAAGCGTTCTCAATTGGAAAAGAGATAAAATGAGGACGGGAATCAGAATCCAAAAGTTATCTATCTATTCTTGTAATTGGGGAGACAAAATATCTGGAAAGCTCAAAACTAATCACCCCTTAACTTTTTAAAACTATTTGATTTGAGGTGTTTTTTCTATTATAGCACTCGGGGGAACTGTAAAATTTATCTTTAGCAAGCAACCATTCTCTTCTCTAGGTTAAACAGCGTTAAATTGTGAGTTTAGAGATATGGTTTCAACGCAGAGAAGTAGGCTTATTATTTTCGATGTGGAAGGAGTGTTGATTCCTAAGAACCGCTTTATTTTTGAAGTGGGCAAAAGCTTGGGTTTTACTTGTTTGGTTAAGCTTTTTTTCTTCGGTTTTCTTTATGAAGCAGGCATTTTAAAGTTGGAATCAGCTTTAAGACATATTTTCAAGGATATGAAAGACGTTCAACTTGAAACTTTACTGCTCATTTTTGGCAAAATTCCAGCTACCCCTTATCTGCAGAGCTTTTTTTGTCAGCTTAAAGCACGCAACTTCAAAATCGCAATGATCAGTTCAGGGATACCCACAGTTATCGTTAAGAAATTAGCGGCGACGCTAGGTGCAGACTACGCTTATGGAGTTGAGGTTGAAACCAAAGATGGAAAATTAACAGGTGAAATTAGCGGCGACGCTATCTCAAAGAATGGTAAGCTAAAGATTCTGTGCGAAATTTTAAACAACGAAAAATTGGGGTTAAGCGACTGTGTTGTTGTGGCAGACGACAGGAACAATGGCTGCATTTTCTTATCGAGCATGCTCAAAATTGGTTATAACCCTGATTTTGTCCTAAGAGTCAAGGCTGATAGAGTTGTTAACAATAAGCTCTCAGGAATTTTGCCGATTGTTGACGGGAAACCGCATAAACGTAGTTTCCCTTCAACAAACGATTTGGTAAGAGAAGACATTCATGCTTCAGGATTCTTTATGCCGGTGATTGCAGGCTTGATTACTATTCCTGTAGTTGCCTCAATAATCATCTTTATTGCCATGCTTTATACGATCTCTGAAGTTCGACGTTTGGAGGGACGCGAATTACCCTTGGTCTCCGCAATCACACGCCACGCGGCATCTCCGTCAGAACTTTATGGTTTTGCGGCAGCACCACTCTACTTTGCCATTGGAATAGTGGCGACTCTGGTTCTGTTTCCAACACGTGCAGGCGGAGCAGCAATTGCAATGTTCTGTTTCGGTGACAGCGCAGCCTCCCTTTTCGGAGGATTAATCTCCACTTCTCTGCCTTTCAACAAAGGAAAAACCTGGGAAGGTTCGTTAGCTGGTTTTATTTTTGCGTTTTTAGCGGGGTCTTTTTTTGTTGCACCTGTGTTTGCTTTAGTTGGAGCAGCGATTGCCATGACAATTGAGGTTTTGCCGTTGCCAGTGAACGATAACGTGTTGGTGCCAGTAATCACTGGGGCTTTGTTAACTTTAATTATTCATTAACGTTATTGGTTTAAACGGAAAATCGATTTCTCGTAATCTTTAACAAAACAATTTTTGCCTTTCTTGACTATGCTGTGGCCTTCTTGCTCTAAAAGTGCAGTTTGAGCTTCTACGCCTCCAGGGTACTTCTCGTTAATCAACCCCTTGACTTTCAGCGTTCTCCAATAAGGCGTAATGTCCGCATTGCCCTGTTGTTTTTGCTCTTCTGCTGCGTGGGCTGCAATCCAAGCAAAGATGCCGGTGGTTATGGGGCATCCTATGGTTGCGTTGTGTTTTGTTGCGAGGGCTTGGCGGATTTCGTTGATAGTTGTGAGTTTACCCTTAGGCACCTTCCGCATCAGTTGATCAACCTCAACTGGAGCGGGAATGACAATGGTGCCTGTGCCCCATCTTCGGCTCATGCCGCCCTTGATTTCTTCAACTTTGGGGTAGCCTTTGCTGTCGTTTAATTTTTCTTGCCAGGAGGGCTTCTTTTTTGGCATGTTCTCACCGAAAAAATGATAGTTAGACTATTCATTTTTAAGTTTCGGAAAATTACTCCGTCGTTTTAGAATTGATTAATTCTTGTTTTTGTTGATGGGTCAGCTTTTTTATTGCCCTCTCTCTCTTCATCGCGCTGCTTCTTGAAGCGAAAAGTTCGAAATATGCTATTTTTTGGGGGCGATGTGCTTTGGTATATCTTGCTCCTTTCCCATTTTCATGTTGTTTTGTACGTTCATTCAAATCTTTTGTGTAACCAGTGTAGAAGCTCCCATCTATGCACAGTAAAATGTAAACGTAAAACGACATTTGCGTTTTATTGCTCCTTGACTTCGGGTGGAAAGTAATCATAAACTATGCCTTTCTGCATTGCCCTCTTTAGGTAAGCCTCTGGATCAATTTCCTGTACTTTCCCACGGTCCACGTCGATTATGTAGATTTCTTGTATGCGCGCGTTGCGAATTTCCTCAATGGTTACAGGTGGTTTTTGGTAATATTTGTCGCAGAGTTTTTTTATTTGTTCTATTTCTTGGTCTGAACGATTTCTAGGAGGCTTTGCTAATGTTGATGGAAAAGGCAGAATGTAATGGGGCGGCACGCCTAAAGCAAATTTCCCTGCGAAGCTGCTGTACCTAATTATTTTGCTGGCTAACCGAGCGGTCGTATAGGTTAAGGGTGCCAAAGCATTTTCAGGAGGAATAAAACCTGTTTCTATCTCAACAACTAGGTTGCCTAACCCTTTGATTCCATATAGGTCGCAGGTTAAGATTTCGTTCAGTGGATATTCAATTTGGACTTCGTATCCTTTTTGGATTAGGTGTTTGGCGCATACAAGTTCCATTACAGAGTGGTTGATTTTTACAACGTTCTCTTTTTGAAGTTTAATCAGCCAATCCTTTAGCATGTTAAGTTTGTTTTCAACTTCCGGTCCAGCATCAAACGTTAGCCTAGACAGTAGAATAGTTAAATCATGGTCAAATTTTTCCCTGTTACTCATTTTGCTTCTCTGCTCAATAGCTGGCGTTGTGACCTTGCAAAATATCTAGTAACTTTAGAATATATAAAGCCTGAAAAAAAAGAGGTGCCTGAAAAAGGGGAGGAGCCCGCCTGATTTAACCAACGGCGGTGATTGTATTTAGGACAATGCCGATAACAAAAATTGCCCAAAATACGGCTATAGCTACAAATGCCCAGATTCTCTTTCTTGAAAAGATCTCCGCTCTATCGCTTGGCTCCTTTCGAACCCTATCGATAAACGGTATGATTAACAGAATCAAAGCAAACAACCCAGTCGCCGACATAGCTCCCCAAATATCAGGCGATATTCCTAAATCAGCCGCAAAAATGTTCATGCCGCGGGTCCAACCAATAAAGAAGGTAGGCTTAAATCCTAAACCACCTGGATCGTCATCTACTCCATAGAAAGGTGAGCTTTGTATTAGCTGAGGAGCCGATCCTGCGTCGCGTGGTACAAAAGCAGCAAGCAAGAGTAAAGCTATGAGTATGACTAAACCGCCTGCAAGCCATATCTTTATGTGTGAAGTGAACGGTGCTTTTCTTCCTGAAGGCTTTTTCCAAAATGGCATGGAGATTCCTTTAGCTCTGACTAGGTACAGGTGTAAACCTACAAAAATCATGATGAGAATTGGTGCAAGCGCTACGTGCACAGCGTAGAGCTGGGTTAATTTTTCCGTTGCAGTTGGAATTGACAGCAAACTTGTGTCGGTGTATCTAAAGAAGCCTGCCAGATTGACTGCGGCTAGGGACTCTTTGATGTTCCATGGAACTCCAAAACCAATTTCATCCCAATGTAATGCTTCTCCAGTGACGTAGATTAGAAATACCAAGCCCGAGAGAGCACCGCCTATTAGCCAAAGTCCCTTCTTGGCACCCCGGTATGCGCCGCTTATGAAAACACGCATCATGTGGGTGGCAAGTAATCCTACAATCAGAAATGAGTTGTAGAAATGAAAGTTAAGTATGATTTTCCATGTGGGCGAATTGATAAATGACTGGGTAATGCCGAATGCAATGCCTGCGTCAGGTATGTACTTGTACAGCAGGATGAATCCGAAAATAAACTGGAGCACTATCGCAATTCCAAGGATGCCTCCCAGTGAATACCATATATTATTTGTTTCTACGGGTACAAGATAGTCACGTATAACGCCATAACCTATCTGGTCTCCAACGCGAGACCATATACTTTTATTCTCTCCGTCAGTCGACATACATTATTCTCCTGTATTTTACGCCTCATATCATATGATTGTTATTATATATATAATTATTATCATATTATCGCCTTGGTGCAAAACAAGCAAGGTCATTCAAAAAAATTAAGGCCTTTTTCTCAATCGGCATAATTCGAAAAAATACTCGAGAAAAAAACTTTATTATGCAAATTTGACTCAAGAAAACGCCTCAAATAAAGAAAGAATCAAACAATATTTATCCCTTACGGTTACACTTACTTGAGCATAATCAGCACTTAATCGATAGCCTAAGTTATGTTCTTACGTTTGCTTCAAAGAAACTCTATTTTTGGGTTAGTAGGCCGAGCTGAATTTTTTTGGCTCTTAAGAAACGTCCCAACTTAAAGGATTCATTTTTGCTACTTCAGAGAGCCACCAGTACAAGCCGCGTGTTGGGAACATCCACTTCAACGATTTTGCAGCCCTTGAACTCTTTGCCTTCACCCATAATGTTCTTGACCATTACGTTATCTCCGTCTACTTTAATGTAAATGACATCTTTGAATTGGACTTTTCCATCTAAAATTACGTTAAATTCACACATTTCAAATCACAAATATGGAAAATTGCTTTTCTTAGTTATAAGGATTTGAACTCAAGAACCAATTTGGATCCTAATTTAGATTCTATGCAGAAACCTAAAGGAGAGAGGTAGGTAGGTCGCGAGAGCAAGCATAGCCTGATGAATAGCCATTCCACTTAAACTTTTTTTTAGGCGCTTATTTTTGGAGGAGGACGTACCTTTCTTCTGCCGAGCTTCACACGCAAAGCAATGCGGTAAAGCTTACGCAGCGACATTACCAACTGCTCAACACTAGGTGAAGTGGAGTAGATTAGCGGTATCTGCTCGTACTCAGCTATCCTTATTGCTTCTTCATCTGGTCTCGTCTTATGGAAAACCACGATGCGCGGTTTGAGGCTGCTGACACGCACAATCATCATGGGCAAGCAACCGACTTCAACGTTGGTAAAAATAACCGCCCGCTCGGTTGAAGCGCCAAAAAGCTGCGCGTACTCCAAACCAGAATATGCTTCAACAGCTTTTCTACTATCAATCACTGTGTAGCCGTTAACTTCTTTAACATATTTTTCTTTGCAAGCGACCACTTCGCCGCTGATAGCCTTGCATAAGTACTCTACTCTGGCAGGAATGGGAAACTCGCGAAGATCAACAATTGCCATGCTGGGTGAACTGGTTAGTTTAGCGAATTCACGGATGAAGCGGCTACCTTTGCCCTCATCAATACGCAGAAGCGAGAGCACGAACCTGCGGATGAATTTGGCACCTGGGCTTTTTCTTCTGCCACTCTCATAGTCGCTTATGACAGATGAGGAGAGTCCCATGGCTTCGGAGAGATTAATTTGTGATACAGCGAAGAGTTCTCGCCACTTCTTCATTGTTGAGCCTGGTTTGCTTGAAAGTATTATTTCTCCAGCGATTCTTCTCGCTAAAACCTCTCTCAGACCAGGCGAGACAGACATGAAGTTGTTCCTCTCTGCTTGTACTCCACCTTCAAAGTTGAGGTATAAAACTATAGCGCTTTTTTCCAAGAACCAAACGGTAAAACCAGGGGTTTTCCCTGATTAAAAAATTGGTGAAATTTGGATTTGCGCGTAATTCGCATTATTGGCTTCGCAGTTAGCGCTGGCTCACATGTCAGATTACTGAATTTGGTTTATTAGGAAGTTTAGCGTTACTGATGAGTTAACGTTCCTGTCTAAAAAGACAAAAGAACGTTATCTACATCGCGAACAAACAAATAAAAAAGGAGTGTGATATGAACATGACAGAAAAAGCTAATGACGTAATATTCGTCGGAAATAAACCTCCAATGAGCTATGTACTCGCCATTATAACAGCGTTCTCTGCAGGCGCAGGAAAAGAAATTACCCTTAAAGCAAGAGGACAAGCAATCACGACAGCAGTTGACGTCGCAGAAATCACAAGAAGCCGCTTCATTAAAGACCTCAAAGTGACAAAGATTGCAATCGGTACCGCTGAGATGCCACCAAGAGAAGGCGAAAATAGGTCCAGGATGGTTTCAACCATAGAGATTACTCTTACAAAAGAGTAGTTAACTAAGGCAAATTGAACCTGGGAGTTTTTAAGCTCTCCAATCTTTTTACTTTTGTTTCTTTTTAAGGATTTCATAAACGTTTTTTACGATTTCCATGAAAGCATTGGCTGCAGTTGAATCCTTATGCGAAAGCACAAACGGCGTTCCCTTATCAGAATCAGCGCCGACTGTTGGGTCAATTGGGATGCTGCCAAGAAACATAACACCCATTTCCTGAGCCATTTTTTTGCCGCCGCCTGACCGAAAAATCTCGATTTTTTCTCCGCAGCCAGGACAAACAAACCCGCTCATGTTCTCAACGACGCCGATGATGGGCATGTTTAGTCTTTGGGCGAAAGTTATGGCTTTCTTAACTATGGAGCTTGATAGTTCAGAGGGCATAGTTACGATTACTACTCCGTCTATGTCGGGCAGAAGCTGGGCTACGCTTAAGGGTTCATCGCCTGTTCCAGGGGGCAAATCGATAAAGAGAAAATCCAGTTCACCCCAGTCAATGTCTACGAGGAACTGTCGGATTGCACGCATCTTTAGCGGTCCACGCCAAATCGTTGGTGTCTGCTCAGCCAAAAAGAAATCTATTGACATGACCTTCATTCCCAGTGGTCCATCAACTGGAAGAGTCCCATGTGGACCAGTTTTGACTTGTTGCCCTTCCAACCCCAGAAGCCTCGGCACACTGGGTCCATGAAGGTCAGCGTCTAAAATGCCAACTCGTTTCCCCTGCATCGCAAAAGCTGTGGCAAGGTTAACTGTAACGGTGCTTTTTCCAACTCCGCCTTTGCCGCTTATGATGGCGATTTTATGTTTAATTTTTCCCATTGCATCTTTGAGTTTTTGTTGTTCTTGGGCTGCTTGTTTTTGGTAAGCTTGAAGTTGAGCCATGTTTCTCTCGTAAGCCATAAAAACACATCGTTTGGTGCTGTCTAAGTTTCATTCTTTAAGTGAATTAAAATAGTTTATGCTAGCCTCTCAGAAATAGAAATCACGAATCTAATTAAATAATAAGACCCAATCACTAAATTGCAAATCAATACAAAAAAATATATACATAAAGCAAACAGCATGTAATCACCGATTTAAGAGAGGATTTTTATGGCTGGGGAAGAAAATGCTTCTGGTTGGAAGAAATTCTTAGGAAAGCACTGGAATATAGTTGTTATTTTTGTGGCTGCAGGAGTTTTGGCTTTTGCGGGTGCAGTTTACGTTTATCTGTGGTTTGTAGGGGATGCCCAAGCAACAGGTTTGGTTCCCGCCACCTTGGGTCTTTGGTCGATGGGGCATTTAGTCTCGTTTATTTTACATGCAGTTTTCTGGGAGCTTCTCTTCATTGGAATACCAGCAATTATAGGCGCAGTTGCAGGTTGGCAATGGTGGAAAAGACTACCAGACGAGGAAAAGAAAGAATATCATTTCTTTGGCAAACGCTCACGCACAACAAGGGGAGGGGGCGGAGTGTCTGCGTTTTTCTTTGTAGCTTTTGCCATCAAAGTTTACATTGACGGAAACTGGAACGTCGCGATTGCAACTTGGACACTTAACTACGTTGTGTTTTCAATGCTTACAATTTTAGCTTGGGTTCTAGTTATCGCTGGGATTCCTGCAACTATTGCGCTCATTTGGTGGCTGCACCGAGAGATTAAACCGAAAACCTAAATTTTTGGTGGGAGCTCGGTAAGCCCCATAAACCTTTTAGCTTTATATAGGGAAAGCAAAAATAGTTTATGCCACTTACCTAGGCATGTATACCAGCGGTCTTTTAGGCGACAACAAATGGTTACAATTCAAAATATAGAAAACGCACAAAAAGCCATTGCACCCTACGCAAAAACCACGCCGTTGGTCCGCTCGAAATTTCTAAGCGAACTCTGCAACGCCGACGTATACTTGAAACTTGAAAACCTTCAGGTTACCCACTCCTTTAAGATTCGAGGCGTAATGAACAAACTGCTGAACTTGACTTCTGAAGAAAAAGCAAAAGGTGTGGTAACAGCTTCCGCGGGCAATCACGGGCAAGCTGTGGCTTTTGGGGCAAAGCAACTTGGTTTTAAAGCAAAAATCGTTGTGCCTATTAACACACCGAAGATAAAGATAGATGGCATAAAACAATTTGGGGCAGAACTGGTGTTGCATGGCGCAACTTACCCTGAATCTGAACTTAAAGCTAAAGAATTATCGCAGGTTGAAGGTCTCCTATACATTTCTCCTTACAATGATGAGTTGATTATTGCTGGGCATGGAACTGTTGGGTTGGAAGTTTTGAAGGAGCTTCCAAAGGTTGATGTGGTTGTTGTGCCAGTCGGCGGTGGAGGCTTGATTTCAGGTGTCAGCATAGCTCTGAAGAATCTGAAGCCAAACGTACAGATTTTAGGAGTGCAGTCTGCTGCGGTTCCAATAATGTTTGAGTCCTTAAAATCCGGCGAAATAGTCAAAGCCCATAGACATGAACCTAACACGATTGCTGAAGGGCTTTCAGGAGGCATTGAGAAAGGCTCCATAACCTTTACGATTGTGCAAATGTATGTGGATGATGTGTTCCTAGTTCGTGAAGAGTCGATTAGGCATGCGGTTTATCTGCTTTGGGTTAACGAAAAGGAAGTTATGGAGGGTTCAGGTGCTGCTGCTGTTGCGTTGCTTTTGGAGAATAAGGAATTGTTTGTGGGCAAAACGGTTGCGTTGGTGTTGACTGGCGGAAACATTGATGATTCAGTGTTTCAAACTTTGTTAGCTTGGGAAAAATAATGTCCTAGCCGAGTTTATAGCCTATTTTACGCAGGAACTGACGTCTCTCCGCAATATCTTGGTCGGTTTCTATGCCTTTACTTTTTAATCCATCAATAATCCCAACGATACCTCTTCCCTGACTGGTTTCAGCTATTATTACCTCCAGCGGATTGGCTGTTGCAGCGTAGACAGTGCATACCTCAGGCACCTTCTTGATTTTATCTAAAACATTCAGCG
The DNA here is from genome assembly GCA_963840295.1 of Candidatus Bathyarchaeota archaeon. Taxonomy (GTDB): domain Archaea; phylum Thermoproteota; class Bathyarchaeia; order Bathyarchaeales; family Bathycorpusculaceae; genus Bathycorpusculum. The sequence continues at coordinate 197,549 of CAWIYF010000001.1, forward strand.
GATAAGCGTTCTTTATGAATATCAAAAAGCTGTGACCGCAGCCGACTTCAAAAGTCTCCTCCGCCGCCAGCTTTCTCAGTTCAGCGTCGTTTCCTTCATGGCGGACAAGACAGGGTCCTGAGCTCTCGCAGAATCCTACGCCAAATTTGATGTTGGGCACAGAATTTACAAGTGCCTCGTAGAGATCTTCGGCGGTTTTTATGAAGTGTGCCATACCAAGGATGGTGTTGCAGTCTTTTGGCGGTTCAATTTTTACTGTTTTTAACTCCACTATTAATCCTCCATTTTATTGTTAATGTTTAGGTGGATTTTAAGTTTGAGCAGATTTTTCTCTGCAATATTTTTTAGTTGGCAAAACCTAAATATCATTGAATTGCTAAACATTCGGGAAAGCGGGCTGGTAGTTCAGCTGGTATGAACGCTTGACTTGCACTCAAGAGGTCGGGGGTTCAAATCCCCCCCAGTCCACTTCTTGTTGATAAAAGAAATAAAGGAAATTTTTGGAGGATCCTCAAACGCTGAATATCAAGTTTTATTCTGCTTTTGCTCAATGATTTTCTTTGCTAAAACAACTGCGTCTTCCCTTGTTTTGCCAAACATTGCCCCGATTTTGTCAGCATCTTCTTTAGTCACTGCTGCGCCCCCGATCATTATTACGCATTTGTCCTTTAGTCCTTCAAGTTCGAGAGCAGAAATTAGTTTTGGAAGATTCTCCTTAGCGGCACTGAGCAAAACAGATACTACAATTATGTCGGCATTTACCTCTTTGGCTTTTGAAGCAAAAGCTGCTGGGGAAACTCCTTTTCCAACATCAACAGTTTTGAATTGCGCGAGTTTAAGTGATCTTCTTACCATATCTTTAGCTGTGTCCATTACTTCTGGGTAAAGAGTGCCAATTACAACGGTTCCAACTGGATTAACTGGTTCAGGCGGTTCTTTTTCTCTCATTGCTTTTAGCCAAGACATATCAAAAATACTCCTATTCCATTTCTAGTTGATAATCAATGACGCTTTTAATGTTGCGGTCAATTGCTTAACACCAGGTTTTTATGGCTCACGGAACAACACCGTTAACGTAGTCAAGAATTGTTTTCAAGTCCTCATCGGGCGTTTTTAAAGGCTTAATGTTTAACTTTTCAAGTATTTTCGGCGTCATAAATGCGGGAAAACTCGGTCCCAAGCGAATGTTTTTCACGCCTAAATAGTAAAGAGACAGCAGAATGGCTACAGCCTTTTGTTCATACCACGAAAGAATAAAGAACAAAGGCAACTCATTGATCCCACACTTGAAGATTTCTTCGAAAGTTTGAGCTATTTTAATGGCTGAGTAGGCATCGTTGCATTGTCCAATATCTAGCAATCTGGGAATGCCGTCCACCTTGCCAAGTTCTTTGTCGAAAAATCGGTATTTTCCGCAAGCCAAAGTCAACACGAGAGAATCATTGGGTGTCTTCTCAACAAACTCGGTGTAGTAGTTGCGTCCTGGTTTAGCGCCGTCGCAGCCTGCTACTAGGAAGAAAGAGTTAATGTGTCCTTTCATCACTGCCTCAGTTATGTTTTCCACCATTGAAAGAAAAGAGTTTCTGGCAAAACCAACAGTTACAGTTTTGTAAATCTTATCTTCTGTGAACCCAGGCATCGTCAATGCTTTTTCTATGACAGACGAAAAGTCGGTTGATCCATTGTTGGAACTTTCTATATGAGTTACACCTGGCCAAGCAACTGGACCTGAAGTGAATAGATTTCCTTTGTAGTTATCTGCGGGCTTCTGCAGGCAGTTGGTGGTCATTAGAATTGCGCCTGGGAAAGCCGCGAATTCTCTTTGTTGATTTTGCCATGCAGTCCCGTAGTGGCCAAAAAAGTGAGGATACTTCTTTAAGTTAGGATATCCGTGGGATGGAAGCATCTCTCCGTGCGAGTAAACATAGATGCCTTTGCCTTGGCTTTGATCTAGAATTTCATCTAAGTCTTTTAGTTCGTGTCCTGAAACCAGAATTGCTTTGCCTTTTTTGTGGCCAAGCAGAACTTGAGTTGGAACTGGATGTCCGTAGGTTTCTGTGTTTGCGGCGTCCAAGAGTTCCATGGCTCTGATGTTGATTTCTCCACATTTTGAAGTGAGGTCAAAAAAGTCATCAACGCCAAGCGACGTATCAAGGGTTGCAGCGAGGCCTTGCTGAATAAACTCGAAAACTCTGTCATCTTTTTTTCCAAGGCGGTAAGCGTGATAAGCGTAGGCTGACACTCCTTTTATCCCGTAAATGAGGAGCCAAACAAGCCCGTGCAAATCGGGGTCGTTTGAGCATCCAGCATTGACTCCGACCTGCTTTCCTTGATTAATCAGACCTTCTTTGGTTTTTTCAAGTTGCATGTCTACTGGACCATGGAATCCAACGTATCCTCCTGCCAACTGCACTTTTTCACGAAGGATATCGCGATGTTTCACTGATTTGTTAATGAATTCAATTAGTGTGTCTGGGTCAAAGTTCACGTTAGTTAATGTGGCGAAAGCGGACTCACAAATGAACAGGTTCAAAACATCATCTTTGATGCCCACTTTTTTTCCTTCTACTGCTAATTGCGATAATCCTCTAAGCATGTAGATCAACAAATCTTGAAGTGCACTCACTTCAGGATTTTTTCCGCAAACACCGAAAGTGGTGCAGCCTGTTCCTTCAGTTGTTTGCTCACATTGATAACAGAACATTTGATTTTTGCTCATTAGAATTCACCTATTATTCAATGGGGTGCCAAAGTAAATATCTTTACCCATATTTGTAAGGGCTCGGACGCTATTCAGAAATAATACATTATACGGGAATATCTGGAAAATAAACCGCTTTCTTGGTTATCTCCACGCTGCAAGAACCTGGATGTGCTTTGCAGTAATCCTCGCAATCTTTAGCTATTTTCTTTTCTGAGTATCCAAGACCGCAAATATCGCATAGAAAAATGGTTTTGTTTCCAATCTTTTTTTCTGTATCCAAAAACTCACCACTCCAAAAAGTGTTTGCTACTAAATAATAGTAAAAAAGATTGACAAATTGGGTTCATTGAAATTTCTTTAAAAGTTTGCCTACATTGTCATTGGCATGATTTCAAGGATTTCAATGCTTGCTTTGGGCATCATGAAATGCGGATGGTCTGTAAACATTGCTTTTGCTGCGTCGAGATCTTTTGCCTGAACAATAGTGTAGCCCGTTACCTGAGATTGGCTTTTAGCTGGTCCTTTCTTGTCAACGCAAGTTCCTTTTCCAAGTGGAGCACCCATGTCAACGATTGATTTTCCACATTTCTTGTACCAAGCGTTCCATGGCTCCATTCCTTTCTTCATCTCTTCTGGACTCACATTCATTTGTGCTTCAGCAGAAACTTGCGCCATGTACAGAATCATAAATTTCTTCATTCAAAATCACCTCTTTTTTAAGGTCTTTAACGGTTGAAAAATCTGTACTTAGTTTATGGAATGCCCACCTTTTTATCCGTATCGGATTCAGCACTATGTTGGCTTAAACCACTAATTTTCCGCTGAATTCACATTCTGATCTGTAACCGAGCCAGTGCACTTCAAAATTTTGGCTTTAGCCATTTTTAAATACCTAAACATGCCTTACTAATAATGGGGATAATGATGCAAGTACAACGTGCGTGCTTCAATGAATTCCCCGATCAATGCATTGCATGCCCAGATTACAGCGAAACAAGGGAGGAACAAGCATCGCAATTCTTATGGCTGGCTGGAATGATCACGATGAATCCGCCGCACATGGCAAAAGTAATTAAAGAATGCAAAAGGTACCACAAACGAAAAGTGGAATATCTAAGGTAACAAGAACCCAAAGTAACTTTGAATAGAAATAAATGCTAAGACAAGTTGACTGCGAAACTAAATTATCGGGGAAAAACAATCGATTTCTACGGCACTACTTGGATCATGAAAAAGGCGGTAAAGAACGTTATTGAACTGGGTAATGCCAACTGTAACAAAGAGAAAAGGTAAGTTAGGTTTTTCCGGTTAAGTAGCGTTCACAAACGAAGAGAACTACTTCTTTCCGGTTTTTTCTTCATGTTTCTTCTTTTTTGCTGCATTCTTTTTTGCTAATGAAGGCATAATATTCCTCTTAGTTAATTCTGATTTACCTACTATGTATCGAATTGCCTAAAAGCTTACCTATCAGAAACCTTAGAAAAAGTTAGTTTAAGCATATATAATAGGTCTTACAGTCTCATGAAAGTCAATTAACATGTTGATTTGGGGGAGAACCTGGTTGGATGAAGTCTTAGAAATGCTGGATAAAACTGCAAAACGAGTACAGAAAACCGCGGACGAAACAAAAGATGCCATCACAAAACAAACAGCCATTTATGAAGGGCTTCTAGTTTCGCCGCTTGCGTCTCAAGAACAAAAGTTAAAAGCGTTCATAGGAAAAACGCTTGAATTAGACAGGTTAGAAAGGCTGAATTCACAACTAAGTTTGCTCTACACATTGCAGATTTTTGCTTTCAAAGTTAAAGTGATTGAGGTTTCAGTTAGCAAGATAAATGAGCAGCTTGTAAAATCGGGAGTTCTTCAGAAAAGCGGAGAAGTAGAAGATATAACAAAGAACATTGACGCTCTCAAAATCCTGATAGAAGCCCACTACGAGTCAATGAAAGAAATAAATGAAACCCAGAATAAAAACCTCGGTTACATACAGTAAAATGAATCAAATAAAAAGGGCAGCCTTGGTGGCTTTCACCACTATAGGTTGTTTCTGCCTGCAATGTTTTTTTAGAAGAGTTTTTCCCAGCTTGTGACTAGGTCGAGGACTTCTTGGCCTGCTTTGCCGCCGTAGGTCTTTAGGCGTTCGCGTGTGTCTTTCTCTGCGATTGCTGCTTTCTGGAATTCCTGCATCTGTGCTGCCTTGTCTGTGAGATACAGAAGGCCGTCAACGCCTGCGCGCGCCATACGGACTGAGACTGTTAAGAGTTCACTTGCAGTTGGTGTTTCTTTTGGATCATCGCCAGGGCCGATAACGTATAGTGCAATGTTTAGCTTGACGTTTTTGAATAGTTTCTTGAAGTTGCGAGTAAGCATTTCCCAGTACCAGGGTGTAGCGTAGTTCTTGCTGAACATTACGACGAACATTTCGGTTGTAAGTGGTAGGAGGTCATCGAAGTTGACGCCGAAGCGTTCATAGTTTGTAACGGGGTCGGGTAGGATACCGATGTAGAATGGTTTCTTTGCTTTATTGATGACTGCGTCGCTTACTTGTGCCATGTAGCCAGTTATTTCTTTTCGTCTCCATTCATACCATGAGAGTCCGCTTTTTGCATGAAGTTCTTTGCATCGCGGGCATATGCAGTGGCCGTGTTCTGCGAAATGTATGCTGTTTAGCCAGATGCCTTGGCTTTTGCGAGCGACGTCTTCCATGTAGTCGAGTTGTTCTGCTCGGTGGATTGGTTGTGTTGCGCAAAGGACTTCCCAGCGTACGTTGTAGTTGTCGTTGGTTCTCCATGCGGGACCGAGGTCGGATTGCGAAATCCAGTCTGGGTGGATACGTGCGGTGACGTTGTCTCCGAAAATTGCGATGTTGCTGTGCATATCTGCTTTTGGTGGCATTCGTCTGCCTACTTCTGGTTTTACTCGGAAAAGGTCAAAGTCGAAGCCTGGAACTTTTTTTGCTTCAAACATGTATGTGCCGAATTTCATCTTGATTCTACCTTTTTAGACAGAAAAGGGTTCGGCGCTGTTATAAAGTTTTGCATAATAAGCTAAAAAATGTTGGAAAAAAACAAATCGGTGTTTAGTGGTTGCCTATTATGCACCAACACAAACTTTTTCTTGCTACCTATTTTGAACTTATGGTTTTATTGGGCTAAAGATTCTGGGAGTCACATAAACAGCGTAAAAGCCATCATGTGAAACCTCAAAATTCCACCTATTACCTACGCAAGCTTTTTAGGGCAAGCTAACTTTGGCAACCTTATTTCAAGCTTTAACATTTAGGTGCTGCCTATGAGCCAAGCGCATTCAAAAAACCCAGAGGAGCTGGTCCGTTCATTAGGCGTTAACCCTGAGCAGGGCTTAACAGACAATGAGGCAGCAATGCGCCTAAACCAATACGGCAAAAACAGCCTTGTAGAAGAACGCGAAATCCGTTTCTTAGGTATCCTTCGGGAAGAAATCACGGAACCCATGATTCTGCTGCTCATCGCCATCGGAGTACTCTACAGCATCTTAGGCAGCTTAACCGACGCCTTAACAATTATAGTAATAATCGTCATTCTTGTCCTCGCTGAAGTTTGGAACGAATACCGCGCAAAAAAATCCATTTCCGCTTTGAGGCAGCTTGCTCCCCCTACGGCGTTGGTACTTAGGAACGGACAGCCTGTGGAAGTGCAAACGGCGTTTTTGGTTCCCAGCGACGTCTTGCTTTTGAAAGTAGGACAGCGTATTCCCGCGGATGCTAGGCTTCTTGAGGCTTATGGATTAGAAGTTGATGAGTCCTCGTTAACTGGCGAATCGTTTCCAGTGGCTAAAGATGCCAGCGTAGTTTTGCAAGGTGAAACCCGAATCATTGATCAACTAAACATGGTTTTCACTGGAACTGTGGTTACACGTGGAAGGGCAAAAGCTGTTGTGGTTGCAACAGGAGTTAGTACGGAGCTCGGACGGGTTGCTGGTATAACTAAGACGGCTAAGGAACCGAAAACCGCTCTTCAGGTGGCGATGAAGCAGCTCTCTAAGACGCTTGTTTGGGTTGCGCTATTCTTTGCCATCCTTATACCTGTTCTAAGTTACATTCGAGGTTTGCAGCCTAGCCCAGGAGAAGCAGTGCTCTACGGCTTGTCTTTAGCCTTCGTAGTTATCCCAGAAGAGTTACCAATCATAATTACTATGGTTTTAGGAGTCGGCAGCTATGCGCTATCCCGAAAAGGCGCAATAGTTAAGCATCTACGAGCGGCAGAAACTCTTGGAAACATAACAATAATAGCCACAGACAAAACAGGCACAATCACAGAAAACACCATGCGTGTCGAGCACCTCTACTTTGACGGCTCAATCCACTCAGCAAGTGAGTTTAGGGAAAATGAGAAATCCGCGTTGAAAACTGCTCTCTTGGCAAGCGACGCTATACGCGGAACCGCTACATTGGACAATCCGATGGCAAGAGCAATCCTGCAAAGCCTAAAACAGGACGGCCTCAATCTTCAAACAATATCAAAGGATTGGCTGCTTAAAGACGAGTTAAGCTTTGATGTTAAACGCAAACTTGCCTCCTACATTTACCAATACGGTAACTACCAAGTGGTTATGTCCAGCGGCGCTCCTGAGAAAATCCTTGAAAACTCCAGCAGAATTCTGCTTGGAGGCGAAGAAGTCCCACTCACGGACAATTTAAGACACGAAATTTTAGATGCGATTGAGCGGATGGCGCGTTCAGGCGAGCGTCTTTTTGCTTTTGGATACCATCGACTGCCAGCCGATTCTGCAGCGAACAAGGAAAATCTTGAAATCGAAATCGTTTTCGTCGGGATTATCGGCTTCATTGACCCGTCACGCAGAGAAGTCAAGGGCGCTATCAAGACCAGTCAAGAAGCAGGAATAAAAGTAATAATGATTACAGGCGACCACCCTGAGACAGCCAGAACAATCGCCAGTCAAGTCGGCATAAACAGTTCAAACGTGTTAACCGGCGTTGAAATCGCAAAAATGACTGATGCTAACCTGAAGGAGGCATTGAAACACACATTTGTTTTTGCCAGAGTGACTCCTGAAGACAAACTGCGTCTGGTGAAGCTGCTCAAAGAGAACGGTGAAGTCGTAGCTGTTACGGGCGACGGCATTAACGATGCTCCAGCACTCAAAGAAGCACACATCGGAGTTGCAATGGGCATCCGCGGAACAGACGTTGCCAAAGAAGCAGCAAGCATGATACTAACCGACGACAACTTTGCAACCATAGAGGTTGCTGTTAAAGAAGGACGAAAACTCTTTGGTAACCTGCGCAAAGGCGTCCGCTACTACCTAGCATGCAAAGTAGCGTTGGTATCCATCTTTCTGGTCCCAATTATCCTTGGTATTCCATTGCCCTTTGCGCCTATACAAATAATAGTGCTGGAACTTTTCATGGATTTAGCTGCCTCCGCTACCTTCGTTGCTGAACCTGAGGAAACGGGAAGCATGAGGAAGCCGCCTACAGATCCAAAAGAAAAATTCCTAAACAAAACCCTGGTTAGAAGCTTATTCTTAGGGGCACTGAGCCTCTTCATCGCTGTTACAGCAACTTTTCTATTTGCATACTACACAACCCAAAGTATACCTTATGCTCGGACAGTAGCGTTTGCGACGTGGATGTTTGGTCACATATTCCTTGCGCTGAACTTCCGATCAGAGCACGAACCCCTCATAAAGGAAGGGTTGCTTTCAAACAAGGTCATGTTGCTGTGGGCGCTGCTGGTGCTTGTAACTTTGGTTTTAGGTACCTCACTACCCTTAATACAGACTTCCTTGCAGATTACGAGTTTACGCCTGCAAGATTGGGCTATAGCCGTTGCAGTGCCGTTTGTAGCTACCTTCTGGATGGAGCTTGCTAAAATTCTGCGGAGAAGCACTTAGCTTTTTAACTAAAAC
>CAWIYF010000002.1:0-355869 GCA_963840295.1 Candidatus Bathyarchaeota archaeon
CATATCAGAGGGTAACAGGAGAGGGATGGATTGCCGATAAAGTATTTTGAGGCTCCGGAAATTAAAAAGCAAGTTGACCAGTTAGCAGAAGAATGTGAGTTCTATCATGTTGTTCCCCAATTTGTTTTCTGCATTAGAAGCAAAGGATCTAAAGCACGTCGCACAATCGCGCGGATCCATGGGTTAGGTAAGGTTTGGCAGGGAGTTCTGAATCTTCCTCCATCCTATACCATCGAGGTTATTTCAGAAATCTTCGACCGCATGTCCCCTGAAGATAAAGAGAAAACCCTGATTCATGAACTAATGCATATTCCAGGCGGATTTTCAGGAGGCTTCCGCAATCATAAAATATACGTTAACCGAAGAACCGTAGACTTAGTTTATAATAAATTGCAGAGTGACAGGGCTGCTAAGCGTCAAAAACAGCTTTTTTCCTGAAAAAAATTGGTTTTCGGCTGAACTTTTAAGTTTCGCAGCTAAGGCAAATGAAAAGCTGCTCTTTAGAAACGAAAACTAAAAAAAGCATGCATAAAGTATAGTTGGCAAAGGAAGAAAACTTTGCCGCAAATCAGGGTTGAATTATGAAACACGTTATGAAAAACTTAAGGCATAACGGCATATTCGTTCCGCTTTACGATTACAAAGGCTTTACCATAAAAATCCAAGGACAAACAATTAAACTTTCAGAAAAAACCGAGCCCATGGCGGTTGCTTGGACACGCAGAGCCCTCTCAACCACAATAGCGCCACCTGACGCCGTTTTCAAGAAGAACTTTATGAAAGAGTTTCTCGGTCGACTCAAAGAAGAAAACAAAGAAAACCCCAAAACTGCCCTCTTGGAAAACTTTTCTTCAAGATACTTATCCGACGTTGATAACCCAACGCTTAATCAAGAAATAGATTTCACCGAAATCAAAAATTTCATAGTTAAAGAGAAAGCTGCAAAAGAAGCCTTAACAAAAGAAATTAAAAAGCAGCAAGCGGAAGAACGCAAAATCAAACGTTTAGCATTCAAGGAAAAATACGGTTACGCTGAAGTTGATGGTCAAAAACTTGAGATTGCCAACTGGACGTCTGAGCCATCCTGCCTTTTCGCTGGCCGCGGTGACCATCCACAACGTGGAAAATGGAAGGATGGACCAAGCGAGCAAGACATTATTCTTAACTTGCCTCCTGAAGCGCCAAAACCAGCGGGTAACTGGAGAGGCATCGTTTGGGAACCTAGCAAGATGTACGTTGCAAAGTGGGAAGACAAACTAACTGGCAAAATCAAGTACGTCTGGTTCAGCGACACAGCATTCTTAAAGCAGAACCGCGAGAAAGAGAAATTCCAAAAAGCCGAAACTCTGGACAAGCAGATTGGCACAATAGAAAAGCACATCCTCAAAAACCTAAACGATAAAGATGAGACAAGACGCAAAGTTGCAACTGTTTCATGGCTTATTTTGGTGCCTAACATGAGGGTAGGCGACGAAAAAGACCCAGACGAAGCCGACACCGTAGGCGCCATAACGCTGCGTAAAGAACACATCAAAATTGAAGGCGACACCATCCACTTTGACTTTTTAGGAAAAGATAGCGTTCGATGGGTAAAAGAGTACAAAGCGCCACCCGAAGTCATCCGCAACATTCAACACTTCTCCCAAACAAGCAAAGAATACCTCTTCGAAGGCGTCGACTCGAAGAAGGTTAGCCGTTTCCTCTCCGAAAAAATGCCAAAACTAACCGCAAAAGTGTTCCGTACTTGGAGATGCACAAAAACAGTCAGAGAAGAACTGGAAAAGAGCGGAGTAACTAAGGATGACCCGGATTACAAGAAGATGTTTGCTGCCAAAATGGCGAACTTTAAGGTAGCAGAAGTAGCAAACCACAAACGCAAGGTTCCGCCAACATTCGACGACCGTGTAGATAAGAAAGAAGAAAACCTCAAAAACCTTCAGGCGCAGCTGGTGGAGAAAAAAGCAGCCGGCAAAAAAACTGAATCGCTTGAAACCCGAATTGAAAAAGCCAAACTCGACATCCAACTAACAAAGCTAACCAAAGAATACAACCTTGGCACTTCACTCAAGTCGTACATTGACCCAACCGCATATGTTAAATGGGCAAAAAAAGTCAAATTCGACATAGAAAAATTCTACCCCCAAACCCTTCGCAACAAATTCAGCTGGGCGCTGCAATCTGGCAAACGGCAACCCGAGGCGTCATGCAACTCCGAGTGCATAACTCCATGAGCATCAGCGAAACCAAAGACGGCGTAATCATCACAATTTTTGTAAAACCCAATAGCCCAAAATTCAACGTTGAAATTGAGGGCGACGAAATAATCGTCTATTCTACTGAAGAGCCAGTCAAAGGCAAAGTCAACAAAGAAATTATAAAAGAACTCTCAAAAATCCTGCATGTCAGAGTTGAATTTGCCTCTGGTTTAACTTCTAAACAAAAGCAACTGTTCGTTAAGGGATTAGACAAGCAGCAGGCAGAACAACTTTTGAAAGCGATGTCTTAGATATATTACGAGAATCGAAATATCCCTTATAAGCAAAAAAAGGGGATTGTAATTCAATAACATGAGAGAACAAAAAGAGAGAGGGACTAACCCCTCACCTTACCCCAATTCAACTTTTTGATGATCTTAAAAATGAATTAACATGGTTGTCCGCTGAAAATTTTGATTTCTAATAGGTTAGGTTTGTATTGGCGTTTTTTCAAACCAAACACATGTTGAAAAACAGTGATTTAACCTTGCATTTTGAACCGCAACATGGCCGCGATTCCGCCGAAAGCGTTCTTTAGCATCTGTCCCTCTTCGGTCTCGGTAGAAATGATTTCGACTTCTGTGTTTGAGAGTTCGGCGAGTTCTGCCAAATCGTCTACAACATCTTTCTTATCCACTATTGTGAACGATGGGGCTTTGCAGGCTGCGCAAGGTTTGCCAACCAGCCCCTTTTCAAAATCAGCTACTTCCTTCCCTTTAACCGTGTGTTGTTCTTCGAAACCGCAAGCACCGCACTTGACAACAACGCGAACCAAATCTAAATCCTCAGACATCAAAACAGTCCGAACTGCCCCATTCTGAAGCAAACGCCGCACTTCACCTTCACCATAAGTTATCAGTCCTGTGTCGTGGCCCACTTCGTAGAGGAATTTCTGCATGATTTCTTTTTCTTCGATGTAGCGGACTTTGCGCATGATTTCAGGCGCTTTATCAACTATTTCTTTGACGCCTTGTTCTTCTACGTAAGCGGTGTCAATTACATCGAGAATCTTGTTCTTTAATTGATAGTTTAGGTAGCCGCCTTTTTCAAAATCGTATTTAGTTGGTCCCGGCCCACCTAAAATAATGCCTTTCAATGTGTCAATTGGCAAAAATATTTCGTCTGCGTGCGCGCCTACACGAGTGAAATACTCGTTTAGCTGCATGTCCCTTAAACGTTCATATCGCCTAGCTGATTGCCCACCTGCCTTAGTTTTCCCTGAAACACCCGAATGCATCTGCCGCACAATCTGCATACGTTTCCCCTGCAACGTAGCAATCGTAGCGTTATTGGCGTCCACCAGCAAAATGCCATAGGTTTCTTTTTCCCGCAACATCTCCTGCAAATGCTCAGTGTGGAAACGTGAATCACAGCGGTAGAGGAAGATTTTGATAGCTTCAGGGGGAACAATGACGTAGGCTTCCATGCGTTCAGTTCCAGGTGCGCCGCCTTCCTGAAGAAGGGCACCTGTAAAAATCACAATGCCTTTTTCACCGGGATCTTTGAAGAGCTTGAGTTTCTGCTGCGCTTTAGTGATGGCGTCAAGGACGTTTTTGCGTGTAACGTTGGATTTGATGTTGCTCGCTGTTCCGTATTCGTTGCGCAGAAGGTTGAGGGCGTCGCTTATTTGTTTACCTGGCGGAACGTAGACTGTGATGAGTTCAGTGTGGCTACCCTCTTTGTTAGCTAGGGCGTTTAGGGTTTTTCTTAGCCTGAATAGTTCAAGGGAACTTTTTTTTGCTGTACTCAAATAACTTCACGAGTATCTTTAACTTTGATAACTAACGTTAAAAGGAATCAAATAAAAGTTCCGACAAAAAAAACGGAAGTTTAGGCTACTGCCTTCGCTGGCGACGCTGCAACTGGCTCTGGAGCTGGCGCACCTATGGCTTCTCTTAGATAAGCTTTGAAAGGACCAAGTTTTCCACCGTAGTTGCCAGATGAAATCTTTACTACACCTGGAACACCGATGGCTGCGGTTACGCCTTCTTTCATGCCTTTTTTAACTGCGTCAAGGGATAAACCGTTCATAACTATCTCGTAAACGCATGTGACGCCTTCTGGTACAACGCTGTCAGGAACAAGTGTGCGAAGAGTTGGGCAGTACGGATGGTTTGTTGAAGCTTTCAGTTTGTATTTGAGTGAGCCAGCTTTGCTTCCTGCACGGCAAACTCCACCTGGAAACTGCATGATTACATCGGGAGCGTTTGCACGAATCGCATCCGCTGCTGCTTCAGCCGCTTTCAAACCTGATGGCTGATCAGCTGCAAAAATCATAAAGTTGCCCCCTGCAACCGCCTCCATCGCGCCAAAACCGTCTTCAACGATAAAGTTTCCTTCCATAACTGGGATTTTCCAGCATTTTCTTCCGCCAACCATGGCCTTCTTTTGGAAGCCATCGCCGAAGTATCGTAGGCTGCTGCCAACGTTTAAGGTTCGTTTGCCCAATAAGCCGTTGAAGGCTGAAGTGGTTGGGCAAGTTAGGGTGCATTGACCGATGCGCTGCATAAGTTGGTGTTTAAGTTCGAATCGGTCGCGATTGTAAATTTGAATAAGAACGCCTGGGCGCTTGTCTGGTGTCTGGTCTGCTGGAACAGCCCGCTCAATTGCCGCTTCTGCGGTCGCCTCAATTACGCTCGTGGCAAAACCAATAGTTAAGCTCGCAGCGATTTGTGCCCATTTCTCGTTCTGAGCAGTTATCAAAACTCTTCCTACCCACAGTGGAAACATTTCTGCAAAAGTGTCCTGAACTTTTACAATGCCACCTGAAGGTGATTTTACTAGAAACATTTTTTCTTTATCATCGTAGCTTTGGATTTCTAGCTGGTTAGTGTTTGATGACATTAAAGGGACCTTGCAATCTGTTGGGAATTGAACAATTTAAGAGTTTTCATGGTTTTCACAGTTTCAACTTGACGAATTTTTGGAAATAACAACCCCAAACTTCCGTCATCATCCAAATTTTTTTGTTGAAAAGCCAATTCTGACCTACCCCCCTCTTTCGTTTCTGCAATGAACCACTATTACGTTCCAAATAGGTTGGTATAGCCTTTATCAACTTGACGCACAATATAGAAATTGAAGGTTTAGCAATGAAAAATCAAGTCGACTGGCAACAAATCCTGGTGGAATGCAAAAGCCACATACAAACAGCTATCCAGCCTTGCCTCACAACCCTAAAGGCGCCGCAACCTAACTTGGGGATGGGCGCAGGCGGAGACGCGATGAAGCCAGCGGATTTGGCAGCTGAGACTGCAATCGTACAAACTCTTCAAAACCACAACGTTTCCTTTACGCTTGTCAGCGAAGAATCTGGCATAAAAGACTACGGGGCAACCCCTAAAGAATGCTATCTGTGCGTTGACCCAATAGATGGCACCACCAATTTGATGCATGGATTGCCGTTTTACTGCTCCTCCATCGCTGTCTCCAATAAACCTGAACTCGCCAGCGTCTACGCTGGAATGGTTGTTGACCTCTTCCACAACGAAACATACTTGGCGTTTAGCGGCAAAGGTGCATTCCTCAATGGCAAGCCGATACATACATCAAAAACTCCAGCTCTTGACGATGCAGTTGTGGGTATAGACTTGAACGCTTACAAAGCTAAATTGGACATGAAAATGGCAAGTGCCCTAATTGAAAACATTAAGCATACACGGCATTTCGGCGCTAATGCCCTTGAAGTCTGTCAGGTTTCAGCAGGATTAACCGATGGCTTCATAGATTTACGAGGCAAAATACGCGCAACCGATGTTGCAGCGGCGTTCCTAATAATTAAAGAAGCAGGCGGAATTGTAACTGACCGAGAAAACAAACCTGTAAACGTAAAAATGGATCCCACGCAAAAGTTGAGTTTCATTGCATCGGCTAATGTGGAGATTCACCAAAAAATCTTGAGTCTGGTTAAGCCTTAATGTTAAATTTGCTTTTACCCAATCCATGCGCCCTTGTAAAAACAGGAAAAACCAAAACTCTTCTTATTGCTGACCCGCATTTGGGCTGGGAAATACAGTTGCAGGAAAAAGGCATCCATGTACCAAGTCAAACAGCGAAAATTCTAAACAAGCTAACGGTAATTATTAGCAAGTATAAACCTGATAGGCTCGTTATTCTTGGGGATGTAAAGTACACGGTTGTTTCGCATGAATTTGGCGAGTGGCAGGACATTCCTGAGTTCTTTAACAAACTTTCAAGCTGTATTAACAGCATAGCAGTTGTGCGGGGTAACCACGACGCCAATCTGGAGCCGCTTTTGCCAGAGAACGTTGAGCTTTTACCTGCGACTGGAGCAGTTATTGGAGATGTTGGGGTTTTTCATGGTCACAAATGGCCGTCGCCTGCACTGTTGGGGTGTAAGACGCTGGTTATGGGGCACCTTCATCCTGTGGTAGTTTTCCGTGACCCGACTGGATGTAAAATTATTCGGCAAGTGTGGATGAAAGCAAAATGTGACACCGAAGCCTTGACAGAGATTCTGCTGCAGAAGAGCGGCGTAAAAATCGAGGGCTCGGCTGCTGAAACTTTAAAGAAGCATCATAATGTTCGTGCGAAGGCAAAGGAGATTTTCATTATGCCCAGCTTCAACGATTTTTTGGGTGGCAGACCAGTAAACGAAACCAGACCACGAAAAGAAATCGGCAGAGAAGCGTTAATTGGTCCTGTTTTGCGTTCGGAAGCGGTGGATGTGGATGACTCAGAGCTTTATCTTTTAGACGGCACATTTCTTGGAACATTAAATCAGCTTCGGCAATTGTGAGTGTTAGGTTTGCTGGGCTAACCTTATATTTGCCACATGTTATATGCATGATATAGTTTGAGGAGGAAAACAAAAATTGAAACTAGTGACAGTTCTACTCCCAGAAGCTTATCTTGAAGGATTGGATGAATTAGTCCGGGCAAACATGTATCCAAGCAGAAGCAGTGTAATCCGCTCTTCAGTTCGCGACCTGCTTAAAAAAGAGCTCTGGGAAAATAAACGCAGATAAACTGCCCTATATCCCTTTTATCGAATCACAAAGCGTGCGTGCGGTTACGGCTGGATCGTTTGAGTTAACTATTTCTCGGCCAACAATTAGGTAGTTTGCACCTGCTTTAACTGCTGTTTTAGCCGCTCCACCTTGTGTACCGACGCCAGGCGAGTAGATATCAACTTTTTCGCCAAGAATCTGTTTTATTTCGGAAATCTTCTGAGGCACTGTGGCTCCTACTACTACGCCGTCTGCACCCCACTTCAACGCTTTTTTTGCAAAAGCAACGTACTGCAATGTTTTTTCGCCTGTTTCTGGATCTATTATTGTTTGTCCGTAGCCTTCGCTTGCACCTTTGTGGCTCATGTATGTGAGGAGGATTACGCCTCGGTTAAGCCGCTTTGAGACTTCAAAGAGAGGTTTTAAGCCCTCTTCCCACCCAATGAAGGGGTTGGCGATTATCGCGTCAAACCCAGCCGCAAAATAGTATTCGCCTATAATTTGGTTTGTGTTGCCTATGTCGTTAACTTTTGCATCCATGATGGTCATCATTTCTTGCCCGCGAATCTGGTCTACAAGCTGCTGCACACCGTCAAAGGTGCCTAACGGCAAAGTTAAGTGATGATTGATTTTTACTGCACAGATGTAGGGGTGAACGGCTTTGAGGACTTTTTGGGCTTTTTCTAAGATTTTGTCTTGGTTCTTGACAGCTTCGAATGGAAAGTCTAACGCTAAAACAAGGCGTGAATTCTTGCTTTTTGCGGCTTCATGCATTTTTGTTTTAAACGACAATCGGGATCCTCATGCTATAGGTGTTAGCGATTGACTATTTCATTTTTTCCATTGAAAAAAGAGTTAAACATTCAACTGCAAACGAAGCAAAAGGTTCTTTGTGAAACAGTAAATTTTCTTAAGTATAAAAATGGAAGATGGAAAGTCTTAAACAGTCCAAGCTGTTGTGCTGACAAGGTTCCAAATGATGACTTCAGTTTTTAATGGATTATTGTAATAGGTTATACTGTTTAAATTTTCGAGTATTCCTGTTTGTTTATCGAAGTAAACACCTGTGTAGTCATCACGCAAGGTATTGTGTGTTGGGTCGTTAACGTCGAAGAACTGGTTTTCTATAAACCAAAAGTTTCTTTCCCGTGAGCCAGAAGCATATGCTTTGGTGTCAGTTAGGTTAACTTTTAACCCATCAAAGCCTGTTGGGCGAAGCAGGTCGCCTACTTTGAGGTTGGCAGCATAGATAGCCCAGAAGCCGTTTGTGTCGGTTTTCAATCCATTTGACAAATCAATTGTTTGACTTGCGGGTATTTCTGTACCATTTTTGAATCGCCATACTGTATCAAATGAAACTGAGGTGACGTTGGTAAAGCCTGTTATTGTAATTTTGAAATAGTCTGTTTGGTTATACTGCGAGAAACCGGGGCTTTCAACTGCATTAAGATCAGTCAAAACTGAGGAACCCACAATACTGTACGTGAAGCTATCGCCAACATGCAAGCCTACTTTTACGTCAACAGGAGTAGGTTTCATTGCGTTGATTACTACCGCTGCGGTTGCAGCAATAAGTATAACTAATAGAATGATGGCAATGTACAGTTTTTTTGATGAAGTTTTTCTTTTAATAGCCATAGCTCTAACATTGCAAATGCCAAGTATTTAGTTGTTTTCCCAAAATCGAGTTTAAAATCAGGGCTAATTGCAAAGCTGAAAGCCCACCCAAAAGTTCAAACTGAAATGTGAGGTTAATTTTAAGAAAATTTTATTTTGCTTTCACTATCAACTTTAGAATCAAGCGGTTCGGAGGTAGATTTGGCTTTTTCTTCATCTTGCTTTTTGTTTAAATGAATCACAAGTTTATGGTTTTTCTTCTGCAGAACAACCCTATTTTCGTCAACGTTTTCAACAACAACCTCTCCGTTGTACTTCATGCGACTAGGGTAGCCTAGCTCGCTTAGCTCTTTCATCAAGAGTTCGCGCGAAGCTCTCAGCAGATCGCTCGATGTTTCAGGTCCTCTGTTAAAGCAGAAAGTAAGCACTTTCTTTTTAGAATCATAACTGGCCTTGGTCCCTTTACCGATCTTCTCCACTTGGCCCCACTCTATTTTTTCGCTGGGTTCTCTCAATTTTTCACCGCTATTTTTCTCTCTTAAAAGAGCCGTGTCCGCCAGCTTTGGTTATGTTTTCTACCACGTTTTCGCTTACTTTATCAAGAACTTCTTCGGCGCGCTTCCAATTGTCAGCTGAAACTTCAACACGGTATTTTGGGGAGGCAATAACTGAGAACTCGATTTTGGCGTCTTTTGCTTCTTGCGCTTTTTTGGCTCCGCTGAATGCCTCTTGGATGCATCTAACACCGTTGGGCTTCATGCAGCGGACTTCAATTACGCCTCTAACTTGAAAAGTTTTGATTTTTATGCGTTCTTCTGCAACTTGGGCGATGACTTTGGCGAGGTCTTCGGGGATTTCAAGTTTAGTTAGGACGTCTATGCCTTCTTTCACTACCTTTTCGAAGCCGTCATATAAACCGTATTTTTCCTCTAGAATTACTCCTGCTTTCTGGTAGACTTCATGTATGGGTAAACCAGTTTTTTCTGCAACTGCATGCAGGAGCGCGTCGCCTTTGCGGTCTTTTTTCCAAGATTTGATTTTTTCAATCCTTTCACGTTTCGTAACGCGTCGAAGTGAAAGGTCAATGTGCCCTTTTTCCACATCCACTCGAAGAACTTTTAGCACCATTTTTTGGTTTTCCCGAACAAAGTCACGGACGTTTCTTATGCGGGCACTGGAGATTTCGGAGATATGAAGAAAGCCACGTCGGCTGTATTCGTCTAAGTTAGCGTATGCTCCGTAATCCATCACACTTTCTATCGAGGCAATTACAAGGTCGCCCGATTCAGGCCATTCAGGTTTATGTTCAGACATTATTTACATCCTACTCAAGGAGACTTATCTTTGCTACGTTTATTTTGAGCAAGGCAATCTTCCCTCTTATTAGTAAAAACTCCTGAGATAAAACTTGTCAGGTTTAAGATAAGGTTTTCTACGTAAAATAGTGGTGTTTTGACACCGCCCTCATGTTTGCTTAATGTTGGCTGATTGTTATTTTTAAATACCGCCTGAAGGTAACTGTCTCTCAGAGAAAGCTCCAGTTTTTGGGGACATAAAAATGAAAGGGAAAATCTGCATTTTTTCGATAACTATTCTTTTATTCTCGACCTTTTCAGGGATTGCTGTACAAGGTGTTTACTCACAAACTACAAGCCTTTTAGATCCCACAACAATCCCCAAATGGGTAAACCAACTTGACAAAGCTCCACCGATCTATGTTCCAACCAACATTACAGATAAATCTGGCAAACTAATCCGCCAAGAATACGTGGTTAGCATACGGGAATTTCAACAAAAATTACTGCCAACTATGGACACCGCGGGAAATCCAACTGGGTTTGCATCTACCAAAGTTTGGGGATTTGAAGGGGAAGCCAAAGATGCAGTAACGGGAGAAAACCTGGGTTTAGTTCATAGTACTCCAGGAGGCACTTTTGAAGCTGTCCGAGGTGTACCAGTTCAAGTAAAATGGGTAAATGACTTGGTGGATGCTTCAGGGAATCCGCTGCCGAATTTGTTTGCTGTTGACCCGACTATTCACTGGGCTAACCCTAACGGCATAGCGATGCCTAATCCTATTTCTGTGCCTTCAAAAGGTTATCCTCAAGCGCAAAGTCCAGTTCCTATATCAATACATCTACATGGAGGAGAAGATTCGTCAACTTCCGATGGAAACCCCGAGGCATGGTGGACTGCAAACGGCCTGCATGGACCAGCCTACAACACAGAGTTACCCACCGAAAACAATTCAGCAGTTTTTATTTATCCCAATCAACAGCAGGCTACAACGCTTTGGTATCATGATCATTCATTGGGAATTACGCGTCTTAACGTTATGTCTGGGCTTGCTGGTTTTTATCTTCTAAGAAGCCCCAGTGACCATGTTGCAGGGTTGCTGCCGAGCGGTGAATTTGAGGTTCCTCTCGTAATTCAAGATCGGAATTTTCTCCAAGATGGCTCACTTTATTTTCCCAGTGCAGGTATTGACCCTGCGGTTCATCCATATTGGAATCCCACTTTTTTGGGCAACACAATAATGGTTAATGGTTTGGTGTGGCCAAACATGGATGTTAAACAAGGTCAATACCGACTCAGAATCCTAGATGGCTCAAACTCCCGGTTCTACACTCTGCATTTCTCAAATAGCATGCCTTTCACTCAGATAGGAAGTGACGGCGGTTACCTTAAAGCTCCAGCGCCCCAGACTTCCCTTACGATTTCTCCGGGTGAACGAGTTGATTTGCTTGTCGATTTCTCCAACACAGCGCCAGGGGAAAAAATCGTTCTTGAAAATATAGATCCCGCTTTAACAGCTAATGAAGCGCAAACGGTAGGTCAAATTATCCAGTTTACAGTCGCTAACGAAAAAGGGTATTCGCCAAAATCCTTGCCCTCAGAGTTAAATCCAACGCTAACTGGTAACTTTCCAACTTTGCCATCGCCCACGAAAACTCGAACTTTCACATTAGTTGAGCAAGGCGATGCTCCTAACACAGAGGCAATGCTGCTTGATGGGCAATCTTGGGACTCTCCCATCTCTGAGAAACCAATGTTGGGAACCACGGAAGATTGGGTTATTGTTAATCCCACAATGAACTCTCATCCGATTCATCTTCATCTTGTGCAGTTTCAGTTTGTGCAACGCCAAACTCTGGCTTCAACTGAATATTTGAATGATTGGATTGGTTTAAATGGAAATCTTCCCCTAAATCACAGCACCATCAACGTTGCTTCTTTAAATCGGTACCTTTTAGATCAACCGATTAAGCCAGCTCCAAACGAACAGGGCTGGAAAGACACCATTCAAGCAGAAGGCGGCTCGGTCACCACTATTAGAATACGTTTCGCACCGCAAGACGCTTCAGATTTCAAGTTTGATTCAACAATTGGACCTGGATACGTTTGGCACTGCCACATTTTGGATCATGAAGATAATGAAATGATGCGTCCATACGTAGTTATTGTAGCTTCCAACCAAACGAGTATCCTGCTGTTAACCGGAGTGATTGTGGTCGCTGTAGCTGTCGTGCTTGGACTAATTGTTAGGCGTATCCGGGGTCACTCGAGACAGAAATAATTTTCATTAAAGTAAGCATTAAAGGTTTCAAAAATTCTTCCCTTCTGCGAATTTACCAGTGACATAGCTCAAGTTCGACGTTGATCCATTTTTCGTTTTTGTTAGCGACATTTATATCTTAAAGTGAAATACTTTATACATCAAATTATCTGGGATTTAGTTGGGTGAGGGTCTGACAGGTAAATTAAAAAAAGAGCCATCATTAGCGTTTGGTGGACAAGCATTAATCGAGGGCGTAATGATACGTTCCCGAAATCACTTGGTTTCATGCGTTAGGAATCCCAGAAAAGAAATTGTTGTAGACATAAAATCTATAACTCCCTACTCTGAAAAACACAAGATTTTAGGCTGGCCCTTCTTCCGTGGCGTAGTAAACATGGTTGAAAGCTTCTACCTCGGCATGAAAGCCATGATGAATTCTGCAACAACAGCGTTTGAAATTGAAGGCGAAAGCGGAGAGCCGGAAAAGATAGAGTTTGGCTACGCAGAAATCAGTTTGCTAGTCGCAGGCGTTGCAGGCATTATGGCTGTCTTCTTTTTGGTGCCCTTCCTTTTGTCTACTTGGCTGAACCTGAAGGGTTTTGTCTTCAACCTAGTTGAAGCTGTCATTCGCCTGTCTATGTTTGTTGGTTATCTTTCGGCAATCTCTTTATGGGGTCAATACAAGCGAGTGTTGATGTATCATGGTGCTGAGCACAAGGCTATTCATGCTCATGAAGCAGGCGTTCCAATGGATGTTGAGCACGTTAGGGGTTTTTCGCGGCTGCATCCTCGGTGTGGAACAAGCTTTCTTTTCATAGTGGTGATAATCAGCATCGTTCTCTTCACAGTAATGCCGAACCTTGGCTTCGCAGTAAACTTAGCTTACCGCTTGCTGCTAATTCCGGTCATCGCAGGAATCTCCTATGAACTACTAAGATTGAGCGCAAAATACAAAGATTCCCCAGTTACAAAAGTGCTTATTGCCCCGGGGCTTGCTTTTCAGCATTTAACAACTAAAGAACCCACCGACGACATGCTTGAAGTCTCAATCAAAGCAGTAACGGAAGTAAACAAACTAATGTGCTCAACACTGCACAACAATCTGTAAAATTTTCTGTTTGCAGAAAGGGATTCGAACCCTAAAAGCCATGAGAAATCACTCGCAACCCTCGTCATTATCAACTGCAATTGATTGGAAACATATAGTCGAAAAAAGCAGAAAGCAATAAACTTATAATCCCATTCAAACCAATAATGCCGAAGTAAGTGATGAAATGAACAGAAAATTAAAAACCATACCTGAACCCAAAAAAGGAACCCAAACCGTTTTCTCATCTAAAACCTTGCCAGTAATAAAAAGCAAGGGTGGTAACACTACCTATTTATGCGGTAATTGCGGAGCAAAACTCGGTGAGACCATCATCGAAGGAAAATTCAAGAATGTTGTTTTGAAATGTCCAAACTGCAACCTCTACAACGAAGTATAGTTTAGGTGAAGTTTCTGTTTAAGTAATAGAGACACAACAAAGTCACCAAAATAGATTCTTTTTCATCTTTGTGTCTGTGGCTGCAGCACAATTAAGTGGTTTGAGGTTCTCAGGGTCTTGTTTAGTAAGACTGGTTTAGCTTTTCCCGTTCACTCCAGACTTTTTAATGCTCTCTTCAGTCTTTTTTATGAATTCTTTATCAGGTTTTACATTTCCGCCAGGACAGAATTCTAGCGTGTATTTAGCTACTATCATAAAAAGCAAACAAAATCACCTTAACTTTACAGTAATCTGTTCGTCTTTTTAAGCTATATGACTACCGACGGACAGTTACAATTTATCAACCAAAAAAAGAAACAAAGCAAATACGGCTATTTAGTTTCTTATATGTTGATGCAGGGGATTCACACCCTTCGTTTCTTTTCTAAGAGAACCTCTGCTTTGCATTTCCATTACACATTATTTACTTTAAAGTGCTAGATTGTTGGTGGTTGTTTCCTTTTCTTTTGTGGGATGGATGTTTGCATGGCTGTCCCATCCCATCTTTTGGTTGTGGGAATGTTTGGTTTTTTTGTTTGGGCTGTTTTCCAGTTGCTATTGGGATGGGATAAGTGAATTTTCTACCCATGTTCTATGTTGCGGTATGCTGGTGGGGATGGGATGAGGATAGGGAAGCATGTTGGCAACTCTATTTCTATGCCATGTTGGAACAAATGTGTCTAAGCCTTGAGATAAAAGCAGTGTCTTTTCTGCCTTCACTTTTCAGTTTAAAAACTACGGGTAAAACTAATGCGATGGGGTCTTGAAATGTTGTCAGTACTGATCCAATGACCTTAAGCTTTATTGCACCTGAAAACATTCTTAAAACAGAACCTCTATCTGACCTTTAGTATTTATTTTCTTGACTCCTGTTGAGAAGTCAACACTCCAACATTCAGCCTTGTTTACCCTCCGCTATCAAAGGAAGAGAAGGCTCAAGAATAAACAGCGAAATATCGAGGAACCCTTAGTCAGAAAAAGCATAACCGTTTCATTACAATATATTCAAGCTACACATTAAAATTTAATTTAGAAGTATAAAATACTGTTTTACTTCTTTGAATTGTCAACTTGGGTCTACATTTCAAAAGTAGCAAAGACCGAAAAAGACATCTGCAGTCTAGTAGAAGCCGGCTTTGAATACGTCACAGAGTTTCAAGGAACTAAAATCTTCAGAAAACGCAAACTTTAGCATTCAAAACTAAAAGTTATCTCCACTGCGGAACCCCCTATAGTTTTACTTATAAAAGTGCAGGGGGTGGGATTCGAACCCACGAACGCCTACGCGATAGGGTCCTAAGCCCTACTCCGTTGACCTGGCTTGGAGACCCCTGCAAGTGAAGGGATAGTATAAGGGAATTTTACCTTAATATCTGTTAAGGGTTACTTTTTTGGAAAGGTAGGTTTTATCGGTTTCTATGTTAGAAATTAGGTTTTTCTCATTAGCCTGAATTTCAAAGTCATAAATCCTATAAGCATTTGCTTCAAAAGTGGGTTAAATAAAATAGGTGAATCCCTTGAACAAATTGTACGTTTCCCGAAAAAAGAAATACTCAGTTTTGGCAAGCTTGCTTATTGTAATTACTATTCTTTCAATGGCGTACTTACCGCTTATAGCCTCTGATGTTCCGCAAGGAAACAATGTTTCCTGGCAGAGCCAAACAGACACAACACAAACTAACTATAACTGGACAAACCAGGGCTGGCAGTTTGGACCCTACCCATCCTTCACAATCATTATGTCGAATGGATCAGTGGTCACAAATGAGAACTATCTGCCTCTGGACCAACAGTTCACCGTCCAAATTGACATTCAGAAAAGCATTTTCGTTGGAAACGCAACTTTAGGTCAAGCTGGTTTAAACTGGGGAGTAACCCAGTTCTCAGATAATGGCTCGTACGCGGGAAGCGCTAACTGCAACATGATATATGTTAATTTGCTGCAACAGCCGGGCTACAATCAATCAAACGTATGGCAAGTAAACAGTAACATCAACAGTCAACCAGGCACTCCTGTTGGAGGAATTATGCAGCCTCAACCGCAAAAGGGATTCTACCAATTTAACTCTCAACTAAGCAACATAACCGAAAGCGACATGGGATGGAGACTTGACATAGTGGGCTTTTTCAATTCTTCCTCTCCACTTGGCCCCTATCATGTTAACTTGCAGGTTTCTGATCAATTCAACAATTGGATGGATGTTAGTTCTCAATCTGCACAAAACACCTTAACAGGTAACCGTCAAGTCGCAGTTGGCCAAGCAGGATTTGCGTATGGCGGAGCACAGGACTTTTGGACTTTTGAAAAACTTGACATTCAGAACAACCCGCTTATGTCCGTGTCTAAAGGCGGCAAATTCAAAATGAGGTTAAACGTCACAAGCACCCAATTTTCAAACGCAACCATCGCTATGAACATGCCGTTCAACATTCAACGGTACGTAAACGTTACAGGATGGTATGATCAGGTTTCTACAACTTTAGGCGGCTGGATGCTCAATCAGACATCTGGAGCTTACTTCTGGAACAGCACAGTTTCGGTCACTCATACCCAGCAGGTTTGGGGTCCACACCTAGAGCAAAGATGGGTTAGTTTACAAAACAGCAACCATCAGGTGAACGTTACCAACTTTATATGGAACATGACAACCAACAGAAACGAACTTGTAACTCAGCCAATGTGGTTTTCCGACCAACTTTTCCTAATTTATAATCATGCAACAAACAGTTTCGACATAAAGACAGGCTACGCCTACCAAACATACGACCCTACCGCACAAATGGGGGTTCAAATCCAGGTTCTAAATCCACTTAACGCATCAGACCCCTTAAGCCAATTCTTTACTCTATCACTAGCTGACTGCAGCTACAATCAAATCAGCTCAAACAAGCAAACTATAGATTTTGTCGGCTTATTCTCAAACACAACCAGCTACGAGCAAAACCAATACAGCCTACAAGTCAATGCCTACAGCGCTAAGAAACAAATTTATGCAGATTGGCAAAGCACAACTCAAAGCGATATGCAAGTCATCATTGACAGACCAGTCGCTGTCTCCACAATACTAGATTCTCAGGGTCACCCAGCAACAACCCAAAACATGTTCATGATAACTCCAACAAAACCCATCATTGTCCAGAGCAAAATTTACGGAGGCTCACAAGTCTATAGCAACTTAGATGCAATCGGCGTATCTTTCAACTCGAACTTCGGCACATGGACCAGCAACGAAAACTCAAATTCGCAAATTGAAATACGATTAACCAAAAATCTAGATACAGGAGTAATATCATCTGTTTCCTACAATAGAACAAGCGTGAACAAGTATGTTTATGGTTCACATTTGGGCTGGGACTACGTTAACGTTACAGACTGGCACACCGAATACAACGCTGATTCGGGCATTTGGGATTGGGTTCAGTCACCGCACTTGATTTGGAACCAGACAACACTCACTGACTGGCACTGGGAATACGCGAGACTTAACCAAACAGAATACGCCCGCGACCCTAATTCACCTAACATTTGGATGGATACGACCACAACCTGGGTAGATGATAGCGACCCAGCTTTCGTAATGCCAAACAGTTACGCCACTATGAACTCAGCAAACATGACAATGACCAACGGCATAATCGAAGTTAACTTAGGCGTTACCTTTGGGTCTTCAGCGCCACAAGGAAACTACTGGTATAACATGCTCTTCCAAAACCTTACCTTTGGGCAAGATCCAAGCCAAGGTTACGGACAACATCTTACAACGGAGTGGACCTCTCAGCAAACCTACTTCATTAATGGATCCGCATCAGGAGGGCAAGAATGGTTTGTTGATGCACCATCAACTCCACTGTTCACCATATACAATGCGACAAAATACCAGGTAACCCAAGTTCCATACATAACCGTCGACGGCAATAACTTACTGATTAAGCCCCAGGTTCAATACGACCAGTTTAACCAGCAAGACTGGAAACAATACCTGATCAATGGACAATACGACCCCTCCACCGGCAGCCAATCGGAATACTACCAATTATACAATGGAACTAACATCTACGTTAAACAAGCATACCAAACTATCAACCGTACACTCACATTGAATGTTACAGGTGCTTATTCGCTGGTTGGCGACGCCAAAGTTTCGCTGCCGAATGGGACAATTATTAACACGTACTTGAACCGCGCCAGCCAAGACTATTCACGACAGTACTGGGACACAATTTTAGGCTGGATCCTTCCAAACTACTATACTCTGTTCAACGGAACAAAAGTCTACTTAGACAGTTCATTCGAACAATCAAACTATAACGCAACAACTAATCACTTTGAACTCAGCGGCCAGGTTTACATCGAAAACGATTCAACCCTTCGGGTTCAATCAGCCGGTTCAGGCGTCACACTCAACGATACTGTATATCTAATTAGAAACCCAGGATGGTGGCAAGTGCTTCCGGATGGCTCTGGATACTATTTAGTTATGCAAAATGGAACGCGAATCACAGTTAAAGATTACTCTGTACCTGATAACCAGCGCTTTGCCACAATCAACGGATTAACCTATACGGTTGGATGGACAAACCAATACTATAACGCAACTTATCAGGGCCAAACGCTTCTAATTCCAAGCAACACCCCCAACGGCGATGCCTGCGTTCAAAGTTACTTCTACACTGACTTAGGAATTGACAGCGGAGCACAGTTTGAAATGCCTTATCCAGGAGCAACAGCCACTTCCCAATGGGATCTGCAGGGCGTCGAATCCACAGGGCAAAAACTGAAAACGGTTAAGTCAATTTCTATAGACGGCATAGAGCATGTAATGACTTTTGACGTTCCAAGCCAATCATACTACGTTGTTGTAGACGGGCAAAGAAAAACAGTTCCATATCCAACAGTTGACTTTAATAATTTCTACTCAACCATCAACGGACAAGACTCCTGGAACATTACCCAAAACGGCTGGATAGTAAACTATGGAA
The DNA here is from genome assembly GCA_963840295.1 of Candidatus Bathyarchaeota archaeon. GTDB lineage: Archaea > Thermoproteota > Bathyarchaeia > Bathyarchaeales > Bathycorpusculaceae > Bathycorpusculum. Next base: position 18,908 of record CAWIYF010000002.1, read on the forward strand.
CACTCTCTCAGCAAACCAACCAAATATCAGGAGGAGGAAGCTTTGTTACAACAACAGGATACGACCCAGCGCAAAAAACTTGGGCAAACTACAACCATTACGGTATGGACAATGAAAACTCAACTTATTACTTGACCTATCCAAACGGAACACGTGTTGACGTTAGTTCAGCAATGGATCTTATCGTTTGGAAAGTCCAAATTGGCGACCAAACATACTACACAACCGATAGCACCTCAAGCTCAGAAAGTGCCGTCGATGCCTCTGGACAATCAGTTTGGCGCAACTACTTTAAAACAATAGACAACCAAAAAGTGTATTTCGACTGGAACTCTCCCGCAAGCTGGACACAGGAAACCCACATCCCCATACCCGGAACTAACTACACAAAACTAATTCCGTACACATGGCAGGCACAGACAGTCTTTGACAAAGTAGTCCTCTACAACATAACAATCCCCTCGAACGGCACTACTGGTCATACAGGAGTATTCTTTGAAAACGGCATCGAAATCACAGTTGGGACGCCCCTCAAAGTTTACGGCACCGCGAGTGGACCGGGAACTTTAACTTATGTCTATCCAAACGGCAACGGGTACACTTTTGCCGGTGACTATTCACAATGTATGCTAGCTCCATTCAACAATAACTTGAACGTTTACTACGCCATAACCATTGATGGATCACGAATCTACAGTCTTTACTCCTGGAATCCAGCGGACTCTAACCCGTTGCAGTGGCAATTCAACGGCACCCCAGAAACCGCAAATCAAACCGTATCAATTGAACTAGGTGGCTATGCAGTTTACCTAAACGACACAATCATGGCACCTACTACAACAAGCAATGTTTTCGGGGGACCAACCAACTACATCGTACTAACTAATGGTACTCGACTTGACGTTCAAAGGGAATACTCCTTTGGTAGATATCTAACGGTTGTAGGAACAGACACGTATGTTTTCAACGAAATCGTACCGTATAGCAACCTAACAGATGGGGGTATAACCTACAGCTTTGGGAACCCCTTCATGGGGTCTTTTGACCAAAAACGCACGCTTACCGCTTCAACCTACCAGGTTCCTACCGTGGATAGTGGTAGCGGTTGGCTTTTGATGAATGCTACGAGCGAATCAATTCTTCATGATGGAACTGGATACTACTTGGTAAATGCTTTAAACAGCGGCAGACTTGACCTAGAACAAGTGGATCAGTGGTGGAACGTTTCAAACACGATAAGATCTCAAGTATTCACTGGACAACTAAGCGATTACTACCCAAGATTCAACGTAACCATCAACGGAGTAGAATACTTCGTTACGGACCCAAGCTCTACTATTGACCGTTGGTATGGAGACTCACAAGCTAAATCAAGATACCCAAATTCGATACCTGTTACTCTTGATGGTATAACCTACAATGTCAATTTAGGCGACTCATACTGGTTCAACAACCTAACAATCACCAACATAAACACCATAAACCTAAACGGCAGCTCCTACGAGCTTGACAGAGGAAACTGGAAACCCTCCTACCAAGTTGTCTTAAGCGGCCAAGATGTACCCATACAGATGGAGAACATGAACATTTACAAGACACACCAAAGTTGGGGAAACATCTACACATGGAAACTAACAGACCTCGGCTTTTCAACGACAAGCCAAATCAACAACCTTGTCGTGGGAACACCTCAATGGGGCATGTGGGGCATAAAAGCCTACAAGACCGTTGAAAGCACAGGCGCAGTCGATTTAGACGGAGATACATCAAACGCTGCAGACCAATACTTTGTCCGCAAAGTACACCAGGGCATTGAATCTCAAAGTCAAACAACACAACGCATGATGGTAGATACAAACTGGAACCCCAATGGCAGCAGAGTAGGCGACGACATCCGTTTCCACGCGTGGATGGGTCAGTTGCAAGTAAACTGGTCATCACAATGGAGCGAATCATACATTTGGTATCACGCATCAGACATGAGCGCTGTGGGCAGCCAAGAAATGACTCAAATCCAAAATAAAATATTGAACAACGTAACTAAACTGGCAAACCCAGGCTACTGGGATATATCATACATGGCGCGCAACCAATCATGGGATGATGTGTTAGCACAGGCTGAAGCCAACAACTGGGACTGGATGAGCAGCAATACGAACTCCTGGAATTGGCTCTGGTTTGGAACCGACCAAAACTACAACGTTAACGTAATCTCAGGCAACACCATCTCCACTGCAGGCGTCGACTTGAAATACGAATTTGCAGGATTAAACCTTCTCAACGGCACACAGCAAACCAATTACTTCATGCCTAAAACAGTCGAAAAAGTATCATTTGTTACTCCAGGCCAAGCATATGGAGACATGAGTGCCACTGGCAGCATGCTGCTACCGTTAAGTTCCAACATCACCTTTGGAGTGACCTACGATAACGTTAACGGCACTCTTTTCCCATACAGCGACCAAAGGTCAATGTGGGGATGGTGGGACAGCCCAATTTACGGCACAGATTTCAATGCACCCAACCTCCTAAACAAACCAACAACTGCATCCACAAGCCAACTACAATTCATGGTTCACTTCGCAGGTATCGAAAACTCGACTTCACAATACAACAGTGCATCAATGAAGATTGATCAACGCGTTGGCGACTGGACTTTACCCTCAGACGTGGTGGATGGCAGAGAACAAAACAGCAGCGGCGTCATGGTTCCGTTAGTAGGCAACGCTGTCCTTGCAAACAGAAGTTTAGCCATAAACTACTATGTCAGCGCGTCCACGTCGCTTGCATGGAACGTTAAAGACGACAAAGGCAGCAACGTGAACAACAACGGAGTCACCAACTCTTCGCAGTTTGACCTTGCCTCTCAAGCAGCAAACATAAACTTTGCAGCCGTCAAACTCGGAAGCAACTACGATTGGGGCAAACCAACAACCCCAACAGACGACGTAAGGACACTGAACGTTACAAGCCAAACAACATCCATCCAAAACTTCCAGTCCAGCTACCAATCAGGCGCAGGCAAATCATCAACCGGCTTTGACATAACATCATCAATGTATTTCCTAACTCAGGGGTTCCCAAGTTGGGATGGATATTCAATCTACAATGACCCGGAAGTTTCAACTATGGTTAGCCAAGGCACCTATCAGGAACCAACACAGCCCACGCCACCACCGCCACCAACAACCCAGCCCACGTCAAATCCGACAACACAGCCCACAGGTCAACCAATCTCCCAACCAACAAATCAGCCAACGCCAAAACCCTCCACACCATCACCTACCAACATAGCACCGCCAACTTCACCTCAACCAACAGCAAACCCGACAACTCAACAGCAAACACCGAAGCCAACAACATCACCTCCAACACAGGTGCCAACCGCAATAATAGCGATCGGTATCGGAGCTGGATTAGCCGTTGCCATAGGCTCAGTCTTGCTGGTGAGGACAAGAAAGAAACGCAGTTCAAAAGCAAGCTAAACAGTACTAAAACAAACTATTTTTTCTTTTTTTGTTTTTTAATAACTAAAATTAATGCCAGAGTTGACACGCCGATTGCAATTAGCACCACAAACATTGGGAACTCAGGGATACTTGGATTTAGCAGATTTGGGTCTAAGCTTGGGGTTGGAGTGGTTTGGCTGTAAGGAGTCGGAGTTGGGGTTGGCACAGGGGTGGAAAGAGAAGCAGTTGGAGATGGCGTTGTTGCTTTTGAAACAAACCAAGGCATAGTTGCCAAGTTAAATTTAGTGCCGTCGCTGCTGTTGAGGATGGCGTAACCATTTTGAACCATTGCCACGTTAACGTTTTCGTAAAAAGTTGAGTTATAGTCGAGGTAAGCTACGCAAAGTAATCTGCCCGCCTGATCGGTTATTGTTACCGTATCAACAGTCAAGTACACAGTTTTTAGATTAACCAAGCTAGAAAGAAAATTTCTGGATGAATCATACCCAGGTAAACCCTGAGCAGGAGTATCGACACCAGCCAGTTTCACAGTTTCTCCTGAAGAGAGAGTGAATGAGCTGCCATCAACCACTGAGGTTACAGCGGCTGTTTTGTCAACTTGAATTGTTGCGGCTAAAACATTTGGAATAAGAAGTGCAATTAAAAAAATCGAAATAGTTGCTGCTATCAGTTTTTTCATTGGAGTCATAGATAATCTGATTGTCTTTGTTTTTATGGCTTTTGAGTAACGTAGGGGTTTACTGTTAGAACTGCAACCAAATTAGGTTGCTATATTGCTTTTTTCGTCTCATTTAACCGTAAGCATTTTATTGCATTACGCAGTTCTTTCTCGGGAGTTAATTAGCGCCTTCGTAGCCTAGTCCGGTGGGGCGTTACCTTGGTAAGGTAATGGTCGCGGGTCCAAATCCCGCCGAAGGCTCCAACTTCAAAATAGTGCAGGCTCCTTCATTATTGCGCTCAATGACTTTAACATTAATTCGTCATCTTATTGTTAAACTGCCAGCTCGTTTTGATGTAGGTTTGTAAACTGTTATTTGAGTGTGCTCTTCAATTACAGCTAAGTTGTGTTCTTTAGTAATTTCAATTAGTTGTTTTCTGCATTCATTACTGACGGCTGTCTTTACTCTAAGTTTGTATCCAGCTGATAGGGCATCCTTTGGGTTTGGCTCTACTAAGAAATAAGAATCTTTATCCAGTTTGCATTTTGTTAATATTTCTTTGAGGAGAGAAGTTGCTTCTTGTTTGTTCATTTACTCATCATAAAGCATTAGCATTAACACGTTCTTAAGATTTTGCAGTTATGAATATTTTTACCTGCTAGACTGATTGGTAGTCAAGAAACGAGATCTTGTAAAAAATCAATTTGCTTGTTGTTTCAAGCTGTGCCAACATTATTTTATATTATTTTAAAGTGTATAGTGCTTATGAGGAAGAATCTGCTTAGCGCCAAGACGTTGAGCGTGTCGGGCTGCTAAACAAGGAGAAGGCGATTTCCCTTTCATTTTTCGCTGCATCCTTGTCAGCGTATGGCTTGGTCCGATTAGCCGACTTTTTGCCGGTGTCTTTGCTAAGGCAGAAGCTCATCAGGTTTTGAGGAATTTGTTTGATGGAAATTAGTTCAAATATTTCTGTGGTTATAGCCACTCTTAATGAAGAAGAAGGCATAAGGCCTACCATCGATGAAATGCAGAGGGTTCTGAATAATCCCTACGTTATTGTTGTTGACGGAAATAGTGTAGATAGAACCATCGAAATAGCAAAAAACATGGGTGCAGATATTTTACTTCAGAAAGGGAAGGGCAAAGGAGACGCGATGTTCCAGGGAATCAAACAGATAAGCTCAGAAGTGCGTTACATAGTCTTCACTGACGCCGATTATACTTACCCAGCCGAGTACATCCCAAACATGATTGAGATTTTAGAGCGAAACCCCAAAGTAGGTATGGTCATTGGAGACCGCTTCAAAGGCAACCTTAACAACTCAAAATCCCCAGCCAACCCCTTCTACCTTGGCAACAAAATTTTTGCCTTTGCCCAGCTAGTTATGAATGGAGTTAACTTAGATGACCCATTGTCCGGTTTGCGGGTGGTTCGGAGCGAAATCTTGGAGGATTGGAAGCCTAAAAGCAAAGGGTTCGATGTTGAAGCTGAAATGAATGCGCTTGTCAGGCGTAAAGGCTACCGAACTGTTGAGGTTCCCATCGATTACCGTGACAGACTGGGCGAGAAAAAACTAAAGCTTCGCCACGGCTTAGGGATAATGAAGAGAATTATATCGGAAAGCTTTGTTTTTTAGTGCTTGAAATCAGTAACATGCCGCATGTGCAATTGTTCCATAAGGACTTTCGAAACTAACGTTGCTACCTAAAGAAGTGAAATACCACATACTTCTTATCTTTATTCAGCCCCAGGTTTGTACGCATGAGCTAAAAATTATTCGTTACTCATTACCAAATTAGCCTATTCTAAAAGTACACAAAAGCTCAGTTACCATCTCAAAAAGCTTAAGATTGGCTTCTCTGGTAGGTCAATTTACCCTTAAGCTTTTGGGGAGAAACGCAAAATAAACTTCGTGCCCTTACCTTCTTCACTTTCAAAAGTCACTGTTCCTCCTAGCGATTCTGTCATGCGCTTAACTACAGCTAAACCAAAACCTTGCCCCTTGGACTTGGTAGTAAACAAAGGCCTAAACAACTTCTCTTTTGCTTCCTCAGCAATACCAACACCCGTGTCCTCAACAGTTATGATTGAGTCGTTTGCCTCTTTGTAGGCTTGTATAGAGAGTCTTCCGCCCTCAGGCATAGCTTGAACGGCGTTGATGACCAGATTGCCCAAAATACGCCTAAGAATATCTGAATCTGCCATGATAGTGGCTGCTTCTTTTCGGACTTTGACATGGACTTTTATGTTTTTCGCAAAATCATTCTTTGATAGTAACTCATCTATGAGCTTTTGAAGGTTGGTTTCTTTAGCAACAGGGTTGAGAGGCCTAGCGTAGTCTTGCAGATCCGCCACAATCTTGTTAATGTAGAAAATATTCTTCTCGATCTCATCTAAACTTTCTATGGCGTTCTTTTTCTCTTCACTTTCAGGGATTGAAGCTAATTCTGTTTTAGCCAAGTAAACATCGCTGGTAATAGCTTGAAGCGGATTACGGATATCGTGTCCCACCATACCTGCCGTGGCGCCAATACTAGCCAAGCGCTCCGCGTCTCCAAGTTGCTTAGTTCGCTCTTCAACAAGCTTCTCCAAGTCTTCAGAATATTTTTGTAATCGGTTTTGCAATAGTTTAAGCTCAGTAATATCCCGCACCACAGAAACCGAACCAATGATATTACCTTCGCCATCTCTAACTGGTGCGGCACTGACTTGACGATACCGCAACTCGCCGCTCGCTGGCGTTTTAACTATTTCAACCTGGTTCGTTAATATTTCTCCTTTGAGTGCACGTAGAGGTGGAGCTTCCTCGACAGGTCGGGGTGAACCATCAGAACGGTACACTTCAAAACTTACAGCGATATTTTCAACATCATCAGTGCCTAAGGAGTCAAGCTTGAACTCTTTAATTGCAGAAGGATTAGCCAAAGTAAGTTTTTTCTCTGTATCAGCAAACCAGACTTCATCGGTTATGCTATTTAACAGCGAGGAAATCCTATCTCTTTCTTGCTGAACTGTCCTAAGCAACTGCTGAGACTTCTCTTCTAATCTCTTGCGCTCAGCCATTTCTTTCTCCAGATCACTTTTAGAAGCAGTCACCGTTTTTAGGTCAGCGGTCATCTGATTGAAGGCGTGTGATAATTCGCCGATTTCATCTTTTTTATTATCTTTGATTTTGAAATCTAAATTTCCTAAACCTATTAAATTAGTGCCCTCGCGCAGTTCAGATATCGATTTAAGAGTGCGCCTAAAAGTCTGAACATAGATAACTGCAAGAAATGCGCTAAATGATCCGACCATCGCAAAAACAAGTATTATATTTTGCGTGTTTAGGTGGTCTACTTGATTGCCAAGTAGCTCCGCTAATTTTGAAGCGTCATCTATTAGCGTTTGGCTTTGAATTGACATGCGGCTCCATGAAACTTGAAGCGTCGAAAGAGTTTCGTCTGCGTTCTGGTTTTGAGAAGTTTCAACGATGGAGACGATACTATCAAATACTATTTTCATTTGCAGCTGGTTTGCTTGTATTTTTTGAACAAGCGCCTGCTGCTCTGGCGTGTCTACGCTTAAGTTTCCCACGTCTTTGGAAAAAGAGGTATACCTTGCTTGCCATTGGATAAGCTGCTGGTTTCCTTGATAAAAAACATAGTCGTTTGAGAGGTAAGTTAGATCGCTAGAAGCATGCACGATATTGTTTGCAAGATTTTCCTGTGTTCGAGTTTTAGTTACCTGTTGAGAAGTAAGTGCTATTGACAATCCAATAATGATCACTACCAAGCTAAAGATTATTAGTGTAATTGTGAATTGTGTTCTAATTCGCATATCCATTTGCCTACTTGATAACTGTTATTGAGTCGGGTTTTACTGCTTTAAGACCATCCGTATAGATGTTATCTGTAAAGTTAGGAACCTTCGTTTGATTAGTAAGTTTATTGTTAATCATCCACTGTGCTTCGTCTTTCATAGCAGTGACAAGCGATTGGTCAATCAGGAGCAAGTAGCTATGCTTAGACCAAACGGTTGTAATATACGCATCGCTATAATTCAAATCGTTTTTCACGATAGCCTTAGCAATGTCTGGATGATGAAATGCGTAGTCTTCTGCCTCTTTAAGGGCTTTAAGAAAATGCTCAGCCATATCGGAATGTTGAGTTAGCCATGCATTGTTGCAGACTAGAACGCCATATACTTCTTGACCATTTTGCACTTGCCAAGTAACAATTCCGTCAACTTCGTCTTGTATCTGATTAATGTAAGGTTGCCAGGCTACTAGCGCATCAACTGTTCCGTTAGCAACTACCTTTACATATTCTTTTGGAACCACGTTGACGATGTTTACATCGCCAAAATTCATGCCATTCAGATCAAGAAATCGACCAAGATAAAATTCGGCAATAGAGCCTTTGGCAACACCTATGGTTTTACCTTTTAAGTCAGAAATAGTTTCAACTCCATGACTTTTTAAGCCAACGATATAATCATTCTCAAATTTATCGTTAATAGATATTACAGAAATTGAATTGTTGTTGAATATGGCATTAACGAATGTAAATTCGGCACCTTCTGCAATGTCAGCTTCTCCGTTTAATAATGCATTGGTTGACGTTACTCCGGAGTCATAGTTTTTTATGGTAACATTTAAGCCATTATCGTTTAAAAATCCCTGATTAACTGCAATGTACAATAATGCATTTTGTTCAAGCGGCGGAATCGCTATAGTTAGGGATTTAGTTTCTCCTAACTGACTACCTTGATTTTTAGAAAATAAAGAAAAGCCGCCGAAATCAATGAGACAGCAAAGACTAAAAGAAATGCTACTGCAACGGCTTTTCTATTTATTTTTGGAATCATTTTTTCACCCTTAATGAATAATGGTTACTGCGTTAGGTTTAACAGCAGTTAAACCGTCTAAGTAAACGTAATTTAAGAAGTTAGGTATGACTGTTGCATCGGTAAGTTTGTTGCTTATCATCCATCTTGCTTCATCATCCATTGATATTATTAGACTTTGGTCGAGAGAAAGTGAAATCTGTTGGTTGGGCCAAACCGCTGACATGTATCCCTCGGTATAGTTCAATCCTATCTGTATCATGATTTTAGTCTTGGAGGGATTATTAATGTAGTAAGTCTCAGCCTGAGCCAGAGATTTAATGAAACGAGACGCAATGTCTGGGTTCTCTTTAATCCAGTTAATGTTAGCGACTTCAATTATGTACAGTGCTTGGCTACTTTGCGGCGACCAGACAACTGCATTGCTGCCTAACCGATCCTCAATGGCGTATGCGTAAGGTTGCCAGATAATGACTGCATCAACTGTTCCGTTCATAATCATATCCATTGCGCCTGTTGGAGTCACGTTAACAATCGTCACGCTTTGAAGGCTTAAACCGTTAAGTTCAAGGAATCTGCCTATGTAGAATTGGGAAATTGTTCCTAATGGTATTCCAATTGTTTTCCCCGCAAGATCAGAAATGTTTTCGATGCCTCGGTCTTTTCTGGCGATGAGGTCTTGAAGTTGGAACTTCCCAATGACAGCCAAGGCGCTAATGTTTTCTCCCTTTAAAGCATTGGAGACCAAAGGAAACTCAGCCGTTGCAGCAATATCCAATTTTCCTTTTATTACATCGTTAACTGCAGCCATTCCTGACGTATAATTCATTATAGTGACGTTAAGCCCATTTTGTACAAAGTAGTTTTGCTGTTGAGCTATGTAAACAAGGGTATCGCATTCAAAGGATTGGGCATTACCAATAAAGATGGAGTCTACGTTCTTAGCAGAAGGAATCTGGAAATTGAGGTAAACAAATGAGCTTAAAACAATGGCTACAACCAAGATAACAACGGCCATGGCTATGAAATTTCCTTTTCTTGACAGGGTCATGCAATTGAACCTCAGATATGAAAAACTTACTACCAATAACTTGTTGTGCGTATTTATAATTATCGAAAATAAACTCGTACTCTCTATTTCAAGCATTTAAGAGAAAAATGGTTAGAAAACATACTTTTTCATGTTTTGCTGTAGTCACGCCTTGTTCGGGTAACTTCCTTGAAAAGCTCTAAGCACTCTTCTTTGTTAGGTGCCTCAACGCAGATACTTCCATAAGCCCCTAAATCAATTCGATACTTTCTTAACTCAAAATCATCCTCTTGACTCATAAATCCCCTCTATCTCCAATTTGCCAATTTTCAATCAATGATTGCAAGTATGCAAATGTCTTATAAGTTTAATTCACATGCTGCGATATGCCCAAAACTATATAGCGCCAAAACGATTGCCTTCAAACTCATAAAGGACGTTGGGCGATTTCTCCTCAAGAATTGTTGTTTCATCTTGTAACAACTTAATTTTATAAACTTAAAACATTGAACCAATAATAAGGTAAAAGAAATGGAACAAACTCAAGCGTACAAAATTGACTTAACTAAAATCGATGGAGACGGAGACTTTCCATGCCCAAAATGTGGAAGTATAATATCACCAAACGAGACTAAGGAAGAAACCTATTGCATTTTGGAGCCAAAAGTCAATAGTCGCGGTTTAGAAGAACTAGTGATTAGTTGCAAAATGTGTGAGACTCATATTCACTTGACTGGTTTTTCTCTATTAGATGAATTATCAATTGAGTAAACCTATGCGATTCTATTTTTCTTTGAATTTTGCTCCAAATATTAATTGCCAATAGTTTTAGCTTTCAGAAATTTGGTGATCAGAGAAATCGCTGAGGACACGCCTTTAACCGTGGCAAAAAGGAAGCAATTTTCCGGCTAAAACCAGTAGAGGTAATTTAGCGCCGACCTAATTCTTTCAGCAAATCCTTAGCTTGGGACGATAGCGCTGGCTTGCTTCTTCGGCTTAGTAGCAAAAATAAAGAACCAATCACTACCAAAACCAATCCTGCCACCCCGAAGAACAGCACGCTTTCTTTTGGAAGAATCCCTAGCTCCAGCGTTAAAGTAAAGAAAACTATGGCGACTCCTAATACAACCATTATTGAGTTGCCTCTTGAAGCTGCTGACTGCAAAGTAAACTCGTTCTTTCCAGCTTCAGTTACCTGGTAATAACCATGTTTTTCTTCAATCATACCTGCACTGATTAAATAGTTCCAATCGTAGTGGAAATGCCCGTCAGATTTATACCCTAAGGCGGAGGAGAGACTTGATTTTACGCCTGGTTCAGCTTTAATTCTACTGTTAGGGGCAGAATAGATGGAGTATAGTAGTTTTGTTCTTGGCGATTGAATATCAGCGCTTATTCCACGTGATTTTGGCACTTGTGTCCACTGTTCCTTTATTATGCGATGAAGGCAAAGATAAACAAAACCCTGTAGCCGTTTTTGTTTCCATATTCCACGTCAATATTTTGGGTTTGCTTATGACTCTAACTCTTAGAGCAGGAACTCTAAATGTTAGGGCTATAGGCTACACGCAGCTTGTAGTGTTATCAGGAAATAAAAAAATCGGAGGAAAAAAAATGGGAACAAACTTTCAATATAGCAAAACTTTGGCAATGGAAGGGTCAATACTGATTACACTGGGCTTAGTCCCTTATGTTGGCTGGGTTCTTGGCATCGTAGGTATTGTTCTGCTGCTTAGAGCCATGAAAGAATTTGCAAACTACTATCAAGACAACTCAATCTATCAGAATTCATTAACAGGCGTCAAATACTACATAGTTGCTTTAGTCGCGTTGGCAGTCGCTGGCGGTGGCTTCGTAGTTGCGTTCGTAAATGTTGACTTTAACAACTTTCCAGCGTCATTCGGCGTTGGCCATGCACTTGGATTAGCAGTCGGCATCGCATTTCTCCTTATTGCTTTCATATTCTACGTCCTCGCAGCAACTCATTTACGAAAAACTTTCAGTACACTCGCACAGAAGACCGGGGAACACTCGTTCGAAACCGCTGCTACACTGCTTTGGATAGGTGCTTTACTGACTATAATCGGAGTCGGTGCACTATTGATCTTCATCGCTTGGATATTCGCGGTAATCGGCTTCTTCACTATAAGAAATCCACAGCAGCAGCAACAATACGCTCCGCAGCCCTATGGATACACTTCGCCGCCTATACAGCCTGCAGCAGGACCAACACCGACATACTGCTCTAATTGCGGAGCACCACTGAAATCAGAAGCAACTTATTGTTCGAACTGTGGCAAAAAAGTGGATTAATAAAATTCCCCTTTTATTTTTTTGACTCATTTCTTAATCATAAAGAAGTTTCATTTTAATCAATAAAATTTCGATATACCCGATTCTTTGGAACTTATTTGGAAAAAGCTTCTTATTCAATGAGTGCCAACTGTTTTTTGTCTGGGGGGAAACGCGGTTAACTTCTCGTTTGCCAAGCGCGAGATCGCTATTTTAGCTGTGGTGCTTGCGGTTTCCGCCTTAGTTAGGGTTCTCCTGTTTCCACTAAAAGGGTACCCCATCGACACAGGAGATTTTATCTCATGGTTTACAACGGCCTCTCAGCATGGCATAAGACCGTTCTATTCTCTTGCAGGATTCGCTGATTACCCGCCGCTTAACGTGTATATTTTTTGGGCTTTCGGATCATTAGCTAACGCACTAAACGTAAGCATCGCAACTATGGTTAAGGTGGTTCCAAACCTTTTTGATTTAGCAACTGGACTAATCATCTACTTTTTTGTACGAAAACAGACTACGTTTAAAATCGCTATTCTTTCAACGGCGCTTTACGTTTTTAATCCAGCTGTAATCTATAACGCGGCGGTCTGGGGACAATACGACGCCGTCTACACATTCTTTTTAGTTCTCTCACTACTTCTTGCGCTTAAAAGCAAACCAGAAATGTCCGCCGCAGCCTTCGCCTTGGGCATTCTCACTAAGCCGCAGGGCATAGCTTTAGCCCCACTGATTATTCTTCTGATTTTTAAGAAGAATGGATTGAAGAGGCTGCTGACATCTGTGCTCGCCTTTGCCGCAACGATTTTCGTGGTTATTTTGCCCTTTGAATGGAGCAACCCTGTGTCTTTCTTAAGCGGCATCTACTTCGGTGCATATGGTGGCTACGCTTTTGCTTCGATTAACGCTTTTAACCTGTGGGGTGCGCTTGGTTTATTATGGGTTCCAGATGGCGGTCTATTCATTGTTGGGTGGATTCTTTTCGGTGCAGCCGCCGCATTTACGCTCTACGTTTTGCATAGGCGTTTTAAGGTTTCAGGCGATTATCTGGCTATTTTCGCGGCGTTCATGCTGCTATTCAGCTTCTTTATGTTACCAACGCGAATTCATGAGCGCTACATGTTTCCAGCTATGGCTATGTTAGCGTTGATGTTTCCGCTTCTCAAAAAAACCCGCCTTCTCTATGTTGCGTTAACAACGACATTATTAGTCAACGAAGCCTACGTTTTATATGCACTCAACGCTGCTTACCCAAATTTTGCTGATTTAACCCGAGATCCTGTTGTTCCATTGGTTAGCGTTATCAATTTATTGATGCTTGTATATGCGTCAATACTAATATGGTACGAGTTGAAAGGGCGAGGATGGCTAAGAGTTCAGCCTCCAACTATAGATCAAACCCAGAAGAGAGGTGACCGTGAATAAACTTTGGATTTAAAATAACCAAAAAAGACATCATAACGATTATTCTGTTATCGATAGTTTTCTTTGGGATAGCTGCTTGGAATGTAGGATCAATTAATGCGCCAGTCACAAATTGGCAGAGTACAACCCAAGAGAGCTTCTACGTTAATTTGGGTTCAAATCAGCAAGTTCAGAATGTTTATTTTTGGGTTCACAGCGGCAACGCCACCGTCAAGGTATATTCGGGTGCTCCTGGAAACTGGAGCTCTCAGGGACAATTTGTTCTGCAGCCAAGAGGCACAGACTACTCAGTTTACCAAACCATGGGTTTAGGTGTGACAACTCAGTTTTTAGAGTTCAATGTTACAGCAGTAAACTATGATTCTCAACCAATGTTCTCCAACTGGGGCGTAACCAATCCCACAGACCAGCCTCTTTCGCCCTTCATACAAGTTACAGAAATTGGAGTGGAAAACCAAACAAACCAGCAAATACCCATAGTCTCAATCACAGGAGAAAACACCACCGACCCAACCTTGGGTAGACTGGTCGATGAACAAAGTAAACTAGAGATTCCTCCAACTTACATGTCAAAAATGTACTTCGACGAAGTCTACTTCGCAAGATCAGCAGAAAACTACGTTAACCATCAAATACCTAACGAGCGAACGCACCCGCCACTTGGAAAGCTAATTGAAGCCACGGGCGTGGCAGTTTTCGGTGAAACGCCGTTTGGCTGGCGAATAATGGGAGTAGTATTCGCTACTTTAATGATTCCATTAATGTATCTGTTGGGTAAGAAGCTGTTTGGAACGTGGATTGGCGGTTTTTCAGCTGCGTTTTTGTTGGCTTTTGACTTTATGCACTTCACGATGGCACGTATTGGAACAGTAGACACATATATCGTGTTTTTCTCGCTGCTTTCTCAGCTGTTCTTCCTAATTTACTTCATGAATGTGGTTAAAACTGGCTTCAAGAAATCCTCTGTGCTGCCTTTGTTCTTAGCTGTGGTCTTCTTTGCATTGGGATTCTCAACTAAATGGTTTATACTCTACGGCGCCGCTGGATTGCTTGCACTGCTGATAGCGGTCAGAATCAAGGACCTGTCAAGACTAAAAAAGAGCTTGAGCGACAAGTATGTGGCTTTCTTTGACCAACCCTTCCTGCTGCTTTTGGGTTTCATCGGCATTGCAGTCGCAATTTACTTTGCTACTTACATCCCAGAAATGCTTGCAGGTGACTCGTTCCCAACAATTATTCATTTGCAGTCTGCCATGTTCGCTTTCCATTCAGGCAACGTAGTTGATTCCTCTTCTGCTCCTTGGTGGAGTTGGCCCTTTATGTTCAGGCTAGATGGAGTGAATGTTCCAAGGTGGTTTGACATATCTTACTTGCCCAACAACATGGTTTCCACAATAACGGTTTTTGGCAACCCAGCTGTCTGGTGGGTTGGCTTTGCGTTGATGCTGTTGCTCACCGAAAGGGCTATTCACGGAAGAGAGTTAGTTACGAATTTATGGAGCCGAATATCAAAGTCTTCTGCAAGCCAACGCATAAGTATACGTGCGAAGGGGTGGGATTTACCGGCTATATTCATAGTTACCGTGTTCTTCTTCTCTTGGGTTCCCTACGTTTTCATTGGCAGAGCAACTTACATCTACCATTTCTACCTCAGCGTGCCCCTGCTATGCTTGGCAATAACGTACTTTATCAACAAATATTGGCACACCCGTAAAGGAAAGATTGCAGCCATAGCCATATTTGCGGGTGCAGTAGGGTTGTTTGCGCTCTTCTACCCCGTGATTTCAGGCGCCCCTGCGTCAATACAGACAATTAAAAACCTAATATGGTTCCACAGTTGGGGCTTTTTAGGATGATAATACCCCATCCAAATAGTGGCGTCCAGGTTTCAGTGGTGCTTCCTGCCTACAACGAAGTCGACTACCTGCAGCCAGCAGTTGAGAAAACCATCGAAACACTAAACGAGTTCGCGGATTCTTACGAAGTAATTATTGCTGAAGACGGCAGCACCGACGGCACCGCTGAACGTGCGGAGGAGATGATGCAGAAAACCCCCTTTGTCAGGCACATTCACCGTGACAAACGCTTGGGAAGAGGAACCGCTCTGAACAATGCGTTTAAGCAGAGTAACGGTGAAGTTTTAGTTTACATGGATTTGGATTTGGCAACCGACCTCAAATACCTAAAGCCCCTTGTCGAAGCCGTCACTGTTGAAGAATACGACTTCTCAACTGGTTCCAGGATGATGGCTGAGAGCAGGGCTGAACGCACCTTCAGCAGGGAATTCAGTTCTAAAACCTACAATTTCCTAGTCAGGCATATGTTAGGTTCTAAACTGAGGGACCACCAATGCGGATTTAAAGCTTTCAAAAAAGAACCCCTCATGCAGTTGCTCGACAAAGTTGAGGCGACTCATTGGTTTTGGGATACAGAAATCTTGGTAAGAGCCCAAAGGGAGGGCTTCAAAGTAAAAGAGATTGCTGTAGAATGGAGGAGCGGCAAAGACACCAAAGTTAATCTGTTCAAGGATTCATGGAATATGTTCAAGCAGATAATGTCGCTTTGGTGGAAAATGAAAATAAAAAAACAGTAGTTACCGTTTCGCTAAGATCACAAATGCGCGGGCAAGCAAAGCTAACCCGAAAATGAGGATTATTCCAGCCCAGAAAACAAACCATTCGCCCGTTATCGTCATGTTTTGCAGGTAAGCGACTATTAAGTAGCTTGTGCCCAACCAGAAAACAATGTTCTCAATTGTCTCTGCTTTGCGTGAAACTGAAGAACCCAACCAAACTCTCAGAGCTAAGATAATAATTTCTAAGATGCCTATAGCTATGGCAAGTTGGAACGAAGCGTTGTAGAGGTTTGCGTAAGCAGTCGGGTTAGAAGGCGCAGGCAAAGAGATGCCGGTAGATGGTACAGGAGCAAGCGTGAGTGAGGTGAAAAAATTTATCACGCTATTCCAAAGGTTGTCGGCTACATGTATATAGTAAATCAGAGCTATGATGATGAAGAGTCCGCCGATGTAGAGTGCAGTAAACAGGTTTTCTTTTTTCTTGTCTGATAACGACTGCGGGTTAAAGTTTTTCATCAAGATGTTTATTCTCATTCCGAGAATGTAGAATTTGCCAAATATATCTTTCCCTATAAGACGGTATGTGCATATTTTAAATACCTAAACCTGATAGACTATTTTGGGGAGTTCACATGTCGTATTGTCCAAATTGCGGCAACAAAATTGATGAAACAATGGTTTTTTGTCCCCGCTGTGGGGCATCATTAAAAGCTGTTCCGTCAGGTCAACCCCCTCCAGCGCCTACTCAACCATACCGCAGAAGAGACGAGAAATCAGAGAAGAACGAGAAACAAGAAAAACAGGAGCGTCCTGAGAAGGGCGAAAAACAAGAAAAAGGTGAGGCAGGATTCATCGGCTACTTAATCGGAGGTTTAATTCTGATTACGTTAGGGCTTTTCTCTGTGCTGCAAATAAGCGGTTACTTCGCGGATTCAGCACAAATCTGGCCCCTTATGCTGCTAATAATCGGAATAATCATCATTATCGGCGCTATCTACGTGGCTTTCATTGCACGCAAGCGTTCTCCGCATCCAACTTAGACTATTCTGCCTAAAAACGCTCGGTAAAGTCTATGTTCCAGAAGCGTTAGAGATTTGTTTCTTCCGAACACACGGTAATGGTTTTTGCCAGCCGCTTCAATTAAGTCGCCAATGTCATAGCGAGGAAACATGCATGAGGAAATGATTAGTCTGCCCCATTCGCCTCGTTTAAGTTCATGAAGCATCTTTACTCCTTTGCCTGTGGCAACTTCAAAGAGGTATGAATCGTAGTTTGGAGTTATATAAGGTAAATCATCTAGCTGTTGACCGAAAGCTCCCTCAGTGGCAGTGTACATCTCCACAATTGGCACATTACCGAAATATGATTTGAGGATTGGACCGTACTTGAAGTGGATTTTGGGCACGCTGGTGCAGAAGAGTGCCTGGGTTTTCCATATGTCGACGGGTCTTTTTCCATATTTGCGCTTAACGTACCTGGCAAATGATAGAATCACAGGGGTTACGCCTATGGCTGCGGTTACGTTTTGGTTAAGAGCCATTTGGTAAGCGAGGTCGAAGCGTTTTTCCCAATCTTTCCTGCCGACTCCGCAGCCTAAAGCATCGATTTCTTCTTGACGAGGCAATAAGCTTACCCTGTCAAACATGGGGTTTAAGCGTGCGTAGGTGCCAGAACTGTAGCCGTAAGTGACTTGTTTGCCGTCGAGGTTCATTGTATGGACGTTTGAGGGAAAATTCAAGTTAAGGATGACGCCTAAAAAAACTTCATAGTTCTTTTTTCTTACTGCGTAGTTTATGAGTCCTCTTGCGCCGCAGCTGTAGATTTGTTTTAGGTGGGTTTTTGTTGCGGGTAGGACTTTGGATTTTCCTGTTGAGCCGCGTGTCATGACCCAGCATTCAGGCGGTTCAGCCAAAAACGCCTTGTAACTGTGTTCTTTTATTTGAACAAGGTATGGTGCGAGCTCTGAATAGCTAATTATGGGAAAAGTAGCTTGGTAATCAGCAATGCTCTTGACTTGTGAAGCGTTGTTGCCCGCGCCATACTCTGTGCCACTATATGCTTTAACCAAATCAGTCAGCACACTCTCCTGCGCCTTCTGCGGATCTTCGATGGAATCGAACCATGGCTGAATGTACGGTCGCAGAACACCATTGATGCTATCTTCATCAGGCAACATAACGCTCACCACTAATTTGCTACGAATTTGCTTATATGTTTCCCCACAAATAAAATAGAACTGTGAATCTTTAAACATTTAAGGTTGAGAGTTATGGCAGAAACAATCCGTTCAACAGCAGAAAAAATACGTAAACTCCAAGTTCAAGGCGCAAGAAATGTTGCTATAGCCGCAGTCAAAGCCATCCAAAACATGGCAGAACAGACAAAAGCAAAAAACAAGGCTGCTTTTCTTGTCGAACTTAAGGAAGCCCAAGCCATCTTTTCTGCTTCCAGAGAAACCGAGCCTTTAATGAGAAACGCAATCCGCTGGATAATCACCCAAGTACAAGCATCAGACACGAAAAGAGTGGATGAATTAAGCCAACTAGCTATTTCAAGCGCGACCCAGTTTCTCAAGGATTTGGAGGCTACAAGAGAGCGGACTGCAGAAATAGGAGCCAAGCGAATTAGCGATGGTTCAGTGGTTTTTACCCATTGCCACTCCTCAACCGTAACCAGACTGCTTGCCAAGGCAAAAGCGGATGGAAAGAACTTCAAAGTTATCTGCACTGAGACGCGTCCTGCTTTTCAGGGAAGAATAACTGCTCGAGAAATGGTTGAGTTGGACGTTGAAACCACATTTATTGTTGATTCGGCGGCGCGGACATTCATGGGAAACGTGGATGTTGTAATTGTGGGTGCTGACGGCATAACCTCGGAAGGCAACGTGGTTAACAAGATAGGCTCAAGCACAATCGCAGTTTTGGCATATGAAGCACGGGTGCCATTCTATGTGGTTTCGGAACTGTTAAAGTTCGACCCAGCTACGCTTAGTGGCGAATGCGAAAAGATTGAACAGCGAAGCCCAACTGAGGTTTGGAGTGAGGCGCGAGCGAAGCTTCAGGTTCGTAACCCCGCTTTCGATGTTACCCCAAACCGCTATATCCACGGATTAATCTGTGAAGAAGGAATAATTGCGTCCCAATCAATAGTTCAAGTTATGCAGCGAAGGTATCCGTGGGTTTTCTAAGTCTTAAGGAAAGGCTGGAATGGTCAAAAAAAAATTCTTTTGTTTAAAAATTCATCTTCGACTTGTTTGACGGAAAGTATTTTTGTTCCTTTTTTTATTTCAATGATTGACTCGTCATAATACTGCGTTATTTCTTTGATGAATTGGATTGCTTTTCTTTTGCCTAATACTTTAATTAATGCTTCAACTGGAACTTCAACTGTGGTTAATGCCTCTAAAGTTTGCATGTCAATCAACTCAATAAGCCAATAAATCGTTTATAATTGTTTGTCAGAAGTGACCTACACTGTCAACTCTCTAAGTGAATTCTTCAAGATTAGGTTTTCCATTGCTTTAGGGCTGCGGCAAGTTCCCTATGGTTTTTGGCATAGTCTTCAAGCGTTTTTCCACCCAATGTTGCATCAACAGCTTGGCGCATAGCTTTGGCGCCTGCTACTGTGCCGTTTGGATGTCCATGGACTCCGCCGCCTGCCTGAATAACAAAGTCGTTGCCGAAAGTCTCCATCAATGCAGGAACCAAACGGGGATGTAGTCCGCCGCTTGCAACAGGCAAAACAGATTTCAAATCGCCCATCTCACTTTTGCATGCTGCGATGTTTTCTATTACTTCAGCCTTGGTCTCTGACATTTTTCCCACCACAGTTCCAACGTGAAGCTGATCAACGCCGATTACCCTTGCTACAGTAGCTATGGGTTTCATTGCGATGCCGTGCACAGGGTTTTTGGTGAAAGCCGCGTGTCCAGCGCGGTGGGCGTGGATGACAAGCTTGAGATTTTGGTTCCGCAGTGTCTGCAGAGCTGACCAGCCACAAGTTAGAATGTCCACCATAACGTATTCGCCGCCTTGGTCAACAACGGTTTGGGCACGTTTGAGCATGGTGTCGGTTTCGGCTGTGATGTTTATCATATAGACTTTTCGTTCACCTGCCTCATCTTGCGCCCTGTCTCGGCACTCCAACGTTTGAGTTAAACGTGCTTCGAAGGGGTTGAATTTTTGGCTGCTTAGATTTTCGTCATCTTTCACGATGTCGCAACCACCAAGCCATGCTTCATACGCTACTTTGAAATGATCTTTTGTTTCCAACCCAAGTTTAGGTTTGATTATTGTGCCGACAAGCGGGCGCTTCGGAATTTTGAGTAGTATGCGAATTCCCGCGATGCCAAAGGCTGGCCCTTTGAAGCTGGCTAAGAGTTGCCTTGGGAATTCAATGTTGAGGAGGCGCAGGTTTTTTAGTGCTTTGAGCCCAAAAACGTTTCCAGCTACGCTGCTTAGGATGTTTGGCATGTTGGCTGACTCAAAAAGTTCAATGGGATAAGCGATTTTGACTATGCTGCCTTCTAAGCTGTAAACATGTGCTGCCAAACGCTTAACATAAGGCTTCTCAGTTGTTAGCTCTGTCCATGTGCCAACGGAGCTTTCAGCGGCAACCCCGCCCGCAGCTTCATTCAGGCTTATACCTTCGGGATCAACAAGAAAAGTACAGATTAAATCGGTTTCTTTAGGCTTGTACGTTAAATCCACAAAATCAAGATACTTCAAAGAGTAATCCTCGCTTGCTAGACTCATTGGCTTTGCCTTAAAATCTTTAACTATTTCCCAAACTTAATTGGTATAGACGTGTTCAAGATGGAGTTAACCGTTGAAACATTAATGATTACTACGGGCGGTAGCAGAATCGCCTTGCTCAGCGAGGAAAGCGCCAACCTGTTGGGCGTGCACAGTTCTGACAGAATAAAAATAGAATGCAACAGTCATGAAATGATTGCCATCGCCAACATCGCTGCACATTTTCCCGCAAACCGCATCGGTCTCTATGAAGAAACCGTTGAAGCGCTCGGCGTTGAGGAGGGCGAAAAGGTTGAGGTTCGGTTGGCTCCGCTTCCTGAATCTCTATTTAACATCCGTGCTAAGCTGCATGGGGAACGTTTGCGTGAGCAGGACATTGTTGCGATCGTGAAGGATGTGGTTGAGAGGCATTTGAGCACTGTTGAAATTGCTGCTTTTCTCACTGCACTTAGTATTCACGGGTTAAGCACGGGCGAGACTGAAGCTTTGTCGCGGGCTATGATTTCCACAGGAAAAACAATCAATTTTGGTCCAGGGCCCATTCTAGACAAGCACAGTGTCGGCGGTATTCCAGGCGACAAAACCAGCATGATCGTAGTTCCCATTGTGGCAGCCGCGGGATTCACTATCCCCAAGACTTCTTCGCGGGCAATAACTTCTCCTGCTGGAACAGCTGACCGCGTAGAAACCCTTTGCCCCGTCAACTTATCAATCAAAGAAATCAAAGAGGTTGTGGCGAAAACCAACGGTTGCCTTGTCTGGGGCGGATCATTGGAGCTTGCGCCAGCTGACGACCTCTTCATCCAAGTTGAATACCCATTGGGAATCGATCCTATGCTTTTGCCCTCGATTCTAAGCAAGAAAAAAGCCATAGGCGCCACACACGTCGTCATCGACATTCCCACGGGCATGGGAGCGAAAATCAAGACCCGAACAGAGGCATACACCTTAGCTTCAGATTTCGTGGATTTAGGGAAACGATTGGGATTAAACATTCAATGTGCTCTGACCTTCGGTGAACAACCGTTAGGTTGCGGTATTGGTCCAGCGTTGGAAGCAAAAGAAGCTTTAGAGACTCTTATGGGTGAAGGTCCGCCTGACTTAAGGGAAAAAGCCGTCAGCCTTGCAAGCATACTGTTTGAAATGGTCGGAGTTAAAAACCCACGTGGCATGGCTACGGAAATGATTGATTCAGGCAAGGCAATGAATAAGATGCGTGAAATCATCGCTGCTCAAGGCGGCAACCCATCGGTTAAGCCAGAAGATATTCCTGTGGGTCCTGAAAGGGCTGTAGTGCGGTCAGAGCGGGCTGGCAAAGTTCTCTGGCTGAGCACAAATGACATAGTACGTATTGCCCGAGAGGCAGGAGCACCTAAAGAGAAGGGCGCAGGTGTCGTGTTGCATGCAAAGTTGAGCGGCGATGTTCACAAAGATAGTGTTCTTTTTGAAATTTACGCTGAGAGAAGCAGCAAACTGGCTTCAGCGCTGGAACTTGCTGGGCAACTGTCGCCGATTGTGCTTAGCAAGAAGCCTGAGGAAAAGATGATTTTGGACCGAATACCGGAACAGGGACCACATGAGAAAAGGTTTATGCTCGACAGGTGAACGCAGTTTATCTTGTGACTGAGCCGCCGATGAATCCTCCGATCGCAGAGAATACCGTAACCAGAATGAGAACTATCACTCCAAGAACCAACCCTACCAAGCCCCCGAACAGAAAACCCAAAACCCCATGCCTAACTGTTTCAACTACAATAAAATGCAGAAACGCCAAAATTGCCAATACCACAGCGCTTATCAATCCAGAGAGAAAACCCGACATCGTTCCGCTCAAAGTACCTCGCGCTATAAGTCCAGCGATTAACCCTCCTAAGAGGGCACCAAGAATAAAGCCGACACCAGGATAAATTATGCTAATGATGATAGTTACTAAAAACCCTACGAGTGCTCCTACTCCGATGCCTGCCAAAGGTTTCACCAATCAAGATTGGCTAGGAAAAATAAGATAAAAAGGTTACTTTTTGGTAACCCAAATCAAACACGATTTTAGCTTCCTAACATGCGTTACTTATAAGAAGTTGTTCAGTAGATTTCCATTGAATATAGTTAGATCTATCTTGGGCTTGGCGGAAAATGGCTGGTTCTGTTGGAGTAATCTTAAAGAAAACATTCAGTTTAGCGTTAATCTTCAACGCCCTCATAACTATAGCGTGCATTGCAGGTATCATTTTTGGCTATTACATGGCTTATCCATATTGGCAGCCTTACGCGCCGTGGCTTCTAAATGGTAACCTGTTTTGGCTGGCACTTGCAGCTGGGCTAATCAACATCTTTCCAAGCGCCGCCATCGGGCGGTCTTTGCATACAGGGCGTTTTCTATTTCACCATTACGTTTATGGTTTCTTTGTGTTGCTGGCAACGTCGGCTTTTGTTGTTGCCTTCACACCAATTCCACTGCTCAGTCTATTCCTTACTGAATCAAGTAGCGTAACAGTTAACGCTGGACGAGTTTTCTTTTTGGCAGGTTTGGCGCTGTTTCTAGATGACTTGCCTGACGTTTCAAAGAGACTGGAGTCTTTGTTGAACTGGATAAAGATGAAAGCGTACAAAGCGAGAAAAACTCTTCATATCCTCCAATTCATTACTGGTTGTTTTGCTCTCTACTGTTGCATATCCATTCTATTGGATACGCTGGCAGGCAGCAGTCGTGCAGTAGCGAGCTTGTTTCAAATTAGCAGCCTACTTATAACAAGCATAACTTCGTTTGTCTACGTGAAACGAAAGACGTGGCTAAACATTACGCCACCAGAACCCAAGCCGTTTAGTGTTTTTGCTTGACAATTTCTTTTCCAATGGCTTCTAACTGTTCCCGAGAGTAACTCTGGGGATTTCTAAACGCAGTTATATGGTAGGTAAGCTGGGAGAGCTTGAGTACTGGAACGGTCGGATTGATCAAGTGGATTTGGGCATGATTGTTTGTTAAAACCACGATACCCTCAACCCATATGCCCAGATGCCTCAAGTTTGGGTTACCGTCAATTATTTGTCTGATTTTTGCGGAGTTTCTTTTCACTTGGCGGCTTGGGCTGCCCGAAAAATTACGTTTACCCACCCGTTGCCATTCGTCGCCATTGCATGAGATGTTTCCGCTCCAATTTTTGGTTTCCAAAACGAAAACGCCATTGGGTCCCAGAACTATGTGGTCAATGTCTCCGCCGCCGTTTGCAAGGTACAGGTCGTTTGTTAGGTAGTAGTTGTCGTTTAATCTGCCTGCTAAGTGTTTGGCGACTTGTTTTTCTCCTGTCCAGCCGCCGTTGTAGATGCGGTACTGGCGGAGGAAATAGTAGAAGGTGATTAAGGGCACGATTGACAGGACCAATCCAGTCTCTTGCAGAATTCCAACCTTCAGATTGATTATTACGGTGGCGATTAGCGCAGCGAGAATTGCGAAGTATATGAGTATGCTGAAGGCTGCTTTAGCGAGGTTTTTTCGGACTTGGTTTTTGAGGTAGCTGCTGGAGCCTTTAATTTTGCGCATGCAATTCTCCATTGAATTGTTGGTATATTACCTTATGGCTCGCATAACCTGACAGTTTACGCCACAGACGCCGTAGACAACACCGGCTCTTCAGAAACAATAAACTTCATCGTAGCCAAAGAGCCAGAGCCCTTCCCTGATGTACCTGTTGCAGCTGCCACTGTAATCACATTAGCCGTCGTAGGTGCTGGACTGCTAGTGTATTTGAAGAAGCGCAAGCATGAAACAGAATAACTCTTAGGCCTCGTAATTTCTGTCCCAATGGTTGTCTCACCAGTGTATGCTTCTGATGCGACCTTTGTGGGCGTCGAAGAGGCGGTTGTTCTTTGTTTTCTGTGTTTGCCATGGGCTCCAGATAGGTTGTGGAGCTTTCCGCTAGGCAGGACAACAAAAACCCCTGATCAACTGGTAAATAAAGGGGGTTTAGAGCTTCGATGAGACTTAATTATTGTTGTTAGGTATTCATTGATTGCTTTTGCCGCGCGTTTGCCAGCGCCCATCGCACTGATAACTGTTGCTTCTCCTGTTACTATGTCGCCGCCTGCAAAGACTCCCGGAAGGCTTGTTTTGCCGTTTTCATCTGCAACGATTGTGCCGTACTTTGTAACTTGCAGTCCTTCGGTTGTGCTTTGTATGATTGGGTTTGGTGTTCTGCCGATAGCAACTATGGCTGAATCAACGTCAATTGTGAATTCTGAGCCTTTTATCGGAGTGGGTTTTCTTCTTCCCGAAGCGTCAGGTGCGCCAAGCTCCATTTTAACGCATTCAACCGCTTTCACCCAGCCCTTCTCGTCTCCAATGTAACGCACCGGACTTGTCAAGAAATCGAAGTGTATTCCTTCTTCCTCTGCATTTTCAAATTCTTCTTTTCTTGCAGGCAACTCTTCTCTTGAACGGCGGTAAACAACGTGGACTTCTGCTCCTAAACGCAATGCCGAACGAGCTGAATCCATAGCTACGTTTCCTCCTCCGACCACTGCGACTTTTTTGCCTATTTTTATTGGTGTGTCGCATTTGGGGAAGGTGTAGGCTTTCATTAGGTTAACGCGGATTAAGAATTCGTTGGCTGAGTAGATTCCGCCTAGGTTTTCGCCTGGAATACCCATGAATTGTGGTGGTCCAGCGCCTGAACCGACAAAGACTGCGTCGAACCCTGTTTTGAGAAGCTCAGGAATTGTGAAGGTGCGTCCGATGATGCAGTTTAAGCGCATGTCAACGCCGAGGTTCTTAACGTAGTCTGCTTCGCCTTGAACAATGGCTTTTGGCAAGCGGAACTCTGGAATCCCGTACATAAGCACCCCGCCTGGATAATGTAATGCTTCGTAAAGGACAACTTCATGTCCCATCTTGATTAAATCTGCAGCCGCAGTTAACCCTGCTGGTCCAGCACCAACGATTGCAACACGTTTTCCAGTTGGTTTAGCTTTTTCGCCGCATGTTATACCAGTTGTGCGTTCCCAATCCGCCAAGAATCTTTCAAGGCGTCCAATGCTAACCGCCTCGCCAGCTTTGCCGAGTATGCAGAGTTTTTGGCATTGCTCCTCTTGTGGGCAGACTCTTCCGCAGATGGCTGGGAGACAGTTTTTCTCTTTGATTTTGCTGATGGCTTTCGCATATTCCTTGGTCTTTATCAGTTTAATGAACGCTGGAATATCCACTTCAACTGGGCAGCCTTTCACACATGTCGGTTTAGGACATTGCAGGCAACGTGAAGCTTCAACCAGCGCCATTTCTTCGTTGTATCCTAATGCAACTTCGTTGAAGTTGCGTTTGCGTTCTTCAGGTGTCTGCTTCGGAATCGGAACTGCAGTTTTCTGCATTTTCGGTTTTGGTTGTGTATTAGTGGCCACAGGTGCATCCCTCATGATATTTCTCTAACCCAGACTTTTCCTCTGGGCAGTAACATGATTGCCGTTTCATTAACTCGTTAAAATCGACGAGGTGAGCGTCAAAATCCGGTCCGTCGGTGCATGCGAACTTTGTTTGTCCGCCGACGGTGACTCTGCAGGCTCCGCACATTCCCATGCCGTCAACCATAATTGGGTTCAAGCTGACAACAGTTTTTATCTTGTAGGGTCTTGTGGTTTCTGCGACTGCACGCATCATGACAGTTGGCCCAATTGCATAAACGGCATTGAAATTGTATCCTGAATCAATCAGTTTCTTTAATGCTCCGCTGACGAATCCTTTCTCGCCTTTGCTGCCGTCATCTGTGCAAATGACCAGTTCGGTTGATGCCTGAGCCATTTTGTCTTCCAGAATCAGCATGTTAGCGGTTTTGGCGCCTACAATTGAGATTACTTTGCTACCGGCTTCTTTGAAAGCTCTTGCTATCGGGTAAGCTGCGGCTGTTCCAACTCCTCCGCCGACAACGCAGACCAGCGGGTACTTTTCTATTTCGCTTGGTTTTCCCAGTGGACCGCAAATATCCAGAATTGAGTCGCCAACGTTTAGTTTACTCATTTTTTCAGTTGAAACTCCAACCTCAAGAAAAACCAGAGTTATTGTTCCTTTCGTTTTGTCCCAGTCGCAGATTGTTAACGGGAACCTTTCGCCTGATTCGTCGAGCCTTAAAATGACGAATTGTCCAGCCTGGGCTTTCGCGGCTACTTCAGGAGCTTCTACCTCAATAAGCTTGATTTTTTGAGCAATCTCCTGCTTGACTAGTATTTTATGCATATCTTAGCCTTCGTTTCTGCTCTTTTCAGTTTACTATTTATGCTTTTTGTGTTAAGGCTTGCTTCTGATTTCTCAGATTTATGCCATACAAATGCATTAAAAACTCTAAAACACACTTTTATCGATATAATGTTTTCCCTCATTTTCTGTAATACGGTCTCCGAATAAAACTGTACGCTTCCAACGCCGCAGTTATGCCTTGCCCAACCGCTGTACCAACCTGCTTAACAGGATGGTTTGTCACATCTCCCGCCGCGTAAACTCCGGGCAAATTAGTTTGTTGCCGAATGTCGATTTTGATGTAGTCATGTTCATCTGCTTCGACTCCTGCAGCTTTGGCGACTTGGCTGTTTGGTGCCTCGCCGACCTGAACAAAAACCGCATCAACCGCCAACTCGCTTGTTTTTCCAGTTTTTTTGTCCAACAATGTAACTGCTTTCACCTGTTTATCGCCTTTGATTTCCTGGATCTCTGTGTTCCAAACGACGTTTACATTGCCCTTCGAAGCAATGTCAGACACCAAGGATTCTTCCGCTCGGAAAGCTTCCCGCCTATGAATCACGGTGACTTGTCCAGCAAGCCCTGAAAGATAAAGCGTTGTAATACAAGCCGAGTTTCCACCGCCGACAACCAAAACTTTTTTGCCCTTAAAGAACGGTCCATCACAAACGCCGCAGTAGCTTACGCCTTTTCCCCGAAACTCTTTTTCGCCCTTAACGCCGATTTCTTTGTAATGTGAGCCTGCAGAAAATATTACTGATTTTGCCTCGTAGGTTGTGTTTGAGGTCTTCACTATTTTCTTTTCTTCTTTAAGCTCTAAGCCAGTAACTAGCTCCAAATCATGGATGACTGCGCCAACTTTTCTACAGTGCAACGTCATTTTCTCAGCCAGTTCTCCGCCGCTAATCTCAGCAAATCCAGGGTAATTCACCACGGTTGAAGCGTCAGAGATGGTTCCGCCAGGCAATTTTTCATCTAAAATCAAAGTTTTAAGTCCACTTCGCACCGCATAGATTCCAGCGGCTAACCCTGCAGAGCCAGCGCCGATTATTATGACATCCCAGTTCTCCATAAATAGCATCTCTTTGTACTTGAATAGTTTGAAAGAGGAAGTTTATGAATTGTTCGGCTCATTTATGCGACGTTTTTCATTTTCCAATAAACTGATAAGGATGTAGCCATTTATTTTCTAATAGTATTTTTGGAAGGTTGCTTATGGCGAAATACAGGTGCACGGTTTGCAATTACGTTTATGACGACTCGAAAGAAAAAGTAAAGTTTAATGATTTGCCTAAAGAGTGGGTGTGCCCAGTTTGCGGAGCCCCAAAATCAGCTTTTGTGCTATTGACTGAAAAAACCACAGAAGCCAAGAAGGTGGAGCTCACAGTTTCCGAGGTTCTTATAAACCAGATGGCTGAGTGGGGAGTAAAATACGTGTTCGGAATTCCAGGTACGTCAACTCTGGGTATTGTAGATGCGGTGCGCAAAAGCAACGGAAAAGTAAGGTACCTTCAGGTTCGCCACGAAGAAACAGCGGCGTTTATGGCGTCTGCTTACGGCAAGTTAACGGGGCATATTGCTGCTTGCCTTGGAATTTCCGGTCCAGGCGCAACTAACTTGGTAACCGGCTTGTATGATGCAATGTTAGATCACTCGCCTGTTTTGGCTTTAACAGGGATGGTTCCACGTAAACAGTTGGGGCAAGGTGCCGTCCAAGAAATTGATCAGCAGGCGTTCTTTGAGCCCTTAACCGTCTACAATAAAACCTTGATAACTGAAGACCAAACAACTATGTTGACAACATTGGCGATTAAGCATGCGCTCCTGAATCAAGGTGTTGCCCACATAGGAATTCCCAATGACGTGCAAAAGCTGCCTTATGAAACGGAGATTTTGCCGTTTGAAGGCAGAATGCCCAACCTCGCTTACGGACAAGAGGAATGGGTTATTGAGAAAGCAGCAAAAGTCATCGATTCAGCCAATAGACCTGTGATTTTGGCTGGTTTTGGTTGCCGAGGTCAAGGAAAAAAGCTGTTAAATTTAGCTTCCAAGGTGTGTGCACCTATTATATCGACTTTCCGCGCTAAAGGCGTGGTTGACGAGAATGAATCTCTATATGTTGGGTGTCATGGCGGTGTAGGTTCAACTGCTGCTGGAACGCTTATGGAAAACGCGGATTTGCTTATTGCAATCGGTTCTTCATTTTCAGATTTGTCGCTGATACCACAGAAACGGACAGTCCAAATTGACATTAACCCATTGATGATTGCTCGCAGATACCCAGTGGAAGTTAGTCTGCTGGGCAACAGCGCAGTGTTAATTCCCAAATTGACCAATATGATAGCGGAGCAGCATAAGGCAGATTACTTAGCTGAGATAGCGAGATTAAAGCAAGATTGGCTTAGCCAACTAGAAAGAGAAGCAGACGCAACCATGAAACCCATTAGACCACAATACATTATCAAGGTGCTAAACGAAAAAATCGCTGGTGATGCGGTAATTTCGCTGGATGTAGGTGAGAACTGCTGGTGGTTTGGCAGAAACTTTAGAATGCGAAAAACACAGAAACTCGTCATGAGCGGACAACTGGCAACAATGGGGTTTGGTTTGCCAGGAGCCATGGCAGCGGCGCTGGCTTACCCAGATAGGCAGATTGTATGTTTAACAGGCGATGGCGGGTTAACGATGGTACTGGGCGATTTCTTGACAGCTCTAAAGTATGGGTTGAACGTGAAAGTGTTTGTCATGAACAACAAGCGGTTGGGCATGATTATGCAGGAGCAAAAAGTTGAGGGCTTTGAGAGTTCGCAGACGGAACTGTACGATTACAACTTTGCGGATTTCGCGGAGCACTCAGGCGGAATGGGCATTAAAGTTAGTGAGCCAAACCATCTTGAAGCAGCCGTCGACAAAGCACTCAGAGCCACAAAACCCACAATTGTTGATATAGACACTGACCCGAGAAGGTTTCTGTGAGGTGGAAAATTTGAGTGAAAAACAAGGTTTAACGTTGGCTTTTGTGGTTTCGTTAGTGGGAGGCTTAATTGTCCTCATCTTTAGTTTAGTAAATTTAGTGTGGTTTGGTTCCAATGCCCCCAATTGGGGAGGCTTTGGTGATTACATGCGCAGCATGATGGGTGGATACCACAACTTCATGGGCACATATGCTAGTTCGACAGGCTTCTTTACCGCTGTTTCAATAGCTAGCTTTGTTTGCGGAGTCATTGTGTTGATGAGTGCACTTGTCTTGAGGATTCACCCACAGGAGCATGTTCTTTGGGGTGCGGTTATCATGGCGTTTTCAGCAATAAGCTTTGTCGGCATGGGCGGTTACTTTGTTGGTGCAGGATTTGGGATTATTGGAGGAGCGCTCGCTTTAACCTACAAGCCCATTCCATGACTCTTTAGTTCTAATATATTGATGGCTTGAAAAACAAGCAATCCCCTCTGTAAGTGCAGTGCAAGGGTTGGATATTAGGCTGCAAATATTCTCAGAAGTCTTCAACAGAAGTTGTAGATGTTTGCTTTTTTATTTTTTTATTAGTTGAAGTGTTTTCTCCGCGGTGGATGCGCTAAAGAGCAGGTCGTCGATGGTGGCGGTGAAGGTGGCGAGTTTGCCTTCGCACTCTATCTCAGTTATGACCCTGCTGTTTTCCTGGGCAGTTTTAACTCTTAAGCCGATTGGTGCCTTGAAATTGTCAGGCGAAACCGCTTCCGCAATTGCTCGCGCAATCTTCTCATCTTTGTACTCAAGCGTGACTGTTGCCTGCAAGTTTCTCACCCTTAAGTTGCCGACCAACCAACTCATCGGCAGTCTTAATGAAATCTATCACTTTGTCAAGTGGCACTTGGCCGCCAGCCGCAATGTTGTGTCCTCCGCCTTTGCCGCCGTACTTTTCCGAAGCCAACCTCATCACGTCGCCGAGGTTAACACCTTTTCGCAGTGCAGCCTCCGTGGTTCTACCCGAGAACTTCGCAGCATTCTCCTGTTCAATATTGGCGAATGCCAAGAGGGGTTTTTCGTTGTTAGCAAGGCTTGAAACGATAATGGAGGAGACGGTGCCGATGATTTTTTCGTTGATAAAGTTTTCGCCATATATGACGTATATGTTTTCGAGTTCGCGCATTCGCTCGGGTTTTTCGCTGATCCAACCGAGGTATTTGTTGATGTTTTTGCGGTAGTCTTCTAGAATTTTGTTGGATTCTTCAAGTGCTGCTTTGCGGTCGCCCATGCAGATAGCTATGCCAAGGCTTGGCCTATCCATGCGTCCCGTCGAATTCAAAACCACTGCAAATTCCCTTGCGTCCCGAAGTGCTGTGTTGGGTTCTTCTTTAGTTAAAACATAAACGTAACCGATGAGGTTCTCAACTTCCAAGTGTAGTCCCTTGGATAACAGGTAGTCGGCTAAAGCCGTGCATAAGCGCTTTCGTTCGGCATCGGTTAGGTCGCAAAGAGCCCGCAGCTTATCGCCCTGCTTAAGTGGGATTCCTAAGTTAGCAACAAAATTCAACGCTTCAGTTTCTTGACCGCTTAAACCCGGAATAAACGGGTTAGTGGTGGTAGCTAACATTTTGTAGATGGGTCTTGTTTCTCGTCCGAAGAAAATTAGGTCCTTCTCAACTTTAAGTAAGCCTGCTGCGACACCGTCATTAACTATTATCTCGTTTGGGCCTTGTAGGCTTCTCTGCTCGTACTTATCCTGCATGTCGCCTAACGCGCCAACCAAAGCTATAGGGGCCAAATCCACGTTAGCCGCGTTCACCGCTTTAGCCGCAAAATATGCCACACCTGAACCACTAACATCTGTTGCACCATCGATACCGAACAGGTGTGGGTTAACCTGCACAAAATTCGGATTAACCACTTTACTGTTTACTTGGTGGTGGTCAAGAATTACAACTTTGACGCTCGGAATTTTCTCATTTAACAGGTCAAGGTAGCCGCTTCCAAAATCAGTCAAAATCACAAGTTGCGGTTTGTCAGATATGACTCCGCCGATGATTTTCTCGTCAACCCACTGCATAACCCTTATTCGGAAACGGGCATCGAGTCGAGTGAGCATTTTACCCATGATGCCTGCCGCGGCAACTCCATCTGCATCCAAATGCGAAAACACAAGGATTAAACCGTCTTTCTTGACAGTTTCCAAAATTACCTTTGCCGCTTCATTCTCCGCCGCCAAGAAGCCATCGATGTTTTGTTGTTGACGTGCATCCATGCCCACTCACTTCTTCGGGCTAAAAGGCGGTAATTGGATTTAAAGCTGATGTATCAAAAAACTGTAAAATGTAAAATTAAATGGGTGAGGAAGGTTTAGGTTACGGAGGCTATTTTTGGCACGTACTTCCAGTTCTGTGCAAGTACACCTTCTCGCTTGTAGTAGCGGCTGAGCTTGTGGATTCTGGCTTCGATTATTTGCATGTTGCGTTTGTTGTGGAGGTCTTTTTTGTTTTTATCCATGTGCACTGCGAGGCTTTGCGCTTTCTTCATCAGATTAGATAGGTCTTCTGGCATTGTTGGAGCTAAGTTTGACGCTTTGAGTGTGTCGCTTATGCTTTTACCGGTGATTGGCTTTACGAGTGGAATGGCATATTGATCACGTAGGACTGTGCCTATGCTGCTCATGTTGTGGCCTTCTTTAGCCAATTTAATTATGAATGATTCTACTTCTTCAGGCTGATATTTGCACCAGCTTGGAGGGCGCCTGCTGACTGGACGCATCGAATGTGATTTTCCTTTTTCTTGCTTGGGCAATTGTTACACCTTAAACTGCACCCTTATCCACACCCAACGAATATTTAAAAGTAGCTCTGTCCCCGGGGTGGAACTATTTCGATTTTTTACAACCGATTTCGTTCGGAAACTATTTCACATATTCTTGTGGAGGCACTAAAGGATGAGTCCGCAGATGGAGGAATTGACCAAATGGATTTTGACCTTTAGGTGAAGGCAAGATTTGGTTCAATAAGTTGGGTTCGAGGCAACCTCTATCTGAAAACTGCGGGGATTAATTCTTCATGTTCATAAATATCCGAAGCAACTTTAACGAGGAATGAAACTTAGGATGGTTTGCAGATTGCCTTTTTGTCCACCATGTTTATCAGCTTGACAAGGTTTTTCCTGTCAATACTCTCAATTGTGGGGACTTTTATGTGTCTCATTGTTTTACCGTTCCCCTCAAACAGTCCAATCTCCTCATCGCTTAAACCCGTGACTGCAAAACCGACATGAACACGATTCCTCATCGCCGCAATATAGAATTTGCCTTCCGCGAACGTTACGACTCCCCACATTATTTTTTCTTGACAGTCTGGAAGTGTTTCTGTGAAGATCTTTCTAACTTCTTGCAGGATTTCTTTCTGGGGTGATTTTTGCTTCTCTATGTAAACATCCACTTGATAATCCATTATGCTTCACTCTTTCCATGCTATCCGACCTGAATAATTCTTTTGAGCACAGTTAAATACTGTAAGGTTATCCAGTATTTGACGTCTTTGTGATTAGCTCCGGCCATCACATTTACGTCGTATATTCCATTATCTTGTTTTTGCTTCTCAAACCAATGCATTATTTCATTGATTTTTGGATGATTATTAATTCCAAGAAGCGTCAGCGTGTCTATCGTTGACAGTATATCTGTCCAGTGATATGGAAAAGTGAATTTGATCCAATACTCAACTCCCGTTCTGTCCGAGTACTTGTCCCGAGCAAAGACCCTTTCAGCAAATAGTAGTCCTGCGTCCTTTACTTTACTTCTGTATGCAGACATTAGAGAAAATGGTCTTAATACAATACCTGTAACTAGGTGAGAGAATGGTTTTGTTTTATCTGGCTCAATTGTTTCCTTCTCATTTAGAGCATCTAATTCTCTGTTTTTGGTTCTTAGGGGAATAGCCCATCCTCCATCATCCTGTCTCATTCTAAGTAACCAGTCGAGTGATTTCTCAATTGTAGTTCCTTTATATCCTGCTTTTATTAGAAATTCTGTGATGCTCGCACTGTAGTTGGGGCTGTACTGGTTTCCGTACATTCCCCTGAATTCTCCTTCTTTTGTCTGGAACGAAAACAAGTACTCAGCCGCATTCCTTATTGCATCGTGTTTTTTGTTTAATCCGTATAATTCCACTAATTCTGCTATTGTCTTGTATGTTTGATATTGGTTGTAATTTGTGGGTGAACGCGATGTAGCGTTCTTATTTGGGTAGATCCATGAACCGTTTGATTGTTGGTTTTTTAGTATTCTTTTCACTCTTGGCAGGTTACGTAATTTTTCGATGTCCACCTCTTCTCCAAGCAAGTCCCTCCTTGTAAATTCTATTAATGCTTCATTGCATGTGCCAATCAATGTCTTGATTGCAACTTCCATTTTCTAGTCTCCTTTAGTCATTTTTGGATAAAAAGTTCTCGACATCCTCAATGAACCTTAATGTCCCTCTCTCAATTTGCTGGGTCAATGCATCTGGGTTGCTGAAATCTGAGTTTTCAACCAGAATGTTCTCAAGAATGGAATCCACCCCTTTTGTCGTTGGTGGAATTCGGTATTTTTTCCAGTCGCTTTCTTTGAACATTTTCCAATATTTTGCTTGAAAGCCTTTGTTGTATGCGAATAGCCAGACTTCAAATCTAAGTCTTTCGTGGACAAAAACTATCCCAACTTTTAGTCCTCGAAGTTTCAAAGACTTTGGAAAGAAAGAAAAATACGTCATATCCATAAACCCAAAATAAATGCTTCCCGATACCAAATATTCAGGATACTTCTTTTCAAAATACGACCTCAACCCCATAATATAATCCATTAATCCTCGGTATGCCCTTTGAATGGTACCCTTCTCGAGCTGCCTTCTATACTCACTCATAGATTCGTTAAATGAATCCATATACTCAATCTCCCTCGTTTAACGAATATTATAAATTTGGACCGCTTATCAGGTTTTTGCCAAGATGGGTGGTGCGGGTGATTTCTCCTCTGGATGAGGTTCAAGTCCAACCCTACGCACCAACGTTTATATTCAGTTAATTTGACAAAACATTTTCTTGAACAAAGTAAGTGTGTAGAGTCACTTCATATGCTAGTTGAAAACATCCATTTTCTAGGCGAAAGATATAAAAAACAAGATATTCGTGCCTGTGGATATAGCTATTAGAAGTAATCCCTATGTGGAGAAAAACCGGAAAACTCAGGGTTCCTTAATCCGTCCAGCCCTATATTGCCTTCCTGCGAGATGCACGAAAAACCGCACGATTAATGAGGCGCCTATGATTATGATCAGTGTCGACCAGAACTGGAACCAACCGCTTTGCGTTCCAGCCAGCAGGAAAACGTTCGCTGCTAATGCGGCGCCCAGCCAAAATATCAAGTTGCCCACGGTTTCAGCTATCCGATTAATACGCGATTTTACATATAACCTTAAGGCTAAGATAACAATCTGAAGGATTCCTACGCCTAAGAGGAAATCAATCACTGCCGTGTAGAACGCTGTGTGTTCCGCTGGGTGAGCTGGTGCGAGCAGACTTATTGTTGAACCTGGACCGCCAAACGGATAAGTTGCAGTCGACAAGTCAGAGAAGAACAAGTTTGTCTGATGTGAACTCCCAGGCGTAAGGGCAAACACTAAGCCTAAGATGATGAAGAATCCACCTATGGCTAAAGCTGTGATTAAGCCTTCATGCAAAGACCAGTTTCCAGGGGCATTTCGATTCATGTCTCTCGGCTCCTTACAATTCTGTTTATGCAGAAATACCAATATAAAATTTTGTTTTAGGAGCAACAAGGTCTTTGCTGCTACTGTTTTGTATACCATTCAGCGAACTGGCGTATGGCATGCGCTCTATGTGAGTAACCATTTTTTTCCGCTATGGTCATTTCCGCAAACGTTTTTTCGCTTCCATTTGGCTGAAATATGGGGTCAAACCCGAAACCTGACTTGCCCTGCTTCTTGCGTTCAGCCAAAGTGATTTGTCCTTTAACTTCGCCTTCAAAGCATATGGGTTCGCAGGGGGTTTTGTCGTCGCAGTAGGCTATGACTGAGTGAAACTCCGCGTGTCTGTCAGCTGTGTTTTCCATAAGTTTTATGATGCCTTTATTATGAATTGTCTTGTACACGTAGGCTGCGTATGGACCTGGAAAACCATATAGTGCCTTGATGAATAAGCCTGCGTCTTCCACAAAAATGGGTAAGCGGCACCGTTGATACGATTTTTTGACGCTTGTTTCCGCGATTTCTTTCAGGCTATCGCTTTGTATTTCGTCGCCCTTTAGGCGTAACATACCAACGGCGATGCCGTATTGTCCAAGTATGCTGCGTGCTTCATTGAACTTGTTGATGTTGCCAGTGGCGAAAAAAACAACCTTTCGCTTTGGAATCTGGCATTGTTTACTGTCTGCGTTCTTCGACATAGCGCCCACGCTTCTCTATCTCCCTGATTTTCTCATAAACCTTTTCCGCGGCCTCAACACCTATAACGTTAGTGTAACCGCTCATCACGTTTTTGAGGCATTCTTCCCAGAACAGGTAATGCGTGCTCTGCAGTGCCCGTTTGAGCAG
This sequence comes from Candidatus Bathyarchaeota archaeon, assembly GCA_963840295.1. Taxonomy (GTDB): domain Archaea; phylum Thermoproteota; class Bathyarchaeia; order Bathyarchaeales; family Bathycorpusculaceae; genus Bathycorpusculum. Next base: position 55,701 of record CAWIYF010000002.1, read on the forward strand.
GTGCAAATCGACGCCCTTGGCTTCTAGCTCTATGTTTTTTTCTCCTAAGCCAAAATCAACAAAGAAGATTTTGCCCTCTGGGTTTAGTATCATGTTTGAGGTTGTTAGGTCGCCATGGATTAAGCCATGGCTGTGGAGTTGCGCGATGGATTCCCCCATTTTAACGCATAAGTCATGCTGTTTAGCTTTGGAAACTGTGTTTAGCAGCTGTTTTATCTGGTGCCCTTGGATGTACTCCATCGTAATTGAGGAATCATGCACATTAACCATGTAAATCAGCGGAGTCGGCACCCCAGCAGCTTTCGCCTCATGAATCAACTGCGGCTCATGGATAGTGCGGTAACTTCTAATCTGTTCATCCAACTCCGTGGGGCGATATTTTTTGGGAATGCGAACTTTGATAATCACTTTCCGTTCATGCCAATCTGCAAGGAATAGGCTGGCTTCCGCGCCCTTCTTGAGCAGCTTTGCAGTATCTACTTTGTCTATTGTATCCATGACACATCCACCTTATCGACTCGCCACCGCAACTTCACAAAACTCTCGTCGATTGGCGTAACTAACCCATGTTTGAAAGCTAAAACGCCTGTCCACGCAATCATTGCGCCGTTGTCTGTTGCAAACTCCAGCGGAACCACATTGAACTTGGCGCCGTGTTCCTCAGCAATGATTGCGAGCATGGATTGCAAGCGTTTGTTTGCGGCTACTCCGCCAGTTAAAAGAACCTCCTTCTTCTCTGTATGAGCTAGTGCCCGTTCGGTAACTTCAGTTACCATGGAGAAAGCGTGTTCTTGAAGACTGTAACATAGATCTTCAAGTTTGCAGTCGCCCTTTTGCAAGGCAGCTGTTGCCGCTGTTAATAAACCGCTAAGCGACAAATCCATTCCCTTCACCACATAGGGCAGCGAGACGAGTTTTCTGCTTTTAGTTGCCAACTGCTCCACCACAGCGCCCAGCGGCAAGCCCTTCTTGTGCTTGAGGCCTGCTTCACGAGCAAAAACATCAAGACAGTTGCCAAGCGCAATATCCAAGGTTTCGCCGAACACTCGGTACCGCCCTGATTCAAAGGCAGTGACCATTGTGTTGCCACCTGAAGCGTAGAGCGTCACGGGGTCGTATGCTCCCGTTTTAAGTTTGCCTATTTCGATATGCGCAACGGAATGGTTGACGCCTACGAGGGGAACATCAAGGTATGAGGCTAAAGCCCGCGCAACTGTGGCTCCTGTACGTAGGGAAGGACCTAAACCTGGACCTTGAGAGAAAGCAATAACTGATAATTCACGCGGTTTCACACCGGCCTTTGAAAGAGCCTCGCTTAATACTTTGTCTGCTACTTCCGCGTGGTGCCGTGCGGCTTCCCTTGGGTGGATGCCGCCTTCCGCTGGGATGTAGCTGTCAGATTTGTTAGCTAAGATTTCACCGCTGAACGTGGAGACTCCAACGCCGAAGTCGTCAGCTGAAGACTCGATACCTAAGCAGTAATTGCCCGAATCGTTTTGCTTTGCGTTTTTCATGCCAATCCACGTTTAATTAGGGATACATATTTTTATGTGAATCCAACGCTTATATTACTGTATTATTTGGAACTGATCATAAATGCCTAAGCGTAATGACCTCGAACAGAAAGCACTCCACTACATCGTCGGTACAGGCTATCAGGGTGTACTTCAATCAGATTTATGGCGTGAACTAGGCGCAAGCAGCCGCGAAGGCTCACGCGTGTCCATTAAACTGGAAGAGAAGGGACTTATCCGCAGAGAAAAAGAACTCCAAGAAGGCAGATGGACCTACAGGCTCTACCCCAAAAGGTTGCCAGCATCCATAGAAACCATCGTTGACTGTCCATGTCTACTATGCCCAGACAACGCACGCTGCGACCCAACAACCGCTCTCTCGCCCAAAAGCTGCCCAAAACTAACCGATTGGATACTTAACTTGGGAAAACCTCCAGCACCCGCACCAGAAGTCACTGAAAGTCCAAGCGCAACAGCACCACCAGAGCCAAGCATACAAGAGGATGATTTCGACGCCGAAAGCTTGGTTAAATGAAAGAAAAAACGAGTATTATTTTAAAAAAGCCAAAGAAGAAAATTACCGAAGCAGATCCACATACAAGCTAATTCAAGCCAACGAGAAATACTGCTTCATTAGGCTACGTGACATAGTTGTTGATTTAGGCGCTGCACCCGGCGGCTGGATTCAGGCAGCCAGAAAAATGACTGGTAAACATGGCTACGTCTTAGGTGTCGACTTAAAACCAATTGAGCCTTTTACCCAAGAATACATACGTACAATAATTGCAGACTTCACTGAACCCGGAACCGTCGATCAAATCCTATCTTTTATTCCACGCAAAGCAGACGTGGTTCTCTGCGACGCAGCACCAAACGTCACTGGCGTTTGGGAAGTTGACCACGCAAGACAAATCGACTTAGCTGAAAAAGCCTTAGAAATCGCACAATGCATCCTACGCCCCAACGGAAGCTTCTTCGTCAAAGTCTTCGAAGGCGAAATGCTAAACGATTTTATGCTAAGATTAAAGCCGCTGTTTGAGGAAGTAAAGTTAGTGAAGCCTCAGGCAAGCCGACAAAAAAGCTCCGAAATGTATCTTTTAGCTTTATGCTATAAGACTACGCGTGAATGCAAAGAGGAAAACTAATTTTCCCACTACCATCAATCTTAGTTAGGTGCAAAAGACATGAAAGTCATCGCGGCGGATTCTGCGGCTGCTATCCTTGACGAACAGTTTAATCCAGCCCTCCATGTTGCTTCCGTTTCAGTGCTGGTTGAACCGCCTTACAGGGAGCCCTCTTTTCGTGTAGTTGAACCGATTTTCAGGGAAGTTAACGGCAGGTTCGATGTGATTGTGCATGAGGCTGAACTATGCAGAAGCTTACTTGATAAAATGAAGGCTGATGTGGTGCATTTGGATATGTCGCTGGGAGGAATTTCAGTTGAGGAATTATCTCCTGTTGAACTTCTTAACCTTCGAGCATCCAAGGTCGGGCGACAAAACATTCTGAACATTCTGCCAAAACTCAGAAAAGTCGCATGTGAAATTAAGCGGTTTTACGGCATAGATATGATAGCTATTGGCAAAGAGAGTATTCCAGTGCGAATTGCTGAGTTGACAGCGGGCGCAGAAGCGATTTTGTTTGCCGCCAAAAAAGCTGTAAATGAAAAAGAAACGGTTTTGCTGGGCTTGCCATTGATGTGTCAGCCCAGATTCCTAGGACACCAAGTTACTCTTCAATCCCTATTGGCAAATGAGCATGACGTTCGAAGCTACGCCGTTGATTCGGAAGGTGTCTTAACAAGGGTTAAATTGTCAGAAACATTAAACCCTATTGCACGAGGTTTTCGCGCTATAAGAATAGAGACAATCTAACATCAAGAAGGCTGACTGAATGAATATTTACCCTCTCTTCTGGAAAAACGCTTCACCTAAGCGCAAAAGAATCTACTCAACGCTCTTCATATTCATACTAGCCGTGCTAGTAACTATAGTTGGTGTTCTTGTTCCACTCAGCCCCCAAGAAGAACAATACGTAAACGACCAAGTAAATCAAACCCTCATCCAAGGTCAAGCCAACAACAGTTTGGCTCCAAGCATTTTCTTAAACAACTTTTCGTTTTGCCTAGCCATGTTTATTCCACTCGCTGGATTACCAATAGGTTTATTCATTATGTTTAGCACGGGTCAAGCGTTCAGAGCGATATTTGACATCGTGAGTGCAAGTGGATTTTCAAGTGCAGCATCCCAAAATATCTCCGCGTCCACGGCAAGCCTATTGTTGGTTCTGGTAGTGTTAACATTCTTGTTTGAATTCGTTTCATACTCAATCGGTATGGCAGAAAGCGTATGGCTATTTCGCAGATTAACCCAGCGTCGGTGGAGTGAACTCAAAACAGCCGCGATACTAATTGGAATCGTTGCGATATTGTTGACGCTTGGAGCAATCGTTGAAACTTGGGCTTTATCCATACCACTTTAAGCGTCTGGGTTTTGTTATTTCAAAGTTGACGATTAAGAACGGTTTTTTTACTTGTTGCTTTTAACTTTTCAGCGATGATTTTCTTCGTAGGTGAGTTACATTTTTAAGCGACTTTCGAAGGTAAACTTTAAGAGTCATATTAAATTGAAGGACAACTGTCATGAAACTAAATTTGTCTTTTTGGACGGAAGCTTCACCAAAACGAAAGCGAATCTACTCAATAGCAGCCGTCTTCATAGTTGCCTTCATAGTCACAATAATTGGAAGTTACATACCTCTCAGCTCCAAAGAGGCATTAACCCTTAGCACTCAACTTAACGAAACAATAAACCAAAACAAAGCCAACAACACTCTAACACAATACATTTTCGTAAACAACTTCTCCATCTGCCTGCTAATGTTCATACCAATAGTTGGAGCTGCACTGGGAATGTTCATACTCTTCGACACCGGAGTTGCCCTTAACGCTATAACACTCACAAGAGGCTACCCCGTATGGTTTGCAATAGCGAACTTAATGGTAACACCTGTGTTCTGGCTAGAATTCGCATCCTACTCAATCGCGATGGCATCGAGCATTTGGCTTTTCCGAAGGTTAACTCAGCACCGATGGCGAGAGTTAAAGTGGACTCTAATCTTCATCGGCTCTTGCGCAGGTTTGCTGGCAATAGGCGCTGTAGTAGAAGTTTGGCTAATAAATCTTGGAGCCTAAAATAGGAAAATAGCCTTTTCTATTCTTTCACTATTTCTAAGCTTATGTCGAGTGCTTTGACGCTGTGAGTCAATTCACCCATACTTATGATGTCCACTTTAGCCTTCGCATACTCCAAAAGGTTCTCGCCTGTAATTCCGCCGCTTACTTCAAGCATCACGCTGCCAAACCCCGACTCCTCTAGCGCTTCAGAAGCATCTTTAGCCTGTTTAGGCGAAAAATTATCCAGCATAATGATGTCTGCGCCCGCTCTTGCCGCTTTCAAAGAATCCTCAACATTGTTAACTTCAATCTCGATTTTTTTGGTGAAGGAAGCTTTAGCTTTAGCTGTCTTAACCGCGCCCTCAACACTTCCGATGATTGCAAGGTGGTTATCTTTAATCAAAACCATGTCATCCAAATGTAACCTGTGCGGGTCTCCGCTTCCAATGACCACGGCTTTTTTGTCGAAGTAGAGTAGCCCTGGCGCGGATTTGCGTGTTGCCGCAATTTTCGCTTTCACATGTGCTCCCTCAAGCTTCTCCGCTAAGGTTCGTGTTTTGGTTGCGATACCGCTCATTCGCGAGAGAAGATTAAGCATTGTCCGCTCAACTGACAAGATAGTTTGGGCGTCGCCTGAAATCCGCATTAGAATTTGTTTGTTTTTGATTTTGGCTCCATCAGAAACTTTTGTGTTAACTGCCAGTCCCAAATATTCAGCAAGATATGTGGCTTCTTCGATTCCAGCTACTATTCCTTCTTCCTTCGCTATTATCTCTGCTTTAACGGTTAAATTTGCAGGAATAACTGCCGCCGCCGTAACATCGCCCTGTCCGATGTCGTCGGCAAGGAGTTGCTTGAGCTTTTCTTCCACAATCTTTCTTGGCACAAACATACTTGTAGTGTTGGCGCCCAGAGCTTAAATTGCTTGCTTTTTCTCATATGAAAGGATAGTTCAAATATAATCCTACGTATATCTGTAAGACATATGCGACTGCTACTCAGCTGCTCCGAACTCGGATTAGGTCACGTTTCACGAATGATTCCCTTAGGGAAGCGGCTGGAGAAAAACGGTCATGAAATGTATTTTTATTCGGGCGGCAAAGCATTCGAAATGCTTCAAAAAGAGTTCAGTCATGTTTACAAGTGCCAACCGATCTCATGGTACGAAAACGCCCATGGCATAATTACCTCTGCCTCGCTGATCAACATGTTATTTCCGCTTCCATTGTTTAACATAGAGCAAAACAGATTTGAAATGAAAAAATCCAACGCCATGGAAACTATCCATCGCTATTATGATTTAAGAGAAAACCTCCATGACATTGCACCAGATATTCTTATCGCTGATGGCGACATAAATGCGCTTCGGCTTGCCCAAAGATGGAAAATTCCCTCAGTCTACATTGCCAACATGATAAGGCCAAGCTATGGTTTCTCAGCTTTTCTAGGTCCAGGCGAACGCTTGGTTGAACGGTACGTAAAAAAATGCTCAAAAATCATAATTCCCGACAACCCACCGCCCTACACAGTGTCCGAGTACAGTGTAGGCAACTTGGACAATCTTGGATTAAAGGAAAAAGTCGAATATGTAGGAAGCTTCGTAGACACAGCACCCGTTGAAGGTTCCCAACAACACATTTTTGCGCCGATAAGCGGACCCATTGGAACCAGAGCAAAACTTACAAAAACACTATTGCCAGTGCTTGAAAAACTAAAAACCAAATGCATCATAAGTTTAGGCACCCCGGGAAAGAAGGTTTCAACTAAGATTGGCAATTGCGAACTCCACACATGGCTCTCGCCCCAAGAACGTCAGGAAGCTATGAAAAACGCTAAATTCGTTATTTTCAGCGGCGGCCACGCAACATGCTTTGAAACCATCAAATACGCTAAACCAAGCATCTGCATCCCCACGCAGCCTGAACAATTGGGCAACGCAGCTAAACTTGAGGACTTAAACTGCTCTATAACCGTAAAGAACAGCAAGCAACTTGAAAGAGCCATAGAAAAGATAGAGAATGAAAAAGAAGCTTACGACCAAAGCATATTGGCGTTGAACAAGTTTTCTAACAGGTTTAGAGGATTGGATAAGGCAGTTTCAATCGTAGAAACCCTGCTTGATTAGTCTTTTTTTGTTAAGTTTAAACGTTTAACTTCGCCGCACGGCGTTTCCTCGTCAAAAACGATGGCCTTGAACTTGTAGATTTTAGAGTCTTTTGTTAACCAAGTGTCAGGAGGCAAACCTGCTTTCATGCAGCATTGGCAGAGAAATTCTTCTTCGCACCACCCCCATTCAACTGGTACCTGGGGCAAGAGCAGCCCCTTGTAGGGTCCTCGCTCAATGATTAAGCCGTCTTCGCCAACCTTGATTTTGCTTAGATATTCTTTTGGATTCTTAGCTTCTACAGGTTCTGGCGGCGTTAACACGCTGACTTCGAAGACAACTTTTTCCAGCTCAGTTGGGGATAAGGGTTCAAACCGTGGGTCTTCTGTTGCCGCGTTTACGGCGTTGTCAATCACTGCCTCCACGAGTGGGCTTGTGGGGTAGGGGTAGCCGATGCACCCGCGGAGCTCTTTCTCGCCGTTTCGGAGGCTGTTTATAGTGACAAAGACGCCGCAGCGCTCAAAGAGTTTCTTAGGCGTTTCTTTAGGTGGTTTGGGAGCTCTTCCAGTTTCCAAGAAATTCTCCACTGTATTTCGTGCTAATTTGATTAGAAATTTTCCTTCTTCATCGGTTAGTTCAAACGACATAACATTCCGTCCATGCACGGCTCAACCGCCTGTTAAAACTAAAAAACATAAAAAATAAAGTGGTTAAAACTTTATGGAGTCTTCAGCGATTCCTTCCTTTGTTATTATGAGGAAGTCTATTCCGTCGCCGCTCATAGAATCTCGGCTAACTGCAGATTTAATCGACCGCGTAACAAGCTCTTTTGCTTCTTTAGCACTCATAGTTTCTTTGTATCCTTCTTCAAGAACACCCATAGCGATCTCTGTTCCTGAACCCACCACTGCGTATTTGTCAGGGATAAGTGAGCCTAAAACGTCAAGCACATAGAGCGAGGCGCCGTCATCATCTAAGCCGCCGACGATTGTCTGAGTGAACAGAGGCGAATACCTTCGATTAAAAAGTACGTTTGCTAGAAGCTTTGATGCGGAGCGCACACTGATTTTTCTTCCAACATCCATGCTGAAGAGGTTTGCTTGCGCCTGCATTTCTTTAGCGAGAATCTGCATATCGCCAACGAGTCCAGCGCATGCAACGCCGATTTGATCTGTGACTTTGAAGACTTTTTTGCCGCCTTTACTCATGATAAAGTTGCCGTATGTTACTCTTTTTTCTGAAGCTAGGATTACTCCGTCTTTAAAAATGGCGCCGACGGTTGTTGCGCCCGGCATCCATACTCCGCCGCCTTGAGCTTGGTTGCCTTGACCTTGTTGCTGCTGTTCCTGCGGCATCAGTTGTATCTGTGGAATATTAGGTAAAGTGGGTAATTGTGGTCCATAACCTTCCATAATTTTCGCCTTTTCTTGATATACACAAGACAAATTATTAAGGTTACTTATAACTATTAATAGTGTGTGAAGTGACTTGCATGAGTAAGTCTGAACCGTTAAGGTGCAAAAAATGCGGCAAACCCATCGGTTATGTGTCAGTTGCTCCAAAGTCTTTCTTAGTAGCTAAACCAGCAGTGGATAACGTAAAGTTGGTTGCAACATGCGTCGATTGCTCCAACGGAAATAGTTTCTACCGCAGAAACTTTTAACATACACCGCACCTATCAAATGAAGAGATTAGATGATAGAGATCTACACGCAAAACTTCGAAGACATATGGTTTGCAGTCGCAATTAACAAGCAACAGATTGTCACATCCTCTTTTGGGCTAAACCAAAAAACAACCCTAAAAAATGTTTTGGGTAACGTGCCCTTTAATCTGTCTTTTCAAGTTTTCCATGAACCTACAGCTTCCGCAAAAAACATGCTTGCAACTTTGAAGGATATCTACGACGGAAAAGAAGTTAATAATACTCTATCTTTGGCAACATCCAATCTGCCAGCTTATACAAAAAAAGTGCTCAAAGCAACCTCGATAATTCCGCTTGGATACGTAACCTCATACGGCGCAATAGCTGGAGCCGTAGGCGGTGGGCCAAGGGCAGTCGGAAACATCATGGCGTCCAATCCCTTTGCACCGGTAGTTCCCTGTCACAGAGTTGTGAGAGCTAATTTTACGTTGGGCGGTTACGGTTTTGGCTTAAAAGTTAAGATGCAGCTGCTAGGAAGAGAGAAACGAGGTTTTCCAGCTAAAAAAGAAATCGAAGTGAATGGCGGAAAACTCACGGTTTTTCCAGTTGAAAATGTCCTCAGAAACTTTGCTTAAGAGTGTTTACGCAAATCATAAATGCAGGTGAGTCCCACTCAAAGCAAGTGAGCAAAATGGTTTATCGGGGCCTCTATGTTGGAAGGTTTCAGCCTTTTCATTTAGGACATTTAGACGCCATCAAGCATGTGCTAGAAGAAGTTGATGAGTTGGTAATTGTCATTGGCAGCGCCCAGTACAGCCACAACACCACCGACCCATTTACGGCAGGCGAAAGGCTTGTTATGGTTCGTAAGGCGTTGCTTGAGGCAGATGTAGATTACTCTAAGCTGTGGATTGTGCCTGTACCAGATGTTCACCTGCATATGCTGTGGGTTAGCGCCGTCGTAGGTTACACACCTAAATTCAGCGTTCTTTATTCTAACGAGCCATTAACCAAGAGGCTTTTCATGGAGGCAGGCTTCGAAGTCAAAACCACTTCGTTGTTTAAGAGAAAAATCTACATGTCAACCATAGTTCGCGAAAAAATGCTTAAAGACGACAGCTGGACGGAGCTTGTACCCAAAAGCGTAGCTGACTTCATTTTAGAGATAGATGGAGTAAACAGGCTTAGAGACTTAGCTCTAACAGACAGAGTTTGTTAAACAACTATTTTTTCTTTGGAAGCCTGACGATAGAAGCGCCCAGCTAAAAGATAAGCAACGACCAAAACTATGGTTACAGCTATCCAACCTAAAATCCCCATATTCTCAACAGCAAAAAAATTATTTGTTATATGAAGAATCGCAGCTATCAAATAATACGGCAAAGGGTTTTTCTTAGCTATGCCATAGGCAATTATACCTGCACTTGAAGCATGAAAAATGACACCTGGAATTCTAGCAATCAAAGGCTGACCGTAAAAGAAAACATCTAAAACAAGTTCAGAAATCCCAAAGCCTAGCCCAATCAAAATACCTAAGGTTACAAGAGACCTTTCAGTTTCCCCATGCCTATAGAACAGAGGAAAAACTTTTGCTAACTCCTCTATGAAGGGCGCTAAGACAATTATTACCAGTGTAATTGGTAAAAAAGGGTAAACCGAATTAAAAAACAAAACAAAAGGAAAACTTACAAGAATTCCGCAGGAGAAAAAGAAGATTAATTCTCTAGTGCTTGGTTTATGAAGGGGTATGACGCATTGACGCGGCGGTTCATTTTCCATAAAAAGAAGCTTCCTAACAAATACTGAATTAATTACTTCCTTATCAGCATACCGCTAACACTTCAAAAGCCAGCCGTAATAAGATCCGAAGGCTTCATTATTTCCCTTAGAACTACAGTGGCATAAGAGCCTCTAAGCAGCATAAAACTGACCTTTGCATCGTATCCTTTGCCGTCTGTCCTCGCAGAAACACTTTGAAGCCTGAAGTCTTTAACTGGAGTAACAGCTGTGCGTAAACCGCCTTTCCCACCTGTCCTCGATAACTCGTTAAAACGCAGGTTTTCTGTTTCGACTCCCTCCTGCTCGAGAACTTCATTTTCTATCTGCCCTATTATGCCTTGGGAAAGCTTCTGTTTTACCCCAAAAATTGGAAGCGCAACGCGCAGCCTCCCAGCCTTAACCTGAACGTTAACTTCAGCCAAGCTTTCAGCAGTTGCAACTTTAGCCATAGAGGTCATGGGTAACCCAGAACGCTCAACACCAACCACATAATCTCCCTCCACCGCCTTATTCAAAGGCAAACCGTACTTAACACGCTCACTAAGAAAACGGTTAAACAGGAAGGACTGGTGCGCTTGAACAAAGAGTGCCTGAAGCTTTATGGGCAAACCCTGGAAAGCTCCGACGAAGTCGCTTGGGTTATCAGCTAAATGGTTAAGCATTGTTCTTTCGAAACGGAGTTGTTTGGGAAAATCCTCGAGTGCTTGTTTAAAATTTTTTGTTATTTCCAGTTCTTTGCGTGCTTGTCTTGAAGCGGGATGTTCATGAACGCTGGGTTTAGCCAGAAAAAGCATCGCTGCCTCCTCAAAATCACCTCGGGTAAGGGCTTTTCCAACTAGATGTGTTAGGGGGCGTGTGGTTCCAAATCGTTGGTGCCCAAAAAAGTTTGGAATACCGCCGATGCTATCAAGTTCCTGCATTGTTTGGGAGACGTTTTCTTTAACAGCTGCCTCTGAACCTTTTGTGGATTTGATGGTTATGGTGAAGTTGTTGCCTAAAAGGTAAAACAGTGAGAGCATTTCTCGAACGTAGCCAATAGGGCGAACTTTCACATCTTTAACGTTGACTTTGTCTACGTTCTCCACCGAAACGTTTTCTATTGTGATGTGCTGTGCTGTGACGGCTTTAGCGTCTTTAATTCCTGCAAACTGAACTCTGGCTTGGTCAATTCCTAGCGACTTTGCTATGTTCTTAACCGCGATGAACGTGTCCCAGTTACGCTTTGCCAAAACACAAAGCAGATACCGCTGCCTTTGAATCGTTGACCCTAAAACCCGAGCTGGAACGTCTCCATTCAGGCTGGCTTTGGAGCCGTCCACAAGAACTTCTTCGACCACAAAATCGTCAACTGACTCCCGAATAACTCCGCCAACGCCTTCCGTTCCAGTGGCGTACACTTCGATTCCAAGCAATTTGTCAAGTTCAGGAACAGGCAAAAAATCGCCTAAAGTAACTTTAGTTTACCTGTTAAACGGTCAACCATGCCTGTTGGCGCTGGGCCAATCCCCAAACAAGTCACAGTACCCTCAGGAATCTCTGTTAAACCTGCATCAACAATTAGTGCGTGTGGCAAACCTAAGTCCGAGGCGAACTTTTCGAGTTCATGCAGCTCTTTTTCGTCAGCCACTTTAACAGCAACTTTCTTTTGCCCCTCATGCATCCAAGCGTCCCACCACTTCTTATGGCGAGCATAAGCGTCTTGGGCTGCAGAGACTGCTGCGTGTCCAGCTTGGGCTGCGATTTTGCCTTTGCTCAATTGTAGGTCGGTTCGGAAGACGAGGACTTGTTTGTATTCAAATTGGCTCATTGGATTTCCCGTTTATAGTTTGCGTTCAAGATTTTAAGGGTTTGCAGACAGGTAAAGTAATCCAAAGTAAGACACAGCCGCAGCCATCGCGGGTTTTCTAATTGCTGTAAGCAAAAGTTTTCCTTGAAAATCAATCTCATCCACATCCCTTAATGCTTTGTCTACGCCTAATTTTCCGCAGACCCTCAGCACCTCATCTAATTTTTCGTCTGATAGCGAATTGAGAAAACGCCTAAGTCGAAGCATGACAAGAAAATCAAAATTCAATAAATCACCGCATCTTTTCTGGTATTTTTGAAGGAAGTTAGATGAAACATCACCTTGCGCTATGGCTTGGCTTGCAACCTCCGCAGCCTCTTTTGCGCAGGTTAACCCGAAGATTACTCCTCCTCCTGTTGTAGGTTTGACTTGTGAAGCGCAGTCGCCGACCGCAAGAAAACCGTCGGAATAGGATCTGTTGATTGGTCCGCCCAAAGTGATCGCGTGATAGCCGACCTGTGTTATTTTGGCTTTTGCAAGCTGTTTGGAGGCAACTGGGTGTTTTGACATGAGTCGTTTGAGGTATTCGCGTGGGTCTCCATGGTTTGTTGCTAAACCAACCTTTGCTGAGCCATCTGGTTTTGGGATGAGCCACCCATAAAAGCCAGGGGCGTAAGATTTGCCAAAGTAAACTTCGACCGCGTTAAGCTCAACATCCTGAACGCCTTCGACCTCTGCCTCAACCGCATAAACGAGTTCGCTGGGTTTGAGTGCCTTTAATCCAGTTTGCCTTAGAAGCCTTGAGGAGACTCCCTCAGCGTCTAATACGATTTTACTATAAATTTTCTCTTGGGCGCCCTCTGTCCCGATTTTAATGCCCTTTACGCAGCCGTCTTCAACAAGTAGAGATTGAACTGGAGAGTTTAAAACATAGCTTGCTCCAGCCAACTGAGCTTTATCAGCCAAGTATTGGTCAAACCGTGCTCTATTCAAGGCGATTGTGACTGGACAAGACAGCCTAAGCGAGAAATTGGTTCCAAGCGGTGAGTGAAAGTTGGCAACGCTAAAAGTGTTCTCAACTATTCCTTTTGGAAGCGGATAAAGCCCCATGCTTCTTAAACTTCGTATGCTGATGTGTCCAGCGCAGTGAGATGGCAACCCAATTTTGGAGTGTTCTTCATAAACGGTGGCTTTTACGCCTTTTTTGGCTAAGTGTTGCGCCGTGTATGAACCTACTGGTCCGCCGCCGACGACTATTGCGTCTGCAGGTTGAGTTTTTTGGGCTGTCATCGTTAAGCTATTGGATTTTTCTTTTATATAAGGGGAGGGGAGGTCGCAGAGAACAAGAGATTAAGCAGCCTAAAAAAGTAGCGAATAGCATAAAAAAAAGTCTTAAATTCCATCAATTGGTCAACTAAATTTGAAGATTAAAAAATAAAAGGATTGGACAGGGTTGGACTAATGTTGGTGAACCAATTCGATTCGGCGTTTACCGCGGGACATCGAAGAGGTTCGGACTTTGCCGCTTACCTCAAGTTTCAAAAGTATTTCGTTGAAGTCTTTGAAGCCTAAATCTTCGTACTCGCTTTTTAGCTGATCAAAGAGGTCGTCGTCTGTTAAGTCGCCCTTCTTAGTTAAAACTTCTAGAAGGTAGAAGTAGGCTGGGCGTGTTTTCCAAGTTTTTATCTGCGGCATAAGTGTTCCTTTCCTATGCAACTGGCGTTTGTGGCTTTTGTACTTGTCGGATTTGTTGCATGAAGCTCTTGTACCATTTTTCCATGTCAGGCGTGATCGATGGACCCATTTCTTTGAGGGCATCCTGGAAATCCTTCATGAGAACTTCGGTGCAGGAAACGTTCTTTCGCAGTGCATGCATTGCGGCTTCTCGGCAGAGAGACTCTATGTCCGCGCCAGAATAGTACTTTGTTGCAATCATTAACTGGTTCAAGTCAACGTCTTTAGCGATTGGCATGCCCTTTGTGTAGATTTTTAGGATTTGCAAACGGCTTTTCTCGTCAGGTTCAGGCACATAGATTAAGCGGTCGAATCGTCCTGGACGAAGAACAGCTGAGTCAACCATGTCCGGGCGGTTAGTAGCAGCTATAACCACAATGTCCTGCAACGTTGTGATGCCATCCATCTCAGTTAGCAGTTGACTTATGACCCTTTCAGAAACTCCGCTGTCAGACATCCCCATACCACGTCTTGGTGTAAGAGAGTCGATTTCGTCGAGGAATATTATTGCTGGTGCAGCCATGCGGGCTTTACGGAAGACTTCGCGGATGGCTTTCTCTGATTCGCCCACCCATTTGCTAAATACCTCTGGTCCTTTGATAGAGATGAAGTTGGCTTCGCTTTCGGTCGCTACTGCCCGTGCGAGGAGGGTTTTGCCGCAGCCAGGTGGACCATAGAGCAAGATGCCTTTTGGTGGTCTAATTCCAAGCTTGGTGAATATTTCAGGCGTCTTTATCGGCCACTCCACAGATTCGATGAGGTGCTGTTTTACGTCGTCTAGTCCGCCTGCGTCAGCCCAGTGGACTGTTGAGACTTCAATGTAGACTTCACGCATAGCTGTGGGTGTGACTTCTTTGAAGGCGCCGAGGAAATCATCCATTTTAACCTCCATCTTTTCCAGCACTGAGGGTGGAATGCGTTCTTCTTCAAGGTTGATCTGCGGTAAATATCGTCTCAGAGCTTTCATGGCGGTTTCTCTTCCCAGTGCGGATAGGTCTGCGCCTGTGTAGCCGTGTGTCATGTCAGCGAGTTTTTTGAGGTCAACGTCTTCGCCTGATTTTTCGCCCTCCGGTTTCTCAACTCCATGCAGCGGCATTCCTCGGGTGTGAATTTGCAGGACTTCGTATCTTCCTTTTTTGTCGGGTACACCGATTTCTATTTCGCGGTCAAACCGTCCTGGTCTACGCAGTGCAGGGTCAAGTGCTCCCGGCCTGTTGGTTGCGCCAATAACTATGACGTTTCCACGTCCAGATAAGCCATCCATCAACGCCAAGAGTTGAGCAACTACACGTCTTTCCACTTCACCCGTGACTTCTTCACGTTTAGGCGCAATAGCGTCGAGTTCATCAACGAATATGATGCTTGGAGCGTTTTGCTGGGCTTGCTGGAAAATCTCTCGGAGCCGAGCTTCAGATTCTCCGTAGAATTTACTCATGATTTCTGGTCCGTTAATGGAGTAGAAGTTGGCTTCTGACTCGTTGGCGACTGCGCGTGCGAGGAGGGTTTTGCCGCAGCCTGGTGGACCGTGTAGGAGCACGCCTTTTGGCGGTTCAATTCCTAGGCGTTGGAAAAGTTCTGGGTGTCGTAGTGGCAGCTCTACCATTTCGCGGACGCGTTGGATTTCGGTGTGTAGTCCGCCGATGTCTTCGTAGTTGGTTCTGGGTAAGCCTTTGCCTTCGGGCGCTGGCTCGTTTAGGATGGTTAGGTGGGTTTCAGCTGTTACTTTTATGATGCCGTGGGGACGGGTCTTTGAAACAGTAAATGGAATAGCATGCCCCAACATCATGACCAATGTTGTGTCGCCCTCTACGAGGGTGCGTTCCATTAGGCGGTTTTTAACAAAGTTAGTAAAGTCCTCATCCACGTTCAGGCGCATATCCACTGGCGCAAGCGTAATTGCGAGAGCGGTTTTAACTTTTGCCGGTCGTATAACCACATATTCGTTTATAGCTACGCCGCTGTTTTTGCGGGTGAAACCGTCGATGCGGATGATGTCGCGGTTTTGGTCTTCACTGTACGCGGGCCAAGCAATCGCTGAGGTTGTGCGTTTATTCACGATTTCAATTACGTCTCCAGCGCTTATTCCAAGTTTCTGCATAGTTCGCTGGTCAATTCTGGCGATTCCTCTGCCGACATCTCTTTGCCGTGCGTCTCCAACGCGTAGTTGTACTTCACTCATGTAAGAATATCTCCTAAATAATGCTGATTACAGTTTTGGGATATGTGTTTGAAAAAGCGGTTATTCCTATATAAACTTTAAAGTTTAAGAATTCAGACTCTCAAGCACATATTAATGAATTAAAATTTTGGTTTTTTAGGGTCCGCGGTTTAATCGCGGCTTGTTCTGCGCACTTGGATGGTTTGAGCTTGGCTTACACCTGGGATTTTCGCAAGTTTCTCTTCAAACTCATCAACCAGGCCGCTTTTATCCTCAGGATACTTGATCTGAACAAGTAAGGCTACGAGGCCGAATGCGACGGGTTCTTCGCCGTATCCTTCGATTGCTGCAAATTCAGGCAGGACAGCTTTGATTTTGTTTTTTAAGTCGTCGAAGCTTGGAACGATGTCTTCTGGAAAAACCTTGTAAGTTACAAGAACACTGCCCATTTAATTCGCCTTCATGGTCCAGAGAAGCCGCATTTTGGGCATTTGTAGAGGCGACCGAATTTACGGCATTTCCCATCACGTTTAATCTGGATATCACCACAGTTGGGGCATAGAAACTTTGTGGATTCGCTGCCTGGAGGAATCGGTTTACCGCAACTGGTACATGTAACTAAGGACAACTTTTCTGACATGAACTAAACACTTCTGTGCGGTCAATATTGTAAGGGTTCCTTATATTTGCTATGCTCAAAAAGCTATGGATATTGCTGTCGATCCAATTAAGTACTGAATTTCGACATGCTAATGGGAGCAGATACCCGCCAATACCGACCTACCTCCTCTTTGGAATTTTTGAATATGCTTGCCGCTTTCAACGAACCCTCTCTTTCGTTTCATCATAGAACCACTATGAGGATCTTAATAGGTTGGTGAACAGAAAAATGAGTTGGCTTACCAACTTCGCAGGACTATCATGGTGTTGGTTTTCATGATGCCTTCGACTCGGCGGATTTTTTCGATACATTCGTTGACTTCTGTGACGTTCATGCCGCTGATAACAGTGACGATATCGTACTCGCCAGTGACTTCATAGATTGTTTCAACGTTTGGGATTGCTTGGATTTTTTTCGATACTTCCTGGGTTGGGTAGGCGGGGTTTGTAGCGAGTAGTGTTATGGCCTGGGCGCCTTCTGCTAAGCCGATTTTTACGGTGAATTTTCTGATGACGGATTCGTCGGTTAATGTTTTGATTCTTTTGCGGACGGCGCCTTCGGATAGTCCTATTTTGCTGCCGATGTCGCCGTAGCCTGCTCTTGCGTCGTCTTTTAGGATTTTTATGATTTGCTTGTCTTTTTCATCCATTTTTTCAGCCGAGTGACTATTGCTGTGGAAAAATTTAACGTTTTCCATCGTTGCTCTCCAAGGGAAGATGCGGTTTTCGTTGCGTAAGCACGGTTAACTTACGGTTTTTTTATGATTGCGCCTGGGAGTAGGTTGCACCAATTGGGACATTAGAAGTCCAACTTGTAACAAATAAGTCAAAATGTTTAAAAGAAACAGAAAATTATCTGATTGACATTTCCTAAAAAAGAAAAAGTGACGAACAAAAAATGATTAAACCAGTAAACTCGAATCCTCAACAAGCAAATGCAATAAACAAGGCAAAATGCCCTGACTGCGACGCAGAACTTGATGTTCCAGCAGACACAGAGAAAGGAGAAATTGTTAGTTGCCCTGGTTGCGGACTTGAACTCGAAGTTAAACAGATTAAATGCGGCTGCGTTGACCTTCAAGAGTTAACGATTGAAGGGGAAGACTGGGGCGAATAAGCAGTATCCAAAAACCCGATTTCACGCATTAAATCACCTTTTTAATAAAATATTTTTTCACGGAGGCTGAAAGCGATGAGCATTGCACTTTTGTATGAGCGCTCGGAAAGCGACGAAAACGGCATAAAACTCACCGCCCAGCAACTCGGCATAGACCTAACATACATTCCCTTCCGAAAAATAGCATTATCCATATCCAGAGATGGTTTTAGCGCCAAGACAAAGGGCAAAGACTACACTGACGCCATTAATGACACCGCCGTTGTGCTTAATCGGGCGCAAAGCAAAAATCGGCGTCTCCAAGCCTCCTACTTTATGGAGATGCTTGGCAAAAAAACCCTCAATACCTCACAGGCAGAATTCATCTGCTACAGCAAACTACGCACACTCCTACACCTCTATAAAGAAGGCATCCCAATTCCGAAAACCGTCTTCGTGCCATGCGACTCAACCGACACGATGAAGAACGGAAAAGAAATCCACAATGAGAAAGACATAGCTGACCTTTTCGAACAGGAAATCCCGTTAGAGAAAGGTATCGTTATCAAGGCTGATGCTGGGACACATGGCAAAATGATTATGCTCTCGCAAACCCGCGAGGAATTAGAAGCCAGCATCAAAGAGACAAAGCCGTCGATAATTAACCCGATTGGCGTTGTCGCTCAGGAACTTGTGCAGAAATGGTTCTATGACCTACGAATAATCGTGTCCAAAGAGAGGGGCAGACAACCTGTTAGTTACCACACCGCGATGGCGCGTGCCGGCTTCAAAGATTTCCGCACAAACACCTTCCTTGGCAACCTGGTTTTCCACGCTAAACTGCCGCTGAGCATTCAGGAATTGGCAGTGAAATGTGGAGAAACCCTTGGCAAACAAAGTGAAGCATGGATATTCGCTTTAGATGCCATGGTGGATGTTAAAGATAACAAGAACGCGGATGATGTTTACCTTAAAGGTGAACTTGATAAGGCTGCCCAAGCTTTTGGTCCAGTTCAGAAGGCTAAGGCAGACGAGATGCGCCTGACAGATTTCGAAGCGTGGACTGACAAATTAGAAAAAGCCTTTAACAGCTACAAGAACACGGATTCATACGAAAACATTAAAAACATAATTGAAGAAAACGTAGAAAAAAACAAGAGCGCACTGGTATTTCATGAGTCAAATTCCTGCCCAGAATTCTGGGAGAACACCCGACTCGCAACAGGCCTTAACGTTGCGGTTCCACTCCTGAAAGGTGCTCAAAGCCTAATTGACCATTAATTAAACAGCGAGAGGATAAGAAAATGCGAATTGGAATAATTGGCGGTTCAGGATACGTTGGCAGTGAACTTCTTAGACTGCTGCTTATGCATCCCCAAACGGAGGTAACCATGGTTACTTCACGTCAGAGTGCAGGAGAATTCGTCTTTAACGTGCACCCAAATCTAAGAGGCTTAACCCAGCTAAAATTCGTGCCCATGGACATAGGTGAGCTTCAGAAAAACTGTGACTTAATCTTCACAGCAACGCCACATGGAGGCTCGGTGAACCTTGTACCCAAGCTTCTGGAGGCAGGCTTAAAAGTAATTGACATGAGCGCTGATTTCCGCCTCAAAACCCCAGCTGACTACGACACATACTACGGTTGGAAACACGCCCACCCCGAAATGCTAAAAGAAGCCGCATACGGTTTGCCTGAGCTGCATAGGGAAGAAATCAAAAAAGCTAAATTGGTCGCTTGCCCCGGCTGCATGGCAACAACAGCCATCCTCGGCCTAGCACCCATAATCAAAGCTGGGTTAATTGATAAAGACAGAATTGTTGTTGATTTGAAGGTTGGTTCTTCAGGCGGCGGCAGCAAACCTACGCCATCATCACACCACCCTGAACGCTTCGGCGGAGTGCGCCCCTACCAAGTTATTGGTCACCGGCACATCGCCGAAGTTGAACAAGAACTAAACGCGCTTTCAAGTGAACCAGTAAAAATATCCTTCACCCCGCATGCCGTTAACATGGTGCGCGGCATCCTCGCCACTATCCATGCTTTTCCAAAACAAAAGTTGGAGAACAAAGATATTTGGAGAGCATTACGCGGAATGTATGGCGCTGAGCCGTTTGTTCGCTTAGTAAAATATCAGAAAGGACCCTATCAGCTGCCGGACCCAAAAATCACTGCTGGCACAAACTTCTGTGATGTCGGCTTTGAAATTGATGAGCATGCAAACCGGCTTCTACTCTTCTCAGCTCTCGACAACATGTGCAAGGGTGCGTCTGGACAAGGCGTACAATGTATGAACCTACTGATGGGCATTGATGAAACCACAGGGCTCGCAAGCACTGGGTTCCACCCGATGTGACCTGCCATGTTGCTTGTTATTAAGATGGGCGGAAGTATCCTAAAAGAAGGGGCATCCACTGAATTGATTTCTGACCTGAAAGAAGTTGCCAAACAAAACAAAGTCGTTCTCGTCCACGGCGGAGGAGTTGAAGTAACTGAAATCGCCTCAAAACTTGGAAAGGAACAAAAATTCATCATATCCCCCGAGGGTTTCCGAAGCCGTTACACCGATAAAGAAACAATCGAAATTTACACAATGGTTATGGCGGGCAAAATAAACAAGCAAATCGTTTTGGCGCTGCAAAGCCAAGGCATTCCCGCTGTCGGCTTAAGCGGACTTGACGCTGGAATATTGAAGGCTGAACGAAAAACCAAACTGATCGCAGTAGATGAGCGCGGCAGAAAAAAAGTAATGGATGGCGGCTACACAGGCAAAATTACCCAAGTCAATACCGAATTACTAAACCTGCTGCTGGGGAACGGTTACATCCCGATCGTGACGCCCATTGCGTTAAGTCAAGATTTTGAACCTTTAAACGTTGATGGTGACCGAACTGCGGCTATTATTGCAGGTGCATTGAAAGCAGACAAACTAATCCTACTCACCGATGTTGAAGGTTTAATGCTCAAAGGCGAGCGGGTTCCCAGAATTGCGGCAACCGAGGTCAAAGAAGTTTTGTCCAAAATCGGAGGCGGCATGAGCACCAAAGTGCACGCTGGTTTGGAAGCATTAAATCAAGGCGTTAAAGAAGTTTTAGTTACTTCAGGTAAGGCGAAGCAGCCTATTACCTGTGCTTTGAATCATCAAGTTGGTACAGTGATAACTAGTGAATGAAAAAGAAATAGTCGACATTGAAACCCGCTACATGGCGAACGTCTTCTCCAAAAAACCAGTTGTCATTACGAGGGGCAAAGGCGCACTTCTATGGGATATTGACGGCAGAGAATACGTGGACTGCGCAAGCAGCTACGGTGTTGCGGCGCTGGGGCACTGTCACCCAAAGGTTGTAGCGTCAGTAAAAGCTCAAGCTGAAGAGCTCATTACATGCCACAGCTGCTATTACAACGATAAACGCGCAGAATTTGTGCAGAAATTAGTAAAGATTACGCCGAAGGGCTTGGATAAAGTGTTCCTCTCAAATAGCGGAGCAGAATCAGTTGAATGCGCCATAAAACTAGCCCGCAAATACACGGGCAAACCGGAAATCATCGCGCTAATGGGCGCGTTCCACGGCAAAACCATGGGTGCCTTATCGGCGACGTGGGATAAAAAATACCGTGAACCATTCATGCCCCTTATCCCAGAAGTCAAACATGTTCCTCCAGATAACGCTGACAAAATACGAGAAGCCATAACCGACAAAACCGCCGCCGTCCTAATGGAGCCAATCCGCGGTGAAGGCGGCATTCGGGTTCCACCAGACGGATACCTGCAAGCTGTGCGGGAAATCTGTAACGAAAAGAACGTTCTTTTAATATTCGATGAAGTGCAAACAAGTTTTGGTCGCACAGGCAAACTATTCTGTTGCCAAAACTGGGGTGTCACGCCCGATGTTATGTGTTTGGCAAAGCCCTTCTCAGGCGGTTTACCTATTGGCATAACTGTAGCTAAAGAAAACATCATGGCATCGCTTAAAGTCGGTGAGCACTCGACCACTTTCAGCGGAAGTCCATTGGTTTGCGCTGCAGGATGCGCCGCCATCGACGCGCTTTTAGAAGAGAAGTTGGTTGATAAAGCAGCTGCCAACGGTAAATACTTCAAGTCGCAATTGGAAGGTTTGATGGCTAAACATAAAATCGTCAAGGAAGTTCGCGGTTTAGGCTTAATGCTGGGCATGGAACTGCGGTATGATGTTCATAATGTTATCATGAAGGCGCAGGCGAAGGGCGTTTTGGTGTTGGATGCAGGCAGAACCGTCATCCGCTTACTGCCACCTCTGGTGATCGAGAAAGGGCAGATCGATAAGGCAGTCGCAGTTTTAGATGAAGTTTTAGGAGAAGAAGAAAATGAGCGAGCAAGCAGTACGGTTCCTAACTAATTTACTAGGTATCTATAGCCCGTCAGGGAAAGAAGAGGACGCAAGCAACTTCTTAGAGTCTGAAATGAGAAAATTGGGTTTTGACGTTGGCAAAGACGCCATCGGAAACGTAATTGGCGTGGTCGGCGAAGGCGAACCTGTGATTCTCTTATGCGGTCACATGGATACGGTGGCTGGGCATTTACCGCTTCGAATTGAAGAAGGCAAAATCTACGCTCGAGGCGCCGTAGACGCGAAAGGTCCGCTTGCCGCAATGATTATGGCTGCAATTGCTGCTTCAAAAGAAACTGGATTTAAAGGCAAAATCTTAGTTGCCGCCGTTGTCGAGGAGGAAGCAACCAGCCGAGGCGTCAAACACCTTATCACTCAGGGAATTATGGCTGACTTCGCAATTTTCGGTGAACCCAGCGGCGTTGAGAATGTAACAATTGGGTACAAGGGGCAAATCCAACTGAAAATTGCCCTTAAAACCGAGACGGGGCATGCCTCTACACCTTGGCTCTACGACAATTCACTGGAGAAAGCCTATGAGCTTTGGGAACAAATCAAAAATGCTTCTTCATATCCATCGCTGGATCCCTCGGCAAGCCCATATAACGCAGTCACAGCCTGCCTAGTTAAAGTTGTGGGCGGCAGAGCTACTTCGGTGGTTCCTTTTGAGGTTGAAATAAACCTTGATGTCCGTGTCCCCATTCAGTTCTCTACGGCTCAGGTTTTTGAGCAAATAGAAAAGATAATTTCCAAGTACCAAACTGCCAACCCAAAGGTATCTGTGAAAGCAACGGTTCTTGACACTGTTGAACCCTTTGAAGTAAACAAAGCCTCACCGCTAGTGCATGTATTGTCGTCTTCTGTCCGCAAAGTTCTCAATAAGCCAGCGACGCTTCTGCATAAGACTGGAACAGGCGATATGAACATCCTTGGAAAAGCCATGAACTTACCCATTGTAACTTACGGACCGGGCGATTCGCACCTTGACCACACGATTGACGAACACATCGAGGTCAACGAGTACCTTCAAGCTATCGAAGTTTACAAAGAAGCCCTTCTAAAACTATCTGAAATACACAATAACAAGAATTTAGATCAACAAGCAACATAGGATGGACGAAGTTTGGGTGTAGACGGTTTCGTTTCTTGCCTAAAAGAGCGGGAACTAGAAGAGGGCAAGATGCGAGCTGTGCGTGTTAAGGGTAAGCCTATTTTGCTGGCAAAGGTGGCTGGAGAAGTTTTTTGTGTATCCAACGTTTGTCCTCATGCAGGCTGCGGGTTTCAAAGCGGAATCCTGACTGGCCATGTGGTTATGTGTCCGTGTCACGGATGGAAATTTGACGTGCAAAATGGACAATACCAAGATAACCCGCTAACGGCTCTTACATGCTACCCATGTAAAGTTGAGAAAGGAAAAATATATATTGAAATCAAAAAATAAATTCTGAAGTCGCAATGAGATAAAAATTGTTGCCAAACCTGCTATGGCTTGAGCTTTGCGGCAGGCGGTTCCAAAAAAACCCTACTTATATGAGTCAAATTTAAATTATACAAACGCCTAAGGCAAAGAGCAACGAGCTGACTTCATGAGACGGATTCCGACACAGTTCATCGCACCAGTTTGCAGAAACCGCCAGCTAATAGCAAGCTTTGCCAGAGGTGCATACAGGCAATCGGTAAAATCAAAACTAAACTATGGAAACGAAGATGGAAGTAGCTCCGCCCTATGGCTGCTAAGTTTAAGAATTACTCATCGCTGCAACCACCGCTGCGCCATCTGCGCCCAATGGGGAAAAAACGGCTACAACGCAACAGCCGACAAACCCATAGTAGCTGGAGAAGTACCAGTTGAAGTTTATAAAAGAGTAATCGATGAAGTTGCACCAATAAAAGTTCACGTTTACATAACAGGCGGCGAACCCTTCCTCTACGAGCCATTGATTGAACTTGTCAATTACATGAAGCAAAAAGGATTAACTGTTCAAATAGTAACAAACGGCGTTGGACTGGAAAAAAATGCTGAAACCATCGTTGAAAACGGGTGGGATATGATCTGCGTCTCCTTCGATGGACCCAAAGAAATACATGACAAGTGCCGCGGTGTGCCAGGAGCATTGGAAACGGCAACTCGGGGAATAATGTCTATTCAAAAACTCAAGAAAGAGAAAAAAACCAACAAACCCGGCATATACGCCATCACAACAATATCTAAAAACAACGAATCAACGCTTCTGGACACTGTTAAAGAAGTAGAAAAACTAAACGCAGATGGAATGACTATCTACTACTCATGGTTTACTAAAGAATGGATAGGTCAAAAACACACAAAAATTGCGGAAGAAAAGTTGGGTATAACACCTTTCGCGTGGAAAGGCTACGTTCGCGACACGTCAAATTTGGATATAGACAAAATTGCCCAGCAAGTCCAAGAAATAAAAGCGCACAAATTCAAAACGCCTATTCTGTTTGTACCTAACCTTAACTCAGAGCAGATTAGAACTTACTATACCGAACCAGAAAACTTTTTCGGATACAAAAAATGTGTTTCACCCTGGTTCCAGTTGGACATTATGCCAAACGGAGACACAGTCACATGCAGAGATTTTCCCGACTTCGTCACAGGAAACATCAAAGACTCCACCATCCAAGAAATCTACAACGGTGAAAAACACCGCAAATTCCGACAAGCACTAAGAAGCTGTGACAACGGAGTTTTCCCAATATGTTCACGATGCTGCGGCTTAATGGGGTACTAAACCTGGTTTTCCCCTGAGAGGAGAATAAATTGACTGCCCCACAACCAAACCAGCCAAAAAAGGATAACGCCTTCAAAGAATCGAAAATAGGCGCCGTAGACGTTGCCATCCTCACCATGAACAGCGACCGAATGCTAAGAGAATGCTTCAACTCTGTTTACAAAAATGTTCCAGTTAACAATCTGATTGTTATTGACGGTTTCTCCACCGACGCAACAGCAGACATTGTAAAAGAGTTTCAACAAAAATATGGAAACATTCTCTTTTTTCAAGAAAAGGGAACAAGGGGGAGCGCGAGGCAAACGGCAATTCAAAAGGTCAAAAGCGACTGGTTCATGTTTGTCGACAGCGACGTGATTTTGTCAAAAAACTGGTTTGAAGAAGCTGCAAAATTGGTGAAAGATGATGTGGGCGCTGTTTGGGGAATTGAAATTTGGTCTGTTCTGAGAGGCATGAAAATTCTAAACCTCTTTGAGAGAGTTACCCTTAAAATTTTTGAGAAAAGAGGCGGAACCCACGACCTGCTTGTTCGCCGAAAAACTGTTGAAGACATAAAAATCCCGTTTAAACTGCACACTTACGAGGATGGGTACATTAAAGATTGGATAGGTCAAAAGGGCTTCAAGGTGCTTGGCGTTTACGAGCCGTACTGCATCCATTTTCGATCAGACGGCGTGTGGACTTTTAGGAAACACGTCGAATTTATGGTCAGCGACCTCAAATACGCCGTTCATCGCCCAAAACTTCTGCTTTCCTACGCCTTCTACGCGGCAATCGTTGGCTACCAAATCGTCGCAAGCAAAACCAAGAAAGCATAAACTAGCTTGAATGGCTTAGTTAATATTTTTTCAATTAAACTTTTTAGGGTGACCCTTGAAGTTTTACAGTTGAAAAATATTTTTTTAAACATATTTGTGTTCAATCTACTCGGGAAAGAAAGAAAACTGACCAGCCGAATGTGCTGCAGCACTGTCGACATTGCCTATAAGAGGGCTTTGCTCTATGTGTCGTTTCCTGAGGTTGAAAGATATGTATGCTCAAATAGTGGTTGATTGTCAAACCCAAAAGGAAGAATTAGGATGCGAATATTGCGTTGTAAAAGAAAACTGTCAACTCCGACTGGAATTAGGGCAAGAACCAAGACAGCGAGAACCGTCAAGATTGTTGGTTCTTCCTCTTCAAATTGCAACTTGACCTTTGTTGGGTAATGTCTTTAAGCAATAGTTAACGGTAAATACAATAATCCATGGTTAGTGGGCTAAGAGAACCGACAAAGAGAGGAGGCAACAATGGTGAGCGGTGACGATACAGATTTAGTGCACGAGCGTAAAAAGAAGCGAAGCCAAGATTCCTTAACTGCCTCAGGAATCGCTGAGTACATCCGCTTCAACTGCTGCCCCCGATTCTTCAAACTAAGATTGGAAGACGATGACGAAGCAGAAAACCGCAAATGGCCAATATTCAAACCCATAAGCCCCCTGCTCTATGGCGTTGGAAAAACACTCGAGGAGAAAAAAGTAGCCGAACTAAAAGCCAAAGCAGCCCAATATCACGATTTCACCAAATACACAGAAAACGAGACAGATTCCTTTAAAAATCTACGTGAAATAATTGAAGCCCAGATTTCCTCATTAGAGAGCGCTGATTCCAAGCCAGTTTTGCTCTATCAAGTTCCTATGAATGGTAAAATCGGCGTTTGGAAAGTTAAGGGCATAGCTGATTTGATAGCTATTTGGCCCCGTAAAGATGGAAAAGTGAATGTTAGAATTTTCGAGCTCAAATCTTCTTGGAAGGAGCAGACTGCCCACCGAATACAAGTAGCAATCTACGTGTTACTGCTTTCAAAAGAATTAGGCGATCTATCATCAAAAATTGACCTTGAAGGCGGCGTGATAAACAGGGAAACAAATTTGGAAAACCTCACTCCAGAAACCCTCCCAAAATTCAAGCTTAGCCCCCTAGTTATGGATGTTGAACGACTGCTCGCTGAAAACGGCGAATTAAATCGCATCCACAAAACCTCTTTGCCAGAAGTTGAGTATCAACTTTGCTCAAGATGCGACAACTGCGGCTTTAACGAGTACTGTATAGTTTGCTCTGTCGAAAATGAGAGTATTGCGCTGCTTAATCTGAGCAGAGGCGAACAGAGAGCACTTGGGCACTATGGGATTAAACGGCTTGAGGATTTGGCAAGACTTAAAGTTGTAATGGAAACCAGCAATCTGCGCCCCTACGACTTCACAAGCGTCCCAGCTAAAGACGCTGACAAAGTACATTTGTTAGCCACTGACCGAGTTGTAGGCGCAAAATTGGATTGGCTGGTTCAGCGTGCCCAGTACATGTTAGGCGGCATTAGACCAGGCAGCCCTTTTGCCAGCAAAAGCAAGTGGATGCCTTGGTTAACAGGAACAGGATACGGCGGCCTCCCTGAAGATGGTCCTTCAAACGGAATGGATTCAGCGCTTCTTTTTAGCCCTGACAGCATGGTTCGTGTTTACCTTTTTGTTGAACGCGACTTTATGTTAGACGTTATCTCAATGATCAGTGCACGGGTGGATTGTTCCCGATTCAAAGGCGACCCCTTTGGCATATCACATGTTATCGCCAGCCTGCCCGATGACCGAAAAGAATGCTTAGATGAAGAAAAGAAACTATTGGAAACCTTCTTCCAAAACCTCACCCGAGCCATAACAAAAATAGCCAACGAAGTAGGCAGCCCCACTGAAGTCCCAATCCACCTATACTTCTTCAGCCGAGGAGAACGAGATGCCCTCATGGAAGCAGTACGTCGACAGCCAACCTTGATGAGTGCCATGGCAATCAGGGACCTTTTAGGCTTAAGACAAGCCATCGACCAACCTATGTTCTCTATCATTCAAGATGAGGTACTGCACCGGAAAGCGCTGAAGTTTCATAGTTCTGGGCTTTTGCCAATTCTTGAACAATCAAGCTTTTTCGAAAATAAAGCTTGGTTTGCAAAGCGTAAAGACGGTTCATCGGTTGATTTACGTTTAGTTTTCCGCGACGGACTATTCAATTATTCGCTTCCCTACCACAGAAACCCCGATGGAACAATCCACTTTCTAGGAGATGCATATGGATTAAAGGACGGATACTACCCTGCGCGGGCGCGTTTCGGTAACCAAATCCCCATCGAGTACTTATGGGCAGCTAAGAACCGCTTGGATACTTATCCTTCTAAGGTTTTGCTAGAGAAGCACAAATGGTGCGACTACATAGAAAAGACACGACGTATCACCGATGAAGAACTTGAACTGATGGGTCTGAAGCTTTGTATGGCTCTGGAGCACATTGAGCGGTCACTTACGATTCGTAATAGGCGACTGGGAAAGAAACCGATTGCTGTCCCAACAATTGCAGAGTTTTCGTTGGGCGCTGCCACTTTGGAGCGAGGTTGCAGGGAATTTTTGGATTTAGAGTATTTCTCCAAGCGCCAAGAAATGTACCAGCATTACGCTTTACTTCCTTACCAGCGGGTTGCGTCTGGCAGGTCACTGATTTTTGAGTGCACAAGTGTCGCTGAATCTGACAAGGATTTTGTTGTTCGGGGTAAACTTGTCTATGAGGGTATAGGTTTGCCTAAAGCTGACGGTGTGGCTAATGCTTGCAGAGTGAAGGGGGCTGATGGTTCAAGTTCGGGCGACTGGATGGTTGTAACTGAGCTTAGACGCAATGAGCAGGGACAGTTTGAGGAAGCCCAGAAACGCTCGCCCTCTGAAGTTGAAAAATCTGCGAGGGCAATCGCTGATAAAGTCGATGTTCGAAAAGGCGAGATAGTTATCAACGTGGTTAGTTGGCCAAGCGGCAAAGGCAGAAAATACAGTTCCTGGCACAACCTTCCCACATCTGATCCTGAGAAGGCAAAAAGCAAGTATATGCAGCTCTTTGAAGTTGGGCGAACCTACATTTTGGACGAATTAGCCGACGAAATCATTTCTGACAGGGCTGCAAAATGCCTTGACTACGCAGGCAACAATGTGCTCTACTGTCTTTTGGCAAATTTCTTAGCAGGCAAATCCGAGACCTCTTCACACATTCCTTTGCAAAAGGATGTGGCCGCTTCGTTTTTGCATTGGGTTGCACACAGGCGTTTTCCTCCTAAAGCGGAGCAGCAACGTTTTATTGAACGGGTTTTCGGGAAAGAGCAGATTGTTATGTTGCAGGGTCCACCTGGTACGGGGAAGACTGAGACTTTGCAGTTGACCGTTTTAGCTCACGTAGCCGCTCACCGAGCCCAAGGAAGGTGCAGGGTTCTTATGGTTGCGCCCACCCACAAGGCAATTCAAGAATTCGTTACCAAACTTGCCCGCTGCTGGCAAGAATACTGCAGAGAAGGCGGCAACGACCTAAAAGACCTCAACATTTACCGCGTATTAAGCAGTTCCACCTCATCAGCTACGCCCATCGACGGTGTAAAATACGTAAATTACAATGAAGATGAAGAAACAGTTCAGGAACTCACAGACTGCTTGATGAATCAGGCAACGTTAACTCCCAACTCTTCTAGCTCAGATCCCTTGATTTTGTGCCTTACTCCTCCTGGCTTGTATGGGTTAATGAAGAAAATCGGTTCCTCTGAGCCGCCGTGGGGCGAAGGCTTCTTCGACTTGCTTGTGGTTGACGAGGCAAGTATGATGCGGTTGCCCGAACTGATTCTTTCAGGCGCATTCCTTTCCAAAAACAGCCAAATTCTCGTGGCTGGAGACCACCGCCAGCTGCCTCCAATTCAAGCGCACAACTGGGAAAAAGAAGACCGTCGAACACTGGAAGAAATGGCTTCTTTCCTCTCAGCCATGGATTTTCTGCGGTTGCTACGCAACGAAGACCTTGGCATAGAGCGCGTAGAATGCAAGCACACAGCAGATATTCCTGCCGAGCGGCTATGTGAAAGCCACAGGTGCCATTCGGTGGTGGCAGAATTTCTGCGGGAATGGGTTTATGAAAAAGACAAAATTGATTTCCGCTCGGACCAAAAACGGACTTTGGCTCCGACTCAACCTAAGACGGATGGGTTAGGGGTTGTTTTGGCGCCTGAGAACGTTTTTGTGTTGATTGTTCATGATGA
Organism: Candidatus Bathyarchaeota archaeon; assembly: GCA_963840295.1. Taxonomy (GTDB): domain Archaea; phylum Thermoproteota; class Bathyarchaeia; order Bathyarchaeales; family Bathycorpusculaceae; genus Bathycorpusculum. Next base: position 85,562 of record CAWIYF010000002.1, read on the forward strand.
AGCGGAGAGTTTCCAGTCAAACATAGTCGAGGCATCAATTGTCGAAGCTCTGGTTCATAACGTAAAATCTGAAGACATAGGCATAATTACACCGCATAACGCTCAGAAAGGCTTGCTCAAAAACATGCTCGCCGAAGGTTGTAAAAATGCCAGAATCGACACTGTCGAGCGCTACCAAGGCGGCGAAGCAGACTTCATAATCATCTCCTCCACAGTCAGCGACCCAGACTACGTCCGCAGCGAAAGCGACTTCCTACTAAACCTAAACCGAATTAACGTAGCCATTTCCCGTATGAAGAAGAAACTGGTCATCATCGCGAGCCGATCGATTTTTGAGTTCATGCCACAGGACGCCAAAGACTACGACAAGGCATTACTGTGGCGTGGGATTTCGCAGACGGTTGGGTTTACCGCTGACTCTAAAGCGCAGTGGACAGGGAAACTGTCAGAGTTTCTAGGTAAGGACGCTTTGCCAATAAAGGTTGAAGTCTACGTTAAATCTGAGAGAAAACAGGCAGTTGATACCTGAATTTGATGGCAAAAATAAATCATGTATATAAGCTACACGTGTTCCTCTAAGTAGAATGCGCGGATCGCATTATCATTTTTTTAACCTTGAATCGGGATTTTACGATTCAGTGACGTTCTGGCAAATAAAGGGAGTAGGAAAAATGAGTATAAATCAAGTTAATATAAGTGAAGAAGTTCCAAAAGTGCACCATCATTTATCTGAAGCTTGCCCTGAATGTGCAAGCAAAAACCTCGTTCACGACTACGACAGCGGCGAAACTATTTGTGGTGATTGCGGTCTTGTTTGTTACGAGCAGATGATGGATAAAGGACCTGAATGGCGCGCTTTTACCCAGCAAGAAAAAGCTTCAAGAAGCCGCGTCGGTATGCCAACGTCATATTCAATTCATGATAAAGGATTATCTACAACTATAAGTCAAGTTGACCGAGATGCCTTTGGAAGAAAGCTGCCCATTTCTACAAGACTTCAGATGTGGCGTCTTAGGAAATGGCAAATACGTAGTCGAGTGCACTCGTCGGTTGACCGAAACCTTGCACAGGCAATGGCTGAACTTGACCGTTTATCAGGCAAAGTAAACATTTCCGCTCCGATTAAAGAGAAAGCTGCCGTTGTCTACAGAAGAGCACTTGACAAAGGTTTAGTTCGAGGAAGATCCATTTCTGCCATTGCTGCTGCCGCGTTGTATGCTGCTTGTCGCAAAAGCGGAGCATCGCGAACTCTTCGTGAAATTGCTGAAGCAAGTCTTGTTGACAAGAAAGATGTTGCACGCTGCTATAGACTACTGCTACATGAGCTTGATTTTCATATGCCTATTGCTAATCCGTTAACGTACGTTTCTAAAATTGCAGAGAAAAATCAGGTATCAGGCAAAACACAGGGTGCAGCTATTGCAATTCTTAGGGAAGCTAGACAGAAACGGTTTTCGGCGGGAAAAGATCCGATGGGCTTGGCTGCGGCTGCTATCTATATAGCTTGTCTTCAGAGTGGCGAAAAGATTACGCAAAAGGACATTGCTGAAGCGGCTGGAGTCACCGAGGTTACGGTTAGAAACAGATACAAGGCACTAAAGAAGCAACTAAACATCGAAATACCTGATCAAAAAGCTAGTTTTTAGTTTCTTTTTCTTTCTTTGTTTTTTTAGGATTTTCCAAAGAATTAGCTACTACCGTTCATTCGTCTGTTTACTTGAGTTAGTAACACTTTCATGGCAATCTTTAAACCGATACTTTGAATCCACAACTAATAATAACTGATTTGACTTTAGTTGTGAACAAGGAATAATCCACGACTAAAAATAAGTCATTTTTTTCCGGAAGGTGATTAAGAGATGAGTAAGAAAGGTGAAACAGGTGAACAAGATCGGGGTAAACCTCAGCCTCGAAAAAAGAAGGAAAGGGAAGATGCCCGCAAGAAAAAAAAACTTGACCGTGCTGGCAGACAACAGTCAAGACAGGATTAGATCCCCTTGGTTGGTACGAATATACAGTAAATAAATAATTTTTTGTGAGATTGCTTAATGGGATTTACGTTTCCTTTTCTTCTTGATTGAAGAAAGAACGTTAGCTACCTGTTTTAGCTGTTCATCGCTAAGTATTGTTTCGGAAGTTTTAGCTTTAATGTTTGCGTTTGCTAGCATTTCGTAAAATTTTTCCCTTTCCAGCGAATAGGTTTTTTCTTTTTCAAAGGCACAGTGAAGGTCTCCTTCATCTGTCTCGACGCGAGCTTTATCAAATATCTGGACATATGCAATCTCTACTTTTCCGCGTTTGCTCAAGTCAGCAACGTATGCATAATCGCCAAGTTTAACCTGTGTAAAAGCATGGTAGCCAACGTCTCCTAGTACAGAAAGGTCAGTTCGCCAGTTTGTTTCTTTTTTTATTTTGTGCTGGGATTTAGCAGATATCCAATTGGAAACGCCAATGTACCATGTGTTAACGTAGGCGTTAGTCCAATCTTTAATTTCTGTGTGGGGCCTTACTTTTTTCAGATTACCTTTTTTGGTGTTTTTCTGGGTTAAATTCCAGATCAGTTTGTATTTTTTTAATTCACCTATCGATTTTGCAGTGTTCCATAAGCTTTCATTGAAGAAGCGTTTTATTTCTTCTGCGTCAGAGCCTTCGAGCAGTACTCCAGCTTCAATGTTGCTTTCAAACGCTTCTTCTGTCAATGTTGCTGACGTTATTACCGCTGAATTATCAAAAATGAAGATGTTTGAGTGGAAATTTTCGTGAGATTTAATGCAGATACCCTTGAAATGCTCGAGGAGGTACTGTATTTCGTACGGGGTGACTTCTCCTTCTTTTACTGCAGAATCATTTAATTGAAAGACGAATCGGATGTCGGCTGGCGGGTTCTTCAGGATTTCTTGTGAAAAAACCCGGTGGGCGCCTAAACCAATAGCTGGGGAGCAAACCCATAATATCTCTTTTGCCTGTGAGGATTTCTGAAAGACAGTTTCGTATAACTCTGTATTGGACAGGAATCTAGCCATAATGTCAAGTTGCTTCATATGAATAAAAGTATTCCCAAAGTATTTGCTTTGAAATCCGTTTGAAGTGCCTAATAGGATCGTTAACAGCCGAATACACGTAATTTTTATGTTTGTTATTACTTGAATTTATGTTGTAAGGGCTGATCTTGAAGCTGAAAGATCGATTCACAGTTGAGTTTGAACCAATTCCACCCTACAACTTTGAACTTACCCTCCACAAACCCGCAGGATGGTACTGGTCAACTCCTGAAGAAAAATGCGAGAAGGAGACTTGCTGGACCGCGACCCGTTTAAACGGAGACCTTTTAGGCATAAGACTGCGTTCTACGGGGACAATTCGGAAACAGCGGATACATTGCGCAGTCTATTCCAAAACAGAAATTGATGATTTCAGCAAGCATGCCATAACTGGAATGTTAAAGCGAGCCCTCAAAATAGATGAGGACCTGACAGGTTTCTATGAGCTCAGCCAAAAAGACCCAATCCTGCAGGACGTAGTAAAAGACCTATACGGTATGCACACGATTGGTTGGCCAGAACTGTTTCCAGCCCTTGTCTTGGCGGTTTCTTTGCAAATGGCGCCAATGAAGAGGAGCAACCAAATGATGGATTTGCTGATGGAGAATTTTGGTGACGAAGCTATCTTCGACGGAAAAACTATCCGTTATTGGCCATCAGCCCAAACCATCGCTAACACACCCGTAGAAGAATTAATGGATAAAGCTAAACTTGGTTACCGAGCCAAAAATCTCAAGGCAATTGCTGCTTCGCTAACCCAAGGCTTCCCCAGCATGGACGAACTCTTTGCGATGGAGCCGGAAGAAGCAAAAGACAAACTGTTGACTTTGTATGGAATCGGCGAGTACTCTGCTGAGCTTGTGATGCCTCGGACAGGTTTTCCGCTTGATGTTTGGAGCGCCAAAATCTTTAGCTTACTATTCTACGGTAAAGTACCTGAAAAACCACGGGACACCATACCTGCACTGAAAATTGAAGCGGAAAAGCGATGGGGCATCTGGCGAGGCCACGCGTTTGTCTATGTCCTAAACGACTTGCCTAAACTATCCAAAAGAGTGGGCTTCGACTTTACAAAGTTTTGAAAAGTTTTAGAATTGTTGTTGTGTTAAGCCATCCACATAACCTTAAAGCGGTAGCTACGGTAGTTTTCTTGATGTTGTCAATTGAGTAACCCCCCATCCTTTTTTATGTTTAAAGATCGGATCGCCCAGCCATTTAATCGAAAGTCTACAAGCCAAACCGGAGCGTCTTCGGAATTAGTTACAATTAATGGGACGACTTTTATGAAAGAAAAAAAGCGGATTCTTGTTGTGGATGACGACGTGAATATTCTAAGGGTTTTTAAAGCCATTTTGGAGAAAGAAGGCTTCATTGTTGAAACGGCTGAAACAGGTAACGAAGCGCTTAAAAAAATCAAGAAAGAAGATTTTGACGTGTGGTTAGTTGACGTTAAACTTCCTGATATGGATGGAACTGACCTTCTCCTAAAAAAGACCTCTTCTGATCCCATCAAAATTATCGTCACAGGTTTCTCAAGTGAAGAAGTGGGAAAAAGAGCTGCAGATTATGGAGCGGACGATTTTCTTGTTAAACCAGTTAGACCTGAAGAACTCATAGATACTGTCCGAGAAAGATTAGTGATAAAACGGGCTAAATTTTAGAAAGGTTATAAAAAATTTCGCAAAAAAAGAAATTAAAGGATGGGGCTATTCCTCTTCTTCTTCACAATCATCGCAATCGCAGTCTTCACAATCCTCTTCTTCCTCGAAACCAAAAATAATTTTTTTCATTTGTCAAACCTCGTAAGTTTATGCTTAAAATAACTAAATAAACCCTCTTGTCGAAGATCAAAAACATGCGTTTCTCAAACCAAAGATAAAACACTAAGAATATATTCACAAATCTTAAAAGCCGCAACCTCAAATAAACGGTTCATAACTTGAATGGTGTTAACGATGGGTTTCCTCAAAAAGTTCACAAATAAGCTTACTGCCCCAGATGCCTCAGTCCAGTTAAGGCTCACCAATTACTCCGTTGCGTTAGGAGATAATCTTCAGGGATCCCTTAATGTAAATTCAAAAGAAGACTTCCAAACCACAGAAGTCAGATGCGAAATTGCATGCGTCGAACAAGCGAAAGTCATTAAAGAAGTCTACGACGCTGCCCTCAAAAGGTCGATTCCACAGGTTGTGGAAGAGTCCGTGGTTATTTACAGTGCAAAACCTGCACTTTCTGGACCATCACAGTTTACAAACGGCGAAACCCGAGTTATGCCAATCAACGTTAATGTTCCTGCGGGTGCAAGAGCAACATATGCGGGTGTTGATCGAAGAGTCAAATGGACCATAAAAGGGGTGCTTGCAGTTGATGGCCGACCAGACAAGACAACAGAAACATGTGAAATCCAAGTTTTAGAGTCAACCGTTCAAGGTGTTCAAGCTCAGGCGACGGTGCAAAGAGAAGTCATACGAACCATAGTTATGATTCCCTGCAAATACTGCCAAGGTCTCATGGACCAAACCCTAACAGTTTGCCCTAACTGCGGCGCAAAACGAACAATATAGGGAAAAAGTCTAAGACGAGAAGTCTAGTTCTTGTCTAGTTTGAATTCTTCATGTATCGCTCGGACCACAGCTATTCCGTCTTTTTCTTTCACGACAAATGAAATGTTAAGCTCTGAACTGCCCTGTGCGATCATGCGGATGTTGATGCTTTTCTTAGCAACGGTTGAGAATATCCTTGACGCAACGCCTAAGGTGCCTTTCATGTTTGCGCCCATAACCGCGATGACTGCAACGTCGTCTTCAGCTGAGACTTCGCTGACTATGCCGCCTCGTTCTAGCAGTGCGATTTCAAGATTGCTGATAGCTCTGCCTAAAACTCCGCGTTTAATGATTATTGATATGTTGGCTTCTGAAGCCGCGGTGGATATCATCATTACGTTGATGTTGTTTTTGCCTAAGATGTCGAAGACTTTTGCGTAGCTTCCCGGTGCACCAACCATTGCTGCACCGTTCACATTGAGCATGGCAACATCTTTTATCATAGCGACTGCTTTGACAGGGTTGGTTTCGTTGGCGGCAGGTTCCTTAGTTATTAACGTGCCTTGGTTTTTTGGGTTGAATATGCTTCTAATTCTGACTGGAATGTTTTCTTTTATAACTGGACCTAAAGCGCGAGGGTGCATTGCTTTGGCTCCGAAAATCGCCATTTCAGAGGCTTCTTGATAGCTGAGCTGGGTCAGCATTCTGGCAGCTGACACAATCTTTGGGTCAGTAGTCATTATGCCATCCACATCTGTCCAAATCCACACTTCATCAACCTGCAATGCAACTCCCAAAATGGTTGCAGTGTAGTCTGAGCCACCACGTCCAACTGTAGTCACGATGCCGTCTTGGTTTGCCGCAATAAAACCGGTAACCACTGGAATTATGCCTTTTTCGAGTAGTGGTGCAACGCGTTCGCGGATTAGGTGAGTGCTAAAGTTCATGAGTGGGTTGGCTTCGCCAAAGTTTGAATCGGTTACGATTCCAGCTTCTTTACCTGTTAAGAATTGGGTTTCTAGTTTATGGTCTTTTATGGCGCCCCAAACTATAGGCGCTGATAAACGTTCACCGAAAGAGGCAACGTAGTCTTTAGATTTAGACGTGAGTTCGCCCACGTAGCATATGCCTGTTAACACTTTTTCTAGTTCAATGATTGTTTTTTCCGTTATTTCGGTTACTTCTTTTTGGATTTGTTTACTGGTTATAGCCGTTGAAATGGCTTCTTTGTGTTTTTGAAGTAGTTCTCTTGTGAATGTTTCGATGTGTTTTTCATCGCTTTTTTTCGCTTGGCAAGCGACCTCCATCAAACTGTTGGTCACTCCTGCCAACGCAGAAACGACTACGGCTATTCTACAGTCGTTTTTAGCGTATTGGGTAACTAAGTCGGCGACATGGCGTATGTTTTGGCCTGTGCCTACACTGGTTCCACCGAACTTCATCACTATCTTATTCATTTCTTTTCAGCCTTTTCTTTAGTTTAGTAGTTTGGTTGCTAACTTACGTCTAATATCTAAAAGGTCCCTTAAAACTGCGCTGGCAGTTTCAATGCCGCCTGCACCTCTGCCGATGAGGGTTTGCTCAGCAGCATATTCAGTGGAGTATGTTATTGCGTTAAGAACTCCGCTGACACATAAGGGGTTGGTTACTGGTATTTCCATGGGTTTAACAGCTGCTTTGTCCTCGTCTATTGAGCCGATAAGTTTGATTGTGTTGTTTCGTTTGGCGGCTTCAATGAGCATTTGGAGTGACACATCTCGGATGCCTGTTTTATCCACGTCTTTTAACGTTATTTTTTTGTTCATTATCCAGTTAGAGAGAATAACTATTTTGCAGGCAGTATCGAAACCGTCAATATCCATGGATGGCTCTTTCTCAGCATACCCAAGCTTCTGCGCATTAGACAGGGCATCTTGGAAGGTCACGTGGTTCTGAGACATTTCAGTCAATATGTAATTGGTTGTGCCATTAAGTATGCCTTTTATGGATAGGATTCTGTCTCCAGCAAGGCATCTTTTTGCGAACTCCAGCATTGGGGTTCCGCCGCCTACTGTGCCGCTGAATCGGAAGTAAACATTGTTGTATTCAGCAAGTTCTGTAAGTGCTGGCATGGCTAAAGCTAAGGGTCCTTTGTTGGTTGTGACAACGTGTTTTCCCGTCTTGAAGGCTTTAGTGATGTGCGATAGGGCTGGTTCAGCGTTTTTTATATTGACGGGTGTAACTTCAACCACAACTTCTGCTTCAACCGATTCAATAACATCTAGCGCTGATATGCCTGGGCGGCCAAAATCAGGGTCTTTTGATATGGGATAGCCTCTTTTTTTGATTTCGTCTAGTTTTTCAGGGCTTAATCCTCTTGGGTTAATAACTGCACCGTCTATGTCGGCGATAGCTACGATTTTTGGGTTAAACCCAGTGTCCTTCACTTTTTCCGCGTATTTGCGGGCAAGAATCGTGGTTACGCCTTTGCCGACTACTCCATATCCAACCAAAATAATTCTCATGCCAACTCACCTTGCCAAAATTACCTGTCTCTTTAAACCCAACGCATCCTCTATAGCTCTCATTTCCGCTTCTACTTCAACTGGTTTTTCACTCATTTTAATTGCCGTATCTGGGTCTTTAAGTCCGTGTCCAGTGGTAATGCAGACAACCCGTTCTTCTTTGTTTATGACGCCGTTTTTGACGAGTTTCTTTAAGCCAGCGATGGATGAGGCACTTGCAGGTTCAACGAAAATACCCTCTATTCGAGCTAGGATTTTCTGGGCATCCAAGATTTCTTCGTCAGTTACGGTTTCTGCAGTGCCATGCGATTCATGGATTGCGTTGACGGCTTTCTTCCAGCTTACTGGTGCGCCGATGCGGATGGCGGTTGCAACGGTTTCGGGATGTTCAACTGGAATTATTTTGTCGCTGTTAGTCTTAATTGCTTGCACGATGGGTGCAGAGCCAGCTGCTTGTATTCCAGTCATCTTGGGCAGCGTTTTTATGAATCCGAGTTTGTGGAATTCAGTCATACCTTTCCAGACAGCGCTGATGTTTCCTGCGTTTCCGACTGGTATGATTATGCGGTCTGGGGCTTGGTTGTTTAGTTGTTCGCAGATTTCGTAACCGAGGGATTTTTGTCCTTCAATTCGAAATGGATTAATTGAGTTTAACAAGTAGATGTCCTTGTGCTTCTCAGCAAGCTTCAAAACGAACTCTAGGGCTTCGTCAAAGTTTCCTTTGACTTGAAGGACTTTGGCGCCGTGAATCATAGCTTGAGAAAGTTTGCCATAGGCAATTTTGCCCGAGGGGATAAGTACTGTGCATTTTATTCCTGCTCTGGCAGCGTAAGCGGCTAAACTTGCGCTGGTGTTGCCTGTTGAAGCGCAGATTACATGTCTTGCACCTAGCTCCAGGGCTTTGGTTACGCCGACGGTCATTCCTCTGTCCTTGAAGGAGCCTGTTGGGTTTTCGCCTTCATTTTTCACGTAGAGGTTTTTGAGTCCAAGTTCCGCGCCCAAACGTTCGGAGCGGTGCAGACCAGTGCCGCCTTCATTTAATGTGACTACTTTTGTGGCTTCGTGTATGGGCATGAAGTCGCGGTACCGCCAAACAGAGAGTGGAGTTTTTTTCCAGTCGCTATCTTTGAGGGTTTGCGCTAACTCATTGAAATCGAATTTTATCTCGAGGATGTCTCCGCATTTTTTGCAAAAGTAAACAATTTCATCTATGTTGTAAGTTGTTTTGCAGTTTATGCATTCTTGATGTGTCATTCTTTTTGCTTCTCCGCTTTGGCGTTAGCTTTTCCAGATTAATCAGGCAATACTAACTGTAACATTATTAATTTTGCTGCCACCCTGTTGGTATTAACCCACCAGATTCGACAAAACCTCATATGTTTTGAGGCTGTCCTTTTTCTCAACTACTAAGATTGTTTCTGTCCAACACGAAATAAACTCGACAATGTTAACATTCTGCTCCGCAAGCAAGGTGGCAAGGAAAGCGACAACTCCAGGCGTAGCTTCAAGTTCCTCGGGCGAATGAACAACAATCATCGTGCAATTGTCATGCTTTACCAAGGTAGTTATACGTTCGGGCAGCTCGCTCCTATCCAGCAAGTAGACGAATTTGCCCAGCAAATCTACCTTCATTCCTGTTTGCACGGGCAATTCTTTTCCTGTTATTATGACGGATTTTCGGTCGTAAACAGCTATGTTGCTGCGTTTGAGGAGTTGGAGCACTTTTTCTTCTCTTTTCTGCTTGTGTTTTTGCAGATCCTCTGAGTAACGGCGTAATGCAGCTTTTATCGCGCTTGTATCGCTGGTTTTTAGTTCTTTTTGAATCTGCCGTGACAGCTCACTCAGGTTGACTATGCCTTTTTCCAAGGCTTCCAGTAGGTAGGGTTTGTTTCGCAGGTGGCTTCTCACGTTTTGAGCTACTGTCATGGTATTCTGTGAATGTATCAAATGGGACATTTAAAGCTTGTTAAGTGACAAAAAAGTCACAACGTTTAAAAATACAGCCCTCAAGGTAAGGGAAATAATTCAGAACAAAAAATGGGGGAGCAAACAGATAACCGACAAATTTGTATTAGCGTACTCTGGCGGATTAGACACATCTGTGCTAATCAAGTACCTCCAAGAAAAATGTAGCGCCCAAGTAATCACAGTCACAGTTGACGTCGGTCAAGGCGAAGACCTTAAAGCAGCTGAAGAAAAAGCCAAAAAACTCGGCGCCCTCAAACATTTCTCAATCGATGCCAAAGACGAGTTTGCTAAAGACTACATTTTCCCTGCCATCAAAGCAAACGCCCTCTACGAAGGAAAATACCCAATCAGCACAAGCCTCTCGCGGCCACTGATCGCAAAAAAAATGGTGGAGATCGCAGAGACAGAGGGTGCAAACGGCTTAGTTCACGGCTGCACTGGCAGAGGAAATGACCAAGTTCGATTCGACATAACACTTGGCGCTTTAGCCCCAGGAAAACAGATTATTGCTCCAGTACGGGAATGGGGACTCACCCGAGAAGAAGAAATCGCCTATGCCAAAACCAAAGGTATTCCCGTATCGGAAAACGCCAAAAAATACAGTATCGACGCATCTGTTTGGGGACGAGCCATCGAATGCGGACTTCTTGAAGACGCAAGCCAAGCTCCACCCGAAGATGCCTACGAGTGGACAGCTTCAGCAGAAAAAGCACCTAACACACCTGAAATAGTTGCTATAGGTTTTGAAGCTGGCGTGCCAGTTTCAGTAAATGGCAAAGCTATGAAGCCACTTGAACTCATCGAAACAGTTAACAAAATAGCAGGCAAACATGGCGTTGGCAGAATCGACCATATAGAAGACAGAATTGTCGGCCTCAAATCCCGAGAAGTCTACGAGTGTCCCGCCGCCACAGTGATTTTGGAGGCGCACAAAGACCTTGAAAAAATGGTTATGACTCGTCATGAGGTTCTCTTCAAACAGCAAATCGATGCGGAGTGGGTATTCTTAGCGTATGCTGGTCTATGGGTTGACCCGCTCAAAGACGACTTAGACGCCTTCATCAACAAATCCCAAGAAAACGTCACAGGCGAAGTCAAACTTAAACTCTACAAAAGCAGCCTCCAAATCATAGGACGCTCTTCGCCAAACTCGCTCTACGACAAGAACCTAGCCAACTACAACATCAAAACCAGCTTCAACCAATCCTACAGCAAAGGCTTCATTGAACTCTGGGGACTGCAGACAAGGATGTACAATTCGCTCAAGAAGGCTAACAAGAAGTCGAATGCAAAGAAAGCCTAATTTTTTACAAAAATTAACTGATTGGAGAGTTAGGAAAGACGTCGAAAATGCTTCATGGGGGACGGCTGGGCAATGTTCGAGAGGACGTTGCTAAGTTTACGTCTTCAAGAAAAGATGATGCGCGGTTAGGTGACGCCGTTTTGGCAATCAACAAAGCACACGTCGTCATGCTTATCGAGCAGAAGATTATTCAGCTGCAAGACGGCGCAAAAATCCTCTCAGTCCTCCAAAAACTATCCGCTAAAAGCTTAGATCCTAAAGCTGAAGACGTTCACATGGCGGTTGAAGAAGCGGTTTTAGCTGAGACGGGTCCTGAGGTTGGCGGAAACCTGCATATTGCTAAAAGCCGAAACGACCAAGTCGCAGCAGCCATTCGTTTCCAATTGCGGAATGAACTGCTAATCATAATGGAGCAGGTGCTCAACATGCAGGAGAACCTCCTAGTAACAGCCAGCAAACACACAGAAACAGTCATTCTGGCTTATACTCACCTGCAACCAGCCCAACCGGTCACGTTTGCCCACTACCTGCTCTCGCACGTCGATGGGTTAGGGCGAGACTTGCAAAGACTGCAGAGCGCATACGAACGGGTTAATCTGTGCCCTCTTGGCGCAGGAGCTTTGGCAACCACAAGCTTCCCGATTAATCGCAAAAAAACAGCTGAACTCTTAGGATTTGACGAGGTATTGGAGAATTCTATCGATGCAGTAGGTAGCCGCGACTTCATCATTGAATCCCAGTCAGCGCTGACGCTTCTAGCGGTGAATTTGAGCCGTTTAGCTGAAGACTTGATTATTTGGAGTTCAGCAGAGTTCGGCACAGTTGAGTTACCTGACGAGTTCACTTCCACCAGCAGCATCATGCCTCAAAAGAAGAATCCAGAGGTCTTAGAAGTTATCCGTGTGCGAGCAAGCTATGCGCTTGGCGATTTTGTAGCTTCAGCTGCGGCTCTTAAAAGTCTGCCATCGACCTACAACCTTGATTTCCAAGAGATAACACCGAAGCTTTGGGCAACCACAGACAATCTATCCGCTTCGGTAAGCATATTTGCCAAGCTCATTCCAAACCTCAAAGTTTCCTCAAACATCGAAGACAAAGCAGCGGCAGGCTTCGTGGGTGCAACAGAGCTCGCTAACATGCTTGTGCGCAAATACAGTGTTGCTTTCCGAACATCCCACAAGATAATCGGTGCACTAGTAAAGTCGCTGATTGATTCAAAACAATCCCTGTACAATGCAACCCCTGAATTGCTCCAGAAAGTAGCTCAGGAAGCCGCTGGCGTCAAATTAACAGTTAAAAAAGAGGACATAGTTGAATGCACAAATCTGCGCAAATTAGTCGAAACGTATAAAGTACAAGGCGGTCCATCACCCGCAGAGGTCGAAAGAGTTATCAAATCAAGAAACAAAACCCTGGCACAAAGAAAAACAGACGTAGCTAAGCTTCAATTGAACATTATTAATGCAGAAAAAACCCTCAAATCAACCGTGGAATCGTACTCTCAACTACACTCTTCCAAAAGCGGAAGACTTAAAACTTCAAACCTGTAGGTTGAATAGGGCTTTGGTCCCACAATATAGCACGTCCAACAAAAATAAAAAAGCAATATTGCTTCTTGAAGACGGAACGTCATTTATCGGTCACGGTTTTGGTGCAACAGGAAAAATCAGTGGAGAAGTTGTTTTTTCAACTCAAATGGTTGGTTACCCTGAAGCTCTTACGGATCCGTCGTATAAAGGGCAGGTTTTAACGTTTACTTATCCAATGGTCGGTAACTATGGTGTTCCGTGCAATGAATTAAACCTTGGATTACCACTTTACTTCGAAAGTGATCACATCCAAGTTCAAGGTCTCGTTATCCATGAGCTTTGTCATGAACCATTCCATTGGGCTTCAACGAGAACCCTTGACAAGTGGTTAGCAGACGAAGGCGTCCCCGGAATCTACGGCGTAGACACCAGACGCTTAACTAAGAAACTTCGAACACACGGAGTCATGCTGGGTATTCTGCAGGTGTTTGAAGCTGGCGAAGAACCCAACTTAGATGCGCTTCTTAAAAACGGCAAAAACATCGCTGACCCCAACCAGACCGATCTGGTTAAGGAGGTTTCGGTGAAGAAGCCCTGCGTATACACGGTTGAAAACGCCAAAAAAAATGTAGTACTAATTGACTGTGGAGTCAAATACAGTATCATCCGAAACCTCCTTAAACGAGGTATAAACGTAACACGTGTGCCCTATGACACGTCAGCCGGCGAAATCATGAACTACAACCCTGACGGCGTCTTTCTAAGCAACGGTCCAGGTGACCCCAAAAAATGCGTAAAAACCATCGAAAGCATTCGAGAGTTGTCTGAGAAGGTTCCGCTTATGGGGATTTGCCTTGGCGCACAAATATTGGCGCTGTCACTAGGTGGGGACACTTACAAGCTAAAGTTTGGTCACAGAGCCCAAAATCAACCGGCGCTTGACTTAAGCAATAACCGTTGCTATATCACAACCCAAAACCACGGTTACGCCATAAACTTAGAATCGCTAAAGAAAACGCCGTTAGAACCCTGGTTCGTTAACCCCAACGACAAAACCACTGAAGGTGTCAAACACAAAAGCAAACCTGTCTTCGCTGTTCAATGGCATCCCGAGGCCTCCCCAGGACCATACGACACCGAACTACTGTTTGATAAATTCGCTAAGACATTGGAGGTCAAGTAAAGATGCCGAAGTTTGATTGGATAAAGAAAGTTATGGTTCTTGGTAGCGGCGCCATCAAAATTGGGGAAGCAGCTGAATTTGACTATTCAGGCAGCCAGTGCCTCAAAGCCCTAAGAGAAGAAGGCATAGAAACTGTTCTAATTAATCCTAACATAGCAACTATCCAAACTGACCCACGTCTTTCTGGCAAAGTGTATCTCTTGCCAGTGACCCCCGAATACGTCGAGAAAGTTATAGAGAAAGAACGCCCAGACGGCATACTGCTGGGTTTTGGTGGGCAAACAGCTTTAAACTGCGGCTTAGAACTGGAGAAAAAAGGCATCCTCCAAAAGTACAATGTTAAAGTCTTAGGTACGCCCGTCCAAGCCATAGAAGACACAGGCGACCGCGAACGCTTCTACCAAGCAATGCTCAAAGCAGGTGTACCGCCACTAAAAAGCAAATCAGCAACAAGCGTTAAACACGCTTCAGAAGTAGCTGACGAAATCGGTTACCCCGTTATCGTGCGTGTAGCTTACACTTTGGGCGGAAAAGGCGCAGGGGTAGCCCACAACGTTTCAGAGCTAAAAGAAATCGCCACGCGAGGTATCGCTCAAAGCCGCATTGGCCAAATCCTTGTTGAGGAGTATGTGGGGCACTGGAAAGAAGTCGAATACGAAGTGATGCGGGACTATGCAGACAACTGCTTAACCATTTGCAACATGGAAAACTTTGATCCAATGGGAGTCCACACGGGCGACTCAATAGTGGTTGCGCCTTCGCAGACTATGACTAACCGCGAGTACCACCTTGTCCGCTCAATCTCGATAAACGCAATCCGCGCATTAGGAATTGTAGGCGAATGCAACATTCAATGGGCGCTCAACACCAAATCGGAAGAGTGCCGCGTGATAGAAGTTAACTCACGAATGTCCCGAAGTTCTGCGCTTGCTAGCAAAGTTACAGGTTATCCACTTGCTTACATAGCCACAAAACTGACACTAGGGTACACACTTCCCGAATTAATAAACAAAGTTACTGAAGTCACAACCGCCTGCTTTGAACCAGCCTTAGATTACATAACGGTCAAAATTCCCCGCTGGGATTTGCAGAAATTCAAGAACGCTGACCGCCACATTGGTCCTCAAATGCGCTCCGTGGGCGAAGTCATGGCGATTGGTCGCTGCTTTGAAGAAGCGCTGCAGAAAGCTGTGCGTATGTTGGATACGGGCAAGATAGGTTTAGTCTGCAACCCTGAGGATTCTGAAACAGAATCGGAAGAACGCATAAGAGATGAAATTGCAAACCCAACTGACGAACGCCTCTACAAACTCGTTAAAGCCCTGAAGATGGGCATATGCATCCCAGAAATCTACCGTTTAAGCGGTGTAGACCCCTTCTTCCTCTATAAAATCCAAAACATCATCGATATGGAAAATCAACTGCGCACCCTCAACATGGCAGAGGGCTTAGCGGCAGAAACTATCCGTGAAGCTAAACGCATCGGTTTTTCAGACCAGCAAATAGCGGAGTGCCAAGCAACAGACGAATTCACCATTAGAGCATATAGAAAAAGTGCTAACATTCTCCCAGTGATAAAGCAGATTGACACGTTAGCAGCGGAGTGGCCTGCAAAAACTAACTATCTCTACTTGACTTACGGCGGAGACGAAGACGACATAGAATTAACAACAACACAGAGCAAAGTCATTGTACTCGGCGCAGGCGTTTTCCGAATCGGTTCAAGCGTAGAGTTCGACTGGTGCGGCGTAAACACAATCTGGGCGCTCAAGAAAAACGGCATAAAAGAAGCCATAATGGTCAACTACAACCCAGAAACCGTCTCAACCGACTACGACGTCTCTGACAAACTGTACTTTGAAGAACTAAGTGTCGAGCGAATTTTGGATATTTACGAAAAAGAAAACCCTCTGGGCGTCATCACCAGCGTAGGCGGGCAAATCCCAAACAACCTCGCTATGACGCTTTCAAAGGCAGGCGTAAAACTCCTTGGTACCTCGGCGGAAAATGTTGATTTAGCGGAAGATCGCTCTAAATTCAGTGCGCTCCTCGACCAATTGGAAATCTGTCAGCCGAGCTGGAGCAAACTCTTATCGATTGACGAGGCAAAACGGTTTGCCCAGAAAATCGGTTACCCCGTCCTTGTCCGACCAAGCTACGTGTTGTCTGGTTCAGCCATGCGTGTTGCCTACAACGAAACCTCATTGGAGAACTTCCTTAACCTAGCTGCAAAAGTTTCCCGCGACCACCCCGTTGTCATCAGCAAATTCATTAACCGCGCCAAAGAAGTCGAGGTAGATGGGGTTTCTGACGGCGAAAACGTGCTTATCGGCGCAATAATGGAGCATGTAGAAAACGCTGGCGTTCACAGCGGCGATGCAACCATGACTATTCCGCCTCAAGCTCTAAAGGTTGAGGTTCAAAAGAAAATCGAGGAATGCACCCAAAGCATCGTTAAGGCGCTTAAAATTCACGGACCCTACAACATTCAGTACCTTGTTAAAGACGACGTAGTAAACGTCATCGAATGCAACCTTAGAGCTTCACGCTCTATGCCTTTTGTCAGCAAAACACGCGGAATAAACCTGATTGAGCAAGCAACATTGGCGATGCTGGGCAAAAAAATCGACCTTAAACTTTCCCCTATGCAGGTCGCGCCTCATGTAGGCGTTAAAGTTCCGCAGTTTAGTTTTATGCGTTTAAGCGGCGCTGACCCAGTTTTAGGCGTCGAGATGCTTAGCACTGGCGAAGTGGCCTGTTTAGGCGAAAACTTTTCTGATGCATTCTCCAAGGCGCTTCAGGCTGCAGAATTCAATATTCCACCGAAGGGTGGCTCAGTCTTCTTAAGTGTGGGCGGCGACGAAGAACGCAAAAAACGGGTTGTGCCCATAGCTATGGCTTTTGCTGAAATGGGCTTCAAAATCTACGCAACTCATCACACCGCGGACGTACTTAACGCCAACGGTGTAGCTGCCACAGTATTATACAAAGTCAAAGACGCTCAAGTTAGCCCTAACATCATGGATTACCTGCAGGAACGCAAAATCGACTTAGTCATCAACGTGCCCATAGCTAACCGACGCTCAAGCTTCTCAGACATCTTAACAGACGGCTACATCATAAGGCGTCAAGCGGTGGAATTCAACGTTCCAGTAATTACCAACCTGCAACTTGCCGCTGCGCTGGTAGAAGTGCTAAAGCAAAAGGGCAAAAACGGCAACTCGATTCGCAGCCTAAACGAGTACATGGACGAGTTACCATGGAAACTTTGGTAAATCTTTGCTCTCTGTGACCTCTCCTCTCTTTATTTTAGCCCAAAATTTTAACATGTTACTAACAACGGAAAACGCCATTCCGACTTCACGTCATTAGTGATTTTTCACTGTCCTCCTCCTTACCAATCTATCGTTTCTTCAATGAATTTTTAACATAATTCAAATATGTTGGTGACAACAAAGTCGTTTTTATGTTACGAAGGTTATAAAAGAAACCTGCCGATTAAACGTAAAACCTACAAGCAGGCGGAAGCATGAGCATTAACAGCGCGGTAAACGACGAATTCGTTGTAATTCGCAACCTAACAAAAGACTACAGCAGCTTCCGTGCACTAGAAAACGTTTCTCTCTCAATCAAAAAAGGAGAAATCTTTGGGTACATAGGTCCAAACGGCGCCGGAAAAACAACAACCATGAAAATTCTCATCGGTTTAATAACAGATTTCCGCGGTGAAGTCCTAATAGGCGGCTACCAAGTGCCTAAACAGAAAGATGAAATTCACAGGTTGTTGGGGTATCTTCCTCAGAGCGTGGCTTTCCAGGAATGGCGAACTGTGGATCATGCGCTAAAAATTTTTGGGAAACTCTCAGGGCTAAAAGACGAGGAATTGGAAGCTCGCATTCCAGAAGTACTAGATTTGGTTTCTCTAACTGACGTGAGACATAAAAAAATCTCACAGTTGTCTGGCGGTATGACGCAGAAGGTTGGGTTAGCACAAGCTTTACTTCATAACCCGAAGATGCTGGTTTTAGACGAACCTCTTGGTGGACTTGACCCGCTTAGCCGCCATCAACTCAAAAACATCGTGCTTGAACTGGGTAGAAAAGGCACAACAATCTTGTTCTCCTCACATATCCTAAGCGATGTTCAAGACGTCGCAGACAGAATCGGAATTCTGAGCCATGGGCATCTTAAGCAGGTTGGAACTTTGAACGAGTTAAAATCTCAGTTAAACCCTCAAAAGGTTGTAGAGGTGCTTTTGTCTTATGCTAATGATAAATGGCAAGAATTTAAGTCTATCAAAAACGTGAATGATGTGGAACAGGTTTCTCCAGGCAGGGTTTTGGTGAATCTGGTAGCTGAAGCGGACGCAGATGAGGTTATCGATAATATTATTCAGAGCATAGCAAGTGCTAAAGATTAAGGTGCGAGGCATCAGCTTGTTGTCGCCTTCGCTGGATGAGATTTACTTTAAATATGTGCAGGATGGTGAAAAAGGATGAATTTACCCCTGCTTTTTGTTGACGAGTTAAGAGGATTCTACAAGTCCAAAGTGATGATTTTCCTCTGGGTTGGCTTGCCAATCATAACCATCCTGTTTCGGTTTATACAAGTAGGCGCCACTGGACAAGCTATTCCCTTCTCAGTTATTTCGGCGCTGGTAACCTCCAGCGTAGCAGGGACTTTAGCGTCAGTGATGCTGGCGGTTTCATTAATTAACGAGAGGAACAGGCATGTCTACGAGCTTTTCTTGATTAGACCAATTAAGCGGCGCGACATACTTCTGGCAAAGTTCTTTTCAGTGTACATCTCTGTGGCTATAGCGATTTTCATTTCTTTTTTTGTCGGAATGGCAACAGACTACCTTACCACTGGCGCACTTTCAACAGCAATCTTGAGCAACCTTGGCCAGTCGCTTTCAATTAGCTTATCAATGATTGCCGTAACCTGCTCGGCAGGAGTACTCATCGGCGTTGCCGCACCATCAGTTCTAGTAGGAGCGATACTGATCATCTATGGAGGCAACCAGACATCCGTCATTTCACTTGTCCCTACACTGCTAAACATATCCAACCCAGACGTTTTTACAATCGGTCTATCAGCGATTGTTACGGTTGCCCTTCTTGTGGGTGCTATAGTTTTGTTTGAAAGAAAACAATTTTAGACTTTAAGTGCACAGCGGTGGGTTCTTAATTAATGGCTACCGAAAAAAGTCACAGCTAAACCTCTTTAAATTGCTGCCTGATTCCGAAACGCCACCGACAGAATTATAGAAGTTGTTGTTGTTGCAACTGAATTCTGCAGACCGGTTGCAACAACAATCAGAGTCAAAAAGTTAAAAGGGGCACCATAGAAGTTGCTGCTGCTGATGCTGCTGCAACCTAATTTTGCACGATACAGTTGCATCTTTCAAAGGTTAAAACTACAAATAGAGTGTTGTTGTTGCACTAGTAAAGACGAATCTTTTAAGCCACTTAATTCTCTACGGGTAGAAGAAGAAAAATGTTTTTTCCAAGCTTCTTCTTCTTTTAACTTAGCTTATAGTTTAAAGAACAACATCTAACTATTTTTTCATGCTGTTGTTCTACTCATGGTATTGGCGTAATTATATCGCATGGATAAGGGTTAGTTTGGAAAAACCTTCCCTACAGAACCCTCATTTTTAGTTAGCTCCAATCCGAAACGCTTATATTTTCTGGGAGATGACTGAATCAACAGGTTCGAAGCAGAAATGTTCAATTGCAAAAGCAAGAAAGAAGACAGCACATCACAGTTCCTTAGCTTCGACTACTGCTTTTATTTTCATTATTTTCCTTAAGCCCAGGACTAACGAATTTTTTGGGAAAAGTTCTGGGCAAAGCACGGGTGTACTAAAATGGTAGATAACAAAAAAATTGTTGTTAAATTCGGTGGATCTAGCTTAGCTGATCATGAGCGACTCTTGAAAGCGGTTGTATCCGTAGTGAATGAAGCTAAAAAAGGCACAAAAATCGCTGTTGTAGTTTCCGCTATGGGCAAAACAACTGACGTTCTCATGACTACGGCGAAGAACACTTCGAATGGAAAACTGGAGAAGCATGATTTGGATGATATCCTCTCGATGGGTGAACGAACAAGCGTACGCATATTTTCCGCTGCACTAAAAAGCAACGGGGCAAACTCTTGCTACTTCGACCCTATCGACTGCAACTGGCCCATAATAACCGACGCCGCCTTCCAAAACGCCAACCCAATCCTGAAAGACTGCGAAAAAAGTATCAAAGAAAGTATCTTGCCAATAGTTGAAAAAGGTACCATACCAGTAGTCGCTGGGTTCTTGGGAAAAACTAAAGATGGCAAAATCACTACGCTTGGCAGAGGCGGAAGCGACACCACTGCATTTATTTTAGCGGAAGCATTAAACGCTGACCAAGTTGTACTAGTAACTGATGCTGACGGCATAATGTCAGGTGACCCAAAAATCATCGCAAACCCCCAAAGGCTCAAGGAAATCAACGTTAACACACTAGTTGGCCTCGCAGATTCAGGAGCAAAATTCATTCACAGCAAAGCCTTGAAGTACAAACCCAAAGACATTGATGTCAAAGTCATCAACCATGCAAACGGCGACTTAAGCAAAGAAGGCACATTAATCACTGGAGGATTAGCTTCGGAACTTGACGCTGAAATAGCGCATCCCACATCAGTAGCCGAGATAACGGTGATTGGAACTGGAATTTCAGCGAACCCACAGATCATCACTGAAATGATAGCGAAAGTCAGGGAAAACTCGATGCTTCTTGGCATGTCAATGAACACCAACTCAATAATCCTCTACGTTCCTCAAGAAAAAAACATCGAAACCCTCTTCAACCAAATCCACAAGATAACAACCAGCAATAAAGAAACCATTGCGATGGCAGTTAAAAAGGACCTGGTGTTCATAAAAACAAGCGGTGTCGGACTTGAAGAAACACATGGCATCATCGGTAGAATCAGCGAGGACCTAAGAGTTAACGGCATAAACATCTCAGGCATTTTAACCATTACATCCAGTATTCTGCTTTTTGTAGATTGGAATGAAAAGGAAAAAGCATTAAAGTTAATTAAAAACTCACTTAAAACACATTAAGGTGAAAAAATGAACGAAGGAAAAACACGCAGACTAAGAAGAATCATGCAGAAAGACAACCACACAGTAATCGTCCCCATGGACCACGGTGTGACTGTGGGTCCTATTCTGGGATTAGCTAACATGCAGCAGATAACTGACAAACTTCTTAAAGGCAAAGTTGACGCTATCCTTGTCCATAAAGGCATAGCACGGCACATCGATGTTGGCAACGCAGGTTTGATTGTAATGTTATCAGGCATGTCTAACCTGAGCCCAAACCTCAATGCAAAAGTCCAAGTTTGCAGCGTGCAGGAAGCCATACGCATCGGTGCAGATGCAGTCAGCGTACACGTAAACGTGGGCGCACAAGACGAGGATAAAATGCTTCAGAAACCTCGGCAAAGTCTCAGATGAATGCGACATCTACGGTATACCTCTTTTAGCGATGATGTATCCGAGGGGACCAAAAATTCCAAATGAGCAAGCACCAGACGTCATAGCGCATGCTGCGAGAATCGGCGCGGAACTTGGTGCAGACATCATTAAAACCAATTACACCGGCAGCATAGACACTTTCAAAGCAGTAGTTGAAAGCTGCCCTGTTCCAATCGTCATAGCAGGCGGACCAAAATGCAAATCATTAGAAGACGTTCTTCAAACAACCTTTGACTCCATGAAAGCTGGAGCAGCAGGACTTTCCATCGGGCGAAACGTCTTCCAATGTGACAGCCCAACACAAATAGCTAAAGCGCTATCCGCCATTGTCCACGAAAACGCTCCTGTGGAGCAAGCACTTAAAATCCTTGGTTCTCGGTGAAAACGTTGAAGGAACTCTGGTTAGAAGGTAACAAAAAAGAAGCCTCATCAGCGATAGTTAACCAGTACTTTGACGTAATCCTTGATGGCGACACAGCCACTTTTTTGGCTAGTAAACAAACCCAAAACGTGGCTTCACCCAAAAACGAGGAAAATCTCGAAAAAAATAAGGTCCAAAATAACATTTTTCGGATTTGTATCAGCGATAAAGCAACTGAGAACCTGATCGTTAAAGCAGCAGAACTCGGAGCAAGCTACTTAATCATTAGCTGTGCAAACTGGCGCGTGATTCCACTGGAAAACTTAATCGCCCGCATAAAAGGGAAAAGCAAACTAATCGCAGAAGTCTCCAATGCAGAAGAAGCAAAAATCGCGCTTGAAACCCTCGAACTTGGAACCGATGGCGTATTGCTAAAAACCTCGGATCCAGATGAAATCCTAAAAACCGTAGCCATCGTTAAGCCCGAAGCCTTAAAACTTGAAATGGCAACTGCCAAAATTTTAGTCACCAGATCCAATCAGCACTGGAGCCAGAGTCTGTGTGGATACCTGCGATATGATGAAGCAGGGTGAGGGCATATTGGTTGGAAGCCAAAGCGCAGGCTTGTTCTTGGTGGAGGCGGAAGTAAACGAGAACCCGTATGTTGCGTCCCGACCTTTTCGGGTGAACGCTGGTCCACTGTCGATGTATACTCTGGGTTCACTGCAAAACACCCGTTACCTCTCGGAACTTAAAGCAGGAGACGAAGTCATAATCGTCAACCGCGAGGGAAAAACACGCAAATCAAACGTGGGACGAATAAAAATCGAAATCCGCCCGCTCATCCTTGTAGAAGCTGAAGTTGAAGGTAAAACAATAAAGACCATCCTCCAAAACGCCGAAACCATCCGCGTAGTCACCCCCAAAGCCTCCAAACCAGTCACAGAACTAAAACCCGGCGACGAAGTCATAGTGCATTTAGCGGCGAAGGGAGGAAGACACTTCGGCATATCTGTGCCTGAAGAAACGGTGATTGAAAAGTGACCGCGAGAATCTGCGTCTCGATTCTCCCAAAAAACAACCTTGAAGCGCTAAGTCTCATTAAAAAGGCGGAGAAAGCACAAGCCGACTTTATCGAAGTAAGGCTCGACAGTCTTGAAATTTCCCGAAAACTATCCGAACTTTCAGCAAGCACAAAAATTCCCCTAATCGCAGCCAACAAACTCCAAAGTGAAAAAGGACGGTTCGCCGGAACCGAACTCCAGCGCCAACAAACCCTGTTAAATGCCGCCGAAAACGGTTTCGAATACGTTGATGTTGACTTATCAAGCCCAAAACATAAAGAAATCATCAACAAACTAAAGCAGATGGGAACCAAAACAATCGTTTCCTACCACAAATTTAACGGTGCCCTAAGCGTTTCAAACATGGAACAGGTTCTTGATGAGGAAATTGCCAGCGGAGCCGGCATATGCAAGATTGTGACAACAGCCTTACAGGTCGAAGACAACCTTCCCGTTTTGAGCTTTGTCTCTTTTGCTTCCAGCAAGGCTAAACTGGTTTGTTTCTGCATGGGTGAACACGGCAAGATCTCAAGGCTTCTTTCGCCTCAATTCGGGGCATTCTTCACGTTTGCTTCACTTGAACGAGGCAGTGAAACGGCTGCGGGTCAAATGAGCATAGGTGAGATGCGTGCTGCTTACGGTTTATTGGGGATAAAATAATGGATATTTCAGGGAAAACACGTGTCTGCGGAGTCATCGGCGACCCCATAGAACACACCCTGAGCCCCGTAATGCATAATGCAGCTTTTGGCGAACTCAAACTTGACTATGCTTTTTTAGCTTTCAAAGTGAAGCCCGCGGAACTTGAAAATGCAGTAAACGGTTTGCGAGCTTTAAACATCCGTGGCTTAAACGTGACTATGCCGCATAAGAGTGCAATTTTGAAGTTTCTGGATAGAGTTGATTTGTCGGCTCAAATCATAAATTCAGTTAACACCGTCTTGAATAAGGAAACTAAACTTTTCGGCTTTAACACAGATGGCGTTGGAGCATTAAAAGCTCTAAGAGAGAATGGTGTGGAGCTGAAGGGTAGAAAAGTTTTGTTGCTTGGGGCAGGAGGAGCCGCTAGAGCCATAGCTTACGCGATGGCTAAGGAATCTGATGAACTTGCAGTTTTGAACCGCACCTTAAAACCGGCTCAAGAATTAGCTAGGCTGCTGGAGAAGACAGCTAACAAAAAAATTGTTGCGGGCTCGCTCACACCCAAGGAAATCCAGCATAACCTCCAAGACTCAGACATCTTAATCAACGCAACATCCGTTGGAATGAAACCAAAAGCTGAAGAAAGTCTTGTGGCACCTAAACTATTAAGACCAGATTTAGCGGTGATGGATATAGTATACAATCCCATCGAGACAAAACTAGCTAAAGAAGCAAAAGCCGCGGGAGCCAAAGTTGTAAGCGGCGTTGAAATGTTGATTTATCAGGGTGCAGCCTCCTTTGAAATTTGGACGGGGAAATCTGCGCCAGTTGAAGTTATGAGGCAGGCAGCGCTTATTCACTTGATGAAGGTGTAATCTGTGACGGGTAAAGGTGTAGCTATAGCTCATGGAGCTGCAACAATCGTCAACGCGATCGCACTGGGTAAGGGTGCGGCATTTGGGGTTGACTTGTGGACTAGAGCTGAAGTCAAATTAACCGACGAACCAGGCGTTTTAAGAGCTGAAATAGTTTCCGACCCCAAAGAAAGCACGCTTCTCATCGAAAAAACCGCAGCGAGGGTCCTGCAAAGATTTGGTTTAGAGAAAAGTTTTGGCGCAAAAATAAAAACGCTGTCAAATATCCCCATCGCAAAAGGACTCAAGAGTAGCAGTGTTGCCGCAAACGCAACCTCGCTCGCAACCACTGCGGCTCTGGGCAAAAACCTTGACGACCTAGAAATAGTAAATTTAGGCGTTGAAGCGGCTTTTGACGCCAAAGTCACAGTTACAGGTGCATTTGATGATGCCTGCGCTTCTTATTTTGGCGGCATAGTAATTACCGATAACTCCACACGGGAAATCATCAAACAGTTGCCCTTGCCCAAGGATTTAACAGTGCTGTTTCATGTGCCGCCCCAAAAGGCATACACCGCTGACTCAAATATGAACAGGCTCAAAACTCTCAAACCTTTGGTGGAAATCGCTTTCGAGAAGACTTTGGAAGGCAAATTTTGGGAAGCCCTAACTCTTAACGGGTTAATTTATTCTTCGGCCTCCAATTTTAACACAAAAATCGCTGTTGACGCGTTGGCTGCGGGAGCCGTAGCGGCTGGACTTTGCGGTAAAGGACCAGCTGTTTCAGCAGTGGTCCCAAACGACAAGGTTAATGAGGTGAAAGCTGCTTTGCAAAAATATGAAGGCGAAATATTGCACGCGCAAATGAACTGTGAGAAAGCTAAGGTGCTCTAAACAATGACAGAAGTAACAATTAAAAAAACTGAAAAGTTGAGTGGTCAGGTTTGTGCGCCGTCATCCAAATCTTATACGCAAAGAATGGTTATTGCTGCGGCGCTTTCCCATGGGATTTCTAAAATTTCTAATCCTCTTTTGTCTGAGGACACGGAAGCTACGCTGCGAGCTGTTACTGCTTTGGGTGCAAAAGTGAAGGCCTCCGAAGGCTGCTGGACAATCCAAGGCACGTTGCCGCTTAAGGGAGCAAAAGAGCCGGTCGATTGCGGTGAATCTGCGGCGACATTGCGTTTCATGATTCCCGTAGTTGCGCTAGCAACGGATTCTTCGGCGTTGGTATTTAGGGGTTCAATTGAGAAGCGACCTGTGGAACCATTATTGACGAGCCTCAGGGAACTCGGCGCCAAAGCGCATGTTGGAAAACTCGGCGACAGAGATGCCGTTTTCGTGGAAGGGGGAGGCATTGTTGGTGGAGAGACTTCGATTCCGGGCGATGTGAGTTCACAATTTATTTCTGGGTTGATGTTTGCTTGTCCAATAGCTAAAGTGGACACTGAAATTATGCTTACTTCACCATTGGAATCTGAGGATTATGTGAAGATGACTCAGGCTGTTCTTGCTGACCATGGCATCAGAGTGCCTGCTCATGAAAATCACATTCATATCCCAGCAAACCAAACCTACACGCAATCGAACCGCAGAGTTCCTGGAGATTTCTCTTCAGCTGCTTTCCTACTCGCTGCTGCAGCCATAACCACCTCAAAAGTCCAAATAAACAACCTCGATTACAGCAGCGTTCAAGGAGATAAAGCCATTCTGGGCATACTGAAACATATGGGTGTTGAAGGTAAAGTCTGTGAAGACAGCGTCGAGATAGAAGGCTTAGGTAATTTGCTCAAACCCGTCGAGGTTGACGCCAAAAATATTCCTGATCTTGTTCCAGCAATAGCCGCTCTGGCATGCTACGCGAAGGGTACTTCCCACATTTTTGGGGCTCACAGGCTTCGGCTTAAGGAATCTGACCGTCTTAATTCGCTTTACCTTGAATTAACAAAGATGGGTGCACAAATCAGCATCAACGAGGACGGCTTAATCATAGAGGGCGGCTGCGCTTTGCATGGTGCAGTCATAGACCCACACAACGACCACCGAATTGCGATGGCATGCGCAGTCGCCGCCCTACGTGCAGAAGGACAAACTACGATTCAGAATGCTGAGTGTGTTAGAAAGTCTTATCCACAGTTCTTCACTCATCTAAAACAGGTAGGAGCTAATTTAGTTGGCGGGAAATTCGATAGGTAGAGAATTCACAGTTACATCGTTCGGCGAAAGCCACGGAAAAGTTGTTGGTGTAGTTGTGGATGGTTGCCCTGCAGGGTTGCCGCTATCCGAAGCTGATTTCCAAGAAGAGCTTGACCGCAGAATTCCAGCAGAACCCAAAATTGTTTCTGCACGAGTTGAAAAAGACGTTGCAAAGATTCTTTCAGGGGTTTTCAAAGGTTTCACAACTGGTGCACCTATCACATTAACAGTTGAAAACAAGGAAACCAACTCAAGCGACTACGAAGCTATCAAAGACCTGCCCAGACCCGGACACTCAGATTACCCAGCCCGCGTCAGGTACGGCGGCTTCAACGACTACCGAGGCGGCGGACGCTTCTCAGGAAGAGTCACCGTGGCATTGATAATGGCAGGAACTATAGCTAAAAAACTGCTCAGCAAATTTGACGTTGATGTTCAGGCATACGCCTCTGCAATCGGGCAAATTAGCATCTCTAAAAAGTTTAGTGAAGCGGAAATCCGCAAAAACCGTTACGCAGCAGCAACAAGGTGCCCAGACCTCGCTTGTGGCGAGAAGATGGAGGAAGCCATAATCGAGGCCCGAAAAGCAGGCGACAGCATCGGCGGAATAGTTGAATGCTTAGCTTTTAACATGCCCGTTGGGGTTGGTGAGCCGCTGTTTGATTCGTTGGATGCTGATTTAGCTAAGGCATTGTTTGCTGTTCCCGCTGTTAAGGGCGTGGAGTTTGGCGCTGGCTTTGGCGCTGCAGAGATGAGTGGATCAGAGAACAATGACGCTTTCCTTTTGAAAAACGGCAAGGTAATAACCTCAACAGAGAATGCAGGCGGAATCTTAGGTGGCTTATCAAACGGCATGCCCATTATGATACGGGTGGCAATTAAGCCAACACCCTCGATTGCGAAGGAACAGAAAACCGTTAACCTGTCCACAATGCAAAACGCGGCTTTAAGCGTCAAGGGCAGACACGACCCATGCGTAGTTCCAAAAGCGGTACCCGCCATTGAAGCAGCAGTCGCTATAACATTAGCCGACCACATGATCCGCTCAGGTTTCATACCAAAAATCCTCAAGGAGCATTAAACATGGATGACATTTCAAAGCTTCGAAAAAAAGTAGATGCAGTCGACGACCAAATCCTTTCAGCTTTATGTGAAAGAGTCAAAATTTGTAAAGCTATAGGCGATGCTAAGAAAAAGCAGGGGATGTCAATTAAAGACTTGTCAAGAGAAAATGAGGTTTACAAGCGCATTAAAGAGAAATCAATGCAATTTCAGCTTGATTCAGTTCAAATTGAACGGGTTTACCGCGAAATAGTTAATATGTGCAGTGCTGTTCAAGAATAAAGAACTCTTAACGGAGCGTCCAAAGAATTGCTCTACGAAATAAACGAGAAAGCGCTCAAACTTGAAAGTGAAGGGAAAAAAATAATCCGCTTAAATCTTGGTGATCCAGACTTAGCTACGCCCTCCGAAATAGTGGATGCTGCCTATGCGGCTATGAAGGCAGGGAAAACCAAGTATTCCTCTTCCTACGGCGAGAATAGCTTGCGGCAGAAACTCGCTGAACTGCACGGCGTCAAAGAAGAGAACGTTGTTATTACTCCCGGCTCAAAATGGGGCATATTCGCCACCATGTTTTTGATGTTGAAGGGTGGAGGCAACGTTATTATTCCTACGCCTTACTGGACAGCTTATGATTTAATTGCGAAAAGTTTAGGCGCTCAAACGAAGCTGTTGCGGACTGAACTTGAGAACGATTGGAAAGTTGACCTTGGCACGCTCGAAAACATGATTGACAAGGACACTCGACTGATTATTCTCAACAACCCAAACAACCCCACGAGCAAAGTCATGGATGCCAAAACTCTTGACGGCATAGTGGAAATAGCCAACAATAAAGGCGTCACAATCCTCTCCGACGAAGTTTACGGAACAATAGCCTTCACCAAAACCAAAAGTATCCTAGAATACAACGGAGGACACAAACACATCCTCACAACCGGATTCTCCAAAACCTTCAGCATGACCGGCTGGCGCATCGGCTACATTATAGCTAACAAAATGTTAGTCGACAACATTACTAAACTCAACCAAATCACCATCAACAACGTACCCGTCTTCATACAGGAAGCGGCTTTAAGAGCACTCCAAATGCAAAAGCAACTCTCAACAAAAATAAAAGAAGAATATGAGGAGCGAGCAAAAATAGCTAGCAAAACCTTAGCTAAAGCAGGCTTCAAATTCTCAAAACCTGAAGCGCCATTCTACGTTTTCCCCAAACGCGACGGCTTAGATTCTGAAAAATTCACTTTAGACTTGCTTGATAAAGGCGTTGCAGTTGCTCCGGGAACAGCTTTTGGCGATTACAGAGAACACTTCAGAATTTCCCTGACTGCTCCAAGCCAGGAGATTAAAGTAGCATTGGACAAAATCAGTGAGGCTGTTTGATGAGGATAGCCGTAATCGGCGCTGGAAAGATGGGTGTTTGGTTCGCTAAATTTTTTCAATCCAAAGGTTTCGATGTGGTTTTGGCTGATAGAAAAAAAGAAAAATTAGCGAAACTAAAAGACCTCAATGTGGAATTAACCGACGACTTCAAAGCAGCAGTTAAAAATGCCGAACAAATTCTCCTTTGTGTGTCCATAAGCGCTGTGGAAGAGGTTGTTAAAGCAATCAGCCCAGCCGTACAAGAAGGGCAAGTTGTCATGGATATTTGCTCAATCAAAGAGGCACCAGTCAAAACCATGCATCAATACATTAAATGCGCCACCGCTTTGGGAACGCATCCAGTTTTTGGTCCGGGAAGCAACGGCGTCAAACACAAAGCCTTCGTCCTGACGCCGACAAATGATAAGGAACAGGAGTTTGCGCAAAAATTCAAAAAATGGCTCGAGCAAGAGGAAGCACACGTTTTCATAATGACTCCCAAGAAGCATGATGAACTAATGTCGGTAGTTTTGGGTCTGCCGCATTTTCTGGGTTTGGTCGCCTGCGAAACATTGCTGGAGCAGAAGAATTTGCCTGAAACCAAAAAAGTTGCAGGCACAACCTACAGAATGTTATTCACTCTGGCTGAGGCGACAGCATTGGAAACCCCTGACCTCTACGCAAGCCTACAAACAAGCCTGCCTGAAGTGGGAAAAATCGAAGACCAATTTATGACTAAAGCCCAAGAATGGCTTAACCTAATAAAAAAGAAGGATACAGCGGCGATCGTTGAGCGGATGGAGCTGCTAAAAAAGAAGCTCAAAGAAAGTGACAGTGACTTCGCACAATCCTACGAAGTCATGTACAAGATGCTTGAATCCACAGAAAAATAAGCAATGACAGAAAACCTCAAGTAATTATTTATTGTTTTTCTAGTTGAGTTGTTTTTATGGAATTCAAGAAAGCGCCACAAGAGCTTGTAGATTTTATTAACGATAAAATGAAAGACAAAAACTGCGATTACAAAAAAATGTTCGGTTACCCAGCCTACTTTGTCAACGGCAACATGTTTGTGGGTGTTCATGGCGACAAGCTTTTCCTGAGGCTATCGGATGCCGATATTGAGGAAATAAAGCGAGATTGCAAAGGTGTGACTGTTTTTGAGCCTGTGTCTGGACATGAGATGAAGGGTTATGTGGTTTTACCCAAATCTCTCTATTCTGACGACAAACTGTTCGCTGAATGGCTGGATAAATCAATGAAGTACGCTGCAGGGTTGCCACTAAAGAAAGCAAAGAAATAATTAGATTGCTCTGGGGTACGATCCCAGAATTTTCACGAAGGTCGCGTACTTTTCTAGGGCTTGCAGTGCCTCTGCACAGCGTTTCTCGGTTCGATGACCCTCAAAGTCCAAGTAAAAGTTGTATTGCCAAGCAGTCGTTTTTGTGGGTCTAGATTCGATTCTTGTTAGGTTGATGTTTCTTGATGCGAATTCTCCAAGGGCACGGTATAGGGTGCCTGGTGCATGTTTGGCTGAGAATATGATTGAGGTTTTGTCATCGCCGGTTGGTGCTGCATCTTCTGGGGATATGACAAGAAATCGTGTGTAGTTTGACGGGTTATCCGCTATGTCTCGTGCGAGAATCTTCATGCCGTAGAGGTCTGCGGCTTTTTCACTTGCAATGGCTGCTGCATTAAAGAGTCCTTTTTCTTTGATGGTTTTGACGGCTCCGGCGGTGTCGTAGGCGGGGATGATTTCCCATTTGTGTTTTTCGAGGTAACTGCGGCATTGCGCCAACGCTTGGGGGTGCGAATAGACTGTTTCGATGTTGTCGAATTTTGTTTGGGGGTTCGCTATTAGGACATGGGCAAGTTTTACTGCGACTTCACCGCAGACTTTAAGGTCATAAGAGAGGAATAGGTCGTAGTTTTGGTTGACACTTCCTTCAATTGAGTTCTCAATTGGAACCACACCATTGGGCACAAGGCCTGTTTTTACAGATTCGAAGACATCCCTAAAGTCCTTGCAGGGAACTGGCTCTACTTTGCTGCCGAAAAACTTGTAGACAGCCATTTCGCTGTAGGCGCCGGTTTCACCTTGATAGACTACTTTCACTTTTTGTTTCCCTGTTTATGATTCTTAATCAGGAGTTTGTTTATGCCGTTTATCATGGCTTCAACGCTTGCCATAACGATATCTTCTCTGGCTGCGCGGGCTGAGACGAGGTTTCCTTTTTCGTCCTCGACTTTGATGACGACTTCGGCAACTGCATTTGACCCGCCGGTTATGGCTTCAAGTCGGTATTCTCTTAGGCGGATGTTTTCCATGTTACTGGTTAATTTCTGAATAGCTTTTAGCACGGCATCTACTGGTCCGACGCCGGTTTCTGCAGCAACGTATTCTTTTCCATTCAAAACCAGCCGTACCGAAGCCGTTGGGATAACTTTGATTCCTGTTACGACAGCCATGTCGCATAAGTCGATGATTTTTTCTTCCCCAATCACTTCACCCATAACAGCCGCAGTCAACGCTATCAAATCCGCATCTGTCACCATCTTGCCTTTATCGCCTAAGTCCTTCACGCGCCCAACGATTTCTTTAAGTTGCTCTTCTGTTGGGTGGATGCCGATTTCTTCCAGCTCTGCTTTGATGCCTCGGGTTCCAGCTAGTTTGCCAGCGACCAGTTTTCTTGTGCGCCCAACTAATTCGGGGTTTATGGGTTCAAAAGTTAATGGTTTCTCCGTGACACCGCGGGTGTGGATGCCTGATTCATGTGCAAAAGCGTTTTCGCCGACAATCGCCTTGTTAGCCTGCACAGTAATGCCGGTTAACGATGCAACCATTCGTGAGGTGCTGTAGAGTAAGCGAGTGTTGACGCCTGTTTTGTACTTGTAAATCATGTGCAGCGCCATAACAACTTCTTCCAACGACGCGTTGCCTGCGCGTTCTCCTAAACCGTTGACGGCGACATGCACCTGGGCTGCGCCAGCTTCAACAGCAGCTAAACTGTTTGCTACTGCCAAGCCAAAGTCGTCGTGGCAGTGTGTGCTTATCGGAACGGTGACGACGGTTTTTAGTTCCTCGATTAGTTTGGCGGTTGTTTTAGGAATCATTATACCGACAGTGTCAGGGACGTTTAGGCTATCCATGCCTGCATCCTGTGCCGCTTTGCAAACTTGCTTTAGAAACGGCATCTCTGAGCGTGTTGCGTCCATAGGTGAGAATTCGCATCTTACACCGTGCTTCTTCACATAGGAAATCGAATCTACGGTTGAAGCGAGCACTTGTTCAGTTGTTAAGTTGACGGCATACTTCATTTGGACAGGGGAAGTTGGGATGAAAACGTGGATTAAGCCCACATCACAGGCAAGCGCCGCGTCAATGTCGCCTCGAGTTGCTCGTGACAACGCGCAGATTTCTGAGGTTAATCCAGCCTTAGCAATGTCTCGGACAATTTTTTTTTCGCCATCTGAAGAACTTGGAAAACCAGCCTCGATGGTGTCGACGCCCAGTTTGCTTAGTTGCCGTGCAATCTCCATCTTGTCGTCGGCTGTTAAAGAAACTCCGGGGGTTTGTTCCCCATCTCTTAGTGTTGTGTCAAAAATTCGGATAGTTCTTGGGGTTTTGTTTGTCATACTTTCAACCAGTTTTCGCCGTTAAAGCGGCAGCGATGGCTTCAGCCATGCCCACGGTTGTGGCGGTGCCGCCGCAGTCAGGAACCGACTGACGATTACGTAAAGCGTAAACTACTCCGTTCTCTATGGCTGCGCCTGCTTGTAAGCATTTCTTGTCGCCGTATTTCTCTCCCAGCCACTCCAGCATCATTTTCGCGGATAGTATCATGCTGATTGGATTAGCAGTGTGTTTTCCCGCTCTGTTTGGTGCTGAGCCATGGATGGGTTCGAATAATCCAAAGTTGTCGCCTACGTTTGCGCCTGGAGCCATGCCGAGTCCGCCGATTTGCTGAGCTGCTTCATCTGATAGGATGTCGCCGAACATGTTACATGTGCAGAAGACGTCGAATACTTCGGGCTCTTTGATTAGTCGCATAGATGCTGCATCGACGTACAGCTCGTTGAAGGCGATGTCTGGATATTGCTTTGAGACTTCGCGGCATACATCGCGGAATAAGCCGTCGGTTACACGCATGACGTTGGCTTTGTGTATGGCGGTAACCTTTTTCTTGCCGTTTCGTAGCCGAGCGATTTGGAAGGCTTTGTGTGCTATGCGTTCGCAGTTTTTTCGTGTTATAATTCGC
The DNA here is from genome assembly GCA_963840295.1 of Candidatus Bathyarchaeota archaeon. Classification (GTDB taxonomy): domain Archaea; phylum Thermoproteota; class Bathyarchaeia; order Bathyarchaeales; family Bathycorpusculaceae; genus Bathycorpusculum. The sequence continues at coordinate 118,961 of CAWIYF010000002.1, forward strand.
ATGCAAACTGTTGTGTCGGGGTTTATGGTGAATTCTATGCCTTTGTAAACGTCCTCGGTGTTTTCGCGTACAAAGTACATGTCGATGTCTGGGTTCGCGACGGGAACGTTTGGGTAAGCTTTCAATGGGCGCAGGTTAGCGTACAGGTCAAACATGATTCTAAGCTTCACTATAACATCGGCTGCTGATTCGCCTACTGGCCCTTTTAGGCAAGCGTGGGAATCCTTGATTATCTGCACCGTGCTTTCAGGCAGTGCAGCGCCTGTTTTAGCTAAAGTGCCATCGCCTGCTTCCGCCTCAATAATCTTAAGTTTTATTCCGAATTTTTTCTGTGCTGAATCCAAGACTTTTAGGGTAGCTTCGGTTAGTTCTGGTCCGATGCCGTCACCTGGTATCAGAGATATTTTGTATTCTGTCATTTTTTCATTTTCCTTCGTAGGTTTTCGATTAATCCGCCATCTGCCAATATTTCTAGTATGAATGGTGGCAGCTTTTCTACTTGAAACTTTTTGCCGTTTGAAAGGTTTTCAATTTTGCCAACTTCGAAATCCACTGCCAACTTGTCGCCAGTTTGGACTGAAGCAGATATACCTGGGCATTCGATGACTGGTAAGCCGATGTTGATTGCGTTTCGGAAAAAGATTCTCGCGAACGTTTCTGCAATGACGCATTTCACGCCCGAATACTTCAATGCCAATGGAGCCTGTTCGCGGCTTGAGCCGCAACCGAAGTTTTTACCGCCGACTAAGATGACGCCTTCTTTAGCTTTGTTGACGAATTCTGTGTCTAAGCTCTCCAATGCATGCTTTGCTAATTCACAAGGGTCAACTAAAATCAGGTATTTTCCTGGCAAGATAACGTCAGTATCGATGTTGTTGCCGAATTTTATAGCTGGGGATTTGATTTTGCTGTTCATGCTTCTGTCTCCAGTGTTGCTGGGTTAGTTAATTTGCCTGTAACCGCTGAAGCCGCCACCGTTGCAGGTGAGGCTAAGTAGACGCTAGCTTGGGTGCTACCCATTCTGCCGATGAAGTTGCGGTTGCTGCTGCTAACGCATGATTCGCCTGCTGCTAGTAAGCCTATGTGGCCTCCCAAGCATGGTCCACATGCGGATCCGCATACGATTGCGCCTGCGTCTGTGAAGATTTCCATTAAGCCCTCGTTTAAGGCTTGGCGGTAGACTTCTTGAGAAGCAGGAATCACCAGGGCGCGTACGCCGTCTTTAACTCGTTTACCTTTCAGAACCTCTGCGGCTAAGCGTAAGTCTTCTATTCTGCCGTTTGTACAGGAACCGATGAAAGCCTGCTCGATTGGGACGTTGCCGACTTCTGAGACGGGCTTCACGTTATCAACTGATGATGGACAAGCTACTTGCGGTTCCATCTTTGAAACGTCAAACTCGACGGTGCGCTCGTAAACTGCGTCTTTGTCGCTCTTTAATGCTTCAAAGTCTGGCATAGACTTTACTCTGCCCTCCAGAAACTTGCGTGTTGTTTCGTCTGGTTCGATTATGCCGTTTTTGGCACCCATCTCCACAGCCATGTTGCACAATGTCATTCGGCCAGCGATGCTCATGTTTTTGATAGTTGGACCGTTGAATTCTGTGCTTTTGTAAATGGCTCCGTCTACGCCCATTTTGCCTATTATCGCCAGAATTAGGTCTTTTGGTGTAACGTATTTTTGGAAGTTGCCTTTGATGCTGATTTTGATTGACGGCGGCACTTTAAACCAGATTTTGCCTGTTGCAAAAACTGCAGCTGCCTCTGTTGAGCCTATGCCTGTGGCGAACGATCCGAACGCTCCGTAAGTGCAAGTGTGTGAATCTGCGCCAACGATTACTGAACCAGGGACCACATGTCCTTTTTCTGGCATAACTTGGTGGCATATTCCGCCTCTTCCTACGTCGTAGAAAGTTAGGTTTTGGTCTTTGGCGAATTGCCGCATGGTCTTATGCAGTTCCGCTGCCTTAATCGACTCCGCTGGAACCTGATGGTCCAGAATTACAACTACTTTCTTGTTATTCCAAACTTTTGGTACGCCTATTTTTTTGAAAGCTTCAACAGCTAAGGGTCCAGTTAGGTCATGCACCATTATCATGTCAACGTTTGCGTCGATGATTTCTCCTGGATGCACCTCTTTTTTTCCTGAAGCTTTAGCTAAGATTTTTTCCGTTATGTTCATTTTTCTTCTTATCCTTAGATTAACTAAATACAGCTAAGATAATTGGGAATTTTAAAGAACAGGCAATTAAGGGTTTCCGCTTGGGCAGTGGTGTTTACTCGTCTATTCTTATCGATTTTGCCCCCCGAGCCAATGCCGTTATGCCTGTTCGGGCGAGTTCTATAACTCCGTAGGTTTTCATGAGATTTAGGAACGCGTCGATTTTGTCGGGGGTTCCAGTGATTTCAACAGTTAAGCTGTCGTTTGAAACGTCAATAATTCTGCCCCGGAAGACTTCTACACAGTTTATGATGTCGGAGCGTTCTTTGGTGCTGGGGACATTGACTTTTATCAAGGCGAGTTCCCGCATGACAAAATTTCCTTGGGATAATTCGTCGACTTTGAGGACATCAATTTGTTTAGCGACTTGCTTGATGACTTGGTCGATTGTTTTTTCGTCTCCATTGATTGTAATGGTCATTCTCGATATGGCTTTTTGTTCGGTGGGACCAACAGTGATGCTTTCGATGTTAAAGTTTCTGCGTCTGAAGAGATTGGCAATACCGTGGAGTACACCAGGTTTGTTTTCGACTAGGACACTGATTACTTTAGTTTTCCCATTTTCCATTAGTAGTCACCTTTCTGTTGTGGTAAACCGCAGCCTGGAGGCACAAATGGAACCACATCGGTCTCTGAGCCAATAGGCACATCGATTACCGTTGTAACCTTACTAGCCAATGCTGTCTTAACTGCTTTGTGGAATTCCTCGATTGACGTTGCCCTAAGTCCTTGTGCTCCGTAAGCTTCTGCAAGCTTAACAAAGTCTGGTGTTTTACCCAGGTTCACTGCCATGTAACGGCGTTTGTAGAGCATTCGCTGCCACTGCGCCACCATGCCAAGCACTGAGTTGTTTAGCACGATAACGGTGACTGGAATATTCTCAGTTACTGAGCATGCTAGTTCCTGCTCGGTCATAATGAAGCTGCCGTCGCCCGCTATGTCCACCACTACTCGATCTGGGCACGCGACTTTTGCGCCTATCGCAGCTGGAAAACCGAACCCCATAGTTCCTAAACCGCCTGAACTAATGAATGTCCGAGGTTTCAACGCTTTGAAGTAAAGGGCTGACCACATTTGGTTTTGCCCAACTTCCGTGGTGACTATGGCGCTTTCAGGCAGCAGTTTCCTTAGCTCCGTTAGCAATGCTTTAGGCACCAAGTCTCTTGGCAAATCCTTCATCAGTGGGCTTAGCTGTTCTTTGGCTTCTTTAACTCGTTTTGTCCATGCTTTTCCTTCGTCTTTCTGAAGCTTCTTCGATATAGCAGCAATCAGCATCTTCAGCGAGACTTTGGCGTCGCCAACTATAGGCAAGTCGACTTCAATGTTTTTGTTGATTTCAGCGTTGTCGATGTCTATATGGATTTTTTTAGCGTTGGCTGCGAAAGTATCCAAGTTCGCGGTTGCACGGTCAGAGAACCTTGTTCCAACCGCCAACAAAACGTCAGCTTCGCCCATCAGTTTGTTTGCAGCTGGGTTTCCATGCATGCCTATGCTTCCGAGTGATAAAGGATGGGTTTCTGGGAAAGCGCCTTTACCCATGAATGTGGTGGCTACTGGCGCCATAAGTAAATCTGACATCTGAATTAATTCGTCTGATGCTCCAGCAATTATAACTCCGCCGCCAGCCAGGATAATTGGCCGTTCAGCCTTTGCAAGCAATGATGCGGCTTCGCTGATTCTCGCTAGGGCTGGTTCGAGGGCTGGTTTGTATCCACCGACGTCAATTTTATCCGTGAATTCTACTTCAGCGGTTCCTGCTTGAACGTTCTTGGGTAAATCAATCAAAACTGGTCCTGGCCTGCCTGTGGTTGCTAGGTAAAACGCGCTTTTAACGGCGACTGGGATTTCAGCGACTGTTCTTGGTTGGTAATTGTATTTGGTGATGGCGGTGGTGATGCCTATAATGTCTGCTTCTTGGAAGGCATCTCTGCCAATCATGTAGCTGGTGTTGACACCAGAAGATGGAACCTGCCCGGTCAAAGCAATTATCGGGGAGGAATCCATGTAGGCGTTGGCTATGCCTGTTACTAGGTTGGTGGCTCCCGGACCCGAGGTTGCCATACATACACCTGCTCTTCCGCTGGCTCGTGCGTAGCCTTCGGCTGCGTGGGCTGCTCCCTGCTCGTGTCTTGCAAGTATGTGGCGGATTTTCTTGTTGCCGGATAAAGCATCGTAAACTGGCAGGATTGCGCCGCCTAAGATGCCGAATATCACATCTACGTTTTCTCTTTCAAGGGATTCTAAGAGTGCTTGTGCACCAGACATTTTTGCCATTTTCAACTTTGTCTCCTATAACTTGAATCTGCTATACTCTCGTCTAGAGAAGTTATGAATGCATTTTTTCTTTGAGCTTCAGAGGATAAATTGGGTGAATCAAAGAATAAGTACCCGACGATCCCAGTTATGGAGGTGACGATCCCTCATGTTCTTGCCTCTTGAAACTCCGTTCGTTAAAAGGTAATCTTTGTGCAAATAAAAAGTTTACGGTACCTTCTAAAATCATTTACAGATGTTTATTTAATAATTATATAAAATTAGGAACAAAAAAGGAAGCGAAAGACGATTCCCCGCTCTCTCTCTACTATTTAAACAAAGTGTACTTGCACTGCATGTGTAGAACATGAGATGCATGGGTCGTAAGCTCTAACGAGCATTTCAAGGTTTAACTCAATTTCTTTTTCACTCTTGTTCAGCAGCTTTGGAACGAATGCTTTCATGTCCAGTTCAATGTTGCCGTGGTTTTGGTTGGTCGGGATGATGCAGTTGGCTTTGGTGCAGACTCCTTTCGCATTGTATGTGTAGTCGTGGAACAGTATGCCTCTTGGAACTTCAACGGCGCCAACTCCTCGTCCAGCCTTAACCTGTATGTTAGGCTTGTTGTACTCAGATTGGGGCTGCAAGCCAGCCGCTTCTAGCTCAGCTAACAGTTTGATCGATTCTTCTACGCTGTGAACTGTTTCAATCAACTGTGCAACGCTGTTCATGAATGGATTGTAATTGATTGGTTTTAGGCCAAACATCTTTGCAACATCTTTTGCCATCGGTGAAAGCTTTTCGTAGTTTATGTTAAATCTGGCTAAAGCACCAACCATGTAGGAATCGCGTGCGTGTTTTGCCCATTTTGCAGTGGATTTTGGAGTGATGTATTCGTTTGTGTAAGATAGGTATTCGTTCACTGGCGCTTTACCAGTATCCGTTGAACAGATTTGTCCATCGTACAGAGCGTACTCCTTATCATCAGTTAAAGCAATGAATTCAGTTTCCCTAGTGAAATCTGGAAGTTTCCCAGCTAAACTCTTAACGAGGTTCGCCACGACCAAGAGGTCAGGAACAGAATCCGCCAATTTCTTCTTGAGTACTGACAACTCTTTTTCTGATGGAATTTTTGAGAAACCGCCAGGAATCAGTCTTTGTGGGTGGGTGGTTCTTCCGCAGATGAGGTTTGACATTTCGTTGGCGGTTCTGTGTAGGCGTATGACTGTTTTAACTTCGTCGGGGTTGGAAGATGCAAGTGGGATAACTGAGTTTACGCCAAGTAGATCTGGCAACACAAGGTATCCCAAGTGTAGTACGTGGCTTTGTATGTTTTCAGCGTGCACTGCAAGTTTCCTAAGTTTAAGGTCCTGTTCACTGATGGGTATACCCATTGCTGCCTCAGTAGCTTTCAGAGATGCAAGCGAATGTCCAATTGAGCAGATACCGCATATTCGCGAAGTTATATGGTGAAGCTCAGTCCATTGTCGACCAACAACCATTGCTTCAAAGAATCTTGGTGCTTCAGGAACATTCCATTCACACCTCTCTAAAACTCCTTGCTTTACGTTCACGTAGATGTTGCCGTGTCCTTCAACTCTTGTCACGTGGTGGACTTCGATATTTACATTTTTGTTGCTCATCTTTTAGCCTCCTGCCAACCTGAATACAATTTAAACTTTCCAATTGCATCGTCAACTGTTAAACCGTTTTTAATCAAAATTTCTTTTTGACTGTTTTCATTTGGGTTATCTACTAATCCTCGGCATCCCCAGCAAATAGTTCCCTGATTGACGCAGGCGCTGTTGCAACCTGCTCTGGTTACCGCTCCAATGCAGAATTGTCCACGTTCAAATGCGCAGATGTTCTCGTTTTTCTTGCATTCTACGCAAACTGGGTAGGTTGGTATGTCTGGTTTTTTGCCGAGTAGAAGCGATTTTACGATTTGGATAAATTCGTCTTTGTCAACGGGGCATCCGTAAATGTACGCATCTACTTTTACTACTGCATCGATGGGTCTTGCTGCATAAGTGTCGAATAGTTTTGCTTGGTCACCGTAAACTGTCTTTCTAACATCGTCCAAATCTTTGTAGTTTCTCATGCAGTTTATGCCACCAATTGCAGCGCATGAACCGAAAGCCACCACGATCTTGGCGTTGTTTCTGATTTGCTTTAGTCTTTCTTCATCTTGAAGCCGCGTGCAGGAGCCCTCAACAAAGGCTATGTCGTAGTTGTCGCTGTGGTCTTTGGTAACTTCTCTAAAACTTACTACATCAACCTGGCCCAGCAAAGCAAGAATGTCTTCTTCCAGGTTAGCAATTTGTAGCTGGTCTCCTTCGCAGCCAGCAAAATCAAAGAATGCAACTCTTGGTTTCATTATAATGCCTCCGGAATTCCTTTTATTTTTGAATAATTAAACACAGGTCCATCCTTGCATACGTAGATATGGTTGATTTGGCAATGACCGCATTTTCCGACTCCGCATTTCATTCTTCGCTCCAAAGAGACGATTATGTGTTCATCTGGAACATTTTGTTTTTTCAAATCCCTTATAACGAATTTGTACATCACTGGAGGACCGACGATAATTGCATGGATATTTTGTGGGTCAAAGGTTACCTGCGGAATTAGAGTTGTGATGACGCCTGTGTTGTCTGTCCAAGCTTCGTCTTCAGGGCATCGGTCTACTGTTGCTTTGAACTCGACGTCTTTTCTGTTTTTTAATGCAAGGATTTCGTTTTTAAAGAGAAGTTCGCGTGGTTCTTTGCAGCCGTATAGAAGTGTGACATGCCCGTAATCCTTCCTGTTATCCAAGACATAGTTGAACAGAGATCGAAGTGGAGCAAGTCCTAACCCGCCTGCAACGAAAAGCAAATCTTTTCCTTTGAGCGCTTCAGCGTCAAAGCCGTTTCCAAATGGTCCTCTTACTCCTATTTTGTCCCCTATATTTAGAGTATGTAACTTTGTTGTAACGTCGCCGAGTTTGCGTACGCAGATTTCAAAGGTTCCCTTCTTTGTAGGGGAGGATGAAATTGAAATGGGTGCTTCGCCTATTCCAAAAACTGAGATTTCCGCGAATTGCCCCGGTTTATGCCCTAGGTTAGAGCCGTCGTCAAGTTTGATTTCGAACAGCATTTCATTGTCAGTCATCTTCTGTTTCTTAACTATCGACGCAAGCTTCGGTACATAGTCAATGTTACCTTCACTTTGGATGTTGACTTCAACCTGAGCTGCTGGAGCCACCTCCGCACTCATGGCTTGGGTTTCATGGTATATGTCATTAAAGAGCTGAACGGGGTTTGCAATGTTCGATAAACAGTTTGAACCGCATCGGCCGCAGCCAACGCACGATACAAAGCCGAATCTGTCGTAAAGATACTTTCCTTTCTTAAAGTAGCGGTGGCGATACCGTGAGGGTCTGGTTGGGCGGAAGTTTTCTCCTGAAGCGATTTTTGCGAAATCCTCGAGTAGGCATCCATCCCATGTTCGAACTTTTTCACCTTTCTCAAGCGAAAGATCAAGATTATCTTTTATGTCGAAGCAGTAGCAGGTGGGGCAAACAAGAACGCATGAGCCGCAGCCCAGGCATTTCTCAGAGTGTTTTTCCCAAAAGGCGCTCTCGCCATAAGCTTTGCTTAGCAAGTCAGGAATCATTTCTGGTGGGAATTCAAACTTCTGTTGTGACATGTTCATTATTTCGCTTTTTTTCTGGCCGACTTGCTGTACGTCACGTGCGAGAGCTTCGGTGACGTTTTCACCGTATTTTGATAGGAGTTCTCCTCCTTTTTGTGATCCCACTGTGACTGAATATCTGTTTCCAAGGTCGGTTAGCATTAGGTCGTAGCCGTAGTCTACTATTGCTGAGCCCATTGCTGCTGAAAAGTTCCACGGAGTCATCTTTTGGATGTTTACTCCAATGATGATTGTTGAATTTCTTTTCTCGAAGTAATATGGGTCTGATTTTGTCTCTTTAAAAATTTCATCCATGTGGAACAGAGCAACTATGTCATAGGGGTGAACGCCAATAATGATTGATGGTTTTGCCTCAGTTGGGTTCTTGGCTGAGAAGCCGTTTGTTAAACTGTAAGTGAAAAGGGTTTCTCGTTGGGGGAAAAAATATTTTTTTGGGGGTAGAAGGGTTACGTCGTAGTCGAGCCTTAATTCGTCGGCTGATTCTAATGGTCCAAAAGCAAATTTGTTTCCTTTTGCTTTGACACCTATAATGTCCCATGAGTTATCCTTTATTAGAGTGTTTACAAAACTGGTGAAGTCTTTTTTGGAGATTATTTTCATCGTTCATCGATCTCCTTAATATTATTTGCATTACTGCGTATCGGTCATTTAACTTTTGCTACTAAAAATGGCAAATTCGATGTTATTTGTGTACGTTTTTTAGATAACTATGTATAATTATTATCATAAATAATATACTTACAACAATAATTAAAATGAAAATAATCTTTAAAACGACAACAATAACCTCACAGCCAAACAAACACAATTAACAAACTTATCGCTAACCCAAACTTTTTCTTCCAGTCCCATCCTATATCCCATTGAGCAACAAATGGCAAAACAGCAACCCACCCTTACAAAAGAGCTTCAAAAATGGCTAGACAACCCAAAGCGTGTTATAGTGGCTGGCATCGGCAATCCAATTAAGTCAGACGACGCAGTTGGAGTAAAAATCATCCAGAAACTGCAATGCAAAACCTCCCCAAAAATAAGTCTGCTCGAGTGCGAAACTGTCCCTGAAAGCTTCATCGATGAAATAACCGAGTTAAAACCCACCCATGTACTACTGGTTGATGCTGCTATGATGGGGCGAAAACCAGGTGAAGTGCGTCTATTTAATATGGATAACATAGCTAATTCTCAGCCAACATCCACCCATATGCTTCCGATACCCGTGTTCTGCGAGTTAATCTCCACGTTGACAGGAGCAAAGATTGCACTAATACTTATTGAGCCCAAGAGCACAGAAATGGGCGAGGACTTGACTCCGGAGGTTCAAAATTCCGTGGAAGAGGTAGTGCAAGTGCTTCTAAAGTTGCTTCCTTAATTCATTTGCCCGTTTAGCAGACAGGTAAAGTTTGTTGAGTGATTCTCTGCAGAGTTTGTTTGACAAAATTTAAAAGCTTTAGACTGTTAAATTCAATTGGTGGCTTAGGCTTGAAACGTCTCCTTTTCGGTTTAGTTGCCACTAAAACCCTTATCGCAGTAGCACTTATCATAGTTTTAGCGACATCTCTGTCGGTCGGCATTTACTTCACCGTTTTCCCCGACCAACCTGACTCGACCATTGAAGCTTCGCCGACGCCTACCCCGACAGCTGAACCATTGCTGACTCCGCAACCGACCACGCTTTCACCTACTGCATCTCCCAAACCTTCCCAGTATCCTTCAATAGGGCCAACCAGCCCACAACCCACACCTACCCCAGTTCCTCCCATTGGTCTTCTAGATGATTTAACCAGCCAGCAAAAAGGAAGCCTCCAAAAAGCCTCACACGCTGTGGACGGGAACTGGTCCACTTACTTTGAGTTCGCCCCCCAAACATGGACTGCAGGCACAACAGTAAGGGTTGGAGTTGCCCTGAACTATTCAGACGAATTGCTGAGTAATTTCAAACTTACTTATCCCCGAGTTGACAATGCATGTCTCCTATTAACGGCGGAGAGAGATTTTGACCCAGCGGGAAATCAGCATACTCCATGGGACGAACAGATCTCCACCATCTTGACTCCTGCTGGTCTTCCAATCGAGGGAGGTGGTAGCGCAGCTATCTCAAGCTTTACAGGTTATACGCAGAAAACACCTGTTGATATTATGGTTGAAGTTCCCATAGCCAATTTTCCGCTTGACAGTACTGGTCAATGGCATTCTGGCAAGTTTCTAACCAACTTTGTGCTGCCTCAAAATCTGCCTCCTGGAATCTATAGGTTAAGGTTGGATTTCGGCTTTAAATCTGGAAGCAGCAGATACAACTTTAACAGTAACGGTCTCGCCACAAGACCAACAGATTTGAACAATGTTTCATGCGTTTTTTCTCCCCCTATATCTGCAAGCGGAATTGATGTAAACGGGAACTGGGTTGATGGCTCACAAATTAATCGCAGAAGCTACTGGGCGCTGCTTTGGGATTACAATTCAAACGGTTATCGCGGTGTCGTAGCGAAAGAAGACGAGGGAAAAGTAGCAATTTCTCCCCGCAACTTAATCCATGATGAAATAATCTTGCCCCGATTCAGCACAACTGGAACCGCATTGACCTATAACCTTGAGCCAACTTTCCTGCTTGACAACGCTAACTCTCAGCGTAACATTCCATGGAGATACGATCGGGGCGCCTGGTCAGTAAAGATAACTTACCCGAATGGAACTATCAAAGACTTAGGTACAGCAGCGTTTTTAGCCAGAAGAGGCAACGGAGCAACTACCAAAAACTCCAGTTTCACTTCTTGGAAACCTCCAATGTACGGCAACTACACCGTTGAAGCTAAAGGATGGATTGAGGATGCGTGGGGTAACCGTTATGAAGGCGGTGGAAACTACTCGTTCTGGATTGCCGAGCGATTGACTTTGGCGACAGCAACTTTCCAAGGACAACCCTACAATGTCGGAAATCGATATGGACGCGACATGGCTTTTAACCCGCCTGTGCCTGCCAACGTTACAGTTAAAGCATCACTGTACGCGAACTCTGACCCAAACAATGTTACCACTGTAGTTTCAACTGGGCATGCTACCCCAGGAGGAATTTTTGGTGCAGCACAAGGACTAAAACCACTTGCGCTTAACACTCCAGGAGAATACTATGCCACCGTAGTCGCGACTTACTGGGACCCGCAGGGCACACTGTGGGTTTCTGCCATGCGCCATGCAGGTGTGGTTTATCCTTTAGATTCATCTATTGATGCACATGGAAAGAAGATTAATCTTGCAGGAGGAAAAATTGCTGACCGAGGCGAGCAAAACTGGGAAGGCTATACCCTACCAAACGGCACCTCAGTGCTTGATCACATTAACTTTCCCTACAACTCCTACGATGTTCTTTTAATAGCAAGTGAACAGCAAACTTCCAACAAAATCGAACCAGTAATGACCTACGCGGTGAAGGGGAGCAATGCAACCTACGATGTTGGCTTGAAAACAATAGGCAGATCAAACATCATAATTAAAACAAGCAATGGCTTATCCCCTGAAATGTTTCCCGAATACATCACTGACCTACAATATTATTATGGTTCAGCGCCAAGACCGGGTTTTAACTCAAGATTTATCGTTTCCCATGATAACATACGAGCACCCTACTGGCCGACGAGCCCTAACAGTTTCGGCGGACAAATCGGCGCTTCAAACAACGGTGACATGCCTGGCGATATTTACCGTCTCCTTGGAGGCGTTGTATTGAGGAACAAGGGGCAAACCCCAACTTATGCAGGTTACCAAGCAAGCGCTTTCATAATGCCCAAAGGCACCAACAACAACCGCATAGTTGGACCAGGAGACGAATACTTACCCAGCCCCGACGGAATACCCGCCAAATTCTTCTTAACGCCAGTGCGCCCCGGAATGGTTTACTTTGTTGGCTCAACATTCGGTGCTGTACTGCAGATTGATCCGGTGGTTCCATGCAGCGTCCGCTTTACGTTAACTGCACCAAACGGCACCACCTTTGTAACAACAGGCAATGGTGATCAATATGGCTACTTTGTTGCTGTGGATAAGTGGGTTTTGGATAAAGCTGGGTTATGGGTTTACAACGTGACTGCCACTTGGAACAACACTGAAGGCAGAGTACCTGGAATGCCAAGCGAGGGAGGATACATATTCGTGCTGGAAAATGAGCAGGCGCCAGCATCTGGAATGACTTTAAATATGCCGGCGAAACAAACGTTTTCGCCAACAACAGGACTTAGCATTACTGGGAACACCACAGGTTCAAAGGTCTACTATGCAGCCATAATTCCAGGCGCTGTCCTTGAGGAGGGATTGGTTCCAGTTAACAACGGTACATTCCAATACACTTTTGACCCACAAAAGATGGCTGACAAAATAAAAACGTATGACATCGTAAACTTAGTTAACGGCAAACCTGAGATTGGACGAGTTGTGCATTTAACTTTCTTCTCAGAGGAGCAAGGACCCAACGGAATCTACCATTCGTTTGCAAGGGTGGTTTTGAGGGGAACCACGGCTATATACATTAAAGAGCGGTAACGCAGGTGATTGAGGCTAATGAATAGTAAACAAAGAAAAATAGCCGTATTAGCTGCGGTAATTGTACTTCTCGTTTCGATTTTTTCAGCTCTTTTTACAGTATTTTGGGACGGTTTCACTGCTTCTAAAAATAGCTCATTTACCCCTCAATATCTTACAATTCAGGGAAGCACCAGCAAAATCTTCGTCGTTTCTGCATCTTCATCTTTCAGTTTTGCCAACCAAACTTATACCTCAGCAGATGGACAGAAGATAGCTCAAGGAAGCCGCCTTTACACAATAAACCTCATCTTACGTAACGACTATTCGAGTGAGAACCCGCCGCCCTCAACCGGAACTCCGACAGCTCCAATAGATGGTACAGCCTACATAAGTTTAAAAGTAAACTTAATTCACAATGGAGAAGATGTTCCAGCGATTAATCTTTCCCAGTCTGATTTTTCTACGCCGTCAGATCAAACCGGTTTTGTCTTAGCCAGCGGGCAGACACTCGCTGTTCAATTGATTTCGGTAACTAACCAAACAGAAATCAATGATTTTTCCGTTACATTAAGCTTTGTTTCGGATAGCATATCGATTTAATTCTCTAAATGTTTGGTGCGATTTGTTTATTTTTTACTTCTAAGAGTATTCTAATGCAAACAGTAACTGAGGAAACCATCTGATGGCAAGTAAAAACGAGAAAATCACTATGTTGCATGGTGCTGGAGGCTCAGTCATGCACGACCTCGTCAAAAACTACATCGTGAAATACTTTGGGGGACTAGGCAACACAGCGGAAGTTCCTTTAGAAGCCATGGATGACGCAGCAGTTATAGGCGACATTGTTTTCAAAAGTGATTCTCACGCTGTTAAACCAATCTTTTTTCCGGGCGGCGACATCGGACGCATTGCCATTTCGGGAACTGTAAATGATATTTCCTGTTTGGGTGCAGAGCCTTACGCGTTGGCTTGCGGGCTTATCCTTGAGGAGGGATTGGCGATATCAGATCTGGAGAAAATTCTTGCAAGTATGAGGCAAACCTGCATTGAAGCTGGTGTGGGCATAGTTACGGGCGACACCAAGGTGGTGGAGAAGGGCAGTTTAGGTGGCTGCGTCATGAATGTTGCAGGTATCGGTAAACACACATCAGCGCTGGACAATAACTTGCAAATGGTTAGGCAATATCGGGAACTTAAAGCCCGCTGGACACTTGATTCCAACCTTGCAGTTGGCGACAAAATTATCCTCTCAGGCACAATAGGCGACCATGGTCTAGCAGTGCTTTCAGCGCAGCAGGGCTTGACGTTTGGAAGCAAGATACTGTCAGATGTGAAACCCCTTAACCATATGGTTCAATCTTTGCTGGGTTCGGTCGGTGGCGTTGTCGCCATGAAAGATCCGACTCGCGGGGGATTAGCGGATGCTCTTAACGAGTGGACTGAGAAATCCAAGGTTGGAATACTTATCCTTGAGGACAAAGTGCCTATTCGACAGGACGTGCAGACCGCGTGTGAAATGCTTGGGTTAGATCCATTGGAAATCGGTAACGAAGGCAAAATGATTATTGGAGTTGTGCCGCAGAAGGCTGAGGAAACGCTGAAATTTTTGAAGCAGACTAAAGAAGGCAAAGACGCCCAAATAATCGGCGAAACCACAACTGAGTTCAAAGGCGTCGCTATGCAGACACAAGTGGGCGGCAAAAGAATAATTGCAAAACCCGTCGGCGACCCAGTGCCAAGAATCTGCTAGAGGAATGAATATCTGTAATTGCATTGTTACAAATCGTGCCAGCATACGATTATATCCAATGCGAAGTCTATAGTTTCTGCTAAGTTGAGGAACACGCTTTACGGAGGATCCAAAGCTGGTAAAGTAACTACTCAAGGCACTTAGGTGTTTTGAGTGTGTGCTGAAACAGTGATGGTGTTTCTGTAGGGTTTAGACTTAACTTGGCGGAAGATGTTTATATGATGTTGTTTGAACCTGAGGAGCCTCCTCCATATCCGCAGCCAAATCCTGAGCCTGAGCCGATGCCAGAGCCAGAACCGGAACCTCAACCTGAACCTCAGCCACCCGCGAAGCCTCAGCCTGAGGGTAAATTCAGCTGAGTATGGATAAATTTTCTGTTATGTCCGCGAAAATTATTGATAAGCCAGCTTTCAGGGACCGCATAGCTGTATTTGTGGATAGGTTTGAGGCTGGCAAGCTTTTAGCCGATGAACTCCAAGAATACGCTGGCGACAGAGATGTGGTTGTTTTAGCTGTTCCGGCTGGTGGAGTTCCAGTAGGTTATATGGTTGCGAAGAAGCTTTCTGTCCCGTTGGATGTGTTAGTGGTTAGGAAGGTTCAGATTCCATGGGCTACTGAGGCTGGTTTTGGCGCTGTAACGTGGGATGGCAAGGTTTTGTTAAACGAAGACCTCGTGGGGCAGTTAGGCCTGACACAAGAAGAGATAGAGAACGCAATCGCAGAGACTAAAAGAAACATTCAGCAGAGACTCAGAAAGTTTAGGGGAAATAAACCCATGCCTAACTTAACTGGAAAAGTCGTTATTCTGGTTGATGACGGCTTAGCCTCCGGCTTTACTATGCTGGCAGCCGTTAAATCTGTGAAGGATAAGCATCCTGGACGGGTAATTGTGGCTGTGCCTACAGCCTCTTTGGGGGCTATTGAAGTGCTAGCAGTCGAGGTAGAGGAGATCGTTTGTCCCAACATAAGAACTGGGCCATCATTCTCAGTGGCAGATGCGTATGAAAAATGGTGTGACTTAACCGATGAAGAAGTCCTGAGATTACTGGCAGAAAAGCAAGCTGAAGCGGAGTAGAATTAAAGTTAGTATCTATTTAACTTTACAATTTAGGTTTAGGATTGAATCTGGTAGTTGTTGCAGCCGGTCTGCAGAATTCAGTTGCAGCAGCATCAGCATTAGCATCTTCTCCAGCCCCCGTTTTTGCCAAGCTCTTGCTAGCGCTCTTGGCGTCGCTGATTTCGTGGCCACTGGTTTAAGGACTAAACATTACAATTTGGGTTTATCTCTGAAAGATAACACCCATTCGCAGCTCCCAGTCGCCGTATCATCACCATCATCATTATCTTCAAAAGCTCCCTGTTTAAATAAGACTGATTTATAATTTGCCCAACGTCTTTTTAATCCAACCCTGTGCTGTTTCCTTTTTGTTCTTGTGTGTGGGTGTGGCGCTAATAAATTGGCACACTACAATTGTGGCTTTGGGGATGGTTGTTTTTTGGTTTGGGCTGTTTTTGAATTGCTGTTTGAGTGTGGGAAGAGGTATTGTGCCACACAGGTAACAATGCTGGTATGTTGGGTGTTGTGGGTGTGAGTGTGGTTGTATGTTGACGAATCTATTTTCTGCAGCATTTAGGGTTTCTTGAGCGAGAATGATTCTTTGCAAACTATATTAGGAACAGCCATGCGCGCTAATTACTAATATTTCACTTAGCGCCAGTTCATAAAGTGTAGAAGCATAAACGGTGGCCAACAACTTTTTGACCGTCTCTTCATCGATTGGCAATTCGAACTTTTGGGAAGTAGTAGAACATATAATTTTTTTCTGTTCTACTACTTCTAAAAACAATACACCAAAGGTCTACCGAACTCAATGTTAAATGGATGATGGTTGACCCGATTACGTAAACAAGGAATTGAAAGAAGAAAATTTGTGCCTCTTGGTTGTTGTTGAACAGAGATTTTTTTTCTCCCGGTCAACAACAACTAATCCGAGACCTATCTTTCACACACAGCCTTCGGTCATTCTTTAGGCACATAAACAGAAGTAGTAGTCTTATAGGCTCTATAGCGTCGACTACTTCTTTGTACTTTCGAACTTTTGATTTGCTTAAGAGACGAAGAAAAAAATGGCTTGTTGTCCTATCGACCATGTTCTCTTTAGAAGAGAAAGGTTGCTGCAGGGACGCTTCTTCTACCCGTTAATTGATGGCTCCCACAGAATCAGCTTTAAGTCGAAAGAAAAAAAATCCCTGCGTAGCCAACGATTTTTTCTGCTTCTCCAGTTTGTTCTCGAGTTCTCGACTGTACCGACTTTTTAAGGCATAAGTAAGCCTATCGGGTACACTCGACTGCTGAGTTAAGCTGTCGAAACTCTAAGAATTGTTTGCGACAACGTTTTTTGCCCAGACGCGGCAGGTGCCTTCACTGCTGACCATGCAGGCGCCCACGGGCTTAGCTGGGGTACAGGCTTTCATGAACATTGGGCACTCTTTAGGCTTAATTTTTCCGATTATCACAAGGTGGCATTCGCACCCAAGCAGAATATCTTTGCCCTGCTCCACGTGCACGCCATACTTTTGTCGTGCATCAAACTGGGCAAGTGAGGGGCGCAGCTGCAACGCGGAGTCTGGAAGTCTTCCGATTCCACGCCAGTTCCCCGCTTTGACAGTGAAGGCTTTCTCCATCATCTCCAATGCTTTCAGGTTGCCCTCTGGCTTGACTACGCGCGAATACTCATTTTCCAGCCTGGCTTCTTTTTCGCTGACTTGTTTTAGAAGCATATAAATCGACATCAACACGTCGATGGGTTCAAACCCAGCTACAACTGTGGGCATCCGATAAACCCGCGTAAACAGCTCATAGGGCTTTAATCCAATGATGGCGCTTACATGTCCAGGCGCGATGAATCCGTCAATTTGTAAGTCGCCAACCCCAAGCAAAAGTTCCATTGCCGGCGGAATCAAACGGTGCGAAACCAGAAAACTGAAGTTTTTGGGTAAATTGCCAAGTGCTTCAACAGCTGTTGAGGGTGCAGTGGTTTCAAATCCGACGGCTGAAAACACCAACTCTTTTTCAGGCTCATGCCTCGCCATTTCCACAGCATCAGAAACAGCATAGACTACTCGGACTTCTGCGCCAGCAGCCTTAGCCTCCAAAAGCGAAGATTCGCTGCCGGGAACCCGCAACATATCCCCAAAACAAGTTACCACAACTCCTTTTTGCGCCAGTTGCACGGCTTCATCGATTTCTGATGCTGGCACAATGCACACGGGGCATCCTGGTCCCGCAATGACTTCAATGCTCTCAGGCAAAAGGCTACGTAAACCAAAATGGGTTATTGTCCACTCGTGGGTTCCGCAAACATGGCAAAGCTTCACCTGCCCCTTCTTCGGCGCTATCGCCTTGATTTTTTCGGCTATGCTATGCGCCAACTCTGGGTTTCGGAACCTATTGTTTTGTGCCATATTCTCAACTTGCCAATTTATTCTTCAGCTGATAAAACCTCGTTCATTAAGCTGAGAGTCTCTAAGGCTTCCTTTTCCTCTAAAACCTGAATCGCGTAGCCAGCGTGAACCAACACGTACTCGCCTACTTTAGCTTCAACAAGCGCTACGTTTACGGCTCGCAAAATGCCCTGACCGAAATCCACATGGGCTTTTGTTCCTTCAAGGCTTAGTATTTTAGCTGGGATTGCTAAACACATAGTATCAGTCTATGATTCGCATTAAATAAAAACAGATTGGTTTAAACCCGGCTGAAACCAGCGACAACTGCTTGGCCAACCGAGACTCCTCCGTCGCCAGCTGGAATTGATTCATGAACAAAAAATCTGAGTCCAGCCGACTCAATGGTTGCCCGCATGATTTCTGCGAGTATTTGATTGCAGGCAGCGCCACCCGAGAAACCGACGTTTTTTACTCCTTGAGCAGAGGCTTTTTCAACTGCCAAAGAAGCTAAGCCATTTGCCAAGTATGCATGAGCAGAATATGCTAAGTCTGCAGTGGAAACTTTGCCAATGTTCAAGAACACAGTTTTCAGCATACTTGTAGAATCCAATATTTCACCGTGCAAAACAGGCTTAAGATTCAAAGTATCTGTTCCATGCAGCGCTGCAGATTCCAGCTTCATAGCAGGTTCTCCCTCATAGGTTCGCTCAAAACAAACACCCAACACCGCGGCAACCGCGTCCAAAACCCTCCCACAACTCGTCGTATGAATGGCAGACCCGCATCTTTTGAGTTGGTCAAGGATAAGCTGAGCTTCAATTTCACCGTGAGCCAAGTATCGGCTATTTTGCATTATCCAAGGTTCAACGTTAACCGACGCTTTGGACAGTATTCCTGCTGCAACCCGCATCGGATAGCGACTGGCTAAGTCCCCTCCCAGCAGTGGCTGCGCCTCCAAATGTCCAAGGCGCTTAAACTCGGCTGATTCTCGTTTGCAAAAGAGGATTTCGCCGCCCCACGATTCGCCATCGGAACCGTATCCATACCCATCACAAACAATGCTAACGATTTCATCCAAACCGTGCTCCGCCATCAAAGCAGCAGCATGAGCATGATGATGCTGCACTTGAACCAGCTTTAAACCATCCTGCTCAGCCATATCCTTAGCCAAAAGCGTCGTGGTGAATTTAGGATGCAAATCACAAGCTACCGTTTCTGAATGGCAATTGGTTAAGCGGTGAAGGTGAGCGGTGGCTTCTTGGAGGAAACTGCGGGTCTCCACGTTTTCGACATCGCCTATGTGTTGGCTGATGAAGGCTTTGTCATCAAGCAGGATGCAGGAGGTGTTGTTTAGTTCGCCGCCGAGGGCAACGACGCAGAATTTAGATTTTTGTTTTAGCCTTATGGGAGCTGGAGCGTAACCGCGACTTCGCCGCAAGAACACTTGGCGGTTGCTATGGACGCGCATTACTGAGTCGTCGCATCGGTAGGCGATTTCGCGGTTGTGAAATAGGAAATAATCCACTGTACCGCCGAGAATTTTCAGTGCAGCTTCGTTGTCTTTTACGATGGGTTGGTTTGGCGGGTTCGCGCTGGTCATCACAAACGCTGGGTCGCCTACTTGATCAAAGAGCATGTAGTGCAATCCAGTGTAGGGCAACATGACGCCCACGTTATGCAAGTTCGGCGCAACTAACGGCGAAAGATTGTAATTCCTGCTTTTATTAAGCAATACCACTGGTTGCGCTGGGGAAGTTAGCAGTTCTTGCTCTTTCGATGATACTTCGGCGAATCCTTTTGTTGCGTCGAGGCTTTTTGCCATTATGGCGAAAGGTTTTTCGCGTCTGTGCTTGGTTGCTCGAAGAGTTTGTAAGGGTTTTTCTTTGAGGGTTGAAGCGGCAATGTGGAATCCGCCGTAACCTTTTACCGCGACAATGTTGCCTTCCGATAGCAGTTTTCCTGCTTCCCTAACAGGGTCTCTGCTTTGGATGGGTTCCCCCGTGTTTGTTGTCAAATAAGCTTTGGGTCCGCAAATTGGGCAAGCCACAGTCTGGGCATGAAATCGTCGATTCGCTGGGTCATTGTACTCTGTGAGGCAGGAACCACAAAGGGGAAATTCGCGCAGGGTGGTGTTTTCTCGGTCGTAGGGTAGGCGTTCGATGATTGTGAAGCGTGGTCCGCAGTTGGTGCAGGTGATAAAGAAGTATTCGTAGCGGGGGTCTTTGGGGTTACGCAATTCAGAGAGGCATTGGTTGCATATGGCGATGTCGGGTGGTATGATTGAGCCTGAGGTTTCCGCTTCTTGAGAGCTTTTATAAATGGTAAATTTGGAAAATTCGTTTAGGCCTGAGAGCTCGGTTCTGCGAATTTTTTCTATTTGGGCTATAGGTGGCTTCTCAGATGTCAAAGAAACCAAAAAACTATCTATGCCGTTTGCATCACCTTCAAGAAGGATTTCTACTCCAGCATCGCCTTTGTTGCGAACGTAGCCTGCCAAGCAGTTCCGCATAGCTAAACGATAAATGAAAGGGCGGAAACCCACTCCTTGAACAATGCCTGAAACATTGATTTTTACACGCAAAGACAGAGCCTTAACTAATTCAAGACGAGGTTTTCTCTTATAGTTTCCGAAAAAACGTAATGTTCTGCCCTTATTACCAAGATTCTTCCAGTTTTCTGCTGAGTAACTTGGGGCTGTTACCGTGGTGCAGGCGAGGGTTACCAATAGAAGACTAAACCTTCAACATGATCGTCAGCCGAGACAGTATTAGCACATATTCTTTCTTTTTATGCATTAAAATTTAATCCACCACCGATTACGACAATATAACCCTCGAAACTCTGTTAGAGGATGAGCTTCAACCGCTACAGGAATGGTTTGAACTTGGCAACTTCTACGTGTTTCAAACGGGAGATAACAACTATCACTGCATTTGCATAGACGCTCTAACCGCTAAAGAGGCTCACACAACCATTAATGCTTCGGGTTGTGACCAAGCCTTCAAGAGGGCTGTACTAATCAATGAACACCGAAATTGGGTACTGCGATTCGATTATAAAGGCAAAAGACCTCCGCCAAATTACATTTGTTAAGTAGAATCACCTTACGAAGGACAGAATACTCAAAGCGTAGGGCATGAGACTTACTTGAAGAAGTCTGGAATAGAAATTGAACTCAAGAATCCCATTGGCGAGAACAGAATCGGTACGGAAGGCTACAACACTTCTGATGAGCATACAAAGGAAGGCGAGAATAATGCCGCGGAATAAACCAAACTTTTTCCCGTTACCTTCAACTGAAGGTAGGGATAGTCAAAGGACTACCAATGAGAAGCATAAAATACCGTTAGAAGACTGGAACGATTATCTCGATGTCCCTGATATTGCGCCAGAAGAGATTGCTCCAGAAGAGATGACGCTAAAATAGCTTCTAGAGCAGAAGCAAAAGCTACAAAGGAAACTTGACAGAATAGATGCTCTAATAAAGAGCAAAGTCCGAAACAAACAATCAAGACACCATCTTGTACTCTAAAATCGTTGCGGAGCGTGTTTTTCGGATGAATGGCAACAAGATAAAGGTATTCATGCTGACCAAGGACGTTCTATAAAAGATTAAAGGAACGCACGGGTTCGGCTCTTGGAAGCTTGCGTGTACTGGATGCGGAAAAACAGGATTTTTTTGAATAAGGGGTACGGTTAACGGGAATATTTTGAACCAAAATTTAATCAAAAAACGTGTTAACTAATTATGGCAAGTGTTCTTGGGCATACTTTCTTATGTAATCACATTCTTCTTTTGAAGAGTTAAACACAATCCCCAATGACCCCGATTTTGATGCACCCAACACCATTTTTCCACTGTGAATTACTAAATCATTTTTTGTCCCAGTTGCGAACTCTTTGTTACTCTTATCATATAACTTACCAGTAATTTCTACAGTGGGTTTTTTGTCAGTCATCTCAATATATAGAACTTGTTTTCCTTTGCAGTCAATTACTTCAAGAGAATGAAAGTTGTCTTTTTCGATCGTGTTTAATTGCTGAAGTTCTTCGCCTTTAACATCAACCTTGTTATCCTTAACTAAAGCAATCAGTTTACCATCAGATGAATAAAGTTTAGAATCGATAGCGAAATCGCCATTTTTCTTAAAATAGCCTATTGCGTAGAAATTATCTTGTTTCATAAAGTCGCCTACAGCAAAAAAATTAGTAACATTTGACCCGACCATAAAATTATGTGGACTTTCAAAAATTCGATTTTCTATCAGATGAGACACTATTGGCACACCTTTTTACATATCTCTTTCTAATCTTTCAGAATTTAAGATTTTGCAATCACAAAATTATTGGAACAGCCTTTACAGAGTCGAACGATGTCATCGATCTTTTCTTGACCGTAGATAGATTTCTTTGTATAGATTCTTGAGGTGGTCTTTGATAAATTCCGCACTCTGAACAAACATGCCCGCAAGTTATCAAGCACTTCCATAACTTCTTTTTCCATGTTTGCAGAGCATTTGACTTTGTTAAATTTAAGCTCAATTCCAATGCTTGGGCGGGGATTTGACTATCAAAAGTGGCAGTTTCTTCATCGCTTTATTTCCTTTAATGGTATTTTAGGAAATAGGAAAAGGTTTGTACCCATCCAATCTAATGATATGTTAGTTATTCATTACATTATACATTGTGTACTGCTGTGAGGTGTGTCCTTATTTTGCACTCAAAACACAGCAAGGTTAGCAAAAGCCTAAAAGTTGAACGCTCCAATACCAACCTTATGCCTAAGACCCCTCAGACGTATCAAATAACTGAAGGCCTCTGGACTGAACTAAAGCAAAACACTTTAACTGGAATCAACAGACTACTCCAATCATCAGAAACTCTGTTAGAAACTAATCCTCAGATTAGCGCTGGACTCTATACTTACGCTGTTGAGGAATATGGAAAATTATTGGTCTTGAAGAACTCTAAGCCAGATTGTGGTCAAGTCTGGATTGACGAGGAAAAACTGTTCAAGGGCAGAAGAACTCATGATTATAAGTTTAGGGAAGCCATCAAGAATCTACCCATGGAATGCACATCTTTGAGTGGTTCAACATGGGACACTGCCATCTGGGATGATAGTAAATGGGATGAGGAGACAACCTTAGCTAACTTCAAAGCACGGATGGCAATTTTCTATTGCGGACTTGACGAATCAAGAAAAGTCGTTACTAAAGTGCCAGACGTTAGCAAAACGAAGTTGAAAGTTGCCATTGAGAAACTTGGACAGATTGTTTCTCGCTGCTAAGTTCTTGGTTTTGTTTTCCGTTTCTCGAAGTTATTTTCTTTTTCTGAAGTTTCTGGATTTTTCTCGCAGATTATTTCTTTTTAAGGAAAATTCTTCCAGTTTCTCGTAATTTCTTTTTGTGTATTCTGGCAAAGTTGGCGGTATCTGTTTTATTTATTGAATTGGAAAAGAGCAAGAAAGCGCGTGCTTCCTCTCCTTTTCTTGCTTCCTGCCTAGAAAGGGGTAGGTACCTACCTACCTTAGTACTAGGTATTAGCTATTATCAAGTATCTTCTCTGCTTTTCTTCATGTCATCAGCGTATTAATTCTGCTCTTTTTCAGCGTCAGTATCACTGTCAGTATTCAGCGTTTTCATCAGTCAGTTTGGTGGTGGTGGATTAAATTTTAATCTTTCTCTCTCTCTTGAACTCACTAACGCTTACGACTACGAACGTACTCTCTCCCACCCACGCACACGCGTGCCTAATGTCTGTCTGTCAACCTGTCTGTCGGACTCACTCTCTCTGCCAAACATGAGGTAAGCTTAGACTCAAAGGTTAATTATCACACTTGCGGAAACTTCATAAGCTATAGCTAAAGGTGTAAGATAGTGCCTGCCACGAAGTTAAAAAAAGCAATGCTTATAAAAAAACGGATACTTTAACGATAGAAATAGGAATCTATTGAAAATGTTACCAAGACCAGACTTTGCTAAGGAATTTGATAATCTTAGACCATTCAAGATTGGTTTAATTGGAAAAACTGAAACTGACAACATTTTTGGCTTTGTGGTTGGGGCAGAAATAAGAGTAACTTGGGAAATTACAAATTTAGACAGTCGGACTTTTCCTGGTGGAACATTAGTTATTGTGATGGCTCCGCCAAATGGTCAATACGTTCAATTCGCCTATTCGGTAAAATCATTAAAGCCAGTAGAAAAAGATGTAAAAGACCAGAATCAAAATGGTTCTCCATTAACCACCAATGTTCTAGCACCAGGATTTACTCTTTTTTCGGCAGAAATGATAATGGCGCAGCCGTATTCGGCAGAAATATACTCTCCGCCAGGTGAATTACGAGTCAAAGGAACTAGCTTTCACTCACTTTTAGGCAAATCTAAAGAAGAATTCTATGCAATCATTGGACTTTATCTCGCCTCAGTTGGACTTGTGATTACTTCTATCATAAGCGCCTTACAACTACTTCATGACCTTAGGATAATATAGAGAATAGGGTTACGTAGCCAATGGTCAACATGAAAAAACTAATAAAGAATAAGCTGTAGAAGAGGATGACGCTGGAGTCTTGATGTCAGCAACTGCTAAGGAAAATAGCGGCAGAAGGATTAGCCACCTAAAGAGGGAATTAAAGGAAAAATATCTCAAATATGAGAGCCCTCTAAGAATTATTTGTTTTTTAGTGTTTATTGCTATTGCAATCAGCGTCTTTGTCGCGTGGCAATTTAAAATCTTGACGGAAGAAACGTTTGATTTGGGTGGAATAGCAAGCCTTTTAGTACTCATCGGATTGATTTTCTTGCTAAGGCTTGACAACGAAGTCAAAGAAACACTTGACAGACAGTATAATAGCATATCTTATCGCATGGTGATTCTTTTATTTCTTATTGCAGGAATTATTGCGCTTTGGTTTAGCATTAGAACCTTCGGCTTGGTAATAGAACATTCTCTTATTATCCCGTCTAATACATTTACAAGCCCTTCTAACACAACAGAACTTGTACCTAGTAGTACACCAGAACTAACTGCTAACATTTCATTTTCATATACTGCGAGTAATATCTTCAGTATGCTGGGTTTTCTACTTGCAGCTAATCTTTGCTTCTCGCTAGGAAAAACATTTCGAGATATCGATGGAGCTAATGGAAAAACAAAAAATCCAAGCACTCGTGACGCAAATAAGCCAGACGATAGTGCGAACATACATGACCCTGTACCGAAATTGCTTGGAGCAGTAATTCAAACGATAATTATTGGACTGATAACATTCACTCCCCGATTGTTAGATAGTACGTTGCTTGATTTGCTCGGAAACAATAATAGTTCAATTGGTGCAATAATCTATGCCATAATTCTCGTTATTCTTATCTCGTCACTGATATCACTTATCCGTTTTAGAAACCGAGAATTTCCTCTTGAAAAAAATATTTCTGCCAATTCTTAAGTCCTAAATACGCGCTTTCGTCTGCAATTTTTTTCCTTGAATTCTTGGAAGAACATCCCACACGCAAGTCAGTCGTAAAATTAGATATTTGCAAGTCTTGGAATCCATTCTTTCCTCTCATGCCTAAGATATTTCGCTAAAAGCAAAGCTTCTTCGCTAATCAGCGTCTCTATTTCTTGTTTTGCACCAACCTTAATTGGAGAAATGTTAACATAGCTTGTGAAATGTTTGTTTAATTCTCTGATGAAAAGCTCGTTCTTTTGGTGTTTTAGGTACTCGCTTTTTCCTTTCTTGTTTGCTGAAAAATCTGCATTCCGCAGTTCAAACTCTTTCTTACTTAACTTTAGATAATTGGATTATGAAATCGTCTACTAATTAGCGGCATAGTTCTTGGAAGTCGTATACAATGGATGCCTTTCCGAATTGTACACTGTGGACGAAACCTAAGAAGGGCTCCAATTCTGCTCTTAGAAGGGCTAAATGTACCTTCCATTTTAACAGTTGATTGTTTTGTTAAGAATAGTGTTTGTTAAAGGTTAAATTTCTTAGCGGGCTTTTTTCGTCTTTGAGTCATGTTTATTTTCACAATTCTTGAAGACTTCACATTCTATACATTGCTTTTGTATGCATACATCTTCTGTAAATGGGCAACTATGAAAAATTTTGGGAAGATAATGGTTCAATGCTTTATTCTCTACAGATTCAAAATCTAGTTTGGCGAGGCTTAGAAGTACTCGAATTTCGCTTGTGGTTTTTTGAGTTGCCATATTAGTTTAACTCCATTCCTTCCTTGATTTGTAAGTCGGATAGGGGAAGGCTTTCTTTGGATAAAGATGATTTCTTATTAGTTAATCTTATGAATCAAGGATTAAGTTTTGAAACCAATGACTTCAAAGAAGTGAAGAACATTGAATTTAAAGGCTATGAAGTTCTGAATATTTCAGAGATTTCCGACATATGAACCATACGGATTTCGTTATTTTCGCAATTTCCTCTTATACATTTCAAAGCAATTTACGGGCTGGGAGGCTTTGTTTTTTTGCAATATTCTTTTATTAATCTATAAAGCCTAACTTAATCTATGCATGAATGGGCCTAGCTGAAGCAATCCTAAAGTCCGCAACGCAAATCGCCGAAAAAGAGAATTTGGCGGAAGTTACAGAAGTCAATATCAAAATCGGCGAGCTTCAGCAAATTGAACCCCATATCCTGCGGACTGCGCTCTCTCAAATGAAAACGGACATTTTTAAAAACGCCAAGTTCCACATTCTGAAATCTAAATCAATGCTCAAATGTAGGGTCTGCAACACCACTTGGGAGTTAAATTTCAAAAAACTCGACGAATCTACGGCTGAAGCGATTCATTTTGTTCCTGAGGTCGCGCACACCTACATCAAGTGTCCGAGTTGTGGCAGTCCTGACTTTGAAATCCTCAGCGGCCGAGGAGTCTGGCTTGAGAACATAAAAGGGGCCAAATAGAGAAATGGTTGACCCTCGGACAAGCGTGATAGCTGAGCGATTAAGTGGTATCAGGCGAATTATCGCGGTTTCAAGCGGCAAAGGCGGCGTCGGCAAAAGCATAGTCGCAACCACACTGGCTCTGACACTTGCAAAGAGCGGCTGCAAAGTCGGTCTTTTCGACTTAGACTTCACAAGTCCCTCAACCCACATAATCTTGGGCGCCCCAAACGTGCAACCTAAAGAAGAAAAAGGCATCGTACCGCCAACTGTCCACGGCTTAGAATACATGACGCTTGTTTACTTTGTTGGCGACAACCCTGCACCCTTGCGTGGAGCAGACGTTTCAAACGCATTAATCGAACTCCTATCGATTACGCAGTGGGGGCAACTGGATTTTCTGGTGATTGATATGCCTCCTGGAATCGGCGATGCAATCCTCGATTTAATAAGGATGGTTAATCGCTTAGAATTCCTGATTGTTACTACACCTTCACTCTTGGCTTTTGAAACTGTCAAGAAGCAAGTGGGTTTGCTTTGCGAGTTGAAGCTGCCAATTGTCGGCGTTGTCGAAAACATGAAAATGGATAAAACCAAGAGTGTTCAAGTTGAAACCGAGAAGCTTGGGCTAAAGTTTCTGGGCGATATTCCTTTTGACCAGCAGGTTGAAGCTTCAATCGGCGACAAGGCAATGTTGTTGAAAACTGTTGTTGGCAAAAGAATCCACCAAATATCAGAAACCAACATCCTTAAAGAAAAATGAAAAATTAGTTTTTCTGTTGCAACCAACTGGATAAGTAGACTTGGTTGGTGTTTCCAATCTTTTCCAGTGAGACGATTCCTCTGTCGGCTAAACGCGCGATTATTCTGTGGGTTTGCAGTCTGCTTAAGCCTGTTTCATTTCGTATGTATTTTTGGAGGTATTTGCCCTGGTGTATGTTTAGGACCTCTATGATTTTGCGTTCTTCTGCAGTTAGGGTTTTTGCGACGGATTCGTACGCTGTTGTTCCATTTGCAGCTGGCTGTGTCGTCGCAATGTTTTGTGTTGTTTGTATAACTCCCGCAGTTCCAACTCGGATCTGAGGATAAAGTAGATAGTAACCTACACCGATGACTCCGGCAACTGTTACGCCGATTATGACAGCGAATAAGACTCCGAAATAAGTCAGAGATGGATTAGTAGTGACTGGCACTGTTCCTGTTCCTCCCATCATGCCTCCCATTCCACTCGTGCTTGAAGCTGAACCTCCCCACATCTGGCTCATCCAATTATATGGGTTTTGAGCTTGCGAGAAGATGGCAAAGCCGATGACCGTTGACGCTATTAGGGCTGCTATGGAAGCGATTAGAATGGCTAGAAACATGTTAACTCTTTTCATGTTATATCTAAATTAGACTCATAGTCCGCAGATTTAAGGATTTTTCCATCCAAGCCACTTTTATCCATCAAAAACCCTCAGAAACAGTTTCACCCAACCGTTTCAAACCCGTTTCAGCCAACTCTCAAACCACCCGCAAGCCAATAGTAAGTTGAGGTGAAAAAACAAAATGACCAAAACTAAAATCATCCTCGTCATTCTGGCAATGTCCCTGGTACTTATGGCGGTAGTTGGAGTCACCTACGCCCAATACGTTAACACCCAAAACCAAACTGGCGTCTATAACCAATCACCCCAAGGTTATAACGGCAACTATGGGTACATGTCGCCTAACACTGGCAGCGGCTATTCCCAAATTCCACAGCAAGGCGCTTACTCCAACCGAATAGGTATGGGAATGGGTATGATGGGACGCGGCTGGTAAACCAGCAGTTCATATCTTTTCTTGTTTTTTTATTCCGTTGGCAAAGGCTTGTAGCGGGAAAGTATGCCCTTTTTTATTTTGGGTTCTCTTGGTTTCCACGCAGCTAAACGGTCTTTGAGTTCTTTGTCGGATAATTCCACTTTTAGGGTTCGGTTGGGGATGTCGATGGTTATGGTGTCTCCGTTTTTGAGAGCCGCGATTGGTCCGCCGTCAAAGGCTTCTGGCGCAACATGCCCTATGCTTCCTCCATGTGTGGCACCTGAAAATCGTCCATCCGTAATCAACGCAACACTTTCACTAAGACCCATACCCGCGATTGTTGCTGTTGGAAACAGCATTTCAGGCATTCCAGGTCCCCCTCTTGGCCCCTCATAACGAATGACAACCACGTCACCCGCATTTATTTGGCCGCTTCGGATAGCAGTTAGAGCTTCTTTTTCTGAATCGTAAACTTTTGCTGGGCCAGTGTGCTTCTGCATTTTCGGCGAGACGCCTGCGGTTTTTATGACTGAGCCTTTAGGTGCAAGGTTGCCGGTTAAGATGGCGATTCCGCCTTCCTTATGAACGGGGTTAGATAAGCTGTGAATGACATCTCTGTCTTGGACCTCTGCGTTTTTGATGTTATCGCCAACTGTCCTACCCGATACTGTCAGCAACTTTAGGTTAAGCAAGCTTTTGAGTTCGTTCATGACTGCTGGGACTCCGCCGGCGGCATCTAAATCTTCAAGGGCGTATGAGCCACTTGGAATCATGCTGCATAAATGGGGGACTTTTCTGCCGATTACATCAAAGGTTGACAGAGGCAAAGTCAAGCCCGCTTCTTTAGCGATTGCTGGCAGATGCAGGGTGGTGTTGGTTGAGCCGCCCAATGCCATGTCAACTGCAACGGCGTTTTCGAAAGCTTGCTTAGTTAGGATTTGGGATGGCTTAAGGTTGTCTTTAATTAGTTTCACAATTTGTTTGCCTGTGGCTCTGGCTAAACGCAGCTTGAAAGCGCTGTTGGCAAGTGAAGTTGCGCAGTAAGGAAGAGACATCCCAAGCGCCTCTGTTAAACACGCCATTGTGTTAGCTGTGAACATGCCGCTGCAAGAGCCGCATCCCGGACAAGCAGCTTCTTCAAGTTCGCACAATTCGCCTTCCGTCATTTTTCCGGCGGCGACCTGCCCAAGCGCTTCAGGCATTGAGGAATAACTTATTTTTTTGCCGCGGTAGCGCCCAGCAGCCATCGGTCCGCCTGTAACCATAATGGCGGGAACATCGATGCGCGCAGCAGCCATAAGCATGCCAGGCGTAATTTTGTCGCAGTTCGAAATCATTACCAAGCCGTCAAGGCTATGTGCTTGCATCATGATCTCAACGGAATCAGCAACTATCTCTCTTGACGGCAATGAGTAGCGCATACCTTCATGCCCCATGGCAATGCCGTCGCAAACCGCAATAGTGCTAAACTCAAACGGGGTGCCACCTGCTGACAAAACGCCCTCTTTCACAGCTTCCCCAATTGTGCGCAGATGAATGTGCCCGGGAACAATGTTTGTGTAGCTGTTAGCTATGCCGATCAGCGGCTTAGCAATATCATCATCTTCTAAACCCAGCGATTTTAGGAGAGCGCGGTGAGGCGCTTTCTCAGTTCCATTTTTGATTGCGTCGCTTTTCAAGTCAAAGACCTCGACAAATTGGTGTGTGTAATATCTCTGGGTTGCTGTTAAATTTTTTGCGGCAAAGTCGATTTCAGGAGAAGCATAGTTTTGTTGCTCTTTTAAGGACACCAAAAAATGCTAAATCTTTTTTTCTCTTTGTGTGGGTGTGGCGGGATAAAATTGCACACTACACTTGTAGCTTTGGAAAGGTTTGCTTTCTTAGTTTGGGTTGTTTTCCTGTTGTGTTTTAAGTGTGAAGAGATGGATTGTTTCACCCAGTTCAACATTTGACCTATGTTGAATTGTGTGAGTGTGCAAATATAGTGTTTGTTTTAGAATTCATGTGCATTGTTAGCAATGCACAGCACAATGCAATTGGGCATGAGCTTTTCCACCCGCGAATCCAACTACCATAATTCTTATATTTGTGCTTGCCCCCTTGAAAATGAATGTGATTTAAATGGGGTATAGCTTTATCCAACCATTTCCCTAAACAAGTTAGATTTTTAGATACTACTCTGCGTGATGGTGAGCAGACTCCTGGAGTTTCGCTTGTTCCTGAAAATAAACTGCGTATTGCTCAGCGGCTTGATGAGCTTGGCGTGGATGTTATTGAATCTGGGTTCGCGGCGGTTTCTGAGGGCGAAATGGAATCTGTCAGCCTCATCGCCAAGCAGGGTTTGAAGGCGAAGATTTTCAGTGCCGCAAGAGGAACAAAAAACGACGTGGACTCTGTTCTTAAGAGCGGTGCTTCGGGTGTCGCCATGATTGTTCCAACTTCTGACTTGCACATCGAATGTAAACTGCATAAGACACGCGAGCAAATCCTGAAAACCACCCAGGAACTCATCGAATACGCTAAAGCTCATGGTTTAGCCGTGGAGTTTTTAGCTGAAGATGCAACCCGCTCTAACCCGGCTTACATGATTAAAGTTTTCCAAGCTGCGGTTGACGCTGGAGTTGACAGGATAGTACCATGTGACACTGTAGGTATTTTGACTCCTGAGCGGACAGTAGAGTTCTTCTCGAATCTTCAGAAAAGCGTGAAGGTTCCGTTGGGTGTGCATTGCCACAACGATTTTGGTATGGCAGTTGCTAATTCTGTTGCTGCGTTGGCTACAGGTGTTGGTGAGGTGCATGCAACCATAAATGGGTTGGGTGAACGGGCTGGAAACGCTTCGTTTGAAGAAATCGTTGTTGCACTTAGAACACTCTACAACTTAAACTTAAACATAAAAACTGAGTTGCTCTACAGCACCTCCGTGCTGGTTTCGCGTTTAACAGGCATACCTGTGCAACCTAACAAGGCAATCGTCGGCGAGAACGCTTTCACCCATGAATCAGGCATCCACACACAGGGCTTGCTGTCTAACCCCTTGACTTACGAGCCGTTTGCCCCAGAACTAGTCGGTGCCACACGGCGCCTCTCACCTGGAAAACACTCAGGCTCCCACGCCATACGCGCGACGCTGGAGAATCTTGGTCTTAAGCCATCTGAGGAGCAGTTCAAAGAAGTTTTCAAACGCATAAAAGAACTCGGTGATAAAGGCAAAACCGTTATGGACGCGGATGTGCTTGCCATCGCTGAAGCCGTCATGGGGTTAAGCGGGGCTAAGCCGATTCAGCTTGAAGAAATGACCTATGTCGGCGGCGACAAAGCTACGTCGACGGCGTCTGTGCGGCTGAAACTAAATGGCAAAAGCGTTTGGGGCTCAGCAGTAGGCGTAGGACCCGTAGATGCAACGATAAACGCTGTTAAAGATGCCATCGCAGAAACCGAACCTATCACTCTGGAGCAATACAACGTTAAAGCTATCACGGGCGGAACAGATGCCATGGTTGAAGTTATGGTTCATATGCGCAAGGGCAACCGAACCGTTACCGCTATGGGTGTCAGAGAAGACATCGTTAAAGCCAGTATAGAGGCAGTCTTAAGCGCTATGAACGTTTTGACAACCGACTATAATCACAAAAATCACCAGTAAACATTCGGTGCATACCATTGGGGGGCTGGTTGTGGTTGTAGCTTGACTACTGCAAACCCTTTTACACTAAAACTCTTTAATTTTTGTAGTGGCTTGCCCAAGCGGTAAGTCCTTTTTATCGAAAAACAGAAAAAACCGAGGTCTCTGTATGGGTTTAGTTGAAGGAATCGAAATGAAAACCGAGTGCATACCTAAACGGCATCTTACTACTGCATGGAAAACCATGAGCAACAAGCCAATGCCAAAAGTTAAAGCGCTAAGAATAAGCGACGACGATTTCAACCATGTCCTAGAGCACCGCCACTGCATAGAGGACACTTTTCGCGAAATTGAGGAGTGGGGCAGGGTTCTTTCAACTAAGGGAACCGATGCCTGCGTCTTTAACGGCGATGACGCTGATGGTGTAGACTACATTATTTTGGTCAGGGAAAATCCATATCATAGTCTGGATGAAATAATAGTTCATGAACTCTCGCATATCGCTCGAGGAGACCTCTAACTACATTTTAGAAGCGACGGCGTCTGCAAACAATTTTAACCCATCTGTGCTTGGCAAGT
Source organism: Candidatus Bathyarchaeota archaeon (assembly GCA_963840295.1). Taxonomy (GTDB): domain Archaea; phylum Thermoproteota; class Bathyarchaeia; order Bathyarchaeales; family Bathycorpusculaceae; genus Bathycorpusculum. The sequence goes on from CAWIYF010000002.1 coordinate 151,730, forward strand.
CAGCGAAGTATAGCATAAAATACGTCACACCTAAATTCGCCCAAACCTGCAGCTGTTCAAGGCATTGACCGGGAGTGCCAGACAAATTGCCTTTCCTAAATTCCTCCAACGGCAAACTTGCAGGTTTTCGCTGAGAAATCATTTTATCTAATTCGCTCTGACCTTCAGCAATCAAGACTTGGCCGCCAGGCCAGCACGACCGCTCAATCTCGCGAAAATTTCTGCCAATGACTCTACAATGTTTCTTTAAAACTTCAAGTTTGCGTTTAAACTCACCAATAGATGGCAAGGAGCCCCAATCAAACCTGTCAGCGTATTTCGCGGTGAATTTTAGCATTTTTTCACCGCCTCCTCCAACAGTTATAGGTGGATACGGCTTCTGCAGTGGTTTTGGTTCACAAACGGCGTCTTTTAACGTGTAGTGTTTTCCTTGGTAGGTTGCCTTCTTCTGTGTCCATAGCTTCGTTATCACTTCCAACGCTTCGCCCACTCTTTCAATTCGAACACTTGCTTTCGGAAAGCCAAATCCATACGCCAAATGTTCAACTCTCTTGGCAACCTGCTCCGATACCGAACTCTAATCTTCCATTCGAGATTACGTCTAGTGTAGCGGCGGTTTTGGCGAACAAAGCTGGGTTTCTGTGTTGGTTGCAGGAAACCATAGTTCCCAGCCGTATCCTGCTGGTTAATGACGCGAGCGCAGATAGAACTGTCCACGGTTCAAGGATTGGCCAGTTATTGTACATCAAATGGTCATCCAGCCAAACCGCGTCGTAACCAAGTTTTTCGCATTCTAAAACAGTGGTTTTGAGTTGGTCGTAGTATTGGTTGTTTGGTGCTTTAGCTTGGAAAGCGTAGAACGGAAGGAACACCCCAAACTTATATTTGCTCAAGCGTTTTCTCCGACCGAAAGCCAGAATTATGTACAATTAGGCGGTTAGCGCTATTAGGTTTTAGGTTTGATCTCTACCTGTTTACGGGTGTCCTTTCCTCTGCTAAACGACAAAATGCCTGCTATTACGAGTATAATTATGGATGCATAAAATGCGTTATGTATTCCTATCAAGAATGCCTGACTGACTCCACCAGTTAGGCTTTTTGTTCCGATAAAGACTTCAAACGCGATTTGCCTTGGAACTGACGCTGCAGCGACTGAAATAGCCAACACATAGCTTCCAACTAACCCGATGTTCTGAACAGTTCTAAGTAAACCTGAAATGCTGCCGTACGAACCTATGCGTGCGTTTGCCATAACTGCGCTGTTGTTAGCTGGGAAAAACATTGAAGTTCCTAAGCCTGAGATTGCTGAAGCGACTAGAACGATGTAGAGTGATGAAGTTGTAGTCATTGTCAGGTAAACAATTATGGCAAGGGCTAAGAAGAACACGCCGATGGTGGCGATTTCTCTTGAGCCATACTTGTCTGCGAGTCTACCCATGATTGGTCCAAGAAAGCTGCCTGCAATATATCCAGGCACTAACAGCAATGAAGCATCCAGGGGTGAGAGCCCTCTTATGCCCTGCAAATACATTATTACCAGGAACACCACCGAGAAGTAGCCAACGCTGAGCAAGAAGGCTGAAAAAATGGCGTTCCGAAGTACTTTGACTTTGAAGGCTTCGAAATCAATCATGGAGTTTTTCAGACGCCTGTCATACAAGATAAAAACAGGTATCAAACCCGAGCCAACCAACGCTAAAACAACACTGGATACGCTGATTCCTTGTGCAGCAAAATTTACCAATCCAAGAGTCAACAGTACCAGCGCTGCCGCAAACAGTCCAGCTCCTGCAAGATCAAGTTTAGCTGGTATTCTCTGGGTATCTTTAAGGTACTTTAAGCCGACTATTACGGCGATTACGCCGATTGGGATGTTGATGAAAAAGATGTATTGCCAGCTAATGAAGGTGGTGATGATTCCGCCTAGAACTATGCCCAGCATTGCTCCGCTTGTAAAGCCAAGTGCGATGTATCCGTAGGCTTTTCCTCGTTTTTCTCTTGGGAAATAATCCGCTATGATGGCTCCACTTGTGGCTTGCATAATGGCGCCGCCTACCGCTTGCACCACTCTAAATGCTATGAGTGTGTAGATGTTGGGTGCAAACCCGCATAGTGCTGAGCCAACGGTGAAGATTACGAACCCTAAATTAAAGATTCTACTGCGACCGTAAATATCGCCTATTCTGCCCATCTGCGTAGTTGCAACAGCAAGAACCAGCAGGTAAGCTAGAATAATCCATATTGTTGTAGCTAAATCCGAGTGTAGGCTGTCGTTTATAACTGGAAAAGCCAGCAGAACGATGGTGCTGTCGAGCGCACCCATCATGGTTCCAAGCATAACGATAGCTAATACTATGTTGCTGTGACTGCTGGAAGTGGAGGCTGGTTTGCTGGGTGCTTGCGGTTGGGCCATTAAATCCCTCGAATTTTCCTTTAAGAAAGAAAAGCGAGCTGCAATATAAGTAAAAACAGAAAAAAGTAAGATAAGTAATTATAATTCTTAAACCCTATTTTAAAAACAATCCCGACGAGCCGTGATTACAAATGTCCAAAAACGCTTCTTCCATTGACATTTTCGGCTTACTATCGAAAGATAGCTCTGAGGCTGAGGAGGAAAAGAAGAAGCGAAGACGAGGAGCTTTTGGAGCCCATAGGCGTTAAAGAGCTTTTTAAAGAAGGCAAAATCGACATAAACAAGTTCACATGTGTCGGCGGACAATGCAAACTATGCATAAAAGCCTGCCCAACCAACGCGCTCTATTGGAGCAACGGCAAAGTCGGTGTCACCGAGGACCTTTGTGTTTACTGTGGCGCTTGCGTGCTTAACTGCATGGTAAACGACTGCATTAAAGTGGAGCGGAAACGCGACGACGGCAAGATTGAGCGATTTGGCAAACCTAAAGATGTAATCATGCTTGGCGAAAGAGTTAATGCGCAGAAACGTTTGACCCGTGTAAAAACAGTTTTGCCGACTGTTGAGGAGTTCTGTGAAAAACGTGGTTGAGGTAAAAAAGCAAATCTCAATGAGGTATGAACGTGTCACAAAATAGTTACTGGGAAAGCGCCTACGAGAATGGGGAATTCAAACACTGGGAATCAGGCTACCCTTCTCCCGAGCTAATTGGGCTTGTAGTTGCCGAAGTGCTACCGAAACACGCGAGAGTTCTTGATGTTGGGTGCGGCGGAGGAATTGACGCAGTCTTCATGGCTCAAAGCGGATTCAAAGTAATAGGCGTGGACATCAGTGCTGCCGCCCTTAGAATTGCAGAGAAGAGATCAGAACAAGCCCATGTTAAAGTGGATTGGCGCAGAGGAAATGTTCTGGAACTTCCCATTGATAATGAATCTGTCGATTTTGTAACCGACCGAGGATTGTTCCATCTAATCGAAGACGTCGATCGCCCCAGATATGCTTCAGAGCTTTTCCGCGTTTTAAAAAACAAGGGACGCGTTCTAATAAGGGGTGCCAGCGCCGAATCAGCTCCTGACCGATTCAACCCAGTAACCGAGGAAGCTATCGACAAATATTTTTCCGCATCTAAATTCAGGAGAGGTCCAGTTCTGCCTATAGCGCTCTTCTCTGTGGAGGGGGCATTGGACGCAGAAATTGTTTTGCTGCAAAAACATGGCTCTAAGACTTAGGCTTTAGTGATTGAGGCAACTGTTGCCGACCGAGTGGACAATTCCAGTTTACCTCCAAATCCTCTCTTAACAAAAACATTTTCCAAATGCATCTTATCCCCAATTTTTATGTCTTTTAGGGCTTCAGCTTGCTCTCTCCAAGCGGAAACACGGACAGTGCCGCTCTCATCTTTTAAGTCAAACGCTGCAAGCTTGATTGTTTCGCCTTTGGAGGTGGTAACTTCCTTGGATTCGCGCACTTCCGAAACAGTGCCTTCAACATCAACAATTTGGTTCTCCGCTAAACACGCGATTTTTGTAGTATGTAACGTGGCGGGTTGTATGTCGGTGAATGTGTTTGAGTCAACATGCACTTCTACGCCGCCGTTTTGACCTTCTTTTACCCTTGCGTTAACCAACAGCAAACGCACGTTAGCTTTCAAAGTTTTTTCCAGCTCTGCAGCCTTTTCATTCCAAAAGACCACTGTGGCTTCTCCCGAATCGTCCGCTAAAATGAGTCTGGTGACTGTGCCGACGCTCGAGTCGCTTTTGATGAATGTGGACTCGCTTAAGACTTCTTTTACAGCGCCTGATAGGTTTATGCTTCCTGATGCGGCGTTTAAGGTGTTGATTTTTGCAGTGAACTTTTCGATGGGTGGGTATTGGTCTGTTTTGTTTTCGGGTTCATGTTCAATTTGGCTTTTGCTTCCAAGATGTAGCTCTGTTTTGCCGTAGCGGTCTTCCCGCGTGTACCCATGCAGTAGCCTAATTACTTGTCCAGCTTTCAACTCGCCCTTCTCAACTAACTCAGCCTTCTCATTCCACAACACCACCCTCAAAAGACCCTCCGTGTCAGCAAGCATCAAAGTAGCGAATTTACCTGATTTCTCTGCGCCCTGGAATGTTTTAACTGGGAAAACCGCGATTAATCTACCCGCCACAGTTACATCATACAAACCTGCAAACAACCGGCTTGATGAGAGGGTTCCACTGCTATGAATAGTGTTTTGTTGCACTTGTACGCCGTATTTAGCTGCAATCAACCGCAACAGTGTTTCGTCCCCAAGTAATCCGCCTGTTCTGGCTCTTTCAGTCTGCAGCCTTTCTAGTATTTGCTCTTGGCTGATTAGGGGGTTTTGCCGTTGGATTTCCTGGATTAGGTCTTGGATGGTCATTTGGCGCCGACACGATAAAGAAGTGTTGGGGCTTTTAATTTTTTGCATTTCTAAGGGTGGTAGGGCACGTTTATTAAAAACGCTGTTCTAATTTCAAGTTGAAAGCGAGAGGCAAAAAGTTGGATATTGCAGTTTTTTATTCGGTCGGCATAGCATTGGTTATTGTTGGAATCGTAGTTATTGTTGCTGCGATTATTGTTGCCTCCATGGGCGGCGTAAAGAAAGGAAAAGTGCGTGGCGCAGGCGTAATCATGATAGGACCGATTCCGATAATTTTTGGAACCGACAAGAAATCAGTCAAGACAGTTTTGGCATTGGCGCTAGCCCTCACCATAGTTGTTTTAATAATTATAATCCTGAATTATTGGTTGTTGAGGTAGTTTAATTTGTTAAGTAATGAGGAAACTGAGGAAGAGGGCATCGGGGTATCGAGCAGGCTTTTGGGTTTTTTGCTTTTGGGAATAATTTTGGTTTTTGTTGGCATTGCGGTTTTGGTTGTTGCTTCATTGGTTTTGGGCGGGTCAGGGAGTGTTGGCGGAGTAATTTTGATCGGTCCAATCCCGATTGTTTTTGGCGCTGGACCAGGCGCTGGCTTGCTTATAGCAATAAGCATAATTCTGACTGTAATAAGCATAATTTTCTTTTTGATAATGAATAGGCGAGTGAAGAAGTTTAGCAGTTAAAAAGATTTACGAGGGAATTTCCTCTTCTTCGTCTTTGCCATAATAAGCGTACAGGAAAATTAGTAGTAACGCAATAAACACTGAGCCCATAAGGACATATTGTAAACTTATGAAGTATGCGCCTAGATCCATCGAGGGTTCTCCTTGTATATTTACTCTATTGTTGTAGCATCTTCATATTTAAGCAGTAGCTTTTTTCCACTCATTCATCAACATGTCAAAGCACTCATCGTTTTCCTCAATTAACTCAAACCAACCTAAGTTCTGCGCAATCTTCTGCGTTAACAGGTGATAGCACATATGCACCTTCTTATCTAAAACACGAAAGTAAAAGTCGTCGCAGGTACAGAATTCCGCTTCAGGCATAATCAAGTAGTCACGTTCTCTGCCAACCACAATCCAAACTGTTCTTCCGCTTGGCTTAAAAACGTACTTTTTCACCCTGCCTTCCTTCAGTGCATCAAGCGCTTTTGTAAATCTGGACCCGAAAAGCTCGTACAGTTCGGTGAGGTTTTCGCCTGACAGTTTGCCTTCTGCTTTTGCCTCCCGACAGATAGCATTTAACGTGTCAATTTCTGATTTGCTGCTCATTTGCACTGTTACTCATAAACTAATGCATAGGTGGAGTTTTTAGCTTTTAGCCTATATCGATTGGCTCGCCCTTCGGCTTGCCTATGACCTCAGCTTTCGGAAGTACAACTTCTAAGACCCCGTTTTTATAGGTTGACTTTGCCTCTTTAACTCTCACTTTAGAGGGCAACTGAACTTCCTTGTAGTACTTGTACAGTGGTGTGTCAACTGAAATTTCCAGTGAGTCTTCGGTGCCGTGTAGTTTTATATCTGTTTTTTCTACGCCGGGCAATTCCACAACTACATGGATGTCTTCGTTTGTTTCCACAGTATCTACTAGCGGTTCGCGTTCCTCCTTAACCTGCGGAGCGCCCTTAAGACCCTTTTTGATGTTGCCAAACTCTTGAATTTCAGGTTTGCCGTCTGGACCAATCTTCATGCTGTAACCATAAACAAATGGTCCCATCTCCTTAACTGTGCTGCCATCTGGCAATTTACGTTCTTTAACGTATTCTTTAGGCACTTTATCTGTGAAGTTTTTGAGTTCTTCATCCATCATCTTTTCCATTTCACGGAACATATCATCTATATTCCCGAAAAATGGGTCTTTTGATTGGCTGCGGCGTTTCTTGAACCACTCAGAATAATCGTCTTTATCTGAAGACATACAGTCACCAACTTTAACTGGGGTTTTCAATCCAATAAATTTATTGTTATAAGAAGCGTTAACGGCATTATTGTTACAATTTCTCTTTTTTTGTTGTTACACTTGCGAAGCCACATAGGTATATTAGCATTCGTGAGAGCGGTAAATATAGGGGTTAAGAAACCCTGATTTTTTTGAGCTTGAATGGCTCACAGTTAAGCTGGTTTGGTGACTTAATTTTGTCTCAACTGAAAGTTGCTGTGAAGCAAGCGTTTGACGCTACCGATGAAGTTATGTTTGAAGCAGCCTTAACAGCAAACGCCATAGAAACTCAGCACAAACAGAAAGAATACGTCACTTGATCGCGTGAAAGTTTATCTTCATTCTTAAAATAAAAAATTAGATTTCCTTTCGTTTTTTCTTTCAGAGTTTGCTGGCTTCTCAGTTAACTGTGTTTAATGGTAAAATCTCTACCCGTTGGTTTTAAAGGTTTAAATGAAGGAAAACAAACTAAAAAGACACGGCTAGAAAAAAAGGTGGCAATTTGCCGGGGTAGCCTAGCCTGGCTAGGGCGCCAGACTCATAATCTGGAGTTTGAAGGGCCAAGCGCCTGCAACCAGAAGTCGCGGGCTCGAATCCCGCCCCCGGCACCACTTTTTAAATAAGTCCTTGTGTATTCTTTGGAAAAGGTGCGATACTTCATGGATGCTAAAAGTAAGCTCTGGTTCAAAATGTGGCCATCTAATGTGCCAAAGAGCATAAACTACCCCGACATCCCACTTCATGGGCTTCTGCAAAAAACAGCTAAACAACACCCTGAAAAAACCGCAATAGTTTATGGCGAGCGGAAAATCACTTATGCACAGTTAGATTTGCTTTCAAACAAGTTCGCACATGCCCTAACAAAGTTGAAGTTAAAAAAAGGTGATAAAGTAGCAATTTTCTTGCCAAACATTCCCCAGTTTATGGTTGCATTTTTTGGGGTTCTAAAGGCTGGTGCAGCCGTCACAACGATTAGCCCCATGCATCGGGAACGTGAAGTCGAGTTCCAGCTGAACGATTCAGGCGCCCAAACCATAGTCGTGCTGGATTCACTGTATCCTGTTGTGGATAAAGTGAGGGAAAAAACCCGCCTAAAGAACGCAATAGTTGCTGGCTTAGATGAGTTTGGCTCGGTAACCGATAATCTCTCAACTATTCCAAACACTTTGTCTTTTCAGCAACTGCTTAAAGATAGCCCAGACACGGCTTCAAAAATAGAGATTAATCCCAGTGAGGATTTGGCAGCACTTCAATACACGGGGGGAACTACGGGAACGGCTAAAGGTGCGATGTTAACCCATACCAATTTGGTCTCAAATGCCCTTGCCTTTGGCGCATGGATAAAAGGCGCAGTAGCCCAAGAAACCTTCCTGACCGCGCTGCCTCTCTTCCACATTTATGGCATGACCACAAGCATGACCGTGCCCATCAGTCTGGCTGCCGAAATGGTTCTCCTACCCAAATTCGATCCACAAAAAGTCCTGGAAACAATCCAAAAACTCAAAATCACGGTTTTCTGTGGAGTCCCAACCATGTACTCAGTGCTGCTAACTAATCCTGAAATAGGCAAATACGACTTAAGATCCATTCGCGTGTGCATTTCTGGTGCTTCATCGCTGCCGCCGCAAGTCCAAAAGAAATTCATGGAAATCACAGGTGGATTCCTTGCGGAAGGGTATGGGTTAACTGAGGCGTCGCCAGTTACGCATTGCACTCCCGTTGACAAATCTATGAAGGCGGTGAAGGTGGGCTCAATTGGGCTGCCTCTGCCAGATACAGACGCCAAAATAGTCGATTTGGAAACAGGCGAAAAAACGCTTGGGCAGGGTGAAACTGGAGAGTTAGCTGTGAAGGGGCCGCAGGTGATGAAGGGGTACTGGCAGAAACTAGAGGAAACCGCTTTGGTACTCCATGACGGTTGGCTGCTCACAGGTGACGTCGCACGAATGGACCAAGACGGGTACTTCTACATTACTGACCGCAAAAAAGACCTCATCAAATACAAAGACTACAGCGTCTATCCAAGAGAACTTGAAGACGTACTCTATGAGCATCCAGCAGTAAAGTTGTGTGCGGTTGTCGGCAAACCTGATGTGGCGGCAGGTGAAGTACCAAAGGCTTTCATAGTGCTTAAAGAGGGCACGACACTTTCCGCTAAAGAAATTATGGCTTTTATCAACGACAAAGTGGCGCCCTACAAGGCAATCCGTGAAGTTGAATTCCGAAAAGAGTTGCCCATCAGTGGCGCTGGCAAAGTCTTACGACGCTTACTCAAAGAAGAAAAACATTAAACCTGACCTACCCTTTTCTCCTCAAAACTTTAAGAACTACTTTTTCGCCCACCCAAGCAAAAAACGGCAAAACACAAAATGGTCCTAGGAAAAACGCGAAAACTAAGTCGTTGTTGTTTGTTGCTGCCCGCCCCAAAACATCTGGGTAGAGTGCGATGCCAGCGATAACAAGCAAATCGTCAAAACAAATGCAACAGCAAAAGTTATTCCTTTCATGCATTATCGCGCATTCTTTGATAGATGGTTGATTTTTTTAAACGTTGTCGCAAGTTGCTTTAAAAATTTTAGTCAACTTTATGCGGAGAAAGGTGTAGGAAGCATCCAAAAGTCTCGGAGAAAACCTGAATTTCTTTTTGAATTTAGGGTTTTTTGGGTAAACTATAAATGCTTAAACGTAATCCAAAAACTGTACACCTCACGCGTTCGAATAGTTCCTCGCAGGAACACCCACTTAGTCTGTTAAGAGTAAAATCTTATTTGTGATACGGAAAGCCATATAAATTGCTTTTACGTGTTTGAATGCGCACTGGAGAAATATCTATGCCAAAATGGGGATACTCAATAATTGAAGAAATGCTTAATCCAGAAAAAACAGCGAAAGCAAGCGGTAGAGAACTTAAAGTATCCCATAAAGCCGCACGGGAAGTCTGCAGAGCTGTTAAAGGCATGAATCTTGTTCAATCTAAAGAGTTTCTGCGGGACGTAATGGTCAAGAAAAAAGCAGTTCCCTACTCAAGATACACTAAGAAGCTAGGACATAAGGGTGGCTTAAAAAATCACTGCGTAGGCAGGTTCCCAATAAAATGTGCCGAAAGTATCCTTCATATTATAGAAGCAGCGCAAGCCAACGCAGAAAACAAAGGATTAGATGTTGACCGCCTTCGAATAATGCACGCAGCAGCTTACAAAGGCATGAAACTTAAACGTTTCATGCCAAGAGCACACGGCAGAGCCTCACCAAAATTCGATACAATGACACACGTAGAAATTGTCTTAGAAGAGAAACCGACTCAAGGAGAGCAATAAATGAGCATAGTTAAACGGTTTATTACAGAATCAATTAAACGAACAGAAATAGATGAGTTTTTACAGAAAAAGCTTGAACGAGCAGGATACGGCGGAGTAAACCTATCCAAAACTCCGTTAGGTACTCACGTAGTTATCTACGCTATGCGTCCAGGCTTAGTCATCGGCAGAGGCGGAGAAACCATCAAAGAACTTGCCTCGGCACTTGAACAAAACTTCAAAGTTTCCAATCCTCAAATTTCAGTTTCAGAAATTGAAGTTCCAGAATTCAACGCCCATGTAGTTGCAAACCGCGTTGCCTCAGCCCTTGAGCGAGGAGTACACTTTAGACGCGCAGGTTTCTGGGCACTTAACCAAGTCATGGAAGCAGGTGCACTTGGCGCTGAAATTGTAATCAGCGGCAAACTTACAACTGAACGTGCACGCTTCGAAAAATTCAAAGCTGGCCACTTTCCAATAGTCGGCGAACCAGCATTAAGAGCCATGAAAACAGCTGACGCTCACATCCAATTAAAACCAGGCATCATTGGCGTCCGCGTAAAAATCATGCCGCCAGATGCATATTTCCCAGATAAAGTCACAATCGTGGAACCAGCAGCCGAAGAAGAAAAAGTAGCTGCCCCACAGACACAAGCTCCACCAACACCTGTGCCAGCACCAGTCGAGGCAGCTCCAGTTGAAGCAGAGCCAGAACCTGAAGTGCAAGCAAAAGAAGTTGTCGACGAACCAAAACCTGCCGAATCAAAGCCTGCTGAGCAACCAAAAACTGAAGAAATAAAAGAGGAGACAAAAGAGTAATGCGAGTAAAAGAAATCAATGCTCTGTCAACTGAAGATAGAGCAAACAAACTTACTGATTTACGAATAGAACTTGCACGTATCAGAACCATGATAAACGCAGGCGGCGCCGTAGAGAACCCAACAAGAGTACGGGAACTGCGCAGAACCATCGCTCAAATATTAACTATCCAAAACGAGAAAAAATTGGGAATCAGACAACCAGCGCCGGAAAAAGTAGAAAAGAAACCGGCAAAACCCGCCAAAGCCCCTAAAGCTAAGAAAGAAACTAAGGAGACCGTTTCCCAATGAAAATAACTCCAGATATCATCCGTTACGAGTTTATTGGAACACAAGCAAGAATCGCGCAGAGTGCACATGCAGGTTACCTTGGATTAGCTGGTCCCGTGGTAGCAGAAACAAAAAACACTTTAACTCTAATTCATCAAGGTCAACCTAAAAATATAATAAAAAACTTGGCTGTTTTAGACTTCAAATTCGGCGATGGCACAACCGTAGAAATCGACGGCGGCCTATTAGTCGGAAGATCTGAAGACAGACTTAAGAAAGGCGTAAAGAGGTTATGGTAATATGTCGATGATTTTTAAGAAACCAAAAAAGACCTGTAACGACCGAAACTGCCCATTCCACGGTGAACTAGCCGTTAGAGGACGTGTGCTTGAAGGCGTCGTTGAAACATCAAAGATGGATAAAACCGTTATTGTTGACAGAAAATTCCTACAGTTCTCATCAAAATTCGTACGTTACGAAAGACGCCACGGACACATCCCATCACACAATCCACCATGCATTGACGTTAAAGCAGGAGACAGAGTAAAAATCGCAGAGTGCCGACCGGTCAGCAAAACAGTTTCGTTTGTTGTTGTTGAAAAATTAGGAGAGGAAAAGTAGAATGGCGGCGAAGGCGAAGCAGAGAGCACTCGTAGCAAAAGGAATGCTTTCACATGGACAAAAAATCAGCCGTGGACTCTTAGCAGGCTCCGAACTACGATGCACCGATAACACAGGCGCACGAGTACTACGTCTAATTCAAGCTATGGGTTACAAAGGAAGACTGAGACGTTACCCATCAGCAACAGTCGGCGACAAAGTCACAGTTTCCGTTAGACAAGGAACACCTGATATGCGCAAGAAGATTTTCCAAGCAGTAATTGTCCGCCAAAGAAAATGTTTCAGACGCGTTGATGGTGTTTGGGTTCAATTTGAAGATAACGCCGCGGTAATCATTACTCCCGACGGCGAAATGAAGGGTTCAGAAATTCGCGGTCCAGTAGCAAGAGAGGCAGCTGAAAGATGGCCAAGAATCGCAAGTGCCTCCAGCATAATAGTGTAGGTGTAAGATAATGCAATATACAAAAAGAATAAAGAACCCTGATAAACAAAGAAAAATGCTCTTTAACGCTCCAGCTCACATACGCCACAAACTCATGTCTGCACCACTATCACATGAGTTATCTGCTTCAAAAGGGGCTAAGACGCTTCCAGTAAGACGCGGCGACACCATTCTCATCAAACGAGGAGACAATAAAGGCTTTGAAGGCAAAGTTTCACGCGTAGACCTCAAAGAATTCCGCATTTACGTTGAAGGATTAACCCGAGAAAAAGTCGATGGAACAAACATCTTCCTTCCAGTTCATCCATCAAAAGTTGAGATACGCAACCTCAACCTTGACGATAAATGGCGCAAAAATATTCTTGCAAGAAAGCAAGTTGTTGAGAAGCCAGGCAAGACAGTTGAAAAACTAAAGGCTAAACCGGCAAAGAAAGCTGTCAAGGCGGAAGAGGAAAAACCAGAAGAAGTAACACCAGTTGAAGAAGAGGCGCCCGTTGCTGTAGGAGAAGTAGCGCCAAAGAAAGCCGTAGCCAAAAAAACTGCTGCTAAGCAAGAAGCTCCAGCAGAAGAAAAGGCTCCTGCTGCCAAAAAAGCACCAGCAAAGAAGGCAGCGGCAAAAACAGAAGAGGAAAAAGAAGCGCCAAAAACAAAGGCTAAGAAAGCCTCTGATAAAACTAAAGGAGAAAAGTAAAGATGGGTAAAAAAGGAAAAACTGCAAGGCTGAAACGTAAGCCAGCGCCAGCATTCTGGCCAATTCACAGAAAAGAATTGCCGTGGGTAGCAAAGCCCTCGCCAGGTTCACATTCACTAGAGAACTGCTTACCATTAACGTTGGTTCTAAGAGACATTCTTGGTGTTGCACAAACACGAAAGGAAGGCCAATTAATCCTAGCTCAGGGCAAAGTTCAAGTCGGCGGTAAAATCTGCAGAAAAGACGATTTTCCAGTAGGGTTAATGGATGTCATTTCAATGCCTGACTCGGACAAATACTACCGTGTAATGCCCTCACACAAAGGATTGGTTTTAACTCCGATCAGCAAAGAAGAATCCAAAACTACGCTCCTTCGGGTTGAAAATAAAGCCACAGTTCACAACGGTGTTCAAATCGCACTTCACAACGGCTCAAACATGCTCATAAAAGTTGCTGACCCAAAAAACCCAGTCGAAGTAACTTATGAAACATTCGATGTCCTAAAAGTAACCTACCCAGAAAAAACGGTGGTTCAAACCGTAAAGACTAAGGAAGGAAACTTGGCAGTGATTACTGGCGGAAAAAACATTGGCACTCAAGGCAAAATAGTTGAAATCGAAAAAACTGAAGCCAAAAAACGCAGACAAGCCCTCGTAGTTGTCGAGGACTCACAAGGAGCACGCTACCAAACAATCATGAACTTCATCTTTACCATAGGTGAAACTGAACCACTCATAACACAATTGGAGGCACCAGCACTTGTCTGAAGAAGCACTACTCAGTAAATGGGAACAACATCCAATGCTAAAACCTAGAATCGACAAAGTAGTCGTTAACCTTAACGTTGGAAAATCAGGCGAACCACTAGAAAAGGCAAACAGCGTCCTCAAAGAAATAACTGGTCAAACACCCGTCAAGAGAAAAGCTAAGAAAACCATCAGGGACTTTGGCATACGCGAGGGCGAATCAATCGCTGTCGTCGTAACATTGCGAAAGCAAAAAGCCATTGATTTCCTCAAAAAAGTGTTGCCCGTTGTAGATAACAAAGTTGCTGCCCGTTCATTTGACGAACGCGGAAACTTCTCTTTTGGTCTTAAAGAACACATTGAAATTCCAGGCGTAAAATACGACCCTGAAATCGGCATCTTCGGAATGGATGTCTGCGTCGCTGTTAACCGCCCTGGACAACGAATCAAGATCCGAAGAAAACAAAACAAGTCAATCGGCCCAAAACACTTGCTAACACCTGAAGAATCAATCGTCTTCATAAAACAAACTTTAGGAGTCGAAATCGTCTAAACTGAGAGTGAATGTATGGGAAAAGAACAAGTCAAAAAAGTACGAAAATACGGCAAAGGTTCACGCCCTTGTGTTAGATGTGGCTCGTATGGACCAGTTATCCGACGTTACAATTTATATCTATGTAGGACATGCTTTAGAGAGGCAGCCCCAAAATTAGGGTTCAAGAAATATGAGTAGGAGCTAAGAGAAAAAATGGACACTTTAACAAATGGTTTGATAACCATCAAAAATAATGAAACACGCAACAAACGCGAATGCATAATTAGCCCCGCCTCTAAACTTTTGGGACGCGTCCTACGCATCATGCAGCTTAACGGTTACATCGGAGAATTCGAATTCATTGACGATGGACGTTCAGGAAAATTCAAGGTTCAACTGCTCGGCAGAATAAACAAGTGCGGCCCGGTTAAACCACGCTTTGCAGTAAAAGCAACCGAATTTGAAGATTGGGAAAAGAAGTTCCTACCATCCAGAGATGTAGGAATAATGGTTGTTTCAACATCCCAAGGCGTAATAGCCCACAAAGATGCTGAAGGCAAAAATCTTGGAGGAAGGCTCTTAGCCTTCATATATTAAAGGAGTGCACTTTTATGCGGCTTCCAGAAATATCTAAAACCGTTCAAGTTCCTGACAACGTAACCTTAAGTCTACAAGGTAAAGTAATCAGCGTCAAAGGTGCAAAAGGCACATTAACACGTGATTTCTCGTTTGCTCCAATCGCAATAGAGGGCGAAGGCAAAAACGTCCGCATCTGGGCAAAGTGGCCACGCAAAAAGGAAGCTGCCCTCGTAGGAACAATTTACTCACACATCAACAACATGATTACTGGCGTAACTAAAGGCTACCAATACAAACTAAAAATCGTCTTCTCACACTTCCCAATCTCAGTAAAACTTCAAGATAAATCGCTCTTGATTGAAAACTTCACTGGGGAACGGAGGCCACGTAGAATAAAATTAATCGGCAACGTCAAAGTGAAGATTGAACCCGACGACATCACTGTTGAAGGCTCAAACTTGGAAGAAGTAAGCCAAACCGCCGCCAACATTGAACAGTCCACTCGTGTTCGAAATAAGGACCCCCGAGTTTTCCTTGACGGCATATTCGTATATGAAAGAAACGAAGGAATGGCATAATGACCCAAAAGAAACCCTCACTATCACGCGAAGCACTCAAACTTAGAGCGCGCGCCAGAAACAAAAAACCCAACTTCGTAAGGGCAGAAAGCTGGAAGTACGACCGCTTCAGCCTAAGCTGGAGGAAACCACGCGGCTTAGACAACAAGATCCGCAGAAAAATCAAAGGTTGGCCAGCAGGACCCAGCATGGGTTACAAAGGACCAAAAGTTGCCCGGTTCCTTCATCCATCAGGATACCGAGAAGTCATCGTTTTCAACGTACAAAGCCTATCAACCATTGACCCAAACACTCAGGCTGCACGTATATCTCACACAGTGGGCAAACGAAAACGAGCTCTTATCATTGCAGAAGCCAAAAACCTAAGCATCAAAATCTTAAACCTTAAGGTTTCCAAGGAAACTGAAGAGGCGAAAACTGAAGAAGAAGCTGAAGGCGAAGCGCCAGGGGCAGAAGTAAAAGAGCAGAAAAAAGAGAAGCCAAAGAAAGAAACTAAAAAGAAGGCACCTAAAAAAGCCAAGCCTAAACCCAAGAAGGGAGAAAAGAAACAATGACTGACTTAGCTGGACAAAGACGTTTAGCAGCTCAAATCCTCAAGATTGGGCAAAACCGCGTTTGGATTAATCCTGACCGAATGGATGATGTTGAAGGGGCAATTACACGTGAAGAAGTACGAAAGCTGATTCACGAAAAAATCATCGTTTCATTGCCTCAGAAAGGCGTAAGCAGATCCCGAGCAAAAGTTATCCGAGCAAAGAAACTGTTGGGCAGGCGTAGTGGACCGGGAAGCCTAAAAGGTGCTGCCCGCGCAAAAGTCACCAAAAAAGAAGCTTGGATGCTAAGAATTCGTTCATTAAGACGCAAACTCAGAGACTTGAAAGCACGCAAAGTCATCACTGAAGAAACCTACACCCAATATTACAGGATGGCAGGCAGCGGCAGATTCGAGTCTATAGCTGATTTAGAGCGTAACTTGAAAGCGCATGATTTATGGAGGAAACGTTAGATGGCAAAAAAGGCAAATTACCGAGTAAAACTGCGACGCAGACGCGAAGGAAAAACTGATTACCAAGCACGTAAGGCTCTGGTTACATCCAGAAAACCACGGCTTGTCACAAGAGCATCCAACAAGAACATGGAAGTACAAATAATCATCGCGAAGCCCCATGGCGACGAGGTTTTAGCCTCAGCCAACAGCCGCGAACTCATAAAATCCTACCGTTGGAGAGCTCCAGCAGGGAACATCCCCGCGGCATACTTAACAGGCTTCCTGTGCGGTACAAAGGCAAAAGCAGCAGGCATCCCAGAAGCAATCCTTGACATCGGGTTGGTTTCTCCTACTAAAGGCTCAAAAATCTTCGCTGTCTTAAGCGGTGTCGTCGACGCTGGCGTTGAAGTTCCTCATAGCGAAGAGAAAATCGTGAAAGAACGCATGAAAGGCGAACACATAGCAAAATACGCTAAAACCTTAGGAGCAGGCTCAGAAGAATACACAGCCAAATTCTCACAGTATAACGCAAAAGGTGTTGCTCCAGAAAAAATCGCTGAGCACTTCGCGAAGGTTAAAGCTAACATAATAACTGTCTCAAAGGGCGAAAAATTACCCGAAGAAGTAGTCGAAGTTGCTGCACCGAAAGCTCCCTCAAAGGAGAAGGCTCCAAAAGTAGCAGTTGCAGCGGCACCTAAAGCTGAGGTTAAAGAAGAAAAACCAGCGGAAGTAGTTCCTGTTAAAGAGAAAGCTGCGCCTACCAAGAAAAAAGCTCCAGCCAAAGCCAAAGCAGCAGCAAAAGTCAAGGCGCCAAAGGAAAAAGCCTCTCCCAAAGAAAAAGAAGCAAAATCACCAAAAGCAAAAGCAGTAAAAGAAACAGCTCCAAAAGAAGCAGTTGAAGCTGAACCTAAGGCACCCAAAGTAAAGGAGCCAAAACCAAAGACCTCTAAGAAAGGTGGAAAGAAAGAATGAGTAGAAATCCAAGAGAAAAACGAACTGTTAACTTAGAAACCTGGATTCCAAAAACCAGACTGGGCAAGCTGATTCAGGAAGGCAAAATGACCAGCATCGAAGACGTATTCCTAAGCGGCATAAAAATATCAGAATCACAAATCGTTGACTCCTTGATTCCTGACCTACAAGAAGAAGTCATAAACGTTAACCTCGTACAGAAACAAACTGACGCAGGCGAAAAATCCCGCTTCAAAGCCATCGTAGCAGTCGGCAACCGAGACGGCTACATCGGCTTAGGCAGCGGAAAAGCCAGCCAAGTCCGAAACGCAATCGAAAAAGCAGCCGTAAACGCCCGCTTAAATATCATTCCTGTTAAAAGGGGATGTGGAAGTTGGGAATGCGGCTGCGGCAAACCACACTCTGTTCCATTCGAAGTTGAAGGCAAATGCGGCGGCGTCCGAGTAGTTATCGTTCCAGGTCCAAGAGGCTTAGGGTTAGTTTCAAGCGAAGTTGCCAAAGTTATCTTAGGCTTAGCAGGCGTCAAAGACCTTTGGATGAGAAGTTTCGGCTCAACAAGAACTGTGCCATCTTATGCATGCGCAATCTTTGATGGATTAAGGAAGACTTATAATTTGATTACCACAGTGGACTGGGTGAAGTAGAATGGCGCAGAAAATCGAAGAATGCAAACCTCTTGTCGTAGTAAGGATCCGAGGAGTCGTTAGCGCACAGCGCGAAGCACGAGAAACACTTGACATGCTCCATTTAAACCACACTAACCACGCCGTCCTAATTGACAGCCGACCAGCCTACAAAGGCATGCTTCAACGCGTAAACAGCTACGTCACCTACGGCGAACCCACAGCAGAAACAGTAACAATGATGCTTCAGAAACGCGCACTCTTGGCAGGCGACAAAAAACTAACCCAGGAATACCTGACAAAAATAGGCTACAAATCCGTCGATGACCTCGCCGCAGACATAGTCAGCTGCAAAGTACAATACGGCAAACTCCCAGGCATAGTCGCACGTTTCCGACTGCATCCTCCAAGCAAAGGCTACAAAGGCAAAACCAAAAAAGGCTTCAACGCAGGCGGCGAAGCAGGCTACCGCGGAGAAGCAATCAACGCATTAGTGCAACGCATGGTCTAAACAGCCATCATTAACAACTTTATTTTTTGTGTCTTCTTTTATTAGCAAAGTTTTAGAGAGGGCATATGAACTAGTTATTTAGATCACCTTTATGGGTAAATTACTGTTTTTAGCTGCGGTTTTTTTGTTTGTTTTCTCAGCTACAGCTGCTGAAGTGTCAGTTGCCGATGTTGCCCTTGGCGTTAAACCGGGTGACTGGATAGAGTATACAGTTTCTACTACGGGAGCTCCCTCTGAAGGGCACGATGTGGTGTGGGCTAGAATGGAAATCCTAAGTGTCTCGCATGGTCAAGTCATAGCTGTTAACACGACGACTAAAGCTCTTAACGGGTCATTTTCCAGTTTGGTGATGACTTTAGACCCCGACTCTGGACAGGTTGATGTTTGGGCTATTATCCCCGCGGACCTCAGCAAGGGAGCATCGTTCTATGACAAAAACCTCGGCAACATCCCAATCATGGGTGAAGAACTGCAAACCTACGGCGGAGTCACCCGAGACACCACTTTCTACAACTCCACCGAACGATTCAAACGCTGGGACAAAGCCACCGGCGTATTTTTAGAAGGCACCGACAACGTGGGCACCTACTCTTTAACAGCAACTTTCATTCACACAAATATGTGGAATCCACAAATTCTGGGACTTGACCAAACAGTATTCTATGCTATGGTTACGGTTGTTATCGCAATAATTGTAGTTGCAGTGGTATTTGTCGCTCATAGGCGAGTACAAAAATAGGTCCAAAAACGCTCTGAATATTACATCATTTTTTGGTTCTATCACCTTTTTAATTGGTTTAGGCTAGGTATTTTGTTAAAGTATTTTGGTTCCGAGAGTGAGCTGTTTAGTGTGTAAGAGTTATTCTTTTGAGCCTCCTTTATAGGCAAAATGCGGAAACTTTGCAGCGCCGTCAATTTGGATCCTAATATCCAACAATTACGAAACACATGAGAGGGTTAGGTTGGCATGAACCTATGTGGATCCATTGCAAACTTTTGCAGAAACCTAAGAGGCATAAGTCGTATTGGCGTTTTCCGTTGTAATAGCTTGCCAAAACTAAGTACTTAACGCAAACCACCGCTAACCAGCAAATCTTCATCAAATACCCCTGCTTTCCACCCCTAAAACATCGAGCAATCGCTGTTTTCATGGATATTTTGCTTGCTGTGGTTCAGGTAATTTGTCACCCTTTATGTGCGATACGTTTTATAATGTCATCAGAGAGATGCGTTAGTTAATTGGAGGGGGACAATAGATGAGTGCAAGATGGAGAAGGACCAGTAAAAATCGGAAATGGTTAGATTTTAACGATTTAAAGGGCAAGAAACCCAAGGCAACTCCGAAAACTCAGCGGCTTAAAACAACGCTGGCTCACCCAAGTTTTCGACCATCAAAAAGCTTCGCCAAACGTAGCCTCGTAGAACAAAAGCCTTTGATCGACATTTTCCAAGAAAATGGCTACATTACAATTGTGGCTGAAATAGTAGGTTTTAATAAGGAAACCCTCAAGATAAATGTGAAAGACCAGAAAATAACGCTGTCGGCAAAATCAAAAGATCGAAGATACTATAAAAGTTTAAATCTTCCGACGGTAGTGATTCCAAACGCAATGCACACCAAATTTAAGAATGGCGTGCTGGAAATCAAGCTTAAACAAGCTGAAACATTAGATAAAGAAGCGGATTCAAAATGCCACATAAACTAAGAAAAATCAGGAAAACAAGAGGCTCAAGAACACAGGGTTACGGCAGAATAGGCCAGCACCGAGACAGCGGAAGTAAAGGTCACAGAAAAGTGGGACGCCACAAACACCTCTGGAGTCTAGTTGTCACATCTGAACCTAACTACTTTGGAAAACACGGCTTCACCTCACCCCAAAGCCTTCACAGCAAAGAAAACGCAATCAACCTAGTCAAACTAGATCAGCTTGCACAAGGATCAGAAGTCAACCTAACAGAACTTGGCTACACCAAACTTTTAGGCAACGGAAAAATCACCAAACCCCTCACCATACACGTAGCTTCACACTCAAAATCCGCGGCAGAAAAGGTTACAGCAGCAGGCGGAAAAATCATAGCTCCCCAAACTCACGGAGAGTAAAACATCTAAATGCCCGGAAGATTCCTCAGCCTCTTCAAACCAATAGGAAGAGTGCTACCTGAAATAAAAAAGCCTGAGCGCAAAGTTAGTTTTAACGAAAAAATCTTCTGGACAGCACTAGTCCTAGTTATTTTCCTTGTCATGACTGAAATTCCATTATTTGGAGTTTCAAAAGCAGCTTCAGACCAATTTGGTTCTCTAAGAGTAATTTTCGCTTCCAACCGCGGCACCCTGATGGAGTTGGGAATTGGCCCCATCGTCACGGCTGGATTAATTCTGCAACTGCTCGCAGGTTCATCAATCATTAAATGTGACATGTCAAACTCTGAAGATAGAGGACTCTTCACTTCAGCAAGCAAAGTCTTCACAATCTTACTTACCGGTATCCAAGCAGGCGCATACATCTTAAGTGGCATGTACGGAACAAGCCTTGCTGGGCCAACGATATTGATAATTTTCGTACAGTTGATAATTACTGGTGTAATTGTTATGTTAATGGACGAACTTGTCCAGAAAGGCTGGGGGCTAGGCAGCGGAATCAGCCTATTCATTATGGCAGGAGTCGCCCAGAACATTATATGGTCAACATTCTCGCCGCCAAACGGCTTATTCGTCGGGTCACTCTCAGCACTTTTAGGTCATCAACAAACCTTGCTACAGTGGGCGTTTGGTTCAGCATCAGGAATCTACCCATCGCTACTAGGCTTCTTCGCCACCATCGCAGTTTTCTTAATAGTTATTTACTTACAAGGAATCAGAATTGAGCTTCCAATGAGTTACGCAGGATACAAAGGCTTCCGAAGCAGATACCCAATTAAGCTCCTCTACGTTTCAAACTTGCCAGTCATCTTTGCATCAGCACTATTCGCCAACGTATACTTCTTCAGCCAACTACTATGGGCACAATTCGGACGACCAAACCCAGGAACAAACCTGTTCTTCCAAATCATCGGCGATTACAAACAAAACATAACCTCCGGTAGCGTCACACCTGTCGGCGGACTAGCATACTATGTCACAGCACCGCGCAACATACAAAACGTCATCGCTGCGCCACTGCAGGCAGCTGCTTACCTGGGAATAATCATAGTCTTCTGCGCTGTCTTCTCGCTAATATGGCTTGAAGTCGGCGGACTTGGACCCTCAAAAGTTGCCCAACAATTAATGGACAGCGGCATGCAAATTCCAGGTTACAGACGATCAGGACGACCCATCGAAGCAATCCTCAAACGCTACATCCCAGTAGTCACGGTGCTAGGAGGTATAATCGTTGGGCTTGTAGCTGGGCTCTCCGACTTCTTTGGCGCCTTTGGCTCAGGGACAGGTATCTTGCTGTCAGTAGGCATCATCTACCAGTACTACGAACTGCTAATGCGTGAACGCGCCGCAGAAATGTTCCCGGCGTTTAGAAGAATCTTGGGCGAATAGCCTAAAGGTTTCCCGTGAAAGATAACGTTCCGGGAAGCGCCTAATCTTTATTTCTTAAAGACCTTTCTTATCGCTTCCTCGGTTCGCAAAGTTAATTTCTGATTTTCAAGGTCTTTAATAAATAAGAAATATGTTGAAGCGAAACAATTAATAAGGTTTTTGTTATAAATATTATTTTAAAGATATATTTAGTAGATAAAATTTATCTTTGATGCTTATTTAGGCAAATTATATATAGCTTTTATAACAGATGGGGGAAGCCGTTGGATGAAAGCAACTACGCTTATCATTCGACAAAATATATGGAGAAAAGAAAAAATGCAAATTATGAAAAACAAAAAGATCGCAATAACCACTGTTGTAATGTTAATAGCAGCAATGAGCGCATCAATGATGCTAACACCAACCGCTAACGCGCATACCCCAGCGTGGACTTTTGTTTCATATGCATACATCGTCGCTTCACCAAACCCTGTCGGAGTCGGCCAAACCGTAGCAGTAGTAATGTGGATTGACGCTCCTTTCCCTGGAGCAAGCGTAACTAATGACATTCGACGCCACGATTATACCCTAACTATAACCAAGCCTGACGGCACAACCGAAAGCAAAATTTGGGACGTTTTAGCAGACACAACAGGCATGCAGTACTATCAATTCACCCCTAACGAAGCCGGCAACTATACATTCAAATTTAATTATCCTGGACAAAACTACACTTGGAGTTCCCCCAGCACCCCTGGAGCAAGCAACACCTACACTGGCGATGTTTGGCTGGGCGATAGCAAAACCATAACATTGACCGTTCAAGATGAGCAGATTCCGATTGCAATAGACAGTTATCCCCTTCCTACCGAGTACTGGACCCGTCCAGTAGAAGGACAAAACACTTACTGGTATACTTTAGCATCCAACTGGCTTGGCTCCCCCTATGTAATTGGGGCCGGCGCAGGCTATGGTATTCCAGGTGCAGTCCAACTAGATGGCGCAGCACCTAACAGTGCACACATTATGTGGAGTAAGCCAATCCAGTTTGGAGGAGTCGTCGGAGGAAATGACTCAGCGTATCCCGGTGAAATGTACTATTCAGGTCTATCGTACAACGTCAGATTCGCAAACCCGTTGATTATGCAGGGAACCCTCTTCTATCAGGAACCATTAGGTAACAATGCAGGCGGCGGAGACTACATTGCAGTAAACCTGCAGACAGGAGAAGAGCTTTGGCGCAAAAACGCGTCAGCCACAGGTGTCTCACTTGTACCATCTTTCGGCTACCTTTACTCGTATGAAAGCCCCAACCAACACGGAGTTCTACCAAACGGATTGCTCATAGCAACACAAGGCGGCGGATTTGGCGGCGGATCAACTACTTGGAGAGCATATGATCCTTACACAGGCTACCTAACTTCTATGAATGTAACAAACGTTCCCTCAGGAACAAGCGTTGCAGGACAATCAGGTGAATTGCTAAGATACAGCATAGGCGGAAGTTCAGCAGCCGGCTACTACTTAACTCAATGGAACTCATCGAACGTATTCGGCGGAGGCTCAGGCCTTAGTCCAACGAACTGGTATTCCGGAAACGTACCTGGAAACACTCCAATAACCCCGGCAGCATTGGGAACTAATAATAACTGGAATGGTTCGGCTTGGGTAAACAGCACAGTCCGTGCAGCCCAAGGATATGTAGCTACTTCAACACCTGCATACGATTGGAATATCTCAATTTCATCGCTTAAAGGAACCGGTTGGTCTGTTGGTATGGCATCACTGGGAGTGGTCCCACTGGTAGTTCCTAACGACAAGGTATTGCTCGTTCAAGGAACATTCGGCGGACACCCAGGTGACTATTATGCAACAGTAAGCGCTGACCCAGCAAACATCACTGCAATCAGTTTAAAACCAGGACAAAAGGGACAAGTACTTTGGACCAAAACCTATGATCCAGCACCAGGCAACAATACACGATTAATAACTGACTGGGACCCAAGCAACGGAGTTTTCGTCTTCGGTGACAAAGAGACCATGGTACACTACGGCTATAACTTGGCAAACGGCGAAAAACTATGGGGACCAACATCGCTTACAAACGATTTCACAACAGACTATAATTACATGGCTATTGGCTTAGAAAGAATTGCTTACGGCAAACTTTTCTGGACTGGATACAGCGGAATACTATACGCATACGATACCAAGACAGGAGACCTTGCATGGACATACGGCAACGGAGGCGAAGGAAACAGTACATTGAGCGGATTCTCAACACCATACGGACGATATCCCACATTCATCAGCGTAATTGCAGACGGAAAAGTCTACTTAGACACTACAGAACACTCACCCAACTCTCCACTCTATAAGGGCGCAAAATACCGAGCCGTCAACGCCACAGACGGAACCGAAATTTGGACAATTATGGATTATGGCAACCAAATGTACGGAGGACAAGCAGCAGTTGCAGACGGGTATTTAACAACTCTCAACTCATATGATAGTAAGATCTACAGTTTCGGCAAAGGACCTAGTGCTTTGACTGTTACAGCACCAGACTTAGCTGCTTCATCCGGGCAAGCAGTTGTTATACGTGGCACAGTCACCGACATCGCAGCAGGCACAAAGCAAGAAGAGCAGGCGGCGCGTTTCCCCAACGGAGTCCCAGCTGTCTCTGATGCAAGCATGGGTGCATGGATGGAATATGTCTTTATGCAAAAGCCACGCCCAACGGACATTACTGGAGTGCCAGTTTCCATTGATGTAGTCGACGGCAACGGCAACTTCCGTAGCATTGGATCAACCACTAGTAATGCAAATGGTGTATTCAGCTTAACTTGGACACCGGATATAGACGGATCATATACTGTCATCGCAAGCTTTGCAGGTTCAGAATCATACTATCCATCACACGCTGAAACATCATTCGCTGTTTCCGCAGCAGCGCCAACCCCATCACCGATTCCAGTCACAACCCTGCCATCGAACGACATATACTTCGCAGCTTCAACAATCGCCATAATCATTGCGATCGCAGTAGCAACATTCATTATTGTCAAGAAAAAATAAGCTACAACCCAAAAAACTCCTCTTCCCTTTTTTGTTTTATTTATTAATAATTGAATTCTTTTCACATTATGGCATTCTTAATAAATGCCTCAATCGGAACTATAGTTAGAGAATCCGCTAATGAATACACTCGTTGTCTACGGCACCAGATGGGGCGGCACCGTAAGTATTGCAGAAGAAATAGGGCAAGTCATCAAAGATGAAGGCTGCAACGTTGATGTAGTTGACGCAAAGAAAAGCCCTCCAAGGGTTGATTTATATGACCTTATAATCGTGGGAAGCGGTATAAGAGCGGATAAATGGACCAAAGAAACCATAGCATTCCTGGAAAAAAACGCAGAGTTGCTAGCGTCCAAAAAGACCGCTTTGTTTGTCAGTTGCCAGATGGCTGACGGCGGAAACGATACTCAAGACAAAGCAAAAAAACTCTATCTGGAAAAAACAGCAAAAGAATATCGGTTAAAACCAGTTGCTTTGGGCTTTTTCGGAGGGTTTTTGGACTTTAGCAAAAGCCACGGTTTATTCGTTGACATTCTTATCAGGGTTAACAGGAATAGTCTGCGTAAAAATGGTTTGGATACAACCCGAGTAAGGGATACAAGGGATTGGCCGAGTATAGAGGCTTGGGCTCGCGAAGTCGCCAAAAAATCGCTCTAGACGCCGTCTATTTTTCAGATAAGTTAATCGGCGTTCTCTCCTTAAATGTCTCTCCTAAGACGTGACTTTTAGGTACTTTGCTGATGCTCAAAAAAAAACCTTTGAAAAACAAAACAGTCCTTCATACTTTTCTTTATTCCAAGAGTAATCGAGAAATGTTTTTACTTTTTGGGGTTCTAATTTCGATGTATAATTTATATATTATTTGTGTATTTATGATATTTATTATTTAAAATATATTTATATTGAAAAATATTGATGGATATATTGGTATTTTTGATATTTTTTAAGATAAGTTATATATATAATGCTGCCATTTGGGAGAGGCATTGAATGACAGCAGTTACGCTTGTTATTCAAAAGAAATTAGGAGAAAAGAAAAAATGCAAATGAATAAAAATAAAACTATGGCAATTGTTATCACCCTGATTCTAATAGCATCAATGGCTATCTCAATAGGAGCTCTGCAAACATCAAAAGCAGAGACAATCAACGGATTAAACTACAACGATGCAACCGCCGCGGCAATTCATGACGGCATGAATTGGCCCGGAATGAATGCTAACGCGACAGCTACAAGGCTACTCCTCTGGAGCCGTTTCCACGATCAGATACCAACACACGTTTACTGGATGGCTGCACCTAACCCAGTCGGTGTAGGCGAAACATTTAACGTCGTAATGTTCAACCCGCAAGTTCCACCGAATGCACTCTTGGGTAATCCAGTCAGATACCAAATGACTCTGACAGTTACAAAACCTGACGGCGCGACACAGACTCTTCCAGCATCTGGTTCAACTAGCGGTAATGTTGGAGCAGGTCAAGGAGGAGCTCAAAACGGAGTTTTCGTCTCTGACTCAACAGGATCAACATATACAGCATATACTCCAGATCAAATCGGCAACTACACTCTTACAGTCAACTTCATCGAAATGACATACCTTTGGAACTCCACAAATGGTGGTGTCTCAAATGTTGACTACTACGGCACTACATTCTTGGCAAGCAGTTTCTCATCTACAATTAGTGTCCAGCAAGAACCAGTATCGCTCATTGGCTTACCAAATATTGAGGCAATGCCCACTGAATATTGGACTCGACCAATTGAAGGACAGAACACGCAATGGTTCCAAGTTTCTTCAAACTGGCTAAGCAACTCTCATGACCGTGACAACGGTGGAATTGAAAACAGATTCCAAGCTGACGGCACTGCCCCAAACAGCCCACATATTCTCTGGACTAGACCAACTGAAGACAACGGTGTTGTCGGCGGCTCAGACCTTTCACGTGCAGGCAATACTTTCAATGCAGGTTCACAGTATCAGCCAAGATTCATGAACCAGATAATAATGTACGGCAGACTTTACTACTCACCGAACGTCTTCACTCAAGGCTCAAGCGACTTCATGGACTGCGTTGACTTAAAAACTGGCGAATTACTATACGAAGTCAACACTACAGCATTAATTGGTTCACAATTCCAAGATTGGATGTACTCAATTATGGCATCTCCCTCGAACTACTGGTTTGGTTACTATTACAGTCAAGACGACCCCAACGAGCACGGCATACAAAACCCAGGTTGGATATTTAGCTTCAACTACAAGAACGCCCTTCAACCTGAACGCGGCATCCCTGCACCATTCACCATAACCAACGTTCCCTCGACAGGGGCATTTGAAACACCAGGTGTATCAGGCGAAAATCTACGCTATATCTTCACTAACAAAGGCACAAATTCAAACCCCAGCTACTACTTAGCACAATGGAACTCATCAAAAGTCATCCCAATGATAGGCGCAGGAGCTGATCCACGTGCACAGACAATTGACGCTAGTTTACCCTCACGTTACGACTGGAACATTACCTCACCAATCCAATTCAGTTCAACTCCAACCATTAGAGCAGCTGAAGAAGGCAACATTCTTTGGGGCAGCAACGGTTCTTGGCCAATGGGCTCCGGTAGTCCATCATACGCTTTCCCAGATGAAACAACAATCTGGGCAATCAGCTTAAAACCAGAAAGCCGCGGACAATTAATCTACATGAAGAACTTGGACATTGACAACGCACAAGAAAACACTAACTACGTCTATGAACATGCATCAGCCGCCGAAGATGTTTTTGTAGCTCTTGAGGTCCCAATCTGCAAATTCCACGTCTACAGCATCAGCACAGGTAACGAGTTGTTCTCAACAGATGCCCAAGCGGACATTAATCCCTACGGATACTTCACTTGGCCAAGTTTAATCTCAGTGACACAGACAAAAGTTGCTTACGGTATGCTCTACACTGGTGGTTACACTGGAATGATTTCTGCCTACAACCTAACAACTGGACAGCTTCAATGGCGATATACCGCTCCCTCTGGCGGAGAGAAGATACAAAACTACGTTTTGATGGAAGGTCTCATAGCCGATGGAAAAATCTTTGTTGGAACCCACGAACACTCTGCAGATTCACCGCTCTACAAAGGTGAACGCGTAAGATGTCTCAATGCTACTACTGGTGATGTGCTGTGGACGATGTCTGGATGGGCTTATCCTGAAACCTTTGTCACTGCTGATGGCGTAGTAATCTACTGGAATAACTATGACGCACAAATCTACGCTTTAGGCAAAGGACCAACACAAATGACGGTTTCAGCACCTGACACGGCTTCACCCTTAGGAGCATCCATCACCGTAAAAGGCTCAGTCCTCGATATTTCTGCAGGCACACAGCAAGATGACCAAGCTGCCAGATTCCCGAACGGAGTAGCAGCAGTCTCTGACGCATCTCAACCACAATGGATGGAATACGTATATATGCAGAAGGGCAGACCAACCAACACGACCGGTGTTCTAGTAACCTTAAGCGTTGTTGACGCTAACGGTAACTTTAGAGATATCGGAACAGCCACAAGCAATGACGACGGATTCTTCAGCTTAAACTGGAAACCAGACATCGAAGGGCAATACACAGTTTACGCCTCGTTCTCAGGTTCTGAATCCTACTGGCCATCACACGCAGTAACAGCCTTCAGCGTTGATGCGGCAGCATCGACACCAGCACCACAACCAGAAACACCGCTACCCCCAATTGAAACATACATTACCGCAGGTGTAGCAGCTATTATAATTGCAATCGCCGTAGTTGGCGTCGTAATACTGCTAGCAGTAAGAAAGCGACCATAAATACAGCAAACAACAATCAACTTTCTTTCTTTTTTTAGTCCAGTCGATTCAGTCTGCATTCTTGTATTCCTTTACGGTTTAGATTAGCATCTTTCTTTTTATATTTATCAAATTAAATATATTTTTAATAAAATTTATTTTTTAACTCTTATTTAGACAAATTATATATAGTTTTGATAACAAATAGTGCGCCGTTCAGCGAAAGCACCAATGCTTATCGCTCAACAAAATTTATGGAGAAAAAAGAAAAATGCAAAAAAATAAAAGCTTAGCTATTGCAATTTCGATATTACTAATTGCCGCAATGTCAGCATCAACAATGCTTCTACCAAGCACTAGCGCTCACACCCCTTCATGGCAAATCCCAACGTTCGCCCACATATATGTCGCAACTGATCCGATAGGCGTCGGTCAGAGTGCATCAATATACTTGTTTCTAACACCAACATACGCCGATACAAACATCGCCAATGACTATAGATTCCATAACTACAAGCTCGTCATCACAGCGCCCAGCGGAAAGGTGACGGAACAAAATTTTGTCACTTGCGTAGACACAACGTCCAATCAGGGAACATCATTTGTCCCTGACGAGGTCGGCACATATAACTTGACGTTCATATTCCCAGGACAATATGTTAACGACTACTCACACTTGAACAACTCTGCATACGAGAACGACTATTATATGGCCAGTAATGCAACAGCAACTCTTACCGTACAGCAGGACAAGGTATTGGAGATTTCTTATCCTCCGCTTCCAACTGAATACTGGACACGACCAATCTTCGGCGAAAACGTAGCATGGTTCCAAGTTTCGTCAAACTGGTTAGGTAGTGGCATGCCAGGTTATGGTTCCTCAACTGGACCAAACATGCGATGTTTTTCAGGTGACAGCGTCGGTTCTCTAACGTCACACATCATGTGGACTAGGTCAATCGGTCAACCTGGAGGCGTAGCTGGAGGAAACAACCTTGAAAACAAAGGAAACACATGGTTCGAAGGCACAGCATACTCTCAAAGATACACCAACCCAATAATAGTAGCTGGAATGCTAATCTACATGGAACCGTTTGAATCTACAGGCTCTGTTGGATTTGGCGGTGGAACTGCTGGAGATACAGTCTGCATTAATCTCTTTACAGGAGAGGAAATCTGGCGAAACCCCAGTCTGCCTTCATTCTCATTTGCCTACGTACAAGACATGGATAATCCCGACTTTCATGGAGTTCGTCCAGCATATCTCTGCACAAGCAACTTTGGTCAGGTATATGATGCCGCCACCGGAAAGAATGTGTTCAACGTAACCGGTATGCCCTCTGGTACAAACGTGGTCGGTCCAAATGGAGAAGTCATAAAATACAGCTTCTACAACAACGGCACTACTGCGAATCCAGATTACTACTTGTGTGAATGGAACTCTAGCAGATTCTGGCAAACAGGAAGTATGCAGCAACGCAACCTTCAATCAGTAACAATCACGACAACAACAAACGTATCGTCAACGACATATGAGAATGGCGAAAAAATAACGACAATCACACCTGTTACAAAAGCAGTAACTCAAGTAAATGCAAGTCGAAGCCTGTTCTATGAGTGGCTAAACCCCACAACACAAAATGTCTCAATATCTTGGCGCAACAATCAAGCAGGATCACCAAGTATACTTGCAGCATTCTACGGTGACATATTACTATGCAGAAACGGCTCGTACCCCAGCTCAGTGGCGCCAACCGGCAACAGTCCATACAACTACTTTGCAGTTAATCTCAACGCATCATTAGGCTCAATCGGCTCAGTACTATGGTCGAACACTGTTCAGCCAGCAATCGATCCAGCATATGGCAACATTACAACCGTCTCATTTGCGGGTGCAGACAAATCTGGCTACTTCTGTGAATCTTATAGACAAACATCACAATTCGCATTCTTTAACATGCGGACAGGTGCATTCATTAAACTAAGTGACCCACAACCAGCACTTGACTACTATGGCAGCACTGGATCCGGCGCACTAAACAACGTAATTGCTTTTGGCAGATGCTATGCGGGCGCATATTCGGGCATATTGTACTGCTATGATATGGCAACTGGCAATGTACTGTGGACATACGGTAACGGAGGTTCAGGCAACAGCACAAACAGTGGTATAGAAGTTCCAGGTCATTACCCAATCTTCGTCAAAGCTATTGGCGGTAGCAACCTTAACAACGGAGTCATTTACACCATCGTAACAGAGCACACTTTTGCAACACCAATCTATAAAGGCGCATTAACACGAGCAATTAACGCATCTGACGGAACCGAAATTTACACACTCACAGCAGCCACAGGCGAATTTGGCGCTGGCAGCTTTGCCATAGCAGACGGCTACTCTAACTTCTTCAACAGCTACGACTCAAGAATCTACACCCTCGGCAAAGGACCAAGCGAAACTACACTCACAGTTGGACCGAAGAGTTCAGCACTCGGCGGCAACGTAGTCATTGAAGGTACAGTCACTGACATTTCTGTAGGTCTGCATACAACTGAGATAGAGGGACGTTTTCCAGCAGGTGTTCCAGCTGCTGCTGACAGTAGCATGCAAGACTGGATGGCTTACGTCCACCAGCAACAGCCAAAACCAGCCAGCTTCACAGGCGTTGACGTAAAATTAATGCTCTTAGACTCAAACAACAACTGGCAAGACCTCGGCACAGCAACCACTGACAGTAAAGGATACTACCACATAACTTGGACACCAAACGTTCCAGGCGACTACCAAGTATTTGCATCGTTTGAAGGCACTAAAGGCTATTGGCCATCATCTGCAAACACCGTATTTAACATGGTCGACGCAGCATCTACGCCATCACCATACCCGGAAACTGTTATTCCGTCAACTGAGATGTACTTCATAGGCTCTGTTGTTGCAATTATTGCGGCTATAGCTATTGCAACTCTGCTAATACTCAGAAAGAAATAAATAGGAAATATCCAATCATCATTTCCCTTTTTTTTGTTTTAATAATCAAAGAAAGGCTTAGAGCTGATTGGGTTTTCTAGATTTATTTTCTAAGATATTGATTCCATTTTTAGTATATTTATTATTTAAAATATATTTTTAATAATTTTTTGTCTTTGACACTTATTTAGATAAATTATATATAGTTTTGATAATAAATTGGTGAGCCATTGGACGAAAGCACCTATGCTTATCGTACAATAAATTCTATGGAGAAAATAAAAATGCAAAAAACAAAAAAGGCTATTGGAACAATTTTTCTTTCGATATTGCTTGTTTCAGCTATTTCTATGTCTTTAACAACGAACGCAAAAGTTGAACAGATAGGAGCACCACAATTAACACCATGGCCAGCTGCACCCCCGGAAGGCATAACTCCAAACGTTACGGTCACAACAACAGCGTTCATAAGTGTCAGTCCCAACCCGATCGGTCAAGGACAAACAGCCCTAGTCAACATTTGGCTTGAACCCCCAATCCAATATAACAGATTCTACTCAGGATACACAATAACAATCACAAAACCAGACAACACCACCGAAACCGTTGGCCCATTAAACTCTTACCAAGGCGACTCAACAGCATGGGTTCAATACGGCGTCGACCAAGTAGGCACCTACAAATTCAAGTTTAACTTCCCAGGGAACTACTTCGCAGCAGGATGGTACTATAACGGCAAATACTACGCTACTACAGCAGATCTTCCACCGGGAACCAACACAGGCGGCATGGGATTTGGAGGACCAATAAATCTCCAATCAGCATGGTATCAAGGATCAACTAGCCCTGAAGTATCGCTAACCGTGCAGCAGGAGCCAGTTTACCCTTGGCAAGTAGCACCACTGCCAACTGACTATTGGACTCGCCCTATACCTATTGAAGATAGAGAATGGTGGGTTATAGGTGGAAATTACCCATTTACTGGAGTAGGTGGCGGCTCTGATTGGCCCGCAAACACAAATACATATGCAAGCAACTACAAATTCACCCCATATGTGCAAGGCCCAGAAACTTCACACATTGCATGGAAACGCCAAGGCGCACTAGCAGGCATAGCCGGCGGACAATTCGGTTACCGCTCTGTTGGACCTGGCGAATCAGCATACGCAGGCACACCCAGCATTATATTCCAAGGTCGAGCTTACCAAGCAATTAACAAACCAATGACCAAAACAGTAAACGACGTGACAGTAACCCAAACAACAAGCACATGGACATGCTATGACATTCGCACTGGACAAGTGTACTGGGAACAAACGGGCATAACACAACCTCCTACCGTAGTGACTTTTAACCAAGTAGGCAGCTCAGTTCCTGGCGCAGATCAGACAGGCATGGGCACAGGCACCTTCTCACTCGTCTACATCGGATCCTCAAGAATGATCAAATATGATCCTTGGAGCGGCGCAGTTCAAGCAAACATTACTCTACCAGTTTCCTCAGGAACAATGTACAAAGACCCATACGTACTTACTGTGGCAAGTTCAGGCGGCAAAAACTGGCTAATCAACTGGACAACAACAGGAACCAGCACAGACTTCAACACTAGAATCATAAGTAATGTAACCTACCCTTTCAGCAGCTTAGGCTCAGTCGACTTCGAATCAAACATCGCTGTTAGCTCAGGCTCTATAACCCCTGCGGGCACAGGTCATCCACTAGGACAGTTCCTTATGGGAGCAAGCCTATCAACAGGTCAACTACTTTGGAACGTCACCACAAACGACATATTCTTCCCAACAGGCCTCTGCGCTGATCATGGAAAAGTCACAACACGTGTACTAGGCGGATGGTGGGACTGCTGGAACCTACAAAACGGACAATTACTATGGCAAAGCGCTAAGCCAGGCGAAACAGGAGGCGAAACATATCCGTGGGGCGACTTTGGAGCATACACAATCGCGTCATATGGCGGCTTAATCTACGACTTCTCATACGCAGGCTTCTACGCGTTAGATTGGAACACAGGCAAAATAGTATGGCATTACACGACACCAGCAACTCCGTTCGAAGCAGCATGGTACCCCTCAATGTCGCTTTTCAGCAATTCCCCTATAATAGCAGATGGAACACTCTATTATGGAAACGGGGAGCACTCACCCACTGAACCCCTCTCAAGAGGTTGGAGACTATGGGCTCTTAATGCAACAACAGGCGAATACTTATGGGATATTTCCGGCGGAGGATCAGCAGGCGCAATCGCAGATGGATACCTTACATATGACAACAGATACGACGGCCACATGTACGTGTTCGGTAAAGGACCAAGCCAAACAACAGTTTCTGCACCATCAACCGATATAACCGTAGGGGCAAATGTGATGTTATCAGGCACTATCCTAGACCAATCACCAGGCCAACCAGGCGCAGCGTGTGTATCTAAAAACTCAATGTCAACATACATGGAATTCCTACATATGCAACGACCAATTGACGGCTTCTACCACAACGTTACAGTCACAGGCGTCCCAGTATCAATCGACGTAATTGACCCCAACAACAACTTCTTCCACCTCGATACAGTGACAAGTGACGAGAAAGGCAACTTCGGCTTTGCTTGGAACCCCACTATAGCAGGACAATACAAAATCACCGCAACCTTTGCAGGCGACCAATCCTATGGCAAGTCATGGTCAACCACATATGCAGTAGTTAGCGACGCTCCAGCAACAACAGCAACACCGATACCGCTATCGCTCGACACAACGACAAACTCGCTGATGATGGCATTAATTGTTGGTGTAATTGCAATCATTATGGCAATCGCAATAGTTGGCTTAGTAATTCTGCGTTCAAACAAAAAGTGAAAGTAAACCAGATATCAATAATTCTTCCCTTTTTTTTGAAAGAGACATTAAACTTAGTTCTTGTAATATTTATAATTTAAAACATATTTTTGATATATTTTTGATTAAGATACCAATTTAGGCAAGTTATATATACTTTTGATACCAAAATAGTGAGCCGTTGAACGGAAGCTCCATCGCTTATCGTTCAACAAAATTTATGGAGAAAAAGAAAAATGCAAAAAATAAAATCAAAAAATATGACTACCCTAATAACTCTAATGCTAATAGCGGCAATGTCAATTCCGTACTTAACAATACCAACGGCAAGCGCAGCAACATATACAAGCTATCCCTTTATCGGAGCAATGCCTAATCCAGTCGGCGTCGGGCAAACAGTCCTGCTTCACGTCGGTGCGTTAACCGCACTGAACAATGTGGTTGACGGTTGGCTGGGCTTGAAAGTTGAAGTAGTTTCGCCTGACGGCAAAACAACCCTGATTGACTGTCCAAAAACTGACTCAACAGGAGGAACAGGTGTAACATTTGTTCCAAACCAAGTTGGCAACTACACGCTTACAACAGTCTTCCCAGAGCAAAACGCAACGAGTTACGGCGTCTTTACCAACAACGTTTATTCTGCAGCAAGAAGCGATTCGATCAAACTGGTTGTTCAACAGGACCCTGTCATATACTATCCTGCATTCCCGATGCCAACAGAATACTGGACACGCCCCGTAGATGCCCAAATACGCGAATGGTATAGCATTATGGGTCACTGGCTAAGAGCACCTGAAGGATTCTATGCCCCATACAATGATGGACCAACAACGGCACACATTCTCTGGCAAAGACCACTCGGTGAGGACCAAGGCGGTCTAGTCGGCGGAATGGGTCTAACGGACCAGAGGTACCTACCAGAAGGCACTGACTCTTTTGAGAACGGCGACGCTTACGAAGGTCGATGGCCTACGCAATTCATCATTGCAGGAATACTCTACTACTGCCCATTCGAATCTGGCATCCCTGACCAACCAGTCGTAGCAATAGACCTACACACCGGCAAAGAATTATGGACAAAAGTCTTCATGAACAACCAAAGACCATCATTCACTCAGATAATCGACTGGAAATGCTTTAACAACGACGGGGCTTTCATGTATCTCGGCTTCTCAACTAACGTTGGCCAAGGCGGTAGCGCAGTAACAACCTTGTCCTTCTATGACGCATACTCTGGCAACTGGCGCTACAACATAACAAACGTACCAGGCGGCACCACAGCTTACGGACAACTAGGTGAACAACTAAGATACTCAATAAGCAATGTCGGAACCACCACCGCTCGCGTATGGAATTTGACTCAATGGAACAATACCTACGTTGTTTCAGCAGGCAAGACAGGCATGTCAGAAAGCTGGGGCAGCCAAGTCAGAGGAAACACCTATAACTCCACTACACGTCCCAACCACGGCTATGACCTAAACGTAACAATACCTGAATTGCGAGGATCAAGCACTCCAAGCATACTTAAAATCTTCCCGAACAACCGCATGATCGGAGGAGTCGTCAACGCAACAATGGTTAACCTATGGGGCTTGAACCTTAACGAGTCAAAGGGCGCAATAGGCACACTACTGTTCAACAATACATGGGCAGCTCCAAGTCAATGGCTTGAAGGCAACATCACCGTAAGTGGCTTCTCAGGCGGATGGGCCGCTTGGGGTGAACAAGACAACGTCGCAGTCCTCTTCGCCAAAGAAAGTCGAGTACACTACGGATTTAGTCTTGAAACAGGCGCCTTCCTATGGGAAACAGCACCTGAAAACTACTTGAACGCTTGGGATGACAGCTTAAACGTTGCAAGAATGATTGCCAACGGCAAATTCTACTCAACAAGCATCAGCGGAATAGTCAACTGCTATGACGTCAAAGACGGCAAACTCTTATGGTCCTACGCTGCAGAAGACCCATACACTGAAGAGCAATTCTCAAACAACTGGTGGCTACGCCCAATGTTCGTCACCAACGACATCGCATACTTTGGACATCTTGAGCACTCAGCCAACAACCCACGACCAAGAGGCGCACCGTTCATTGCTTTAAACGTAACATCAGGCGAAGTGGTCTGGAGAATTGACGGTGCATTCCGCCAGTCACGCTGGGGTGGACGCGCAATTATCGGAGACAGCATCATTGCAACACAAGACACCTACAACCAGCAAGTATACGCCATCGGCAAAGGCCCAAGCCAAACGACCGTCACAGCACCCAACATCGGAGTACAACTAGGCACCTCAGTAATTATCAGCGGAACAGTCACAGACGTATCTCCAGGCACTGAAGACTACGCTTTACAGGCAAGATTCCCCAATGGCGTTCCAGCAATGTCCGACGCTAGCCAAAGCGATTGGATGCTATACGTATACAAACAATTCGTACGCCCAACTGACGCAACAGGCGTTGACGTGACGCTGAGCGTAATCGACGCAAACGGCAACTACCGAGAAATCGGCACAGCTACAACAGACGCAAGCGGCACATACAACCTACAATGGAAACCCGACATACCAGGCAAATACGCCATTTACGCAACCTTCGCAGGCTCAGGAGCATACTACGCCTCATTTGACCAGGCAGCAGTCGTCGTGGACGAACCAGCACAACCCACAACTACACCAGCACCAGAAGCAATCACAACAGCATCAGACTTGTACCTGCTACCGGGCATTGTCGCCATAATAGCGGCAATCGCAGTAGTCGGCGCAGTACTAGCAATACTAGTCGTAAAGAAGCGAGCATAAAAAAACTAAAAACAACAATCTTTCCCTTTTTTATTTTTTTAGAAAATATATTAAAATTGTTCTTTTAATATTTATTATTTAAAATATATTTTTAATATATTTTTGACTTTGATGCTTTTTAGGCAAATTATAAATACCTTTGATAACAACAAGGGGAGCCGTTGAACGAAAGCGTCTACGCTTGTCGTTCAATAAAATTTATGGAGAAAAAGAAAAATGCAAAATATAAAAAACAAAACTATGGCAATTGTAATTACTATGATTCTAGCATCTTCAATGGCTATCTCAATAGGAATACTACCAATAGCAAACGGAGACGTAATAAACGGAGTCAACTACGATGACGCTACCGCAGCAGCAATCAAAGCAGGAATGAAATGGGACATCCCCTACAACGCATCCACTAGCAGATTGCTGCTATGGGACCGTTGGGACGACCATGTACCAACATACGTGTACATTTCAGTTACACCTAATCCTGTAGGCGCTGGTCAAGAAATGACTTACCTATTCTTCAACCCGCAAGTTCCAAACCCCTCATCAGACAAATACTTATTCACCATCGACATAACACAGCCAAGCGGCACAGTTGTGACACTTCCAGCAGCTTCTAGTACTAAGAGCTACACAATGGCTATACAAGACGGCAAATTCGTTTCCGATACAACAGGCTCATGCTGGACAACTTGGGTGCCCACTGAAGTAGGCAACCATTCAATCACAGTAAAGTTCTGGGGCACAGCCGTTTCACACACAGACCAATCCTTCATTGACAGCAGCACTAACAGAGGCTGGTACGGAGTCACCTTAGACCCAAGCACTTACACAACCACTTTCATAGTACAGCAAGAAGCAGTGCATCCAACTGGCTGGACCGATGTTCCTCTACCAACTGAATACTGGGCTCGACCAATCGAAGGACAGAACACAGCTTGGTACCAAGTTGCTTCCAACTGGTACAACAACGCCCATGACTCAGACAATGGAGGAGCGGACAACAAATTCCAGGCTGACGGCATAGCACCTAACAGCGGACATATTCTATGGACTAAACCAACTGAAGACGGAGGAGTTGTCGGCGGTGACAGCTTCAAAACACCAGGCGATACCTTCAACGCAGGACACCAATACCAGACAAGATGGGATGGGAACCAAATAATCATGGACGGAAGACTCTACTACCGAGAATCTAACTACTACTCTGCCTCTCCTGGAGACTTTGTAGCCGTAGATTTGCTTACTGGTGAAGAGATCTGGCGCAATAGAACAATGAGTGCTACTCCATCTTTCGGCTACCAATACGAATGGGACGACATGAACCAACACGGCGTCGTTGAACCAGGCTGGCTATTCTCAAGCAACTTTGGCACATCAATCCACCCAATTCTAGGCCTTACTGGCTTAAGCCTTAGGAACGTTCCCTCAGGCACAGCATTCTACGGACCAAAAGGTGAAGAACTACGCTACACCCTAACAAACGTAGGCAACACAACCAACCCACTGTATGCATTGTCACAATGGAACTCATCACGTGTGTTCATATCGCAGGTCTCAGGAAACCTGACCGCGAACGTGCCAATAAGTCCAGCAAGACCAACAACAACAGCAAGTTCAACAACTCCAATAACAGCCTCTACATACAATGCAACCTCAGCTAAATGGACAACAGCTTCAGTTACTTCCTCTTCAGGATACAGTTGGTACTGGTACACTACCAGTGCTACCACCGGCAACTGGATCTACACGCAGACAGCATCAATGACAGCTGCAAACCTTGCAACAAACACAGCTCCATCCTACGACTGGAACATAACCCTAAGTAACATACCCTTCACAGCAGCCAGTGGACAAACACCGTCAATCCGAGCAGCGATATACAACGATGTACTCTTAGTAAGCAACGGCTCACTTCCAACAGCACCCTCTTATACATATGCTGAATACGCTACATTCTGGGGAATTAACTTAAACTCGTCCAAAGGCGCAATAGGTCAATTACTCTGGGGACCAACAAACATAGACTTAGTAACAGACAAAAACCAGAACTTGGACTACCAACGCGCAGCAGAAGGGGTATTTGTCTTCCAAGTAGACCCCGACATGTCCTGGATTGCCTACAGCATGTACACAGGGCAAAAGCTCTGGGACTCTATGGCTATTCCAGAAAGCGCAGACAACACATTCGCATACTACATCAGCAGCACCGGCTATAACCCATCAGGCAACGCAATCGCATATGGCAAACTCTTCTCAACAGGCTACGTTGGCTTCGTCTATGCATATGATCTCAAAACTGGTGAACTGCTTTGGAAACAGTCAGCACCGACCGGCATGGAGAAGTTCGAGTACTATACCTTGATGATAGGCGCAATCGCTGACGGAAAAATCTACATCGGAACCCATGAACACTCAGCAGATAC
Organism: Candidatus Bathyarchaeota archaeon; assembly: GCA_963840295.1. Lineage (GTDB taxonomy): Archaea > Thermoproteota > Bathyarchaeia > Bathyarchaeales > Bathycorpusculaceae > Bathycorpusculum. The sequence continues at coordinate 191,570 of CAWIYF010000002.1, forward strand.
ACCACTCTTCAAAGGCGCAAAACTACGATGCTACAACGTCACTGACGGAACCCAGTTATTTGCATTAGACGGGTGGGCTAATCCACATACTGTCTTAGTTGCAGATGGCGTCCTCGCTTATTGGAACAACTATGACGCGCAAGTATACGCACTCGGCAAAGGACCAAGCAGCATGGCAGTCTCAATCGAAAACGATGTAGTCCAAAGCGGAAGCAGTGTTATGATAAAAGGTACAGTAACAGATATCTCCGCAGGCACAAAACAGAAAGAGCAAGCAGCAAGATTCCCACAAGGAGTCCCCGCGGTTTCTGACGCAAGCATGAGCGACTGGATGGCATACGTATACATGCAAAAGCCACGCCCAACAAACACAGTAGGCGTACCAATCACACTCAGTGTTGTCGACGCAAACGGCAACTATAGAGAGATTGGAACAACCACAGGCGATGCAGACGGGTTCTTCAGCTATAACTGGATGCCAGACATTGAAGGTAAATACACTGTTTATGCTTCGTTCCCTGGCTCTGAATCCTACTGGCCATCACATGCTGTCACAGCGTTCGCCGTTGACCCAGCAGCACCAACACCACCACCACAACCAGAAACCATTATACCAAACAATGAAATGACCGTTATAGGCGCAGCAATCGCAATTATTGCAGCCATAGCCATAGCAACATTGTTGATACTCAAAAAGAAATAAAAAAATGTATCAAAAATATCCTTTCCCTTTTTTTAGTTTTAAAATTAATGGAGAAAAGAATGGGGGCTGAGAAGGCTCTGGCACTAAAAAGAAACTTGCTTATTCCTGAGCATTTTCTCTTTTCTCCTATGTTCTTCACCGGAGCCTCAGCAAACCCCTTAACTGCTTTTTTGAAATTCGGAAAATGGTTTCATATCTTGTTTAAAGTTTAAACAAGTGAAAACGGTTATTAACGAGAAACATGTAGGCATAGACTTAGAGCGGTAAGAGGAAAAAGTAATGTCTGAACTCGCAGTTACTTCATTGCCCATAGCAACCTTAATCATTATGGCTATTGCAGCCGGAATTGCTTTCTTAAACTCAGCAATAAACAGAGTTTTAATCAACTTCTTCGTAGGTTGGGAACAATACCGAGTTATGCAGAAAGAAATGGCTGAATACCGCTCAGAAACCATGGCTGCTATGCGCGCAAACGATAAAAAACAAGTTGAAAAACTCAAAAAGAAAGATTCACAGATAAAAAATATGCAGGCAAAAATGATGAAGCCTCAACTTGTCCAATTCGGAATCTCCTTTGTTTACCTTATAGTTTGGTTTTTAGTGCTAACACCTGTTTTTGGGCCTCTTCCAATGGCTTATATTCCCGGCATCGGCACAATTGCTGGCGCAAATCACATCGTTGGCGGGGTTGTTACAACGATTCCTAATGCAATCCCCGTTTTCTTCTGGTACCCTATCTGCTCACTTTTCTTCGGCCTGCTTTCCTCACGCATCATTGGCATAATGCCCATAGAGCAAGGGGCAATTTAAAAAATAAAAATTGGTGAACGCCAATGGCCAAGCAAGAAAAAACCTGCGAGACCGCCAAAAAAACCGTGATCTGCATATCGGGACTAGCTGGAACAGGAAAAAGCACGTTATCCAAAAAACTCGCCGACAAATATCACCTAAGATACTTTTCTGGCGGCGACGTTCTAAAAGAACTTGCAAAGCATGAAGGATATGATGTTTCTGTTCAGGGTTGGTGGGAGAGTCCTGAAGGCTTAAAATTTCTCAATGAAAGAGTCAATGACGCTAAATTTGACAAAGCAGTTGACGACAAACTTTTAGAGTATGCTCAGCAGGGAAATGTTCTCTTGGATAGTTGGACTATGCCTTGGCTGTTAAAAGAAGGCTTCAAAATTTGGCTGGAGGCTTCATTGGAGAAGAGAGCGGCAAGAGTTGCTGTCAGAGATGCAATGACAGTTGCTGACGCGTTTGAAGTGCTGAAGGAGAAAGAAGCTCGCACTAAAGCCATTTACAAGGCGCTGTACGGGTTTGTTTTAGGTGAAGATTTTAAGCCGTTTGACTTCATTTTAGATACTAATAACTTGAGCGCCAACGAAGTCTTCGAGATTCTATGCAAAGTAATCGATAATATAGTTATTTCTGTTCCTAACTTGTAGTTTCCAGATATCGAACTATCCTCCATAACTTAGTTCTCGACAACTTATAGTCTCAATAACAGTTTTACCTAATATTGAGGGTAAATTGAAATTTGACAAGTCAACTAGTTGATGGGACAGAAATTTTCTCTATTTTATTCCAAACTTAGAAACATAGGTTCATTTGAATAGCAACTTTGCGTTTTTCCACTGGTCTCTTGCCAGCGATAAATGTCCCCTTGGGCTTCCATGAAGCGAATAAAATACGTAGCAGAGGTAGTTGCATTGAGTGCAGTCGTGGTATGCTTCTCTTAAATCCTTGAATTCCCTGCTGTTCCATTTCAGCGGCAAATCAAAGATTGAGCCCGCAAAATTTTGGCTATGGCACCCTGCGACCCTTCCTAAATGGTCAACGACCAAGAACTGATTAAGTGCCTGGCATTTCCATGTTCTCTTATCTTCTAGGTATATACTACGCAGCGCTTCCAACAGTTTATTTGTCATGAGAATTTTCTTGTTTTTCTTCTTCATCTCAATTAGAGAGTTGCAGAGATTAACCATAGCTTCTTTATCCGTTATCACAAGTTCGTCGTTTGCCTTTCCAATCTTAAACAGTTGTTTGCTATCTATCGAAGTGTCATATGCGTAGAGGCAATACCAAACGGGGATTCCTTTTCCAGTAAAATAATTAGTTATATCCACAATTTCATGGAGATTTTTCTGAGAAATCGTTGGTGTAACACTAACTTTTACTCCTTCTTTATGGAGGGTTTCTACGGCTTGAGTGCCACTTTTCCAAGCGCCTCGCACATTTTTTAGGTAATCATGCTTTGCCTCATCGAGGCTGTCGATTGAAATTGCTACAAAATCCGCTTTTCGCAGAACATCGATTTTTTGTTCAGCTAAACTTCCATTGTCATAAACGGTTGTGACAAATAATTTTGTTGCATAATCGATTATTTCGCCGATATCATCTCGAATCAGAGGATCTCCCCCTGAAAGCACGAGCTCAACAATGCCAAGTTCCTTTAGAATGTCAAACCCTTTTTTTATTTCGTCAACTGAAAGCTCTTTTTGGTCTTGTTCTTTCCAGACGTTGCAACCTCGACATTGGTAGTTGCATTTTCGTGTGACTAGCCACTGTGCATGGTGAGGTTTGCCTGAAGTAAGTGAACGAGCCGCTATGGATGCTGCTTTTCTGAAACCTGATGTCAAATAAATGTCACTAGCCGATTGATTGTGTTTACTTATCTCATGTTGGAACTATAAAAACCATTATTAGACACCGCATTTGTCTGTTGGAAGAGATCTCTTTGGAACAATTAATTTTGAAAGTGTTTTGATTGTTCTATCAATATATTATTGCCTTGAAATGACCGTTAATACTGGCTGCCTTCCGAGTTTTCGTTGCCTCCTCCTCCACTCCCCCATTGGTTTCAAAATAGAACCACTATTAGAATCCAGGTAGGTTAAATTGCTCTGAGTGCACGTATGGAACCTTCAGCGTTCTAAGTGTGCTCAACTCAAATTAATGCGATAAAGCCGTCCAAAGATGGTCCGAAGTCGGTCTTGGCAGCATCTCCGCCGAATCATCTGAATGCATCAGTATGCGTTTGTTTAGGTTAGGGTTGAATTCTCCGATAACGTCAGCGTAAATATGCTCTTGGCACAAGGCATCAACTATTTTGTTTGCAGCCTCAGGGTCAGCAGCGATAAGCAGTGCGCCCGAACTAATCAGTTGCAAAGGGTCAATCTCATAGAACCTGCAAATCTTAGCCGTCTCCGGCTCAACTGTAATTTTCTCTTCAAAAACCCGCACGCCTAACCCTGCAGCGTCAGCCATTTCATGGATACCATTCAAAACTCCGCCTTCAGTTGGGTCATGCATAGCATGAACTCCTCCTATCCTATAAGCGGTCAAAGCATCCTTTACTACGCTTATCTGTCTGTAGAACCCTTTGGCGTTCTCAAGAATTGCAGAACTAAAAATTTTTGCAAGCTGTGCTTCTCGGTCAGTTGCCAATATTGCTGTACCCTCAATTCCCGCACTCTTAGTCAAAATCAGCTTGTCCCCAGACTTCGCTCCAGCTGCAGTAACGTATTTACCTTTTTCCGTTAAACCCATAATGCAACCTACCACAATCGGGTTAGCCAAGCCAGGGGTAGATTCGCAGTGCCCGCCGACGATGGCGATGCCGAGCTCTTTTGCGGCGTTGTGCATTTGGCTGCTGATGGTTTCAACGATTTTGCTATCCGCGTTCTCTGGAAGCATTATGCATGAAAAGAAAAATGCTGGTTCCACACCGAAAGTGGCGACGTCGTTAGCGTTGATATTTATTGCTTCCCATCCGACCCGTTCAACCGCTCCCGTGATTGGATCCATTGAGATTATAGCGTTTTTGTTTCCTAAATCCAAAACTGCGCCGTCAACACCTGCGGTTGGCCCCAAAGTAACTTCGCTTCGGGCGGCGCCGAGATTTTTGAAAACTATATCTTTTAGGATGTCTATTGGGATTTTTCCAGGCGGAAGCTTCATGCCTTAATCTCTATTAACTCTAGCTTTTAAGTTGTGGGATAACACGGAAAACAGCATGCATCACTGGTATAGCAACTATTAAGCCGATGAGCATCTGTACAATATTAAATGGAACCTCGGCTAAAGCAACGGCGAAGGGATAGCCTATTACCAATAGTTCATAGAGGAAATATCCTATCACCATCTCGGCTCCTCCAACTGCAACAGCGATTGAAGCGCAAATTGTGAGGTTTGAGATTCGCCTTCTAAGATTTGTGTTTAGAAAACCAACGATTATGCCTTCCCCGCCCTTTATAAAAAATGTACCTGGGGCAAACAACCCATAACCCAAGAAAGCGTCTGATAATGCTGAGCCAACTCCACCTGCAAATCCACCGACTAACGGACCAAAAATCAAGGCGGCTATGTAGATAGTTGTCTCTCCAATGTTGAAGTAACCTGAGGTAGCAGGTATAGGTATTGGAGGAATCTGGGAAGTTACCGCAAAAACGAGGGCTGCAAAAACAGCGGCTACTGTGATTCTAAAAGTAATAGATTGGGTAAATCCCCTTTGTTTAGCCGATGAGTTCTGTCTCTGGTTCATGATTTTCACAGCGTTATAGTTTCAGAGTTACATATTTTGAAGTGCCATATAAAAGCATCTTTGATATTTTTATGCCAAAAGGAATTTCAACTGGGTCACATGCAGCTTTCTTGGAGCCATAACGCTGCGGCCTACTTTGGAGGGGAAAATCTAAATGTGACTTCTTCGCAGATTAATACAAACACCATAAGAGTTGCGTAAAATGAGCACTGTTAGAGAAGACCCAATTAAAATGCATAAAGACGCTAACGCGTTAATGGAAAACGGCAAGTACATTGAGGCACATAACCTCTTTGTCAAGGTAGCTGAACTCTACTACAAGGGACAAAACTACTTTGGCGCAGCAGAAATGAATTATAAAGCAGGCGAATGCAGTTTTTCTTTAAAAGATTACCTGAAAGCTGCAGAGCTGTTCTCAAAATCTGCTGAAATAGCCTTAGGCAAGGGATTTGACAGATACGGCCTTAGTGCACTTGAGCAGGCGCGGGACAGCCAAAAAGCGTTGGGCAACACCAAGGAAGTTGAGGAACTGGAGAAGAAAATTAAAGAGCTTAACGATAAGCAAAAAGAGCCTGAAGGCGAATCTTCGTTCTCCGTATTTTCCTAAATCCTAAAGAGCAAACCTAAAACTGCCCTTCTAAGGGTCCTACCATTTCCCTCTTTCGTTTCTGCTATGAGTTTCTATCAAGCTCCAAATATGCCTCGGTGCATGCAAGAATCAATTAAATAAGCGGCCGGCGCGCTAGTTCTAGCAAACGATTTTCGTTAAATCATGACTACAACATTCAAATCGCTCTCTGAACTCCTTGAGAAAGTCGAAGCAACAAAAAAACGCCTCGAAATCATAGAGCAAACTGCAAATTACCTGCAAACGCTGAGCCCAGGGGAAATTGAGCCTGCAACCAACATGATGGTGGGACGAGCATTCCCAAAGTACAGCCAAAAAACCCTTGATGTAAGCTGGTCAACTCTCACCAGAATCTTTGAGCGCATCAGCATCTTTGACTGGAACCTTTTCCGTCAAGCTATGGCGGCTACAGGCGACATTGGTTCAGCAACCAAAGCCGTGCTAGAACAAACTAAAGCAAAAAAGCAAACTCAACTAACCCAAAAACCCCTAACCATAACCGAAGTCCGAACAACACTCGACGCTGTCGCGCAGGCTCAGGGTTTAGGTTCAAGAACCAAAAAAGAACACTTAATCACCACGTTACTGAGTCAAGCCGAACCAGTTGAAGCCAAGTACCTCGTCAAAATCTTCACCGGCGAAATGCGAACGGGGCTCCATGAAGGTTTGATGGAGCAGGCGGTTGCAAGGGCCTTTAGCGTTCCCGTCGGAAGGGTGCAGCATACAGCTATGGTTTTAGGGGATATCGGAGAAGTTGCAGCGTTGTTGAAAACGCAGGGTTTGGAGGTTTTTGAAAAAACAGGTTTTACCGTTTTTAGGCCAGTTAAGCTTATGCTTGCACAGACTGCGCAATCTGTCCAAGTAGCGTTGGCTGAGCAGGGCGGAAAGTCCGCTTTTGAATACAAATATGATGGCGCAAGGGTTCAGGTTCACAAGCAAAATGGCAGGGTCGAAATTTTCAGTCGAAGACTAAGCGATGTAACCGGTAGCATGCCCGAAATAGTTGAAGCAGTAAAACAGAATATCCAAGCCCAATCCATAATTATGGAAGGCGAAGTAGTTTCGCTGGACAGTGATGGATTTCCTATCGCGTTTCAGCATTTAATGCGGCGCTTCAGACGAATCCGCGACATCGCCGACATGGCAAAGAAAATCCCGTTAACGCTCTATCTTTTCGACATACTATACTTGAACGGTGAAAGCCTAATCACCCTGCCTTATACCGAGCGCAGACAAATTTTAGCCCAAAACGTAGGCAAAATACTTTTAACCAAACAGGTGGTCACTGACCAGCCAGTGCAAGCCGAGAACTTCCTAAAAGAAGCCATCGCTGCTGGACACGAAGGCTTAATGGCTAAAAAACCCGACAGCCCATACATGCCTGGACGAAGGGGAAAACGGTGGCTTAAAATCAAAGTAATCCTTGACACTTTAGACCTCGTTATAACAGCCGCAGAATACGGTTATGGCAGGCGAAAGGGCTGGCTTTCCGATTACTATCTTGCGGCGAGGGATCCTGCCTCTGGAGGGTTTTTGGATTTGGGCAAGACGTTTAAGGGCTTAACTGATGCGGAAATAGTTGAGGTGACCAGGCGGCTGAAAGAGTCTGCTGTTCAACAGGATGGACACCGCGTTGTGGTTATTCCGAAAATCGTTGTTGAAGTAGCATACAATGAAATCCAGCAAAGCCCAAAATACAAAAGCCAAATGGCTCTTCGGTTTGCCAGAATCACCCGCATAAGAGATGACAAAACCCCTGAGGAAGCTGACACGATTGAGCGGGTAAGGGAAATATATGAAAGGCAGTTCCGTAATAAAGGCAAATATAACAGTGGCTAACAACAGACAATTTGGAGAATGCGTAAAGGTGGATGCGGCAGAAAAGCAGGCGTTTGCTAAGGAATTTTATAGTCGCCAAACCATACTTAAAGAGTTGGGCGAAAAAGGTCAGAGAAAACTAGGTAAATCCAAAGTTGCCGTCGTCGGCGCTGGCGGGCTCGGCACTGTTTCCTCCATGTACCTTGCGTTGGCTGGGGTTGGCTTCATCCGTTTAATCGACCAAGATACAGTTGAAACCCATAACCTGCACCGCCAAATCCTCTACAACACCGACGATCTGCACTACCCCAAAACCGAAGTAGCCGCAAAAAAGCTTGAAAAACAAAACCCACTCATAACTGTTGAAGCAATTCCAGAAAACATGAATGCAGGTAACGTTGAGCGCTTATTGGAAGGCGTGGACTGTGTGGTTGACGGATTAGATAATATCGTTACACGCTACCTTGTTAATCGAGCGTGTGTGAAACTGAACATTCCATATGTTTTCGGCGCAGGCATCGGCATTGAAGGCAACTTATCCGTTTTTGCTCCGCCTCAAACAGGGTGCTTGGAGTGTTTGATGCCGAACCTTTCTGACTCAGACCTTCTAACATGTAGTACCCGCGGCGTCTTAGGAGCCACAACTGGGATAATTGGCGCTTTGCAAGCTATGGAAACCATAAAACTCCTGTCGGGCGTCGGCTCAACGCTTAAGGGCAAATTGATGGTTTGTGACTTCAGCGACATGGACTTCACAATAATAGACATCTCAAAAAATACCCGTTGCCCAGCTTGCCACGGTGAAGTTTCGTCGATTGCGGGGGGAGAACGGCTGGTTTGGCTCTGCGGAAAAGACACCGCTAACATCAACCCAGAAAAGCCGGTAAAACTTAATCTTGATGAGGTTTACCCTGCTGTCAGCCAGAAGTTCAATGTGCGTTTGAAGTCGCGGTTAGCCCTCATGTTTGATTACAAGGGGCATGAAGTTAGCCTCTTCAACGGCGGACGGATGCTCATAAAAGGGGTTGCGGACGAAAAAACCGCTCTATCCGTTTACAGGGAAATTTTGAGGAAAATAAACGGGGTTTAACTCATTAGCATCTTTACAAGAGCTGTGGCGTTATTTACCCAGCCATCAATGATTTTCAGGTTTTCCTCAAGCTTCTGTGGGTTCTTCTCAAACCCTCTGAGTTGCCCCTGTTGATGCACATAGTAGCCCGCCAACTGATTTAGTGGTTCAATGAACTCTGATGTCGAGGCTCCAGTCTGCAGGTTCGCTCCAAGTGCTTGTAGAGTTGTTTGCATTTCATCAATGGACATCCCTGTGGTTTTCTTGAAGTCTCGTGAAACCCATTGCCGCTCGAAGAGGTTGCGTTTCTTCCAGCCCTCCGATTGCTCTTGGTAAGTTTTCAATACTATTTGGTAGAGTTCGGTTGTGCTTCTGTTTTCCACGAGTTCTGACGCTTGGGTTTGCTGTTGGATTGGTTTTGGCTCTTCAGCTTGCGCTTCTTCTTCGTCGGTTAAGGGTATTCCCGCTTCCCGCAGCACCTGAATCGAACTAGTTTCTTGCCCATGGTACTTTTTAGCTAGTGCAACCGCTATGGCGAAGCCTGCGCCAGCTGCTTCAGGTGAAATCTGAGCGTTCTTGTTTAACTCAAACAACTCCTCCAAACTCATTCCCATAAGCGACGCCACTTTTCCTCCTCCTTCAACAAACCCGGGTGTCTTGGAGATTCCTGGGCCAATCGTGAAAGCGTACACTCCTGTGCCTTCTACTTCAGCGGAGATGGTGTTTGATAATTCCACTTGGGCTGTTTTGAAAACCTCGTATGCCCCCATGAATGGCGCTGCACCCGACGAGGAAACACAAACAAACACGCCGTGCTTGCGCTCTATCATGGATGGAAGAAACTTTCTTGCCAAAAGAACTGGTCCCCGCAGATTAACGTGGTAACTAATATCCCATGAGTCAACGGATGTATCTTTAATGGCTCCCATTGGGAAAACAGTCGCATTGTTTAAAACTATGTCAACTTTGCCAAATTTTTTCATCGCAACTTCAGCGAGTCTGTCAATGTCCTTTTCATTGCCAATATCCGTTTTGACAAAAAACGCTTTTCCAGTGCCCAACTCTTTGTTGATTACATCTTCGGCTGCTTTACCATTTTTCTCGTTAACTTCTGCGATTACAACGTTTGAGCCGAGCCAAACAAAGGCTCTTGCCGCTTCAAAGCCGATCCCTCTCCCGGCACCCGTTACTAATGCAACTTCTCCATTCAATGTTTCCCGAGATAAATTTCCTTTATTGATGAGCATTTCAGTTACTTCCGCATATTGCTTACTCGTTTTGGCTAAAAAAGCTTAAACCCAAACCAGGCTATCTCTGCCCACAAAACCAGCGAAGCCACAACAACCTCCACAATAGAGAGAACCGCACCGACTTTAAGATAACTCAATAGGCTGATGTTTACACCTTTGCGTTTCATCATTTCAAGCCACATCAAAATTGCCAGTGATCCCAACGGAAAGAAATGCGGACCCAAATTGTTGCCGATAATGTTGGAGAAGACTAATCCAGTCAACGTTGAACCACTCAACACAACGGTTGCAGCTGCCTGCTTAATCGACAGCATCCCCAAAATAGTCATGGGCCAATTGTTCATGAAGCTAGCGCCAACTGTGACAATCAAGCTTGGAGCCACGATACCTAAAACCGACGGCAAAGCGCTCGACTTGACGAATGCCGAAGCTAAAAACTCAGTGACTCCAGCATTAGTTAACCCCTGTACCACAAGAAAAATACTGAGCATAAAAAGTATAATGTCCCAGTTTATTTCGTGCGCTAAGCCTTTGAGACCTTTCCGTTCGCCTCGGACAACTTCGCCGTTCAGGCTTGTCATGTACACGGCTAAAAGAAAAACGGTTCCTGAGCAAATCACAAGCGAAACTGGAATTCTGATCAGCGAAGCAGCAAGGTAGCCTAAGTCAATAGCTACTAATGTGGCAAAGCTGATTTTCAGCAGTCTAGGAGTAATCGGCGTTGAACCTGCAGCTAGAACATCCACCAAAGCAACATCGTAAGTTTTGGGGATTCTCTTTCGGAAAAACAAGTAGACTATTAACATGCTGCTGGCGACTGTGGCAACTGCAATTGGACCCATGAAGACCAAGTGGTCGATGAAAGTGTACTTGAAAAAGTCAGCGCTCAAAATGTTGATGGGGTTGCTGGTTATCAGGGGCATGGCGGCGGTGTCGGCGATGAGTCCAGCGGCAAAGAGGTAGGCCATTCTGCCTTTTGAGTCGATTTTTAGTTGGATGATAATTTCAAGCACGATGGGTGTTAGGATTAGTACGGCACTGTCGTTGGCGAAAAGGATGCTTACTGATGCCGTTAACAGTGCCACGTAGAAATATAGGCGCACGCCGCTTCCCTTAGCAAGCCGCACAACCCGCAGCGCAGCCCACTTGAAAAAACCCATCGCATCCAAAATAACCGACAAAGCAACAATGCCGATGAACGCGAGTGCTGCATCCCAAATGTCAAGAAAAGATTGTGCAGCCTGCCCCAAACTAACTGTGCCAATTAAAAGCGATGCCACCGCGCCGATTCCAGCTGCATAGCCGAGCCGAATACCCCGTGGACGCCTAATCATTAAGAACAGCGTTGATAAAAAGACTGCCAACGCAGCTATGGCTATGTAGTCCAAGAGGGTGCCTCGTATCTTTTAGCATGCATGGGTTTATCTATAAAAGATTAGCTTGGCAAAACTGTCGAGAACGTTGTCGATACTTTCACTTTCACCCTACCCTCCCCTATTGTAGAATGTTGTTTGGTTGATAGTTTAAATAGGCTAATCAGGCGTAATGCGTTTTTGTGGAAAGTATGCAACAGAACCTACTGCGACAGAAGCTAATAATGAAACCTTCAATGGCACAACCAGCTCTAACAAGGTTTACTCTTAACGTTCGAGAAATCGATGGAATTTTTCCAGGATTCAAAGAAGGCGACTTCGCTGTCCTTTATGGTCCCCAATCAGTTACTTCACTTGCCTCTTCACTTTGCGTTCGCGCTCAACTGCCAGTGCAACTTGGGGGATTAGAAAGCAACGTTGTTTTTATCGACTGCGCAAACAGTTCCTCATTATCAGATATTGGACACTTTGCGCAACTTGAACAATTAGATGCTAAAGCGGCACTTGACCGAGTCCACAACATACGCGTCTACACCGCCTATCGACTAACCTCATTAATAATGGAAAAACTGCGGGAAGCCGTAGAAACCCATGATGCCAAACTTGTTTTAATCTCCGATATAGCAGCTCCATTCCTACGTGATAATGTCGATGATCAGGAAGCAAAAACATTCTACAGCCAAATCATGAGTTACCTCGCGAGCTTTGCAAAAAAACATCATCTAATAGTGGTCGCAACCTATCTCTCACATGAAAGCAGCAGAAGAAACAGCACTCTACAAGAAATCAGCACTGCAAAAGCAAACACAGTTCTGCGGTTCACAAAAACCCCCTACACCAAAGAAGTAGAATTAGAGAAGCATCCGTCTTACATGTTAGGAGTCGCTGATCTAACCTCTGAAAATCAAGCCTTAACTGACTTCATGGGATCAGCTAGTGACTGCAAAGATTATTTTTTGATGTAGTAAAAATTAAAAGGAAAAAAGGAAGTTTACTCTTTCTTTTGTTTGGGACGCAGAGAACGCACGGTTGCGCCTGCACGCCACATCTCGCTGTTGCCCATTTCTTTAAGTTCGTCGGCAAGTTTCTGGCGGTAGTCGGGTGCTTTGCTTTTTTCCAAAACAATGCGTGTTTCTTCGCCTGCAGCGACAAGTTCGTAAAGTGAGTCGAACACCGGTTGCGTTGCTTCGCGGAAACGGCTTCTCCAGCGTAATGCACCTATTCGTGCGGTTTCACTACAGTTGCAATACATCCAGTCCATACCGTTTTCGTCGACAAGACGGATTAAGCTCTGAGTTAGTTCTTCTACGCTTTCGTTGAATGCTTCGCTTGGGCTGTGTCCGTGTTCACGCAGGGTTTTGTATTGGGCTTCCAAGATGCCTGCAAGTGCGCCCATAAGTGTGCCGCGTTCGCCCGTTAGGTCGCTATAGGTTTCTTTTTCAAATGTGGTTGGAAAGAGGTATCCTCCGCCGATAGCGATGCCGAGGGCTTTGGCCCGTTCTTCAGCTTTGCCTGTGGAATCTTGAAAAACTGCGAAGCTGCAGTTTATGCCGCTTCCGTCTACAAAGTTTCGGCGCACAGATGTGCCTGAACCTTTTGGTGCAACAAGGATTACGTCTATGTCTTTTGGGGGGATAACGCCTGTCTGTTCTTTGTACACGATGCTAAAGCCGTGGCTAAAATAGAGTGCGTCTCCTTTTTTGAGGGTTGCTTTGACTTTTGGCCAGGTTGCTTTTTGTGCTGCATCGGTTAGTAGGAACATTTTGATGGTGCCTTTTTTAGCTGCTTCCTCCATTGGAAAGAGGTTTTCGCCTGGTTTCCATCCATCGGCAACTGCTTTGTCCCATTCTTTCTTGAATACGCCTTCTTTTTCTTGTCCAATGATTACTTTTATTCCTTGATCACGCATGTTGAGTGATTGAGCTTGACCTTGAATGCCGTAGCCGAGTGAGACAACGACTTCATTTTTTAAGATTTTTTGGGCTTGTGCTAATGTGAACTCTTTTCGAGTAATGACGTCCTCTTTGACGCCGCCGAAATCTATTTTCACCATTTTATAGTTTACCTCAGCCACCACATTTAGATGACGACTTTATTAAGAATTATCCTTCCACAAAGCTAACTTGGCATTTTCCCTAAAAACGTAAAACAAATAAATTGTTAATACCTAATACCAATTGATGACCTCTATAAAATTCACGCCGGAACTCATAGCTCCCTGCGGAATGAACTGCGGCATATGCAAAGCCTACCTAGCTTACACGCATGATGTTCCACGCGAAAGAGGAAAAGTTTCGCATTGTGCAGGCTGCGTTCCTCGAGCCAAAAACTGCTACATTAAACGAGGCTGCACCAAACTATCTAAACACCAAATCCAATCCTGCAGCCAATGCGAACCGATACCATGCAAAAACCTTGCGCATTTAGACAAGCGTTACAGAGAGCGGTATGGCATGAGCATGGTTGAAAACCTCCATGAAATGAAAGCCAAAGGCATTGATGAGTTCTTGAGGAGCCAGCAGGAAAAATACCGATGCCCTAGCTGCGGGGATGTGGTTTGCGTGCATGATGGAAAATGCAATTCGTGTAACTACAAAAATAGAGAAAAATACAGGAAGCCCTGAGAAACCCGCATAAAGCCACTGTATCCTTAACGTCCTCAACATACGTCCCGAACTCATAAGAGCCATAGTCAACGACGTAGAATGCAGTATTGTTTGCTCAAAACAAGATCATAGCACTTAAGCACCCATCAACTTTAGGAAAATTGCTTTTGCTGAGTATAATCTGTTTTCCGCTTGCTCATAAATCACCGATTTCGGATTCTCAATGGCTTCAGCGCTTATTTCATATCCGCGGTGAATGGGCATGTCATGCATGATGTAGGCGCTGCTGCCTTTTAGCAGTTGGGCGTTGATTTGGTAGGGCATCATAAGTTTGATACGTTTTTCCTTCTCCGCCTCGAACTTGGGGTCAGTGAAGAACTCCATGTCAATCCATGTGTCAGTGTAAACAAAATCTGCCTCTTCAACAGCTTCCTTTGCATCGAGAGTTGTTTGCCAAAGCCCTGTCTTTTTGGCTTGTGAGAGTAGCTCGTCGTCCCTTGCCGCTTCATTAAAGATGGGTGTGACCGTGGTTATTTTGACTCCTGTTTTGGTACAGCCTTCTATGAGTGAGTTGGTGACGTTGTTGTGGACGCCGATGTAGACGAGTTTTGCTTCTTTGAGTTTGCCCTTCCTTTCTTTTATAGTGATTAGGTCTGCTAGAGCTTGGCTTGGATGATATTTTTCGTCGCAGCCATTAATTACTGGAACACGAGATGCGTTCGTCATCTTGAGTAAATCGGAATCGCAGAGCAACCGAGCCATAATGCAATCCACGTTCCGCGAAAGATATTGCAGCTCGTCGGTTATGTCGGCTAAAGCGAAGTTGGTGGTTCTCCAGTCAATGTACAAGCCATGTCCACCCATCTGTGTCATTGCTACCTCAAAGCTAACTCGTGTGCGAGTGGAAGTCTTCTGAAAAATCAACGCCGCTGATTTGCCCTCGAAGGTTTTCTGATATTTCTTTGGGCTAACTTTAACTTCAACGCCTAAATCAACAAGTGCGCCAAGCTCTCGACCAGTTAACTCTTTGAAATTAATCAGATGCATCTTTTCTTGCCCTTCAATACGCTGAACCAAGCATGCAATAATAAGCTTTATGCAAATTCGTAGAAGCTAATAATCTCTAAAGTTTTATTAATACGTCTCCACTGTGAGTTGAGAAATTTTTTCAAAATCTTTCTGGTTCCTTGTGACTATGACGTTTTCCCCTCTGGATAGTGCAATAGCCGCTATTACAGTGTCTCTGTCAGAGATTTTCTGACCATTCCTGTCCAATGTGCTGAGAATTTGCCCGAAGGCTTCGGCTCCGCGTTCATTCATCTCCAAAACTAAGAAACCGCTGAGAGCCTGCTCAATATTCTTTTTTTCTGCCGTTACATTCTTTGACTTGTAAGCTCCATAAAAGAGCTCGCCAACGGTCATAACCGTCACGCAGGGGCCATCACTTCTTTTTGCTAGACTTCGAAGTTTCTTTTCGGCGTCAGGATTTTTATGAATCAGGTCAATAAGGAAAGTTGTATCTAAACACACCATTAGTGAAATTTCAACTCTTTCATTCTTTGCACTGCTTTTTCAACGTTATTCGCAAGTTCGTCATTTTTTTCTGAATTTGAATACCAATTCAATACCTTATCCCAATTTCCCTTCTCTGCCACGCTGGTTATTGCAAACCCTTTAAATCTTAGTTCTATTTGATTGCTGATTGGGACGCCTGTTTTTTCGCGGATTTGCTCCATTTCCTCAACTATTGATTCTTCTATTCTCAAGCATATTTGGCGTTTTTTTCCTCGAGTCATTTTCATCCCCTGAAATATTACCAAATTATTGCATTTAAATTTATTGCATTACAAAACATTACGGAATTGATAACAAACTTGGCAAATTTTAAGAGAGCGTCCGCACAATTAACTTGAAGTGCCAAAGATGATTCTGCTCATACACTCCATCCTTGATATTGCCGGAGTAAACATTGCGCGGTGCGTCCTCCAAAACTACCCCTTCTCGCAGGCAAGCCAAACCTACCAGAGCACACCAATTTATACGGCAAAGATAAACAACCATGAAGTAAATTTTTTAACCCTCGAGCAAGAAGCCGTACAGGCGCAGTACCTTCAAGATGACTTCCCAAATACTGAATTAGTCGTTTTCATTTCACGGCACAGCAGCCAAAGCGGCAAACCAACCCTATCCGTTCATACACCTGGGAACTTGAGTGACGCTCAGCTTGGCGGGTTGCCCCAATCAGTCTCGGTTTCTCCTGCTTTAGCCATGCAAAATGCTCTCAAAGCTCTCGTACACTACAAAGAGGAGTTTTGTCTCGATTATGATGTATCGTTCGAATGCACGCATCATGGTCCAAGCCTAAATGTCCCAGCAATGTTTGTTGAGTTAGGCAGCTCCGAACTTCAATGGGAAGATTTCAAAGCCGCGGAAGCGGTTGCCCATGCTGCAATGTCAGCGATAAGCGAATTCTCAACATCCCCCGGCTCCGCGGTTTTGGGAATCGGAGGAACCCATTACAACCGAAAGTTCACACTTATGGCGTTGATGGGTGAAGCCGTGTTTGGCCACATGATTCCCAAATACGCCGTCTCACAAGTTGATTCAGAAATGATATCTCAGTGCGTTGAGAAGACTTTGGAGAAGGTGCCGCTGGCAATTCTTGATTGGAAAGGCATCAAAAGCGAAGACAAACCAAACCTGCTTTCCGCCTTGGAGACAGCTGGGTTGCCATTCAAGAAAGTTTAAAAATCCTTTGAAAGGAACATTTAAAAGGGTTAATACAGTAGTTTTTAAACTAAAAAGTTACAGTAACATTTATTATTCCTAATTGAAATGTTGAGTGTGCGGTAAATATGGGCGTAAAAGATTGGCTATCACAGGCAGCAAGAACCTTAAAGCTAGCTGTTAAACCGGGGCGCGAAGAGCTTTGGCTCTCAGTAAAAATCAGCCTCCTCGGAATAGGCGCAATCGGCTTAATCGGATTCTTAATTAAACTTTTATCGTACGCAGTTGGCGGAGCAACATCACCCGCAGCTTAGTAGGAAGCCTTGATTATGGACAAGAATGAAGAATTTCCACAAGTAAAAATTTTTGTTGTTAAAACAACAACTGGGCAGGAACGTAATGTGGCGCGTTTAATCGCTTCCAAAGTTGAGATGGCGCATATCCCGATAAAATCTCTTCTTGTTCCAGACACACTCAAAGGCTATGTATTCATTGAAGCAGATGGACCGCACCTTGTTGAAGAAGCAATCACAGGCGTTAGGCATGTGCGCTCCAGAATCCCCGGGCTTGTAAGTTTCGCGGAGATTGAACGGTACATAGTGCGTAAACCAGTCATGGAAGACCTAAACGAAGACGACGTAGTCGAAATCACTGGTGGACCCTTCAAAGGTATGCGCGCTAAAATTACAAGACTTGACAAGACAAAAGGCGAAGTTACCCTCGAACTATTAGAGGCAACATTCACTTTGCCAATTACAGTACATTCAGACTATGTAAAACTAGTTGAAAAAGCAAAATAAACGGTGAAACAAAATGGCAGATAAAAAAATTGTAGAATTAATCGTCAGCGGCGGACAAGCCAATGCAGGTCCACCATTAGGTCCAGCTCTAGGTCCCCTTGGCGTAAACATAGTAGCTATTGTCAACAAAATCAATGAAATCACAAAAGAATACGCTGGAATGAAAGTTCCAGTAAAAATCAGCGTTGACACAGAAGAAAAAACCTTCGAAGTTACCGTCGGCACCCCCACAGCATCCGCGCTTATCGTGGCTGAACTTAAAGTTGAAAAAGGCTCAGGCACACCAAACACTGTCAAAGTCGGCGACTTAACCATGGAGCAGATGGTGAAGATAGCAAGAATCAAACGTGATCAACTTTTAGCTCCAACCCTTAAGAAAGCAACAAAAGAGTTACTCGGCACATGCGTGAGCTTAGGTGTTACTGTGGAAGGCGGCAAAGACCCCCGAGAAGTCCAGAAAGACGTTGACGCTGGCAACTACGATCAACTGTTTGGTACTGAACAATGATAAGCGAATATTTTTATAATGGGTTTCAAATCTCTCATTGGCACGAGGCTTAAAAATGCCCCTAGACAACAAGACTATAACAGAAGCAATTAAACAGGCAAAGGCAAAGTCTGGACAGAAAAAATTCAACCAGACCGTAGATTTGATTCTCGACATCGTCGAAATCGATATGAAGTCGCCAGAAGGTAAAATCCAAGAGGTTGTAGAGCTTCCCTATGTAACGGGCAAACCTAATAAAATCTGTGTTGTTGCTTCCAGCGGAGACTTCATTATGAAAGCGAAGAGTTCTGAAGCTGACAAAGTTCTTGAACGCGCAGACTTAGATGCCCTAAGCGGTAAAAAGAAGGAGTTACGCAAAATCGCCCAAGATTACGATGTATTCATCTGCGAAGCGCCATTAATGCCGCTTGTAGGTAGAACGCTCGGTCCAGTTTTGGGTCCTAGGGGAAAAATGCCTATTCCAGTTCCACCAAGCGCTGACATTGCGGCTCTGATAAAGAAACACCGCAAAACCGTCGTTGTACGCATGCGCAGCCAACCGATCATTCAAGTTTCTGTGGGTTCAGAACAGATGAAAGATGAAGAACTTGTCGATAACACAATGACTGTTCTGCGTGTTTTAGATGGAAAATTAAAGCGAGGATTGAAAAACGTAAAGTACGCTTTCATCAAAACCTCAATGGGCGAACCAATCAAAATTAAAGCTTAAGAGAGGAAAAACTATGCCGTCCCAACAAGTATTAGAAGAAAAATCAACTGAAGTAGACGCAATAAAAGACATACTCAAAGAGTACAAATCCATCGGCATCGCCAGCCTCAAGAAGGTTCGCGCTTCCCAACTTCAAGAACTAAAGAAAAGCATGAAAGGCAAAGTTTACCTACGCGTCCTAAAGAACACACTTATCAAAATCGCATTAGAAGAAATGAACCAAGCCGAACTCAAGAAACTTGAGGAGTACTTGGACGGATCAAACGTTTTCTTATTTACAGACCTTAACCCCTTCAAACTTGCGTTGCTTTTGGAACGCGGCAAAGTAAAAACAACTGCCAAGTCAGGCGACATAGCCGCGATGGATGTGGTTATTCCAGCGGGAAACACAGGCCAACCTCCAGGTCCAGTTATCAGCCAACTAAACGCAGTTGGGTTACCAACAAGAATCGAGTCAGGCAGCGTCTGGATCAGCAAAGACACTTTGGTTGTTCGCAAAGGCGAAATCATCAACGAACGACTTGCAGGTACACTCTCAAAACTTGGCATCAAAGCAGTTGAACTCGGCATATCCATGCGCGCAGTCTTCGACAACGGCTTAATCATCACCGGCGACCAACTCAAAGTAGACGTTGACGCAACACGCAAGAGCGTCCAAGCAAGCAACGGCGAAGCCTTTGCATTAGCACTTGAAATAGGCTACGCAAGCAAAGACACGATAAAACCACTACTGCAGCGAGCACACCAAAAAGCAGTCGCACTATCAGTAAGCGCAACAATACCCACAAAAGACACAATCGCCGACATAATTCGTAAAGCCAACGCAGAAATGACCAGTTTAAGCAGCGCTGCCGACAAAGTTAAGCCCAAAGCTTAAACCACAATTTTTATTGTTTTATTTTTAAAACCGAATCTTTGGTTTTTTAACATCATTTATTAGTTTAGGTGTTTTTAAATGAACCCAAGACTTCCAAGTTTTCGTTGACACCGCCTTTCTTGCAAGTGGCGCACGCTACACCTTGTTAGCGTTGGTTGTTTTTGGGGAATTTGGTTGGCTCCATTAGTCCTGAAACGGATGGCTGCTTAACCCAAACCCAGTTTAAACCTGAAAACCTTAGTGCATCTTGCCTTCAGCGATAAAAACCAAGGGCTAAAAGTAATCTAGCGATTCAGCTGTTGTATTGTTGTTACAGCCTGTAACCACATTATTTTATATTTCTAAAATCCTATCCGTATTTATTGTAAGAAGAAGACACCCGTAAACAGTTGGGCAGGTCTGACAGCTAACGGCGATGAGGTTTTTGCATTTTTCCTCCTTGTCTGCTGTCTGCGCCTGGTTAGGCCTGCTCAACTTTTATCTTTTGTTGCGTCAATTGATAAAACTCACCTTTCTTAAATTAATAAAATAGAAAATTTTTTTACAGTTTTTTAGTCATGACATATGCGTCTTCGCCGTCTGAGTAGTAGCCATTGATGGTTCTTGTGACTTCAAAGCCAAGTTTCTTGTAGAGCGATATGCCAAGTTCGTTGGTCATGCGCACTTCCAAGAAGCATTGTTTAGCCTTGTAGTATTCCATTCCTTCCAGCGCCTTTCTTATTAAAGCTTGAGCAATGCCCTTTCTCCTGCTTTGAGGCATCACCGCAATTGATACCACGTGTCCCTTGCGGATTAAGCCGCCGAAACCAAAATTTGACAATCCAACTTCGATGCGGCACATAATGTAACCTGCAACTTTTCCTTCTTCCTCCGCTACAATGAAGGTTTCTGGGAACCTCTGATGCAAATCCACAAAGAAGAAGTCAGTGTAGTTTTCTGGGAGGCAGACGCGGTTGATTTGCATTACGCTCTGTAGGTCGTCCGGAACAAATTTTCGCAGCGTGAAGGTTTGTTGCATCGTTTCGCCTTGTCTAATCCAAATTTCCACGTTGAAACTTAAAGGTTACGCTTTAAGGCTCAACCGCTCGCTTTCCAAGGGTGTTGGGCAGAGATTTTAGGTTTTTATTTCTTCAGGCGCATTAAACACTGGCAACGTGTAGCTGCCAAGCGGCATCGCCCAGACTCTGCTGGCTGAACCCGTAATCTTCCATGCTTCAGCCAAGGCATCGTTGACTGCCCGCGCAGTTTTGAGTTTAAAGATGCTTGTCGCATAATAATCGGGCATGGATGAAACCAAGATTATCTGGTGGTTCTGCAGGGCTTTTAGGAGGTAGTAGGCTTTGTGTCCGCCGAAAACGAAGTTGCGTTTTATTTCCCGCTCGACGTTTTTGAGGTCGCCAAGTCGTGTCATCCAGTCGTAGAACACTTGGTTGCCATGGCCCTCTGGGCATTCAGCCACAAGAATGATTACTCCGCCACGTTTAACTGCGTCTAAGGCGTTGTCTAAGCACTTGTAGGCTTGGTAGAGGTTCATGTCCGCTGGGTGCCCGCCCGCGCTTACAACGATGATGTCTGCTCGGCGATCGATCGTGACTCGGTACATTTCGTCAACAAGTTTCACTGCTTCCAAAAACGCCGCTTCTAAATCGCCTGCAAACGCCTTTACGATTTCGCCTTTTTTGTTCTCAACAACGTTAACGATAAAATCCACTTTCGCCAGCCGCGCCGCCTCAGTCATATCCACATGGACAGGATTGTCCTGCAGATTTCCCGACCTCGCATTCGTGTTCAAGAGTAATGCGTGATTTTGTTTGATGGTTTCGTCGCCGCACACTGCGGGCAAAACACTTTTTCTTCCGCCGCCGTAACCTGCGTAGAAGTGGAAGCCCACATCGCCCAGAAGCACCTTCACATCTGCTTCGGCGAAAACGCGGTTAATATTGACTTTGTTGCCATGCGTCTTGGTCGAACCAACATGAACTAGGTCTGTGGCGCTGCAACAGTGGCTGATTGTCTTCACCCTTTTAAGCGCCTCCAACCCAAGCAACTGCTCTGCTTCCTCAGGTTTAACCTCGCGATGGGTTCCGCAACCAAAAATAACCGTGACATTCTCATCTTTAACGCCTGCCGCGTTCAATTCGGCAAGCACAGGCAACAACATCAATTCGCTGGGTGCCTTGCGCGTGGCGTCATCCACCACTATGGCGACTTTGCTCTCTGGTTTAGCAATCTCAGATAGGCGTTTGCTGCCGATGGGTTCATTGAGTGCTCGTTCAACCTCAGCTTTCGCGTCGGCTGCGCCCTGATGTTCTTTAGGCTCAATTGTGCCAAGCAAGTTTCGAGCTGGCACTCGAACGCACACGTCGGTTTTTCCATAGGGAAGCCAAACATCAACCATTAAGGTCACGACTAATTTACATGTACTCGTTGCAAGAAACTATTAAGCCTTATCATAACAGGTTCTGTAAAGTCTTCGTCTGCTTCAGGGTTCATGTAAACTTTCGTCTGTTTGTAATTTGGTTCTTTTTTTAGCCAAATTTCAGCTTGTTTAGGAGAAAGCCCAAAAAGTATTCTTAATTCATCCAAGTTATTTCTTTGGATTTCCTTTATTTCTTTCTGGTCACTCAGCAGACTTTCTAAGTTTTCCTTAAGTCGTTGTAATCGCTCATCAATAGAGGGACTAGACACTTTTCGATTTCTCCTTGTTTGGTTTTGGGAGTTTTGGTTCATATTTAATTGATTGCTTTTCAAGGCGTTCTAGTACTGGTCCATATCTATTCATCCAAATTACAATTTGCTCAACAAGCGTTATTAAATCACTGGTATGTTTTTCACCTGTTTTTTTTACATCATCAACTTCCTTACTAACAGATTCACAAAGGTCGTCAAGTTGCTTATTAATGCCTGATACTTTATACTGATAGGTCTCTAGTTCTTTATGGAGTTCAGAAAGTTCTAATTCTATATGGTTAGAAATATCAATTCAAATATTTGAAGTCTCTCTATCCAATCATATGGTTTAGCTATCATAGCGTCTTTTTTCCAATCAGTAACATCTGTTAGAATTAAAATTAATCTGCAAAGTTGGTCGTAAGCTTTGCTTCTTATATCTTGGTCTGATTTTTCATAATCTTCAACAATTGAAATCAGCCTTTTCTAGAATCAACAGTTTTTGAGACTCACAAAGGAAGTTATAGCTTACACCAAGCACTATTGTACGCGCGTTTGAATGCATAACTTCTTTAAAACGCTTCTAGCATAGTTATTTGTGAGGAGTCAAGAAAATGTCTATCCAGAAAACGCCTGAGAAAAACAGCATACTTTTTGTATGGCTCAACAACTACGCGGGAATTATACTAAAAACGCCGTCTAAAACGCTTGCCATAGACCCCGTTGACGTAAAACCAAAAGCCCTCCAAAACGTAGACGCCATCCTAATAACCCATGAACACTACGACCACCTTGACCCAAGATTAATCGTCGAGATCCAAAAAGAAACCGACTGCACAATAATTGCCGATGCCGCCTCAACCAAAAAACTTCAACATGCCATCCCCAACGACAAACTCACAGAAGTCAAGCCGGGCGCAGAAATCAAAATCGGCGAAGTCACAGTGAAAGCAGAGAAAAGCAACCACCCGGCACAGGCACCAGTCACATATATCATAACTAGCGAAGACCAAGTCAAAGTCTACCATACCGCAGATAGTTTGCCATTCCCCGAACTTGCCAAGCTTGGACAAAAAGAAAAATTCGACGTTGTTTTCTGCACAGTCGGGATTGCTCCAGGTGCCTCACCGCAGAAGGGCTTTGAATTTGCATGGTTAACTAAGCCTCAGGTTGCAGTGCCCTATCACACGGCTACAGCTGCAAGCCAGAGGGAGTTTGCTGAGTTGTTAAAGAAGGAGTTGCCGAGAACTGCATGCTTGATTCCTGAACAAAACAAAATCTATCAAGTGTCAAAGAGGAAGTGAAAAGATGGTGGCAAAAACTGCTAGTTTAACTCAGAAAGAGAGAATGGCAAATATCCTGTTTAAAATCGATGCTGTGAAATTCGGTGTCTTTAAACTTTCAACTGGAAAAGCAAGCCCATACTACATAGACCTAAGAGTGATTCCCAGTTTCCCCGATGCTTTCCACGAAATCTGCGAATCCTACGCCCAATACATAACAGGCGAAATCGGCGTCAAAAAATTCGACCGAATCGCCGCTATACCCTTAGCAGGAATCCCCTTCGCCTCCCAAATCGCCTACAACCTCAAAAAACCCTTCCTTTACGTGCGCAAAGACATTCAACTGCAGGGACGAGAACGCAGAGTTGAAGGAATTTTGGTTTCAGGAGATAAGGTTTTGCTGATTGACGATTTGCTAACAACTGGTTTAACCTTGAAAAAAGCTGCCGACGCGGTAAGAGCTGAGGGCGGTGTTGTGACTGAAGCCGTTGTTTTTCTGGATCGCGAAGAAGGCGGGAGGGAACTGTTGGAGAAAAACGGAATTAAACTTCATTCACTGCTAAAGATAAGTGAAATGGCTAAAACGCTTTATGAAATGGGCGCAATCGACGAAGAAAACTTGAAGACTATTCTAAAACAGGTAAAGAAGCATTAAACAGGTTATTCGTAGAAGATTAGGCTGGTTTCTTCAAGTAGCAGATGCAATTTTTCCACTGCGTCATAGACATCTTGCTCTTTCTTAGCGCCGGTACAAACCAGTTTACCGCTGGCGAAAAGCAAAATTACAACTTTGGGTTCTGCCATGCGGTAGATTAAGCCTGGGAACTGTTCAGGCTCATACATTGCGTGCCCCAATGTGTAAGCTGCTTTTTCAAGGTCAATCATGCCGCCTAAACCTCCTGACGCAACTATGTTCTGGATTTTCATTTCAGGTTTGCTAATGATTATTATGCCGCCTTTTTTTAATTCCTTCACAACTTTCATGACGGCTCTTTTGGCTTCTTTCTCAGATTTTGCGCCTGTGCAAACCATTTTGCCGGAACTGAAAATTAAAGTGGCGGTTTTGGGGCGTTTTAAACGGAAAACTAATCCTGGAAACTGTTCAGGTCGATATTCAACGCCTGGGTATCCTTTGACTACTGCGTTTAAATCGACTTTTTGGTTAAGTGTTGCAGAAGCGACTACGTTCTCTATGCTTATGATTGCTTTCATTTTTGGCAAACGGTTTTTCCCTCGGCTTTATCGCCTTGCTTGAATGTTCATTTATCATATGCTTTCTTTATAAAGACATCTATGACTGGCAGGATGGTTCTTTCTGTTGCGAAGTTTTTTTTCTCTTTGGCTTAACCACAGGCAGAATAAACTCTACTATTATAAGCAACACAATAACTCCGATGACCACTGGCAGAGCCCATGAATTATCCCTCATGAAAAGAGTTATCCATCCAAACCATGGAATACGCAAAATAACCTTGCCTTCAACGAGGTTTTGCGGGACTCCGCGTGAATCGGGAATATTGTCGTAGCTGTTAGGAGTTTGCGACCAAAATATTGGTCCGTTACCGTCGCCCTTGGTCTTAAAGTAGAGTGTGCCATTGATGTTTTGCTCTGAGACAATGCGGTGGACGATGGGTGTAACGCCGTTAGGGTTCTTGTAGACAATGATGTCGCTGTTGGGGTAGTTTGCGTTTAAGTCTTCTGGGTTTACTTTCTGGATGATTATTATGTCTCCAATATGCAGAGTTTGACCGAAGGGATGTGTCCATCCGTCGCATTTACCCGACGGTTGAACGATGCACATGCTGCCGCTTTCCACAACCCTGATTGGAACAGCAACTCCAAGAACCAGTTGCATGCCGAAGAAAAACACTATCACGATGGCGGTAATCAAAACGATGGCGATTGCAGTTTTGAAGTAGTCGTTTTTCCACAGTTTCTTTAAATCAGCTGCTTTTTTCGTCATTTGCCGAACCTGAATGTTCCAGTGATTAACAATGCTAAGTTTTAAAACTACCGCTTTCAAAAAAGAAAAAATAGAGAGTGCAAAATGATGCAACTATTTTTGATTGGGTTGCGAGGTTTAGATTTTTTGTTTACTTAGCACTTCGCGGAATACGTGTCCGCTGGGGCATTCGTATAGTCCGATTTCTAGTTGCATTCGTTTTCCAGCTTTGTCTGGACGACCAGCCATTTTCCATGTCTTTTTTGGCTTTGCTGCTTCTTTTCCACATTTTGGACATTTAGCCATTCAATTTTCTCTCCGTGTTGTTACTTCCATGCTTTAGGCTGATAGGATAAAAAACTTTCCGTAGCGTTCCCATAGATATTTTTCTTTTCATCATTGCGGTTAGACATTTTTATGTCAATGACATCGATACATGTCAAAAGAAGTGTAGAAACCACATGGTGAAGACTCAAAAATTCGCATGAAACAATACCAATAAATAACATTTTCACCCGATTATGTAGATTTTTTGCCCCAACCTTTTTTATAGCACAATCCAAGCTTATCTTTTATCAATCGAGGATCCATTTTGCAAGCCACTTCTGAAAACGCATTTCAAATGCTCGTAAAGCCAGTACGAAGGCTAATTGAACAAAGGGGATTCTTAAAACCGACAGACCCGCAGGAAAAAACCATTCCGAAAATTCTCGATGGCAAAAACGTCCTCTTAATCTCCCCCACAGCCACAGGAAAAACCGA
This sequence comes from Candidatus Bathyarchaeota archaeon, assembly GCA_963840295.1. Taxonomy (GTDB): domain Archaea; phylum Thermoproteota; class Bathyarchaeia; order Bathyarchaeales; family Bathycorpusculaceae; genus Bathycorpusculum. The sequence goes on from CAWIYF010000002.1 coordinate 217,838, forward strand.
AGCCGCCTTCCTCCCGATTTTAAGCATGCTAATGCAGTTGCCCAAAACCCCAGGAATAAAAGTACTCTACATTACGCCGCTTAGGGCTTTAAATCGGGATTTGCTTGAGCGACTGCAGTGGTGGTGCAATAACCTTGACATAAAATTAGCCGTTAGACATGGAGACACCGAGACCAAAGAGCGAACACGCCAGTCCCGATGCCCACCTGACATCCTGATAACAACGCCTGAAACCCTGCAAGCTATACTTACAGGCTGGCTACTGCGCCAAAGCCTTCAAAGCCTTAGGTGGTTAGTTATTGATGAAGTGCATGAGTTAGCTGACAGCAAACGCGGAAGCCAACTTTCACTAGCGCTTGAGCGTATCCGAGATTTAATCGGCAAAGACTTCCAAATGGTCGGCTTATCCGCCACCGTTGGCAGCCCCGACAAAGTTGCACAGTTCCTGGTCGGCGACAAACGACCCATTGAAATCATCCGTGTGCCCGTCGCCAAAATGGTGAAGTTGCAGGTGATTTATCCTAAGCCAAGCGAAGAAGACGCCCAATTCGCCTCCAAAATCTACACCCACCCCGAAGTAGCTGCTCGGCTGCGAATAATCCGTGATTACATGACCAAACGCAAATCTGTACTCCTATTCACCAACACCCGTTCGGTTTCAGAGGTTTTGGCTTCACGCTTCAAAGTTTGGGACGCTGATTTCCCAGTTTCTATTCACCATGGCTCTTTAACTAAGCCTTCACGCATCGCTGCTGAAACAGGACTCAAAAAAGGCGCACTCAAAGGCTTAATCGCCACTAGCAGCCTTGAACTCGGCATAGACGTTGGCGCCATAGATCTTGTTATTCAATATATGAGTCCACGGCAGGTTTCACGTTTGATTCAGCGCGTTGGTAGGGCAGGACATACCTATGGCGATTTATCTGAAGGCATAATCATCGGAATGGATTCCGACGACACTCTTGAAGCTTTAGTGATTGCAAGACGGGCTTTGACCGAGGAGTTGGAGCCGCTTTCGGTTCCGGATAAGCCGTATGATGTTTTGGCTCATCAAATCGCTGGTTTACTTCTCAAGAACAGGCGCTTAACCTTTAACGAAATCTTAGAGTTCGCGCGTAACGCCGCACCATTCCAGAACCTAACGATAACTGATGTTGAAAAGATTATCAAGTATATGCATAATCGGTTTCCACGCTTAGCATGGGCATCCTTTGAAGACCAAGTAGTGCTAAGACCCCAGCGGACCAAAGCGTTGTTTGAATACTACTTTGATAACCTGTCCATGATTCCTGAGGAGAAACAGTTCCTCGTGATCGACGAGTCCATGGATTGTTCGATAGGGGTTTTAGATGAAGCCTTCATGGCAGAATATGGCAAACCAGGAACAAAATTCATAATCCGCGGCAGCCCATGGCAAATAATCCATACCACCGAAGACAAAGTCTACGTTCGCCCAGTTGATGACCCAACCGGCTCAATACCAAGCTGGATAGGCGAAGAAATTCCGGTTCCATACGAGGTAGCGCAGGAACTGGCCGAAATCCGAGGCTTTGTAGAGGAGAAATCCCAAAGCGGCGCCTCAGGAGAAGAGATCAGCGCTTTGCTTTCTGAACGTTACCCCGCCGACAAAGGGACGATTCAGCACGCCTTAGAAGAAACGCTCGAGCAGGTGCACAGCGGTTTTCCTATTCCGACCCCGGGTCGGATTGTTGTTGAGGACTGGAGCGAATTTGTTATTGTTCATTCGAATTTTGGTTCGCTTACAAATCGTGCCTTAGCTCAGCTTTTAGGGCAGGTACTGTCCGATAAACTTGGCCGCGGCATAGTGGTACAGCATGATCCATATCGCATTTTTGTCCAAACCACGGGAGCTATGACTGCTGAGCGACTAGTTGAGGTGTTAAAAGAAATTCAGTGTATGAGTGAGAAGGCGATAAGGGACACTTTGACTTTGTCTACTGTTAAAACTGGCTTAATCAAGCGAAGAGTAATTCAGGTTGCGCGGCGTTTTGGTGCACTCAAGAAGTGGGCTGACTTTAGCAACATAAGTATCCAAAAGCTGATAACAAGCTTTGAGGGAACCCCCATTTACGAAGAAGGCCTCAAAGAGGTTTTCTCCAAAGACCTCGACGCTGACGGGCTTGTTATGGTGTTAGGGCGGATGCGCGACGGCTTGGTTCGGTTGCAGGTTGTTGAAACAGGTGGCAAAGCAACTCCTGTGGCTCGTGTAGGCATTGAACGGGTAAGCATGAAAACTGACCTTATTCCACCAGAGCAAATGCGTGCTGTCCTTGTAGAATCTGCAAGAGCACGACTACTCAATGAGACAGGCAACTTCGTTTGCACCAGCTGTTGGGATTACATGGAATCGATCCGCATTAAGGACTTGCCTGATAAGCCTAAATGTCCAAGGTGTGGATCCTATGCGATTGGAATGCTAAAGATAGAGGAGGAGAAGGCTCTGCCGCTTATTGAAAAACGCGGCGAAAAACTGGGGAAATACGAGGAGAAAATGCAGTTGCATGCGCGGCACACTGCAGAGTTAATTGAAAAGTACAGTAAAGCGGCTGCAGTGGCATTGAGTGCACGACGGGTTTCAGCGGCAGATGTCCGAGCTGTTTTAGAGAAAGAGCCTAAGCTTTCAGACAAGTTCTACGAGTTAGTTTTGGAAGCTGAACGCAAAGTGCTTAGCAAACGGTTTAGGTAATTCTCAGTTTTCAGAAATTATTGTTTTTGTCTGTTGTACCATAGAAGTAGTGGAAGCGCAAGAAGAGCAATGCGTGGGTCAAATGCTGATACCGCAAGTAGCAATTCCGAAAGCCATGTTTATTAGAGAACCCAAAATATAAGGCACCCATTATGAGGGAAATTGAATTATATGGACATTTGCTTGACCATAGCCATAATAGTAGCCGGGTTGGAAAGCAATCAAGACAATGACGGCTGCTATGGCACCCCATAAAGGTTTTTTGTCTTTAACGATTTTGTAAACCAAGAACGCTAAAGCTACTCAGATATAACAGCAACTTTTTAAGCTTAAAGCTGCTTATTTCGATTATCTGCTTGTCACGCTCATAGGAGAATAGGTTTGGAAATAAGCCGAAAGAATCTACGCAATGAAGTTCTCGAACGCATCAAATACGTTAAAACCTGCGTTATGGCGAGAGAACTATGTTTGCTGGTGCGAACTAACAGGGCAGTTCTGGAACCCAAAGACGTGCAGGAAGTTTGCCAATACATCTCAAACCTATGCAAAGAAGAAGGCTGCAAAGAACCCAGCGAAATGTGCGTCAAAGCAGCAAAAGCAGTCGGCTCAGCAGACGAAGAAAAATACCTTGAAATGTGCGCGCAGAGCTGTGTAAAATGCGGCGAAGCAAAAAGACCGCAGCCTAAAAAAGACGCTTACGTGGCATAACAGCATGACTGATTATCTTTTGAAAGGAAGGAAAAACTGAAATGTTTATTGCACCTTTTGTTCCAAGCCCAACAACCGTAGTAGAATACATGCTTAAGCTGGCTGATTTGAAGGCTGGCGAAGTCCTCTTTGACATGGGTTCTGGCGATGGCAGAACCGTGATTATGGCAGCGAAAACTTTCGGCGCCAGAGGCGTCGGCATTGAGCTGCGTGAGGATTTAGCGAAGAAAGCGATGGGCAATATTCACGAGAACGGACTTGATGACCGAGTAACCATCATGAACGATGACATGTTCAACGTGAACTTAACTTCAGCCGACGTAGTTTACCTTTACCTAACGACAAGCGCTAACGAGAAGATCAAGCCAAAGCTCGAAAGCGACCTCAAAAAAGGCGCACGAGTGATCTCACATGACTACGAAATTATCGGTTGGCGCCCCGCGAAAGTGGAGAATTTCTGCGAAAACCCCAAACTTGGTTATCCTTCACACACTATTTACCTCTACAGAAAACCTTAGGCTTTCTCATTCATTGTCTGGAAAAGGTTTTAATCCTCTTTAGTTTCTGTTTCGTACTGAGCGTATCCTAAAAAATGCAGTTTGTTCCCTGGCAGAACGTTTCAGATTGGCATTGCAAAGCATGCGGTTACTGCTGCAAACTCTACAGCGTAGTCTTAGGCTTCACTGAGTGGCTAAACATCGCCAAATCCTTCGGCCAAGAAACCACACTAACTAGCTTAGATCGCTTCTACATCAAACGCACAAGCGACGGTTCCTGCGGATTCCTCTGCAACAAATCCAGTAATTACTACTGCGGCCTGCAAGCCATTAAACCTGAAGCATGCAAAATCTGGCCCTTCAAAGTCCTCTCTGAACCAAAATACGGAGAAGCCAACCAAGCAGAATTCGACTACATGGGGAACCGACTTTATGTCTACGCAGACGCTATGTGCAGCGGCCTGCGGTTTGGAACGCCAACATGGGACTTCCGCTACAAAACCATAAAGGAATTCACTGAACTCGCTTTGGGTGTGAGGCAGGTGCAGTACAAAACTACACGAACGGAAAATGCGCCGAATCAATGGGGAAGGTAACTGTTTCCTTGAAATTAACCTTCCTAACCTGAAATATTTTTTTCTCTTTAGTTGGAAAACAACAAAAATCCCCTAAAAAGCCAAAAAATTCTAAATTCCATTTCCAATAGTTTGTGTTCTTTTGAGGATTAAGTTATTTAGGTAGGTTTGGCTTTTAACCAGAAACATTCCAATTTACAAGGGGAAACTGTATGTCTAAAGCGAAAGTTGGCGTTTCAATGCTCTACTGCTTGGGTGAACCATTCAACCGCATGGTTAAACGCTTAGGCACCATGGATACTAAGTACATTGAGATTTTGGATGACGGCACTTACGACCTGAACAAAACACGTATTGCAACTCTGAAGGAATCCGCAAAATCATTCGGCATCGAGTATTCTTTGCATGCTCCTTTTGCTGATATCAACATTGCCTCGCCAATCAAACCTCTCTTAAACGCCTCCATGAAACGCCTCAAACAATCTCTCCAAAACGCTAGCGAAATGGACGCTAAACTCTGGGTTTTTCATCCGGGGCAACGCACAGGAATCGGCCAGTTCTATCCGGGAGCCGACTTCAAATGTATGTGCCAAAGCATCGGGGAACTCTACAAGGATGCAGAGGAATACGGCGTAAACATTGCTTTGGAGAATTTGCCTGCGAAATACTGGTTTTTGATGAATACGCCTGAAGAGTTCATGCGGATGTATAAGGAAACTGGCTTGCCAGTCGGAATTACCATGGATCTTGGGCACGCAAACTTGGAGAGGCAAATCCAGCCGTTCTTCAACCTACTCGCCGACAAAATCATCCATATCCACGCCAGCGACAACGACGGCGCAGACGACCAGCATCTTGGCATCGGCGAAGGCAACATCGACTGGAACTGGTTTGCGCAAACCCTTAGGAAAAACGGCTATGACAAAAGCGTAATTGTTGAGTCTATGGCGCATATTCCAGAAAGCATCCAGAAACTAAAGCAGCTACTCGCTTAAAGGCAATTCCAACTCCATAAAGTCCTCGGCCAACAAGGTGTTGGGAAAGACTTTTTTGGCTTGCTCCAACAGCAGCCCAGCGTTTGGGTACCGTGCGCTGATATGTGACAGTGCCAGCTGTTTTGCTCCAGCGGCTTTTGCTTGCTGTGCTGCTTGGCTTGGCGTTGAGTGGCCGTCGACAGCAGCTTTTTCAACCAGAGAATCGTCAAATGTGCAGTCGTGGATAACTAAATCTGCGCCCTGCGCGAATGCTGCGAACGACTCAAACGGTTTGGTATCTCCTGTATAAACGATTTTTCTCCCAGCCCGCAGCGGACCCATTACGTCGCTTGGCTTAATCACTTTACCATTCGCCAAAGTGATTTTTTCACCGCTCTGCAACTTAGACCATAACTCGCCCGCGGCAACACCCAGCGCCAACGCTTTTTTGGGGTAAAACTTGCCTGGACGCGGCTTCTCCACAAATGCGAAGGCGTAGCTTTCGACGGCGTGGTTGGATTTGGTTGCTATTACCTGGTATTCTTCTTCGTCGGAGATTATGCCTTCAGACAGGATTTGGTTGATTTCCACGGGGTAGTTCAAGCCGAAATTGAGTGTTTCTTTGGTGCAAACGAGAAAGTCTTTGATTCCGACAGGTCCATAGATCTGGACGCGCTCTTTGCGGTCCATTAAAGCCATAGTCTGCAAAAGACCTGGCAACCCCAATACGTGGTCGCCGTGCAAATGGGTAATGAAAACCTTCATTTTACGGTGAAAACTAACTTTCGCCTGCATCATTTGCCGCTGCACGTTTTCGCCGCAGTCAAACATCCACTGGTCCCGCGGACACTGCACTACCAAGGATGGCAAGCTGCGCTTTAACGTTGGTACACTGCCGCTTGTTCCCAAAAACACCACACGAATACTCATGCCTTCACCTTTTCAAACACTGCAATCTCCCGCGTCAAGGAACTGTGAACGTAGGCAAAGTGCGATTCCACATGCCGATAGCCCAACTCAGTGCCAAGCCGCGATATGTTTAATGTTTTAGGAGACGCGATACAAATAGTTGCGTTAATATAGGTGTAACAATAAGAGTACTTAACGCTTGAGAGTGATTCCATGAGTATCATAAATGCAAAGAAGAATTTAAAATATGGCTTCACCGAAAACAGCATCATAGAAGGATGGGCTAAGAACTATCCATGCATAATGAATTATCTTAGCACTCTTCATAATCGACAGGGCAACGTGGCCATGTCGCTCTATCATTTCTGTAAATGGGGAAACTTAAATCCTAATCAGCTTTTAGCCCTGAAAAGTGATTATAATTGTTTAGAAGCAGAGAAGCTTCTGGATAACTTAGCATATGCTAAGGTAGAGTTTCCTGAGAAAAGAAAGTGGCATGTTGCCCAATGTGTCCGAGGCTTTTTTAGGACCAATTATAGGCAGCTACAAGCTCAAGCTGGCAGATCAATGCCTTATAATCCAAGTGAAACCCATGCAGTGCCTTCTAAGGAAAAACGTTTAGCTCTATTCAAGGCATGTCGCAACCCAAGAGATCAAGCACTGGTAATGGTTGGTACTTGTTCAGCTATAGCCCTTGATACCATGTCAATGCTTAGATGGCATTACTTCGAAGAGGATTGGCAGAACCAAGAAATCCCCCACATCTCCCTATCGCCAGAGTTGGTTAAAGGACATGGGAAAGGAAAATACAGAGGAGTTAGACAAGAAACCTTCGTTACTCCCGAAACCAAAGATATTTTGATCGAATACAGGGAATGGTTCTCTAATACATTTAATCATAAATGGACGGACGATGACCACGTTTTTCTCTCAGTTAAAAGAAATATCGCCGAGCCTTTATCCAAAAGAATGATCTCCAAGAAAGCCACAATCCTTGAGCAAAGAGCTAAAGTCGATTTTACTATTCATGATGGTAGAAGGATTACTCAAACAGCCCTTGAAAACGCTGGTTGCCCTAACAACTGGATTAAGAAAATTAAGGGTAGAAAGGTAAGTGGGGAAGAAGCGCCATATTCCAAGCCATTGATTGAACAGCTCCGAGCCAAGTATAAAGAAGCACTTCCAGACCTTGAGTTCCTAAATCAAAGGGGTCGCGTAGTTGATGAGAAGAAATTTAGAAATAAAATGCTCTTAGACTTCGCGAAACTTCAGGGTTACGACGAAGAGAAGATTAAGAAACTTGAAGACGTACTGGCAAGGGCTAAAGACCCAGATGAGGCTATAGAAGAATTTCGCAAGCTAAAAGATTATGCTGAGAGCCCAAGGGTTCAGAAAACCCCGAAACAACCGTCCAAGCACATCATTGTTAAAGGCGACGCTGAGCTTCTGAAAAAACTTGATGACGGTTATAGTTTAGTTGAATCCCTCGACGAAGACAAGTTTTTGATGAAGCAATAGCCTTTTTTTAAAATTTTTTATATGCAATTCATAAGCAGATTTGTAAGACTTTTTTGTCATGGACACGTTGAAAGTGCTTAAGCACTCGGTTGAATTGCGGGAGTATTGGCGACTGGAAAAGCGCAAACAAAGAGCACAAGCCAAAGAAAAGAGGGCTTAAGGTATGGCTGAGATTGAACGTGAAACCGTAAAGAAACCAACATCAAACCGCTCTACAAAAGACCGCAGAACCACGTTGTTTCGCGTATTAGACGGCGTATTAAGCCTGTCCCACAAAAAAATTCACGCCGAAGGAAATAGCGACAAAGCAAAACAGGGCTGGGCGAGAGTTCTAGTCTCAGCAGTCTCAGCCTACGGCCCCTTGCTAAAGGATGAGGAGTTGGAGTTTCGGGTGATAGCGTTAGAGGAGCAGCTCAAGAACAGCATATTAATACCGAAACCCGAGGATAGGAAGAAATGAACATTCTAATCAGGAAACTGCATGAATTAGAGAAAAACGTGTTACCTGAACTTCCCGAAAAAGGTACAACAAAAATAACTTGGGAAAACGGGGATGTAGAGTTAGACCGTGCCGAATTAGAATTACATAGACGAGCGACTCAAATCTCAGAGGCTCACGCGGAAAAAATGAAGGAAGCACTATCACGGGGAGAAACCGATGTCATCCGCTTGTCTTCTGCCGACCAATCAATTGTGGATGCAGCGAACCGTCGCTTTATGGCTAGGATACTGGAGATTTTCCAAACCTTCACAGATGCCTTTGTAACGTACAAAGATCCTATGGCTAATTGGGTGTTCTATACGCGGTTTTATTGGCTTATAGAAGAAACTCGTAAGTTTAAAGAGCAGTTCGACGCGGAAGAAGCAGTCTTTAACACGCCTGGGTATTGGGAACTATGTGAAGGTGAACAGGACAGGCGTTTAGCTCCCGTTTATGCAAACTGGAACCATGACCTATTTACCCCTGAGAGTTTTCAACGCTACTGTGAACAACATCACGTTTTCAAAACAACCCAGGACATTCAACAATTAACCACTAACCGCACACCTGAACAAGCTAGGCAAGAAGAGTTAGAAGAACAGCAAGAAGAAAAAGAGGAAAAAGCTGACGCTGAAAGGAATGCACGTTACCTAAAAGAGAAATGTCCCACATGTGTGGAAAAGTGCGACTGGTTTATGAAAATACCCCAAAATGACCAAATTTGCCAATTAATGTTTAGGGAGAATTTGAAAATATGAGCGTACTTAGCAGAGACTCACAAGAAAATGAAAAGGAAATTCCCATCCCCATGCCGGAGCGAGTAAAAATCAACGATCTCAAGCTTGACCCAGAAGACAATCCTAACAGAATGACCTTAACGCAGCTTGATCGCTTGAAAGCTTCAATTAAACGATGGGGGGACATTGTTCCCATCGTCACTAATAGTGAGCTTTTGGTGGCTGACGGCCAGCAGAGGATTTCGGCAATGAAGGAGCTGGGCATGACTGAGTGCAGCGTCATCCGCCTGCCTATCAAAGATGTTGACCGCCGACTTTTACGGCAAGTGCTCAACAAACTCAGAGGCAAACATAACAAGGAAATGGATAGCGCTGAGTATTTGCGAATCATTGATGAGGGAGAAAAAGAGGAATTAAAGTTGTTCCTTCAATCCGTCGGCGAGAAGCTCCCCTTAGAGGTAGATGAGCATGATGTTTCTTTTTCGGTTCCTGAAACCTACGAGATCATAATAGAATGTAAATCAGAGGCACAACAAAAAGAATATTTTGAGAAGCTAAAAGCCCAAGGGTTCAAACTAAGAATCCTAACACTTTAATGGAGCTGGCAAGAATGGATTTTGACATAATAAAAAAATGGGATAAAACAGACAGTTTCCGAGCCCAAAGCATCATCGGTAGCTACACTCTAAACGACGTGAAGCTTGAAAAGCACTTTAAAGGTTCTTTCCCTGTGCAGACGTTTGATTGGCAAGTCGGCGTTATCGTGGGACGCAGCGGCTCAGGCAAAACCAGCATCGCCAAACAGCTCTTTTCAGATTCTTACATACGAAGCTTTGAGTACAAAAGCAAATGTGTCGTTGACGACTTTCCCCAAGAGCTTGAAACAGGCGAGATTACAAAGATGCTCTGCAGCGTAGGCTTTGCCTCTCCACCGGACTGGCTCAAAAGCTACGATTGTCTGAGTCAAGGGGAAAAGATGCGAGTTGACATCGCAAGAGCACTCTGTCTTGATCAGAACGAAATAGTCTTTGACGAGTTCACCAGCGTTGTCGATCGGGAAATTGCTAAGGTAAGCGCTTACGCGATAAGCAAGGCTGTACGCCGATCCAAAAAAAAGTTCATAGCCGTAACCTGCCACTACGACGTGGTTGATTGGCTTGACTCCGATTGGGTATTCTCCACAGACACAATGGAGTTTAGCCGAAAAAAAGAATCAGGCCGCCCGTTGAACTCAAACTCTATCGGTGCGGCAGTTCCATGTGGAAAGTGTTTCGGCAATATCACTATCTAAACGGAAAACTCGGTGCAGGCATCAGATGCTACGCAGCCATTTATCAAAACAAGCCTGTAGCCTTCATTGCTGTTGCATGTGTGAAAATGAAAACAAAATACTATCGAGTAAGTCGATTAGTAGTGTTGCCAGATTTTCAAGGCATCGGCTTAGGCAAACGGTTACTCAACTTCATCGCTGAACTCTACACTTCCCAAATCAACCTACCCTTCTATCTGGTTACTTCGAATCCTCAGCTTGTCCGAGGCAACTTGGGGAACTGGCGTGTGAAGCGTGTTGGGCATGGCACAGCGGGAAGAGAAGACACAAGAATCAACTCAGAACTCACCAAGAGCAACAGCAAACGACGCCTAAGCGTAACCCTACAGTACATACCTAAACAGAAATCTGGAGGTTCGTAGTGCAAAAATACTGCAAAGGCAAATGTGGCCGAAAAATCTCCTACCAAAACAAAACCGGATACTGCAAAGAATGCTTTGGCCGCTTCATCCTTAGCCCTAAGGGTGCTAATGCAAGTAGACGAAATGCTTCAAAACAGAGATGGGAGGATTTCAAATTTTGACGTTCTTTAGACTGCTGTACCTGCGAAGCTGAGAAGTATCAGGATAACGCCTATAGCCTCAAAAACCAAACCAAAAGTCCTAACGGGCTTCATATGTTGGTAAGGCTCTGTTTCGCATATTTCATTTCCCGAGATTTTTTCCCAAAGTCTAATAGCATGGCATGGAAAACAAAATGGCAAACCCCAAATAACACAAAATACACCTACCGCAAAAAGAGCAACGTCCATATTTCATAAGAAAGAGTTTCCAACATAAAAAAGTTCCTTAAAGAGCTATAGACCAGATTTAGAAACTTACGAGTATTTTGCTTGTTCGCTTATGTTATTGCTAATGTACAATCAACCATTCTTAAAAGAGTATTAAGATACAATAAGAATTATGATAAACAATCTTGCTATTGGGCTACTGTTAATAGTTGCAGCTATTCTTGTTGCCTTTATTGAAGCAAGTTTCTGCGGACTTAATTATGCAACAGCAATCTTACCGATTGTCTGCCTCAGCAATAATTATCGGGTAGTTTCCTAACATAATTCTTAATTATCCTTGCAAAAAATTCTTTGAAAGCATTTTGCTCAATATTCTTGCGTGCAATTGCTTAAAGGCAAGCGCTTATTAGTATAATTTATCGGGTTAACCTCTTGCAAGCAAGCGTCTAGTTTTCCTCGCCTCCTTAGCCGGAGCGTGTCCAGAATGAAAGCAAAATATTACCGAGTCAGCCGATTAGTCGTGCTGCCAGACTATCAAGGAATAGGAGTTGGTAAAAGGCTCCTTAACTTTATCGCGGAACTTTACTCTTCTCAAACCAATATACCCTTCTACATTCTGACAAGTAACCCTCAGATAATTCGAGGCAATCTCAGCAACTGGAAGATAACCCGTTTTGGGCATGCAAGCAAAGGAAGAGGGAACACAAGAATAAACAACGAGATTCGCGGCAGTCTCAGCAGAAACCGCATAACGATTTCAATGAAGTATATTGGGTAATTGGAATACTATTCATACTTTGGCATCTGAATCATCCAAGAAGAGCGTTGCAATGTACGCAATAGGTTGAAGTCATGTTGTTTCGTGCACCACAATGATTGCAGATTTCGACTGGGGTTCCTTGTGCTAACCGTTTCTGCTCCATTCCAAATACTTGGAGCTGCCTGTTTAGCTCATTAGCGTCGGGGTTCTGAACGAAACTGGAGTCATTTGTTTTTGATAGAAGAAATCCGTATTCGTAACCGTCTACAGTTACTACAGCTATGGTTAACCAGTCATTACTTGAAAAACAACCCATTCCGCCAAGCTGATCCAGGGGAACTACCATCCTTGAATATCCCTCTTGCTGTATTAGAATCATGTTTATATTGGTAAAAACCAGCAGCCCATTTTTGAGTGCCATCTTCCTGTTTGGGTCGTTGTGTCCATCCATAAATTCTTGAATGAGGTTATCTATCTTGCTGCCATCTCCTCTTCCTATTACAACTTTCTGGATGAGATATTCCAGTTTTTTCTTTTCTCCTTTTAACAGTTTAAGATTGTCCGTATACGCTTTGCACTCCGAATCTGAGATCTTGCTCATTTTAAGATTCTACCTTATTCTTTTGACAAACAAGTGTTCCTCGTTAAATTCTTTATGAAGTCGAAATATTGATTGGGAAAAAAAAGTTGGTCAACTCAAGCCCTAAAGCAACTAGAGTACACAGTGAACTGCTTACCAATCATCTCGTTTGCTAATTGATTCTTTTTTTAGGTCTTGTTCTATTTTGCGGTAAATGTCTTTTGCTAAAGATGAAACCACTGTTAAATCGGTACCTGAAACGCTCTTCACAGAAGGAATTTTCACTAATCTTTACGCTCTAGTCTGCGGCACATATTGATAGAGATGAGCGTTTTATTTAAGTTCGGAGTACAGTCTGCAATAAAGGCTCAAGTACTTTCTGGTTTTCTGCATGGGCAATACATACTATGGTTAGATTGCTTATTTTTCACTTTCCAGTCTTTCAAAATAGTAAATCAATCCACAATTTCCTTAAAAGGTAAATAATCAACCCCTCTATTGATAAAAACTCAGTTTTGATTTGAGCTGGTCAAACTAAGTAATTATTAACTCAAGAAACCTTATTAACAAATTGAATAAATTAAGCTCTGTTAACAAAAAATGGAAAAGTACGCGTCTTACGCATTATTTTTCGTGCTCGGCGCAATCATTGCGATTGCAAGCTTTCTTGGAGGAACCCAAATTAACATAATTAATAGCCCGAACAATGATGAAGATTCTTCAATTCAAAGAGAGATTAACTCCTCAATACTTGGAACATACGAGGGGAGTTTCTCCAAAGAATATGTCGCGTATGGGTTTGAAATGATCAGCATTACCGCAAACGGATCCGTAGCATTTACCGTTACCTATTGTGCAACTTTGCTCGATAAAACCGACTCTATCAAAATTTCTCCAGGATTTATATTTGAATACAATTATGGGCGTCCTAATATTAATTGGGTGGATCAAAATGACTTTGGTTCAGTAGGCTCGCAGGACAAGAATGTGGACTCTCATTATTCAAAAACATTCACTGTTGCCGCCGCCGGTCTTAGGATTAATTTTAATCATAGAAGTCTCAATTTAGGCATTATGACTTTACAGTTCAGTATTGTTGTTCAAGGCTCTCAAAACACGTCACTAAATGTTAGACAGTTATTCGGCGCTCCTTCTGATCTATAAAACAATTTTATCACGGGGCGTCATATTAAAGACCTATTGTATTGCTGAAGTTAAAAACTATACAACATTCCACACCGAAGAGAAGTAGCTAACTGTGTAGGCAATGAAAAGGGCAAAAAGCAATCTTGTCCTAAAGCAAAAATTGACTGCATCAAAGAAGGCCTAAAACAAAATACTCTTATTGATTTAGTTCTTGAAAAAGATTAATCAGTTTACAGTTATCTTTTATGGTTGAAGGTTAATGAATCATTTTTACAAGCCGATGCTTGCCAAGTCAATTTCTAAGCCATTTTCGAGTAAAGATTGGATTTTTGAGACTAAGTGGGATGGTTTTCGAGCAATAGCTTATGTGAAGAATGATTTGTTTACTGTTCAGAGTAGAAATGGCAATGAGTTTAAACGCAATTTTCCGGAAATTAGCGAGATAACTCAGTTGGCTAAGAATGTAGTTGTTGATGGCGAAATCGTAGTCATGAAAAATGGCAAGGTTGATTTTCATGGTTTGCAAGAACGAGGGCATCTCATTTCTGGCAAAGACATCGAAAAATTACAGCGCTCCTCTCCAGCGACATATATAGTGTTTGATATTTTGGAAAAAGACGGCAAACCCCTAGTTGACTTGCCTTTGATGGAGAGGAAACCTATTCTAAAAGAATCAGTCAAGGAAGGCTCGCACATAATTATCAACGATTACATCGAAGAGAAAGGTGAGCAATTCTACCAGGCAGTTTTGAAGCATGACCTCGAAGGCATGGTTGCCAAACGCAAAGACAGTACCTATGAACAAGGGTTAAGAACTGGCAGCTGGCTAAAAATTAAGAACTTGAAAACCTGCGACTGCGTTATCTTTGGCTATTCGAAAGGGGAAGGTGCAAGAGAATCAACCTTTGGCGCTTTAATAGTAGGCCTTTATGATTTGGAAGGAAAACCAATCTATGTAGCTCATGTTGGAACAGGATTTACCCAGCAACTGCTTAGTTCTCTAATGGTTGATTTTAAAGAACTTAAAACAACTTCTGCGCCTTTCATTGCAAGAGAGACATGGAAGCGGTCACGTGGGTTGAGCCTAAACTTGTCTGCGAAGTAATCTACCAGGTTCTAACCAGAGATTGCAGGTTAAGGATGCCCCGCTTGCATACACTAAGATTTGATAAAAATCCTGCTGAATGCATCATTGATCAACTTGAAGGAAAGGGCAAATGTTTCTTGAAATAATTCAAGTAAAACTCACGAAAAAATCCAGGTATAACCTTCCACTTTTAACTATCCCTCTACTATGGTTGTTAGTCGTTTTAGCGCCTTGCTTTTTAAGGTCTTAATAGAACTAGCGAGTTGAGTTTTATGGTTGATTTGTCTAGACCTTGTGATTCTTGCGGTCACTATATCGGAGGAGGATTCCATTGCTGCCCCAAATGCCAGATTTACTTCTGTTTCTACTGCTCACTCCAACTTCCAACAATTCAAAATTCAATAAAGAGAAAATGCCCTATGTGCGGCGGAAAATTCGAGTAGCTGCAATACCTTCAAAGCCAAACTGAATATTTCCCAAACAAAAATGCCCTTCTACATACTTACGAGTAATCCTCAAATTGTTAGAGGTAATCCAAAGAATTGGAAAGTCGAACGCTTTGGGCATGCGAGCAAAGGAAAAGGGAATACTAGAATAAACAATGAAATAAGAAGCAGTTTAAGTCGCAAACGAATAACTGTCTCGCTAAGGTTTATTCCGGAATAAAACATAAAAAGAAAGAAAGCTGCTTTATTGCAGATTTGCGATGTACTAAATCGTGATAAAAATGCTTTCTTAGATTAAAAATACTAAACTTATTGCTTCCTAATCTTGCAAAAATCTCCGCTTAAGAACCAATGGCTTAAGTGTTTGATTCAGAATCAAAATACTTTCGAGATATATGACAAAATTTATAAACAAATCTGAATTATATATTAGTGGAAAGGTTTTTTATGACGGTTGTTTCCGTAACAACATACTTCAAGCCTATCGTTCACGGCTGGCCTTTTGGAAATAATTGGACTTATGAAGTAAAGTACACAGGGATAACAAAATCTATGGGATTTTGTGGAGGCATGTGTTGGAGGGCTTTGCATTACTTTTATAACGGAATACCAATTCCCTGGGAAACAGGAACCCTACCTACTCAGGGTGATCCTGTGTACAATGAAATTTGGAATGCTCAAAAAGATTCCCTTACATTAAGCAAAATAGCCAAAATAATTAGTTGGCAAGCACGCTCTGACGTGGATCATACTGGTACGCCGGATAGCCTTGGTCATTTGACGCAGGATGAATGGGTAAAAGTTATGAACAAGCTGGATAGTTCAAAACCAGTCACCCTCACAGTAATCAGGTCTTCGAATGATGCAAATCCAGCTCATTTATCCGATAATCACCGTGTTGTAGCCTACGGCTATGTCATGAGGGAACTTTCACCATCGGAAGAAGGAATACCAAAAGGTGCAACCCACGTTGTAGAACTCCAAATCTATGACCCAAATGAATCAGGGAAAGACAATGTATGGTTAAGATTCTATCTTGGAGCAGAAGGCAATAACATTCGAATTACTCATAGCAGCGGAATTGATGTCCATGGTTTCTTCCTTGATGACAAAGACAGAAGCTACGCCCATCAAAATCCCTATAAGGTAAAAATAGACAGTTGTGTGCCAACAGGAACTTATTCCATAGACAAAGCTGACTATGACCTCACATTTTCTTGGAGTTGCCAATTCGTTCCTTATTTTTATACTCAAATTAATGATAATCCCAAAGTTCTAAGAAAAGACAAAAATTTGGTTGCAAGTAAAAAAGTAACAATCCAACTACCACGTGATCAGTGCAAAGTCACACTACGGTTCTTAGACAGTGACAATTACGCACCGTTTGTGAACATTGATGCCAAGCCAAGGTTTACGTGTTATCCTTACGTTCGCAAGAGGGCAAACTCTGACGCCCTTTGCGTATATGATACTGGAATTGATATAGCAAACGACTTGTACATAAATGTTAGAAGCCCATCTCAAACCGAAATTAAGTCATTGGATACGGAATTTCGATGGATTATCACAACAGACCCTAATTATGGTCCTCATTCAACTGGAGGGTCCACTAATCCAACAATGAAATATGTTTCAGGATTTGTTGACAGTTACTGGTTGGGAAACATTATTGTTCCTATTTATGGCAACTTTGAGGAAAAGAACTTAGGGCAGGCGAGAAAAAGGCGTTTAACAGTAACACTAGTTAAAAATAATAATCAAAGAATCCTAATAGAGACTTTAAATTCACTAAACAATTTGGGACAGAGAATCTATGCAGGATTTACAAAGGATGGAATAACCATCAACCCCAAAGATTACGACGACGATTCAAGAATCGAGGCATATTATGAATTTGAAGAGTCTACAGGTCTAAAGGTACATGGAACGACAATTTTCTATGCAAAATCAATCATTTTTAAACGAACTTTTACTGGGTTTTCTGTTCTAGACCCGTCAAGTTTTGCAAGGTTCGAGGCAGCTGCTCATAAGTTAATTGAAATGGGCTTAGTTGAAACTGCAATTCAACTTCCACATCCACAGCCAGTTGACCCATTCGATATTTCGCAGAAAATCGTGAATAACCCTCGCATCCAATTAATTATCAACCGAACTCTTGCATCGGTAGTTGCTGACCCAAGGGTTATGTCTCGGGTTAATCAGAAAGAAATTCTCGGGGAAGATACAACACATAAAATTAAAATTACCAAAGTTGAGTTGGACAAGAGCAAGCAAGGTCTTCTTAATGCAATCGAGGGAACCTTTGTTGGCAATGTAGTGGAAGACGCTCTTGATAAAATACGTGGGGATCGTAACGCCTTGAACGAACTCGGAAAAATTTAGTGCCTATATTTTGTTTTATTTGTTTTGGGAGGAAAGAATACGAGCACTAAGGCGATGGGGGAAGTAGAGAGAGCAGCAGGCGGACTTATTTGGGTTAGAGGTCTTAATAGCCGAAAAATTGTGATTGTCCATAGAAAGACAAGATACGGGGATGAATGGACCCTTCCCAAAGGGCATCTAGAACAGAAAATCCCTAATGATGCAGGGGTTGCAGTTCTCGAAGACTGGAACGAAGCAGCTTTAAGAGAAGCTCATGAAGAAACAAAATGCAAAAAAGAAGACCTCAGGATTGAGAGTATAGCAGGACCAATAAGTTATATGGATGATGAAAAGCCAAAGATAGTTCTTTATTTCAATATGACTTGCTTAAGTGATTATAACTTTAATCAGAAAATCACCGATGACAAAGAGGTTGATGAAGTCAAATTGGTTAATGTTGGCCAAGCATTAGCTTTGCTAAAGTATCCTAAAGAACGTTCTCTTATCCGCGAAATTGAGTCTTTAGCAACTGAACCTCTACCAGATATGAAGCCTGTTCGACTGCTTTGGCTAAGGAAAGCTTTCAAATCGGCTTCCCATAGAAGACTTGATGAAAACATCGGACCTTTTGAGATTGAGTTAAAAGACAAAACAAGTAGCATTTTAGAACAGTTAAGAAGACAGGCCGATGCAGAAACAGACCTCAATAAAAAAAAGGGTGCTATGGAAGAGTTAGAACGGGTTAGAACCAAAAACAATGTTGCGTTGGAGGCCTTAGAATGTTCAAAGAGAGCTTTATCGCTAGGAGAAATCGAAATTGGCTGGCGATATTTATTTCAAGCTGAACTTGAACAGACAGCAATAGTTGCTGATGAGCCGACAACGATAACTACTGATAATAATAATTCTTTGCAGAGAATTGCTCTTGCGACATTAAATGAAGCGGAAAAAAAACTGCATTCATGGAGGCTTGAAACTGTTCAGGCATACCTGGGCAAGAATGGAAAACTCAAAGAGAAAATCACGCCAGGAGATGTTTACAGAGCACGTAAAATAGTGCAAGAGCATTTTACTAATATGTACATAAAGTTGCACACCGCGGGATTTCAGTTAGGCATATTGGCTCTAATCGCCCTGGTATTGGTTTTTCCCGTAGTTATTCTTTTACCAATTCTTTCTCCCGTAGTTAGTTTGAACAATACGGGACTTATAGTTGCAATAGCAATGCTGGGTGCCTTGGGGGGCTGCTTCAGTGGGATCTTCTCAATTTCAAGACAGGCAGGCGGGGGAAGAATCCCCGATCAAGTATTGCTCTCATGGGTAACTATTGCAAGACCAGTTGTCGGAGTCGTAGCAGCTCTAGCAATGTCAGGGTTCTTGCTTTCAGGCATAATTCAATTGGGTACATTATCTGTACCGTTAGTTCTTGCGGTCTCTTTTGCAGTCGGTTTTTCTGAGCGCTTACTGATAAATGCATTAGAGATAAAAACCGGACAACCCAATTCAACCAGTTCTTAATGCTTATTTATTTCTTATTAAGTCTGGGGCATTGATCGCCTAGGCACCATCCATACCTTTCGATAGTTCGGCAACTATAACGGTAAACACAACCTTTGGCCAAATTATACGAGGAAACCTTGACAACTGGAATGTCACTCGTTTTGGGCATGCAAGCAAAGGAAGAAATAACTCAAGAATAAACAACGAAATTCGCGACAGCCTTAGCCGAAATCGAATAACCGTTTCTCTTAGATATGTTTCAAAGGGTCAAAAGGGCACTAATTTAGTATTTAACTAAGTTTATAGGAATTGATATAACAAATTTTGCTCCTTTTCCCGCTCACCTTCTTCAACTATGTTCCAGCTGTAGATGTCTATCATTTTTTTGGTAAGGAATAATCCGAAGCCTGTGCTACCACCTGTGCTGAAGCCTTCCTTAAAGAGGTTTTTCTTGTTTTCCAAAGGAATACCTCGCCGTCGTCTTCATAAATCAACTTTAAGATATTTTTGTCAACTTTTTGGTAGTATTAGAAATGAATCAGCTAACACTGTTAATCCATGACAATCATTAATTATTGGGGGGATAGGACCTGAAAAAAGAGCAATCGCTTCATTCAATTTTGTTTCTACATCAATGTAAGTTAGCTCTTCCACGTAATATATAAAAAAGTTTACATATAGCATGGTTCCAAGCATTTTAGTTCTATGAATTACCTTATTGTTTCTGCTTCTGCTGTTGTTCCGCCAATCCGATTTATCTTTATTTTCACATGTTCCCCAAGCTTTGCGTTTGGAACGTGTATTACTAAACCTTCAACTTTTGCAATGCCTTCCCCTTTTGGACTGCATTCTAAAATATCCACCTCTAATTCTTCACCCACTGCAACAGGGTAACGTTTAACACCTTTCCCATGACCACGTCTTCCCTCATAACTACCACCCTGTCTCTTTGAATAACCCATAAAACCTAACACTTCCTCTCGCCAAAATATCTAAATTAAACAATTGATATTCTAACGCTTAAGTCTTTTCACCATGAGGTTTTTGATAGCTTTTATGTCTGTCCAAGGTTTCTTTGTTTACTTTAGTTTTTCCTAAACCACCGTTGTGTGCGCTTAAGACAAATTGTAACGTATTTTCTTTGAAAAATTCTCTAAATTGATTTCCACATGTAGTGCACTTATACATTTTAACTCGGAATCGCCCAAAATTCCATTCTTTTTCGGGTTCTCTCATGTGGGCAGTACAATTTGGACATTTAGGCATAGCTTTCAACCTATTTGAGGGCTTGACTGAACAGTTTTGTAATAGGGTTCTTCACCTACTGTTTCCTTAATTTTCTTTCTCTCTATTTTCTTCGCTTCCACTAGTTCATCTAAAGCTTTCCTAACTTGTATTGCAAGCTCATAGCTAATTGGCTCTTTTGTGACTAAGTACCCCAGACATTCCATTACGCTTACAAGATTAAAAGCTCGATTCACATTGTCTTTTTTGTTAAGGAAGCTCATTATTCTGTCTTCAACTGGGTACACTTTTCCAGAATCCCACTCAACATTATCAATTGGCATTTTTTCAACCTAATTCTATTTCTACGCTACGCAGATTTAAGACTTCTTGCCTTTTTGCTTTCTTAACTAATTTTCTCATTTCACGACTTAACACTTAATCTTTAGCAAAAAACCCAAGAATATATTGACATATCCAATGCCGAAAATACCCCTTTTAAGCCTTACAATCAACTTTTCATTTCATTCGGACTCAAATGGAACTATCGTTATCCATTTAGGAAAGATAGAAGAAGGTGCATACAGTCAACAGTTTAGCAAAACGGACCCATTTTATCAAATCTATGTTAACGGGCTACCGACAGATTATACGGGGAAACATGGAAAACTGGAAAATAACCAGAATTGGACACGCCAGCAAAGCAAAAGAGAACACAAGAATAAACTCCGAAATCAGAGACAGTCTTAGCCGGAAACGCATAACTGTTTCCCTGCAATATGTCCCTATAACTCACTGATCGCACTGGGAGTTATCCAAATATGGTGAAGATTAGTTGGCCGAGATAATGGCTTATGATTATTACGGGGATGGCTATTCCCAAGTGGACGGCGACTTCTTTCAAAATGCTTGTTTTACGTTGAACCCCTATAAGGTAGCTTAGGAATACCAGTATTCCAAATCCTATCAATGTGCAAAAGGCAGCAGCATAACCTATTGGCAAGAATACAAACAAGAAAACAAACGTTAGTGTGATGCCGAAGCGAGTTATGAAGTTGCTGATTGTGAACATTCGGGTGTTTTCTTTCTTGGTGGCTGTGGATTCTCTGTAAATGTGGATTCCGAGTGAATCTGCGATGTTGTCTGCGACTGCTATCACAAGCAAAGCCCCTATCACGCCAGCTTTAGGATTGACTGAAGTTAGGAGCCCAAAGATTATTCCTAGACTTGTGACGGTTGATGATGTGGCTCCAAAACTGAATTTGCTAGGGTCCTTGGGCATTTTCATAGTATAGTCTCCTTTAGTCTTATTTGGATAATTCCAAATAGTTGCACATCAAAACTGATATTAAACTTTCACTAAATGCTTATCAGAAAACGCATAATCGTCTCATTACAGTATATTCAAGCTACGCATTAAATTTTAATCCAACCAACCTGAGCTGACGGGGATGATTTAGGAAAAAACGTTGGTTGGTAAGACTATATTGAGGATTCAACGGATATAGCCTGATACTTTGAATGTTCAACTAATTAACTAACTCTTTGCTCTTGTTTTGCCTCAGCGAAAAAGAGAATAACTTACCTCTCTTATTGTAGTGTGGTGATAAAAGTGAACGCACAGAAATTCTTCAGAATCGAAGTTAGCACAAGTTGGGGACACTTAGTCAAGGAAAGGAAGACGCTTACTAAACCAGAAGAGACGGTAAAAGAGGCAAAAAGAGCTTATCGTGACGGAATTAAAAAAGCATGGGAAGTTTACACCCAAGACAACATAATGGTGCAGGAAGCAAAGAAGACTCTTGACTCAGCAATTGACGAGGCATACAAGTCATGCTTGCCTGAACATAGAGAGGGAATGCCGAAAAAAGAATACGAAAGGGCAAACAGACTTTATATCCAAACTCTATATAAGAGTCACAGCAAATTTGCTGATACGATTGGACAAATTTGGGCGGTTTTCATGAAAGACATGGAAACTACTTCATGGCTGACCAAGAAGAACTTAGAAGAGTAAACAATGATGGGTTAAAATTTGATGTACACAACAACAAAAACATAAAACTGCTCTTACCTGTAATAAAACCAATCGCTTCTAAGCAGACATAATAATAAAATTAGCAAAAGAGAAAGAACTATGAAATTGCAAAGCTCCGTTTCGTAAACGTAGTAGAATATTTTTGGGTTTGATGCATCCCACCTCGGCTAAGGTTCCTAGAGACCTTGAATATAGAATAGTGAGGTCAATTGAAGGTTTTTAAGATTCAAGCTCCTATCGTTTAATAGACGGTAAAAAAAAGGAGGAATATTATGAGTGGATCAAGGCAAGGTGGCGGTTACGAAGGAAAACGTGGTCATGGCAAGAGTTTTAAGCGTTGCCCAGTTAGTTGGGGGAAGAATTAGAAGTAGCAATTACGGAATTGAGCCCAAAAGGAGAAGGCATAGCTAAAAACCAAGGCTTTGTAATTTATGTTGCCGACACAAAACCTGGGGACCGGGTAAAAATAAAGATCACCCGACTAACCAACAAGTCAGCCAACGGACAAGTAGTCAAATAGATTCGCTGCGAAAAAAGCGAACTAAAATTTTGCAAAATCAACAAGTACAATTATACTAATAAATACTTAATTAAAAATCGCGCTAATTCTCTAAACGAGTTTAAATTCCTGTATGACAATATATAACTTGCAAAGTCAGTCGGTTTTGGAACAGTTGAAAGCGTTAAGTTTCGAGTCTCTTATTGGTCAAATGCATCTTATTCGACATGACTCTGAGATTTGGGCGCG
Organism: Candidatus Bathyarchaeota archaeon; assembly: GCA_963840295.1. Taxonomy (GTDB): domain Archaea; phylum Thermoproteota; class Bathyarchaeia; order Bathyarchaeales; family Bathycorpusculaceae; genus Bathycorpusculum. The sequence continues at coordinate 240,894 of CAWIYF010000002.1, forward strand.
TCCTACGAATCAAAAAAAGCTGATATTGCTAAAAAAAAGACTGTTAACAAATAAAATTAAGGTGAAAATAACTTGGCATATTTAACGCAAACCCAAAGTGGTCAACCTGTACTCATCTTGAAGGAAGGAACCTCTCGAAGCAGAGGTAAAGAAGCCCAAAGAAACAACATCATGGCAGCACGAGTAATCGGTGAAGTGCTAAAAACCACACTTGGTCCACGAGGCATGGATAAAATGCTTATCGACAGCCTAGGCGACATCACCATCACCAACGACGGCGCAGCCATCCTTAAAGAAATCGACGTTGAACACCCCGCGGCAAAAATGATGGTTGAAATCGCAAAAACCCAAGATGACATGGTAGGCGACGGAACCACAACCGCCGTAGTATTAGCCAGCGAACTTCTCAAGAAAGCAGAAGAACTCTTGGACCAGAATATCCACCCAATCATACTCGTTGCAGGATACCGCAAGGCAGCACAAAAGGCAATCGAAATTTTAGAGATAAACGCGGTGCCCATCGACGTCGAAGATCAAAAAATGATGATGAAAGTTGCTTTAACGTCCATGGGAAGCAAAGCTGTAGGTGTTGCTAAAGAACGCTTTGCAGAAATAGCCATAGAAGCTGTAAAGCAGATAGCCGAGAAACACGGGGACAAGATGATAGCCGACATAGATAACATTCAGCTGGTGAAAAAGACGGGAAAAAGCCTCATCGAGACGCAACTCATCAAAGGCATAATCGTAGATAAAGAAATCGCCCATCCAGGGATGCCCCGAAAGAAAGAGAACGCTAAAATCGCACTTTTAGACATTGCGTTAGAGATTGAAAAAACCGAAATGAGCGCCGAAATACACATTCGCCAACCGAACCAGATGAAAGCTTTCCTAGACCAAGAGGACAGCACGCTCAAAGAGATGGTGACCAAGATCAAAGCTTCAGGCTCGGACATTGTGTTCTGCCAGAAAGGAATAGACGACATGGTTCAACACTACCTATCTCAAGAGGGCATAATGGCCGCTAGGCGAATCAAAGAGTCAGACATGGAAAAACTCGCGAGAGCAACGGGCGGAAGAGTGACCTCTAACTTGAACGATTTAAAGACGGCAGACTTGGGTTTTGCAGGTTTGGTGGAAGAGCGCAAGATCGGCGACGATAAAATGATCTTCGTTGAAAAATGCAAAGATCCTCATTCAGTAGCCATACTAATACGTGCAGGGCTTGAAAGAATGGTAGATGAAGCTGAAAGAGTAATAACCGACGGATTATCAGTAATTTCAGACGTCACAGAAAACAATAAAATCGTAGCCGGCGGCGGAGCAATCGAAATCGAAATCGCCAAAGGACTGCGCAACTACTCAACCAAAGTCGGCGGAAGACAGCAACTCGCAGTGGAAGCTTTCGCAGACGCCATCGAAGTAATCCCACGCACGCTCGCAGAGAACGGGGGATTAGAATCAATAGACCTACTCATAGAGTTACGTCAAGTGCACGACAAAGAAGATGGCAAATACATTGGCATTAACGTAATCACAGGTAAACTCCAGAACAACATTGAAAACGGCGTCATCGAACCAATCGTCGTTAAACAACAAGCTATCAAATCAGCAGCGGAATCAGCAGCCATGATACTGCGCATAGACGACGTCATCACATCTAAAGCGCCAAAAGGTGGTCCAGGTGGCCCAGGCGGCGGAATGCCGGGCGGCATGGGCGAAGAATAAATTTCCCATTTTAATTTTTTAAAAAAAACCAACGCGTGCATAAATGGAGTAGAAGAAATGAGTATAACCCAAGTTAGTATAACTAAAGAAGTTCCAAAAATCCATCAGCGTTTAGCTGATAAGTGCCCTGAATGTGCAAGCAAAAATCTTGTTCACGACTACGACACGGGCGAGACCATCTGCGGTGCTTGCGGTCTTGTTTTGTATGAGCAAATGTTAGATAAGGGTCCTGAGTGGCGCGCTTTTACTCAGGAAGAGAAAACCTCAAGAAGCCGCGTCGGAATGCCAACATCATATTCTATTCATGATAAAGGATTATCTACAACCATCAGTCAAGTTGACAGAGATGCCTTCGGAAGAAAGCTACCATTATCTACAAGACTGCAGATGTGGCGTCTTAGGAAATGGCAAATACGAAGCAGAATCCACTCATCAGTCGACCGAAACCTCGCTCAAGCCATGAGTGAACTTGACCGGTTATCAGACAAAGTTTCAATCTCACTACCGATAAAAGAAAAAGCCGCGGTTATTTACCGCAAAGCATTAGACAAAGGCTTAGTCCGTGGAAGATCCATTTCCGCCATCGCCGCAGCCGCGTTGTATGCTGCTTGCCGCAAAAGTGGAGCATCCCGAACTCTTCGTGAAATCGCTGAAGCAAGTCTTGTTGATAAGAAAGATGTTGCACGCTGCTACAGATTGCTGTTGCAAGAGTTTGATTTTCACATGCCTATTGCTGACCCGTTGACGTATGTTTCTAAAATTGCAGAAAAAAATGGAGTGTCAGGCAAAGCACAGGGCACAGCAATAGCAATACTTAGGGAGGCTAGACGAAAACGAGTTGCTGCAGGAAAAGATCCAATGGGCATGGCTTCAGCTGCACTCTATATAGCTTGTCTTCAGCATAGCGAAAAGATAACACAAAAAAATATTGCGGAAGCATCTGGAGTCACAGAAGTTACGGTTAGAAACAGATACAAGGCACTAAAGAAACAGCTAAACCTTGAAATGCCCGATTAAAAAGCTTATTTTTAACTTTCTTTGTTTTCTACGCTCTTTTTAAGGTTTTTCAGGAGAAACAGCTACGTATCCTCCTCTTTGTTTAGATAGGTCAGATTTTTCATAGTCGCAATAAATTTCTTCAAATTGCCCGCCCCACAACTGCTAAGATAAGTCTCAAAGTAACTCAGTCCACTAAAGTGAAATGCAAACTTTGGCGCAAGATGTCCTCGCCAAGTCTGGGAAACATCGAGCATCTTATTTCTAAAACTGAAATGTATGTCCTGTTGCTCAAATGAAATATACGTCTTATGGGTGAGTATTTACTTCTTGGTAGCGGTATACCCTTGAACGCAAGATCTACGTTCTGTCTTGAACCGTGCATACACCCCTAAACCAGCCTTGTTTATTCCAGAACCACGCACGTCGTCGTGATTTTTCTTTGGATTAAAATTTAATTTAGAAGTATAAAATACTGTTTTACTTCTTTGAATTGTCGGCTTGGGTCTGTCTCGAACGATTATCGTTGGCTTGCTTCTGCCTCGAACTATTGGCAGCATTTGCTTTTCTTGCTATACTGCTCCTGCTTTGCGAGGAGGCTATCGATCCTTCTGGTCTGTGTTGTTTACCCATAAATTTTTACCTAAATCATATAGCACTTTGTTCTTAATTTGTCTTACATTGAATGCCCGAAACGTATAATTTTGAGTTTTAATAGCTGCCAATATTTAACCAAAAATAGCTGATTCCGCTTAATTAATTAAGGTGGTCAAGTTTACAATTTCTTGATGCTTCATGATTTTTATAAGCCGATGTTTGCTAAGTCTATTTCTAAGCCTTTTTCTGGCAAGGAGTGGATTTTTGAGGTCAACTGGGATGGTTTTCGGGTAATAGCATATGTGAAGGATAATTTGTTTACTGTGCAAAGCAGAAATGGCAACGAGTTCAAGCGCCATCACCTGTAACGTTTTATCGCCGAGCACTTGTTTGGCACTTTCATTGTCAGATAAATCAAGCCTTGTGTTGTTGTGGTTCCGCATCGGGGGCATTTTTGGTTCATTTTAATATCCCCATAGAATAAGCCTTATAGAAATAAAAGATAGGCTATCAGGCTTTTTCGTCGTCTCTTTTCTCTTCAAGTTTTCTAGTTTCTCTTTGAATCTGTTCTTGAGCGTATGCAATCAACAGGCATAAACCGTTGTTTGCCACACACATTTCGTTGTCTTCTAATGAAATTGCCATACCATAGAAAATGTTTTCAATTTCTTCTTCGGCATCTGGCTGCAACTTTAGTAATGATAAGTCGAGGTGTGTTTCTGCAAAAGGAAATCGCCCTTGCAACTCTCGAAGTATTGTTCTTTTTTCGCATAACTCCCTTGTCTCTTTTATCGGCATACCTTTTCCTTTGTCAACAAGCATATTCAAATTGAAAGTCAAATAGGTCAATAGGTTGATTTTTACCATTTATTGGGCTTCCTAGAAGTATCATTCGAAGCGATTATTAGTTTATCTATCTTCATGCTTTAGCACTTAGAATCTAAAAAATTAAGCTTTTGTTTTTCGTCCTTCAAAACGAACTTGTAACATTCACATTTAGGTTTAGTACATACTTTATCTAAAAAATACGAATGTTCACTTTTAAGATGCCCACACGTGCACATTTCATCTTTAATTTTAGCTTTATCCATCAAGATTTCTCTTTGTCAAATAAACAACTTTAGCCTTCAAAAAGTTTTAGGTGTGGTTCTAACTAAATTTTAGTCCAGTTGTTAGAATGTTCTGTTCTATAGTTATTAATGGGAATGTCTTGTTTGAAGACCTGCACAAGGTCCAGCATAATTATTAGTACAACTTGTTATAGATGTGTAAGGTGTGTTCCCTATGAACAAAACAGAAGCATTAGCGGTGTTGAGCGAGATTCGTGACGCCTTAAAGAAATCGTTGGATATGAACTGTGTTTCCCTCGACGGCTCACAGGTATCTCATGTATTAACTGGTGGCTATGAGATAAAGATGAAATGCGAATTAGACAGCACTTCAAGGGATATCATAAACGGTATACTGAAAAGATATGAGCTGTATATGAAAGAACAAAACGGCTATGTAATTTTGCGTTCGTTTAAAGATTGATACATAATTTTACTTTGCTGTTCTTAGAAAAACTAAACTTATTAGATGAAGACCAATATTTCCCATAAACTGTTAAAATGCAAAGAAAATAAAGAGCAATTTATGATTATTTAGGAAATCAGATTTTCTGCTTGCTAATTGTGTTCCTGAAGGTTTTGCCACAGCACTCGTACAAGCCTATTGTAAGTTCCGTTCTCTTTCCTGCTTTGTCAGGTTTGCCAGCCATCTTCCAGGATTTTTTAGGTGCAACTTCTTTTCCACACTTGGGACATTTTGCCATAAGTTCGCCTCCTGAAAGGTAATGGTAGAGTTGTTGACAATAACAATGGATAAAACTTTCCTAAATCAACGTTTAGAGAGTGAAAGATACTTGAAACTGAAGTAGCAATATAGCGGAAACAAAATAATCAGCGCAAATACAAAGATCTCAAAAGTTAGCTGCATGTTTTTGTCCTCGCTTTTGTAATTGGCAACGCTTGATTTAGCTAACTAAAGGACTTAAAAACTTCTATTTTCAGAACAGAGGAAAAATAAACAACGGTATTTCGCCAAACGACTCTTTCTTCAAAGCCATTTGATTAAAACTTCAAATATTGAATAGGATACTGCAGTTCAACTCCAACTACTCAAGTTCTTCGCTCCAAACAAGAAATACTGGGTATTCTTGTGAGCCAGCTGCTTTGTTACTTGTGTTTGTGTGGCCCTTCATACATCTCATTCCGTATCTTGTTTTAGTTTCATTTTCCCAAGCCTTTTCAGTTGCTCCACCACATATTGGACACTTAAAATCTTTCATATATTTTCACCAAAACCGAAAAAGTTAAGAACAAATAAGTTGTCGCTGTGTTTTTCCAAGTTCTTCCGCTCTGCATGCGTATTGTTGGCTTGTTTCTTTAAGCCTTCCTATCGGTTTTTCCCTCTTCTTTGTGAGACTTAGAGTGTTTTTGAAGTGAAAAGCAAAGACAAAAATCCAGCGTTTGTACGTCGCGTTTCCGACATTGGTTCTCGCAACTATATTATTTTTAATTGTTTTAAGCTCGATGACTTAGAAGTTTTTACCTATACCAAATGCCCTACCATTCGTCTCTCTTGCTTATTGCTTCTTGTTTTTGGCACCCCATGAATTAACTTAGTTTTCGAAGCGAAAGCATTAGTAAATAAGTGCCAAGTTTTTTAAAGAAATAGAGTTTCATTTACTAATATGCCGCTGTTTTCAATAAAGAGCGATAAGCTTGAGAGAGTCAAAGAAGTGCAGTTCAAGAGCGAACGCAAAGATATTCAGCATGTTACGGAGTCAAGCCTCAAAGAGGTTTTTGGTTTTGAATTTGTCAAGTCGGAATTGGCGCTTGGCACATTGAGAATAGACACTTTAGCTTTTGACAATGAAAACAAATCATTCGTCATTATCGAGTACAAGATTGACCAAAGCTTCAGCGTTATAGACCAAGGCTACGCTTATCTTGGTTTATTGCTTAACAACAAAGCAGAGTTTATCCTTGAATACAACGAAAGCAAGGGTGTGAGCCTTAAGCGGGATGATGTTGACTGGTCGCAATCAAAAGTCATCTTTGTCTCTCCACAATTTACAAAATATCAAAAACAGGCCATCAACTTTAGGGATTTACCCATCGAGCTATGGGAGATAAGAAAATTTGAAAACGGCACTTTGCTTTTTAACCAGTTAAAGTCTCCTGAAACAAGTGAATCAATCACGAAGATTAGCCCAAGAAGCGAAATTGTCCAAAAGGTAAGCCGAGAAATCAAGGTTTACACAGAAGAGGACCACTTAAGCGGTTTACCGACCGAAATAATTGAGCTTTATCAGGATTTGAAAGAAAGGGTTCTTGCCTTAAGCGATAGTATTGAAGTTCGACCCAGAAAACTCTACATAGGCTTTGTGGCTGGCACTAATTTTGTTGATGTGCGACCTCAAAGGTCAAGTCTAAAATTGTGGATTAACCTATCAAAAGGCGAATTGGTTGATCCTAAGAAAATGGCTCGTGACGTCTCCGAGATAGGGCACTGGGGCAACGGAGATTACCAAGTAACGCTTGAATCCAGCGAACCACTTGATTATCTCATGACTTTGATCAAACAATCCTACGCAAAGCACTCTTGATGGTGTAAGGCTTATGGTAACAGACTCACTTAGCGTTAAATGGTATGGACCATACAGCTTTGTTGGCCGCGAAACTGAGAACGTGTTCACTTGCTCAATGGGAGAAAGGAAAGGGGTCTACTTATTTACAATTCCTTTCGAGGGCAAATACTTGGTTTACTATGTTGGAGAAACCGGTGCTTCTTTTGTCAATCGTTTGCTGCAACATGTTCAGAGCTATCTGAATGGATTCTACAGAGTCTTTGAACCTGAAGAATTTGTTAAAGGCAGAAAAGTTCTTCTTTGGGGTGGCATGTGGAAGACTGATAGAAGGGAACCCCAGCTAATATGCGATTTCATAGATAGACAAGCAGTGCTTGGTCCTAAAATCCTCATGTTTCTTAAGCAATTTAGAATTTTTTTGGCACCCATCGATGAAGAAAAACGTATTATTGAAAGGGTAGAAGCGGAAATCGCCAGAAGTATAACTCAGCAAGAGGGTTTGAGTGGCGCTTTTCAGGACAAGGATATTAGATACAGACCAACAAGGCCAAATGAGCAACAGTTTAGAGTGATAATGACTTTTCCTAAATCTATAATGGGCTTGAGAGAAGAACTGGTAGTTTAAGAAGAAGGTGTTTTAATGTTGGTTATGTCATTTATTGAGCAGTTGATTCCGGCTTTGCTTAAATGGGTTTTATACAAGCTTTTGAACATCTTTCCGTGATTGGGATATTTTAAGTGAAGTAGTTCATGTACTATTACCTTGGACCGAGTCTCAGTCGATTCGTTTAGTAGCTTATAGGAAAATGTTAGTCTGCATTTGCTTGAGCAGCTTGCCCACTTGTTACTTATGTCTCTCATATGGACTTCCTTCGGAGTTACGTCTAACGTTTTAGCCCAGTCGGAGACTTCTTTCTTAAATTCGTCGGCAGAAACCATTTTCATGCGCTCTTTAGGGTTGCAAGAATTTTTTTGGTTAACTCAACAGACTGCTTAACAGCCATTTTTGATTTAATGAATATTTGGTTTACCCCTTGTTTAAGCTCTCTTTCCTGCTGCTCGCTGGTTGCCCAATATGGATACTTCTCAAAAACAGGCTTCATGCTTGACGCCCTCTCTTCAGCTTCCGGCACTCCTTCAGTCTTCATTATCCAGTAGGCGGAGAAAAGTTCCTTCGGTAAGTTGCTTTCTGCTTGAGCTTTTTTGGCTTTGTTTGCCTCATCGATTTCCAACTTAACTCTTTCCAAAGCGTCCTTGGTATCGATTTGCCTTTGCTTATACATTGTCGAGATAAGCTCAGCTTTTTCGCCAATAGAGCGAAGATAGGGGCTGATTGATGCTTCGTTTTCAACCATTTTCTTTAAACTGATTATGAGATTGAAGACTTTTTCAGTGTCAGAAGCATTGCTTTCCTGCAGTTTCTTTAAGGTGTCTTCGTTTATCTCGTAAATCTCCAGGCTCTGTTTTATCTGTCCACTCTTAGTGTTATCCCTGACAAGCTGAGCGGTTTTTCGGGTGAACTCTTTATCAGTTTCGATATTGGGGTCATAGGCTTCCTTCAGAATGTTGTACATTCGCGCCAAGGTGTCATAGTCGTTGATGAATGGACGCAAGAAAGCATCTGGAGACAGCATTTCATAAATTGTCGATAATTCATCAAAGAACTCGTAAAATGTTTCCCGTTTATCTTCATCTCGGAAGGCTTCCAATAGGGCTTCAACTGCTTTGTCCCTTGACTGACCATTAATTATGCTCAAATAACTCTTTTTAGCAGTTGTCAGCATTTCTGAGAATCTTTGCTTTAGCACTTCAAGGTCTTTAACAATGCCAGTTATATCGGCTGAGTCAAAAGAGAGGGCGGTTTCAAGTTTATCAAAAAGTCCAATGAAGTCAAGGACAAAACCGCTTGGCTTTTTTCGTGTATCATCCTCATACGGTCTGTTGACTCGCGCTATTGCCTGTAAGAGAACATGGTCCCGCATTGGCTTATCCAAATACATGCAATACAAAATGGGAGCATCAAAGCCAGTTAGCAACTTCTCTGTTACTATGAGGATTTTGGGGTTTACGTCTGGTTTTCGGAAGGCTTTTCTAATGATTTTTTCCTGTTCCTCGCTTAAGTGGTAATCACTTAATGGTGGCATGTCGTTGTGGGCTGAGCTGTAAACCACTTCAGAATATTCTTTTGGCAGTAGCTTATCCAGCTCTTTCTTGTATAGGGCGCATGCTTCTCGGTCAACTGCGACGAGGAAAGCCTTGTAACCCATTGGTTCAATGTACTCGGTAAAATGCTTAGCAATAAACTCGGCAGCGTTTTGCATTCGCTCTGGGTTTTTGAGCATATTTTTTAGGTTGACGGCTTTTTCCAATACCTTGTTTAAAACTTCAACGTCGCTTATTCCTTGGGCTTCAGCAAGGAGCAAAAACTCTTTTTCAAGCAGTGCCCGGTCAGGTCGTAGCTCGTTTGGGGCAAGTGTGTAATGCAGTTTTACGGTCGTTCCGTCTTCAATGGATTCAGCTATGCCGTACTTATCAAGGTAGCCGCGGGGAGGATCGTCTATGCCGAAAACTTTGAAGGTTCCTTTTCCATGCGCTGTCTGATCAATGGGGGTTCCTGTAAACCCAATGTATGAAGCGTTCGGCAAGGCACCCATCAAATAATTGCCCAAGTCGCCGCCTGTTGTTCTGTGCGCTTCGTCTACAAGCACAAAAATATTGCTTTTAAGATTAATCTGCGCTGGCATGTTTTCAAACTTGTGAATCATGGTAACGATTAACCCGCGGCTGTCTCCCCGCAGAAGGTCCTGAAGGTGCTTTTTGCTATGGGCAACTTGGATATGCTCAATCCCAATCGAGCTTAAGTTGCCAAAAAGCTGCGTTTCCAACTCGTTCCGATCCACAAGCATGATAACTGTTGGGTTTTGCAAAAGTTGATTATTCAGAATTTGTTGAGCGGCAACAATCATAGTGTACGTTTTTCCGCTGCCCTGAGTGGATGCCAAATCCGAACATGAAGGTTCATGGAGAAATCAAGGGGAACGTTATTTTTCTCTATGATTCAAACGAATCGGAGGTATGGCGGACTTTCACGCATGAAGTCACAGAGTACAAGCTACAGAATGTAACTCGGCCGTATCGGTTGATGATTAATTCTTTAATTGAAGCTCTTGAGAAGTCGGTTTATGCAGAAAAAGAAAAGTTTATCGATTTTCTGCCAAAAATGATAGAGGTGATTAAGGAAAATCAGGCGGAGGCGGGCAAAGCTTGAATGTTGATAGGGTTAAGAAGAAAATTCCTGCTTTGCTTATTGATGGTAACAGTAGTGAAAAAGCTAACTTTAACAAGTTTATGCGTTTAAGATACGGCTATGCTCAGTTTCAGAAAAGAAAACCCGATAGATGCAGTGACCTAACAAATAGGCTGATGAATGTTTTGGAAGAGATTGACAGAGAGATCCAAAAGGCAGTTTCTTAACCCTTTGAATTTTTAATTTCGCAGTTTAAATTGCGGTTTTCGGCGTATTAACACGTGGATTGCACTTTAGTTTCTCCACATTTCAGGAGTGTCATTAGACAAGTGAAATCAAGAAATATTTTGTTCATTTTATGTGTTCTGATAATAGGTAAAACCCGAAAAGCCTTTCCTACTGTACCCCGATCAACTCTATCTATTGTAACTGTTGAGATACAATAACAAATAGATATTAGGCAACGAAAGAACTGTTTTACTTGAAATTTTTTTTAGATAATTTTTCGGATGAAAGGAGCAAAAGAAATGACTCTTAAATCAAGCAAAACCTTTAGGGGAAATAGGCGCAATAATGATGTTCGTAGGCGTTCTTCCCTACGTCAACTACTTCAGTATCGTTGAAATTATTGGCGCTATACTTATTTTGGTAGCATTGCATGGCTTAGCAGTTTTCTACAAAGAAAGGGGAATCTTCAAAAACGCACTTTATAGCATAATCACTGGCATAGTTGGTGTGGTGTTAGCAGTGGTAATTGGAATTGCAGTAATCCTGCCAAACATCACAGATTTCCTGCTGAAAGTGTTTCCTAGCTGGAATGGCGACTGGTCAACGATTCCATCTCTTTCAGGGATGATGCCAAACACAAGCAACATAGGGTTTGGAGACATTTTTCCATTCATTGCAGCAGCAATATTGGTTATAGCCATACTTTGGGTATTCTTCATAATAGCAACTTTCTTCGTTAGACGCTCACTTGTGCAGCTTTCAGCAAAAACGAAGGTAGAACTATTCTCAACCGCGGGACTGATGCTTTTGCTAGGTGCAGGGCTGGTCATTGTCTTTGGAGTAGGTCTACTTCTGATATGGATTGGAGTGCTAGTCTTGGCATTTGCTTTCAGCAGAATTAAACCTTAGAAACATGACCGCTCTCAAAGTAAAGCAACTCCTTTATTGCTAAAACTGTCAGAGCAAAAAGGAAAGTCTTCATTTTTTGATTAAATTTTAATAAAAAATTAACTTATAACTTAAGTTTTTTCGTAAACCATTATTTCTCGGGTCAAAGAGCTATGAATGTAGACTAAATGCGATTCAATCGTTTTGTATCCGAGATTCTTGACAAACTCTTCTAAATCTTTGCCATGTGGACCACTTGACCATATCTCGTTCATCTGTATCGGAAGGGCTATACAAATTAGGAAAACCGGCGGTAGCGTAAGCAAACTATTTGTTAACGTTCGAGTCTCCCGATAAGTTCAAAGCAACGTCCTCTGTCCCGGCTAGAGAAAGGAAAAAGACTTATTTTATTTAAAACATTAATTCACGAAAAAGCTATTTTTATTTTGTTTTGGACTCAGTAATTTAGGTGGTATTGTTTAATCTTATCATTTGCTAAAAGGAAGAATTAGCTTTTAAACAAGGAAGCATGAGTTACGTAAAAGTTGAGAAATGAGACTCAGCATTTTCTACATAAAGGAATCACTGCTACCATAAATCATGGAGGCATTTTCTATCTTTAAACGAGGCTTTTCACATGATAAATAAAGAAATTGCAATATCGACAGAAAAAGCTATGACAAAAGAAGAAACTATAGTTTTAGAAAATGGACGCAATACCTTTGCAAAGCAATTTTTTCTCAAAAAAATAATGCCAAAGTCAATAACGTACTGGGAAGAGGTAACTTGCCTAGGTTATCAACCTGACTTAGGCCAACTTGAAGCGGTTGTAAGTGTAAAACGTTCCAACGGTTATAATGGCGGACTTTGTACAAATGGCTCAACTGAATACCTTCGGTTTTTTATAGATTGGAATGACGGCACTGGTTTTCACGATGTGGGGTTAACCAGCTTCAAGGCTTTTGATATTTCCGACAATCCACCTGGACCACAACATCCGATTAAGTACATGGTATACTTAACGCTAGATGACCGGATACGAAGGAAATGCTGCTTCAGCCCTGTCCTACCCAGAGTAAGAGCGATTCTATCTTGGCAAGTAGTGCCATCGATAAATCCGAACCAAATACCTCATTATGGAAACAGGATCGATGCATCAATACAAATTCGGCCAAAACCAAAGTCACTTATCTGCATCCTTAAGCCGCCCGTTTTAAAAGAGATGGCACCGATACTAGTGGATGTTGACTTAGAAGCGCCATTACCTAAGATTAAGCCAAAACCCATAGAATTAGAAAATGTATTTACCGCATATAAGAATGCAGAAGTTCCAGATCATCGAACGCTATATCCTTTCCTCGCCCCTTTAATAAGTGAAACCAAACAAGAAAACCTCCTGATAAAACAAGTCAGCTTAGAAGAGTTGGAGAAACTGGGGATTGATGCAAGTAAAGTTTTTGAGGCTCTCTCAAAACCTCTTGATCCAGCAAATGCTAACGTTACTTTTGAACAGGTAGTCTGTGCAGGTCTAAATACAGCAAACGACATTCTTGGAGCCGTAATTCACCTAAAGAAACCGTTGGGATACAGCGGCAACCTCTGTAATTCTGGTTCGCAGGAATATGTTGCATTCTGGGCAGATTACAACAACGATGGAAGCTTTGATGAATACTTGGGTACAGCTGTGGTAAACACACATGATATTGGCGCTCAAGACTTCCCAAAAGACGGCTTATACTACTCAATAATGCTAGGACACAACTTCACGAACCGCCTTAAGAGTTGCAAACAACCCAACATAGTCAGAATCCGAGCCGTTCTGTCATGGGCAATTCCACCATCCACAACCGATCCAAATCAACTCAACTATTGGGGCAACCGAATAGATGTAGTGGTACAGATTCGGCCTGGAGTCGCAAGCACGGACCTTATTGACCTAATCTACACTGTTGGAAACGTAGACATTTCAAACATAAGCTCAACTACCTTCCTCGCCATTCCATCAACCTTAGCTCTAGACGAAAATAATTGCAGTCAAGCCGCAATGGACCGACCATTTGGAGGAAGAGTAATAGTTACTGGTCGAATATACAATTCAGGTCCGCCCGGCACAGTTCATTTCAGAGTGGAATACAGCGAGCACGGCGCAAACAATTGGAAGCCAGTCACAAATTCAGAGACATTTACTCTCATGCATCCGCTAATAACTGATTTATTTTACCCCGAGCAAACAGTTCCAGTTTCGTCTCCTGACGGATGGTTCCCATATCTTGAAGACCCCACTGCAACACCGCCAATTCTAGAGCAAGTTAATCGCTTGGCAGATTGGTACACCGGCAATTTAGAAGGAGAATACGATTTGCGATTAGTGTACACGAAGGATTATCCGATAACCTCAACAAGCCTGATTCATAAGTCAAAAGTAGTTTCAATTGTCGTCCACAACAAAGGCTTTACAGTAAGTCCAACAGCTAACAATGTCATAGACATGGGATACGACTTAGACATGGTTATAGATGGAGGCGACTGCCACTCATATGAACAAAAAGATCCGAACCAGAACATTATTCACGGGCACCTACGCGCAGTCAATGACTTTTTCTGGTATTGGACGATTGACTTGGAGCCGTCAACACACACACATTCCACGCAAACTACGCCACCATGCAAGAGTTACAAAGCGATTAACGATAATGGATATGCTAATGAGCCATGGCAGCTTGACATTACTAAACTAGACCCATGCGGCTATACAGCAACTTTGAGAGCATACGATCGAACAATCATAGACAGCAACGGTGCGATTGTACATTCAAACGCCAAAGCAGTAGGATTCGCCGTAAAATAGATTGTTTCTATAAATCGTGAAGCATAAACTCTCAAATTCCCTCTTTTTTTAGACGAAGCCCGCTGTTTTTAACGAAAGGAAATGCGCTTAAGAAAACTCTTGATACTGTTTCCAAATTTATAGCGCGAGAAATCAAAGTTTCCTACCACTCATAATAAAGCAAGAGTTTGAGTGCGAAAGAATGCGGGGGCTGCTTACTGTTTTTCATAAACCATTATTTCTCGCGTCAAAGAGCTGTGAATGTAGACCAAATGTGATTCAATTGTTTTGTACCCAAGATTCTTAACAATCTCTGCTATATCTTCTGACATTCGGTTTACTTTTCCATATACGTTCACCGTTATGGGAAGGGCTATACAAATCCGTTGCCCCCCCGCCAGCAGCTCCCACGATGAGGTCAAGACGTCTTGGACTAGCTGTTTGGTGTTGGATTTGAGTGTGCTTGATGAGCGTCCGTACGGTGGGTCAGTGACTACGCAGTCGATTTTGAAAAATGGGGGTTTTCTTGAATCCGCCAGCACTAGCCCCTCTGCAGTAATGTTGAAGAAACGCAGATTTTTTCGTGTGCCCAAAATCATTCGTCTCTGCGCATCCACCCCGACGGCTCGGCAGCCGATGTATGTGGCTTCGATAAGTGAGGTGCCTGTTCCGCAGAATGGGTCCAGTAGTATAGACTCAGCTTTTGCATGTGCTAAATTAACCATGCACCGAGCCATCTTTGAGGGCATGGCTGATGGGTGGAAGAAGGGTTTTTTGCGCGGTCTGCGTTCAGAAAAGGTTTTGCTGGTTATATCGGTAAGTTTTAAGCCTAAAATCAGTTTTTCGTTTGTTATTAATCCAAGGAATGTTTTGTCGGGGTTTTTTAGGTTTACTTTTGTGCCTTCAGTTAAACCGAGGATTTGTTTGCCAAGTGCGATTTCTAAACTCATGGTGTTTAAGGTTGTGTCAGCGTAGTTTTTTATTCGGTTTATTCGCACAACAAAACTTTCACCTGGCTTAAGCACTGCTTTGAAATCTGTTTCCGATGCTCCTGTTGCTATGTCATCGAGGTTTGCGTTTGACACAAAAAGCTCGAGGGCGCAAACTCGTGTGTAGGCTGAGCGAACCTGAATCGTTTGGACGCTGCTTAACTCCGCCGTTAACCTTAGAACCTGATCAAGCTCTTCAGCACCACTGAAACTGTAGTCTTCTGCTTCCAGAATTGCTTTGACTTCAGCAGCTGGCAGAGACTTGTTCTCGCCTGATAGCAAAAAGAAGAGTTTAGGCACTACTGTTGCGCCTTGAGCTCTTGACTAATCAGCGGGGCCAGCGAAACCTTACTGACGCTTCCGGGAACGCTATCTGTGCCAACAATTTCCTCCACCCCAGCATCCAAAATCCGTTTCTCCGCGTCGCCGATGAGCAATCCATGCACGCAGCCGCAGAAAACATGTTTGGCGCCTTGTTCACGCAAGATCTTGGCCGCGCCCACTATGGTACCACCTGTGCTGATGATGTCATCGAGGATTATAACAGTTTGACCCTTTACGTTCAAACCCTCAGCAGTCTGCTTTGTTTGGCCCGTGTAGCGGTCACGAACCTTATCCAGATGGCCCACTTCGCCGCCTAAAACTGCCTGCGCCTGCTTGGCAATGTACATAGCTCCTTTGTCGGGTGAGAGTGCGAATGCTCCTTTGTGGCCTTTTTGCACAAAATACTCTGCGATGAGTGGGATGGCGCTGATGGTTTTGGCTGGGAACGGGAACTGTTTGAGTGTAGGTTCCGAGTGAACATTAACTGTTATGAACTCGTCGATTCCAGCTGCTTTAAGCATGCGCGCAATGGTTTCAACACTTATGCCCTCGCCTGAAAGGAACATTTTGTCTTGACGAGCATACGCCAAATATGGCACTACTGCGGTGACTTTGCTTGCGCCGCCTCGTTTTGCTGCGTCAGCTATAAAAGCTAACTGAAAAAGCCTGCCATCCTGCATAGGAGGACAAGTTGTCTGCACAATCGCTACATTTTCACTTTGCACGCTGCCTTCTAGACGAACGTATGATTCTCCGTCGGGAAAAATCTTCGATGCAACAGAAACGTTCGGGTAACCAGTTAGTGCTGAGATTTTTTCAGCTAGCTCTTTGGATGCTGGACCAGAGATAACCTTCAATGTAAATGCCTCTTTGCCATTTTAGAGATGCGTGTTTAGGTTTTAAGGCTTATCTTTATCTAATTCTTTTACGAATGCGTAACAGTTTTAAGTGTAACCTAATTTTTCTTTGCAAAGGTTGAACTGTATGGATACTTGGCGTTTACTTCCTTTAGAGACCAACAGTGCTTTCATGAACATGGCAATTGACGAAGCAATTTTGAACGCCCGAATCGCTAGGGAAGTTCCGAATACTCTTCGGTTTTACCGTTGGCTGCCCTCAGCCGTGAGCATCGGCAAAAACCAGAACCCTGAAGCTGAGATTTACCTTGACGCTGCCAAAAAGCTAGGCGTCGACGTTGTTAGGCGCATCAGCGGCGGCGGTACAGTTTATCATGACTACGAAGGCGAAGTTACCTACAGCGTAGTTGCCAAAGCATCAGACATGGGCACCGCGGACATAGCCACCGTTTACCTGAAGATTTACGAGGCAATTACCGATGCGCTCCGCCTTCTTGGGGTACCAGCCGATTTCAGTGGTGGAGACGCAAAAAACTGCCCAAACCTAACGGTTAACGGCAAAAAAATCTCTGGCAGCAGCCAAACCATAACACATGGCGTGGTCCTTCAACATGGTACAATACTGGTGAATGTTGATTTGCCAAGGATGTTTCAACTTCTCAAATTCAAAGATCTCAGCTGCACCTTAGCTGCTGATATTGGGAAGCGCAAAATCACTAGCACCCAAAATGAACTGGCGCACAAAATATCCCATGACACAGTAGCCAACGCCCTTGCACAGGGATTCAAAGCAACCCTAAAAATCCAGTTTGAACCAGGCAAATTAACACAGAAAGAAAACGAAATGGCAACAAAACTCTGCAAAGAGAAATATTCAACAAAAGAATGGAATTTCGGCGAAAAAACCGCTTAAGCCTTCTCTTTATGCCACCGAACACCCTGCGCTGTATCCTCAAGCACAATGCCCATGGCTTTAAGCTGCGCTCTTATGGCGTCGGCTTCTTTCCAGTTCTTGGTTTTGCGTGCTTCCTCACGTTTCTGAACTAACCCATCAATTTCTGCAGGGAGCGCTTCTTCAACTTCTACCCTGCCAACAAAGCCTAAAACCGCATCAAACTTCATCATTAAACCGCCAACCTCCGCCGCTTCCGCCCTGCTTACCATGTTAGCATCTAGCAAATTGTTTATTTCACGCACAAAATCAAATAGTGACGCCAATGCTACTCCAATGTTTAAGTCATCATCCATTGAACCGCCAAAACAAGCTTCAGCTTTCGCGGTGAAAGTTGCGACTTTGCCCCCGCTTTCCTTGCCGTCGGTATCATGCAAGCGCCGAACAAAATTTCTTAGCCTGTCAACTGCTCCTTTAGCGGCTTCTAAGCCTTCAAAGGTGAAGTTGAACTGCTGTCGGTAATGGGTTGACATTAACAGGTAACGAATAGCAATCGGATCATATCCCTTGGCCAGCAGGTCGCGCAGAGTGTAAAAATTGCCGAATCTCTTAGACATTTTTCTGCCTTCAACCTGTAAATGCTCGTTGTGCAGCCAATAATTAACGAATTTCTTGCCCGTTGCGGCTTCGCTTTGGGCTATTTCGTTTTCGTGGTGAGGGAACATGTTGTCGACTCCGCCGCAGTGGATGTCGAACGTTTCACCCAGATACTTCATACTCATCGCAGAGCATTCGATGTGCCAGCCTGGCCTGCCCTTTCCAAGCTCGGTCTCCCAAAATACGTCGCCGTCTTCGGGTGTCCACGCTTTCCAGAGCGCAAAGTCCTGTGCCTCTTCTTTGGCGTATTCGTCTTGGCTAACTCTTGCTCCAGCTTTGAGCTCATCAACTTTAATTTTGGATAGTTTGCCGTAGTCTGGGAATTTGCAGACTGAAAAGTAGATTGAGCCGTCTTCACCGCGGTAAGCGATGCCTTTAGCCAGCAGAGCATTGATTATATTGACCATTTCGGGGATGTGGTCGGTGGCTTTGGGATAAACGTCTGCGGGCTCGATGTTCAAGGCTTTGATATCCTCAAAGAACGCTTTGACATAGAAATCAGTGAATTGCATTAGTGGAATTCCCTGTTTTTGGCTGCCCTTAATTGTCTTATCATCAATGTCTGTAAGGTTCATAACATGTGTGATTTTGAAGCCTCGCTGAATCAGCCATCTTTTAAGCAAATCCTCAAACAGAAAAGCCCTGAAATTGCCGATATGCGCAAAATCATAAACTGTCGGTCCACATGTGTATATCTTGACTTTGCCTTCTTCTAACGGCTTGAAAATTTCTTGTCTCCGTTTTAATGTATTAAAAAAGTGAATGCTCGATGATGAAGTAGTCATTTCTTTGCCCGAACAAAATACAGAGCCGAAATTATTTAAGCATTCATGTCGCTTTGTTAAACAAAAATTTTAGTCTTAAAGCCGAAAACCCGGCCTTCCAAAAAAAGATTTATAAAGAAACAGGCGCCTGAGGGATAGAAAATGGAAAACCTGAGTAATAAAAAATAAAGAAAAAGATTGTTAAATTGGTAAAGATGTTAGCTTAAAAGCTTAATATCTTCGTGGTGGTCTTCGTTTTGCGTAGCATTCTCGGCAGTAAACTGGCCTGCTTCCGTCTGGTTTGAATGGAACATCGCATTCTTTTCCGCAGTCTGCGCAGGTTGCCTTATGCATTTCTTTGTTACCGTATGACATTTCTATTTTTCACTTCCTTTTTTCACTTTTGCAAATTGCTTTGCAAGCTTGTGTAATGTGGAGGTTGCTATAAAGTGTTCCGTTGAATAAAAAAATAAGCAGTATCCTAAAGAGGGTTTTTCTTTGTGCAAACGGTTTTTCGATGTTATTTTTTGATTACTTCGCCTTTTAGGTAGGTTGCTTTAGCCTCAACGATCTTAACCCGTAGAATTTCACCCAGCAAAGTATCCGCGCTCTTGATGACTATTGGCTTGTAAGCGAAGTTACGGCCAACCCACGAACCCTCAACCTTGCCTTTCTCGTCAACCCGCATTTCTCCGGACCAGCCGACCCACCGCAGGTTACGTTCAGCCGAAAGCCGCTTCACCAACTCGGCAGTGACTGTGCTTCTGCGTTTGGTTTCTTCCTTATTTACTAAGCCCTCCTTCATTTTGGCAGCTACAGTTTTAGGGCGGGCAAAAAACTTGGAAACATTAACCACATCAGGCTTAACTTCCGCTAGGAGCTTAAGTGTATTCTCAAAAGCTTCCTCTGTTTCACCTGGAAAACCAACTATAACATCTGTTGCAAGCGTTAATTGAGGAAACTCGTTTCTGAATGTATTCACGATTCCCTTGAATTCGGATGACGTGTAGAACCTTCGCATGTATTGAAGCACTGTATCATCGCCGCTTTGTACAGGAAGATGCAGGAACTTGAAGATTTTTGGGCTGATAAAAGCGGTAATCAGTCGACTTTGCATTTCAGTTACCAAGTTAGGCGTCATCATGCCAACTCTGACTTGGAAATCACCCTCTAAACCACCAAGCGCTGTCAGCAACTCCGCGAGGTCGGTGCCTAAATCCCTTCCATAAGAGGCTGTATCCTGCGAAGTAATCCAGAACTCTTTGGCGCCACCAGCATAATCACTATTCACACGATCAACAACCTCCTTGATGCTGTAACTTCTCAAGTGTCCGCGGGCAAAAACGACGCAGCAATAAGAACAGGAACCTAAACAACCATAGTTTATCGGTACCACACTTACAACTGGGTTGGAAATATGTCTTGGAAGACTCAGCAACGGTTTATTTTTGCCCGCGTTTAAATCAACTACTCTCTCGCCAGCTAAAACCCTCACAACTACATCCACAATCTCTTTCCCTAAAGCTGGACCAACAGCCCCGTCAAAGTATGCTTCGTGGCATAAACGTTCAAAGCTAATCTTGGTTAAACAGCCTGCAACCACAATTTTTTTGTCTTTAGGCGCATGTTTTATGGAGTCTATTATGCGGTTCTCTGTTGGTCCTTTGACTGCGCAGGTATTGTAGATTAGCACATCTGCTTCGGGTTCTGAATTGACTATTTGGAATCCTGCTTGTGCTAAGCAACCTGCTATGACTTCGCCGTCTGCTGTGTTGGAGGAGCAGCCGAAGTTTTTTACGAAAACCCGTTTGACCATGGTTTGTTCGCAGGTTAGTTGCTTCAACAAGGAATAAAAACGTAATCCCATGTGTGCCTGAATTGACAGATACCTGCACTGTCTATGTTCTTAGCTTTATATGGGGTTGGACGAACATGTTATAGGCATATGTGCCACATGATATATAGAAGTATAACCAAGAATACACGTTTTAGATAATTACTCACCTGTTAAGGGAGAGAATCCTCAATGAAACTAATAACTCTGTATCTGCCTGAAACGTATATAAAAGCTTTGGACCAGTTGGTCGACGAACGGTTCTATCCAAACCGTGCCGAAGCCATCCGAGTCGCAATCCGAGACTTAATCAGTGCTGAAGTTTGGAGGCGAAAAGGCGTTGACTAAACACGTGCACGAAGACGCCCTGAAGCTTCCTCTATCACTTGAAGACGTCAAAATTGAAGTTACCCCAAAAATCATCGACAACACCATGGTCCTTGGCGCACCAAGCATAATGCCCAAGCCCAAAGGAAAAATGAAAACAAGGATGGTTAAAGCTAAAGTGACAATTAAAAAAACCCGTTTAGATAGAGCAACAAGTCACCTCTATGACCTTGAAGATAGCTGTGGACCTGAAAAACCGTTAAACATCGATTTCGGCCTCTACCAGATGGAAGATTTCTAACTTTCTTCCCCATTTTTTGATCTTAATTTTTAGAGTATTGTTGGAAAAAGCTATTATTCTCAAAAAACCGATTCTCTTTGCATGAACAATCTCCTATCCCAAATCCGATCTGACCTCAAAGCTGCCACAGACCAAAAAACACAGCAAAGTTTTCAACGCTTCTTCAAAGGACAAGTGAAATACTACGGCGTCAAAACCGAGACTGTTGGGAAAATCGCCAAAAAATACTGGCCACAAGTAGAAATTTTAGATAAGCAGGCGATTTTTGTTTTGTGCGAGGAACTTTTCCGTTCAGATTACACCGAGGAGGCATTCATAGTTTCCTTCTGGTTACCAAACTACCTCGACCATCTAGAACCCGGCGATTTGGCAACTTTCAAGCTTTGGATTGAAAGCTACATTGACAATTGGGCTAAATGCGACGGTTTCTGCAACCATACCATCGGCGACTTAATCCAGAAGTACCCAGAAACCTTGGCGGAAGTGAAAAGCTGGGCAAAAAGTCAGAACCGCTGGCTTAAACGGGCTTCTGCTGTTTCGCTTATTGTTCCGGCTAAGAAAGGGTTTTTTCTGCAGGATGCCCTTGAAATCTGCGATGTTTTACTGTTGGATGGGGATGATATGGTGCAGAAGGGTTACGGGTGGCTGCTTAAAGAAGAAAGCAGAAAACACCAGAAAGAAGTTTATAATTATGTGGTTAAAAATCGTAAAGTTATGCCGAGAACTGCATTGCGTTACGCAATAGAGTTAATGCCTAAAGAACTCAAGACAGAAGCTATGAAGAAGGAATAATCTGCAACTGAAAAATGCTGTTAAAAGGACGAAGGGAATTTTTGCAGAGCCAATTGTCTATGTTACAATTGTGCCAGCATTGATTCCTTTTGCCGTAGAGTAAGCATCGTAAATGTTGTAGATCCAGAAGAGCGGGTACAAGAGGAAACCAATCAGTATAAGCATCGTTAACACGGCAACTACTCCGACAACGATGAATAAGATTCCTTTGCCAATCTGACCATTGTATATTTGCCCTAAACCAACAAAAAGAAATGAAAGAACAGCCGCTAATCCCTCACTTTTTCTTTCAACCATAACTGGAGAGACATATACTGGTGGTGGCGGCGGTGCAACTCTTACCCCACATTTTGGGCAAATTTCTGCTCTTGCATCAATCTCGGCTCCGCAGTTAAAGCAGAATTTGGTATTTCTATTACTCATTTTATCTCTCCCGTTGTAACTGAGTTGTTTGTCTTGCTTGTAAGAATTTAAGCTTTGCTAAGCGTTTGATTCCACAGTATATTTGGGTTGATTTTTGCCACATGCATTGCGAGAAGCCAACAAGTAAACCTTATTTTTTCGGTTTTTTTTCTAAATTGCCAACTCTAAGTTTTTCTACATCGCCCTTCTGGGGCAACGTAACTATTATGGTTTTGTTGAGGGTTTCCTTGCCGAATTTTACAGTAACTTCTTGCGACTTCGCATCGGAGTAAGAAGCTGTTAGTTTAGCGGCGGTTTCAATAGCCGCCTTGGTTTTTGGTCCTTGCAAAATGGTTACTGGACCCACCACATCGGGAAGTTCAAAGTAAAATTCGTTCTTTGTTTTCCGTGTAGTTAACAGCCTATTTTCCTCTTCGTTTCTTCCAACAATTATCTTATTTTTGCCAAACCTAAAATGTCTGCCGATCCGGAGCAACGCAATGTCCGCCATAGATACGCGTTTTTTGTGGGCGAATAGGTCTCGGATTTTCTTGGCGTATTCTCCATAAGTTAGTAGACATCCTCCTGCGGGGCAAGGGTAATCTTTAATGTTAAATTCTTCTGCAAGCTTAAACTGAGGCTTACGGGACCTTCCCTGAATATCCAAAAGTTTGGCTCGGTCTACAAGTCCCTTCTTTTCCACCTCCGTTTCAGGAAGCAAACGTGCTGACAGTGGCCTCAAAATTTTGCCTTCAAGTCCAGCTTCTTTCTCAATAAGTTTCATGGCAGGATAATGCTGAGACATGGGTCGCTCATCTAAAACCTCACCTGTAAATATGAAAACTGCGCCGATTTCCTTTGCGTATTTTTTGGCTTTTTTCATCAAGAAGATTCTGCAGTCGATGCAGGGATTCATGTTTCTGCCATAGCCGTGTTTTGGGTTGCGAAGCATCCGCAAATAATCCTCTTTTGCCGCCACTACTTTTAGGGGCACGTTTAGCTGTTTAGATGCATCTACCGCTGCACAGCCGCCCTTTTTGCAGAGGCAGAAGGGGCTTTTAACGTTGAAGGCTACGACTTCGATGCCTTGTTTTAGAATCATTTCTGTGGCAAGGATGCTGTCTAAGCCGCCGGAAAGCAACCCTAAGGCCTTAACATGAGTCATAACGCTGATACAGTCCACTACCGTAAAATAATAATGTACCGACGCAAAAACGTATCGAACAAACGTAACTTAACAAGTTTTGCAAAATCCCCTGTGCAACAACCAAGCCCTATTTTAAGCGCTTTCGCTTTTTTAGCGAAGTAGCGCTATCAAAAACTAATAAAAAGCATTAAACCTAACGATGGAACAGCAAACAAATAACGCTGAGGGAGCGAAAGTAAATTATGATTGTTGAAAAGACCCAGCCCCTAATGAGTTCTAAAACGTATTTGCCGAAAAACCTTCAAAACTTTGTTGGTTTAAGCGAGTGGACAGACTATCAGTGGCAGCTAAACAACTCTATAAGAACAATAGTTGACTTTGAAAGTTTTACAGGTATAAAATTCACCAAAAGACAACATTTGGAATTGAAGAAAACCGTCAGTAAATTCCCACTCAGCATTACTCCCTACTACGCTTCCCTAATAGACATAAAAAACTACAAAAACGACCCTGTCTTTAGACAGGCGTTCCCTGATCCTGCCGAGCTGAACGTATCAAGTTGTGACATGAAAGATCCGCTTCATGAGGACAAGGACAGTCCAACCAAAGGAATTACGCATCGATATCCAGATAGAGTGCTCTTTTTAGTCAGCAACCGCTGTGCAATGTATTGCCGACACTGTACACGAAAAAGAAAAGTCGGGGACCCTGACCACATTCCCTCAAGGCAACAAATAATCGAAGGCATACAATACATAAAAAGCCACAGCGAAATCCGCGATGTACTCCTCTCCGGCGGTGACGCTCTTATGTTGCCTGACGATTTTTTAGATTGGATTCTAACAGAGCTAAACAGTATACCACACGTTGAAGTTGTACGTATTGGCTCAAGAACACCTGTTGTGTTACCTTACAGAATAACTGATGAGCTAGTGCAAATGCTCAAAAAACATCATCCGCTGTGGCTGAACACTCATTTTAACCATCCAAGAGAACTTACGCCCTCCGCTAGAGAAGCCCTCAAAAAACTGGCAGATGCCGGAATTCCCATAGGAAATCAATCTGTCCTGCTTGCAGGCGTAAACGACTGCCCCCAAATAATGAAGAAACTAAATCAGAAACTTGTACAGAACAGAGTTCGCCCATACTACCTTTTCCAGTGTGACCTCTCAGAGGGACTTGGTCATTTCAGAACCTCTATTGGAAAGGGCATAGAAATCATCGAAAGCCTTCGAGGACACACAAGCGGGTTTGCTGTGCCAACCTTCGTGGTTGATGCTCCAGGAGGCGGAGGAAAAATTCCCATTCAACCAAACTACATCGTCTCTTGGTCCACCCACAAGACTGTGCTGAGAAACTATGAAGGAGTAATCACTACCTACACAGAACCGGAAAACTACAAGTCAGTTAAATGTGATAGAGACTGTGAGAAATGTGTTTTGCAACTTAAACTGAACCAGAACGAAAAAAACATGATAGGCGTTGAAAAACTGTTAACTGATGCGGATGAGACGATTTCGCTGGTGCCGAAGGGCAATCTGAGAATTGAGCGAAGAAAAAAAGCAGATGCCAAGGTGACTTAATCGTTGAACGCACATCGTAACGTCGTGCCTGAAATCAGAAATGTAACTTTAAAAGATATAAAAGAAGTCTACAAACTCCTGACTGCAAATAGACCATACGTTGGATTAAACTCAAGATATACGTATTTTCTTTTAGCGCGCGACTTCTCGGAAACATGCATAGTTGCGGAACACAATAACAAAATAGTCGCTTTTTCCTCCGGCTACATTCCGCCAACTAGACCCGACACTTTCTTCAACTGGGAAATTGTTGTTCACCAAGATTATCGAGGAAATGATCTTCAAATGCGTATGTTTATCCAGCAAATAAAAGTGTCAAATGTGAAATATTTTGAAGGCACAGTAAACCCATCGAATAAAACAGCAAAAAACAATTTTTTAAAATTGGCAAAAGCATTAAAGACAAAATGCGAGGAGAAAATCCTGTTTAGTGAGGATGACTTTGAAAATGACGGGCATGAAGCTGAGATTCTCTACACGGTGGGCCCCATCAGTGCAAATGACTCCCAAATAAGCTGAATTAGATTAGCAAGAATTCATTCAAAAATTTATTTTTAACATGTCAAGCGGACGCTTGTTTACCTGTTTGTAGAATAATTTAAAAACCCAGATGAGAATAAACCAGTGAGTTTATTGTAAGTCACGAAGGATCAACTGTGGACATCAGCATCTTCATTCCTGTTTACAAAGAATCCAATCAACTAGCAGGAATGCTAAAGGAACTGACTTCCCAAAATGTTTCAAAGGAGATTTTTGTCACGGTTGACCAGCCAACCGAAGAATTCTCCGAAGAAATAAAGCAGCTCGTATACGAGAATGTCCAATTCATCGTTAACAAAGAGCGCATTGGGAAAGCAAACGTGTTAAACCGCACTTTCAAACTCTCATCTGGTAAAGTGCTGCTTTTCCTAGATTCAGACGTTGGAATCCCAAACGACCCAGACTATTTGAGAAAAATCATCATGGAAATGCAGCATACTGATATCTTAGACATAAAAAAACAAGTTATCAAAGACAAATCTTTCCTTTCAAAAATGGCTTATTACGAGTACTTCACTTTCAACGTTAGCGCTTGGATATCATCTAGGTACCTGCACAAGTGCCCAGCAGTAAACGGCGCTGCGTTCGCGATTAAACGTGAAATGTTCGAGAAAATCCACGGTTTCCGAACAGCGGTGGCCGAAGATATTGACCTTGCAACACGTGCATTCTTAGTCGACAGCAGCTTTGCTTACACCCATGATGTTGAAGTAAAAAGCGAAGTTCATTCGGATTGGCACAAGTGGTTTACGCAGCGCAGACGTTGGTCAATTGGGCAGGCATTGTGGCTTAAGGATTGGTATAAGCTGTTAGCTAGACGATTTATCAAGAAGCCGCAAGTTTTCTTACCTGGCCTATTTTTCCTCTATCCATCCGTTGTTGTTTTTCTTTTAAGCGCGGTTATACCTGGTTTATGGGTGTACAATTCGCTTTTGGTTTTCTCGTTGTTTCTATCAGTTAAATTCAACTTTGCACTGCCACTTTTCCTTTTGTCGCTGGGCACAGCTGACATGCTGAAGATTCTCTTGATTTCCATGTCTGGTTTCGCATTTACCGCTGCAGTTTTCTACGGGTTTGCAAGAAAGCTGGGTTTCAAAATTAAACTGCATGAACTGTTTGTTTACTACTTCTTCTACTCCTCAATCTGGATGATAATAATTATCGTTGGGCACATCCAAGTGTTTGCTTTTGGCAAAAAAGCTGGACCAGGCTGGAAGACGTAAGGCATCTTTCTCTTTGTGTGGATGTGGTGCCCTAAGAATTGCGCACTATACTTGTAGCTTTGGATTTGTTTGCTTTTTTGGTTTGGGTTGCTTTTGTCTTGTTTTTTGAGTGTGGAAAGAGGGTTTGGTTCACACAGTCATCATGGATTCTATGTTGGGCAGTGTGGGAGTATTTTACGTGAGCTGGTTGTACAGTCGCAGTCTGCAGGGTATAGCTTGGCGGATATGTTTTGGCGCAATGCAATAGGTAAAATTATATTTGTAAGTGATTCATTAAAGGTGCCCTGTGGGTCCGTGACGCAGTACGGATAGCGTGTCAGCCTTCTAAGCTGAAAGTCAAGGGTTCAAATCCCTTCGGACCCGCCACTACCAACACGAAGAAACTACTGGTTCTTTTTTTAGTTTTTATTTTTTTGGTGAAGTCAAGCCGGAGGCGCCATAGTTGACTGAGTGGAGGCCTCTTTGAATCAGTTTGTATGGTCAAAGTGGT
The DNA here is from genome assembly GCA_963840295.1 of Candidatus Bathyarchaeota archaeon. Classification (GTDB taxonomy): domain Archaea; phylum Thermoproteota; class Bathyarchaeia; order Bathyarchaeales; family Bathycorpusculaceae; genus Bathycorpusculum. Next base: position 268,158 of record CAWIYF010000002.1, read on the forward strand.
TCTAAGGATCACTCTGTTAAAACGCCCTTCGATATTACTGTTCCAGTGCTGGACCAAAACTTCAAAATTAACTGGCGTGATCTCGAAGCTAGTCGTAACAATCAACAGCCGCTCGTTGTTGAGGAAGCTATTGATGCTGCTAGGCAAGTTGCTGAGGAAGAGGATAAACTGTTGCTGACTGGAGAATACAGTGGTTGGAAGGCGCTTGGTGTTGAGGGTTTAGCTACTGCAACTGGAAGAAATCAACAAGCTTACGGTGGTGCTTGGCCTGCAACGTCGTTAACGGACCTTAGTAACGCTATTGGCAAACTTGAGGAGGACGGTCATACAAACAAGGCGATGTATGCTTGTGTGCTGCGCTCTTCTTGGGCTGCTAAGCTAAGAGGTCTTGTTAGCAATACATCTACCAAATGGATTGATGTTATTCAAGGGCAAAATCCACTGTTCCCCGCGGGCATCTATACAAGTGATAGTTTGTTCTCAAGTGCTGGCTTAACCACTAGTGGTTTGGTTTTGGAGCTGGGCGTTGACAACTTCAGCATGGTCATTGGCAGAGACATGTCTGTTCGCAGTAAAGAAGACGATGAGATGAATCTGAAAGGCAAGGTCTACGAAGTTGTTGCTCCCAGAGTTAAACGCGCTACCGCCATCTGCGAACTTACCGGATTAACTTAGGCTTTTCGAAGACGACTTGAAGGTTTTATTTTCCCCCGATTTTTTTGGGGTTAAACAACAATTAAAAAACAAAGTATTGAGGTTGATGAAGCTTGAAATTTAGGTTGAAGACGGGTAAAGGATCCATTCAAGAGTTTACTGACGCCACTGGCTTAACGCACAAGCTCGGGGAAATCGTTGATTTGCCTGAGAGTTACCAAGGTGAAGCATATTTGGAACGTGTAGATCCGCCGGTTGTTGTGGCTGCTGCTCCTGGCAAGTTTGAGCCAGTGGTCCCTTTAGAGGCGACTGCGAAAAAAATCCGCAAGATCAACAAAAGGGTAGAGAAGCAAAAGCTATCCGCGTCTTAGTGGGGATTCCTGACCTTAATCATAGTGACCGTTATCATGGTTATTTAGCGTCAGCGCTTAAGCACGTGGAGGCAGCTTTAGTTGGCGTTGAGCATGATGTTTTTGTTTCGCCTGCTACGAGTGTGGGTTCTTGGATGGGTTTAGTTGAGGTTCAAAACCTAATTGTTGAGCGGTTTCTATCTGGAGGGTATGATTATTTGTGGCTTGTGGAGCTTGATGTGCAGGTGCCGCCATCATCTTTTGGGGCGTTGCTGGGTTTAGATGTTGATGTAGCCTGTGGCTATGTGAGGCGGCATAGTGGTGACGGCTTGATTTTGGGTTTTCTCGATGAGACCCTGCGGGTTTGGTATTTGCCGCTTAACGCTGTCCAGGGCAATGTTTTGTCTGGTTGGGTGATGGCTGGCACGAGTTGCTTGTTGATTCGGCGGTGTGTTTTTTCGGGTGGTTTCCGTTTTAGGTTTAGGTCGAATGTGACGCCGGATATTTTGTTTATGTTTGATGTACAGCGAGCCGGGTTTGTAGCTAAGGTGCATGGAGATGTTTTGTGTGGGCATTTACCTCAATTTCCGCTCGAGTGTTTAAGGAGGTGATTTGTTGAGTTTTTTTTGCCCTGGTGGCAAGTATAAGGGAGTTGAAAACCGCGATAGTGATCCTTTAATTTGAACGGTTAAGAGCTTTACAACTAGCGCGGCACATAGAAAGTGGCATCTTAAATTTGGTTAGTGCTTGTCTGATTGGCGTAAACTCTCTGATCCGTACAGCCTTTTGTATAGATAGCCAATAGTTATTCCAAGAGCGAGAATCCTTGGAATATTCATTACTGTGTCGACTAAAAGGTAGACATAGGCATTGCTTGGATTGCCAAAAGTTGAAAGCACTTCGATAACCACTATGGCAGCAAAGCCTAGAATCACGGATTTTAAAATTGGATTTTTTGTTGGAATCTTGTCAAAAAAACGAAGCAAGAAAAAGCTGACGAAACACGCTATAACCAGACCGCCAACAAAAGCTTCAACAAGAGCCAATGGAAGAGAAGAAATTGAAAAAGCAGCCATATACTCCGCAGAGATGGGAGACAGGGAAATTGCGAAGTCAACTATCCAGAAGGCTAATCCTCCCGCTACAGTCAATTTAATCAGTTTCTTGGAGAACTCATGTGACTTCTGCCGCTTAGTTCGATCTGTGGCTCGGGTTTCCATGGTTATTCAACTATTCCACCTGAGCAGACTTGGAAGCAACTACGGCTGAATTGGATCCTTTGTACAGCCTTTTGTATAGATAGCCAATAACTATTCCAACAAAGAGAAACCTTGGTACGTTAAATATTACGCCGATGAGCAAGTAATACAAGGCATCACTCGTCCTAAAACTTGCTGGAGCTTCGAGCAGGATCATGGCAATGACAAAGGCGATGAAGCTTAGTACCACGGATTTTAGAATTGGATTATTTGTTGGAATCTTGTCAAAAAAACGAAGCAAAAAATAACTAACGAAACACCCGATAGTCAGACCAACAAGCAAACCACCAACCCAAACCGTTTGAATATTAGAAATTGACTCCGCAGCTCTATACTCCGCTGCAATAGGAAGCAGGGAAATTGCGAAGGTAATTGCAAAGAAGGCTAATCCTCCCACGATAGCCAGTATTACCACCTTTCTCCAGATTCCTTTTGATTGGGTCATCTTTTTTCTTCCTTTTTATTTAATTATAGTCATCCTATTTCTGTTCCTTAACACCCTTAATCAAAAGCCATAAAGTAAGAGAAAGTTCCGCAATAAGACTAACCGCCGTAAATGGGTACGATATTACGTCGTAGCCTGGCAAAAGGAAACGCTGAATGACAACTATCAGAAGACCAAAAAAATCAGCGATCAACAATATGCCCAAGATTTTAGGGATAAACCGCGATTTGAAAACTAGATAACCAAGAGGAAAGAGCCAGACGCCATAGGGTATCTGGGCGACAATGTACCCATTCTTGTATAAATTGATAAATAACATCGCTTGCGCTTGTAGCTGATCTGGCTGGAATACTTTCAAATAATCAGCTCCGCTCAAAAGCAGCAGACTGCCAAATAAATTAAGCATACTAAGACACACTATGGCAAACCCACCCAAGTTTAATAACAGGAACAGTAAAGCCATGTTTTTGTTAACCGGTTTTAATAAGACGTACAAAGCCCAGGCTGCCAAAAGAAAAAGCACAAGTGAGAATAGACTGATTACAAAACCGGTACGAAATAGCGATTCATGAGCTATTATGTTATTGAACGTTACTGGGGCATCCACGCCTACAAAGCGACCAAACTCATTTCCAATGATCGAAGTTACAAAATACATCAAATAGAGGAAACCTGCGATTCTTGCGGTCTTGCGTGGCGATTGATCTGCGATCTTCTGGCTGATAGAATTATCTCCGTCAACGGGCATTATAATGCACGATCTTTCTATTGCGCTGCTTAAGGCTAATATGTTTTTCTTAAGCCTATCAGATCCGCCTTCTTACAAGGTTGCTTTGTCAGGTGCTGTCATTATGGCCTACAGTTATGATGACATTTCCCTTTTTGTGTCCCAATTCAACATACCTGTGAGCCTCAGCTATCTGTTCCAGCGGATAGCATCTGTCTATGACCGGTTTAATTTTTCCTGTTTCTAGCAGTTCATTGAGCAAAATCAATCCTTCAATACTGAACTCGGGTCTCCCATCAGCGATTGATATGTATTTCCCGTTCGACGTTAATGCCTTTTTGCACTTTAATTTTAAGCTTGTTCTGTTCACCATGCCAGCTGGAACAGCATCAAAAATGACATCATAAAGTTCTCCTGTTTCAGTAAAATCCTCTTTTGTGTAATCTATTACGGTATCGGCGCCCAGAGATTTCACCAATTCCACATTTGATGTACTGCATACCCCGGTGACTTTTGCTCCAAAGTTTTTTGCAAGCTGCACAATAGAAGTACCAATCGATCCGGAAGCTCCATAAACGAGAATTTTTTGTCCGCTTTGAATTTTTCCTCTTTTTAGAAAATATAAGGCAATTAAACCCCCGTAAGGAACGGCGGCTGCCTCTTCATAAGTTGTTTTGGACGGTTTGGATACTATGAAACTGTCATCAGGCAAGCATTTGTATTCGGCATAAGTACCTAATCTCGGATGCATTGCAGATTTTATTGTCACTCCGTAAACCTGATCGCCTTTTTTAAATCGCTTAGTAGCTTTGCCTGTCGATTCAACTTCTCCAGCCAATATCATCCCAAGTATGGGGTTTTTCGGTTTTGAAAAACCTATCGCCAACCCCATAAGGAACCTCATGCCCCCTTGAACCTTTAAACCTCTGATTATGATGTCGCTATGGGTTATTGATGTCGCATGAATCTTTATGCATACTTCATTATCTTTTGGAGTGGGTTTCTCGATCTCCTGGAGTTGAAGAACCTCAGGCGGCCCGTATTTTGTGCATACAATCGCTTTCATTTTCATACATGCTAATTACTTTTAAAATGCATATAAAACCACGCACTAACCAACTGCACTTTATTCCCACTTACCGTTTGTTTGCTTAAACTGCATCTGAACCACACGGCAAACTCGTCTTTGAGGAAACCAAAAAAGTAGAGAGAAGCTGCAGAGATGAAGCAAACGTGGCGATGACCGCTTTTACTTCTCTATTGACGCCACAAATGGCTATGTTCAAATCCAAGCGGCAGTCGTTTGTGGTTAAAACAAAGGATTCGCTTAAATAATTAAACGAATCCCAGCAACGTCATCTTTTGAGTCCGTATTCCTCTGTGTTTAGTGCTATGTTGTCTGTTACGCTTGAAAGCTCAGGAAAGTCCACTTCGTACTTTGCGTCGCGGTAGTGCAGGATGCGTTTTGTCACTTCAATGGTCACTAACACGATTGCGGAGAGACCTGCAATTAGGAGTACTTCGTCAATTCCGACTGGAGCGAGATTGAAGCTTTCACGCAGGAACGGCACGTTGATAATCAGCAGTATCAGAGCGATTTCCCAAAGGATCGTACCCACAAGCAATTTATGTGGTCGAGCTCTGATGATGGTGTATTTTAGCGAACGGCAACTTAATGCCAAGACAAGCTCAAAGAAGATCAACACTAAAAACAACCTTGTCTGGGCGACTTGGAGACCCAGCGGCAGGGAGCTTATGAAGACCCATAGCAATAGTGGCGTTTCTATTAGGACTGCTCGTATGAGGAACACTTTGACGTCTTTGGTGAATATGGTTTCTTTGGGGTTTCGAGGCGGCCGTTTCATCACGTCAGGTTCAGGAGGACTCAAACCTAAAGCTATGGCTGGCAAACCGTCTGTGGCGAGATTGATATAGAGGATGTGAACCGGTAGTAGCGGCAGCGGATAACCAGCTAGCACAGCAAAGGAGAGGACGACAATTTCCACTAAATTGGCCTGCAAGAGGTAGGTGAGGTATTTTTTGATGTTGTCGTATGTCAAGCGCCCCAACTCCACCGCCCTAATAATAGTTGCAAAGTTATCGTCGGCAAGCACGAGGTCGGCGGATTCTTTGGTGACTTCGGTTCCGGTTATACCCATGGCGATGCCGATGTCGCTTTTCTTAAGCGCCGGAGCATCGTTAACCCCGTCGCCTGTCATGGCAACAACTTCGCCTTTCTTCTTCCAAGCCTCAACGATTTTCAGCTTATGGAGCGGGGAAACACGAGCGTAAACGGTTACGTTTCTGACTTTGGCTTCAAACTCTTCCTGCGATATCCGTTCTAGTTCTTCACCGGTGAGGACTTGGTCGCCTTCATGATAGATACCTAATTCTTTTGCAACCGCCAGCGCAGTAAGTTTGTGGTCTCCAGTAATCATTACGGTCTTGATACCGATTTTTCGGCAAAGCTTCACTGCCTCCATGGCTTCTTTACGTGGCGGATCCATCATGCCGATTAAGCCAAGGAAAACCAGCTCACTTTCAGCGGCTTCTTCTTTGCATGTAATTAAATCGCCCAACATTTCTTTGTATGCTATTCCCAAAATGCGCAGGCCGCCACTTGCCATTTCCTCGTTTACAGCAAGCACTGCTTTGAGCCTTTGTTCAGTTAGTTGCTCTGTTTTGGTATCTGCGCAAATACGCGAGCAGTATCGCAGGATAATCTCGGGAGCGCCTTTCATGAAGATGAGTTTTTTGCTGTCAGTTTGCAGTTGTGAGCTACGGACTGTTGTCATGCGTTTTCGGTCTGAGGAGAAAGGGAACTCGTCTATGCGTGGGTAAGCGCGACGTAACTCCTCTATTTGGACGCCTGCTTTTAATGCGGCTACCACAAGGGCACCTTCGGTTGGGTCACCCTTAACTACCCATTTGTCGTCTTCCTGAACCACATTGGCGTCGTTACATAAGACAGCGCCTTTCATGAGTAGCGAGAAGCACTCGGTCTCGGTTATCGCCTTGTTTTTCTCGTCAAACTCGCCCTTAGGTGAGTAGCCGACGCCGCTGACATCGATGATTGTGCCTGCCATGTAGACTTTGCGCACCGTCATTTCGCCTTTGGTTAAGGTGCCTGTTTTGTCAGTGCAGATCACCGTTGTTGAGCCAAGCGTTTCAACCGCAGGCATCTTCCTAACGAGAGCGTTTCGTTTCGCCATCTTATACATGCCGATAGCTAGGCTTCCAGTTACAATTGCAGGTAACGCTTCTGGGACAGCCGCGACTGATAAGGCGATGCCGAAGAGGAACATATCCAGCAGCGGCAGCCCCCGTGCAACACCTAAAACAATTACGGTTATGCTGACTGCCAATGCCGCTAAGCCAAGCCATTTCCCAATTTCTTTAGTTCTCTTTTCAAGAGGAGTTTCCTTCTTTTCGACAGCACTAACTTGCTTGGCGATCTTTCCGAATTCTGTGTTCATAGCTGTCATGACGACGAGGGCTTTGGCTTTTCCGGAGGTAACCGCAGTTCCCGAGAAAACCATGTCTTCTTTATCCAAGATCGCAGCGTCTTTAGCTACTTTTTCCGTGCTTTTCTCAACAGGAACGGATTCACCTGTCAGAGGTGCTTCGTTAACGTGTAAGTTGTAAGTTTCTATTAGTCGTGCGTCTGCGGCGATTTTATCTCCTTCTTTGAGTACCAAGATGTCGCCAGGCACGATGTCTTTGGAGGCAACCTGCATTTCCTTGCCGTCCCGCAAAACCGAAGCAGTTGGCACAAGCATCTTTGTTAAGGCTTCCAATGCTTTTTCTGCGCGGTATTCCTGGACAAACCCTAACGATGCGGAGATGACGACGATGATAAGGATGATGCTTGCGTCAAATTGGTGTCCAGTCGCAAACGACACTATTGCTGCGGCTATTAGAATTAGTATAAGTATGCTTTTGAATTGTCCTAGAAAAATCTTGAGGGGCGAGGTTTTTTCGCCTGCAGCTAACTGGTTGGGACCGTATTTTTTTAGTCTCTCGGCTGCTTCAGTTGAGCTTAACCCTGTTTTTTCGCTTTTTAGTTTGTTTAACGCTTCCTGTGCTTCAATCGCATGCCAAGATTCTTCAGAACTCACAAGCTTCCCCTCGAATCACCTAAAATCCTGCAGTCTTAAATAATAAATGTGTCCCATGCAGTTCACATAAAACAACGATAAAGTAAATACTTGAGGTCGAAACATTTGCTGACTAACAGCAGTCTCCAATCTGGATCGCGTCCAAATCCCAGTTCGATTCATCAACTTTGTTGCCTTAATCGTAAAGCTTTTAACCGTTCAAATTAAAGCATCAAACACGTAGTTTTTCAAATCCCTTGTACTTGCCACCAGGGCAGAAAAAGCGCGGCATATCAGGGCACATTAAACAAAAGATGGAGCCTAGATGTTGATTGGGGAACCTTCGAAGCCCGGGGGTAAGCCCGATCCTACACAGTCCGCGTCAATAAAGCCGAGTTAAGTAAGAAACCACTTACAAGAACTAAGGTCTTGAACCCATTTGGGTTCGGGACCCAGCGGGCCTGCCACCGCCAAACGAATTTATCCTAGTATTTTTTTTGTTGCCGCATGGCATGTTAGGGTGTTAGCGTGTTTAGGCTAACAAGCTATTAGTGCTTAATGATAGCAAAGGTATTTTCGAATTGTAGAGGCTGTTTTGAATGGTTGAGAAGCTTAAGGAAGTTTCAAGCATAACTACCACAAATGATTATGTGGAATTGATTAGCGTTAAGGTTTTGCCTCAGACTAGTCAATTGCTTGTTTTCTTGAAAGAGGAGAATACGAATGCGGTTCTCTACAAGATCGAGGGCGCTCAAGACGAAAACTTTGCTGATCCTGAAGTGCTGAAGGCTGAGTCTACTTTGGCTAAGGACGGGTCGGCTTCTGTTCCGTTGAGTGAATCGTGGCTTTTTGTGCGTGTGCTGCATAAGGCGGCTGCTGAAGGTGTTCAGGGGAAAACGTCTTGTGTTATTTCAGGTAGCGGGGGCGTTGGGACGGAGGAGAATTTGGTGCCGGTTGCGGATTCCGCGGATAATGTTAGGGTTCGTGATGTTTCAGGAAATAAAGGCGATGCTGCAGTTTCAGTGGTAGGGACCACAAAAAGTATCATTGCTTATGTGAAGGGTATCGTTAACCAGGTTGCAGCGATTCTTACTGGCCAATCCGACATTAAAGGCACGGGTTTTGTTAAGGACACTCATAGCTTGAAAAACATCGGTACAAAAGCCTTTAATTTCTTCCCCTTTACACAGGCACACGCAGCACAAAACCAATGGTACACCGTAATAAAATTAACGCCATGACAACGCTTGGACTAAGGCTGAATGTGTTCCAGAAGTGCGAGCGACTAAGATTAGAAGTAGTCGGCTCTATTGAGCCTATAAGACTGCTACTTCTGTTGATGTATCTAAAGAATGAACGAAGACTGCGTGTGAAAGATAGTGTCTCGGATTAGTTGTTGTTGACCGGGAGAAAAAAAATCTCTGTTCAACAACAACTAAGAGGCACAAATTTTCTTCTTTCAATTCCTTGCTTACATATTCGGGTTAACCATCTTCCATTTAACATTGAGTTTGGTAGACCTTTTGGCGTATTGTTTTAGAAGTAGTAGAACAGAAAAAAATTATGTGTTCTACTACTTCCAAAAGTTCGAGTTGCCTATCAATCTGTAAAACATCCGGATTTCAACCTACCTCATTGAGAGTTGGCTCCCTAAAAACCTGAATTCATGCCTTAGTTGCTCCAAAACATTTTTGACAGCTGTAGGATGAAACTAGAAGATACCATCGCTCTGTTGGAATACTCTGGAATACTCTAATAAGTATAATAAAAATAATTAGAAATATATTAAATAAAATATTTTAAGAATAATTATTTTTCTTTTGCAATAATTGCTCACGATAGGTGAGTCAGTCTTATTAGCACTCCTCGTCGAATAAGTAACCACAAATTAGGAGAAAGAAAAATGACAAATCTAAAAAACAAAACACTATCAATATTCGCAATATTTCTAATGATAACAATGATTGCACCACTCACAATACTATCAACAACTAGCGCACATACACCTGACCATGGACCATTCCATCGTTCGCATACGTGTCGGTTGCACCCTCACCAATAGGTATCGGCCAAACAGCCCAAGTATACATGTGGGTCGATACACCCATGCCCAGTGCAGCAGTAACAAACGACATTCGACGCCATGGCTACCAACTCACAATTGTGAAACCTGATGGAACCACTGAGACACATAACTGGGATACAATTAGTGATACAACCGGAATAGAGTTTTGGACCTACACTCCAGACCAACTCGGCACCTACACCCTCAAATTCAACTATGCAGGCCAAACATACACTTGGAGCGGAACCTACCAAAATGATGCTATGGCACCAGCCAACGCAACAACGACACTTCAAGTGACTCAAGAGCAGGTACCGGCGCCCTTGAACAGTTATCCTCTTCCTTCCGAATACTGGACGCGCCCCATTGAAGGAGAAAACACATTCTGGTTTGCTATCTCCTCCAACTGGCTCAATGCACCCTACATACGCAGCGGCAGTACAGTTACCGGCGGAGCAGGTTACGGACGATATCAACCAGACGGCACAGGACCAAACAGCCCACACGTAATGTGGACAAAAGCACTGCAGTTTGGCGGTGTTGTCGGCGGTAATGACACTAATGTTCCGGGTGAAACATATTACATGGGCGGCTCATACAACGTAAGATTCAGCAACGCAGTAGTCATGCAAGGCATAATCTACTATCAAGAAGCATATGGCAACGGCGGGGGAGGCGGCGCCTATAAAGCGGTCGACATTAGGACTGGTCAAGAACTTTGGAGTATAAATGCATCAGCCACAGGTGTCTCACTTGTACCATCTTTCGGCTACCTCTACTCTTTCGACTCAGGCAACCAACACGGAGTTCTACCAAACGGATTGCTTATTGCAGCACAAGGCGGCGGATTTGGCGGCGGATCGACTACTTGGAGAGCATATGATCCAAGAACAGGCGTACTCACCTCGATGAACGTAACCAACGTTCCTTCAGGAACAGCACAAGCTGCTACATTAGCACCGTCATCTGCATCCTCAGTATCAGTTGCAGGTCCAGCCGGTGAACTACTTATCTACGCCTTGGCCAACGCCGGAACCACAAGCGACGTGAAAATGTACCTAACTCAGTGGAACTCTTCGAGAGTAATCGGAGGCGGAACTACTATGACACCCATTAACTGGTACTCAGGAACAGTAAACGCTAGCTCACCATCAGCCTATGACTGGAACGTTTCAATACCATCACTTAAAGGAACAACAGCATGGAACATCTACAGAGACGCTTACTACAACGATATGATAATTTGCACTCAAGGAAGCTTCGGAACAGGCCCAAGAGCGAGCGGAGAAGGCGTCAACGTTACAGCAATTAGCATTAACCAAGCAAACTACGGAACTGTACTATGGTCAAAGTACTATTCACCTGCGCCAAACAACATGACAAGACAAATAATCGCTGTCGATAATATAGCTCGGACATTTATAACGGAAGACAAGGAAACACTGCAACTTACAGGCTTTAGCTTATCTGACGGCAGTCAATTATGGACTGCAGAAAGACCAGTCAAGGAATGGGATACTGTTAGAGAAGACACCCTTAGTGCTTACGGCAAACTCTATGCTGCTGGTTTCGACGGAATACTCTATTGCTACGACGATAAAACCGGAGAGTTACTTTGGACATACGGTAATGGCGGAGAAGGCAACAGCACCTACACGGGTCTTGGAACATCTTACGGACACATGCCAATCTTCGTTGACGTGATTGCAGACGGAAAAGTATACTTAGGAACTACCGAACACTCACCCAACTCACCTTGGTACAAAGATGCACGATATCGCGCCATTAACGCTACAGACGGAACCGAAATATGGACCCTGAAAGGTTGGGGCACAGGAATGTATGTTGGTCAATACGACATCGTTGCAGACGGATATTTCCTATACCTTAACAGCTACGACATGCAAGTATACTCAGTTGGCAAAGGACCCAGCGAAACCACTGTAACAGCGTCACCCAAAGTCTCAACCTTAGGCAGTAGCGTTATAATCGAAGGCACAGTAACTGACATTGCAGCCGGAACAAAACAAAGTGAACAAGCAGCGCGTTTCCCCAACGGCGTTCCAGCAGTCTCTGACGCAAGCCAAGCCGCATGGATGGAATACGTCTACATGCAAAAGCCACGTCCAACTGACACCACAGGCGTTCAAGTCATCTTAGGCGTTCTCGACTCTAATGGCAACTACCGGGAGATCGGAACAACCACCACAAACGACGGTTATTTCAGTTACAATTGGATACCAGACATCCCAGGCCAATATACAGTATACGCTAGCTTTGCAGGCACTGAATCATACTGGCAATCCCACGCAATAACCTCATTCGCAATTGACCCGGCAGCACCAACAGCCTCACCATATCCAGAGACCGTACTGCCACCTACTGAAACGTACTTTGCCATCGCGACAATTGCCATAATTGCTGCAATAGCAGCAGCCGCAGTAGTAACAATGATAGTGCTTAGAAAACGACCATAAACAAACAGCTAAACACAACTATCTTTCCTTTTTTTTAGTCTTAAAAACTTGGAGAATAAATAGGGCTGAGAAGGCTCTGGTTAGAATTCACTAAAAGCCATAGGGTGAATTGCATTCGCGCTTTTCTCCAAGCGTCCCAGAGCCTCAGCAAACTCTTTCTGCTAAAGAAGCCTTAATTCTTGGGTATATGTGGAACGAGTATTTGAACACGCTTGATTGATTTGGTAATTGCTTGCGGATGAACTAGTCAAGTTTGTTGTTATAGGTGAGTCCCATGCGTTTCATGAAATCGAGGATTTTTTCATACTCCTGGAGGTACTGCTTGCCCTTTTCAGTAAGTTTAAGCGATGTTTCATCTTCAATTAACCCAAGGTTTTTAAGTTCTGTAATGTAGTTTTTAAGCCGGTCATAAGGCACGTTAATTTTCACCTGAATACGAGTTAACACAACTTTTCCAATATTAGCTTCGCTTCTTAGTACCGACAACAGATCCCCGTAAATCTTTAATTTGTCTCTGCGAGGAATTTTTTTCATTTTATATCCTTTCTGGTTGAGTTGTAGAAGGTTCGAAAGGCGACAAAAAGAAAGATGGCTAAACTTACAAAACGATTTACTAGGGAACCTATAAATGCCGAAAAACTTGAATCAATATACCAAAAGAGCAGTGAATACTGACTTATTGCTAGGAAAATAAAACCGAGAGGGATCCAAATCGTGGTTGGATCATTATTTCTCAAGTGACTTCTTAACGTAAAGATAACAATATAGGAAAGGCAGAATACATTAAAAATTCTGAAGTAAACATTGAATTGTGTGTAACTGGTGTATGTAAATTGCGGCGTAACAAATGTCAATGAAAGTAAAGCGGCCAGAGCAATAAATAGCAGACTAATAGTTATCTCTCCCAAAAGCAGGCTATTTTTGGATTTCTTATTTGAAAAAAAGTAGGTGGTTGCAAGGAATACAAAGGCGAATGTTCTTGTTAAAAGTGTAAACCACATTAATTTTATGTTAAGATTTAGAACTAGAGGAGAATATGCTAGGGCTGCAAAGGCAAATGATATGCCTAGAAAACCAAATCCGAGCGGTAAACCTAGGTACCTCCCTTCCCTAGTAAGCTTATATGGTCTTATCATGAACCAAACAAGAACAAAGCAAAGAAACGTTGAAACAATCTCTATTATAAGCCGCTCTGTAGGAAACATATTAATGGCAGACATAGTGTAATCTGGCGCACTCTATCTTTATCTTACTTTCCCTATTTTCGACTGTTAGCTTAAACTGCCAAGATTGATTGTTAAGCAAAAATGCTTATTACTTTTTTACGATAAATGAGTGAGGTTTATTAGTGCTTCTCATCAATGAGGAAAGGATTCTCAAACATTGCATACGTTCAAGCAGTTCCTGACTAGTAGCATAAACACCATCCCAATAAGACAAACCCTAATAGTTCTTCCAATGAGCGGAGGACCACACCCGTCAGGAAGTCCGGTCAGGCTCTCTTGTGCTAAGAAGGTATTTTCCAGATTTCGGGATTCAATTAATGGTTTAAGCCTATCCCATCGGACCCGATTAACTTAATCCCAATTTTTATAATGCAAATAATAATTATTTTATTCTGCTGTTTTGAAAAGATACCACATGAAAAAGCTTTTATCCTTAAAGTACCAATGAAGAAAACAGGAGATAACATAATGACTTTTGACTCAAGCAAAAACTTGGGCGGCGTCGGCGCAATACTGATGTTCATAGGCGTTTTTCCCTACATTAACTACCTCGGAATCGCCGAACTTATCGGTGCCATCCTCATTTTGGTATCCTTGCACGGATTCGCTAGCATCTACAAACAAAGTGGAATCTTTGACAACTCACTTTACGGAATAATCGCTGGCATAGTCGGTGTGGTCCTGGCAGTGGTAATTGCAATTGCGATCGTCTTGCCGAACATCAAAGATTTCATTCTGAAGATATATCCAAGCTGGAATGGCGATTGGTCAACCCTTTCATCGCTTTCAGGTATGACTCCAAACACAAGCAACATTAGCTTTGGAGACGTTATTCCTTTCATTACGGCAGCCATAGTAGTTTTCGCCATACTTTGGATATTTGCGATAATCGCGACTTTCTTTATGAGACGCTCACTTAAACAACTTTCAGACAGAACAAATGTTGGATTATTCTCAACAACGGGACTGATACTATTGATAGGTGCAGTGCTGATCATTATCGGATTCGGCATACTTCTGATATGGATTGCATCGCTGATCTTGGCAATAGCCTTCTTCACAATGAAACCACACGAAACTTCACCCCCTCCACCAGTGTAAAGGCCAAAGATTCCGCTCAATCCTTATTTCTCTTTTTTTATTTTTTAAACACTGTTGTTTGAGTGGCTCTATTTTACTGAGACATAGCCGTTTCCCTTAATGTAAAATCGCCAAGGAAGGCTCTTCCATTCTCCAGCATAATTAACGCCTACTCGTGTTGTCGCCACTATGTCCTCTAAAGCAACAGTCGATGCGTCATTAATGTATAGTGGCTTTAAAGTAACATCCAACTTATTCTGTGCCCTTGTTATACCCATTGCAGCGCAAAGTCTTCCAGGACCATTGGTTAAGTTAGCAATTTTTCCAGGAACCATTCGCCTCCGTTTAGCGATAAGGTCCTCGCCAACAACTGGTTCGAGAGCTCTTAGCAGAACCGCTTCAGGCTTTCCCGGCACCCCGCCAGCAGTTATGTTAACGCAGAAATACATTCCATAGATTAAGTACACGTAAGCGTGCCCTTTTTCTCCATACATAACTTCGTTTCTAGCTGTCCGACGACCACCTGAACTGTGTGCGGCTTGGTCTTCGGGGCCTCGGTACGCTTCTGTTTCAACAATTCTGCCCGAGGTTGTGCCTTCAGGAGATTCATGTACTATTATTTTTCCTAATAGCTCCTTAGCGACTGTTATTATGTCCCTTTCATAAAACGCTCTTTGCAAAATCATGGTTTCGGTAAAGGCTGCATCCAACAAATAAGCTTTGCCTAAATTCTGCATAGAAAAAGTGAGCGCTATCCCGCGGTTATGCATCTATGTTCAAGAGGACAACTTGCGTCTTTCAAATGAATTATGATTGGTTGGCTTTAACCTGAAACATTTGGTGAAAGGTAGAAGATAGGGATAGTTACTCTTCTAACAGAATGGTTACTGGTTTCACTATTCTACTATTCTGTTTTCATTTCTTTCATGACATGCGCCGAATGGGGCGGCTCTCATTTAAGAAACCGGACCTGTTGGGTAGCGTCCCAGTGCATCAAGGATTTCTTCAGTAGTGGTTTTTTTCCCTACATTGCGGACAAAGTCTGATGAAACCACAATCCCAACAAGCTTATTGTTCTTCAAAACGGGCAGTCGTCTTATTTTGTTGGTTGACATCAACCTTGCCGCAGCCTTCAACGAGGCGTCAGGCCCAACTGTTATTAGCGTTTTAGTCATGATCTCTGTGACCCGAACATCTGGCGAAGCACGTTTCGCCACGATTCTTCTCACAATATCCCGTTCAGTGATGATTCCAACAGGAAAACCTTTGATAACAACTATAACACAGCCTACGCCCTTCGACGACATGAGCTCTGCCGCTTCAAAAACGCTTTTATTTGTATCGATTATTACGACTTCTTTAGTCATGATATCCTTAATGGTTGGCATAGGCACCGTGTTAAGGAGAAATCGTTTGTAGATAAAAAGTGTTGTTATGGGCTCGTTGGGATTAGCGTTTTAACGAAGCTGAATTTAGTAGAAATACTCTGACTAAAAGCAAAAGATTAATCTACAGTCAAAAATTGCCGTGTTTGGAGTATGAATATTTCCATGAAATAATTCTATTTTATTAACTCAAATAGTTTTTTTTATAAATACACTGATGTAACAATTATCATTATTTTTTATTAAAAGTAACAAAATACATAGCAATATTTTAAGCAAGGGATAATTTGGTAATGGGAATAGCTTTATTAGTTTAGCGATTCATTTTTTCATTACAGAATTTAAGAGGAAGAAAATAAATGCAAATACAAAAAAATAAAACTATGGCTATTATGATTGCTTTAATTCTAGTATCATCCACAGCTTTTTCAATTATTTCTCTGCCAACTGCCAATGCGCATACACCACCATGGACAATTCCTACATATCCCTATCTTAATGCTGCACCTGATCCTGTCGGAGTCGGTCAACGAGTTTTCATCGTAATGTGGGCTTATCTTAAAATGCCCAATTCAGACATAAATAATCCTCTTAGAATGCAGGATTATAGGCTGAATGTAACAACGCCAGACGGAAAAACTCAGACGCTTGGTCCATTCACACCCGACCCGACAGAAACAACATACACTTCATATACACCCACTCAAGTCGGCATACACTCTGTCCTGTTCTGGTATCCCGACACAGTATATGTCTGGAATGATACAGCTGCTATGCGAACATGGACAAACGATACGTTCCTCGGCGCCACCAGCAAAACAGTGAACTTTACCGTACAGCAAGATCCAGTACCTGCTCCAACACTTAGCTATCCGCTTCCCACAGAGTATTGGACGCGCCCGATAGAAGGGCAGAACACGGACTGGTATACCATCTCCTCAAATTGGCTGGGTAGCGGTTCACCTCAAATTGGAACTGCCAATGTGCAACTAGATGGCGTGGCTCCTACCAGTGCACACGTAATGTGGACTAAGCCAATTCAGAACGGAGGAGTTGCAGGAGGAAACGACGTTGGAGTTAACGGAAACATGTTCTACACAGGTGCAACATACAACCACAGATTTCCCAACCCGATAATCATGACTGGAATACTTTTTTACAGGGAACCGTTCGGTCTCTCTGGGCAAGCAGGTGATGTTGTCGCTGTTGATCTGCGAACTGGACAAGAAATGTGGAGACGAAATGATCTGCCAACCCTGTCATTCGGATACAACTATGACGCTGACACTCCCAATCAACACGGAGTATTCTATGAAGGCATATTGTTCACAAATAACTTCGGACGCGCTTTTGATGCTAGAACAGGGAATCCGCTGTTTAACGTGACTGACGTTCCTCCAGGCACAGCCGTTCTTGGACCACACGGAGAAATTTTGAGATATGTCATCGCTAACGCAGGCAACACTTCAAATCCATATTGGTATTTGGCTCAGTGGAACTCGTCCAAACTATGGGATCTAGCAGCTCTCACTCCGACCATTGCGTCATCTGCTAACGCAAGTACACCAAACCGCTTTGACTGGAACGTTTCTGCGTCTTGGCGTGCAGGGATGACTGGTACCGTAAACGTTGTCAACGCTTTCTTAGGTGACATATTGCTTGGCATAAACGGCACAATATCCGTGGCTGACCCTGGCTACACAATGTATGGGGGATGGGGTGAAAATCCGAATCCTTACACGATGTGGGCAATCAACCTGAACGCATCGCGAGGCACAGTGGGCAGTTTGATATGGATAAAAACTTATACTCCGACACCAACGTACACGCCTGTCATAATTAGATCTGAAACAGTTGATTCAGAGAGTCGTGTCTTTACTATGTACATGAAAGAGACAATGGAGTGGTACGGCTACAACCTAGACACCGGTGAAAAAATTTGGGGTCCCGTAGCGAACCTGAGAGATTACGACACCTTCAGCGGTTCAGTAAACACAGAAAACACTGGATCTCACCACGTTGCTTACGGCACACTTTATGTCAGCGGCTATGGTGGATTAGTTTCCGCAATTGACATAAAAACCGGCGTAAGGAAATGGGTCTACGGAAACGGTGGTCCTGGCAACAGTACTTTTACCGGTCTTGAAGCGCCTTGGGGTAACTATCCCATATTCATTGCTGCCATCGCCGACGGAAAAATCTACTTGTTCACTAACGAGCACTCTCCAAACACGCCGCAATACAAAGGTTCACTGGTACGCGCGTTGAACGCTACAACTGGACAGGAAATCTGGACTCTGACAAGCTGGGGTCAAGGAGGCTCATTTATGAGTGCAAACGGAGCTATCGCTGACGGATTCTGGACGTACCTCAACACCTACGACATGCAAATATACACAATTGGTAAAGGACCAAGCGCCATGACTGTTCAAGCGCCTGACACAGCTGCACCCTTAGGCGCCTCTGTCACCATCAAAGGCACTGTCACTGACATTTCCGAAGGCACAAACCAAAACGAGCAGGCAGCACGTTTCCCCAACGGAGTTCCAGCTGTTTCTGACGCAAGCCAAAGCCAATGGATGGAGTATGTGTATATGCAAAAGCCACGTCCAATGGATACAGCAGGTGTTCCAATTGTACTTAGTGTTGTTGATGCTAACGGCAACTTTAGGGAAATCGGGACAGCTACGAGTAACGATGGATTTTTCAGTTTCAACTGGAAGCCAGATATTGAAGGTCAATACACTGTTTATGCTGCGTTCGCGGGTTCTGGATCTTACTGGCCATCTCACGCTGTCACGGCATTTGCAGTTGATCCCGCAGCGGCAACACCAACACCAGCTCCAACAGCAGCACCATCAAACACTGACACCTATGTCGTAGGTACAGGAATTGCAATAATCGCAGCTATAGCTATTGTCGGCGGAATATTAGCGTTGATGCTGAGAAAGCGTCCATAAGCTAAAACAAACAAAGAATCCTTTCCTTTTTTCTTTTTGGCGAAATTTACTGTAATTCTTATTTTGTATAACAGATGTTGGTCCCTCGTTTAGCAAAGTTTTATATATAAACGGGATAAAGTGGTTATTGTTGAGCGAGATCATAAACTTTCTCGTTTAACCTTCTCGTTCAATTAAAATTCAAGAGGAAAAGAAAAATGTTAAAAAATAAATTATTTGCTATAGCGATTGCCATCTTCTTGACAGCAATAATGACCACTTCAATTGCGTTAATACCGACTACAAACGCGCATTCACCGCCATGGACTTTCGTTTCCTATGCCTACATAGTAGCTGCACCAAACCCTGTTGGCATCGGCCAAACCGCAGCCATCGTCATGTGGATTGATGCTCCCTTGCCCGGGGCAACTATAACAAATGACATCAGACGCCATGATTACTCGCTAATCATTACCAAGCCCGATGGAACAACACAAACACAATCATGGGACGTCATCAACGACCCAACAGGCGTAGAGTACTTCCAATACACCCCAGACCAACTCGGCAACTACACATTCAAATTCAGTTATCCTGGACAAAACTACACTTTCACTTCAGCTACTTCTCCTGGAGCAGATGCAAACTATTTAGGTGACGTATGGTTAGGCGCCAGCAACACAATAAACCTAGTCGTGCAGCAAGACCCAATCCCAGCAGCAACAGACAGCTATCCACTTCCAACTCAGTACTGGTCACGCCCAATAGAGGGAGAGAACACCTACTGGTACACAATAGCATCTAACTGGCTAGCTTCACCATTCATTATAGGATCTGGCGCGGCCTATGGTATTCCAGGCGCCATCCAGCCTTACGGCTCAGCACCAAACAGCGCACACATTATGTGGACAAAACCTATGCAGTACGGAGGAGTTGTCGGAGGAAACGACACAGCGGTTCCAGGCGAAATGTTTTATTCAGGTCTATCATACAACGTCAGATTTGCTAATCCAATTATTATGCAAGGAACCCTCTTCTACCAAGAACCATTCGGTAACGTTCCTGGCAGCGGCGGACTATTCGGCGGCACAGGCGGAGACTATGTTGCAGTAGACCTGCGAACTGGAAAAGAACAATGGCGTATCAATGTAACGGCAACAGGCGTTGCTCTTGTACCATCCTTTGGCTACCTATACTCTTTCGAGAACCCCAACCAACACGGAGTCCTACCCGATGGATTGCTAGTCGCACCTTACAATGCTGGCGTGACACTGGGCACAGTTTGGAAAGCATACGATCCAAGAACAGGCGTGCTCACACCAATGACCATTTCCAACATTCCATCAGGCGTAAGCGTAGCAGGACCCTCAGGCGAAATTTTGATTTACACTCTTACCAACAAGGGAACTGCCACAAGTCCGAATTGGTACCTAACTCAATGGAACTCATCTAATGTATTTGGCGCAGGATCAGGCTTAAGTCCAGCCAATTGGTACACCGGAGGAATAGTTCCAGCAAACGCACCATTAACACCAGCGGCACCAGCAAACAACTATTGGAATGGCACAGGATGGTCACCCATGACAGTTTTGAACATACCTGGATTCGGAACAATCACTAGTTTGCCAGCGGGTTCACCTTACGCAGCGGTAACAAACTCAGCCTACGACTGGAACATATCAATCCCATCGCTTACTGGAACAAGTTGGAGTGTTGGGCTAGCCTCATTAGGCATTATTCCGCTCGTTAGCCTAGGCAACATGCTGCTTTTAACTCAAGGAACTTTCGGAGGGCACCCAGGCGATTACTATGCTACTGTAAGTGCTAATCCAGCTAACATCACAGCAGTAAACCTAAAGACGGGACAAGTAGGAAACGTGATGTGGACAAAAACCTATCAGCCAGCACCAGGCAACAATACTAGACTCATTACCGACTGGGATCCAAGCAACGGAGTCTTTATCTTCGCAGACAAAGAAACCATGTTGCACTACGGCTACAGCTTAGCTGATGGAAGCCAATTGTGGGGTCCAACAATACTACCAGACGACTTCACGGCTGACTACAATTTCATGGCTATAGGCTTGGAAAGAACTGCTTACGGCAAACTTTACTGGAGCGGCTACAGCGGAATACTCTACTGTTATGACGTTAAGACAGGAGATCTACTGTGGACTTATGGCAACGGCGGCGAAGGTAACAGCACCTATTCCGGGCTCAACACACCCTATGGTCACTACCCCACCTTCATTAGCACAATTGCAGATGGAAAAGTCTACTTAACCACTACTGAGCACTCACCCAACTCTCCACTATATAAGGGAGCAAAATTGCGTGCAATTAACGCCACCGACGGATCAGAACTGTGGACTATACTGGATTACGGCAACCAAATGTACGGAGGGCAATCTCCAGTTGCAGACGGATACCTAACAACCCTCAACTCCTATGACAGCCAAATCTATTCATATGGTAAAGGACCAAGCGCCATCACAGTCGAAGCACCCATGGCAGACATCGTACAAGGATCTGGCTTAGTGATACGCGGTAGAGTCATCGATGTTTCCGCTGGTACACAGCAGGAACAGCAGAAAGCAAACTTCCCCAATGGAGTTCCAGCAGTCTCTGACGCAAGTCAAAGTGCATGGATGGAATACGTTTACATGCAAAAGCCAAAGCCAACTGATGTGACGGGCGTTCCAATATCGATAGATGTCATTGATTCAAACGATAACCAACGAAACATCGGCAGTACCACGAGTGATTCGAGCGGTGCATTTAGTTTGCAGTGGGTTCCTGACATTGAAGGTAAGTACACTGTTATCGCTACGTTTGCAGGTTCTGAATCTTACTGGCCATCATTCGCAGAAACAAGCTTCGCAGTTGACCACGCAACGGCAACACCAGCACCGACCGCGGCTCCAATAAAATCTATGGCTGACACGTACTTTATTCCCGCAATCGCTGGACTATTCGTTTTGGTCCTTATTATCGGGGCTATGATAATAGCGCTGATAATGAGAAGGCGACCATAAATGAGCCAAAGGAAACTTCCAAAATCCCTTTTTTTTATTGTATCAAGCGCTTTTATTTGCACATCAACCTATTTTTAATATAAGTTTATAAATAATAGTCAAAATATACTATGCGGATAAATAAAAGGAGAAAGAAAAATGAAAATTTGTAAAAATAAAACTGCAGCTATCATGATTGCATTGTTGTTCATAATTTCAATTGGAACTTCAGTGATGCTCTTGCCAACCGCTAATGCACATTATCCACCATGGCAAATTCCAACACATGCTTACGTTATTGCTTTACCTGACCCTGTAGGTGTCGGCCAGAAGACTACAATTTACATGTTTCTTGGCAACCTACCTTTTGATGGAGCAGCTCTAAATAACGATTATAGATACCGTAATTATAACCTCGCCATTACAGCACCAGATGGCACGGTGCAAACAGAGAATTTCAGCTATATCTCAGACCCAACAAACAGCCAATACTTCCCTTTCACTCCAGAACAAGTCGGCACATACTTACTCAACTTCAGCTATGGAGGACAAAACATTAACGACTTCAGCCACGCAAATGACGCCTACGTAAATGACAGTTACGTCTCAAGTTTCGGATCAGGAACCCTAACTGTGCAGCAAGAACCAATCTCAAACATACCCGATAATCCACTTCCATCAGCATACTGGACTCGGCCAATTTACGGTGAGAATACTAATTGGTGGTCAATTAGTTCAAACTGGTTAGGCGCAGGTATAGCCGGTTATGGTGCTATGCCTGGACCAAACGAACAGATGTTCTCAGGTGATTCCGTTGGACCTAAGACTGGTCACGTGATGTGGACTAAGCCGCTTCAATTTGGAGGAGTTGTCGGAGGCAACAATTTCGAGATTCAGGGCAACCAATACTTTGAGGGCTCAGCATACAACCAAAGATTTGTCAATCCAATAATAATAAGTGGCGTACTATACTATAACGAGCCTCGATCATTCACTGGCGTTTCTAGCTTTACCGGCAGCAACGGTGGACCAACCAATGCTGTTGACCTTCGCACAGGACAACTTATTTGGTCTCGGAAAGATATACCTGCGATATCATTTGGACTCGTATGGGCTCACGAAGACCCTGATCAACACGGAATTTTCCCGCCAATTCTGTTCACAAGCAACTTTGCTAGAGGTTTTGATGCATACACTGGAGACCCAGTGTTTAACGTAACAGGCACTCCTGGAGGGACATCAGTGCGAGGTCCGAACGGTGAGGTCTTGAAGTACGTTATGACAACCTACTTGGGCAACTACGTTTTAGCCGAATGGAATTCATCAAAACTTTGGAATTACGTTTACAATCCATACAACCCTGGCGCAAGTCTATTGTCACCATCAATCATAAATGCTACTGGAGGCGCTCTCATTACAGCTGTTCCTATTCCAGTCACAGGCACCAGTGGCACATTGCCCAACGGCACTAGTGTCGCAGTACCGTATGGTTCCACCATCTTAATCAACGCAACGGTCTTTGATTCAAGTTCTCCGCAAAATCGTTATGACTGGAACTATTCCATTGCATCATGGCGCAGCACTATGACTTCAACACCAAGCATACTCTCAGTGTTTCCAGGCAATTTGTTACTTTGCAGAAACGGCTCTTACCCTTCATTAGCCGCCTACAATCCATACACCTACTTCGCTATAAACCTCAACGCATCCAGAGGTAACATCGGTGATGTACTTTGGTGGAACACGGTTAATCCGCCATCAGGAACCCAGATCACCACAATCACATATGCAGGAGCTGACCCAGGAGCTGGTGTTTTCGTTGAATCGTACAGGGAAACTATGCAATTTGTGGGATATAGCCTAACAGACGGACACTTATTGTGGCCTGCAAATACACCTCAGTCACCGCTTGATTACTATGGCAGCCAAGGCCCTGGAACATTAGCTGACGTAATTGCTTACGGTCGCATCTACAGCTCAGCATACGCCGGAATAGTCTATGCTTATGATTTGAAAACAGGAAACATTGTATGGACTTACGGTAATGGCGGTGCAGGCAACAGTACTAACAGCGGCTTTGAAGTACCTGGTCCATATGCAACTTTCGTAAACGCAGTCGGAGACGGAGTAATCTATACAGTATCTTCGGAGCACACAATTCAAACTCCGATTTACAAAGGTGCCTTGATGCGTGGTATCAATGCTACAGACGGAACAGAAATCTTTACGCTGTCAAATGACAACAACGAGTTCGGAGACTCAAGCTTTGGAATTGCAGACGGCTTCGCAGTAACCTTCAACGCCTACGACAACCAAATCTACAGCGTAGGTAGAGGACCCAGCGCCACCACAGTTTCAGCACCAAACGTTGGAATATCCTTCGGAACACCCCTTGTAATCAAAGGTTCAGTCACGGACATTTCCGCAGGCACACAGCAGAACCAGCAAGCAGCAGACTTCCCCAACGGAGTCCCAGCTTCATCTGACGCAAGTATGAAAGACTGGATGGGATACGTCTACCAGCAGAAACCGCTGCCAACCACCTTCACAGGCGTTCCAGTTACACTATACGTCTTAGACTCAAACAACAACTACAGAAGCATAGGCACAGCAACAACCGATGCAAGCGGCACATACAGATACACATGGACGCCTGACATTCCAGGAACCTACACAGTCTTCGCTAACTTCCAAGGCACAAACGGCTACTGGCCATCAACCGCAGAAGACGGCTTCACCGTGATGGAAGCACAAGCAACTCCAACGCCTTCGTCTGCTCCATTGACATCGAACACTGACATGTACCTTCTTGGTTCCACAGCCGCCATAATAATTGCAATCCTGGTAGTCGGCGCAGTAATTGTGCTGACTGTTAGAAAACGAGCATAAGCACACGAATCAAAAAACCTTCCTTTTCTTTTTTTGTTTTATTTTTTAAGCATAGTTTTAACATATTTATGAGCGCTGGAAACGCGATACCAGACTACCCCTCTTAGGAGTTTTGCTTACCTCTTCGGTTTCTGCAAAATGAATTCCTAATAGGATCCCAAAGAAGGTTTGTAGCTGGAACGGTACCACATTCACGATTACTCTTCCTTCAGAGCAAAAGAAAACCCCTGCTTAGTTTTGTTGCTTTATTAACCGCAATCTAAAAAAAGGAGTATCGCATGAAACTTTCGCTAATAAACTATTCATCAGGAGATTTAATTCTTGACTGTTTACTTATCAAGCATAGTTGGAAGCGCAAGCATAGGCGTGTATGCGTTGGCAACCGAGAACATAGTAATGATTCCGCGGATGGTTCCGCTGCAGAAAGCGCAAGAGTATGCTGATTGGCTAAAAGTGAAGCTTGCCTACACATCCATCAGCGGCTCAGTGCTGGCTGGTTCTCTGGTATGCGCAAACTCCACTGGAATGATTGTGTCACAAGCTGTAAGAGAAGAAGAATTAGCAGCGATAAAAGCGGTTTTCGAAGGAAACATAGTCGTGATGGATAGCAGGAAAACCGCTTATGGCAACTTAGTTTTAGCCAGCGATAAAGGCGCTGTGGTTGATCCAAGATTTAAAGAAGCTGAAATCAAAAAAATCTCTGAAGCCTTAGGCGTGGAGGCATTGCCCACGGAAATTGCGGGTTTGCCGTATGTTGGCTCTTTAGCTGTTGCCACCAACAAAGGCGTGTTGGCGCATCCACTGCTGAAGGATGATGAGAGAAAAACCTTGGAGAACGTGTTTAAAGTTCCCGTTGACGTTGGCACTGTAAACTGTGGAGTCCCATATGTTGGCACTGGTTTACTCGCCAATACTCACGCAGCCGTTGCTGGTTCTATGACAACTGGACCCGAGATGTTTATTATTGGGAACGCACTGGATGTTGTGCAGGAAGAAGAAAAATGAAAGCTTACAAAGTAACCGGCAAAATCAACAAGCCAAGACTATCAACTGGGTTCGTTAGAGAACTTTTAGCTGACAAAAGCGAACATGCAGTTGAGAGAGTCTATGCTGAAATAGGCAGCAGACACCGAGTAAAAAGGCACCATATTAAAATTATTAGTTCAGAAGAAATTTCTGGGGATCAAATCCAAAACCCAATTTTAAAGAAAATTGTTGCGGGAGAGTAAACTTTTTGGCGCAGAGAGCAAACGCTGAAGAAGAGCTTCGTCGTCTCAGCGTGGAAATGCGTTATCTTGAGCAGACTGCAGACGCTCTGCAACAACGCATAGGCATGGTGAACGCAGCGTTAACCGATATAAACTATGCTAACATGACGCTTGAAGGCATTGAGAAAGAAAAAGAAAACTCTGAAATGCTTATTCCCATCGGAGGAAGCTCCTATGTCAAAGTAAAGCTTGCGGACTCAAACAAAGTCATCATTGGTTTGGGCGCAGGTGTATCAGTTGAGAAAACTCTCGAGGAAGCAAAAGTAACTCTTAAAGAACGCTTAGATGAACTTGAAAAAACCATGCATGCAGCTCAACAACAGTTCAGTCAGGTTGCTGAACGAATTAACTCGGGCAGAGGCAGACTTGAAAACATGCTTGCAACCGCACGAGAAAGGAAACAATAGTTCAATGTTTGATAAGCTCAAGTCAGGTTTTAAAGGCTTAGTAAACAAGGTAACTACAACTGAGCTTAAAGAGGAGAATCTTGCTCCTCTCTTAGCAGATTTTAAAATGAGCCTCTGCGAGAACGACGTTGCTTTTCCTGTAGCAGACAAAATCTGTGAGGAAATGGAGAAGCGTTTGGCTGGGGTTCAGGTTAAACGATTAGATGATCGCAAAAAAATTGTTGAAGACAACCTAAGACAAGTACTCTTGGAAGTTATGTTAACCGATAAAAGAATTGACCTGCTCAAGATGGCGGAGGAGAAACGTCAGAAGAAGGAGCCCTTTGTTTTGATGTTTGTCGGCATCAACGGCACTGGAAAAACCACTACCATCGCCAAGGTAGCTCAGTTTCTGCGGGACAAAAGCTACTCTGTGCTGCTTGCAGCCGCTGACACATACCGCGCAGGCTCAATTGAGCAGCTAGAAGAGCATGCAAAGCGGTTAGGTATGCGTGTGATTAAGAGCAACTATGGCGGAGACCCAGCGGCGGTGGGTTACGACGCGGTTAGCCATGCGAAAGCCCATGGAATTAACATTGTCTTGATTGATACTGCAGGTAGGATGCAGACAAACCAGAACCTCATGAACGAACTAATCAAAGTAAAACGTGTAGTGCGTCCTGACTTGACAGTTTTCACCGTTGACTCGCTCATCGGCAACGACGCAGTTATGCAAGCAGAAGAATTCAACAAAGCCGTAGGCATCGACGCAACAATCCTCACCAAAGTGGATGCCGACGTGAAGGGGGGATCAGCGCTAAGCGTAACATACGTGACGCAAAAACCAATCCTGTTCATCGGAGTTGGCCAATCCTACAAGGACCTGGAACTGTTTAACCCAGAAAAATTCGTCAACATGGTCCTAAGATAGCTTAAGGCTTTTCAACATCTACTAGTTCAAAACTTATTTTGCTTGGATAAACCCAGTAAGCCTTAATGAAATCCCCCAGGTCTTGATCCACATCTACAGCATCAAAGAAATTGACGAAGTCCTCATTGACTCCCTCAAGGTTCTTCGACGTGTAAACTTTCAGGTGTGCCAAATACTCTTTTTCAGGCTGCAAATCATCCATGGATGTATTTTCTGGAACATTTATTGTAAAAGGTATGTTTGTTAAAACATCTAGTAATGAGGCTTTGCGGATGTTCTCATTTTTAGTTTTAACTATTACCAGTCGTTGGTCTGTTTTTCTGTAGTTCCATTCAGATTGATCATTTAACGATGCTGACAAATAGAATCCCTAAAAAAATAAAAGTAAGCCGAACTATTTAGGTTACTTCTTTAGTTCAACCACCAAAAGCGCAATATTTGACTGACCCATGTTCTCTGCTTCATGCGATTGAGCGTTCAGAAAAAGTGAATCACCAGTTTTGAGGTTGAGAGTGTCGGTTTTGCCTTGGGTAGTTAGCTTCATTTTGCCTCCTTCAATCACATAGACCAGATGGTCGGGATGATGGTGCATTACGGCTTTTTCACCTGGCTTAAAAGTTGCATTAAACACCCGTACACGGTCGTTCTCCATTTTGAGCTTGTAGACGTTGCTTGCAACATCTTTTGGGTCAAGCATGTTTTCTGTCTTCAAAATCAAATCACCAACTTATTTTTGACGTTTAATACAATTAAGCTTGTGTGATTGCATCCAAACAGTCACACATTGCTAACGGCTCCAAAAAAACCAATACCAACCTACCCCTTCTATAGGATCCAAATATGCCCGCTCAAGTTTCTGTTTCTTTTTTCTTCCTTTTTGAGGGATCGCGTAGGTTCTGGATTGGCGAATCCTCAGCACAACCTTGTGATGCTTGGGTTTTCTGCTTATAATTTTGCTCTGCCAGCTTTGCTTTTCCTTCTTTACCGCTGAGTTCTACGCTGTTCCCAAGCTTGTAGATAGTTCGACCGAGCCGGCGTTCGCCGACGGTCCTTGTGCATCTTCCCATTTTTGCTCACTTAGAATTGAACCTTAAAGTTAAAAAACCCTTCCAAACTAATAATCTAAATGGTTGTGCATAGTTTGAGCAAAGCAGATGTAACAACAATAAGGCAAAAAGTAATTATCCCAAAAGTCTCCCCTAAACAAGTCTACGAAGCCTACGTGGACCCTGAAAAACACAGCGAATTCACAGCCAGCAAAGCCACAGGCAAACCAGTGGTCGGCGACAAATTTACCGCTTGGGACGAATATATCTCGGGTAAATTCCTCGAGCTTGAACCCGGAAAACGTGTGGTTCAAGAGTGGACATCGACGGATTTTCCCAAAGGTGCGTCTCCCTCTCGGCTGGAGTTGACTTTCTGTAAAGTGCCTAAAGGAACAGAAATTGTCATGGTGCACACAAATGTTCCAAAGGAGATAGCTGATGATGCTGCGGATGGATGGAAAGAATTCTATTGGGAACCCCTAAAAGAATACTTCAAGAAACAAAAAAAACCTGAGAGTTATTTCAACAATCAGACAATTTCTTCATGACTACGCTGTTTCTTCTAGGAAACTAAAGCCTTAAATTCGTTTATCGCCAAATTCAAAAATCCAGTCGGCAAACGGAATGAGAAAAATTAGGGAAGAAATCTTGCGCATATACAGTGAAGCAGCGTCCTTGAGGCTTCGCTGGAAACTCCTCATAATAGCCCTCGTATCCCTGCTTATCTTCGTCCTCTCCAAGGGTCCGCCGCCTGGGCAAAACCACTTTGTCTATTTAGCTGACGCTTTCCTTCATGGCAGGTTAGGCGTAACTGGAGGGGGAACAGTGCTTGCTGAAATCGTACCCTTCCACGGCAACTACTTCGTTGTTTATCCGCCGATGCCTGCAATTCTACTCTTGCCCTTCGTGGCGCTTTTCGGCACAAACGTTGACCAAAGCTTAATGTCCATTTTTCTCGCCTGCCTCTCTGTTTCAGCAACATGGCTTATGCTGAAGAAAACCGGTGTGAAAGGCAGCAAAGCACTGTGGCTAACGGCGCTGTTCGGCTTCGGAACATGCCTCTGGTTCATTGCGTCGGTAGGCTCTGCATGGTACATTGAGCAGGTATCTGCCGTTCTCTTTCTCACATTAGCAATAGTTCTCGCCCTCTACAAGAAGACCCCCTTTCTCATCGGCGTCTTGTTGGGTTTCGCGTTCCTGTCCCGACTTCCCGTAATCCTCTCATTTCCGTTTTTCTTACTATTAATCTACGAGCAAAACGGCAGTTGGAAACCCCGGTTAAAGCAGGCGGCTTATTTCCTGGTAGGTTTAGGCATATTGGTTGGGGTGTATGAGTTGTATAATTTTGGTCGTTGGGGCGTTTTCTCTGACCTCGGCTACTACCTTATCCCGGGCATCCAGCAGGACCCTAGCTTCACAAACGGCATCTTCAACCTAAGCTACATTCCACGCCACATCTACGCCATCTTCTTCCAAGGACCAATCCTGCTAAACAACTCCCCCTACTTCGAACCTAACTGGATGGGGCTTGGGCTATTCTTCACCACGCCAGCGTTCATCTACATCTTCAAGGGACCCTGGAATAAACTCAGCAAATATGCCGCTTTAGCCGTAGTCTGCATCTTGCCTATCCTAATCACCCATGGCACAGTAGGTTTTACCCAGTTCGGTTACCGATTCAGCCTCGACTTCACGCCGTTCCTAATATTACTTGCGGCTAAAGGTATGCGGGAAAATCTGGGCTGGGAAGAAAAGGTCCTAATTATTTTGAGCGTTCTGGTGA
Organism: Candidatus Bathyarchaeota archaeon; assembly: GCA_963840295.1. Lineage (GTDB taxonomy): Archaea > Thermoproteota > Bathyarchaeia > Bathyarchaeales > Bathycorpusculaceae > Bathycorpusculum. The sequence goes on from CAWIYF010000002.1 coordinate 298,179, forward strand.
ATCTATGGGGTGTGGTTTCAATTATCGGATTCAACTTTGTAAGTTTCTAATGAGCTTTTTTCCGTTAGTTTTTTGCCGATGCGCACAACTTCTTTTATCAGAACCTCAAAATCTTCACGTCGACTGCGATGGTTAGTGTTAGCTACACGAAGAACATATTTTCCTTCGATGACTGTTCCAGTTAAAACAGCGATGCCCTGTTCCGCCAAATCAACGGCAATCTGCCTGTTTACCTCATTAAGTGTGGCATCATCCAGATGTGCGGAGACAAAACGGAAGCAGACAATATTTAGTGCAATCGCCGCGGAAAGTTCCAGTTCTGGTGAAGCTTCGATTAGTTTGCCAAGGTAAGCGGCTTGGTCAATGTTCTGCTGAATTATCCGCGCATACTTCTTTGACCCATGCTCCTTAATTGACATCCACGCTTTTAATGCGCGGAACCCTCGGGAAAGCTCGTAGCTGTAATCGCTAAACCAGGGCAAATCGCCGCCGGTTACTCCCTGTTCTCCTTCTCCGTGAGCGAGGTAATCAGGAGTCAGAGAGAAAGCTCTACGATGATTTTTTTCGTCGCGAACAAGTACACATCCAATCTCATAGGGCATATACATCCACTTATGCAAATCCAAAGCCAACGAGTCAGCCAACTCAAGACCTTCAACCCTGTTCTTAGTTTTAGATGACAACCGTGCCCACGCACCGAATGCGCCGTCAACGTGGAACCAAAGATTTTCTTTCTTGCACAAATCAGCCAACGCTTTAAGGTCGTCTACGCTTCCCGTGTTGGTTGTGCCTGCAGCTCCAACAATGCAGAACGGGGAAAAGCCTTCTTGGCGGTCTTTTATGATGGCTGCATTTAGTTTTGCTAGGTCAATTTGGAATCGGCTGTTAACAGGAATTAATTGGAGGGCTTCGCTTCCAAGTCCAAGAAGCTCGACTGCTTTCTGAATTGAACTGTGGGCTTCTTCGCTGGCGTAGAGAACCATCTTCTCAATTGCCGGTTGTAGTCCTTTTCGCCGCAGGTCAACGGTTGATTTCACGTTGCGGGCAACTGTTAACCCGATCAGGTTTGAAGCTGAGCAGCCGCTGGTCAACACGCCGCTTGCTGAAGATGGAAACTCTAGCATTTCTTTAATCCAGTCAATAACTTGTTTTTCAACGTGGTTGCCAATTTGGTTGCCCCCGCCGTTATTGGTGTTGATTGAAGCAGCCAAAAACTCCGCATAGGCACCTGTAACGGTTCCTGTTCCAAGTATCCAACCCCAAAAACGTGGATGAATATTTCCCATTGGATAAGGAAGAACTTTGTCCGCAAATTCTCTGTAAACTTCTTCGGTTTTCTGAGGGCTAGTTGGCACTGGCGAGGTAAATTGGGATTTGACTTCCTGAGGAATATTTTGCCAAACTGGACGTTCTCGAACGGTTTTCAAGTAATCTACCATGTCGTCAATCATTTTATGGCCGAGCTTTCGAGTAGCTTCCCAGTCTTCGGGGTCAAGTGTTTCTTCTTGGTTTGCTTTGCTGGTTTCTGGTTTCACGTTGAATGCCTCTTTTCATTAACATTGAATAATGGATTTATTTGTTCCTATAGAAGATTAACTATGTGAAAACATCTGTTTATTTTGAAACTTGCTCAATCTTTTGAAAGAAAGCTGTAGGTCGGTAAAATTGACGGTGTTTTAATAGTTGTATTTACGTTTGTAACGACGGGGTAAGAGAAGTCAGTCTAACAAGCGCATGGGTCATTCTTTGTTCAGCTTAGAGGGTGTTTGGTTTGGGGTTGAGGGGGAAGAAAATGGATATAGAAAGGAAACCGATTTTTGTTTGTCCATTCTGCACTATTTTTACTGAGAAGTTAGATGAGTTGATCTTTCACTTCAGAAAAGAACATGGCGAAGCTGCTCTTAGGGCATACGCTGAAGAACAAGCGGTTCCAAAGAAATAATTAGAGCTTAATTGGAGCTGGGGATGGCTTCTGAGTTGCATCCCTCTCAATTTGAGACGTCTTCCTCAAAGCTCTCTTTTTTCTATCCGAAAGCAGTTTGGCAGAAAAGAATATGTGAGCCCGAAAACAATCAACTGCCCTCATTGCGGGCGGGTACTATCAGAAGAATTTTGGCGTGAGAAGAGTCAAGTGGATAAGATAGCCGTTAAGTGTCCTAGATGCGGAAGCATAAAAACTTGGAAAGATGCCAAGCGATATACAGCGTTTGGGGTCTTTCAGCGTTACTACTGCCGAGACTGCGGCTACAGGTTTTCCTGAGTTGAACACGCTATCTCTTTTTTCTTTAACAATAATTAGTGGACTGGGGGGATTTGAACCCCGATCTCTTAAGTGCAATTCAAACGTTCATAACTGATGACTTGATAGCAATATTATTTTGCAGAAAAGTTACTCATCAATTCGTTTGATATCGTTGAATGAGTCAAAGTCTTTGTCAAAGGAATAAATTTTGTTTATCGTAGCTTTTTTCATTAAAACATAGGCGAGTGCATCGTTGACTCCCACCCGCTGGTCTTCAGCGACCGATATGGCGTTGAGGTAGTCATCTTCTGAGACTTCGCATATCAGAATATTTTCCCGAAGCAGTATGCCCTTTTCAACCACAACAGCTTCTTCTGATGGTAGATAATCGTCGAGGATGTTGCAGACTTCGCTGAAGTGAACAACCGAGGTGGCTACTCTTTCGCCTTCGTTAATTCTGGAGACGATTTTTTTGGCTGCCGCCTTGATATTTTCTTCATGGGGCTGCAGTTTTCTTTTCGGTTTCAAGAAGGCATACACAAACACATTGGCATCCACGTAGACGACTGACAACCTACATCCTCCGCAGTTCCTTCCGAACCTTATGCCACTCGGAGAGGTCCGCCTTTACTTCCACATCAACTTTGTCAAAGTATTTCGTCAAGTCAGCGTTTGTAAACGGTCTAATTTCGATTGTATCTCCTTTTAAAGAAACAATCGCCTTTTTATTTTCAAGATACCTGTCACGCCAGTTTTTTGGAAGAATAATTCTTCCCTGGTTATCAACTGTCTTGACCTCCACTTCCAACCTTGTCACCTAAACAAGAATCAATGTTTGAGGAATATAAAGAATTTTTGGTGAACCGGGGAGTTGCTCCTGACTCGTTGAGGCGCTAATATCGCCAGGGTTCAAGTTTCTTCGCAGCATCTTCCCCTTTTTTTATCAATTGAAAGGTGAGATGGGGATGGGAGTTGAACCCATATAGCAGAGTGGAGATATCAGCGCTAACACTTTTTTTCTCACTAAGTGTTAAGCCTTCTTTCGTGTAGTCTTTTTTTAAGAATGAATACAGTTCCAATTATTGACGCGAAAGCAACGGCTATTATGATTACGTATAGGACCGGCGAATTTTCTTCTGAAGATGGAGGTTTTGGAGTTGATGTAACCTGCGGCGGAGAAGAAGAAGGCTGTGATTGGCTTGGGGTTGGACTTAAGGTGGGGGTGGTAATGGAAGTAGGATTTGAAGAGGAGGTTTGTGTTGGGTTTGGCGAAGAAGTGGAAGAAGGGTTTGGAGAAGGAGACTCTAGAATACTATTGTCCCTAAGGACATAGATTTCTCCGCCAAGAGAGCAGATATAAAGCATGTGTTGCTCATCTTCTCCAAACGAAGAAATATTGAAAATCGTATCAGATAATAGAGTATTAACGGGCACGGTAACTCCGTCGTATTGTAGCGCCCAAATCTTGCCTGAACCGTAATCGCCATAGATATACTTAGAGTTAAGTCCTGTTAAGGTTGAGCCATGGTATACATAACCGCCGATCACAGCGTTTCCCTCGACGCGACCGTAATCCCAAACAGGTAACTCTAAACCTGTTTGACTTCCGCCTAAGAAAGGCAAACTTCCTTCCATTATGTTCCAACCATAGTTCTTCCCTTTTTCAACAAGGTCGATTTCTTCCCGCTGACCCTCACCGACATCTCCTACCCACATCCTTCCGATGAGCGAATCGAAACTGAAACGCCAAGGGTTACGGAAACCGTAAGCGTAAATCTCCTCTCTGTAACCCAAAGCGTTGCCAAAATAAGGGTTGTCTGGAGGTATGCTGTAGTTTCGCCCCTGAGAAGTCAAATCAACGTTTATACGCAAGATTTTGCCCAGAAGCGTCGAAAGATTCTGACCGTTTCCAAAGGGGTCGCCGCCTGAGCCGCCATCGCCTAACCCAATGTAAAGGTATCCATCAGCTCCGAAGGTAATTTGTCCACCTTTATGGTTAGAAAAGGGTTGATTCACCTCAAGTAGAATTAGCTCGCTATTCTCTAATGCCTGGTTAGGATCGTTCGGAGAGACTGTGAATCGGGCAATAACTGTTCGAAGTGGATTCTCAGTAACGTAGTTAACGTAGAAATATCCATTAACTGTGTAGTTGGGGTGGAATGCAAGACCGAGAAGCCCCTGTTCGCCGCCAAACAAAACTTGAGTGCTGATGTTGAGAAAAACAGTGGATCCTGAAACGGTTTGGGAGTTCTCAAACACACGAATTATCCCTGCCTGTTCAATCACGAAAAGCCTGTTTGTTCCGTCACCTGGGGTAAATATTCCGACAGGCTGATTAAAGACTAGGTTTGGGAAAGCCAAATCAACCAAGTACGTGCTTTGAGTTTGTGCCGAAAGGTCAAGGGTCTTCCAAGAAAGAAAAAGGACAGCAAAACTCAAAACTGCAAGGAAGAATATGGCAAAACCAAGACGTTTTCTATTAATATTTTTTCATCTCAAAATTATCTATCAAAGAGCAATACTTGAAGATTCCGAAGTCGATTATGGGTTGAAAGAATTGGTTTGAATCCAAATAATTGAAGGTGGCTGCTGCGAACATGTTTGAGCCATAGGCAACGTTGAACTTCAGAAAGCCCAATGATTTTCTAAAGCGTATATATTTAAAAATGAAAGAGCTGGGGATGGGAGTTGAACCCATATAGAGCAGCTCTGCAGGCTACCGCCTGAACCGTTCGGCCACCCCAGCATGAACTTCTAGGGTTGCGACTGACATAAAAATATTGTTGGCTTAGCCCACTTTTTTGTATCGCTAACTAGCTTGTTGGAAGTTATCATATTCAAGAGTTTTTACCTATTAATGTAATAAATATTACTAAAATCCAACATTTTTTCCCTCAGAAGACAGTATTACATTATAAGAAATGCGGATTCTGCAACAACAAGTTTTAATCTATGCCCCTGCACGACCATAACAGGGACAGTAAAATGGGCACGACAAACCTCGAAAAAATTTTCAACCCTCAAAGCGTAGCAATAATCGGAGCCAGCGACGTAGAAGGGTCAGTCGGTTTCGCCATCGTTCAGAACTTCACCAATTCAGGCTACACTGGCAAAGTCTATTTTGTTAACATAAAAAAACCTGAGATTTTAGGAGTAAAAACTTATCCATCTATAGACCAGATTCCAGAGCCCGTGGACCTGGCCATGATTGCTACACCTGCCAAAACTGTCCCAGATGTCATGGAAGAATGCGGTAGGGCAAATGTGAGAGGCGTAATAATTGTCTCGGCAGGATTCAAAGAAACAGGCCCCGCAGGCAAAGCACTAGAAGAAAAGATTTCTCAAGCAGCCAAGAAATATGACATCAGAGTTATCGGACCAAACTGCATCGGCATAATCCGCCCAAGAAATAGTCTTAACGCTACATTCCTCAATAAAATGCCTAAACCCGGCAACATCGCTTTTTTGTCGCAAAGCGGCGCTTTAGGCTCCGCAATCCTTGATTGGGCAATGAGCGAAAATATTGGTTTTAGCAACTTCGTTTCAGTTGGATCGATGATTGATGTGGACTTCGGCGATTTGATCGATTATTTCGGTGGCGACCCAAAAACCAAGAGCATACTCATGTATGTGGAGGGCATAACTGAAGCCCGAAAATTCATGAGTGCCGCAAGACACTTCGCAAGAACCAAACCAATCATAGTTGTTAAGTCAGGCAGATTTTCGGAAAGTGCAAAAGCCGCGGCATCCCACACTGGTTCACTTTCAGGCGAAGATGGCATATATGATGCCGCATTCAAACGTGCAGGCATAGTGCGCGTAAGTGAAATAGCCGATTTATTCAATGCTGCTGAGGTTTTAGGAACTCAGCCGCTGCCCAAAGGCCCAAGACTTGCCATAATAACTAATGCAGGAGGACCCGGCGTAATGGCTACGGACGCTTTGATTGCGCAAGGCGGCAAATTAGCTAAGGTTAGTCAGAAAACCTTGGATTCTCTTAACGCTGTTTTGCCTCCTTTCTGGAGCCACGGCAACCCAATTGATGTTCTAGGAGACGCAAAATCTGACCGCTACAAAACGGCAGTGGAAGGGTGTTTAAACGACGAAGGCATCGATGGGATACTGATTATTTTTACTCAGCAGGCAGTTTCCGAGTCTGTTGAAATAGCAAAGAACATAGTTGAGCTTGTACGCGGCAAATCCTACCAAAACAAAACAATCTTAACTTCATTCATGGGTTTTGGCGCTGTTCAGGAAGCAAATAATATTCTCAACGCAAACAATATTCCCACTTACTCAACGCCGGAGCAAGCTGTCCGAACCTATATGTACATGTACAATTACCAACGCAACATAGATCTCCTCTACGAAACCCCTGAGGAAATGCCGGTTGATGCTGCACCGCCAAAACGCCCTATCTTGGCAATTATCCGAAACGCTGCATTTGAAGACCGAGAAATCTTAACTGAAGATGAAGCTAAAAAAATACTCAAATACTACAATTTTCCAGTTGTGAAAACCGCCGTCGCCAACACGGTTGACGAGGCAGTTGCATTTGCCCAAGACATGGGCTTCCCAGTTGTACTGAAGATTTTGTCGCCTCAAATCATCCATAAAAGCGATGCTGGCGGAGTAATTCTAAATGTTCATTCGCCAAGCGGAGTTAGAGAAGCCTTCGAAATGTTGATTCAGAGAGCAACCGCTTATAATCCAAGCGCCCAAATAATCGGCGTCACCGTTCAACCTATGATTGCCAAGAAAGGCCAAGAAATCATCATCGGAGGAAAAACCGACCCTGTCTTTGGTCCAGTTATACTTTTTGGAATGGGCGGAGTTGGCGTGGAACTCTTCAAAGATTACTCAATCGGATTGCCACCGTTAAACACAACTCTTGCACACCGCATGATGGAAGAAACTAAGGTTTACCAGCTGCTTAAAGGATGGCGCAACGCACCCTCAGTGGACCTTAAAAAACTCGATGAGACAATTCTTATGTTCTCTCAGTTGCTAACTGATTTTCCGCAAATAAAAGAAATCGACATAAACCCGCTGCTAGTCAGCGAAAAAGAAGCCCTCATACTTGACGCTCGAATAGTCATCAACAAAGATAAAGTGTGCAAGAAATTTGAACCTCACGAACACATGGTAATCAGTCCATACCCCAAAAAATACGAGACACTATGGTTGCTCAAAAACGGCCAGGAAATACTGTTGCGCCCAATAAAGCCTGAGGATGAACATATGTGGCTTGAGATGTTCCAGAGTTTCTCGGAGGAATCCATCCGTTACAGGTTCTTCCAGATGCTGAAGGATACGCCGCATGAAGTTCGCGTTCGCTACTGTAACATTGACTATGATCGTGAAGTAGCAATTGTCGCTGAAATAGTTGAAAATGGCGTTCGAAGGATACTGGGGGTAAGCCGCATAAGCATTGAACCAGACCAGAAAAATAGTGAAATGGCTTTTATCGTGAGCGATTATTGGCAGGGCTTAGGTTTAGGCACTAAAATGGTTGATTACGTGCTTGACATTGCAAAGGAAAGAGGCTTGGAAAGCGTCTATGCTATTATGCTGCAGGATAATTACCGAGCTTTAAGCTTGACCAAGAAGATGGGTTTCAGAATCGAATACTTAAGCGATGGCACCGTTAAAGCAACCCTTAACCTAAAGGAAGAAGACATCGACTTTCGCTGCATAAAAATAAAGCAGCCCGACCCCCCACAGACAAAAAAAGAGACGCAGCCACAAGAGATACCTGTATCTAAAAGCAAAAAAGTCATTCAGGAATCGCAGGAAGCAACACCAGCCTAATTCAAAAGAAGTAAAGAACATGTGAGGGAAAGGTTGAAAGAGACAGACAAAGCAGTACTTTTGTCGGACACTGAATGGTTGAAACGTTTTATCTGCACTTAGAACTCAAAAATAAAACAGGCGGTTGGTCAATTAATCTGCCTTTCTTATGCGATAAATGCGGTGTCTGCTGCACTCTTGACGATTTCCTGACTGCCGGAGAAATCGGCGGCACACCCCAAAGCCAACCTGAAATCCACAAAAAAGCAAAAGCACTATTCGAAACGCTGGGCAACATATGGAAAGCAGACGAAGCAGAATACGAGCAATACATAACTCATACCGCCTGCCCGTTCATGGTGAATAAATCCTGTTCCATTTACGAGATTCGCCCCGAGGGCTGCCGACTTTTTCCCCAAACTGCATTTGGCATGCAAACCCAAGATTGTGAGGCACTCACTAGATTCAAAAAACAACGCGCCGCATTAAGGAAAGGACGAGCTGCCAAAGAAACCTACCACTTCACAACAAAAACTCTGGGATCAGTCAAATGTAGTAAGCTAATTAAACCTGCAAAGTTAACCCAGAAACAATACCAAACCTGCATTACCAAACTGCGCCAAGCAGGAATAACTGATGACGAGTTAACCCTCTTTGAATATTTCAACGGGAAAAACAAGTTTTGTGTTTAGGGTTAAAGTTGGTTATATCGAAAGCAATCTACTAGGTGGTCGTTTACTAATCCAGCAGCTTGCATGAAGGCATAGCATATTGTGGGTCCAACAAACTTGAATCCTCTTTTTTTAAGTTCACGACTCATCGCTTGGGATTCTCCTGTCTCGGCTGGCACCTCAGAGAAATCTTTGAAGGCGTTCTGGATTGTTTTTCCATTTACGAATTGCCAGATAAACGAGTCAAAAGACCCCATTTCCTTTTGAACCTCCAAAACCAGCTTCGCATTAGTTATGGTCGCATAGATTTTGGAGCGGTTCTTAACTACGCCGGGAGCTTTCATCAGCCTTTCAACATCTTTTGATGTGTAGTTTGCAACCTTTGCAGGGGCGAAACCGTCAAACGCTGCCCTGAACATTTCTCGTCGCTCTAAAATCAGCCACCACGAAAGCCCAGCCTGAAAACCATCGAGAACCAAAAACTCAAACAATTTTTGGTCGTCATGGACAGGAACGCCCCACTCTTCATCGTGGTACCTAATGTAGAGCGGGTTATCGACATTCCAGCATCTTTTCAGTACCGAAGTCATTGTTTTTTGTTCACATCAAGTTAGCTATTTTTTGAGTTCTTTTCCTATACTCCAAGCTTTAGCGAATTTCTTGCCTAAGCTCCAGTAACTTGCATCATTCATAACAAACAAAATTGGCTGTACCTTCTCAAAGTCTACCACGCCGTCGGTGAGAACTGTTTCGTCGCAGTGCGTGGATATTATTTTGCCCATGAATATGTCGTGGCTTGGAAAATCAACGGTTTTTATAAGTTCGCATTCCATGTTGATGCTGCATTCTTCGATCATGGGTGCAGTTTTTAATTTTCCATAAAATGTCTTGAACAAGTCTGATTTGTCAGTGCTTTTTCCTGAAGCTAAACCGCAGTAATCAGTTTGTTTAACCAGTTTTGTTGAGGGCATGTTGATGCTGAAGGTTTTGTTTGTTTTTATGCCCGCATTGATGTAGTGGCTTTTGTTCATGCCTAGAGAAACTGATCCAGGATCCACTATACCAACATGCGCTATCGTGGTGTAACTGGGTTTTCCATTAACTAATGCCCCAATCAAGGTGGTGGGCATGGGTAAAGACAGTTTTTTGCTCCAAGTTCAACTTCATTTTCAACCCTCAAAAAATGTTTTTCTCAACTAAAACGTATGATTCCCTAAATATTTAAAGAAACAGCCCTTATATGACTTAGAGTCATTACGGTTTTTTTGCTTCGGGAAAATTCAAAATGAATTTTGTTCCTTTCCCTTGTTCACTTTCAAACGTTACAGTCCCGCCCAACGATTCAGTCATCCGTTTAACCACCGCTAAGCCGAAACCCTGCCCCTTAGATTTGGTTGTGAACAGAGGAGTAAACAGTTTTTCTTTTGCTTCATCAGGAATACCTACGCCAGTATCTGCAACAGTTATGACTGAGTAATTTGCTTCTTTGTGGGTTTGTATTGAGAGTTTTCCGCCGTTAGGCATAGCTTGAACAGCGTTGATGACAAGATTGCCTAAAATACGCTTCAGTATGTCTGAATCAGCCATCACTGTATCTGCATCTTTTTGTAGTTTAACTTGCACCTTCACGTTTTTTGGAACGCCGTTTTTTGCGAGCAACTCGCTCAAAAGATTTTGAACGTTGACTTCTTTAACTACAGGCTTAAGATTTCTAGCGTAGTCTTGGAGATCCGCCACAATCTTGTTGATGTAATCAACGTTTTTCTCAATCTCTTGCAAGCTTTCCATTGCATTCTTTGTCTCATCACTTTCTGGAACCGAAGCTAATTCTATTTTAGCCAAATAGACATCGCCTGTTATAGCTTGCAGTGGGTTGCGGATGTCGTGTCCAACCATGCCAGCTGTCGCGCCTATGGTAGCTAAACGTTCAGCATTCTTCAACTGTTCGGCTCTTTGATTAGCAAGACTCTCCATCTGATTAGCGTATTCTTCAAGCAAAATAGCAGATTCCTCAAGCTTAGTCTGCATGTCATTCCGTTCAGTAATGTCTACATTTGACTCAAAGATTTCCGCAATCCTACCATCTTCGCCAGTTTTGCCCAGCCAATAACTCTGTACTGCCACTTTCTGTCCATCCTTACATGTATGGACCAATTCGCCGGACCATTTTCTATCCGAGTCTAACTGGTTTACAATCTGAGTAAGTGTGTTTCGATGGAATTCCGTTTTTAACAGTTCGTGGATTTCTTGTCCAATGGCTTCGTTTTTTGTATAACCGTACAATTTCTCTGCGCCTTCACTCCAAAAAGTAATGACACCATCGGTTTTCCTTACGATGATGGCGTCTGGACTGAGATCAATTAGTTCGGCTTGCCTTGTTATAGCTTCCTCAGTTTTCTTGCGTTCCGTTATATCTCGGAAGATGAGCACGACGCCCGTGGTATTTCCTTCTTTGTCTTTTATGGGGGCTCCACTGTCGTCTATTGGAACTTCAGTGCCGTCTCTTTGAATTAGAACTGTGTGGTTAGCTAAGCCAACAACTATGCCTTCTTTGAGAACTCTATCTATCGGGTTTTCAACCTCCAAACGAGATTGCTCGTTTACGATGTTGAATACTTCTTTCACAGGCTTCTCTTTAGCGTCGTTCAGTACCCAACCAGTCAGACCCTCAGCCTCGCTATTCATGAATGTAATGTTTCCCAATGTATCAGTGGCTATAACGGCGTCGCCGATGCTTGCCAAAGTGGTTGCCCACCTCTGCTCACTTTCTCGAAGAGATTTTTGCGCGTTTTCTAGATCTATTTTTGAAGCTGTTACAGATTTTAGATTTTGAGTCATTTGATTTAAGGAACGGGATATTTCGCCGATTTCATCTTTTTTCTCAGCTTTTAAGTTATAATCAAGGTTTCCTGAACCGATAACCGCTATTCCAGACTGTAATTCAGAGATGGATTTTAGTGTGTTACGGAAGGTTATCAGGTAATTTGTCACGAAGTAAGCGCCAAATACCCCTAACATCGCAAAAATCAGAATTAGACTTGTGGAGTTTAGTTGGTCGATTTGGCTCTGGAAATTCTGAGACAATTGCTGTGCATCAAAGATGAGGCCTTGATTTTGCAGAGCCATTCTGCTCCAAATGCCCTGAAAAACAGGTAACACTCTGACGCTAACGTTTCGATCAGCATTTTGGAGGTAAAAAGTAACGTTGATCCATCGGTTACTTAGAAGCTGCGCGTCGTTCTTCAAGCTGTTAATATCTGCCTGCTGCTCAGAGTTGGTGGCGGTTAATTTTGAAAGGTCTAAAGTAAGTGCGTTATATTCTGTTTGCCACTGGATCAAATCAGAGTCGACTTGAAAAAGAAAATAGTCATTTGAAACATATTGGAGGTTGCTTGCGCGGGTTTGTATGTCTTTGGAGATTGCTTCCTGGTTGTCTAATTGAGCAGTTTGTTGGGCAGTCGCAAATACTGAAATAAGGATTATGCCAAATAATATTGCAAATATTGTAATGCTGAGTCGGTTTTGACTTCGCAGTCTCATTTTAAGATCCCAAGCCTATGATGTTTACAGATTCAGGTTTAACCGACTTCAAGCCATCGACATAAATGAAATTTAGAAAGTTAGGAACCGAAGTGGCAACTGTCAAGTTGTTATTAACTAGCCATCTGGCTTCATCCTGCAGTAATAATATAAAAGACTGGTCAAGCGTAACTGAATATTCGTAATCTGACCAAATAGAAGCAGTATATTCGTTAGTGTGATTGAGGTCTTTTGCCACTATGGCAATGGCTTGGTCTCTATGATTAATGTTGAAGTTTTCTGCTTGAATTAGGGCTTTCAAAAACCGCACGATTAAATCTGGATGAGTTGTTGCCCAGTTCTTGGTGCAAACCATCTCGAAATAGCCGAATTGTTCAGCTTGCGCCGGCCACACTACAATTTTTTCGCCTAAAAGACTTTGAATTTGGTTAATGTAAGGTTGAAAAGTTATTGCTGCGTCTATTGTGTCGTTTGCTAGTGCCTCGGGCGTTTGCGCAAAGTTGACGTTAACTAGTGTAACTTGATCTTGGTTTATTCCGTTAAGTTCAAGGTATCTGCCCAAGTAGAATTGGTTGCCGGTTCCCAGTGTAAGTCCAATCTTTTTACCTGTTAAGTCAGCAACATTGTTGATGCCCTTATCAGTTCTGGCAACAATGTACAAGTTCAGGTACTTTGAAAGGCTTCCAAAGGCATAGATGCTTGCGTTATTCAATGCATTACTAGCTACAACGAATTCGGAAGCTGTGGCGACATCAACTTCTCCATTTAGCATTCCTTTAGCTGCATCAGATCCCGAAGTATAATTTTTAATGGTTATTTTTAGACCGTTTGTTGAGAAGTATTGTTGGTCATTTGCTATGTAAATTAGCGAGCTGTATTCGGAAGGGTAGACTCCAAGTGACACAGATTCTATATTGCCTGTGTAGGCCTTTTGGGCATTGAGGTAAACGGATGAGCTTAAAATAATGGCTACGACCAAAATGATTACAGCTATGACTATGACTTTTCGTTTTTTTGGGGCTGCCATGTCATTTTGCCTCTCGAAATACGAAACTTATTACAACAAGTTGATTGTACTCATATATAACTATCGAAAATGATCTCGTACTCGCCGATTTTATGTTATGATGAGATAAAGCACTGATACTTCAGGCATATTGCTAAATTGGTCTTTTTCACTCCCACAATAAGTATCAGAAACAAGATAGAGGATAGGTCGCCAGGAGCCAATAGAACACACTTATCTCTAACCCAAAAGAACCCGTCTTCAACCTTTGAAACTCTTATATACGCCAAGTGATAATTCTCTGTTGAGTGTCATGGCTGAAGTTTGTTCAACATGCGGACTACCTAAGGACCTATGCGTCTGTGGAGAAATAGAGAAAGAGCAACAGCGCATCCGTATACGGCTTGAAACCAGAAAATTCGGCAAAGCAACCACCATAATCGATGGTATGGACGATAAGAATTCTAATTTAGCAAGCATTGCTCAAAAACTCAAAACATACTGCGCGTGCGGAGGAACCAGCAAAAACGGTCAAATCATGCTTCAAGGCGACCACCGCGACCGAGTGCGAGAATTTCTAGTAAAAATGGGTTATCCACAAGACAACATTGAATTGCAGTAAACTACATAGTTCCATGTAATGAAGGTGAATTCCTGTGAAAAAGTCAGACGGCATTCGCGACGTCTTTAAACATGCTAAACATCGCAAACCCTGCCAAATCTATTGTCCCCGATGCGCCAGCCCAAAAATTGCCCTATCCAGCAGCCTTGCAGTTTGGTTAACTCCCAAAGAATATTCTTGTGAAAACTGCGGTTACCGTGGAATAATTGTTATGGAACTTGAAGTGGACGAAAAAGAAAAAGAAGAAACTTAGTTCAGCTTAATTAAAGAAAAGCCCTTAATCGGGCAATTCAAGGTTCAGTTGTTTTTTAAGTGTTTTGTAGCGGTTGCGTACGGTTACTTCTGTTACGCCTGCGGCTTCAGCTATGTCCTTCTGTGTTTTCTTCTCGTTGTTTTGCAAACATGCAATGTAGAGGGCAGCAGCAGCTAAACCCATGGGGTCTTTTCCTGCGGCAGCACGTTTTCGTCTTGCTTCCCTTAGAATTTGGATGGCTGCGCCTTGTGTTTTTCCTGAGATGCCTGTTTTCTCAGCGATTTTTGATACGTAAGTTAATGGGTCGGCTATGGGCATGTGGACGTCAAGTTCTCGTAGTAGGAGTCTGTAGCATCTTGCAACGTCTTTTTTGTCGACTAAGCTGGCTTCGGCGATTTCGCGTAGGGTGCGTGGTGTTCCGCTTCCGCGGCAAGCAGCGTACAATGCGGCTGCGGCGATGGCGGCTATTGATCTTCCTCTAACTAAGCCTTTGTCAAGTGCTTTTCGATAGACGACTGCAGCTTTTTCTTTGATTGGTGGTGGAATGTAGACTTTGTCTGATAAACGGTCAAGCTCTGCCATTGCTTGTGCAAGGTTTCGGTCAACTGATGAGTGGACTCTGCTGCGTATCTGCCATTTGCGGAGACGCCACATCTGTAACCGTGTGGATAGGGGCAGTTTTCTTCCAAATGCATCTCTGTCAACTTGGCTGATGGCTGTTGATAATCCTTTGTCGTGAACTGAGTAAGATGTTGGGACACCGACGCGGCTTCTTGACGCTTTCTCTTCTTGGGTGAAAGCGCGCCATTCAGGTCCTTTATCCATCATTTGCTCGTATACGACCAGTCCGCAGTCGCCGCATACGGTTTCTCCAGTATCGTAATCGTGAACTAAGTTTTGGCTACCGCACTCTGGGCACTTGTCTTGCAAGCGCTGTGCAGTTTTAGGTGTTTCTTTTTTGCTCAATCTTTTCGACCTCGATTAATTTGCGTAGAACCGTCACCATAGGCCACTCTGGCTAGAAAATAGTACATTCGGCCCGCGCAAACTAAGCTGAGTAACGGATTTAATATTTAAGCTTTGTGGTTTATTAAACTTATTGCACATAATGCTCGAGAATTCATCAATGCATGATAAATTGAGTTATGGAGAATAACATAAAAAAGTGTAAAAAGAGGCTCATAAGCGCTCAGAGATCTGCAACCTTTGCATCATCAACCTCAACACTAAAAAAAATACACAAGTCAATTAATTTCCCAAAACGCTGTGAGAACGCTTATTAATAAAAAAGCCACCCATTAAACCTCTAACAATAAATAAAACAAGTGTTACTTGAAACCGTGCAGCCCGGTGGTGTAGTGGTCAAGCATAGAGGGCTTTGGACCCCCTGACGAGAGTTCGAATCTCTCCCGGGCTACCACAACTCTTGCATGTGCAAGTTGTTTTTGGGTAGCTGACTTGTTTATACAATTTGTTTATACAAAAAGTTTAACAGCTGTTTTCCACAGCACTGGCTGCTTGGAACAAAAATAGCCCACCAACATAGGAAGAAATCTACCATTACATAAAAAACCGCTGCAGTAGCTCTATTCTTTTTTCTTCTAATTAATATGACCTACCTCGTATTTTGGACTTTGAATATAATCCATAGTTATGAAATTTCACATTTGGATTCAGTCTATCTAGAGTTGGACTGACTAGAAGTAATAAGCTGTATTGTTGAAGTATTTTTTTGAGGAAAAAATTATGGCAAAAATAGCAATTGCAAAAGGAACTATAGTTGTTATGATAGTGATAGCGGTTTTGGTTGCAGGCGGAATTTCAGCTGGAGTTACAATGATGTCAGTGGGTCCACTGGGACCAAAAGGAGACACAGGTGATGCAGGTGTAACTGGGGCTACAGGTCCTCAGGGTTCTAAAGGCGATACTGGTGCAACAGGTGCCACAGGAGCAACCGGAGTAACTGGCGCTACGGGAGCAACGGGAGCTACTGGACCAGCAGGGCTGGGAGTTACACCTGGTACGTTACTGACAGCTGCATATGATAGCGGGTGGATAAACATTACAACAACGGCGGGACAAAATATTACCATAGCTCATAACCTAAACACGCTAGACGTTAGCGTCGAGATACAAGGCAGAATCACTTCCATTGGTGGAATTCATCAAAAGAATCTTGGGTTAACAGAGTACACAAGCGGATGGACTAAAGTCTATGGCGGGACAGGTAGCGATATGGCAGTTGGGAATAATCTTCAAACAATTGACGGCGGGTACATCTTTTCAGGAAACACCGCCTCATTTGGTGCTGGTGGTCTGGACGGATGGATTGTAAAGACTAATTCTGTTGGAGACTTGGATTGGAATTTGACTTACGGAGGATCTTTGGATGATTCGTTTTCAGATATGATTAAGGCTAAAGACGGCGGCTATTTGTTGAGCGGCTACACTAAATCTTTTGGTGCTGGGAGCTATGACTTCTGGCTTCTAAAAGTGAACGCATCAGGTGCAGAACAATGGAGCCAAACTTATGGGGGAACAGACAGCGATCAAGGAATTGCTTTAGTTCAAACAGCCGACGGTGGATATGCAATTGCAGGCTACACGAACTCTTCAGGAGCAGGTGGATTCGATGCCTGGTTGGTTAAGACTGATGCAACAGGCAATATGCAATGGAACAAAACCTATGGAGGAACAGGCAACGATTATGGAATGGCTTTAGTCCAATCTGCTGATGGCGGATATGCAATTTCCGGTCGTACAGCTCCGGTTGGGTCTGCAATTAATGATTTTTGGCTAGTCAAGACTGACTCATCAGGGACTTTGCAATGGAGTAAAACTTATGGAGGGACAGCTAACGAACAAGTGAATTCTATGACTTTGACTGGGGACGGAGGATACACTTTGTTTGGTGTAACATCTTCGTTTGGAGCAGGAGCTCAAGATAATTGGCTTGTTAAAACAGATTCAAGCGGAAACATCCAATGGAACAAAACATACGGTGGAACAGCCAATGAATATGGTTTATACGCGATCCAAACTAATGACGGTGGATATGCATTGACAGGTGGCACGATGTCTTTTGGAGTTGGCGGAGAAGATGTTTTACTGATCAAAACTGATTCAAGCGGTAACCAACTATGGATGAAAACATGGGGCGGATCAGCCAATGAAGAAGGATATAGCATCTGCCAGGCTGCCGATGGCTCGTTTATTGTAGAATCGCACACACGTTCATTCGGATATGGTTCGTCTTCAGGCTTTGACTGGTACTTGATTAAGGCAGATAATGAAGCGGGAATTTCACAAATCGACTCAACTGCAAACAGCATAACCCTTTACCGCGGAGCAACCGATGCCTACTGGAACTTCGTTCGAGTACGTATATGGAAAACAACCTAAAACCACTCCTTTCTTTTTTTGGAACCCAGTTAAAACTTCAATTCATAGTGTAAACGAAGTGGGAGATTGAGTCTGCATCGAGTCATCAAAATCTTGGAAGGCTTCGGTTTTTCTAAAGCTGACGCTGAGGTTTACATTTATCTCGCAAAGAAAGGTCCAAGAAGAGAAATAGACCTGTCCAAAGCTCTCAAGTTAACCGATAAGAAACTTGATTTGATTCTTAAGAACCTGCAAAGCAAAGGCTTAGTAACTGCCGCCTTCGAACAATCTGAGATATTTTTAGCTGAGCCATTCGAAATAGTTCTTGAAAAACTCGTAAAATCCCATATTCAACAGGCCTCTGCCATAACAGAAAATAGAGAGCAATTTCTTGCCAGATGGCAATCCTCAATCCAGAAAGAAGACAACTAGATCAAAGAAAAATACTTTCCTTAAGGCTTTCAAGCAAAGGTATTATGTAGTGTATCTTCTATCTAGCTATCTCAGAATACTCAATGTTCATCTTAAGGATGGGTTAGGTTGAGTCAGGAAAAAGCGCTTAAAACTCTTGAAAGTTTAGGTTTCACACAGTTGGACGCCAGAGTATATGTTTTTTTGGCAAAGAAAGGTCTCCAAAAAGCAGGAGATGTGGCTAAATGCTTGAAAATACCAAAACAGTCAATCTACTTTATCATTAAAAATCTTCAGAGTGAAGGCATAGTCACCTCCACTGTTGAGCGACCTGCAAGGTTTAGCGCTGTCCCATTTGAAAAGGTACTTGATCTTTTCGTAAATGCCAAGATGGAAGAAGCCAAACAAATACAAAGAAACAAAGAGGAAATCCTTTCGGATTGGCAATCAATTGCGCTAACTGAAACGGATGATGTTACCCCTAAATTTGCAGTTCTAGAAGGCAGAAATGTTATCTTCTCGAAGATTCGTGAGATGGCGCAACAAACCAAGAAACACTTGTTAGCTATGATCACCGTTCCAAACTTGGTAAGAGCTGACCAATTCGGATTTTTCGATGCATTTGTTCAACCAAAGGAACGCAATATCCAATTTAGAATTTTAACTGAATTATCTGAACAAAACATGGACACGATTATGAGAATTCTCAAGACAACACCAAAACAGGGTTTAGGACTTGAAATAAGAACGCCTGATTTAGGCTTGAGAATTTCCAGTCGAATGATTATCAGAGATTACGAGGAAGCAATATTCTTTATTGAACGAGGCGTAGATTTTTCGGCCGCTGAAAAAACCGAGGCATGTCTATGGACAAACTGTGAATCCCTTGTCCGCTCATTCGCTGCTGTTTTCGAGGATTTATGGCTCAACGCAACTGATATAAAAAAGAAAATTGGTGAAATTAAATCCGGTAAGCCGTCACCAAAAACATTCCTAATCAAGGACGCGGAAGTAGCGCGAAAAAAATATGATGAAATCACATCCTCTGCTAAGAGAAGTATCTTCATGATAACTTCGCCGTTAGGGCTTGTCGAATGCTGGAAAGATAGGAACAAAGTTGTCGAGTGGGTTCAGAGGGGCGTTTCCGTCAAGGTCATGACGCCAGTAACAAGCGAGAACTTAGAGATTACTCACCAACTCTTGAAGATTTGTGAAGTCAAACATGTTCCATCAGATTATATTGGAACAACCATTGTTGATGGGCAACATCTTTTCCAATTCAAAACTTTATCATCCCGAAAGGAGTCTCAACCCTTACCCTCAGATTTTGAAAACACTTTCTACACGAACGATTCTGAATACGTGGAAAAAACAGAAAATATGCTTAACGGCATTTGGAATAACGCCCAGATTCCATCACCCACTACACTCAAAGAGGTAATTCAAAAGCCGATGTCCTTGGACAATCCTACGAACGCAGATATATTTGCTGAATACAGGAAAGAGTTCAAGAAAATAGTTGGATTCAGATACATGATGGAACCTCAACAGGGAAGAATAACGGAAAAAGAAATTCTCGACAAAATCGCAAAAGCCGTCAGAAGTCCAGCTAGAGATCCTGAAAAAGACACTATCAAGTTTTATGGTACCTCGGGCATTGCAATTATTTACCCTCCGAAAGACCTCAACTTACCACCTTTTATGATTCATATTAACCACTACAACAAGCAGTCTTCATTCGGAGCTGGCAGCTCTCTTTTCATCTATATGCAAACAGCGATTGCAGATCAAAAGTCCTATATTCCCGTTGCTTTCGTCACTGATAATCTTCGGGGGTTCAAATTCCGAAAAGCAATGCAGGCAAGTCTCCACAGCACCGAGATTGTTCAACTATTGCAAAAGGACGAACTGAAAGTACGCATTCAAGGTGATACGCTGTTTGCTGGGTGGACTGTGCCAATTCCATTGCTTCCTCCAAAATATGTTCTTCCGCCTGGTTATCTAACAATTGACGGATATGGAAAAGTAAAAACGTACATTAGTGAAGCAAAGGGACATATGAACCGAAGAGTCTCATATGAGTTTTCGTCCTTAGATGCATTTGTAACCTTTATATATCCTTCTTCAAAGTACAATGGACCTGGATCCGATGCGGTGTTACATAGGGATATTATTACGACTTCACGTCCGCCATCTGCTTTGAAAGAGACTGACATTTCTGCTTAGTAACTGTCTTTCATCATGCCAAAAAATGGAAAAAGCCTCCAATAAAATGTTGTATTTTGTTTAATTATAAATAGTCAAGAGTTAGTAACTAATATTGGTCTGACTGTGAATACCAAAGCGATCTCTTTGACAATCACTTTTACAGCTCTCACTATCGCTTTGGATCCTCTTAGGGTTCCCTCATTTATTCTCCCCGGAGTTTACTTTAGGTTCTGTGAAATAATAATAGTTGTAGCTTTCCTGCTTCTTGGATCAGCAGTCGCCATTTCGATAGCAGCTTTAAACACGGTGGCTGAAATAATTTTGTTCCCAGGACCCACAGTTCTTGTCGGTCGTCCACTTGTTTTAATGCTAACTCTTTCTATGCTTTTTGGCATCTTTTTAGCTGGCAAGCTTTTGAAGCGTATGGCCTTGCAGGATTCAAATTATAAATTTAAACCAGTCATTTATTTTGTAGCCCTTGGAGCTTTGTTTAGAACAGCCCTTGCACCATTATTAAACTACCCGATGTGGAGTTTTGTTATACCAGCTCTCGTAGGTGTGCCCCTTTCCTTTGAGCAAGTAATGGCGTTAATGCCTGCTTTCATGATTTATGCTTTTGTATTTTGTCTTTACACCATTCCTATTGGTTATTTTATAGCAAGAGTTGTTGGCAGAAGTCTTAAAATTGGAAATCTACCCTAAATCAGCCGAAACATAGTTGAAATAAAACCGCTTCCTCATCAATGAATCCTGCGAATGATACAGAGAAAAGCAACCGTCTAACTGATAGGAGAAGAGCAAATTTTTCAATCTTTTTCTTCTTTCAAAAAGGTTTAAGCTGAAAGAACGGCAACCAATCAATCTGCAATCTATTAGGCCACGCAGCGCAAGCTAGTGGGTGTTAATTATCAATAGATTATTATAGAACTTGTGGCTATTAATACTATTGATATGATATTTATCTGATTTAATTTGGCGGCTCTATCACTAATCAAAACTAAAAGGAGGTGAAAAAGTGGAGGAAAAAGATTCTTCTTCTTACGCTTCTCGTTATCACTACTTTTGGCAGCAATCTCCCCGAGTCCCGCCATTCATCACACAACGTGAACACTCACGATAGGATAGACGAAATTTCAATACTCAGGGTAACTCCTTTATGAACAGCAAACTCTTACACAATACTTGAGCCAAACCCAAACTCAATTAACCGATATTCTTACCTTCTGGCGAATAAGGTGAATAGTTGTAACGTTATCGGATGACATCAGGAACTGACCGTGAAGCAATTAAGATGGCAAATAAAAAAGATTAAAAACTGGGTGACTCAAACGTTTGAATCACGTTTTTACTTGACATATTTACAGGGGTTTTTGTCGAAGGATGCTTTGCAGCCTGGTGCACAGAAATAATATGTCTTTCCATTATAGTCAGATTTCAGCTTCGCGGTTTTCTCGTTGACGTCCATTTTACAAACTGGATCTTTAGCCATACTAGTTTCACCTCCGTACTAACCATTTATCTCCGGGCTTTTTTGAATTTGAACTTAGCTGTTCTAAGCAGCGCCGAGTTGCTGACAACCGTTAGGCTGCTTATCGCCATGGCTCCTGCCGCAAATATTGGATTTAACAGACCAGCAGCGGCAACCGGTATCATGACAACGTTGTAGATGAAAGCCCAGAATAGATTGGTGTTGATTTTTCGCATAGTCTTTTTGCTTAACTCTATTGCAAGCACAACATCTCGTAAGTCATCTCTGATAAGGACTATACCGCCTGTCTCTTTTGCTATGTCGGTTCCGCTTCCAAGAGCGATGCCGATGTCTGCTTTTGCAAGCGCTGGGGCATCGTTAATTCCGTCGCCGACCATAGCCACAACTTTGCCCTCGATCTGAAGCTTCGAAATAGCCTGTTCTTTCTCCCAGGGCAAGACATTCGCTATGACATTATCTATTCCTAACTGTGCAGCTATCGCCTTCGCTGTTCTTTCGTTGTCGCCAGTTAACATGGCAACCTGCAAATTCATTTCTTTAAGCTGCCCAATAGCCTCAACAGCGTTCTCTTTTAGTGTATCCATCGCTGCAACAACACCCGCCACTTTGCCTTCAACAGCTAAAATCATAGCGGTTTTTCCTTCATTTTCAAGCTTAACTAACTCAGCCTCTATACCCGAAGTTTCGATGCTCTGGTCCTCCATGAGTTTGCGGTTTCCAAGCAATACGCTTCTGTTGTTGACTGTGCTTTTTACTCCCCGTCCTGGCAGCGCCTCGAAAGCCACTGATTCAACAAGTTTCACGGCTTCTTTTTCCGCCTTTTTAACTATGGCTTCTGCCAGCGGATGCTCCGAGCTTTTTTCTACTGATCCAGCAAACATTAAGACATCGATTTGGCTAAAGCCGTTATAGGTTTTGATGTCAGTTACCGAGGGTTCCCCTTTGGTTAATGTTCCAGTTTTGTCAAATACAACTATGTTTAGTTTTCTTGCTTTCTCAACGTACTCTCCGCTTCTTAGTAGTACACCGTATTCTGCGCCTTTACCTACGCCTGCAAGTATAGCAGTTGGAGTCGCAATGCCAAGCGCGCAAGGGCAAGCTATTAGAAGAACGGCAAGTAAAGCAAAAAACGCGGTTGAAAAGCCTGCCGTGAAATACCAAAATATGAATGAAACCGCTGCCACCGTGAAAACAACTGGAACAAATTTACCCACGATGCGGTCTGCAAACTTTTGTACTGGAGCGCTTGAAGCTTGCGCTTCTTCAACCAAATGGACAATCTGCGACAACGCGGTATCCTCGCCGACTTTGGTGGCTTTGAACTTCAACATGCCTGTTTTGTTTACTGTTGCCCCGATTACGCCGCTACCAACGGTTTTCTCGACAGGTATGCTTTCACCAGTAAGAAGTTTTTCATCGACGGATGAGTAGCCTTCAATTACCACACCGTCTGTTGGAATTTTTTCTCCAGGTTTAACGATGATTACATCGTCAATTTGGAGCTCGTCAGCTGAAACTTCAACCTCCACCCCATTGCGTATGACTGTAGCAGTTGTAGGTCTAAGCTCTAGAAGCTTTCTTATGGAGACAGCTGATTTGCGTCGGATAGTTTCCTCAATGTATTTTCCAAGCAACACGAAAGCCAAGATGCCTATCGAGATTTCCAGGTATCCTTGATATTGACCTGTGATAGCTGGAAAGAAAGCATTTATTGCGCCATACATGTACCCTGCTAGGACGCCTGCGGTAACTAGGACATCCATGTTTATCTTGCGGTTTCTAAGGGATAGGTAGGCGCCTTTGATTATGGAGAAACCCGCAATCCACACGATGGGAGTTGCAACGAGGAATATGGCCAATCCATATACTTCCAGCCCTCCGATTACTTCAAGCGACATTATTGCCCCAACAAGTCCAAATAACGCCACGATCTTGAGCACGCCAGCTGCTAGTACACCTAACAGAGTGAGTGCTACTCTTTGTTTCATTCTTTTCAGTTCGCGTTCTGGCTCTTCGTAGACGTCGGCGCATGATTGGGCGCAGAAGTAGTATGTTCGGTCGCCGATTTTGCGTTTGATGGCGGTTTCTTTGTCTACTGTCATTCCGCACACGGGGTCTCTTGCTGTTCTTCCCGGTTCATTGGTTGTGCTTTCTTTCATTTCGGGCGTGTTTTTTTTCTCCTTTGGTGTTATTGCTATTTGTGTGAGTTTGGTTTCATATAAATATATCTGATAAAGATATATCTTTTTATATTAATAAAAAAGCTTAAAACCTCCTAATCAAGAACTGCAACCCAAGTTGTATATCCACAAAAAGACGGCCAAACCAAATATCCGAAGAAACCCACTAATACAATATTGGCGGAGAATTTGTCCGCAAGGAATTACTTAGCGATAGGTGCGTGAAGGGTCTTTTGTATTCCCCTTTTCTCCTATATCATGTGAAGCTGTTATGCATCTTTTCAAATTGAACAAAAGACAGAAAAACCCTTGCTCATATATCCTAAGTCTTGGTGATTCGGCGTTGGAGTGTTTTTTACCTGACAAAGCCATTCTGATAGATGCATCAGGATGGAGCGACCTTTTGCTGGGCGTTGTAGTAGGCGCAATTAAGCCACCACATCCCATGCTGTTGGAACGCAGAATCCCAACCGCTTCCTTTCAACCGCCAAACTTCCAAAACAAAAAATACTTGGAAGACGCAGTGAAAATCGCCAACGAAATCATCACTGTTATGCAGCCTGACGCTGAAACCTGCTTTAAAGTTTGTTCAGAATACGTCCTATCCAGCGTAGCCGCCTACTTGCAGAGTCAAGGGTTTAAAGTTCAAAGGGTAGAATCCACGGGCGAGCTTAAGGCGCTAGTTGACAGCGCGTATGTTAGGTGGTGCGTTGAAAAAGGCGTGCCTGAAGAAATGCTGCAGGATAAGAGGCGTTTTTGGCGGTTTGTAGAGTGGGTTGCAGAAAAACCTCACCTGAGGGAGGGTCTTGTGAAGACGGGTTGGGCTAGTTGGGAGACGAAATGGCGAGAAGAGATATTTAAAAAACCGTTAAACCTGCGCGGCTAAGTAATGCTGGATTGGATGTGGGTAAAATAAAGAAAATGCCAAGAGACCTCAAATCCGAGCAACTGACCCTAGACAACCTGCCTAATACATCCAAAAAAGAACCTACTAAAACAACCACTCAGATCTACAAGAAACAGATAACTATAATTGAGATATGCTTTCAGACCAAAGAGGATGAATTACACCTCAAAGTTTCTTTCAAGTTGTTTCCTTCTAAAGCAGCGTTCTCAAAGGTTCAATCGAATTTGTGGTTTGACAACCAACAAATCAGTTCAGTCTCTATCAGGATTCCTCAAGGTGCTTTGGCAGCTGACGAGTTTGAGTTAACGCCTGTGCTGGACATGAAAGGGATACCTGCGGGAGCTCACAGCATAAAGGTTGACTTATTTGAGCTGTGGGGTTCTGCGGAAAGACTTTTAGAAACCACCCTTGAGACAACCGTGGATTATGTGCCTCTAACCCGGGAATCCAGGCTTGTTAAAGTTCCAATTGTAAAAAGTGTTGCAGGGACAGGTTTAGTTGTTGTTTCTGAATTAGAGAAAGATATTTACTGTGAAATTGAAAAAACAACGAAGAAGGAGTATATTAGCAAACGGGATAATTGGTAGCTCGGTTGCCTGTTAAGTGACTATTTCTTTTTTCCTTTTGGAGGAAGTTGACTTAACATAGCTTTCTTTTTTGCTTCTTTTTCTCGTTCCAGTTTCTTTTTTTGTTCAATTTGTGTATTTTTGTTTTTTCTACTCATAACGCTCATATAACACACTACAAGCAAACAAGTAACCTTCCATCCTCTAAAACTTTGCTATCCACACTCCCTGTCGAAAATCTCTTTCTAAGAGAGAAATCATTATGAGCTATGGTGAGTACCTAAAGGTATAGTGGCTTCGTTTGGGTGGTGCTATAGTTGGTGACTAAGACTCTTCTTTGTGGGTGTGTTTACGAAGAAAATGAATGGATGCTTGTTAGGATAAAGGAATGTGAGAAGCATCATAAGGAGCGGAACAGAAAAGTGGAGTATAGGCCGAAAGCGGAGTGTAACCGAAATGACACAAGGGGAGAGTAAAATTTTGAACTTTGTGCTACTTCTGGATTATAATGTTGGTTGTGGCGGACACTGAAATGGCTGTGCTCCAGTCTAAACCAAGAATTATGGATTATTTTGACATAACCACTATTAATTATGATAGTGTTATATAGTGTGACTGCCATGTATATAGTGTGAATTATATGTCAAAACTAGAAAGAACCAAAATCAGACCAATAATAGCAAAAGCAACTGCAGTTAAGACAATACCTGAAGGAAGAAAAAGAGCCAAAATTCCAGAGTATGATGTTGTTTTCAAGCAAATCATCGACAGCCCCGAAAAAATGTTCAAAGTGGAAGTTGAAGGTAAAACGGTGAGGTCAATGTATGCGCCATTCTCGTTCCGAGTTAAATCATTCAACAAGAAACCAGACCGCAAATTCAACGTAGCACTCAGAGTCCGCAACAAAGAAGTATACATCGTTAAGTTGGACAAGAAGGACTAAAACAACTTCTTTTTCTTCAATGAAGCTTATTTCTTAAAAATATGATTCCCAAAGATTATTAATTCATTTTTAGCTTCGATGCTCTTCTCTCAAGTTATCCTTTTTATTGAACCTCAGATGTTTGTTTGGGCGATTTGTAGAAGAGCAGCGGCAAGCCCACCAGCGGCAGCGACATCATCCACAGATCCATGTTATGACCAAGGAACCATGCATACCAATTGTTCCATGTATATCCTGCAAGAATAAGCCAACTCAAATAATTCCATAAGAAATACATACCAAGTGCTAATATGATGCCGCCAATGGTTCTCAGTTTGAGTTCTTGGAAAGTTTCTGTTCCGCTGGATTTCTTTGTAAAGTATGCAGTGTAAATGGTTAGTGCAAGTAACCCGATGATTGTTAAGATGTAACTTAGCAGGTGTTCTGGGTAAGCAGTCAGGTATTCTGTTCCTTTAGGCCGTAAGCCCCCATATATTACCCCAACCCAAATGCTTGTGTTGATGAGCCAGAAAACAACAATGTAGACTGTGCCTGTGATTAAGCCCCACTTTATTGGCAATTTCAGAGGCTTGTTTGGACTTAACTTAAAAGCTAAAATGAACAGGGTGATAGGAAGAATTACTGATTCTACCACTGTGGGAATTACGCCTTCCAGAAGTGAGTTTAGTAAGATGTTTAAAGATCGGCCCCGTGAAATCATCTGCCCAAAGCTTTGAACGCTAAAGCCTGCTGTTGCAATAAGCCCAAGCCAATAAATTCCTTCGAAAACCAATACCAATCTTAGAATTTTGTATGTTGTTGGTTTTGAAATTTTCTTTTTGGAAAAGTAAAATATAGTCGCTGCAAGGGCTATGATGCTGGCTGCAAACCTAAAAACAAGCCCTATTGTTGCGGAAATGTCTTCTGCAAGAATCACGGGACCAAAGGTTCCTCCTCCTAAGCGGTCCCATTCGCCAATCCATTCCAGAGTAAACACTGCATGCAAAGAGAATAGGAAATAGGAGAAGGCGACAATCAGCAACCCTGCCTTAAGCGGAGACACAGATTTTAGTGAGGACTTTTCAAGCAATGCCATTAACACGTTTCCCAATATTAGAATCAAGAGTACAATACCAAAAATGAATAGGGGTATGCGGAAGGCAGGTTCAGAATGCAAGACGGTGGTCGAAGGCGTCAGAAGCATGCCGCCCAAATAAGCTGATAAGAAAATGGCGATAAAAATGGCGCCCACGGCTTCAAGAGCAAGCAGTAACGTTCTTTGTTTTCTCTGCCTAACCCAGATTGCGGTGATGATTGATGACGCCCCTGCCGCTATCGCAACTGCCACTATAACTGGGTAGAACAACGCTGGCTGTAAACCTGCAATGTCGGGTTGCCAGATGTTGGTGGCGTTTGTGTTAGTGACTATTGTATAGTTTGGTTCGATGGAGGTTGCTGCTACAAGGGTGCCGGTTTCTCTATCCCAAAAGTATGTGGTATAGTTTGTTGCTCCTGAAATAACCGTTCGCAGTGCACCAGCGACAACGCGGTGTTGTATGCTGGTTATGGTTATGTTGCCTTGGTGTGAATCGTAGAACTGGTCGCCGACATCGAGGTTTTTAGGTATGAAAAGGTCGTCGCCCAACACACCCGATGCAAGGTTGAGGGTTATATGTTCGGGATAAAGGGTTCCGTTGTTGAATAGAGTTTGAATATCCAGACTTATGATTGTGCCTTCAACGTCTGTAACGTTCATACTTGCCCACTGTATATTGTGTTCTTCAGGCGGGTTTCCATTCACATAGGTGTTGTACTGTATCCAATCGCCTTTTTTGACGCCGACTGAGGTATCGCCGAAAACAGATGCAATTGGCACTGCCACAATGAGCACTGTAAGAATGATTGCCACTAAGACAAATTTGTGCATGTTTGCTCCTTGCTTGATTGTTGTTTCTGTTTAAAAAAGTTATTCAGTTCTCACAGACATGACATTTCTTTTGTTGTATTATGCATCAGGTTTGTTAACCATTCTATCAACAAAAGCATCTGGCGCATTCGACGTTCATTTTCTTAGCTAAAAATTTGTCGTTTGCCTTCGCAGAACAAATAAACGTTGTTGATTGCTGATAGGTTGTCGTTATCGCATATGAGTGCTGAACCTTTGGGTACAGCGAAAATATCCTGCGTTTTCGATAGCTCTCTTAATTTTTCGTCTATGCCTAACTTGTAATGAGCCTTAAGCGTCAAGTTTAACAGTCCAAGTCCATCTATAACTTTGACTTCCGAGTTGCTTCGGCAGGTTACAACGCATTTTTTGCAAAGTGCCAACGCACCCGCACTTCTCCCAACAATAACCCCATGAAAATCTTTGAGTAAACTGCAAATGCCTGATTTTTTAAGGCGCTCCACCAAAACGCTGGGCACACCACCCGTTAAGTAAACAAGGTCTGATTCAGAGATTTTTTCTTTAATCTCCTCAAGTTTACAGGAGTAATCAACAGTGTTTACTGTGCTAGCTCCCAAGCTTCTGAAGTAATCAAATATTATTTTGCTTTTCGGGTAGGTTTTGTCGAAGGATGCTCTTGCCCAAGAAAACACAAGAACTTTGGGTGCCCCGCCTGCATCATGGAATGCTCTTCGATTTACTTCTTGTGCATCCCTTTTATGGGTGTTTTCTCCACCTAAAAGATAGTACTTGGGCATACAATGCTTGATGCATTAAGATTTAAAAAAGTTAACCCTGAATCGAATCTCATTTCGCTTTTTCGATAATTTTTTTTTGTAAATGAATGTGCTGTCTCATTAAACAAGGCTTATTAAGTCAAAAAGCCGAGTTAGGCACCGATGCAAAATGGCGCCTGAAGGCTATATTGAGTATAAACGAAGGGAGTTCTGCAAAGACATCAAATGCCCTGTACAACTTGAATTAAACATGCAAAAGGAAGGTTGTCCAGCCTACGAGCAGACCCGCCAAAAATGCAGCACTGCTTGCCTATACTCTACATGGCAATTTCACTATTGGCTCATAGAAAAAGGTTATTTAATTCTAAAACCAAAAGCTTCCTCGGAGACATGATTATGGAGTGGGGAATGAAAAACCGCTTAAGCAGACTAATCCAGAAAGACGGCAAAGCCCTGTTTTTGCCAATTGACCACGGGTATTTCCAGGGACCAACGCATGGTCTTGAGCATCCTGAAGAAACCATAAAACCCATTTATCAATACGCAGACGCTATAATGTGCACTCGAGGCGTTGTACGCAACTGTATTGACCCGGCAATTGAGAAACCAATCATCATGCGGGTTTCCGGCGCTGTGTCAGTAGTTGGAGAGGACTTAGCTGCCGAAAGTATTGTTACATCCATCCAGGAAATCCTCAGATTAAATGCTTCAGCAGTTTCCATGTCAGTTTTTGTCGGAACAAAATACGAAAACAAAAGCTTAAGCAACCTAGCCAAACTCGTTGATGAATGTGAAGAATATGGAATCCCCGTTATGGCTGTGTCTGCAGTCGGCAAAGAACTTGAGAAACGCGAAGCCCGCTACTTAGCTTTGGCTGCACGTATCTCAGCGGAGATTGGCGCACGCGTCGTAAAAACATATTACTGCAAGGAACACTTTGAGAAAGTTGTGGACGGCTGTCCAGTTCCAGTTGTGATTGCCGGAGGACCAAAGACCGAGACTCAGCGGGAAGTCTTCGACTTTGTCTATGACGGCTTGCAAAAAGGCGCTATCGGCGTTAACTTAGGACGCAACATTTGGCAAACCCAGTATCCTGTAGCATCAATCAAAGCCATAAAAGCCATAATTCATGAAGGCTACACTGCCCAAGAAGCTGAAGACTTATACAATCAAGTAATAGCAGGCAAAACCTAACTTCATTTTTGGTGACTAATGTTGCTTGCCGCCTTTTACTATAACAACCATGACGTTCGAGTTGAAGAAATTCCTACTCCAAGCATCGGCGAAGACGAAGCGCTGCTTAAGGTGATGGCAAGCGGCATTTGCGGCAGTGACGTTTTGGAGTGGTACCGTGTGCCCAAGGCGCCGCGTGTGCTTGGCCACGAAGCAACAGGCATAATAAGCAAAGTAGGCGGCAAAGTTGCAGGCGTCAAAGTCGGCGACCAAGTTTTTGTTTCCCACCATGTGCCCTGCAACGAATGCCGCAATTGCCAACGAGGAAACCACACAGCCTGCCACACGCTGCATACAACCAACTACTACCCAGGCGGCTTCTCACAATATGTTCAAATCCCAAAAATCAACGTTGAATACGGTATTTACAAACTTCCTGAATCCATGAGCTTCGAGGAAGGTACATTCATCGAGCCATTAGCATGTGTGTCGCGGGGACAACGGCTGACAGACCTTCAAAAAAACGATACATTACTCATCATCGGAAGCGGCATCTCAGGAATCCTTCATGCACAGCTTGCCAAGTTCAAAGGGATAAAAAACATCATTGCAGCAGACATTAATCCCTACAGGCTGGAGCTTGCCAAAAAATTCGGCGCACACAAGATCCTAAACGCAAAAGACAACCTGCCCCAGAAAATAAAAGAAGTAAACGAAGGGCACTTAGCCGACCAAGTGGTTGTTTGCACAGGCGCAACCTCAGCCGCTACGGCAGCGTTGGATTGTGTGGAAAGCGGCGGAACCATCCTGTTCTTTGCCGTGCCAGACCCATCCGTAAAGCTGCCTGTACCCATTAACCAGTTTTGGCGAAATGAAATTACAATGCGCACCAGCTACGGCGCAGCCCCAAATGACCTGGAGGATTCGCTGAGGGCTTTGGCAACTGGAAAATTGAACGTTAAAGACATGATTACGCACAGATTGAGTTTGCGTCAGGCGCAGGAAGGTTTTCGTTTGATGGCTGAGGCTGGGCAATCGCTGAAAGTCATCTTGCAACCCAACAGCGAATAAAGATAAAAAGAAAACTGTTCATACAATAAGCTATGCCAGACCTATTAGACACCATCGAAGGACGACGTAGCATCAGAAAATTTCAGCTAAAACAAGTTCCCCGCAAGCTAATCGAGGAAGTTCTGGTTGTTGCATGCTGGGCTCCCTCCGCCCACAACGCTCAACCGTACGGATTCATCGTTTTAGAGAATGCCCAAACTAAGCTGGATTTAGCAGAGGCGATGGCTAAGGTTTGGGTTGCAGACCTCAAAAAAGATGGCCAAACCATCGAGGCCGATAGGCTCAGAGAAAGAGTTGATCGGTTTGCAAAAGCTCCGGTACTAATCTTGGCGTGTATAACAGATATCGAAGGGTTGCCCAGGTACTCTGATACGCGGCGGCAGGGGTGTCTTCATGATTTGGCGGTTCAGAGTTTAGGTGCTGCAATTGAAAACTTGCTTTTGTCGACGTATGCAAAGGGGTTGGGAGCATGCTGGTATTCGGCGCCGTGCTTCTGCAAAGAAACAGTTAAGCAAAAACTGATGCTTCCCGACGCTGTGGAACCGCAGGCATTTATTGTGCTGGGTTATCCTGCAGAGAAGTCACTTGCGCCAAAGAAAAAATCGCTTGCAGAAATTGCCTTTGTGGATGAATGGGGCAAAAGTCTTTAGGATTTTATCATTGTCAGAAGCATTTTGAACTTTGTTTTCGCCGCTAAAGCGTGAGGTTGGTTTGCTGGCATGATGGTCATTTCGCCTTTCTTGAGCTTTACAGGTTTGCCTGATATAGTGACATCCACTTCTCCATCCAGTACATATACCAATGCATCGTAAGGTGCGGTGTGCTCGCTTAAACCTTGGTTTACGTCAAACGCAAAAAGCGTAACTGTCCCTGTTTTCTTGTCGATTATTGTGCGGCTTACAACCGAGCCTTCCTGATAGTCTATTAAGCTTTCAAGGTTTACTGCTTGAGCTTTTAGTTCTTGTTTTTTGTTTGACATACTAAACCACCATTGTGATGCGGCAGGCGCAAGTTATTGTTTTAGTTTAATTCTCTCCTTATCCCAAAGTTGAAACACTTCATCCGCCATCTTCGGTCTCAAAGTAAAAATATCTTGGGGTTTGTCAACGTAGAGATAGACCAGGTACGTTCTGTCAAAGGCAGTTGAACGAATAAGCATGCAACTTGGTCTTCTGGGTAATATTCGTGAGTAACCGTCGAAAATTTGGTTGAACAATTGGGTTATTTTTTCGGATGGAACGCTATGGTCAAAGCCCACTTCAAAGGTGTAGCAGTATAGGTTGCTGGTTTTGGAAGATTCGTAGAGGTAGTTAGTTACGTCGCGATCCAGAATTTGCAGGTTGCTAACTGAAACTGTGTTGTTGCCTGAAGTGAAAACTTTGGTGTAGTTTATGGTAATTTCCTTCACTATTCCCTCAACTAAACCTATTTTTACATAGTCGCCGACTTTGAAAGGTTTTGCCGCTAAAAGAAACAGTCCCGCTAAAAAGTTGCCGATAGTTTTCTGTGAGGCAAAACCTAAAGCGGCGCCGCCGATTGCCGAAACCGACAACAGCCATTCTGTTTGTACTCCGCCTAAGCTGCTTATGGCTAGGATGGCAAATATTAAGATCAGTATTCTGAAGGTTAACACAAGGTTGTTGGCTGCGCTGGGTTCCAATTTGATGCGTCGGGCAAACCCAGTTAGGTAACGGCTGATTACCCTTTCCAAAGTTACCGCTATTATGGCAATTACTATTATGTCAAATATGGTGGCAAGTGGAACTTGGGCTCCGAAGATGTCGACCAAAGCTAACCGCTCGTTTACTGCAATTTAGCATAGGTCGTCTATAACTCTTTCGCGGAGAAGCTACACGTTTTTGTCAGGAACAAAATCCATCGACATCGAGTTAACACAGTGCCTCGTGTCTTTCTCAGTAAAGTGTTCTCCTGTAAATACGTGTCCAAGGTGGGCTCCGCAGTTGGCGCATTGGATCTCTGTTCGCCGTCCATCAGAGTCGGGAAGCCGCTTGACAGCCCCCGGGATTTCGTCATCGAAGCTTGGCCATCCGCAGTTTGCTTCAAATTTGTTCTCTGAACGGTACAATTTTGCTCCGCAGCGTTTGCATGCGTAGGTGCCTTTTTCCCAGAACGCATAGTATTTGCCAGTGAAAGGCATC
Organism: Candidatus Bathyarchaeota archaeon; assembly: GCA_963840295.1. GTDB lineage: Archaea > Thermoproteota > Bathyarchaeia > Bathyarchaeales > Bathycorpusculaceae > Bathycorpusculum. The sequence continues at coordinate 331,452 of CAWIYF010000002.1, forward strand.
TCGGTGCCTTTGTTAACCATGACTTGTTCTTCTTCTGGAGTGAGTTTTTTAGAATTGGTTTGGGGTTGAGAAGCAGACAATAAAAACACCATTAAATACTATGGGTTTGGAAAGTAAAAAACTATTCTGAAAACGCTGCCCTAAAAAACAGATATAAAGAAGCGGTTGCTATTACTAATTGAAGGTTTTTTAATGGTTGAAATCACAAAGTTATTTTGGAAACCCGCTGTCACTTCAGACGGTTTTGTACTCGGTGAAGTGCATAACGCAGAATTAAACACTAGTAACTGGCAAATAATCAATCTGTTTGTCGCTTTAAGTGAGGAAGCATCAAAGAAACTAGGGTTTAAGCATCCTTATCTTGGCAAAGTTGTGGTTTGCTTACCCGCTTCCACAGTTGAAGATTTCACTGACAAGGTGGTTTTGAACAAAACCCTTGAGGAACTAATCACTCTCAGACAATGCAGAGAATAACTGGCTTTTCTTTTTTGCTATGTCTGAGCCTGGTTTTCTCTACAATTAAGCGAGGACGATGCCGAGAAGTCTGCAATAAAGGAATTTTTCCAATTGTTGCCTGTTGACATTCTAATCGAAGAACACCGCTTGATTGAACGGTTCATTAAACTAATAAAGCAGGAAATGGGCAGAATTGCTGAAACCCAAAAGGTCGAGCTGAACTTCATTGTTGTTGCCGTAGATTTCTTCAGAACCTACGCAGACAGGTATCATCACGGCAAAGAAGAAGGCATATTATTCAAGGGTTTATCCCAGAAGAAACTGACAGACACCGATGAAAAAATGATGCTTGAACTTACAATGGAGCACGCTTACGCAAGAAAAACTGTACGCAATCTGGAAAGCTCAAAAGAAGCCTATCTCGCCTCCAAAGCTGATGCATTAAAAGATATTCTGCAATTGCTAAATGCACTTGTCGAGCTCTACCCAATGCACATAGAAAAAGAGGACAAACATTTCTTCCTTCCATCAATGACATACTTCACTCACGCAGAGAAAGATGAAATGTTTAACAAATTCGTTGCGTTTGACCGCGACTTCACAAACAAAAAATACCAACAAATAGTTGAGACGCTTGATAACCAACCCCGATAATTGGGTTTCAATTTTCCAGGTTATCAGTTCATCAACTCTTTAACATGCCGCACTCAAGGGCCTCAGTAATTCCCGCTATCTTGTATACATAATGCAGGTGAATGACTTTTTTAACCATCAAAGCCAGCTTTCCCTCAACCTTTACACCAGCAACTTTTCCAATGCCGTATCTTTCGCCAACAGCTAAGATTAACCCGCTGAATTTAGGAGTGAAAATTTCTCTTTTCCCGTCTGTTAAATCAGCGATCAAATTCTTAGAAACGGAATCCGCTTGCTGAAGTGCAATCTCAATGCACTGCGGCAGGGGTTCTTTTGTTTCTGGGTCAACGACAAGTGCGCAATCCCCAACGACGTAGACTCCAGGAAAATCCACAGCCTCACAATACTCGTTTATCACTGCCCTTTTACCCTTTCCCGTTTTTAGTTCGCTCTCATAGACAACTCTTGACGCTTGGACTCCGCCAGTCCAGATGAAAATTGAACAGTCCATTTGGGCGCCGTCGTTTAGAACCACAGCGTTTGGCTTAATTTCAGAGATAAGTTTGTTTAGCTCAATTTTGGCTCCCATGTCTTCAAGGACCTTTGTGACCTTGCTTGAAAACTCGGGAATGCCCCATGAAGGAAGTAACATGTTGGAGCCTTCAATTATGGTAACACAGCATTTTAGTTCATCAGCTATTTCCCCTGCCAACTCTATTCCTGTGAATCCTCCCCCGCCTACAATTACTTTGACGTTTTGGTCTGGTCCTCCCAGATCCTTTAGTTTATCCTTAATTTTTACCGCAGACTCAACTGAGCATACGCAATAGGCGTTTTCTACGCCTTTTATATTGAAAAAGGTCGGTTCACTGCCGAGGGCGATTACAAGCTTAGTATACCACAAGTCTCCTCCGCTTATCTGCACGATTTTATGTGCTAAGTCAATGCCTTCTACTGTTGCTTGGAGGAACTGGATTTTTCTTTTCTCCAGCAGCTCATTTAATGGGACGATGAAGTCATCGGCTTTTTTGACACCTGTAACGATCTCATATGAAAGATGAATGTACTGGTGAAAATTGTTCCTATCAACTAGAATGATGTTTACATCTTTTAGATTACGAACCTTTTCTTCCAGTTGGAGCGCCGTCATCAACCCGCCATAACCTGCTCCAAGAACAATTATTTGCTGCAAAAATTAACCCTCACAACAAAGATGGTTCGACCTTTATTTTAGGCTTTTGTGGTATTGCTTAACAGTACACTGGTTTCTCTTTGACGTTCTGGATACTCTGGATACGTTAATTTAGGGGTCTCCATGATTCACACTTATGTGCCTAAGTATTTATGAACTTAAGCACATACACTTATAAGCACCAATGCACATATGTGCCTATGTAAATAAGCAAATCAAAGCGAACAAAAACACTCCAAAAACAAAACACGCAAACTAAATCAAGCTTATTACGACAAACATAACAAATAAAAAAGTGACGAAACTTGGGCCGCATCAACGTCGACATCTCAGACGAACTCGAAAAACAACTAAGATTAAAAACCGTAGAACAATTCGGAGGAAAAAAAGGCGACTTATCCCGAGCTGTCCAAGAAGCAGTGAAAACATGGATCAACAAAAAAGAATAACAAAAGCCGCCCCTCCGCAACCCAATAACTAAATTATAAGTCTGCCGATGTAAAAGGCGCAGGGAAGCCAGTTAGCCTCAAAACACCCCAAAATGGGTCATTATGGGCGATCTAGCTGCAAAACCCCTTTTGAATTGTCATTCAAAAGCAAGCAACTTTTTTCTGGTTAATGACGAGAAAAGTTTAAGCAATTTGTAAACAAATAATTCTTTGAAGGTGAAACTTGTGGTCAATAGGAAATTTGGAAAATTAGAAATTGTCTTCATCGATAAAGAAGGGCAATGGTACCCCTTAGATGAGGTGGACCAGGCAGATTTGGCTGAGGGTTTAGAAAAAGTCTCCAAAGAAGTTGCCAAACGGCTGCAATTGTTAAAAGAGCAAAGGTAGAAACATTTCTGGTCTCTAAATACTTTGAAGCTTAAATATGGCTTATCAATAACAAGATATTGGAGATTCTATTTATGGAAAGTTTTTTTGTGACTTTACCTGCCAATTGGGAAGAATTTTTAAAAGGTTTAGCTAACGAACACGACATTGACATTGGCAAAGTCATTAGTGGGTTGTGTGAATGGGCTTTTTCCAGTCCAGAATATAAAGTGCAGTTCGAAGTTTGGTTAGATAAGGCTTATCCGCCCAAAGGTCAAGCTGAAGACAAGGCAAGTGCTAAGGGCGAAGAAGCAAGCGAGGCTGAAGAAGAAAACGAAGAGGAAGCTGAAGAAGAATCTCATGAGGATAGAGACTACAGTGAAGACAGAGACCTAAAACCTTGACGCTGGATTATCAAGAAACCTATTCTTCCCAAGAATCCAAACAGAGGTGAAAATAGTATGAGTAAAAAAGAGAACATTAAACCTAAAGAGCAAGAAACCCCTCCCGAAACATCTCATCTGAAAAAGCAGCAGGGACGATACAGTGGTGAGAAGGGCAAAACAGAAATTCCGAAGTTCAATGAAACAGAAACAGGCGCCCGACAATCTCGCGGAAAAAAACAAAGACGACAATTCAAACTTGCCCCCAACAGAGGATAAACGACCCTTACTCCAAATGCCCATCAAAGAAACTGCAACAACACGGATGTTGCCATAAGAAAGGAAGTAATTCAAAATTATAATTCTTAGTAATAAAATTTTTCGAGGTGAAAAAAATGAGTAAAGAAGAAAAAAAGGCACCGGTTAAGAGGATTGAAAAAGCTGAAATCGTATTAAAACCTGTAAAAAATATTCCTGCCAAACATCTTCCGGCCAAACGTGTTCCTGCAAAGCACGTTCCCGCAGTTCATGTTCTAACGACCTTTGACAATTTGGTTGAGGATTTTCGAAGAAATTTTATTGAAAGTGTAGCTTTTCCATGGGATTGGGTAAGTCTTGAACCTGTTGTTCCGGTTCGTGAGGCAACTGTAGATTTGGTTGATGAGGAAAATAGGTTTGTGGTGCATGCTGAATTGCCAGGCGTAGCAAAAGACAAGATTGACGTTGCCTTAACCAGTGATGGTATAGAAATCTCGGCTGAAACAGACGTTGAAAAGGAAGACAAGGAGAAGAACTTTGTTGTCAGAGAACGCGTTTACTCGCATGTTTACAAACAGCTCTCGTTCCCAGAAGAAGTAATCCCTGAGAAAGCAGAATCCACATTTAAAGATGGATTACTTGAAGTCTGCATTCCAAAGAAGACGATTGCACCCGCACCTAAAAAACATAAAGTTGCAGTGAAATAGTTTGATAGAAGGGCATTTTTGTGCTCACTCACTATTTCTTTGAAATATTTAAGAACCAATCTTTTCACCTATTGAATTAAACAGAAAAATATTGACAAATTGGTTCTAAATGGGATAAAACAATTGGAAAGAATTGCAATAAATCAACTTTTTCGCGATTTCCACAGAAGCATAATAAAATTGTTTATAGCGCTGTCTTCAATTATTCATTTTAGGCATATCAGATAATTGCCAGGCGATTTTTTCTGAATAATCAAGATAACCAAGACCAACAAACCTTATGGGCCGTCTCCACTTCTGAGGTTCTTAAGCAACTTCAGACGACATCCAAAGGCTTGACTGATGATGAAGCCGAAAAGAGACTTGCAAAATATGGCTCAAATCTTCTTAAGCCCAAGAAAAGATCAGACGCGTTAACACTCCTTTTAACTCAATTTAAGAGTCCGCTTATCCTCATCCTTATCTTCGCAGGCGCCCTGTCATTATATCTCGACGTATCTTCGGGTGCTTTGCCTACAAATGCAATAATTATCATAACGATCATCCTCATAAGCAGCCTTCTTGGTTTCTGGCAGGAAAGGGGCGCAGCAAATGCTGTCGAAAAACTGCTGGCCATAGTTCAGACAAAAGCGACGGTATTTCGCAATGGAACCCAAAAGGAAATACAAGTTGAAGAAATCGTGCCAGGCGATGTCATTCACCTCAACGCTGGGGACCTGATACCTGGAGACTCAATAATTTTAGAATCAAAGGATCTTTTCGTTAACGAAGCATCCTTGACGGGTGAAACTTTTCCGGCTGAAAAAACTGCTGGGACCCTGCCTCAGGCAACGTCACTCAGTCAGCGAACAAACAGTCTTTTCATGGGAACCAACGTTGTCAGCGGCGACGCCCTAGCAGTTATTGTAGGAACCGGGTTGCAAACAGAGTTCGGCAAAGTTTCCGAACGCCTAAAACTGAGACCGCCTGAAACAGAGTTTGAACATGGAGTCCGGCATTTCGGTTATCTTCTCATGGAGGTAACGTTGGTGCTGGTTGTCGTCACATTGGCTATAAACGTGTATTTTGCCCGTTCTGTATTGGATTCTCTTCTCTTTTCCTTAGCACTCGCGGTTGGACTTACTCCTCAACTGTTGCCTGCTATTATCAGCATTAACTTAGCTCACGGCGCCAAGATAATGGCAACCCAGAAGGTGATTGTTAAACGACTTGCATCTATTGAGAACTTCGGCAGCATGAACGTACTCTGCTCCGACAAAACAGGAACCCTGACTGAAGGCATCATAAAAATACAGTCGATCCTTGATTTTAACGGTAACCCTAGTCAAAAAGCACAACTTTACGCTTACCTCAATGCTTCCAATCAGACCGGTTTTACGAATCCGATTGATGATGCCATTTGTGGCGCTCAGGTCGATGCGTCTGGATACGCGAAGCTGGATGAAGTGCCGTACGATTTTATTCGAAAGCGACTAAGTATCTTAGTGACAAAAGACAATAAGAATTTGATAGTCACTAAGGGCGCTCTGCAAAACGTACTTGACATATGCAGCTTGGTGGAAACTTCCGAAGCAACAATCGTACCGATAACTGGGGTTCAAAACCAGATCCAACAACGTTTCGAGGAACTGAGCAGCAAAGGATTTCGCGTCCTAGGGATAGCTTACAAAGACATCGGATCTGACAAACTCGTCACCAAAGACAGTGAAGCCAGTATGACTTTCTTAGGATTCCTTGTTCTCTTTGATCCTGCCAAGCCTAAAATCGCTGAGACTATTAGCGGTTTGAAGCGTCTTGGAATTTCGCTAAAGATAGTAACCGGAGATAACCGATTGGTTGCGGCTAGCATCAGTCAGCAAGTCGGGTTTCCAACTCCAAAAATTCTTGCAGGTCCAGATCTCCGTATCTTAAGTGATGAGGCATTGCTTCGGCAAGTGAATGAAGTAAATGTTTTCGCAGAGGTAGAACCAAACCAGAAGGAACGTATCATTCTCGCGCTCAAGAAAGCTGGAAATGTGGTGGGGTATATGGGCGATGGAATCAATGATGCCTCGGCTCTTCATGCTGCTGATGTCGGTCTATCTGTTGACAGCGCAGTGGATGTTGCCAAAGAATCCGCAGATATTGTTTTGCTTGAAAAGGATCTATGTGTGCTTGCAAATGGAGTGAAAGAGGGAAGGAAAACCTTTGCTAATACTCTAAAATACGTGTTCATGGCAACAAGCGCGAATTTCGGAAACATGTTCAGCATGGCGGGTGCATCCCTCTTTTTGTCATATCTGCCTCTTTTGCCTGGGCAGATTTTGCTTACCAATTTGCTGACAGATTTCCCAGAGACAACCATCGGCACAGATAATGTGGATAGTGAAATGGTTGAACAGCCCCGGCGCTGGAACGTCGCCTTCATCCGCAATTTCATGATAGTTTTCGGCATTCTGAGTTCGGTGTTTGACTATCTTGCGTTTGGAGTACTTCTTTTTGTTTTGCACAGTGGTAGGGACCTGTTTAGGACTGGATGGTTTATAGAATCTGTTCTTTCTGCAAGTTTAATCGTGCTAGTTATTCGAAGCCGAAGCCCCTTCTTCAAAAGTTCTCCAGGGAAGTATTTGCTATTAACCACCATAGTGATTGTTGGCGCCACACTCATCTTACCGTTCACTCCGCTTGGCAAACTATTTGGTTTTGTCCAGCCGTCGCTTTTGGTTATTGCTTTGATGTCAATAATTGTTGTGTTCTACATAGTCTCGGGCGAAGTGGTGAAAAGAATTTTCTACAAGCGGGTGAAATTCTGAACCACACCTGCTAAAACGAAGTAAATGTATGATTTCTACCAAATTGGTTGAGGATTGGATTGTTTTTTTGTCTAAACTTGACTCTTGAGATTAATAACATACCAGAATAAATGGGGTGAAAAAAATTCAGGTTATAGTAGAGTATGCTATGCTTTTTTAGTTATCACTACGATGAGTCCAAGTAATCCTCCCAAAACAACTAGCAGTCCGCCTATTCCGCCGCCGACGATTCCAACGATTATGAGTACAATTGCCCAAACCAGAGTGCCCGCGCTTTTTGCACCAATTAATGCTATGACACCGCAGATGATGCTGATGATGCCGCCGAAGGCGAAGCTAGCGAAGCCCCAGCCCCAATACAGGAACGATGGCCCAAAAGCAGACCCGATGAGCGATATCAATCCAAATATAACCAGCAGTATTCCGCCTATAAGAGCTAAGATGTATGCTATTCGAGAAACTGACATTTCTGACAAATTCAAATCACCTCCATTATCTACCAAATAAGCGATTTAGAGTTGTTTGAAAGCAGCACCACGCTCACGTGAAGGCAGAGTCTTCAATTATTTTGCAGAAACTGAATTCTGCTTTACATTCAGAGCTTAGTTGATACTGCGAACAAAAATTCTATATTATTATTTGAATAGCATTGAATAAAAACATTAGCACTGAGTTAACTAGAAATCATTTTATGACTAAATCGTCAAGCCTGTTGGAGTCCGAAAGGATTAACTTGATTGAGAACCATATTGAAAGAACATTGACCTTTCAAAAACAAAATGATCCAATAGGGTGAACTTTATTTGAATGTTCTTTCGATGGTTCTGATTGGTTTAGGTATTTGGTTAGTCATGGACGGCGCTTTAAGCATAGCCAAATATCCCAAGCAAAGTTATCCTGAACACCTGATTAGAGTAATAAGGGCAATGATTGGAGTCATAATAATTTCTATTGGCCTGGTCCAAAATTAAAAGCTAATTATCTGAATCTGCCCCATCGAAGCCAACACCTAAGCGCGTATGAAGCCTCTCACACCACAGACAGGAATGCCTTTTTTTGGAAGCCCCAAACTAATACGTTTGGTGAACCAAATTTAATAAAACGTTTAACAACAGTTAACAAACCCTAGCATTCAATAAGTAGTGAACACGTTGTAAACAACTTCTTGTAATATCCGCAGGAATACCGGCGCCGGAATGTTCACCTGTAGCTGCCATCCAACAGTCACACATCTTTAAACCAACCGATGACTATTTATAAAGTAGCTATACTTTGGATGCGAAACGTTCAATCTTAAAGCGTTCATGAGCCAATTTGGTTTTTCAAAAGTTAGTCATCCATGAGTTCTCAAACATGAATCAGGAAAAGAAATAAAATTGTTAAAAGAATTTTCTAATTTACTGTTTATCGAGAATCACTTCGAAAAACAGATCTACTATCCTCGCTCGACCGTAGTAATTGCGGCTTTGAATGAAGAGCAAGGCATTGGACTTACAATAGCTGAGCTTAAAGAAACACTTCTCGCATCTAGCATTTTAGTAGTTGACGGACATAGTCGCGATAAGACTGTGGATGTCGCAAGAAATCTTGGGGCGGATGTAGTTTTTCAGGACGGGCTTGGCAAAGGAGATGCTATCTCAAAGGCGCTAAAGGAAACAAATGGCAATTCAGACTATATTGTACTCACGGATGCCGACTTCACTTACCCTGCTAAATATGTTCGAGATATGTTTAAGATTCTGGAGATGGAGCCAGAGGTGGGTATGGTTTGTGGAAACCGATTCAACGGTCAGGTAGATTCTGAAGCGCTTCGAAGTCGATTCTATTTGGGAAACAAACTCCTTGCATTTGCTCATAAGGTGCTCAATGGCATATCTCTTGGTGACCCTCTAACAGGTTTGCGCGTTATTCGGGCAGAGATACTAAACGACTGGAGGGTGAAGTCAAAGGGCTTTGACATTGAAGTAGAATTAAACAGTCTAGTACAGAAGAAAGGTTACAAGACAGTTGAAGTTCCAATTGAATACCGACAGAGGCTAGGCGAGAAAAAACTGAAAATGAGACACGGTGCGGTAATACTCAAAAGAATAATGGCTGAAGCATTATTCTAATTTCAAATAAGTCAAGTATAATCCTCAATTTAGGAATGTTGTAATAGGTAGTTCTCTCAGTGGAAAAAACCATTTTATCCAAAACCCGAATCGGGGGAGCACCTAAATTACCTTTATATTCTTAAAATAGCCCAATTATAATGGACCAGTCAGAAGAGACGGTTGTTCTCATGAATCTCTCTACCCACATAATGTTTGGCATATTAGTTGGAGCCTTACTCTTTGGCAAACCAGAAATAGCGCTAATGGTTGGCGTCGGTTCTGCAATTCCTGACCTTGACAGAGAATACGGGTTTTTTAGCAAGGAGGCTTTTCGACGCCGACAAATACATCGTGCCCTTTTCCACAATTTTTTGTTTATCGGCATAGTGTATTTGATAAACCCGTTTTTTGGTATCGGAGCTTTTCTTCATTCGTTTCTAGATTCATTCACGACAACAAGGGACCGAGGTGTCGAATGGCTTTACCCCTTTTCAAGAATTGTGACCAAAGCTGTGTATGATTCAGATGGCAACAAATTGCCCCTTGATCCAAAACATAAGATTTACTTTCTTTCAAACGATCTCCCTGGACTGACTCGAAGAACTACAAAAGACATTAAACCTGGCGAAGTACCCGTGCCAAATAGACGAACTTATGGTCCAGCTCTGTCAGGGAAGTTTCTTGACAGGAGCATCTTTTTTGGATCCTTAGCTCTTGTGTTACTTATGCTTCTTTTTTCTATTTTTGGCTTAAAACAATTCATCGATTTAAGCCTACGCAATGTAACTCTTTCTCTTACAATTCCGCTGCTAATTGGTTCAATAGGTATCTTCTTGAATTTTCTCGTCGGTGAATTTGACAGAAAGAAACTAGTTAAGACCAAGACAGATAGACCCTACAAGTTTTCGTTTATCCTGTCCATCGGAATTATTATTTTTGCGATAGTTCTTGGGGGAATTATGAATCCAAAAGCAGTGTTCGCGATGCTTGGCTTAATGCCCTATATTGCTGTTGGAATAGTGGTTGTTGTTTTGGTATCGTTTGGGGTATTGATCTATTCTACGCGAGGTTTTTCTGTAGACGGCAAAAAAGAGCCACTCATCGTGTAACCAACCCATACAAGCAAAGCCTCAGTGGATATCTGAAAGTTGCTGCAACTTCACAGTCACATACCCTTAAGTCAGTAAACGACGACTTAGCGATAGAGATGAAAGAAATGCCCGAAAACAAGAAAAAAATTGAAAATGCCGCCGAAAAAACAGGAGAAGCAATCGGCAAAGGTATCAAAAAAAGTGCTAAAGACGTAAATGACTTTGGAAAGGGAATAAAGAAAGGAATCAAGAAAAAAGAATAGCAAAATTCCCTTATCACAAAACAAAAAAGTATTGTTTTTTCCACGTGAATTCACAGATGTCGCGTTGACTGCTTTAGAAGATTTTTCAACAGCTTACCACTTTGCTGCTGTGGAGTTACAGCTACAAGGTTTAATAGCCCTTTATGCTAACTAGGCTTTAATTGTGGAGTTGTGGATTTTGGGCGCGATAGAAGATGTAATTCATTTCATTACTTCGGGAAGCATATCTGGTTTGCCGACAATAGTTGTAATGATTCTTCCATTCGTAGTTGGCTTGATCGTGGGCTATCTTGTTCATAAATTCTTGAAGTTTGCCATTATTGCAGCAGTTATAATCTTTATTGTTGCCTACTTAGGATTTTTTGGTTTAAGCCTTGGGTCATTAAAAGATTTATCAACCAAATATGGTCCAATAGCAGTTCAATACGGGGCGCTTCTCATCGGATTGCTACCGTTAAGTATCGGATTCGTAGTGGGTTTAATCATCGGCTTTATACTCTCAAAGTGAACATCCTATCTGAATCAAATCATAATTAACAATGGATGATATGGCCGAAATTACTAATTTAATACACTTGCAAGAGGGCGTTAGGTTTAAAGGAAGCGGAGAGTACTTTCACTAAAAAACCACAATCGTTCTATCAATTCAAAACTTTATGGTCATTAACGATGAAACAAGTTTCCCAAAATTCTGTTTTAGAAAAAAAACCGCCAAACATCTCGGAGAACTTCCGGATGGGTTTCAGAGTTTATAGTGGATTGATCTCAAACTTGTTAGGTGCGAAGGTTCCTTTTTTCTGCGGCCACAAATTGACCTACAACTGTAACTTACGCTGCAAGATGTGTCCTTTTTGGAGAAGACCCAGTCCGGACCCAAGTCTCGAGAAGGAGAAAGCCATTTTGAAGCAAATTTACTGGTCAGGCGCTGTTGGAGTCGCTTTTGAAGGTGGGGAACCATTGCTCAGGAAGGATTTGGTGGATATTCTTGCTTTTTCCAGGTCCATGCCTTTGCATACAAGCCTAATTACTAACGGAACTCTCCTTGAATCTCGAATCGATGAAATAGCGCCATACATCAACGGAGTTGTTTATGTTTCGTTAGATGGCTTAGAGGAAACTCATGATAATATCAGGGGAGTTGGCGGAAGCTTTAGGAAAGCTTTGCGGGGCATAGGTGCAGCGAGAGAAAAAGTTCCTGTAACCATCAATACCACAGTGATGGCTGAGAACGTTGATGAAATCGAAGGAGTGGTGGAGTTGGCTAAGGAGTTGGGTACAAAAATATCCGTAGCCGAAGCTCATGAATACTGCAACGCCAACGCATCCTCGCCTGCAGCGAGCAAAATACCCAAAATAGCCCATCGCCTTATGGAATTAAAGCGGAAAGGCTATCCCATTGCCAATTCAATGGGTTACTTTAGAGTGATGGCTAAAGAGAAAAAATGGCAATGCAAACCCTGGACAATGGTGAATATTGATCCTCATGGGAGTGTAGTTTTGCCGTGCTACGTGCATAATGATTACGCAAGCATTGTTTCAGTTTTTGAAGGAGGCATTAAAGCTGCTGTTTCTGATTTTGATTGGAAAAGAATAGAAAACTGCAAGAAGTGCAGTCTTCATTGTTACGTGGAGCCTTCTTTGGTTCTTTCAAGAGATATTAGCGCGTATATGCATTGGGCATTTCGCCTTAATATCTAATTTTTTTGGGGATCACTCAAATGGTAGAAGTAACCAATAGCTGGATACAGCTAAAACGGTAGTTAATCAAGCGAAAAAGCCATTGTCACTAAGTTTTTATTTGATGCAACAGATAAAATTTGTTGAGGGTTTAAGAAGAGAGAGAAGGGTTAACTTAAACGCAAGCGAATTCAGGAAGAGAGAGGGGGAAACACTTCGCTTGCATTTAAGCTAACCTTTTCCTTATACATTAAAGTGCTTTTGAATCATAAATAATGATGTGACTGTACCTACACAACAACAAGTTATGAGTTATCGGTTGGTTTTTTATTATTTTACGATTTTCTTGCCAGATTTAAGTGGAATTAGGGGCCAAAAAGTTGTTGTTAAACGGATTTAGCCATGCGCTAACATCGATGAGGCGCAAAAACAGCAACAAACGCCTCTCCTTCATTAGCAGCCAAGCCCGCCTAACTCGTTGGCTCTTAGTTAACTTCTCCTTGCTTACCAATCCCTTACCACTCAAAAAGATATAAAATAATGTTGTCACATAATGAAACAACAACCGTTAAGTTCTATATTGATTTTACCGATTTTAATTGTGTGGAGCGCTCTGGAAGCTTAAAGGGGCCGCAAAATTATTTATTTGTCCGCCAAACTTATTGTTAATTTCGCCTTTTTTGATTACACAACAGCGGGTAAGCCATTTCTTGGAAGATTCAAGGGGTTGTACGTCCAATTTGTGGCTGGAGAAAAAATTTTCTTGCTCTTATTCGCCCAAGAATATTAGTATCAGCTGGTCTTTTTACTCTCCGATAAGGAACCTTTATGTGGGAAATTTTTCTGCTGCCTGTCATCGGGTTTATTATTGGATTGTCAGTGATGGTAGGGCTAGGCGGAGGTTTTCTAGTTGTACCCTTACTGACATTAGTTTACGCTTTTTCCCCAGCAAATGCCGTTGGAACAGGCTTGGCAATTGTGTTAATGACGACATTGGTTACTTCAGTGTATTATTGGAAGCAAAAGCAAACTTATTATAAAATCGGTTTGATATTGAGCTTAGTTTCCATTCCAGGCGCAGTATTAGGCAGCTACTTGACCGCCCAAATATCTGGACAGATTATAGGTTTGCTTGTTAGTGTTTTTCTGGTTTTTGTTGCTTGGCAAATAATCCATAACAAGCGGAACAACGATGATTGCGAAGGCAATTTGGGTAGTGATTCTGTACTTTTCGAAAAGAAGTTGTTTAATCAAAGAAGGAAAGCATTAATTGTTGGAGCAATGCTGTCCTTTTTTGCTGGTTTATTCGGTGGGCTGCTGGGGATTCCAGGAGTACTGCTTGTGCCTATAATGGTTTTAGTTTTGCGAATGCCCTTCAAAGCAGTATCTGCAACTTCGGTTTTTACGTTGATATTTCTTTCTTTGGCGGGTGTTGTTCAACATTTTAGTTTAGGAAACGTAAACGTTGAGTACGCTTTGTTGATAGGGTCTGGGTCAATGTTTGGGGGGCTATTGGGCGCTTATTTCTGCAAAATCATACGGAACAGGACACTAAACTGGGTTTTGTCAGGGCTGCTTATATTGATAGCTGTACTGTTGTTTCTAAAGTTTGGTTTGGATATTCTCTAATTAAATTGATAAATTACAGTTTTTTGAAAATGACTTGTCAAAATCTATCTTCTCAGACTGATTTTTCGATTTGAAGAATTAGAAACACTTTTTAGGATATATGAGCCAAGTTATACAATTCGGTTGTACGGGACATTGATGAAGTCTTCCGCTATTGCGTCTCTTCGAAACTTCGGAATTAAGCAAGTTGGCTTTATTCCTTGGGGAACCCATCTTTGCCAATTTTACGAATCAAAAAAAGACTTAATCGATATTCTTGTTCCGTATTTTGCTGAGGGACTACTTAGTAATGAGTTCTGCATGTGGGTTACCTCGCCGCCATTAGAAGTTGCGGAAGCAAAAAGAGCCTTGGAAAAAAAAGTTCCTAACTTAAACAATTATTTGTCCAGGGGTCAAATAGAGATAATTTCCTATAATGAATGGTATCTTTTAGGCGGCAAGTTTGACGCAGACAGAGTGCTTCAAGGCTGGGTTAAAAAAGAAACCGATTCATTGAAGAATGGTTTTGAGGGTTTACGTCTCACAGGTAACACTTTTTGGATTGAACGTAACCTTTGGAAGAGTTTTGTCGATTACGAAGCAGCAGTAAACGCGGTTATAGGCAAACATAGGATGCTTGCTTTGTGTACATACTGTCTCAAAAATACAAGCGGTACCGATGTTCTTGATGTCGTTCAAAATCACGGTGGCTCATTGATTAAACGAGGAGAAAAATGGGTTCTCGTTGAAGATGCGGCAGAACGCAAGAAACAAGAGGATACTCTAAAAGAAAAAGAGCAACGTTGGATAACTACATTGCGCAGCATCGGCGATGCTGTAATAGCAACCGATGCAAATGGCAAAATCACCTTCATCAATAAAATCGCAGAAGAACTTACAGGCTGGATGCTAACTGAGGCATTAAACAAACCTGTAAACAAAGTCTTTAACATTATTAACGAAGAGACACGTCGAGAAGTTGAAAATCCTGCAACTCGCGTGCTCAAAGAAGGCATAATCGTTGGATTAGCCAATCACACAATGTTGGTGCGTAAAGATGGTTCGGAAATTTCTATTGACGATAGCGGTGCACCCATAAAAGATAATAATGGAAAAATAGTGGGTGTTGTCTTAATTTTCAGGGACATTTCTGAACGAAAGAAAATAGAAAAGCAACTGTCCAATCTTGCGAAATTTCCGTCAGAAAATCCCTATGCTGTTCTTCGTGTAAATAAAGACGGCACTATTTTGTATGCAAATGCTGAAAGCCAGAAGCTCCCAAAACCAATTAATGTACAGGCTAGTCAACTCATTAGTTCGTCTTGGCTTAAGTATGTAAAGGAAGCATTATCGTCTAACTGCAGATTAGATTTTGAAGAAAGTGCCGATGGACGTTGGTTTGAATTTAAGGTAGCGCCAATCCTTTCTGAGGGATACGTTAACATCTATGGCGTAGAAATTACAGAACGCAAACAAATGCAAGATGAGCTTAAGGACTACAGTAAAAACTTGGAGAAACTTGTTGAAGAACGCACTAAAAGATTGAATTCCGTTTCTCTTTATGCAAGAAGTCTTATTGAAGCCAGTCTAGATCCCCTAGTAACTATTAGTGCGGAAGGAAAGATAACTGACGTAAACAAATCAACTGAGGAAATAACTGGTCTCACACGCGAAGAATTAATTGGGAGCGATTTCTCAGGGTATTTTACTGAGCCCTCAAAAGCGCGCGATGGTTACAAACAAGTTTTTACTGAGGGATTTGTTCGGGACTACCCCCTTGCAATAAAACACAAATCTGGAAAAATCACTGATGTGCTGTACAATGCAACGGTTTACAGGAATGAAGCAGGTCAAATCCAAGGTGTTTTTGCCGCTGCCCGAGATGTCACTGAATCCAAGCGTGTTATGCGTGATTTCGTCGAGACAAAGAATTTCTTGGATAACATTTTGCAAAGTTCGACTAAATATTCCATTATTGGGAAAGATCTCAATGGTAAAATTCTCTCATGGAACGAGGGGGCTAAGAGAAATTATGGTTACACAGCCGAGGAGATCATTGGTAAGGATTCAAGCATTCTTCACACCCTTAAAGACATAAAATCAGGCGCCGTTGATAAACTGCTAAAGGATGCATACGAAAAGGGCTTAGCGGAAGGCGAATTCCAACGGATTAGAAAGGACGGAAGTCGGTTTATTGCAAACATCGTCGTGACGCGGCGAAATGACCCGAACGGTCGCCTTATCGGTTATCTGCTCATAAGTACTGATATCTCAGAAAGAAAGCAGGCAGAGCAAAAACTGAAGCAGGCCTCTCAGTATTCCCGTAGCTTGATTGAGGCAAGTCTTGATCCGCTGGTCACCATTAATGTAAGTGGCAAAATCACAGATGTCAACAAAGCCACTGAGGAGGTTACAGGGTGCACCCGCGAGGACCTTATCGGGAGTGACTTTTCAAGTTACTTCACCGAAGCAGACAAAGCTAGAGTAGGATATAGAAGAGTATTCACTGAGGGTTTTGTTAGGGATTACCCCCTTGCTATTCGCCATAAATCAGGCAGAATAACTGATGTTCTCTATAATGCATCTGTCTATCGTAATCAAGCTGGAGATATCCAAGGAGTCTTTGCCGCCGCACGCGATGTTACAGAACGTAAACAAGCTGAGGAGAAACTTCGTACTGCCTCATTATATTCTCGTAGTTTGATTGAAGCTAGCTTAGATCCATTAGTTACTATTAGTGCTGAAGGAAAAATTACAGATGTCAACAAATCAACTGAAGAAGTGACTGGCTTTTCTCGAGAACAACTTATTGGCAGCGACTTCTCAGACTACTTCACTAACTCAGAAAACGCAAGGGAAGGGTACCAAAAAGTTTTCACTGAAGGATTTGTCAGAGACTACCCACTTGCGATTCATCATAAAACAGGCAAAATCACTGATGTGCTCTACAACGCCACTTTGTTTAAGAATGAAGCTGGCGAAATTCAAGGTGTATTCGCTGCGGCAAGAGATGTGACGGAACGCAAAATCGCCGAGCAAAAACTGTTGGCTGCTTCTCTGTATTCAAGATGTCTCCTTGAAGCAAGTCTGGATCCTTTAGTGACAATTAGCAAAAAAGGGAAAATCACGGATGTTAACAAGGCTACTGAGGAAGTTACCGGTTGCCCGCGTGAAGCACTGATTGGCAGTGATTTCTCAGATTATTTCACCAAACCTGAAGAGGCAAGGGCAGGATACCAGAAAGTCTTCACTGATGGATCAGTCAAAGATTATTCGCTTGCAATCAGGCACAGGTCTGGACGCATAACTGAGGTTCTATACAATGCCTCAGTTTATCGAAATCCACAGGGCGAGATACAGGGTGTTTTTGCAGCAGCACGCGACGTCACCGAACGCAAAGCAATGGAGAACGAAATCAAACAAACAATGGAAAAACTTAAGCAATCCAACTCAGAATTGGAGCAGTTCGCGTATGTTGCATCGCATGACCTGCAGGAACCTCTGCGCATGGTAGCTAGCTACGTGCAGTTGCTCGAGCGCAGGTACAAGGGCAAACTTGACGCAGACGCTGACGAATTCATCGGGTATGCTGTGGACGGAGCCAACCGCATGCGAGGCCTAATTGATGATCTCTTAATGTATTCTCGGGTAAGCAGACTTGGCAAACCTTTCGCCCCTGTAGATGTGGAATCAACCCTCGACATCGTGCTTCTGAACCTTCAAGCGCTAATCGCCGAAAACGGCGCAACGGTAACGCATGACAAACTCCCCGAGGTTGTGGCTGACGGAGGACAACTTGTTCAGCTATTTCAGAATTTAATCGGGAACGCCATAAAATTCCACGGCAAAGAGCCCCCGCGTGTTCATGTGTCAGCGCGGGTTGAGGAAACAGAATACGTGTTTTCTGTGAAGGATAACGGCATAGGTATAGCTTCTGAATATAGTGACCGCCTATTCAAGATATTCCAGCGCCTGCACACTAGAGAGGAGTATCCTGGTTCAGGAATTGGTCTTGCTGTATGCAAAAGAATTGTAGAGCGACATGGTGGTCGTATTTGGATAGAATCTGAAGTGGGGAAAGGTTCAACTATTTATTTCACATTAAGTAAAAAAAAGGAGTCAATGAAAAAAGATGAAAAGAGCAGTTGACAATAAAACCGATTCTAGACCCGTAGATATTCTGTTGGTAGAAGATAATCCTGGAGATGTCCGCTTAACCAGGGAAGCGCTACGCGATGCTAAAGTGCTAAATGAAATTTATGTAGCCCGAGACGGCGTTGAAGCCATGCAATTTGTGCATAATGAAGGTCCGTTTTCGAATGCGCCTATGCCTGACATGATTCTGCTTGACCTTAACTTGCCAAAAAAAGATGGGCGAGAAGTATTAGCTGAAATCAAGAAAGACCCAAAACTAAAACACATCCCTGTCGTCGTTTTGACAACGTCGAAGGCTGATGAAGACATCATAAGGACCTACAATCTGCATGCAAACGCCTACATCACAAAACCAGTAGATCTAAACCGATTCGTCGAAATTATGCATGCTTTGGAAGAATTCTGGTTTTCAATAGTTAAATTGCCACCAAAGGAGTAAACTAAATTAAAAATATTATTAGTTGAAGACAATGCTGGTGACGCCAGACTCATCCAGGAAATGCTAACAGAAGAAAAACTTGCTGCCAGCAACATTGAGCGCGTCGACAGGCTTTCAAAAGGAATTGAACGTTTAACAATAGGAAATATAGATGCGGTTTTGCTGGACCTTGGATTGCCCGATAGTCAGGGACTGAACACTTTTGAAAGAATACATGCTGCCTCAGAGAAAGTACCAATCATAATATTGACCGCGTTCAAAGATGACGCCTTGGCTCTTGAAGCGGTTCGAAGAGGAGCACAAGATTACCTTATCAAAGGTAAAATTGACGGCTCCACACTGGTTCGATCTTTAACCTATGCTATTGAACGCAAAAAATTAGAGGAAAAAGTGGAAAAAGGCACGGTTTCGCTGAAGAAAAGCGAAGAGAAATACCATAAACTGTTTGATTCCATTGACGAAGGCTTTTGTATAATAGAAATGGTTTTTGATGCTGACTGTAGGCCTTTGGACTATCGTTATTTGGAGATCAATGCAGCGTTTGAGAGGCAGACTGGACTGCATGATGCCCAAGGAAAACTGATGCGTACGCTAGCTCCGAATCATGAGGAGCTTTGGTTTGAAATCTACGGCAGGATTGCTTTAACAGGGCAGCCGATTCGTTTTTCAAGCGAGGCAAAAGCGTTGAATCGCTTCTATGACGTATTTGCTTTTCCAGTCGGGGAAGAAAAGATTCGAAAAGTTGGCATCTTGTTCAATGATATTTCAGAGCGTCGGGCTTTAGAAAAGCAGTTGGAAGACCAACAACGCTTAGCCGCTATCGGCGCAACTGCTGGCATGGTTGGTCATGACATCCGCAACCCGCTGCAATCAATGATTGGCGAGTTGTTCCTATCGAAAAAAGAACTGGAAAACTTGCCAGAGAGCGATGCCAAAAAATATCTCGCAGAAAGCATACAGTCCATTGAAGACAACGCATTTTACATAAACAAGATAGTTACTGACCTTCAAGACTACGCTAAACCTTTAACGGCTTCCATCGAAGAAACCAATTTTAAGAAAATAGTTAACGATGTTTTGATCACGTTGAAAGCTCCCGAAAACGTAAAAGTCACCTACACTATTGAACCATATTTTGAAAAAATAATGACTGACCCCTCGGCGATGAAACGGATAATGACGAATCTCTGTTCAAACGCGATTCAGGCTATGCCTAATGGCGGAAAACTAATCTTGAATGCTTCCCTTAAAGGTGACGAAGTATTCATAAGTGTCCAGGACACTGGCGTTGGCATAGCGGAAGAAACTAAAGATAGACTCTTCAAGCCCCTATTCACGACCAAATCAAAGGGCCAAGGCTTCGGTTTAGCGGTTGTCAAAAAGTTAACTGAAGCCTTAAACGGCAAAGTCACCGTTGAAAGTGAAGTTGGAAGAGGAACCCGATTTATCGTTGAATTCCCCATCCTGAAAGCAACCGCTCCTGTTCGCCGGGCACGTCAAAAGGGACAATAGGCATTACCTTTTGGGTTATATTACGGTTTTTTTATCTTTTTACAGATTTTGTTTGTGTGGGAAGCATATTTGGACCCTTACAGAAATTCATTACAGAAAACTACAGAGATTAAGTCGTATTGGTGTATTTAGCGTCTCCATTAACATATTGGAAAGAAGTGTAATCCCTTTAGTGAGAGGTGCGCGCGGTGCATCGCAGAGGGTAAACGAGCCAAAAAATCACTTAGCCAACTCCTCTCTCCATCGCTTCAGTTGGAAACTTTTGCCTAACCCCAAAACATCGGTTCTGCAAAAAGAAAGCCTAAAAAACAATAAAAAACGCTAAAAAAGGCTGAAAAACAGTAAAATAGGCGTAAATTCCATTTCCAATAGTTCACAAACGCCAGCGTCTACATTCAAGCGTATGCGACAGTCTTTCTGAGGATGGAAAAGAAACGTTTATATGACTTGACTAGGCTTCTGTAAGAATTCAGCTATAATTGCTAGCCCCGCAATTTTCACATGGCGGCGGCTCAACCCCTACCGAAACGGCGATTACGCCTTGCAGGAATGACGGAGTTGGCCTCCAATTGCGGGGACAAAAAAATAGGAAATGTAGACCTGACTAATTGCTCAGTTAGGTCTGAATTGGGCTTTGACGTATAATTTGTGGAGAATGTTTCTCCCTCCAAATCCAGTTAGGCATAGATATGCGAAAAGTGCAGAACGTACCACACAAAAAACAAGATAGTAAGATCCGCAGAAATTAAACGGAGTGTCACAACTCCGGTTGATCCTGCCGGACCCCACTGCTATCGGGATAGGACTAAGACATGCTAGTTGAGCGTTTCCAGCCAATAGGAGACGCAGCGCACAGCTCAGTAACACGTGGCTAATCTGCCCTTGGGACCGGAACACCCCCGGGAAACTGGGGCTAATTCTCGATAGGTGAAGAACTCTGGAATGAGTCTTTGCCAAAAAGTTGTCAGGGTTATGCTCTCTGATAACGCCCAAGGATGAGGCCGCGACCGATCAGGTTGTTGGTGAGGTAATGGCTCACCAAGCCTTTTACCGGTGCGGGCCGTGAGAGCGGGAGCCCGGAGATGGGCACTGAGACAAGGGCCCAGGCCCTACGGGGCGCAGCAGTCGCGAAAACTTTGCAATACACGAAAGTGTGACAGGGCTATCCCGAGTGCCATCCGCTGAGGAAGGCTTTTACCCAGTCTAGAACGCTGGGGGAATAAGGAGAGGGCAAGTCTGGTGTCAGCCGCCGCGGTAATACCAGCTCTCCGAGTGGTGTGGATGTTTATTGGGCCTAAAGCATCCGTAGCTGGCTAAGTTAGTCCCTTGTTAAATCCACCGAATTAATCGTTGGATTGCGGGGGATACTGCTTGGCTAGGGGACGAGAGAGGCAGACGGTATTTCCGGGGTAGGGGTGAAATCCTATAATCCCGGGAAGACCACCAGTGGCGAAGGCTGTCTGCTAGAACGCGCCCGACGGTGAGGGATGAAAGCTGGGGGAGCGAACCGGATTAGATACCCGGGTAGTCCCAGCTGTAAACGATGCAGGCTAGGTGTTTGGACGGCCACGTGCCGTTCTAGTGCCGCAGGGAAGCTGTTAAGCCTGCCGCCTGGGGAGTACGATCGCAAGATTGAAACTTAAAGGAATTGGCGGGGGAGCACCACAAGGGGTGAAGCTTGCGGTTTAATTGGAGTCAACGCCGGAAATCTCACCGGGAGCGACAGCAGTATGAAGGCCAGATTAAAGGTCTTGCCAGACGAGCTGAGAGGAGGTGCATGGCCGTCGCCAGTTCGTGCCGTGAGGTGTCCTGTTAAGTCAGGCAACGATCGAGACCCGCGTCCTCTGTTGCAACTAGCTTTGAGCTGGGCACACTGAGGAGACCGCCACTGATAAAGTGGAGGAAGGAGCGGGCCACGGCAGGTCAGTATGCCCCGAATCTCCCGGGCCACACGCGAGCTGCAATGGCAGGTACAATGGGTTCCGACCTCGAAAGGGGAAGGCAATCTCGAAAGCCTGCCGTAGTTGGGATCGAGGGCTGCAACCCGCCCTCGTGAACATGGAATCCCTAGTAATCGCGTGTCATTAGCGCGCGGTGAATACGTCCCTGCTCCTTGCACACACCGCCCGTCGTTCCATCCGAGCGACTCTTGGGTGAGGCGCCGTCTTTCATGGCGGTGTCGAATCTAAGTTTCGTAAGGAGGGAAAAGTCGTAACAAGGTGGCCGTAGGGGAACCTGCGGCCGGATCACCTCCTAAGTAAAAAGCGCATAGAAGTGCTTGATTGGAGGAGCAAGGAGAACATTAGAGCAGGTCCCAAATGATACGTCAAAGCCCAATAACATTAGCAATATAGCTCCGAACCATTCGGGTTGCAAACAACAATCTTTCTTCTTTTTGACTAATTAAACACTTTTGTTCCATTGGAAATGAAATTTACGCCTATTTTACTTAATTTAGGCTTTTTTAGCTCTCTTATACTAATTACTAGTGAATCCTGAAAAAACAGGAAGAATTTTCTGGTTTTCTGCATGGGCAATACATGCTATGGTTAGATTGCTTATGCTTCACTTTTCCGTCTTCCGAAAACAGTAAATGTCCACAGTTCTTGCATCTTAACTGATTTCCATCTTTCCCAAAAAATGGCTATCACGTTACCTAGGGGTCGGGTTTCTCACCATTTGTTTTCAACAAACGCTCTAAGAAGAGATTATCAATGATTCATTAACATTTGAAATTGACGGCTTTGTAGCTGTTTAAATTGAAAGCTGTTATGTTCCAATTATTTGTCCGCTAGTGATGTTCCATGCTAGTTGTGATGTAGGCTGCAGGTGTATGTTAAAAAAAAGGGAAAATAGGGGATAGCTTTGTTTTCTCTTTGCCGAGGTTTACCCGCCTGGGAGGAGATCGTGAAGTTTCGTGTGGACTTTGCCATCGTAGTCTATGTAGATGTTTCTGTCGCCAACGTTAATCATGTAGAAGGGGTAGTAGGGCGATCTAGATTCTTGGCAGGGTCGCCAGACCATTGCTGGGTAGAAACAGAGAACTTCTTCGCGTAAGGTCAGCTTGCCTTGTCGTTTTCCGAGTTCCAAGGGAGTTTTAGCCAGTTTCTTGATTATGCTTTCCTTTGCTTCTGAAGGCTTCTTAAGAAAACCTTTGACTGGTTTGGCGAGGGCTTGTCCTCCGTGAAAATCTCCATAGAGACCATCCATTGACAGCAGGGCGGTTATGCCTTCTTTGGTTGTCATTGGCACCAGATAATAAAATGTGTCGGGAAGGTCAAGTCGTTGGACAAGAATGGGTGAAGTTACTTTTGCTTCTTTTAGTGCCCTTGCGAAAAACTCATCGTGGAATAGGCAGTGGTTTTGGAGAATTTTAGGGATCAAGTCAGCTATTTCTGCCGTTGTTATGAGGCGGTCGCCTTTTGTCCAGCGTGGCTCTGGTTTCATGACTATTTCACCGAGTTTTGGCAGTCTGGGGTCGCATACGCTTACATACTGGTTGTGCCCGACACCCCATACATCGCAGCCTGTGAAGTAGGTGTTTTGCCATTGATTGTAGGAGACATATTCGTTTGCTATTCCCCGGTTGCTACCTGTTCCACACCCGTCGGAGTTGCTGTGAGGTGGTGGAGTAGCGACTGCTGAGTTGTACCAGCTTGGAGTGGGCGGCCATGGGTTGTTGATGTAGAAACCACATATCGAGTATGTCGAAGTTGTTGGTTGTTTGTCAGTGCAAAAGCCTCGAACAGAGATCCAGTGTCCACAGTGGTAAACCAATGTCCCTGTAGCTACCTTAAAAGTTTCCAGTGTCCCAACGATTCTTTTTGACCCGTCGAGCTCCGTGTCAGTGGTTTCAACGATGAAGTAGCTGTTAAAAGTCGGTGGTGATGGCTTGAAGTGGTTTAGAGTATAGTTTAGTCCGTTTGGGTCGGTTGCCCATCCAGATTGTGTGTTGTGGCTGTGGTTGGAGTTGTAGAGTGTGTCTTGGTCCAGAATGCCTGCGCCGATGGATTCAAGAATCATTTGGGCAGTTGCTGCACCGCAATAGTAATCTGTGTCTTGTTGATGGTGCGGGGTAGAAGTATTTTTGCCATATACCATTTTTAAAAACCCCATTCTCAATAATGTGCCTCATACTCTTAAGTCTTGTCACTCGTGATTGCTCAAGTCCCATTCCTGGAAACATATCGCCGCTGACTAACTAGTTCGCGCATTTCTTTTCAATCAATCAGAGTAAAATATTTAGTCGTTGCTTCAAATTGAGTGGAATGAAGCAAGTCAAGCAAATAAAAATTCCTAAGAAAGGTTTGCTTGATGCTCTGGATTAGCTTGAAAAAGAACCAG
>CAWIYF010000003.1:0-352324 GCA_963840295.1 Candidatus Bathyarchaeota archaeon
CTCACCCTCACCAAATCCAACGCCAGCTCATACCGTTCCAGAGTTTTCTTCATGGGCACTCCCGTTACTGCTCAGCATCGTGGCGGCCGCTGCTGGTTTGCTGGTTTACCGAAACAAACACAAACAAAGAGTTTAGTCGGGACCGCTATCCCCAAACGAATTTATCGTATTGTTTTTCTTTTTTCTTTTTGTTGTTGCCGCATGGCATTTGTGGGTGTTAGCGGGTTTAGGCTAACAAGCTATTAGTGCTTAATGATTACAAAGGTATTTTCGCATTGCAGAGGCTGCTTTGAATGGTTGAAAAGCTTAAGGAAGTTTCAAGCATATCAACTGCGGATGATTATGCTGTTTTAGTCATGGTTGAAGTTTTGCCTCAAACTAGTGAATTGCTTTTTGCCCTAAACGAAGAGAACACAAATGATGTTTTGTACAAGATTGAAGGAGCTATGGATTCATCTTTTGCTGATGCACAAGTGTTGAGGGCTGAATCTCTTTTACCTAAGAATGGATCTGCGTCTAAAGTTTTGAATGATTCTTGGTTATATGTTCGTGTTTTGCATAAGGCAGCTGTTGGGGGTTCTCAGGGAAAGACGTCTTGTGTGGTTTCGGGAAGTAGTGGTTTGGGATCGGAAGATGCGGCGGCGGTTGATTCTGTGCAAAACGACAAGATTCGCGATGTTGTTGGAAGGCCAAAGCGCTAAAAAGGTATTGCTCAATATTAAGGGGTTTATTTGTTGGTGCAGGGGGTTAGCTTCAAGCCATCGTTTAAACCGTCGATCCAGTATGTATTCATCAAAATAGATGGGTCAGACCGGACTTATCCAAAAGGATCTGAGTCCTTTTGCCTAAACCAGCTGAATAGGGCTATTTTTGTAAAATTTTCATCACGCCCAAGGTAGCGTTTTTGCTTCTTTTCTGAACTGCGAAGATTCCCCACTTAGAATCTACTCTCCGTCTATAGTTAATGTACCCTGAAACGCAGCGCTTTTTCTGCCCTGGTGGCAAGTATAAGAGATTTGAAAACTGCGATGTTTGACTCTCTAATTTGAACGGTTAAAAACTTTGCGATTAAGGCAACTATGGTTGATTATGGCACTGGAATTTTGACGCGAGCCATAACCATCATCAATTGAGTTATATTTTTGTTGACTCCTCAAGTTCATGCTGGTAAAATTGAGCAAGAACCATCAAGACGCTCTTACTAGATGCTTTAAATCCTATAGTGGAATTTTCTGAAATAAACATACCTCTCTTATCATCAGCCAAAATCATTCCACAATTCGTAGGCAACGGCGACCTATCGTAGAAAATCTCAGTTAAGCCTTTGAGTTTCTGAACACTCCGGGTAAGATTATGAATAACAAGAAGAACCTTAACGCCTCTTGAAGACACCATTTCAATTGTTGACATTAATTCAGAGAAATCATCAAGCGGCATCATCAACCGCGCCTCTGTCGATGCACTCTGAATGATTTCTTTGGCTTGGTTACTCAAGTTGTCCTTTCCTTTAATTGTCCAAATGAATTCTTCAGAGGGTTCCATGGCGGCATTTTTCTCATAAAAATTATCCAATTCGCGAAGTATGTTATGCGCTTGGGTTATTTGCCCTATTTTTTTCCCATAGAGGTTTTCTAAGTCATTTTTTCTTTGAGAGAATTCGTGCTGCAGAGTTTCTTTTAGTTCTGTCTCCAACCCATCTATGGCAGTGGAGGGTTTTATTGCTTTAAAGAAAAGTGGTCGTCCCCTTTGAACTTCTACTAGTTTCTTTTTTCTAGACGAATGAGGACTTCGTATATTTTTGAATGCGGTATTTCGGTGAGCTTGCTGAGTTTACCTGCATTTAATGTGCGTGTTTGGATTAGGCTGATATATGCTTTGGATTCATATTTAGTTAAGCCTATTGCTTCAAGTGCCTTTTGAAGCTCAATATTTTTCACTTATTTCACCACTGATAAAAAATATTAGTGACAAAAACCCTTTAAGTATTTTCGCTTCTCAAATAGTCAATTGCCAAATAAAAGTGGATGGCTTCAACTCGAATAAATGACAATAGGGTTTGTCGCCACACAGCAAAAAGGAACACGTGTATATGCATAACATTGACGTTGATGCCTTAACTGGAATAACAACCAACGAAGCACAAGAAAAACTGAAACGAGACGGGTACAATGAATTACCCTCATCTAAGAAGCGAAGCATTTTTCAAATCGCATTAAACGTAATTAAAGAGCCAATTTTCCTCCTGCTTGTAGCGAGCGGCAGCATATACTTCATCTTAGGCCAAGTCACAGAAGGCTTAGTTCTACTAAGCTTTGTTTTCGTAGTCATGGGCATAACTATTTTTCAAGAGCGAAAAACAGAGAATTCCCTTGATGCCTTAAAGAATTTATCAAGCCCTCGAGCGCTAGTAATACGAGACGGCAAACAGTTTCGGGTTCCAGGCCGTGAAGTAGTGCCTGGCGACATCATGATTCTAGCCGAAGGCGACCGCGTCCCAGCAGACGCATTATTATTATCATCTAACAATCTAATGGTTGATGAATCACTTCTAACAGGTGAATCAGTTCCAGTCCGCAAAGCCATCGGCAAACTAGAAGAGCAAGCTTGGCGACCGGGCGGTGACGACCAACCATACATCTACTCAGGAACACTTGTAACCCAAGGTCAAGCCATTGCAATAGTCAAGTCAACCGGCGCCAAAACTGAAATGGGTAAAATTGGCGTTAAACTCCAACAAGTTGAGCGCGATGAAACCAAACTAAAAGTTGAAGTTTCAAAGCTTGTCCGCAACTTCGCTATCTTCGGTCTATCACTTTGCGCTTTAGTCATCATTGTTTATGGTTTCACACGTTTCGATTGGATAGAAGGAATACTGGCAGGCGTAACTCTTGCTATGGCGATGCTACCTGAAGAGTTCCCAGTTGTACTAACAATCTTCTTAGCACTCGGCGCTTGGCGCATGTCTAAAAAAAATGTACTGACAAGACAGCCTCATGCAATAGAGAGTCTTGGATCAGCAACAGTCTTGTGTGTTGACAAGACAGGCACGTTAACACTCAACAAAATGTCCGTATCCAAACTCTGTACAAACAACAAAATGTACACAATCGACTCAGCACTCAAGAATCCACCTGAATGCTGCCACGAACTAATAGAATTCAGTGTGCTCGCATGCAAAAAAGACCCCTTTGACCCCATGGAAAAAGCCATCACAAACTTCGTAGAAGGCGAATTCGCAAAAACGGAGCATGTCCATTCTGACTGGCAACTAATTCAAGAATACCCGCTATCCCAAAAATTGCTGGCCATGTCAAACGTTTGGGGTTCACCAAACGATACTGATTATATCATCGCAGCTAAGGGGGCACCTGAAGCGATAATCGACTTATGCCACCTAAAAGATGCGGAAGCAAAAGAAATCTTTGCGAATATCCAGAAAATGGCTGGAGAGGGTCTTCGCGTCTTAGGTGTAGCTAAAACCTCCTTCAAAATGGCAAAGGGAGAATTGCCAAAGGAGCAGCATGATTTTGTATTCAAGTTTATAGGCTTAATTGGTTTCGTCGATCCTGTAAGACCGAATGTTTCAGATGCAGTTAACGAATGTTACAACGCAGGCATAAGAGTAGTCATGATCACCGGTGACTATCCACTGACCGCACAGAATATCGGCCGACAAATAAGCTTACGAAATCCCGAGAACATCATAACTGGGCCAGAACTCGAAAAGATGAACAATGAAGAACTAAGAGAGAGAATCAAGAACGTAAACATCTTTGCACGAGTCGTACCTGAGCAGAAGCTACGAATTGTAGATGCTTTCAAAGCAAACGGCGAAATAGTAGCCATGACTGGAGACGGCGTAAACGATGCACCAGCACTCAAGTCAGCAAACATCGGTATAGCAATGGGTGGAAGAGGGACAGACGTCGCCAGAGAAGCCTCAACATTAGTGCTACTAGATGACGACTTTAGTTCTATCGTGGGCGGAGTAAAGATGGGCCGCAGAATCTTTGACAACCTGAAAAAAGCCATAGCATACATCTTCGCAGTGCACATCCCAATCGCTGGACTATCAGCCCTGCCCGTGCTGTTTGGTTGGCCACTAATCCTACTGCCACTGCACATAGTATTCCTAGAATTTATCATCGACCCAGCCTGCACAACCGCTTTCGAGGCTGAATCAGAAGAAAAAGATGTGATGCGACGAAAACCCAGAAGTATAACTTCAAGACTATTCAATATGAAAGCCGCAATCATCGCTGGTCTGCAAGGAACCGTTTCATTGGTGTTTGTAATTGCAGTTTACCTTTACGCTAGTTCAACTGGTTTAGGTTTGGATACAGCGCGTACAATGGCGTTCGCAACTATAGTGTTAGCAAATATAGCATTGATAGCTACAAACCGCTCATGGAGTCAATCTATAATAGGTATCTTGCGCAAACCAAACAAAGCGTTCTGGCAAATTGTAGTGCTTGCAATAGTCGCTTTATTACTCGTAATTTATTTGCCGCCGCTAAGCGGACTCTTCACGTTCACCTATATATCTCCAGTGAATTTGTTGATTTGCTTTGTAGCAGGCTTTACCAGTATAGTGTGGTTTGAAGTGTATAAATTGGTTAAGAAGGGAAAAAAGGATGGTTAAAACCCATGAATTACTTTAAGGCTTTAGCAACCAATACAATATTATTTCGATTCTATCAACTGACTCCTTTTCTGATTCGATTAAAGTGACTCCTTCCGGGTGAGCAATGAATACATAAAGCCAAAACAAAAGCCAGTGAACAAGGATTGTACTAAAATGTCAAGTACCTCAAAAGTAACAATTCAAAAACGGTTGTTGTCGCCAACCAAGATTGAGGAGGCCTTTTCAAATGTTGAAAATATTTTATCTACTCTTGAATTAGAAATCTAAAAACAAAAATCTCGACACCGCCCGCATACTTGCAAATGCAATTTACGGCCTTTAAGCAAAAAAGTGAAATTAAAATAACTTTTGAACCTAGAGTAGAAAAAACGCTCCTTAATGTTATATGGAGTCTCCATGTAAACGAGGAAAGCTTTGAAAAAAGTGCCTTGTCGCAGTATCACTTTAGCAAGTTAGAAGAACTTAGGGTCAAGATAACTGCAACTGAAATATCATCTTCAGCTTCTTTCACAGATTCTGGACCTGCAAAATCAGCAAAAAGTATAGTAGTCGATTTTCGAAAAAATAATGCAAGACTCGGAATCAATTCTCCTTGTTTCTTGCACTGCTCTTGTCCAGTGTGCTGAGAAACATTTCAAAATCCAAAAAACCTGAGAACACATAGAGACAAAGTGCATAAAACCAAAAAAATTGACCTGTAAGCAACTTAATAAATTCAATTGAATGCGAGTGAAGCGATGAAAGCACATAATCTCTTACTGACCCGATAATAAACATACTTTTTTAAATAATTTACGAAAAGTCTCTCCGAGGTTCCTTTTCAAGAGGATTACGGTTATAATAACTGTTAAAAGTATGGAAAAAGCAATCATCGCTTCATTGCTTATCCATCCAGAAAAGGCATTTGCTGTCCAACTTCCAATAAAGGCTCCCGCTACGGTAATTAGAATCTTCCCAAGGAAGAAAGCGCAGAAAAATCTTATGGGACTGTATTTTAAGAGTCCTAAGGGTATGACAACTGGTTCGTCAGGTATGGTGTTGCAGCTGTTACAAAAAGTAAGAAAAAAGCCCAACGCCTAACTCTCCCAGTTTGGGATTCCAACGTTTGTGTTTGTTTTTTCCTTAGATGTTTGCCGATAAAGAATGAAACTAAATAGTGCATACTTTTTGCTAATGTTGCTCCAAATGCAACAACACATCCAATGACAATTAAAGAAGTGGGATCTGAAGAACTTAAAAAAAGAGCAGATCTCGAAGCTATAAAAAGATTTGACGGGCTAAAGAAAGGTATGAGGTTTAACCCAAAAGAACTAGTAAAGACAAGCAATAATTCATCAATCATAAAAAGTGTGCTTCTTACTGCTTATCTTGCTTTTCTTTTTCATGATGATGAGTCTTTAGTATCTTACTTTCAATTCTCTCTATAGGGTAAAGTATAGCAATAATTAATATCGTGCCAACAATAGCAGCCAAGTAAAATCCTGTACCTAGCGCAAATCCAACAGCTGAGGTGGACCAGATTAAGGCAGCAGTTGTTAATCCAATGACCCTGTTATCTGATTTAAAAACTGTTGCTGCCCCTAAGAAGCCGACCCCAGTTATTACACCAGTTGTTACTCTAATATCAACTATGGCCGCTACAGAAGTGAAAAGCGTCGCACCTAAACATACAATTGAGAATGTCTTTATCCCCGCTGCACTCTTATGCAACTCCCTTTCTAAACCAATAATTGCCCCCAGAAAAACAGCTAAGAGCAACTTGACAGTGATTTCTAAGTCGATCGGGCTAAGTTCAATCAATTTAGAAATAACCTACTGTACCGCATCTTGGGCACTTTCCAAGTTTTCCATCAAATACCTCGCAATAGGCTCTGCATCTAATGTTCATGGTGGCGGTCAAGGAATTCTCAGAGTTAGAAGCCCCATCTTCAATTGAAGTATTTACGGATGAATCCATCTTAAGTCTGAGTTCCTCAATTAACTTATCATAATTTAGCTTGGATTTTCTTAATTTCATAACGTTAGAAAAAATCATAGATATGATTTCTGCTCCATCTTCAAAATCTCCTTCATCTTCAGTCTCTTCTTCCTCATTAGACGGATAAGTCCATGCAAGACTAATTTCTGTTTTATTTTTTTTGGCTACAACATAGAATTCTATTTCTCCTTTTTGCATGAACCCTTCTTTATATTCAACCGATAAATATGACCAAGGAATTACCTTCTTTGTTTTCAAATTCTTCAGGCCCAACGTAGGTAGTGTACTCTGCAACTTAATGAAAGTCGGTTCGCAACTCATTGGAACAATGAAGCTTTTCTGGATTTGTGCTATTGCTGACATTCTGATTCACTTAAGTGCCCGGTTCGTTCTAATGATTTATTTGGCTATATGTAATAGTTGCTCACTCGGAAGGAGTACCACTTATATCCCCCAAGAACTTGTTTTCAAGTCAAACAACCCAAAAATCATTTAAGACGGTGTTGAGTTGGGAAAAACAATATTAATTGAGGACAAAGTTGCCATAAAAGTTACCCAGTTAATGCAGACACTAGATCAGGTAAAGAAATACAAAGCCATAGCGGAGTTTTTACCAAAATTTGCCCTAATTATTGGAACTACATTAGGGGTGTTTTTCGCTTTACTGAGCTTATTTGAAATATTGGAATTGGAGCATTTACTCAATACTGCAATGTTTCTTGTTGTGGCGTTCTTGTCGCTACTTATTCCAATCGGTGGATTACTTTGTGGAATGTATCTTATGCATAAAAAAATAATGAATATCCCTGAAGGTCAATGGAAAACGGAGATTGCAAAAGGATTCGCCTCAATCCTAAAAGTCCTGATTGATGTGGATTGGGACAGGACTTTTGATGATATATCCGATGGTCGATTAGGTTATGCAGTATATGCATTAATCAAGGCGGGAACGTATCTTGTGGTTATAGTTTCGGCCTTTGAGCTTCTATGGAATGGATTAACTCTTATACTTATGCAGCAAATTGTAATAGCGGGATCTATTTTTTGGGGTTTAATAGGAGTGTTGATTGTTGCAGTCTTGTTAGGTAAGGATCTTTTGAGGCGGTATCAGGAACTGCGTGCACTAGATATGCTTGTTTGGGAGTTACGGTGGTTTAGCCTTGAGTTCGGGAGAGCAGAGTTTAAAACCTGACCTATATGTAATAGCCCGAATAATTGAGGCTTTAAGAGAAAAACGTAGGCTTAACAAAACAGCTTTAGCTACCTCAACTGGATTGGCGTACGATAGGCTCATACGCTATCTTGTTTGGATGTCAGATAAAGGGTTTGTAAAAGTGGATAGTGAAGGATATGTTCACCTTACAAAAGAGGGTATCCAGGCATACGAAGATTTTGTTTGTTGGATCCTCAAGTATGTTGGTCAACTAAAGTTTGGTAGATTGGGGCCGAGAACTTAGTGTTCTCGAATATCTGCGAAATATAAAACACATGCACTACTTTAGGAATAGAATTATTCGCATTTTCCGCTACTTTGCTTGAACTGCATTTTAGCCACTCGGTGCAATCCTCACACCAGATCCGGCGCATCTTCGAGACAGGGCTTTCATGGGTATCTTTGGTGCAGTGGCGAGTTTCTTTCTTGCAGACAGGACACATTAACCATCCTGCAAAGTGCGCGTCAGCTTGATTCATTAAAATGTTCGCTATGTCTTCATCAGTACGTGGGTTCAAATCAGTCCATTACCTAATTGTCAGAATAGCCCACGCTAAAACCTCAAACAAGTAAAGTTGTTTTGGAAGTTTCAAGTATAGTTATTGTTTGTGTGTCGCTCCAACCGCTTGTTGAATCATAACCTATGGCAGGAACATAATGTCCACCAATCGTGGGATAAAAGGGATGGTCAATATACCAGCTCTGAGCGGCATGCCCAACTAACGCCTTCACTTGAAAATCAATTACAGCACCATCTGGAATGCCGTGTAAAAACGCAAAGTATCTACCTGATTGACCTTCATCTCCAGAGTAGTACCTCTGAATATCATAGCCTGATTCGCCATAGTATTCAGTTGCCACAACAGGAAAAGCAACGATGATGTTGCTTGAGTTTGATTTAGTTGGAGAATCAGGATTAATACACATTGCAAAGGCAAAAATATTATTTCCATTGTATGAGCTGGTTAAGTTTCTCAATGAATAAATTTCAGTCCAATTATTATCTCCAAAGTGAGGTCTAACTCTAATATTATAGTAAATTTGACTGCTCGAAGAACCAAAGGCTTGGTTTATAATTGTTACTTCAATTGTATTATTGCTGATTAGACGCGTTTCATTTACTCCAGTATAGGAATTTATTGTGGTTTCACTATGGGAAGCATTTACAAACTTAACGGTGAATTCTGGTACAGATGGTTTAGGTGTTGACTGGGCATATGCAGATTCAACCATTATTAGGCTTGAGACTGCTAAGATTACGACAAGAAGTAACGAGGAACTTTTGCTTAAGCATCCCATACCCAGTACTAAGAAAACAAAAGCGATAAAAGGCTATTCGTAAAAGACATTTGACTAAGCCCAGTCAAGCTTTCTTGACTAAACGCCTAGGCGACTTAGCCAGCCCAGTTGAATAACAACTAAGTTCATTTACTGTAGGCTTTTTCTCTTGTGCCTACATAATGGATCAATATCGTTTTTTGCTTCCACAAAACATCATACACTATTCTTATAGTACCTACCCTGATCCTGTAAGTATTATCGTAGCCTTTTAGCTTGCAGATATCAGTTTTTTTAAATGGAAGAGGATCACTTTTTAGGAGCAATATGGTTTCTTTTAGATGCCGTTTTTGTTCTTGATCTATCTTGGCTAAGTTTTTAAGCGCCTTTCTTTTAATTTTAACAGTAAACATTCAACTCAGCCTAAGGTTTGCATTAGCTCTTTCTCGTCTGCTACTTCGTCTTCTTCCTTTATAGCTTTCTTTTCTTTTTGCGTCGCTTCCTCAACTGGAATAAGTTTGTCTACTAATTCTTTGTAGAGAAGCTTGATTTCCTGCAGTTCTTCCCGAATATCTTCTAAAACCTTAGTGCTCAACCACATAGCCTCAGTGATAGTTATGCAAATTCGAATTTATGTATATTGATGATTTTCCAGTTCTTTAGCGGTAAAACTGGAATTGATAAACACAAAACTTCGCCTATGTTTTTTGTGGTAGGCCAGCAAACCAGCAAAGCCAATAACCAACGCTACTACGGTAACGGCCGCAGCAACCATAATTGGGAAATCATTCTGATTCGAATAAGGCGTTGGCGAAGGAGAATTAGGCTGAGCGGCAATTGGTGTATACGCTTCATTTTCTGTATATCCTTCCCCAGATAGCATAATATTGCCCCCTACTCCGCCTATTGCATATACCGTGTTGTTTACAACTGCTACTGCTAATCCATAGCGGGCAGTTAACATAGAAACACCAACACTCCAAGTACTATTTTCAGGGTCGTAAACTTGAACCAAATTAGTTCTATTTCCGCCTGCAAGCGCGCCAAGTTGTCCACCGATAAGGTAAATTCTTTCGGAACCAAGTGGATCTAAAATAGTGCATGCTGCTGAATTTAACACGGTTGTTTGCATCGGAGTTCCGATAGTCCACGAGTCAGTTTCAGAATCATAAATTTGGGTCACATTCAAATTCTTCGGGTCGTTGAACTCATCTTGCCCGCCCAGCACATAGATCTTGTCACCAACTACTGTCGAAGAAGGGGCAGCAACTGGATAAGGCATAGGTTTTTTTGTTTCCCATTTCTCACTAGTTGGGTCATAGACTTGATTTGTTGAAACGGTTGAATATGGTCCACCTGTTCTGCCGCCAATTAAATAGATTTTATCATTGATCACATTTGCTACTAAATGTGCCCGCGGTGTTGGCATTGGCTTTTTTATTTCCCAAGCATTAGTTGCGGGGTCATAGACTTCGATTGCTCCAGTAACTGAAGAACTGAAGGGAGGACCTCCACCCACTAAGCCGCCTATACAATAAATCTTGTTTTGATAGGCTGCTGTGGCAAACCAAAATCTTGGAGAAGGTATGGCAGCTTTTGTTGTCCAACTATCAGTAATTGGATCGTATTCTTCAGTGACGTTAAGATCGCTAAAACCGCCGATAGCGTAGATTTTTCCATTTACCTCAGCGGCGCCTAAAAATGTTCTCGCCGTTGGCATAGGCTCTTTGGACACCCAAGTGTTATCAACCACATTAGCTCCAGAGAAAAAATCAGGGATAGGCAATATTGTTGCAAGACAAGATAGAATGACCAGTAGTGCTAAACTCTTTCTCACAGATACCAAATGCAATCTGTATTATTTTGCTTAAAGAGCTTTTTCGTCAAGGTTTCTTGAAACTAAGCCAAGTCAAAGTTTTTATTGACTAACATTAAGTTAGAGCGGAAAGGGTTTCTCTAAAACCGCTGTTTCTTTGTGACCAAAGCCAAACCTTATAACAACCGCCAAGATGGTACAAAACAAGGCAATAATAACAATCAAAATTACTATATTACCAGTAGGTTGTGTTGTGGAAACATTTGATTCCAAATGAATGCTTATCTGATGTGTACTGTGTAAATAATTAAAAGTAATCACCCATGAATTCAATGTTGAAGCAACTGAGTAATTGAGTTGGTTACCATCCATATACACTTGCAGGTTTTCTCCATTGTCAAGCAAAGCCTTTGATATTGTAGCTACAACGTAGCCTGTAGTTCCAGATGGACCTGTCACATTGAAACTCAAAGTAGATGTTTGATTGTTAAAGGCTAAATCGTAAACCGTGCTATTGGATTCAAACAAGAAAACCTGTTTATTCTGATATGGCAAGAAACTCAATGTTGTAGTATTACTTACACCGATAAATGGCGATTCTCCGCTCCACTCTGTTTTTAGCGAGAATGTTCCAGAAGCACAGTTTATCCATTGAATAATATAATTGCCCTGTTCATCTGTGAGTCCTGAACTAATCGGAATCCAAGAAGCTGCTCCAGAAAAAGTATATGACAAAACAACTGTTTTATTTTGAAGAGGTTTATTATCGGAATCTGTTAGTGTGCCAAAAACATTTACTGCTGAACCAGCAATTGTTGACATAGACTCAGCTGATATAGAAATGCTTGCATTCGTTCCATAAACATTCACTGGGTAAACCGCAAAATCATCAAAGCAATCAGTCCCCGAATAATGCCCCCATTTACTAGTATAGACATAGACATAGCATTCGCTTGCGTTAAAAGCGTAGGGTTCGGAATATCGCATTAGACCGTTTTCATAGAACGAAATTGATCGATTTGATATCTTAATTTCAAGTGAACCAGTAGGCGACAGCCATGGAACTTCAACTCTCCATGATATATTTCCATCAATTCGGCTTACGACACGAGTCAAGTTCTGGTGATAATATTTGGTATCGAGAACCTTGTTTAGCATGTACCAATTTGTCGCATTGACTGGGTCACGGTCTGTTATTTTTTGGTCACTTATGAGAAATACCATTTCTGAAACATCGTCGAGCTCTACTACGTTAACAGATGTTTCGAATCCCATGGCGGAATTTGTGCTAATTGGGTATTTTGTTACGTAACCAGCTTGGCTCCAATACCAATCTTCCCAGCTTTTGTCGCTATCTGGCACCATAACTTGTAATCGTCCGTCTTTCTCGGTTACCACTCCTCCATTCACTTCGATTTTTTCCCAAATACTAGAGTTGAATATATCATCGTCAAAGTTATCTTGCAATAATGATTGTATATTTTGTTGAGCTGTTGATTGAGAAATTAAGTCTGTCTGAACAGGTGTGCTGGCGAAGTCCTGGATGGATTCGGGGGTGCTCAAAGAATTTGTCTGAGGGGAAAAACCTTTCGTTGCGGGGATATCTGAGTAAATTATTGTTAAAAATAGTAAATACAACAATAAAGCAATGATTGAGGTAGCTTTGCTGTTTTTGAGCAATCTTTTTCCTCAATTACCTCTTTTTTTATCCTATATAAAAGTGTTTTAGTCAAGTTTTCTTGACTAAGCCTTAGCACCTGCTTTTCTTTGCAGGAACTAATTTCTCAAGCGGAAATTGAGGTAAATGTCCACACAAAACATCTCCATGCACCTTAGCTACAAACCCAGCATGCTGCACATCAAACATAAACAAAATATCCGGCGTCACATTCGACCTAAACCTAAAACGGTAACCTCTCGAAAAAACACGCCGCCGAATCAACAAACAACTAGTCCCAGCCCGCTGGGATGCGAACAAATATGTGTTCAGAACTTGCCAGACAATCGCACGGATTTTCAGCCTTTGGGTGAAGGGGCAAAAACAGAACAGCCTTTGAACTAGCGCTCGCCAAATATCGAGCGCAGGAGATACAGCATCTACCTTAAAACTACCGATTTTACCGCTAAGAACTCAAAATAAATAAAAGATAGACCGAGTGGACGGATATCCAAACGGTTGGGAATTCCGGCTATTTGCGCCTCGCTGGTGACGTTTTCTATCTTCTTGCGCGGTTTATAAATAACACCGGCACTGCTTCTGTCTCAAAGACTCAGGCACACTTGTTCCAACATGGCATAGAAATAGAATCGCCAACATGCTTCCCCATCCTCATCCCATCCACACCAACATACCGCAACATAGAACATGGGTAGAAAATTCACTTATCCCATCCCAAAAGCAAGTGGAAAACAGCCCAAACAAAAAAACCAAACAGTCCCATAACTAAAGGATGGGATGGGACAGCTCTGCAAACATCCTTCCCAACAAAGAAATAAAAATCAAACCAATAATCCAGCTTACGAAAATTTAATGGAAATACAAGCAAACAAAAAAGATCTTTCTGGACTGAACATTTTTATTCAATAGTTTTTTAAGGCAACACAGCAATAACTTCTCATTCACTATAGGTACTTTGCCTACGGTTGGAAGTTAACAACTTGCCTGTCTAGGATGAGAAAACATGAACAAACAACTACTCTCAGTTATTTTTATCGCATTTCTATTTTTTTCATTTTTAACCTTTCAAACAGCCTATTGCCAAACAACAACTCCATCCACAAGTTCCACTACAACAGCCACTGAACAACCAACACAAACCGGCGACTCTAACTTACTGTTGATTGGTGGACTCATAGCGGCTGCGGCAATAGCGGTTGGGGTAGCATCGTTTGTGGTTGTCAAGAAGAAGGGAGTGAACGAAAAAAGCCTCAGAAAAATCTCAGCACAGGACTTCGAGACTTGGGTAATTAAAAAATTCAACGGAAAACCAAGTGATCCATCTTCAGGAATAACTGGATTTACTGAAGGCGGTCAACCACTTTTAATTAAGCAGTCGGATCATGTCGGCTTGGCTGAGGTTGAAGACTTTGTTAAGTTATTAGCAAGGGGAAAGGCGCAGAAGGGAGCGATTATAGCTTTCAACTTTGATAACGACACCCTTGAGGGAAGAGTGACAGCAATGGATAATGGAATCGAGCTTCAAATGTTGCGCATAAATGAACTATTGAATAAACGCTTCTCTAAAAGAATTGAAAGCCTTGCAAGTTCACAAGTTGCTTTTGATGCCCCGCCTGTTTTTGCCGCAGAAGACCAAGCAAGAGAAACCGAAACTTCCGAGAGAACACCAAATGAAATTCAGGAAGAAGGCTTGAAAAAACCTCGGGTCTTCGTATCTAACAGCAACACTAAAGTCGCTGACCAAGTGAAAAAAATGCTGGATTTTCTCCACTACGACTATGTTATAGGTGACAAAGAAGAAACCACTGTACCGATTCCTGAAAACAAATTTGGACTAATGAAAAACTGCGATTGCGCAATAATCAATATCGCTGCCGCAGAGCAGGAACGAAGGTACAGCGGCCTTTACGTTCTGAATTCGAATGTAATCTCAGAGATTAATGCTGCATATCTAAAGTACAATACGCAAGTAGTTCTGCTGGTTGAAAGAAAAGTAGACTTGCCCCCCAATCTTAAAGGATTGAAAAGAATTGAGTATGACAGTGATGACTTATCTTTTAATGCAGCAATGGATCTTGAGAAGGCACTGACAGAGTTTAGAAGAACATAATTGCTTTACCAGCCCTTTCCTGAACCAAGACAGAAAATTCTAACCAAAATACAAATAGGCAAACCAGTAATTTAGATTGTCAAATAGGAAGAAAACAACTTGTCAGACTTAGCCAATAGCTGTGAATATTTAACGAATGATAAATTATGTTCAGCTGTTTCTAACGATGAGAAAGCAAAAGCAAGCAGACAGGTCCGCTGCAAAAATAACGACAAGATGACCTGTTGCTACCTTTGCATGCTTGTTTTTGACTGCGCGACGCCCTGCCGATTCTTAGGAAATGCTGAAACAGACACTCATAGAATCGACCCAGAAAAAGACCAAATCACCAGCACAGTAATCAATGACCAAAAACCCGCAGCGGACAAAACCAAAAACGACACAGCAACTCTGTGCTCTTTATGTAATGTCGAGATGTCCCAAACTAAAACCAAGTTTAGAATTGACGGATGGGAAAAATCAAATCAAGAACTCATTAACGATGACTCAAGTAAACCTTCGGATGAAATATTGGCAGCAATAGTTTACCTCTGTCCAATATGCGGCAAAATCGAGTTTAAGGCAGATGAAAAACTAAACAAGAATTAATGTTTTCAAGTATTCCGAGTTAAGGTTTTTCTTGCCTAATTTCTTTGGCTGGTGAAAGACGGGTACCGCACTCGGTACATTCCCAACAGGTGAATGCCTTGTTTTTGTCGAATACGGCGTTCATTTCCTCTTCGCATTCAGGACATACTTTTTCCAGTTGATTCTTTTTTGACATTGAATTTCAGACGTTTCAAGCGACATTATGCAATATAAACCAACTGGTCTTTAGATTCAAGCGCACTTTCAATGGAGACTACATAGCAACGTTCCTTTCAAACCCTCGTATAACACTTTTTTGCGTATTTATGTTTGGATTAGATTCTTTAAAGAAGACGGCACCAACAGGTTGTTTCCACCTAAAAAGTTATATTCATAAAATCCATCTTTTGGTTAAAACCTTAACGTTCAAACCGTCGAATAGAAAACAACAGTTCACACGTTTATACCAAAGCTCTGAAGGCGAGGCAAAACTGAAATGAATAAAGAAATCAAGCATTTCATAATTGGCATCCTCATACTGGTGCTCTTAGGAGGTGTTGCGGCATATTGCGGTACATTGGGGACCACGGAAGCTACACCAATCCGAGTTGCATGCGTCGGAGACAGCATCACCCAAGGAAGCGGATACCCCGATAAACTTCAGATGTTGCTTGGCCCCGATTACACTGTAGGTAATTTTGGTGTAAGCGGCTCAACTGTCTCGCTAAACTCCACGATACCCTACATGTATCAGAGTGCTTTCAAAAAAGCAGAATCATTTAACCCTCAGATTGTTGTGATTATGCTTGGAACAAATGATGCAAACCCAGAAATCGCCAATAGCGAAAATGATTTTCAAACGGACTTTGCTCAATTAGTTAACTCTTTTGCAAGTCTTGACGGGGATCAACAGATCTATGTTGTTAAGTCGCCGCCGATTTTCAACAATAACTCAAGTTATAACAACACATATCTTGCCAATTATGTGATCCCGCAAATAGACAGCGTAGCAAACCAAATGAATTTGCCCACTGTTGATATATACAGCGTTTTTGGTGATCACTCAGACTATTTCATGGATGGAGTCCACCCAAACGCTCAGGGTGCAGCACTTATTGCTTATAATGTGTATGATGCAATAACTTTGCCTGATGGATCTCCAAATATCAATGATACAGGTATTTAGTCAATTTTTTCAAACTGCTTGTAATAAGCTTGCGATTTTCGGTGTAATAAGCAAATTGTTAATAGTAAAATAGAGTCTAAGATGCTTAAGGAAAAGAAATGTACCCAAGAAACGGTGCCATTGCTCTTCCTGTAGATCTTATCCGCACAGTAGCAATAATTCTGGTGATTTTACTTCACGCCTCAATTCAGCCGTACCCCAACGTAGACTTGATGTCGCCGCAAGGAGTCCAGATATGGTGGGCGTCAAACATCTATGATTCTATAGCTCGAGTCTGCATCCCCTTGTTTGTTATGTTAGCAGGTGTTCTTTTGCTTCAACCAAGCAAAGCAGACGAACCGCTGAAAACATTCTTTAAAAAACGGTTGGGACGAATTGGAGTGCCATTCCTGTTTTGGGGCGCAATCTATTTTGCTTGGCGATTCTTTGCTAACGGCGAAGTTTTGACTTTAAACTCAATCGTGCAAGGCATATTGACTGGACCCTACTACCAATTCTGGTTTCTCTATTTACTTTTAGGCTTGTATCTTGTCACGCCAATTCTTAGGGTAATCATTAAACATGCAGATTGGAAAATAATAAAATACTTTATTTTTGTGTGGTTTGCAGGCACCGCCGTCATTCCTCTGCTGACTTTGTTTGGACCCTACAATTTGAACGCTGGAGTCTTCATTTTTACAGGGTGGCTGGGCTACTTTGTTTTAGGTGCTTACTTGATGAAAGTGCAGTTGAAGACTTCACTT
The DNA here is from genome assembly GCA_963840295.1 of Candidatus Bathyarchaeota archaeon. Classification (GTDB taxonomy): domain Archaea; phylum Thermoproteota; class Bathyarchaeia; order Bathyarchaeales; family Bathycorpusculaceae; genus Bathycorpusculum. The sequence goes on from CAWIYF010000003.1 coordinate 17,215, forward strand.
TTGATTTTGGTTTTGGCTGCTGGTTTGTTGTGGACGATGATTGGAACTTATCTTGTGACCAGCTTCATAGGCGAAAAATTTAGTCAATTCTTCTATGACGCCTACAGCTTCAACATCATATTGGCTTCAGCTGCCTTGTTTCTGCTCTTAGCAACTGTTCCAACCCAGAAGATTGAAAACCGATTTCCCCACGGCAACCGCCTAATCAAATTGATTAGCCAGAATACTTTACCGATATTTCTGTTTCACGTAATAGTCTTGGAGGTTCTGCAGAGGGGATATCTGGGATTTACCTTAAGCATAACCACAATGAACCCAATCATAGAAATCCCATTAATTACCGCCCTAACCCTCTTAATCTGCCTCGCCATAATTGTTCCCCTAAAGAAAATACCTCACGTAAAAAAAATAATCGGTTGATATTTGTAGAATTACTTTTCAGGTGAAAACAAATCTTATGTACTTGATTGGGACATACAGGAAAGGGATGCAGCATGGAAAATGATGTTGAAACAAAAATTAAGCAAGACCTTCTTGCTGAAATTCAGAATTTAGAGCAGAATTACAAGGTAATTGAAGGTTTTGTTGCAGGCAGAGATTATGAAGTTACAATTATCGGCCAGAGCATTCAGTCGTTCAAGGATAGTTTAAGCCGAGCCAGCGCCTTCGTACTTGCCCTCTACAATTTGAAGGGTAAACGGGTAAATATTCCATGGGACCCCCTCTTCACCAGCTTGGACTATGCGTTGGCGACGTTGACAACGGCTCCAAAGAAAGCGGCTGTTCAAGCAATCCTAACTATGGCTGAACCCCAGATTGAACAGGTTCTGTTCTACTTTTCAGCGTTAAAAGAATCACTCAAGTAAACGCCGCACGAAAAAATATTTTTCTTGCTTCTGTTTTTCCTTTTTTTATAAATAAGTTAATGTTTATTTATTTAACCGCCTAGTATATTTTTGGTGCGGGTTTGTTAAAAACTAACCCTAATTTACTTCGTTTTGGAAATATTGCTGTTTTTGCAGTGACACTTGCAATTAACGGTTTAGCAGGTACAGCGCTGCTAAATGGCAGAACAACGGCTCAAGTTTCAGATTTATATTCAAACCCATTTACGCCAGCAGGCTATGTTTTTGGCATTTGGGGAATCATCTATGCTCTGCTGTTCGTGTTTGTTATTTTCCAAGCGCTGCCAAAACAAAGTGATAAGCCCTTCCAAAAGAAAATCGGTATACTCTTTCTGTTGAGTGGTGTATTCAATGTTGTTTGGCTCTTCCTATGGCAATACAACTTCATCACCGCCTCAGTAATTGTGATGCTTTTGCTTTTTGTTACTTTAAGCGCAATTTATATGCGGTTACACATAGGAAAGTCGAATGCTCCGTTAAAAGAGAAGTTATGTGTTAATTTGCCCTTCAGTGTTTATCTTGGCTGGATTACGGTTGCAGCAATCGCTAATGTGGCGGCAGCTTTGGTTTCAGTCGGGTGGGACGGGTTTGGCTGGGGAGCCGACACATGGGCTATAATAGCAATGGGTATTGCCTTAATCGCCACGTTGACAGCGCTTATTGCTCGAAAAGACTTTGCTTACAGCTTAGTGGTGGTTTGGGCGCTTACTGGAATAGCTGTTAACCAAAATGCATATCCAACCGTTGTGTTGATTGCGCAGGAAGCCATCACATTAATATTAGTTGCAATGGCGCTTTCGCTCTTAGCTTGGAAGTTAAGACATAAAATTGCTTAACCTTGCAGACAAGGGATGAAGAGTTAAGTATAACCCAAACAAAACATTTGTGAGAAAAATGGCTTACCTGCGTAACGAAAATGAAAACATCGAAGTAGATTATCCACTGGAAAAGATTTGGGCTGCTATTCCAGAAGCAGTTAAAATTTTGGAGTGGAAAATCGAGGAGAAAGACGACGCATCCCATAAAGCTAAAGTGAAAACAAAAGGCGGCTTCATGGCATACGGCTCAACAATGACAGTTGAGTTAACACCAGTGGACGAGAAAACCACACGTATGGGCATAAGCGCTGAAACCCCCGTAACTACGATCACCTCGGTGATTGATTTTGGCAGAACCAGAGATCGAATGGGGCAATTCATTGAAATATTAGCGAAACTAATGGAAAAAAAGAAGCAGTAAGCCCGCTTGGTTAGCCAAAAATCTAATATGCCTTGGTAAACGCTTGATTACGTTATGATTCGCGCCATCAACTTAGGTGACAACACCGAAAGGGCAGTTCAACCTCATGAAGTCAAAGCGCTAAGCCTCCTGAATGTTTGGCTAGAGCTTGTTGACCCAACAGAAAACGAGCTGTTAGCAGTCTCTGACGTAACAGGGATGCCAGTTAATTTTTTGAGGTTACCCAAAACAAACGGTGGTATCGTTGATTTACGTTTAGAGCAAAGTTATGGAATAATCAATTTCCTTGTTTTGCAGGATGTTTTGTCAACCAAAAAAGCGTACCCAGTTATTATGGGTTTTTCCAAGAATTTTCTGGTAACTGTTACCAAAAACGAAATCCAACCAATCATAAATACTGCTAAGGAGCGAATGAGCAAAACAAAAATTGACCCTCCCTCACAAGTTACTTATTTTATTATAGATGAAATTGTGGCTAACCATTATCTGCAAATTGAAAAGCTGGAAAACCTTACTGCAAAGATGGAAGAGGAAGTGGTGGAGAAAACTTCTCCCGAAACTCTGAAGAAAATATTCAAGCTCAAATCCAACATGATTAGCTTCAACAAGATTTTGTGGTACGAACGAGGACTAGTTTTTAACCTCAAAAAATGCGATGGCAACTGCATTGAGGCAAAAGTCCGCGCTTTATTTGACTCAACACATGAGGAATTAACAAGGCAAGTGGACATCGTTGAAACATACCGGGAAATCCTATCTGACGCCATAAACGTTCATTTATCCGCCATCTCAAACAAAATTAACCTATCAATAAAAGCCCTAACAGTCGTCATATTTTACCTTACCATCGTGACTACCGTAACGTCTTTTCCCAACACGGTTGCCACCTTCTTTGGAATCTCGCAGTTCGGCAACACAAACATCGCCATAATCAGCGTTGCCATAGTACTGTCTATCGTTTTGCCGTTCATTTGGCTTTGGAAAAAGAAATGGCTTACCTCAAAGAGGCTTGATTTAGCCTAGGCATAGCCATCGCTTCTGAAGGAAAGTTATTTGTGTCCTTCAACGCAATTAAACTTGCACAGGCGATTACATGACTAAAAGACAACCGCCCACCATCACGTATAAAGGCAGAAGCTTAGGAATAGTGTTGTTGACTGCAGCGCAGATATTTATCGGTGCCATCCATGTTTTCTTCGGGTTCCTGCTTCTTGCATTCGAAAACCTGAATTTCATCCAAGCAACTATCGCCTACGACGTTTACACGGTCATATTTGGCGGTTTGACAGTGGTTTTTGCCGTTTTTATTTGGCAGGGCAAGAAGGCTGGGTGGGTTGGCACGATTGCGGTTTCGTTGTTTGTTATTGTTGCAGATTCTCTAACGCTTTTTGATTTACCGAGCATTCCGGGTATTCCCAAGTTTGCAGGGTTCACGGAGATAGCTTACAGCGTGTTGATTATAGTTTACCTGTGCACCAGCAAAGTTAGGAAGCAATATTTAGGGTAATTATCTGAGGGTTGCGTTGTTGGGGTAGCCGCGGCTTTCCCAGAAGCCCAAGTAATTGGGGTTGCTTGTCAACTCGATTTTTGTTACCCATTTTATCCATTTGTACCCGTATTGGCTCTCTGAAACCAACTGGAAGGGGAAGCCGCGTTCAGGCGGAATCACCAACCCATTCATTTTGTAGGCTAAGATGATGCTTTTGTTTGTGATGTAGTCAAGCGGAAGCTCAGTTGTATAGCCGTCAGATGCATAAAAGATTGCTCCAACCGCACTTGAGTTAACTCCTGCTTGCGCAATCAAATCATTTATGAGAAAGCCCTCCCAGAGAATCGTAGCATTCCAGCCTTCAACACAGTAGATGTTTACTACTTTTTGGTATTTCTGAAAACTGTTAACTACCTGGTCATAAGTGTATTCAACGGTTTGATTTACCAATCCAGTTATTTCTAAGTGGTAGGTTGAGGTGTTAATGAATTGCGTTCCCTTAATGGCGTTTTCTCTTACATCAGCAATTGAAGCGAGGTTTTGGCCTTGGTAATCGCGGATTTCCCCAGGATACAACATTGTTGGTGGCTGCTTTTGATTTTCTGCGAAATATATTGCTAGAAAAAGAAGTGCTAACAGCATAATGACTAAAGATGCTGCAATTGCCTTTTGATAAAGATTTTTTTTCTGCATTTACCTTCAACCAAAAACAAAAATCGGTTTGAGAAAGTCTATATCAGAATACTCACTACGGTTAAAAAACCCATTGTCTAGGAATAGTTTTTTTGGTTGATTTCAATTTCTACAGCTTGACTTTTTCCCTAAGATTACGTAAGTAAGAAGCTAAACTTTCAATGCACTGAATTTCTCTATTCACCAGCCCACGTAGTTCACGCCAAAACTTCGTGTTAGCCTTAATTTTCTCCCGTTCTAAAATCTCCTGCAAACGTTTGGTACCTTCTTTGCCTCTTCTATCAAAATCCAATAAAAGAATAACCTCTCTGGCGTCGAGGCTTCCTATTTCCAGGGCCACTTGAAGAAAAGATTTGCCGCCAGTCTTGACCGTCACGATTGTGCCGTTAGCACCTAACTCTTGAAGCGCTTCCACATCTTTTTTGCCCTCAACAACGATGGGCATGCCCTTCGCCGACTCCTCAGTCAATTGAGCAAGGATAAGCTCAATTTTCTCCACTTTCTCCTTGAGATGCGTTGACACACTTTTACCTTGTAATCTTTGCCTTACGCACGGTCTCCAAGCAGTCTTTGGCGTCCATGTTGTTTGTGAAGTAGCGTCGGACTGGTTCAAGGATGTCTGCAAGCTCGGTTGCCACACCGTTTTTGAGATCCATGGGATGCAGTTTGCCCTCTGAGTAGGCTACTTCAAGTTCTTCGAAATTTTGGAATTCCACGTTTCCACCGAATTTGGCTGGGCGCTCAACTTTGAAGATAGGTTTTTCTCGGAAAACAATGTACTTGCAGATGTCCATGATCGGATTGTATTTGACGGTTCTTTCGGGGCAGAATGCCTTTGCCATTTTCTGCTTAATTTCCTCTGGCGAGTCATAGATGAAGATGCAGGTATCAGGTTTGCTCTTTGACATTTTTGCTGAAGCAACTGCTTCCCGTTCCTGCCCCTCAGGAATTGGCCAAATTCCAGGTTTTGCTAAACCCTGCAGCAAATGGTGATGTACGCAGATGGGTTTCCAATAACCGATTTTTTCGCCAATTTCCCTTGCAACCATGTTTGCTTTGCGCTGGTCCATGCCGAGTTGGCAGATCTTAACTTTCATTTCGAAAATGTCCGCAACCTGCATAGGCGTGTAGAGGTAGTCGGATACGTAGTGGGCTTCACCTTCTTTTCTGCCCGCAATCTCCAATGTGCGGGTTGTTCGCGCAATGGTTAGTTCCTTGGTGATTCTTACGGTTTTAGCCCAATAATCAATGTCTTTGTAGAGTTCGTCGGAGTAGATGAATTCGATTTTTTCGCCCGGAACTCCGAGGGCAAGCCACGAATGTCTGAAGAGGTCTGCAGCTTTGCGTATGAGTGTTAAGTCGCCGCCGAGTTTGTTGTTTAACCATGCATGCCACGTTGCCAAAAAAGCTTTGAAATATACTCCTGCCTCAGCCAAGTCTTTCATTTTGTAAGCACAGATAACGCCTGTTCCCAAATGTGCCAAACCAGAGGGTTCCCAACCGTTGTAGGCGATGGGGTGCTCCTCGGTTTCAAGAAGCGCTCTCAAATCTTCGGTTGTCACTACTTCTTCCGTTGGCGGCCTGCAGATTAACTCGATTTTCTTTTCTATGTCCAAATTGCATTCAGCTTCTTCGTGTTTATAGCGTAATAAAGTGGTTGTGGAACTTAAAAATTTAGTATACCTTTTAGATTTGCAGTATTAGGGTTTAATTCTTTTCGTGAAACGAATCATGTACTTGCTTTCGTCGAGAGTTTTTGTATGGCTGTCTACGAGCCCTTGTTTTTTAGCTTCATCCAATGCTTTGTCAAAGGATAGGGGCTGCGGGTTAACCGCCGTCTTTTTGGTTATTACCACCCAAATTTCATGGTACTTATCTTTGTTTAACTCAAAAAACCGCTTAAGCTCGGAGGCGTTTTTGGGTTCAAAACTCACCGATTCCAAAGTCACTTTCTCCTTGCTTTTTGCGGGCTGTTTGTCTCCCACGTAACCAAACACTTAACCTCATAGCTGAGCGTCGCTGTAAGCTTGGCTAAGCTCTCTCGGCATGGGACGTTTGCCCGGTGCCTCACCTGTTCCATAATTGGGTAGAACTCTATCGTCATAGGTGCAAGATTTGTGTTTCTTACGTTCCTCTGTTGAGTCCGTCGTTATGGGTGCTCAATTTTGGTGAGGCGAATAAAAATAGTGTGGGGTGTTGGTTAAATGTTGTTGTAGCTGCATCAGATTATCCTTTGGAAAAACCAGTTTTGGAAATCCAGCTACATTATTATGGTGAAACAACTTACTTTTATCAGGTTGATTCTTTGGACATTGGCAAAACGCTGTACGTGTCAAATAGGGAAACCTGGCGGACCTGGCTTCAAGAAAACTACGATAAAGAAAAAGAAATCTGGTTAATCTACCCCAAAAAAGCAAGTGGCAAACCACGCATACTCTACAACGACGCCGTCGAGGAAGCCCTGTCCTTCGGCTGGATAGACAGCACCGCCAAACGAATCGACGAAAACAACTACGCCCAACGCTTCACCCCCAGAAACCCAAAAACGCCCTATTCAGAATCCAACAAGCAGCGGCTAAGAGCACTTGTCAAACAGGGCAAAGTTATCCCATCCGTGAAAGCAGCAATCAAAGATTTTCTTAAGGAAGAATATGTTTTGGCGCCAGATATTTTGGAAGCAATAAAAATGAATAAGGCGGCTTGGGAAAAATTTCAAAAGTTTTCGCCTGAGTACAAGAGAATCCGCTTGGCTTACATTGAAGGTGCAAGAAATCGACCCGAAGAATTCAAGAAGCGCCTGAACAACTTCGTAAAGATGACTGAGAAGAACAAGCAGTTTGGCTTTGGCGGAATCGAAAAGCATTATTGACGAAGGTGGGGCCGGGGCCGAGATTTGAACTCGGGCGAAAGGCTCCACAGGCCTCTATGCTGCCAAGCTACACCACCCCGGCCACTTTTTGGAAGTTTCCGGCTGAATTTATGTTGGTGATCATTTTCTTTTCCTGAGGAATATATATGTATCTTTCTGACAAACGTATTCGAACCCAGCTTCTAGAAGCTCTTTTATTTCCTCAGGCTTCTCTACGATGCGAACAGTGAATTGGTCGTTAGCGCCAGCTTCGAAAAGTGTGTGTTCGATGTTGATGTAAATTTCGGTTGATTTTATCGATTTATGGCCTAAGAGATGTTGTACATAATATGGATCTTTGCATTGATGGTAAGTTACTGTTGCTTTCCAATGTCTTAGCGTGTGGAAATGTATTTCTAAAAGCCATGGATTCTGAAGAGTTTCTGCTAGTGACAACGCTTCGCTTTTTCTGCAAAGGTCAAAGTCAAAAAAAACTTTCTCAATACCCAAGGGAAATGCTTTGTCTTTCTCAGGTTGAACACTGACAAATGCAGGAGTCTTGTTTTGGGCGCATTCTTCAACAAAAAGGAAAATATCAGTGGGATTGTCGGTGAACCACCTTTCAGGATTTCCCAAATCCCGTCCAAAAGAGCCAAAAAACTCCATAAGAAATTGTTCTTTAGTTACGTGGTTCTCCATTGCCCTTCCCTAAATTCGCCTTAAGGTACTTACCATTCATCTCTTTGCTTATTGCTTCCTGTTTTTGATCTTGCTCCATATCATGGTAAATGTCTTTTGCTGAAGACGAAACAACCGTTAGATCAGAGCCTGCAACACTCTTCAAAGTGGGAATTTTCACTAACCTTGCCTCTCTTGTTACCGGGACATATTGAACAGTAATTTCTTTGGAGGTAAAGTTTAATTTTTCACCGGTAGACCATGGCTCATACATTTCAACTCTAACCTGATAATTTCCTGCTTCGATTCCTTCCATATCTAAAAATCGAGGAAACTCCAAACTATCGCCTAGCAGTGAACTTTGGGTTATTGAAAGTTGTGTTGAATTAATTAGTTGATCTTGAAAGTATAGGTCAAGGTTTATTCTTGAAAATGACGTTTTTGAAGGCAGCAAGCTGAATTCAATTTTCAGGGCTACCTCATCTTCTTTGGTCGTCTGGGTTATGCGATTAATTAGTATTGCTTTTGCAGGTTTGTTTGCCTCTTTTGCTCTATTAATGTTGAATTGAAAAGAGAGGTCTTCGAGCGTTGATTGCTTCGCGTGCTTAACGGCGGTTGCCACTGTTTCTCTTTTAAGTTGATTTTTGGATAATTTGCCCATAGTCAATGCAACTATTTACAATATACTATTCAATGTTTAACTGTGTATCCTCTGCCCAATCTTTGCATAGCAGGTTTACTTGTTGCAAGAGAATCAACTTTTTGGAGCTTTAGTCGTAGGATTATATGAACCCTAAGCAAACCAATCTACGTTTCCCATGTCGTTGTTATGAAAAATGGCAGCAATGTTGTTGTTTGTTACTGCCAAGTAACAGTCACATATGTTTAATAAAATCGCGAAGAAACCGATCTTTAGTGAAGTTTTATGAGCAAAGAGAAAGAGTCAAGAATGACGGTTTCCGAGATGGTCACTCAGGGAAAGAATCTGGTCACCAAACAAATCTCTGGACAGGTGAATTCCATCAACTTGCTGATGGCTGAGCTCAATTTGATCACTGAGCGGCAGCGAGCGCCCTTGGGAGAGATGCCACAATCCTACGCGCAGCGGCTAGCGGAGCGCAGAATAGAGCTAATGGGTAAGCTGCAGAAGGAGCTGCCACAAGGCCAAGTGCTCCCTTCTACGCAAGGGAAGGGTGAATCACCTGACTTCTATATGACGCGCCTTGTCAGCGAGATCGGGAGATTTTTCGGCTCATGCAACCAAATCGCAGTACCGATAATGGCTGAAGGCTCAAGCGATACTCCAGGAGTCCCGGGTACCTCTGGCGAAATCGGCACAATCCCATTCTCATTATGGCACGGCCAAGTGGATTTTGGAGGACGACCTCTTGATACGGGTCAGCAGAATCCGAACAAAGAAAAGTTCTGGAGCCACCACTGGAATTGGACAGTTATCTTTCCACCGGCGCCATCAGACGGCACAATATCCTTTAATTTTGCCGTGGACTGTGGCACACACATCATCCAAGCACCTGCACACTTAGGCTACGTCGGAACGCCAGTGTCTCTAATGACCACCAGCGATGCTCAAAGCGAGCCCCTCTCGAACTGGGTACTCGTCGGATGGCCCACAAACATCTCGCTGCCCCAGGCCTCGTTTAACTCTGACACTACTCTGCCCGTTTCAGGGACCATCGCAGCAAAGGCGGGACGGAGCGCAGCCCTTACCCTCTTTTGCGGGGCAATCGTGGGCATAGCGAGCGGGTCATGCACTTTTGGTGTCGCTCAAGATTCCTACTTCTACACTCGCCTCTCGTCTGGCAGACAGCCGTGGCCAATTGACTATGGAATGATCCAGTACTGCTTCAATCCAAAATGGTGGATCGACGCGATCAAGGCGAGATATCTTGAGACGCTGCAGGCAACCTAAGCCCACTTATAGAGAGACAGTGTGGAACTTGCAGGGGTAGGTTCCATCTTACTCTAGTTTTTGCCAATCGAAGATAGAATTACTCCAAGAGATTTGGGCTGTCACCAACTGACCTTAAGAAATGGTTTGGCGTGGCAATCCGATATCGGTATTTTTGGCCGTCACTGAGTTGGCAATAAGAGCGCAAGGATAGGAAAGCATCATTTAGGCAAAAAATATCTTAAATAAGCTCTACTAGCTGATTTTGTGCGTTCAAGTTACAGCAATTACGAAGTTACGACAAAAGGTCAACTCTTCCTACAGACTTACACAGAAACCTCACAAAAATATTTTGAATCCGCGAAAATAATTGACCAACTAACAATTGAAAGAGACAAATCAACAGGCACATTCCTAAATACGAACAAAAAAACTCGGCCAATACAAATACTGAAACCGGAACCAATCGTTGAATTCCAAGTTAAAAACCTAAAAAGCGATCTTCAAAGAATAGATGCAAAAAAATATTACGATGAACTAGTAACATTTGGCTTCAAAGCATGGAAACAGAAAAAATAGCTAAAGCTGGACAAAGACAAAAAAAACTTTAACTAATAAACATACCGGGACTCACCGAGCTTTAGATCCAGCCAAGGCTTTAGCAGTTCAGGCGCGTCCGATAATCGAGGCTTAAAAACAATCGGCAACAGCGGCGACGGAAGCTTAGGGGTCCGAAATGATGGTGTATTCGCCAATGATGGCAAAGTCATAATCAGCAATTCTGGTAGCTCCAGCTTCGGCTTTAACAACTATGGTACAGTTAAGAATGATGGCACAATCACAATCAGCAATAGTGGCGGCAGCAGCCTAGGATTCGGCAGCAGGGGCTTCGAAAATAATGGTATACTCAAAAATGATGGCACAACTACTATCAGTAACAGTGGCAGCTCCAGCTACGGCTTTGAGAGTTTTGGCATAGTTAAAAATGATGGTACAATCACAATCAGCAATACTGGTGGCTCCAGCACCGGCTTCTTCAACTACTATATCATTAATAATGATGGCAAAATTATAATCGGCAACAGTGGCGGCAGCAGCGGAGGCTTCTGGAATACAGCCTTCGGCACAGTCAAGAATGATGGCAAAATTACAGTTGGCAAAACTGTTACCAATGGTTTCATCAATGACGGCACCTTTACTGGCAAGCCGGTTAAATCGCTTTAGTGTTTGAGAGAGAAGCAAAAGAAGAATTTACACACAACTCTATTTCCACTCTTTTCTTCATTTCAAAAACTTATTGTTTGAGCTTAATACGTCTTCTACAGGCTAACCGAAATCTGCTGTGACAACTAACAATATAGGTTCAGCATGGTTTGATTCGGCTCTCTTTTTCAGGTTTTTTTATTCCTGTGGGTCATCCGCTATGACGTGTTACAAACCTAAAAATAGATAAACACTAAACCTTAATCTTCACGCCTACCTGGAGAGCAAAATCCAAATCAGCTTGAGCCCTCTCAATTTTACGCAAGGCAGTAACCTTGAGCGAGTAACGTTGCCAGCATCAACCCTTAGCTATCGAGCGATCTTATAGTCCGACCCGTAACCTTTTTTTAAGCGCAAAATTTGCTTCTCACGTTCAGTCAAAGCCAAGCCTTAAACGTCCTCCTCAGTTTTTGGAGCCTTAATATTACAGCAAACAGATAGGGGGTATTTTGCGGTGATCTCCTCAAAATCAACATGCTCTTCAACCTTAGGAACCACCAGATCAACACTCGCGACGCCCACACCATCAGCTAACTTTTCCCAATGCAACCTGCAGCACGGCACCTTCTTAGCAGTCAAAAACAATGCACGATTCTCCTAACATTCCGGGCACGCTTTTAACGCAGCTAAAGTCTCAGGATCCAGAACCCAGCTAATCTGGGTAATTTACTTTTTAACAGCTTTCTGGGCTTTATTGACCACCTAGTTATTCTTCCTCACCAAATCCTTTTTCAGCTAAATTCTCAGATGCCCCATCACCCTCTGAATCAGCTTCTTCAACTTCGTCGTCTATAGCCCCGTGAGAATCGAAAGCAAAACGTGTCAATGCCCAGGCGAGCCCTCTTTTCTCAAAAAGACATTTGCCCGTTTCATAATGAAGCCGCTTATTCATGCGCAAAATCCGCCTAGAGACGTCATAATATCTTAGGTTGAAGGTGCCTCTTTGGTTTCAAGTTAACTTCGCCGCATCATACAACGAACAGCAGGATAACTCCGATTATAAATCCTGCAGAAATCGCCAGATCTTCATTGTGACCGGTTGATTCTCGATACGCTCTGGCAATCAATTCTCCCGCAACAAAAACAATTAAAGTTCCTGAAGCAAAACTTAGTACAGCCGCTAAAATATCGTTGGATACTGCTCCAGCAAGAAAATACCCCAGTGGAGCAGCTAAACCCACAATTAAAAAGTCAATAACCCAATCTCTTAGAATCTCCCGTTTACTGTATCCTTGATGAAGCATTATTTTTGCACCCTCTAGCGTAGTTGCAATGTTACCTAAAAAAAGCACCACAACAGCCGCGTAAAGCCCCGGTGAACGCAATGCCGCTATGATGCCAACAAACAGGGTTTCGGGTACACTGTCCAGTATGGTTCCGATAACTGAGAGTTTGCCCTCGGATTTCTCGCGTTTCCGCCGCCGTTCTATCTCGTCGCATTCTTTGCATCTTCTAATGTAGTTTTCAGCTAAGCCAAAGGTGGCAGCGCCTAAGCAGAAACCGACAACCAGATCCACTACGTTGCCTAAATGTAGGGCTTCTTGAGTGAGAAGCATCATGGCAGCAAAGAATATGCCTGCGCCAAACGCTGCAAAAAGCGCTCTTTTAGAAGCAGAGTAAGGAAGGTAAATTGCGATTAAAGCGCCAACTGGAAAAGCTACAGCTACCACGAACCCAGCGAAGATGGTTTCTAAAAGGTTAGGGTCAAAAAAACTCATTGGCGCATCTCAAATTTAAGAGAGTTAAAACCATTTCAATATCTACAGTTACTGCTATAAATCTCTCTTGTTTTCACGGCTTATTTCCTAATTTAACGTAATTACGTTTAACAAGGTGATTATTTTACATAGAAGAGGTTGATTTGTAATGGTTGACGGCTGGCGCGAACCCTACCATGTTGTAATCGAAGTTGAAAACAAACAGTGCAAAATGGTTAGAAAACTTGCATCGCTCGGATTTAAGCACCTTAAAGTTGTCGACGTCCGAAGTTCAAGCAGCGGCTCTGTTCGCCACTTAATGGATGTCGGCGAAGACCAAGCGCATAAAGTTCCTAAAGAACTTACAGCAAAAGGGCATGTGGAGGGCAAATCGTCAGTGTGGATGGAGAGCCAAGGCTGCGAAGTCTGCAACACCATCCTAAACCATGACGCTTTTTTAGTGTCTGGCAAAAGCATGCAAGACAACATCATCAACTACAGCTTCATGGTGCCAACGTTTGAAGCTTACAAAGGTATAATAGGCGACTTGGAAAAATCTGGGCATAAAGTTAACGTTCGCAAAGTCGGCAAGTTTGAGCAGCAAATAGGCGTTCTAACTGAGAACCAAGAGAGGATTTTTTGGTTGGCTTTAAAAAGCGGCTTTTTTGATTATCCAAGACAGATTGGAATGGCGGAGCTTGCAGACAAACTGGGCATCAGTGCAGCGACACTTTCCGAGATTATGAGGCGGGGAACTCGAAGGTTGCTGGAGCACTATTTTAAACGGGAACTGTAGTTCTCAAAAGCGTCGCAACAAAAGAAACAAATAAGTGTGTATAATCAAATATTGTAAGTGCAGTTTTGCGGTCGCTAATCCCTAACATATCAGGGGCAACGGCTATTTGCAAATTTGCACAATACTTTGTAAAGGTGTAAAAATTTGAGTCAAAACCAAATGTTCTGTTACCAATGTGAACAAACCGCAAAAGGCACAGGCTGCACCGTCGCTGGTGTCTGTGGAAAAACCGCCGATGTTGCAAACCTTCAGAACCTTCTAGTTTACAAGCTACGGGAACTCAGCCAACTCGTCATCGAGGCACGAAAGGCTGGTTTGAAAGATGAACAAACAAACGTCTTTACTGCTGAAGCACTTTTTGTAACGTTGACGAATGTGAATTTTGATCCTGAAGCCATCGTTGCATACATTAGAAAGACCGCTGAATTGCATGATAAGTTACATAAACAATTACAAGTCAAAGCTTCCTATTTACCGTTAGAAAACACAATGGAAGGCTTGATCGCACAGGGTAAACAACACGGGATAGATTCTGATCCCACAATGGATCCTGACTTGCACTCGTTGCAATGGCTGCTGACCTTCGGATTAAAAGGAGTCGCTGCCTACAGTTACCACGCATATCTTCTTGGCAAAAAGGACCAGAAAATCTTCGATTTCATCCACGAAGGATTAGTAGCTCCACTTGACAAGTCACTTGGCGCTAACGAGTTTGTCGGCTTAGTATTCAAATGCGGAGAAATCAACATTCGCGCCATGGAGCTGTTGGATGCTGGCAACACTGAAACCTACGGGCACCCAGTTCCCACAAAAGTGCCGTTAGGACATAAGAAGGGTAAAGCCATAGTAGTTTCGGGACATGACCTCATAGATTTAGAGCAAGTATTAAAGCAAACTCAGGGCAAAGGAATCACAGTTTACACACACGGCGAAATGCTCCCCACCCACGGCTACCCAGGACTTAAAAAATACCGTAACTTCTACGGACACTACGGAACAGCATGGCAAAACCAACAGAAAGAATTCGCTGCTTTTCCAGGCGCCATAGTGATGACTACAAACTGTATTCAGCGCCCAATCGAAAGCTACAAAGGAAACATATTCACCACAGGACCAGTTGGCTACCCAGGCGTCCCGCACATAGAAGGCAAGGATTTCTCGCCAGCAATCCAGAAAGCTCTAGCACTGCCAGGTTTCCCCGAAGACGTTGAGGGCAAATCAGTTCTGGTTGGTTTCGGCAGAAATGCAGTTCTCAGTGTAGCAGGTAAAGTAATCGAGTCTGTCAAGAATGGGCATATCAAAAAGTTCATACTCGTAGGCGGATGTGATGGCGCTAAACCCGGACGCAGCTACTACACCGAATTCGTTGAGAAAGCACCAAGCAACACAATTATCCTAACGTTGGCATGCGGCAAATTCCGCTTCTTCGACAAGGAACTCGGCGCAATCGACGACATCCCACGCCTACTCGACATCGGACAATGCAACGACGCCTACTCAGCTGTGAAAATCGCCCAAGCACTCGCAGACGCCTTCCAAGTTGGAGTTAACGACCTGCCACTTTCAATTGTGCTCTCATGGTATGAACAGAAAGCCGTTGCCATTTTGCTGTCACTGCTATACCTTGGCATAAAAGACATTCGCATCGGACCAAGCCTACCCGCCTTCATAACACCAAACATACTCAAGGTGCTCGTGGACAAATTCAACATAATGCCTATCACAACGCCGGACGAAGACCTCAAAGCAATAATGAAATAAACTATTAACTTTCCTTTTTTTGTTTATTTTTCTGCAATTTCCAGCCCAAGAATTTACGCTTTATCACTAAGAGGAGTAGGTGCCATTGGTCCTTTTTTAAAATGTTGAAATTTGTTGCTTTAAATAAGGGAAGGGGGCTAAATCAAAAGAGGCTCAGTCAAGGTGGTATGCTTCTTCGCCGTGTTGGCTCATGTCCAAGCCTTCATCCTCTTCTTTCGGACTCACACGGAGCGGCGAAAACAGGTCTACCAGCCTCAAAAGCAGGTATGAACCGACAAAGGCAAATGCGGCCACAACTGTTACAGCGAGCACCTGGGTGCCAAGCTGTGCAGGATTGCCATAGAACAATCCATTTACAGCGGGGTTAACCAGGACAGTTGCAAATAAGCCAACTGATACAGCGCCGATTATGCCGCCGATTCCGTGGCACGCAAACACGTCCAGTGTATCGTCTATTCTTGACCTACCGGCGCGCCAGTTAGCCACCAAATTTGAGATTATGCCTGCTGCTAAGCCGATGATGACTGCTGCGGTGAAATTGACGAACCCTGCAGCCGCCGTAACCGCTGCCATTCCGCAGACGGCGCCGACTGAGATACCGATTGCTGATGGCTTCCCCTTGATTAACCAATCCAGAATCATCCAGCTAACAGCTGCTGCAGCCGCCGCCAAATTCGTAGCAACCACCGCAGAAACCGCAATGCTATCCGCGGCAAGTGCACTGCCTCCGTTGAAACCGAACCAGCCGAACCACAGGAGCCCTGCGCCTAAAATCACGTAAGGGATGTTTGTGGGTTTAAATTCTGTACCAATGGCCGATGCACCAGGTTCTTTACGGTCTAAGGCTTTCATTTGGTCTTTCCAGTAGACACATCCTTTGCGTCTGCCGACAATTAGAGCCGCTGCCAAGGCTGACAATCCAGCTGCAACATGAACTACTATGCCGCCTGCAAAATCCCAAGCGCCCAAAACATGCAGCCAACCGTTGACGTTCCATACCCAGTGGGCAATAGGCGAATAAACTAGGGTTGACCACAAAACTACGAATATGAGAAGAGATTTGAAGCGTATTCTTTCTGCGCAGGCACCGATGATTAGGGCTGGAGTGATGGCGGCGAATTTCAGTTGGAATGCGAAGAACAGGATTTCTGGGATGCCTGAAGCATAAGTTCTGTTAACAGTGTTTATGGTTATGCCGCTTAAGCCCGCTAACGATAGGTTTCCGATGACGCCGCCGACGCTGGGACCGAATACGAGGCTGTAACCCCAAAAGAACCATACTAAACTGACTACGGCAAAGATAGCGATGCATTGAACAAGCGTTGACACAAGGTTCTTCCTTCGCACGAGGCCCCCGTAGAAGAAAGCTAAGGCTGGAGTCATCAGCATAACCAAGGCTGTTGAAGTTAGTACCCATGCAACGTCAGCTGGATTGTAAGACATCGCGTTCCCTATCTCTCTTTTAGTTACCTCTTTTTTGTCAAACAAATATTTAAACTATACATTCGCATCAAATACAAGCTTAAAATTTAACAAATGTTCAAGTCGCAGCTTCCAAGCGCTATATCCATAAACATCTATTCATATAGAGGCTAATAAAAGCAAAATTGTCCAAAAAAACTATGCAAACAGAACATCTTGTCAAATTACAGAAAGAAAATTTACGGCGGATTAACTCATCCAAGAAATAAAAAGAAAAATTGAGCTTAAAAAAGCTCTAATCCAGCTGGTATGCTTCTTCGCCGTGCTCGCTAAGATCTAAGCCTGCATCTTCCGCTTCCTGACTTACCCTAAGCGGAGAAAACAAGTTCACAAGCTTTAGCAGCAGGTACGAGCCGAAGAACGAAAACGGCACCACTACGCCAACTGCTATCAACTGGTAAACCACCTGCATTGGGTTTCCGAAGAGTGCGCCGCCTACGCCGCCTATTGCTGCTGCAGCGAATATACCTGCTGCTATTGAACCCCATATTCCGCCGACGCCGTGGCACGCAAACACGTCTAATGTGTCGTCGATTCTTGATCTGCCAGCACGCCAGTTAGCCACAGTGTTTGAGATTACTCCTGCCGCTAAACCGATGATGAGAGCTGAGGATAAGCTGACGTAGCCTGCTGCAGGCGTAATTGCAACTAAACCAACAACTGCACCGACTGCTATGCCAACTGCAGATGGTTTACCTTTTCTTAACCAATCTGCAATCATCCAGCTAACAGCTGCGGCGGCTGCTGCAATGTTTGTTGTAACGAGCGCTGAAACTGCCAGGTCGTTTGCTGCTAGTGCACTTCCAGCATTGAATCCAAACCAGCCGAACCACAGCAATGCTGCACCAAGCAAGACATACGGAATGTTCGTTGGTTTGAACGTTGGCGGTGGAGCGTTTAGGTTTTGCATGTGGGTTTTCCATGGAACTGAGCCTCCTTTTGGAACTGCGCATGTTTCGCCTTTTCTTCTGCCAACAACCAAAGCAGCTGCAAGCGCTGATAGACCTGCGGATATATGGACGACAATTCCTCCTGCAAAATCAATTGCGCCTATGCCGCGTAGCCATCCGTCCGGGTTCCAGACCCAGTGAGCAATGGGAGCATAGATGATTGTGGACCATAGAACCATGAATATAAGAAGTGATTTAAAGCGGAATCGTTCTGCGCAGGCGCCGATGATTAGGGCTGGTGTGATGGCGGCGAACTTTAATTGGAAAGCAAAGTATAGCAGGGTTGGGATTTCGGGTGCAAGGGCGGAGTTTACGTCGTGTATTCCTATGGTTCCCATACCGAGTAAGCCCGGGCTGAAACCGATAAACCCGTTAATTGATGTTCCGAATACGAGGCAATAGCCCCATAGCGCCCAAACTAAGCTAATGACCGCGAATATGACGAAGCATTGAACGATTGTTGATACCAGGTTCTTTTTGCGTACTAAGCCTCCGTAGAAAAAGCCTAAAGCCGGAGTCATTAGCATGACTAGGGCTGTTGCCGTTAATACCCAAGCTATATCTCCAGATGACATTTTTCGTTTTCCTCTTGACAAATGTTTATTTAATTTTATATTGACTGTGCAATTATCCCAACCAAGTATTTAAAACTATCCGCATGCCGCATAAACCCACAGTTTAATGAATTACTGTCTAATAATCCCTCCTTAATACATGCTTTTGTCCACTACAATCGAGCTAACTCCGGGAAAAATAAAAAAACATCCAAAAAAACCCATTTTAATAAGCAAACATTCATTCAACCTAAAATCTCCCTGTTACATATCAAAATTGCTTTCCCGAAAACGTCTAAATTCTAAAGTTTGCGCAGAGCGTTACCGCAATTTGCTGCGAAAAATAGTCAAAGTTTTCGTTTGCAGTTTTATTAAGGAGAAAAATAATTAACCTGTTGAGAGCGCGTTAGAGTTGAACACTGATTGAACGTGTCTATGCTTTTCCACCATGAAAGAAAGATTTTCAGCTTTTCATAACAATTATGAACAAGTATTAACTATACTTATATTCAACTGGACAATTAGATACCTAAAACAAGTCTTGGTGAACAATTTGAAAAAAGTAGTTATAAAATCTTTGAAAAATCCAACTAAATACATCACTGAATTCATAGAACGAAGCAAAAAAGGACACCACATTACATACCAAAAAAGAATCTTTGAGGCGGAGCAAAGTGGATAGCGAACAACCCCAAAGCACACCCCAAATGAAAAAAACTTTAAGCTTAGCAGGATTAACCATAAACGCAATGGCGCTGATAGCGCCTGGAGCTTTTCTATGGCTAAACTATCAAGCCCAAGCGGCACAGGTAGATCCATCTGGAGTTTCAACCGCCCCAGACATATGGTTCGGCCTCTTCATTGCATTAGTTCTATCGTTTCTAACCGCAGCCTCTTACGCGTGGCTCGCTCGACGTTACCCTGACGCCGGCGCCGGCAGCTCATACTACTTTGCTCAACGCGCCTTACTTGACAGAGGTGCTAGCAACCGCAAAGCACGCGATGCAAAATTCTTGGTAGGTTGGCTTTCACACCTGTACTACTGGGTTTACCCCGGGGTCATGGTGGCGTTCATGGGTTTCTTTATGACCTACATATTGCAAGCCGTCGGATTTGCCATAACCCCCCTACAGCAAATTGCCATCGTAGTTCTCTTCTCGCTTATCGTAGGGTTCATAGCATACAGGGGAATCCAAGGCTCAACTCGAACCAACCTTCTCATCAACATCGTGCAGCTTGCAATGCTTGTTGGCGTGTCCATCTTGGCGCTTTCCTACAGATTCATAAACCCTGAACACGTCACGTTCTACTACTCAAATCCACTTAGCGTAATCATGCCAAACAACCCGAGCCACGTACTTTTCCAAGCAAGCCTCGCCATACTCGTACTTGTAGGATTCGAATCCATCACCGCATTAACCTCTGAAGCAAAAAACCCCAAGGATATCCCGCGCGCCGTCATACTTTCGCTGGTAATTCAAGGAGCATTCGCATACTTACTCGGATTCTTCGCAATACAATCCTGGATAAACTCAAAATACACCTTTGGCATGGCCGCAGTTTCAGCTGGACCGCTTGGTGACCTAGTTCGAATTTCCACTGACGCATTGTTCGGAGGCGGAGGCTTCGTAATAATGCTCATAGTTGCCGCAGCCGTAGCAGCCGCAGTACTTGGAACCACTCTTGCATGCCTCAACACCGGTGTACGAGTAACCTACGCAATTAGCCGCGACACAGAAGTCCCTCAACCCCTAGGCAAATTAAACCCAAGATACGGCACCCCCGCAGTTGGCACATGGGTACTCACTGCAGTCTCAGCCGTAATAGGAGCATTCGGAGTGTTGTCTCTGAGAAACTTAACCGCCGTCATGCTGCTGTCAAACTTTGGAACATTCCTGCTCTACGGAGTCACCTGCATCGTAGCAGTCCTCGCGCTATCCAGAGAACGCCGTTCAATCCTGACCAAATTCATAGTTCCACTCGCTGGTTTCGCCGCTAACATCGTCATGCTTGTTGCAGTCATTTGGCTGGGAGTTGTAGGCGGAGGAGACGTACAATGGGCTGCATTAGTTGCAATATCGATTACCGCTATATGGATGGTGATAGGCTTTGCATACTTCGCCCTTAACTCACGAAGCAGACCGTCTGGAATCTTTCCGTTCCCAGGCAAAGAAACAGCTGAAGACAAAAACATAAAACACAGCATAAATGCGACTTAGAGAATTTCGTTGAGCCAAATCGGCTCTCTTTTCCTTTTTATTTTATTTACATAAAGATGAAGATTTAGCAGTTTCTTTCAATTTGAATGTGATTCTCTGTGATTTCACTTTCGCATTTTGATTTTAAGTTACATGACAATTATGTGGTTAGTAGGTTTGCAATCAAATTCCCTTAGTAAAAGGCGCTCTTTCGCCGCCTAAAGAAAAAATGTTGGCCTACAAAATTTCATTTTTGATGAAAAGTTGATTAATCGTTAATTTTTAAAATAAAATGGGAAATATTAGAAATTCGGGGTTGGCAATAGAGTGCTAGGCAAGTGCAGAGCCGTTTCTTAGAGTTAAACACTGCTTTTTAATTCGGAACGCAGTTTAAACCCGATCACTAACGCGGATCCTAATATGACACATGCTGATAATACATCCATTATTGCTAACATTTTTTCATTCACCTTTGTTTTTACTGTTCAATAACCACTAAGTTCATGAGTGAATATAAACATAGTTATGATTTGTTCATAACTTATATGAAAAATAAGATGAGTTTTCTGTAAAAACTGAAAACTATCAACAAATGATTATATATTTAATATTTTGTTGGACAAAAAATTTTGGAGACGCTCCTCAAAGAATTATCGCCCGCTGTTTTTGAACATTTGTGATTTAGCCATTTTGTTTTTCAAGGGATTGAAATCCAGCAATTCTGCCAAGCGGTTGGGGTGTTTTGACATGTTTTCTATGTCTAACATGTTGGTGAGAGCATGTTTTCAATAATCATACGTTTTTATGAATAATAGTCCGATTTTGATGATAATTAAGCACAAATCACAAATAGGTTTATATGAGGAAGCTCATACGAGTATAAAATTCAAGGGAGAAGCAAAAAATCTATGAAGAGCTCTGGACAAGCCAGAACCCTTTGGAGAAAGGATGTAAAACAATGAGTCGATTATTGGCGTCTGTCAACATATTCGTGGAGCAATCCCAAAAAGAAAAGGTGTTGCTGTCTCTCTCAGAACTCAAGGGCATAGAAGAAGTTTACGACGTTGCAGGGGAATATGACATAGTTTCGCTGGTTTCTGCTTCTTGCATTGAAGAGTTCAGACAAATTCTCCACGAGAAAATCATGAAGATTAAAGGTATAAAAAGTACCATAATCACTGTTATTTTGGAGCCTCATAAAGGACCCAAATGTTTACTGAAAAAAGTGAACGTTTCGACGTTAAAATAGGCAGGTAGGAGCGGAAAGGAGCTATAGTGAGTCAGGATGTCTTTTGGAGTATCAAAATAGATGATAGATGCAATTCAGGCCATATCAGTTATACTGATACTTGGAATAACCATACTTATAGCAAAGCTCATCGCGCCTTACCTTGTCCGAGTTTATAATAGAGCACCAAGCCGATTAGACAAAGTCCTAAATCCTGTTGAGAATTTTATTTACAAAATATGCAACATAGATCCAGCTCATTCGATGGGTTGGAAACAGTATTTTCTTGCTGGCTTACTGCTTAACGTTGCCCAGATGATTATCGCTTTTCTAATTCTTGTTTTTCAAGGCAGCTTACCGCTTAATCCTCTGGGCTTCCCTAGTCTACATTGGGACTTAGCTTTCAACACCGTAACTTCGTTTGCAACAAACACAAACCTTCAACACTACAACGGAGAGGCAACACTATCCATATTTAGCCAGATGACCTCTATCCAATTCCTACAATGGATCTCAGCAGCAACCGGAATGTGCATAGGTATAGCATTTATACGGGGATTCATAGTTGGCTCCAAAAACATGGGCAACTTCCACGTAGACTTCGTCAGAACCATAACCAGAATACTCTTGCCACTTTGCCTCATAGCCTCAGTGGTCTTCGTCGTTATGGGTGTCCCACAAACTCTTAACGCTTCAACTACAGTAACTACCGTGCAGGGCACAACACAATCAATCCTCGTGGGTCCTGTTGCTTCTCTTGATGCAATCATGCAGTTGGGCACGAACGGCGGAGGATTCTACGGCGCCAACGCCGCCCACCCGTTCATGAACCCATCACCTTACTCGAACATATTACTGATGTCTTTGATGCTTCTTCTTCCCACAGCGCTGATCTTTGTATTCGGAGAATTACTGGGCAAAAAACGAGAGGCACGACCCCTATTGTGGGGTGCTTACATTCTCTTTGGAATTAACCTCGCCATAGCCTTTGCCCCAAATATCCCCTTGATCGCTCCAGGTATAGAAACAAGGATAGGTGGCTTTATGTCCAGTTTCTATACCGTAGTCACAACCGCTGCCACAACTGGATCTGTTAATACTGCGCTCTCAGCTATGCATCCTTTGACGATAACATCTGGGTTTTTGGGCATGTTCATCCAGTCGATTCCAGGAGGAAAAGGCATAGGTTTGATGTACATGGTAATGTACATAATAATAACTGTCTTCATTGTCGGGCTAATGTCTGGAAGAACCCCTGAGTACTTAGGAATCAAGATTACTGGTCGAGATGTTAAGCTTGTTATGGTGGCTTTCCTAATTCACCCAATTATTATACTAATACCTACTGTAATCGCCTATGCTTCCGGTGCAGCGGCAGCTATTGGGGTGGGTGGAAACTCTGTTGGTTTCACTCAAATCCTGTACGAATTCACAACATCGGCTGCCAACAACGGCTCCGATTTCCTAGGCGCCTCTGGAAACACCCCGTTCTTTAACATAGCTACCGGCATCGTCATGCTCGTAGGACGCTACGCTTCAATTGCAATCTTGCTTGCACTGTCAGGCTCCATGATCATGCGAAAACGAGGCGGCACCAGCGGTCTCAAAACCGATAGTCCAGTATTCACTATCGTTTTAGTTGCCAGCATCCTCATACTTGTTGTATTAACGTTCTTCCCGTTCTTGGCGCTTGGACCAATTTCATCATTCTTCAGGGGGTTAATCAATGGCTTCTGATGGAGAGAAAGCTTCGGCACCATTAAAAAGCAAGGAATCAGGTTCTGGAGGTCTGAGTTCAGCTTTCTCCAGAAAAGTACTATTCGATTCGGTGGTTCGTTTAAGCCCCAAATCGCTGCTCAAAAATCCAGTGATGTTTATCGTTGAAATCATGTTCTTCATTGTGGCAGCAATGGCTGTCGTTCCACAGGCTTTCGTTCCGGTATCTAATTCAAGTTTGCAAGTCTTCTATATTGAAGTCGCAGCGATTCTTCTCATTACAGTTTGGTTCAGCACTCTTTCCGACGCTCTTGCCGAGCAACAGGCAAAAAGTACAGCTGGCGCTTTACGGAAATTGGAAACCGAGGTCTCGAGCAAGAAAATAGTAACTGAAAACTGGACAAGAAAGATAATTAGTTTGAAATCAACGGAACTCAGAAAAGATGACCTTATACTTATCGAAAAAGATGACGTCGTTCCCTTAGACGCCGATGTCCTTGAAGGTATCGCTATGGTTGATGAGTCACTTGTCACAGGCGAATCAGCACCTGTCAGGAAAGCGCCTGGAGACTCGCTTATCGGAGGCTCACGAGTTGTCAGCGACACCTTAACGGCGAAGGTGACCACGAACCCTGGAGAGACGTTTATCGACCAAATGATAAAGATGGTTGAATCTTCTAAGAGGCCGAAGACGCCCAACGAAGTTGCAATAACTATTGTGTTGATTGGGTTAACGGCAATCTTTACCATAATTATACTTGCTTTGCTAGGTATGTCGGTCACGCTGGGGTTGGGGGCTGACCTTTCTGTGTTAATCGCGCTCTATGTTTGTCTTCTTCCCACAACTGTAGGTGCTCTGTTGCCTGCGATTGGGCTTTCAGGAATGTCCAGACTCTACAAGAGTAGAATAATTGCGAAGTCTGGCAAAGCTATAGAAACTGCTGGCGATGCCGATGTTGTTCTCCTCGATAAGACAGGTACCATTACGGTGGGCAACAGGCAAGCTATACAGTTCGTGCCCTTTGAAGGAATTGCAGAGGAAGAAGTAGGGGAAGCAGCATTTCTCGCTTCATGGAATGATGATACTCCAGAGGGACGCAGCATACTAACCCTAGCGTACGAGAAAGGTTTCGTACCAAAAGAATTGAACTCGCTTGCACTTTCAGAAACTTTTCCGTTTTCAGCCAACACCCGCACTAGCGGAGTGAAAATAACTCATATGGGGCTGACGCTCCCCAAAGGTGACAAATCAGGACGGGACCGACTGAGATTCAGAAGAAAATCCTCAACTTCATCCGAACAAGGGGTTGCTTTAAGAATCGAGGATGAAATTGAAATCTTTAAAGGCGCTCCAGAAGCCATTAAAAAAACTGTAGATTCTGTTCCTCCAAACTTTGACCTCATTGTTGAAGGAATATCTGCAGAGGGCGAGACACCTATAGCCGTCGCAAGAAACAGCGTAGCCATCGGAATAATCAGATTGAAAGACGTTCTGAAAGAGGGCATAACAGAAAAAATTCAGGCTCTTAAAGTCATGGGTATACGCCCAGTCATGATTACTGGAGACCAACCACTTACTGCAAAGAGTATTTCATCGGAGGTTGGAATCGACGAATTTGTGGCTCAAGCTAAACCAGAGGACAAGTATAGTATCGCAAAGAGGGAGCAGGCTGAAAGCAGAATTGTCGCAATGATTGGCGATGGAACTAATGATGCTCCAGCGCTTGCTGCTGCGGATGTAGGTCTGGCAATGAATTCTGGTACTGAAGCTGCTAAGGAAGCTGCTAACATGGTTGATCTAGAATCAAATCCAGCGAAGATAATTGAGGTCGTCATGCTAGGTAAACAGTTGCTCATGACTCGGGGCGCTGTTACTGCTTTTAGTATCGCAAACGATATTGCAAAGTACTTCGCAATTATGCCCGTTCTGTTTGGCGCAGCAATACCGGAACTGCAAGCCTTAAACGTGCTACAGCTCGGGTTAAAAAGCGCAGTTTTGTCAGCGCTCATCTTCAATGCAATTATCATTCCACTCTTGATACCTCTTGCTATGCGGGGCATAGCATTCAAGCCGACAAGTACGATGACTCTTTTCCTGAAGAACACCCTTATTTATGGTGTGGGCGGCGTAATTGTGCCATTCATAGGAATTAAACTCATAGACCTTCTCCTTGTTGGAGTGTTCCACATATAGGGATTGAAAAAACATGACAGAAAACAAAGAAAAACGGAATTTCAAACCTACAATAGGACTTACATTAATATCGCTTCTAATATGCGGATTGTTTTTCCCCATTTTAGTCACAGGCATCGCTCAAGTCTTTTTTCCATATCAGGCAAACGGCGAAATCGTTCAGCTAAATGGAAAAGACGTAGGGTCAAACCTCATTGCCCAAACCTTTAGTCTACCAATCTTTTTCCATCCTAGAAACGACTCCGCCTCAGGAGTAGACCCTGACATTACGCTTCAAGATGCATATTCTCAGATACCCGGAATAAGCAATGCTACAGGCATTTCTTCGGCGGTTCTTACAAGCATTGTTGATCACAATCAGGAAGGGACTCTGTGGATTTTCGGAAGCCCATACGTTAACGTTCTGCGAGTTAACCTTGAACTTATAAGGGAATATCCGTCAGCCTACGGTGATTTCTCAGGTTAACAACTGTGGCAAAACTATCTATTGCGGTCTAAAGTCCACAAAACCCAAGAAACGATTTGGAATTGAGCCTTAAGGGCTTACTAGTTCGCAAGGTGGGCAGTACACAGAAAGACAACTCCACAATTTTGTTTTACATTTTCTATTACGTGTAATGATTAGCTTAAATTAGAAAGGTCTTCTTCTTCCTACAGCGAAAAATTTTTGGAAGGCTTCGTGTTAATGCATGTGGATACTGCTCAGGGCGGATTTAGGTCGTTTGTGAGATTTTAGAACGACGGAGACTATTGTGCTTTGGACTCCTTTGATATTCATGATTTTCTTATGCAAGACATTACGGAATTCTTCTATGCTCGAAGCTGAAACCATCGAAACAATGTCAAATTCCCCTTTCACTTCATAAATATCTTCGATATTTTCAACCTTAGAAAGGGCGTCCATAATTTGAGCCTTCTGAGTCGGATCGACAAAAATGTTAACTGATGCTTCGAACCGACCTTTACTATTTGAAGAATCGCTATTTTCCATATCGGGTCATAGACCAGTAAGCTGGTTAAGCAGCTTTTGAGCTTTTTTGAGAAGCAAAATGTGCTAATTTGAGAAGCGGAGCGGGCTAAAAGGAACTAACGGCACCAAACATTATTTCACATAAACAATGGACAAAGATAGAGTTATTCAAAAAGATTTTTTAGGTTACAGTGTGCAAACACCCCGTAAGCATTGCCCTTTCCAATCGCGTGTTAGAGAAAATAGATACGGAGGCTTCAAAACAGAAAAGGTCAAGAAGCGAATATATAGAAGTACATTTTGAAACATTATTCTTTAACAAAGTCGAATTAGAAAAAGTGCCGATCCAAAAACAAGTTTAAAACCTGAAAGATTCTTTGAAATTGGTTTCTTAGCGGGCTTTTGTATTTTGGCTATGACAAGTCTTTTATCGGCATGTAATAAAGTATGGTTTGAAGTGAAAAAAATGGTTGCAAAATTCAAAATTTATCAAGACACAGTGAATAGATGGCGATGGCGATTTGAATCTTCAGGGAACTATAAAATAATAGAGGATAGTCGTGAAGTCTATGAGAGTAAGTCCGATTGCGAAAAAGGTATAAAAATTTTGAAGAAAGAAATCTTTAATGCCACTATCGAATAGGCATAAGTTTTGTGTTTAGCAATGTTAGGCTGAACATTTTGGACCTTTGTGAGCGCTCAACACAATTGAAGTTACGGTACTCTTCACGCCGTTGATCTTCATAATCTTGTTTTTCAAAGTATCTCTAAATGACTCTATGTCTGAGGCCTCTACAAGCGCGACGAGGTCGAATTCGCCTGTTACTTCGTAAAGCTCCTCTATTGCATCTATATTGGAAATACCTTGAACCACTTCATCCATGAGGTGCGCCTCTACGAAAATGTTTACAAAAGCGTGTAATTCATGCACTTATTTCACCAGCAACCTGTAACTGTCTCTTCAATCTTCAAATGGTAAAGGAAAGTATTGTATTTTTCTATAGAACGTTCTTTTTCGTTTCCTGCAAGAAAAATCAGCGATGACATATTAGATTTCTGATTCAGAATTTTTGAGTCACAAAACTTTTATACGATAGCCTATGTAACTTTAAATGATGCCAACTGTAAAAGATTTTATGACAACAAATGTCATCACTATTGATGTTCTAATGACCGTGCTAGACGCTGCAAAACTGATGCATCAACAAGATGTAGGTGATCTTGTTGTAACGGAGGGCAAAGTGCCGAAGGGCATAGTTACTGAAAGAGATTTAGTTAGAAGGGTTATGGCAAATAAAAAGCCGCTTGATACAAAAGTGTCTGAGATAATGTCAGATCCGCTCATAACCATCGAGGAAGAATCTTCACTTAGAGATGCTGCGAGAAAAATGGTTAAGTACAGAGTAAGGCGGTTGCCCGTTATGAAGAAAAACGTGTTGGTTGGCATAATAGTTACTTCCGATTTTGCGAAACATCTTAGCAAAAAAACCTTTAGTGAAGAAGTGATGGCTGCCATGAGCAGATATCCCTTTGCCGATTCCAAACGGTAAGCGCGTACCTCGTCCATTTTTTTCCGGTGACGAACAAATTGATGGAAATTACAACGTATTTTTAGCTAAGGCTTAATTTACATTACAATTGTCACGTAGAAATTAGTAAAACTGATTAAATGGCTGGAAAAAGTATAAATATACCCCACACCTGCTCACATACGCAAGAAGACCTATATGTCCAGACTATTTGCATTCGTAAACATCTTCGTGGAATCGCCCGAAATGGACGGTGTCCTTGAAGCCCTTGGCAAACTTGAAAACCTCGAAGAACTATACGAAGTAACAGGAGAGTTTGATATAGTCACTTTAGTTTCAGCAGCAGATATAGAGGAGTTCCGAGACATCCTTAAAAACAGAATTATGAAGATTAAAGGAATTAAAAGCACTGTCAGCTCGATCGTCCTGAAAGCGCATAAAGGGCCAAAATGCGAGGAAGAAATCAAACCTACAACACCGACCCAAGCATAACCTAGACTAGTTAAGTTGAAGAATTAGTTTTGTTTTCTTATTGTTTTTAGAATGTAGATTCATATACCTATAGACCCGCAAAAAACAGAGTGGAAGAAAGTGTAGAGTTCGCAGTTTTTTGTCTTTAGACTACTTCATTGGCGATAGAACGATGGAAGTTTCTGTGCGGATGACGTTGGGGTCTTTTTCGATAATTTTGTATACTACTTGATTGATGTTCTCAAGTGCAGGCGCTTCCAGGATTACGATTGCATCGTATCTTCCAAAGATGGCATCTGCGACTACTGTTTCTTTGGCTTTTTCCTTTATTCTCTGGACAACGTCTAACGAGGTTCCGGGTTTGGTGCTTAATAGAATATAGGCTTTCACGTTATTCTTCCTCTATGATTAATTATTGTCTTATATTAGTAAGTTAAACTACACCTTTGTATATAAATTTTGTGCAATACTGAAAATATTTAAGTTGAAATTAAAATTTACTAAACCTTTGTTTAAGCAGAGTCCGAAAAAATTAAATCCTATACAGTTTTCAAAAACAGGTCGAAATCAACCAACAACTTAAAACTTCTTAGGCACAAAAAACTTATAACATAACAACCGCTTCTTTTCGGTAAAGGCGCACCCATCAATGAAGTTTGGCTCATACACGTTTCAACCCCAAAAACCCCAGGGATTTGACTTCCACGTCCTACGAGTCAAACCTGAAACAGGGATACGAATCCAGCCAAAGCATGACATGTATAGCAACATCGCCGTCTTCGCGGACACCCAGGCGGTACAAAATCATCCTGACTGGGTTTCCCAATCTCCTCTGGGACCAGCCAAATTTGGAAACAACAACTTTAACATCTATTGGAGCGTTGTTTGCGCGACACATCCAGAATATCGCGAGGAACAACTAAAATACATTGCAGAGGTAGATAGGCAGTCGCCGGGGATATGGTTAAACAGCCAATACTTCGCTGACCATGACCACTGTACATGCCCACGATGCAAAGAACTCTACTCAAAAAGCGGTTTAGGTTGGCTGGAGTGGCGGCGAAAAGAAATCAGCGATTACATGGGGCAAATCCGAGATGTCGTCAAAAAAGAATTAGTCTTTTGTCTGCAGCCAGATCCAGTAAGCTCTTATGATCGTTACGGCGTGGACTTTGATGACTTAGCCAAGTACGCCGACAAGTTCTGCGTAGTTATGTTTAGCAAGAACTATGCGACCCCCTGGTACTGGGAAATGTTGACACGTGCATTCAACAAGCTCCTGAAAAAACCCTTTTACATCGCCCTCTACGTTTACGGTCCAGGCGACGACCCCAAAGATGTACCCTTGCCCTCGGAGATCTTGACAGTTAGTATACGCTGCGTTAGAGTGGGAGGCTTGGAAGGCTTTCTCTACTTGACTGATGGAGAACGCGAAATATTGGAGTTCCAGAAGGCTGTCCTTGAAAAAGCTGAGTTGAGGCAGAGGCTACGAACGTTTGGTGGAGCACCAGTTCAAGAGTTCCTTGATAAGGTTGCAAGCTGGGAAAAATTCTTTAGTTAATTGTATTTGCGTCGCCGCCGCCTGGTTTTTATGGACTCTTGAGTAAAATCTTAGTGTTTACTAGGAAATAGACTGCTTCCCAAAGAATAATTCAAGTGATGTGCCGCCAAAGGCTAGGTTTTTCTACCTGTAACGGTTCAGTTCTCACGGAGCCAATGCCTTGAAGGTTATACCTGTAATTGACATCTTAAACGGAGTAGTCGTGCACGCGGTCAGAGGTAGAAGAAACGAGTATCAACCGCTCCAAAGCCAACTGGCCAAATCAACTGACCCATTAGAAGTTGCAAAAGCCTTCAGAACACTTGGTTTTACCGAGCTATACATAGCAGATTTAGACGCCATAACCAAGTCCTCCATGAACTTTCAACCTATCAAAAACATATCCGCTGAAACCGGGCTTAGATTGATGGTTGATGCAGGCTTATCAGACATTGAAAACGCTCAGAAACTGCTGAATAGTGGAGTTTCTAAATTGGTTATTGGAACAGAAACTCTCCAAAACAAAAATTTTGTTGCAGAAGCAATAGGGACTTTTGGAAGCGAACGCGTGGTTATTAGTTTGGATTTGAAGGGCGATAAAGTTCTAGCTAAATTGGGGTTTGACGGTTACAGTGACCCTCTTTGTCTTCTGCAGGATTTTAAGTTGAAGGGTGTTTCACAGGTTATTGTTTTGGATTTAACGCGGGTTGGCAGCGGGGAAGGCGTCAACGTCGATTTCCTGAAGCAGGTTATCGCAGAAGTCGGACTAGACGTTTACGTCGGCGGCGGCGTCCGAGACATAAGTGACCTCATCGAACTGAGAAACCTCGGAGTCTCAGGCACACTAATTGCAACTGCATTGCATACAGGAAAAATAACTATTACCGAGCTCAAGCAGAACGGCTTCCTCTAAGCAAGCTTCGCCAAACAAACAATCCCGCCCAACTGCG
Organism: Candidatus Bathyarchaeota archaeon; assembly: GCA_963840295.1. Lineage (GTDB taxonomy): Archaea > Thermoproteota > Bathyarchaeia > Bathyarchaeales > Bathycorpusculaceae > Bathycorpusculum. Next base: position 48,275 of record CAWIYF010000003.1, read on the forward strand.
TCAAACGTTTGCCAGCGTTCGATTCAGCATCAATCACACGTGTTTTAACCCCCTTTTTTGCGGCAATCATCATCAGTCGATTCACACGGTTCTTCTGGCGTGTTGCTGCCAAGTAATCGTTGGTTAGCATGAGGTATTCGGGTTGGGGTTTTCCTGGTGCTTGAGGGTTAAGGATGAGGGTTTCTGCTTCCTGCAGGGAAAAGAGGACAAGGTTGTCGGTTTTGCTGAGGCGTTTCTCCAGAACCTTCAGTAAGTTCTCGGTTTCTTCTGCTGCGGTCTCCTGGATTAACTCTTTAAAGGCAGTGGTTTTGGTTAACGCTGCCACATGTGGGGGTGAGCTTGCTGAGCCTGCTATCTGTGAGATGGATGCTTTGTTTGTTCCCGCTAAGAGCCAGGCATGGTGGTTTTTGACGTGGCTGAGGAAATCTTGGGAGAAGCTGGTTCGGGGCGGAGATGCAACCACTATGCTTCTAACGCCCTCTCTTAGCACTGGCCTTAATGCGTTGATTATGGTTTCGTGGAAGGCGTAGAGGGCTTTCTGGTCTTTTCGTTCGCCGCCTAAGGGTATGGTCTGCTGGGGTTTGGCGACTTGACTGAAAATATGCCATAGCGCTGCATGGTCTTGTTCAATTCCGACCAGAACTGCCACGGGATATCCGCGTTTGTAGTTTTTCGGCTTCATCGTGCTTCGCTTATTCATCTATGGCTTTGGTTATTTTAGGTGTTGCTTGCTTAATCAGGTTGCGATGTGAAACGGCATGTTTAAGAAACCCCAAAACAGTTTTTTTAATGAGCATTATGGCAAAAATATACACACGCCAAGAACTCGATTTGGAACTAAAGAAAAACAAGAAGGTCCTTGCCCTATTTTACTCGTCATGGTGCCCATTCTGCATCGGATTCGTCCCAACATTTGACAAAACCGTAGCGAAAATGGGCTTTGAAAGAGTTATTCATGTACTTTTAGAAGACTATGACAACCCTTTATGGGACGACTACGACGTGCCTGCTGTGCCAACAATTATCTATTTTGAAAACGGCAAAGTTTGCGAGCGGCTTGACGCACAACTAGGCAGGGGCTTAAGTGAAGCAGCTTTCAAAAAATGGATCGACGAAATAAAGCCACAGAAATAATATCAAACCTTACTTCTTATTTTTAAAAGGATAAAAAAAAGAAAATAATTAGAGCTTTAGCTAGTAGGTTTACCTTATTTGAAGTCCACCAGTTTGTAAAGATGCCTGTCAGCGATTTTCGGAAGTAATTCTAAGAGTCGCAAAAATTAAAAAAGAAAAAAATTGGTTGTTTCTTACTGTTGCCCAGAACTAGAGTTGCTTGATTGGTCCGTCAGCAATTATCAGCATAATTCCTGGAATTACGCCTGCAAAGATCAGCGCTATTATAGCCCAAAGTATGTTGCTTGTCGCTTTTAGTGTCGCGATGTCGCCTTCGTTTGCTGCTTTGTACATTTTCCAAATTCTGAGAAATACAATAAGTGAAAACGCGAACAGCACGAAATAGACAATTGCTGGTAGTACAACAAAGATGCCAAGTCCGACGATTGACAAGGCTGCGAAGGCCACGATAGTCCAAAGGGCAGCTCCTATCCAAACGATCATGAAAAGGATTGAAAATATGAAGGCTATCAGCATGTATGTTTTTACTGTTGACAAGTTTGTGTTGGATTGTGGTGGTGGGGGTGGTGGATAATTTGACATTTTTCTTTAAAAGCTCCTTACTATTGTTTCTATGATAGTTGTTTATAATACTTTCTATCTAGGTAAAAGATAAGAAAAAATAAAGACTTATTTTAGGGCTTAAAGCCAATTATGAGGGCTAATTCAAGCCATTTCCAAGAACAATCCACATCCACAAACCCAATTTTCCTCAACCATTGTAATTGTTTATCAACGTCTAAGAGTTTGTTTGATGGGTCTTCCATCTCCGGAGTCCAGCCTATAGCTGCGACAAATTTCCTATGAAGATTCTGTGTTGGTGAAGAAACGTGTTCGAGGTTGCAGAAGACGCCTTTGGGGTTTAGCAGGTTGAATATTCCTGCGTAGAGCTGTTTTTTTCTTGGATGGGTTAAATGGTGAATTGCTAAGCTGGAGACGACTACATCAAAGCGTCCTAATTGTTCAGCGGGAAGAGGCAGGCTAAAATCATGCTTAACTATGGAAACTTTTCTGTCATTTGCGAAGCGTTTTTTGGCTTGCTCAATCATTGGGTCAGAAAAATCCAGCGCCACCCCTTCAACCGAGGGATTACTCAATTTTACCAGCGCAAGCAACCTTCCGTCTCCCGTTCCTAAATCTAAAACCCGCTTAGCATTCGGGGGAATCTGCTCTAACAATACTTTTTCGCCTTCAGTTCTGTGTGGCAACTTATCTGCCCTTGCCAAATAAGCCAATGCATGCTCGACAGTTTGCCATTCGCTTTTTGTGTTGCCTTGTTTTTCCATTACCGTGACATCCTTCAAATTAATTTGTGAAACCCATTTAATTAGTTTCCACCAGAATTTCGGCAGTTGAGAAAATAATCCTTATATCCTATTTGTTAACTTATGGGAGATGTATCGTGAGGGAATTCTGCTAAATGGAGTTTTGTCCCAGCTGCGGTTGCCGACTTGAACCCAAAAAGACAGGCGTAGGCAACGCGTTCATATTATCCTGCCAAAAATGCGGATACACAAAGCAGCCGATTGATAGAAAAACTGAAGCGCGAACCGGCGCAGTAGTCATTCAACAGCCGAAAGCTAAGCCTTTCATGACGGTCATCTCTGAAGAAGATCAGAAAATCAAAACAATGCAGACAATTCGGATGGCATGCGAAAAATGCGGGAACATGGAGGTTTTCGTCTGGCAAGTGCAGACAAGAGGCGGAGACGAAGCGTCAACGCAGTTTATGCGGTGCACAAAATGCGGCCACACTTTCAGGGAATACACTTAGGTTTGGAAAGTTATTAAAGCATGTTATCGCTATAATGATACTCTCGGAGTAAAACCCGATGCCGAAAAAAGAAAAACCGTTAACTAAGAAAGAACGCGACGAAAAAAGAAAAGCAAAAAAAGCAAAACAGAGCAAAACACAGACTAGTTAAATTAGTCTGATTGTGCCCTGCTTTCCCATAACAGTTTTATTTTTTTTTCAATTCTTTAGTGGACTATTTTTATTTAACACATTACCTATTAGGAAACGCCTATGATGATTAACACGTCAGTCTGAGAAGGGATTGGTAGTCCCTGAGATGATGACAGTTATACGAATTCTGAGGCACAGACGCTTCTCTTTTAAGCTTAAACTCAGTAGGTTAATTTTAGTCATGCGCGCCTATGATGACAATTGCACGAAAGTAAAGAGTACAGTTAATCTGTTTCTCCGAGATGACTTAAAACAAAATTTATTCTGAGGCGCCAAATTACAACTCGATGGACAACGTTAATTACAATCACACAACGATATAGCTAACGATTATTATGAACAAGCCTGCTCCAATTGCCTACTGCTGGTTTATACGCGACGGCGAAAAACTAATTCAATGCACCAAAGAAGGCTTCGATAAAGCTATAGTTGAAGGCAAAAGCGTAAAATACCGAGGATACCCTAACAAAAAAGCTGAGCACATTGCGGAGCAACTGGAGGCATCCAGAATGGCTTTCCTTGCTGACCTTACTTTACCCCTGAAATTCCGCGCTGTTATTACTAATCCAGGGAATGTTTGTGAGGTTCAGATAATACAGGTTGATGATCCTCTCTTCTGGATAAGGGAGTCCAAGCGTCCGAAATATCAAATTTAACTCTGCGCCCTAAACAAATTTTTTTGGCTTATGTTTTTTCCTTCAAAATATCCTTAGCATACGCCTCAAATTTAGATTTTTACTCGTCCAACTCTTCTCAACAGCAAATTAGCAGCAGCGGCTACAACTAAGTCTGCTAAAACCCATTCTAGAAATGAAATGAGATTTAAGAAGGCTAAAACCGTGAATAAAAGCAAAAGAACTATTGCGATTATGCCGATTGTTCTTTTATTTCGGCGAATTTTTTCGGGATTAACAATGGTTTTCGGGGGCATTTTCGTCACTTTAACCTCAATACCAATGGTGTTTAAAAAACGTTTAAAGGTCCAATTCAGACGTCAAGCTGAAGTTTGAATCAAAGCTACTTCCAAGAGCGGTTTTAAACTGAGAGGTTTTAATTTAGTTGTATTTGAATTCGCTTGTATCCGCCACGGTCGAAGAGTTGAAATGTTGAAAATTCGCTATATTTATCAAGCTGAGGACACTATGATACTTTTAGTTCTTGAGGTCTTATTATGAAAGCGTACATGGGGTTATCCTGTAAAGTGGGTGCTTTCAACAGAGTTTTAGATGAACTTATTAAACTAAATCTATCTCAAAAAGATGTCTTTTTGCTTTTCGGCCCAATTGACATCCTTGTTCAAGTCCGCGACTTAACAAGTCTCGATGAATTTGTCAGTAAATGGTTTAATCCTATTAGAAACATAACTCCACAAGAAATGTTGATTGAAAGAACTCAAACATTCATAGTCATCTCTGAAGGGAAATCCTTCACAGAAGAACCATATGCTTTCCTGTTTCTAAATACGCATCCGAGAAATCTTGAAGAAGTACAAGAAAAACTTCAAGCGATCCCCCAAGTGTTGTCGGCCGACACAGTTTTCGGACCCTACGATGTATTAGTTGCGGTGAAGGCAAAAGATAAGGAAGATTTGAAGTTGCTTATTTCTCAAATACAAGAAAAAGTCCCGCATATCCAAGGAACAGTAACGGCAATAGTCGCCTCAATATACTGAGAAATAGATACATACGTAAAAGTGCTTTAACTATAAGCGCCTATCGATAGTCTTTGAGGGCAGGTTGAAAATTCTGCGCTTCAAAGTTTTCTTGGGATCTTGGATTTTTTTATAGGGTGCGACAGCAGCTTTTGAAATGTGGTTTAACGGGTTGTTGTTACTGTTTGTTTGTTGAACACCTCTACAATAGTGTGTAGTGCGACACAAGATATTAATAGTTTTCACCGAAATATAATCTAAAGGACCAACATGCTAAAACTACCCATTAAGATGTCTCAGATTAAGCAAAATTTTAAATGGAAAAAGCAAAAACATCCATGGGACATGATTGAGGAGATAGCGAAAGCAAAGCATCTTGAGCAGCCAGCAAGAACCCATGAGGTCGCTAAGCGTTTTCGGAGAACCTTTTTAATTATCGTGAAGGACCCCCAATCAATTGAGCGAAATCTTCTTAAATCTGCAAGAACCAAATCTGGAACAAAATATATCGGACAACTTACACCTTTTTACTGAATCCCAAAATTCTGACGAAGGATTTTTCCCTTGCCCCACATACACGTGCTGGTTCACAAACCAAAAAGACCTGAATTTCCATGTAAAAAGATGGTGTGACCGATAAGCAAGCGTCAAATTGTGTTTTTTCCGCATAACCTAAATAAACCATTTTAACACATCCACGTTTACCTTGAACTTCCAGAACGTATTCTTCCCAGATTCTGTGGGCTTCCGATGTAGAAACTGCGGCGTTTGTTGTCGCATGCAACCGCCAGATGTTAACAAAGTAGAGCGAAAGCAGATAGAAGCCAAAGGTTTTAGGAATTTTTTGGAGGGCCCCGATGGGACAGGAATTGAGTGGATTCGTAGAAAAAAAGATGACAGCTGCTTTTTCCTCACAAAAGAGAATAAATGTACAATTTTTGCGGTGAGACCTGCAATTTGCAGGTTGGAACCATTCATGATAGTTGACTACGACCATGAGCGAAACAGGATAGATTTGGAGTTAAATTTTCCGTTTTCAAGCTGCTGCATAGGCACCTGTGAAGAAAAAACAGTTGCAATACCTGTGGAAGAAATTGGGAAAGCCGCCCAAATCCTCGTGCAAAAAATCTTGATATTAACCGCGCAGGATCTGAACCTTCCGATTACTGACAAGAGGGTTAAATCTGAAACACGTTCAAGGCTTCTCCGCAGAACCGTAGAAGCTGCTGACCTTCAATTATAACAAATTAAAAGCTCGTTAGACAGGAAAAAAGAGGGTAACATGAATGCTAACACAAATTATTCTAATAGTTTAAATACAAATTCTTGTCCAATCCCTTGCTTTACACCAAAAAGCATGGAGTCCAACCTCTCACTTATTGCGATAATTTATAGAGAAACTTAAAAACCAGCTGTTTCAACGGCTGAGTTTTAACTTAACAGGTAGAACAATCTTTTATGGAATGGTTCATGAAGTGTGGCAAAGGAGATAGCTAATTGGTTAACCGTTTCATCAGTAAGTGGAAGGAAAAAGAGGAAGCCCCTTCAGTTGTGTCAAAGATTAAAAATATGGCTAAGCCTCAAGAAAGCTTAAAGGAACAAATTAGTGTGGTTACGCAACGTTTGGATTTGCAGACTAAAACTTTGGATGCTGCCGTGCACCGATTTGAGATCCGCGACACCGACATTTTTAACCGTGTTGTAAAAGCCATGACGGAGCGGGATACTGCTCGCGCAAACATTCTTGCCACAGAGCTCGGGGAAATACGTAAAGTCGAAAAAATGTTATCCCACGCCTCACTTGCCCTGCAAAGCGTTTCCATGCGCCTAAGCACAGTTTCAGAATTAGGCGACGTAGTTGCGGTGTTAAGTCCAGCAAGAAGTATGCTAAGCAACATTCGCTCGGAGATGTGCAGTATTCTTCCTGAGGCAAGTCAGGAGCTTGGAAACATTGGAAACCTACTCTCGGATATAGTCACTACAACCAATCAGGGGTCAGATATGCCAGAAAACACCATTATAGCTAGCGCAGATGCATTGCAGATTTTGGAGGAAGCAGAAGTGGTTGCAGAGGGGAGGGTCAGGGAAAAAATTCCTGAAGCCGCCAGTGGATTTGCACAGAACAAACGAACAGGCATAGAGGCTTAGCCAATACGCATGTTTGCAATTAGTTCTTTAAGCAATTCCTTTATGTGAGAGGAAGAAAACTTAACAAAAGGACCCCTCAAATAAATTATAGTCAGAATCGAGCAAACGATGTTCGAGTTGTCGATTCTGAATTCAAAAATATTTTGTTTTACAGCGTTTTTATCAGCGTTTCAATGTTGAAAAATGTATTGGCGCAGCCGTTCTTCAATAACGGAACAGATTGCCATGCCAAACCCATACTGCTCAACTTATTGCCAGACATCATCACTTCTGCACCACATGCAACGCCTACAACACCATCATAATTCTTCTGCTTCAAAATATTTGACATACAAGAACCCCCAGATAAAATGTAAACGTCATACCCTCTTTCTCTAGCAATGTGTTCAGACCTATTAACACAACAGTCAGGTGAGCAATGAGCACAAATGTAAGAGGGCAAGCTCGGGTCGAAAACGGCTTGGCATTGACTATCCATGTATTTTCTACAACAGTGGGGAAGAAACAGAGCCCTTTTTTTGGTCTTCAGAAATTCCTGTTTTTGCACCAAATTCAAAGTTTGCATCTCTAGTAGGTCTTGAAGTAGCATTACTGCATCTTGGATTTCAAGTCCTGAAACTTCCTGAATCCTGAATTTTCTGATTAATGCCTGCAAGGTTCTTGAGAAAACCTTCTGCATGCCCATTTGGTTGCCGATAATTGCAAGTTCTATGAAAAAGTGTTGTGAAGCCTTTGAAATGTCGAAAGTAAACTTATAGGGCATAACTCAAGATGAATAAAGAGCCACCCTTAAAAAAATATCTCTCACAACCCAAAATGAAAACGCAGTTTTGTTTTAGCGCGTTCTAAACCTCATGGTCACGACATTCCAGAGTTGCCTAAACCCTATTAGGAACAGAAGCCATTAAATTTTAATCCAGCCAATTCTAAATTTGTGAAAAATATTTTATGGGCAGGAAGCACATAGGAATTGTACCATTGGGCAAGGGTAAAATTTTTTTATGCTTCCTGCTCATTGGTTAATACAATGTTGTTGTGGAGGTAATAGTTTTGCCCCTTATAATTAAGGGATTTTTGTTTAACAAATAATAAAAAAAGAGATTATTTTGCGTATGCTTCAACAAGGTCCCGTGCGGTGATTATGCCCACCAACTTGCCATCACTAACAATGGGTAATCGTCTGATGTGTTTTAACGCCATTATAGCAGCTGCTCTGTGAACGCTTGTGCCAGCGGGAATAACAGTTAGAGGCTGCGAACATTCTGGTCCAACCTCCGTAAACAACGCCTTACCTTTAGCCAAGAAATCTGAGAGCAAATCTCGTTCCGTAAAAATTCCAAACGGTTCTCCTTTGCGAGTTATTATGACACTTCCGATACGTTTTGCACCCATGATTTTAGCCAAGTTGATAACGGAGGCAGCCTCATCAACGTTAACAACTTCTTTAGTCATAAAATCATCGACTTTGACTTCCGTTTCTGGAACATCTGGCAAGCTCTTGATTAGATCCGAGGCAGTAATGATACCTACAAGCGTTCCAGCATCAAACACGGCGAGTCTGCCTTTTTTACTGGTCATTAGCTTGGCAACTTCTTTTATTTTAGCTGCCACAGAAACACCAGCCAGCGGATAAGACATTACATCTTCGACTTTTTCATCCTTAAGAAATAGCCCAAGCGCCAAGACCTTGCTAAGCAAATCCCGTTCAGTAACTATTCCCACAGGTGTCTTGTATTTCTCAACAATCAGGCTTCCGATGTGCTTCTCACCCATTATTCGAGCAGCGTCATCAAGCGAAGCCTCCGGAGCTATGAATGCAACATCATGGCTCATTAATTCCTTGGTCAACCGATAACGCGGCAAATCCCGTTTGTATTGGTCATAAGCAATATCAACGACACTTGGCAACTTCCTTTTTGCTTCTTCTTGAGGTGTCGCCACAAAAAAGCCCCTAGGTAAATAATAGGTGAAATGTCTAATTAAGTTTCTACATCTGCAGTCAGCTTCCTCAAACCTGCCTTTTTCCAGAAACAGCTAATTGACGTCTTCTCTAAGCTAGAAATAGCAGCCTTTAATTTCAAGTTTAAATTACCCTAATTTCGTGGGAGAACAGAGACTTTTTATTCTAATTGTATCTTGCATCAATTTAAGAAGAATTATCCATTGTTATGCAGTGTACTGTTATTCAAGATTTACATTTATAGCATTCAGAAACAACTCCGCGACCAGGAAGAAAGCACAGTAATTACATATTTTTGTTCAAAGAACTCATATCCTTAGCAGGCATCCAGAAGAAAAGGTTGATGCTTTATGGCGCACTGTCCTAGCTGCGGGAAAGAAGTAAACAAACCTTCAAGGGAACTGAAAAACAATATTTTTGCTATTCAAGTCTATGACTGTGATAATTGCCATGTTCACTTCAAAATAACCAGTAATCAAATGATTTCTTAATGCAATAGTTGTCAGGGCAGGTGGGCTGGTGTGTTGGCTATAATACCACTCAATTGGCGAAATTGCCACATTTCCCCTCTTTTTTGAGCCTATTTTCGGCAAGGGCTAACTGTTTTGATAATAACATCCGATATTCTTTCTCCAGTTGGGTTTAGCCTGGATGCAATCAGTGATTCATCAAATTACAGAGTAATAATCAAGGCAAGAGATAGGGACAAGCCAGTACTAAGGGAAGTAGTCTTTAGCTATGGATTAATGGTTTGTGAAGACAAGGATACAATGGTGATTTCCTAACCAAATCGCGGGTTCTAATAATGCACTCAACCGCTAATATGTTGCTGTTGCCATTTTATCAAGCCTCTATGCCTTGCTGAACAACTTCTACATCTCTTCTGGTCTGCTGGAATTTTTCGCCACTCAGGAGTTTTAGCGCGAGCATACAGCTTCTTTCTGCAGTCACAACAATTATATTTCGTTGCCCTATGCTTAATTCCAAAGACTTGCGTAAAGATCACACCTTGCATTATTTTTTTGCTTTCTATCTTTAACTTTTTTTCTATTTTCTTATAAAGGTCTTAAGTGTCTAAACTTTGGCATAATAGAGGTCATTGTTTTTTTCAGCGACTTTGAGTTTGCCACGTGCACGATTAATTTCAAGTGTGCAATTTATAAAAGAAATATCGCTTATTGTGTCGCCGAACCGTTCCAGTTCAGCTTTGAAGTTGTCGCTCCTAGCTTCAATTAGTGATTCACTTATTGCGAGTGATTTGCCAAGTATTAGGGATGCCATTTCACTTTGGGAGTAATATTTTCCATTCTCCATTTTGCTTAAGAAATCCGTATATTTACTATCGATAGTTTGTGAGGTGAGCAGTTTATCCATGTCTTTTTCTTCGTACGGCATAGCAGGCATCCCATATATTGTATTGAATTTGAGGTTGTTTAAGTTTAACCTTAGTTGCGTGAGGCTCAATGCGAAAAACTCAAATTGTTGACTACTGCAAAACAGAGTCCTTGATTGCGAGGAGTTAGTTGAGTTCATAGTAGATAAAGGCTTAAACAACGTTTATTTTTAGCATACCCTCCACTGCTGAAACAAGTCGTTTCAACATCGCGTTTTTAAAAGTTCAAATAGAAAATAGCTTCTTGAATTTTATGGTTGATTTGTCTAGACCTTGTGATGCTTGCGGCAAATACATAGGTGGCGGGTTCCATTTCTGCGAAAAATGTCAGATTTACTTCTGTTTTTACTGCTCACTCCAACTTCCAACGATTCAGAATTCAATAAAGAGAAAATGCCCTATGTGTGGCGGAAAATTCGAGTAGTCACTTGCCTTCTATTTTATTTATAGCATTTTTGCTTTAGGATAGGTACGTTTGTGTCTTCAATAGGTAGGTCAAAACTAACGTTTTATTCCGATATGCATTCTTGAGGTATTTACCATTCATCTCTTTTGGTAATTGACTCTTTTTTCGCGTCTTGTTCCATGTCACGGTAAATGTCTGTTGCAGTTGATGAAACAATTGTTAAATCATCACAAGTTCCACACCTTACAGCTGGAATTTTTACTAACTTTAACGCTCTGGTCTGCGGTACATATTTAATAGTTATTTCTTTAGAAGTAAAACTTAGCTTTTCACCGGAAGACCATGGCTCATACATTTCAACCCTAACCTGATATTCCCCTGCTCCAACCCCTTTCATATCGAGAATTTGGGGAAACTCTGAAGTGTCGTTAAGTAGAGTGCTTTGAGGTATGCTGATTGTTGTTGAATGGAGCATTTGCTCTTGAAAATACAAATCAAGGTTTATTTTTGAAAACGACTTCTTAGAAGGCAGCAAACTAAATTCAACCTTAAGCAATAACTCGTCTTCTTTGGTCACATCAGTGATTTGGTTTATCAATATTGCTTTTGACGGTTTAATTACGTCTTTTGTCCTCTCTATGTTGAATTGAAAAGACACATCATCTAGCGTTGACTGCTTAGCCCGCTCAACGTTTACCTTCATTATCTCTCTTCTTTGCTGATTCTTAGTAAAGTTACCCATCGACTATTCAATTACTAAGTTGGACCTAATAACATATTAGCACATACAACCTGATGCTCCTTACAGCGACTCGTTAGAGTTCCTTACTTCCCGGAAAAAGGATAAGGACTCTCCAATGGCGTTGCACATCTAAGCCTCAGTAATTAGATCGATAGCGTGAGTGAGTTAGCATTAGCCTTGATTGTTTGTTGGGCATGCAAGCAAGAGAAGAAACAACTTAAAAATAAACGATGAAATAAAAGGTAGCCTAAGTAGAAAGCGCATTTCTGTTTCAATGCAGTTTGTTACACCCATAGATTAAATTTTAATCTTTTTCTCTTTTTACTATCAGTAGTCGAAATCACACTAAATATTATGCTACGTAATTACATACGGGGGTTTCTACGGAAGCTAAAAAAGGGTTGAAAATACCTGTGCAGGTATATCGAAATTCGAGGTAACTATGGCGGATTCCTTTTGGAAACTTAGAGAAAAAGACCGCAGGTAGGCTATTTTTCGAATTTTTTCCATTAACTACATAGGGAGTGAGCCCACATTTTTTATGATTAAATTAATAAACAACATACTCACTAAACAAACTAAGGTTAGAGGTTGGAAGATTGTCTTTGAATCATTGGATAAGAATATCTGAAATTGGATACTTTATTTTTGTGGTTGTTGTGGCAGTTGTTTTGGTAAGTAGATTCCTTAATGATTTAGGAACAGCCGCACTTTTAGGAGCGGGTTCATTCGTAGGTTTAAGCCTTCTTGGATGGTTCGTATTTGAAAAAGTGTTGCCTATACATTAAAAAATCAAAAGCCTTCATAAGTCCTATATTATCTGCTTGTCTAAAAGCTCGCTTTGAGGTTACCCGAAAACCTTTACTTCTAGATTAATTTTCTTACTAGTAAGGAGGCTTGATTTTTGGTTAGTTTAGAAAATTTAAAAGGTAAACAGGTTGTGACTACGAATGCCTACACAATTGGCGAAGTTGACGGAGTTGAATTTGACATCGAAAAAGCGGCAATAACGCATCTGCGAGTTGACTTAACAAAAGAAGCAGCAAACGAACTGAGATTTAAAAAGCCCTTCATGGGCAGCGTCATAATCTGCATTCCCATGAACCTTGTACAAGCATATGGTCACGTAGTCAACCTGAATGTCCCACTTGAGCAGATAAAAACTCTCCGAGAGTGTCAGTAAAAAATCTAGCACTTATTCCCTAATCAGTTTCACAGTTATTCTTTTTCTGTGATTAAACTTTTTTTAAGAATAGTTTATGTTTAGTTCCTTAACGCGGCATTAAATTTTAATGCACACCCCCTTTTACTACTGGGTCAACTCAGCGGTTCAAAGATGCTTTTCAGTACGAAATTACGCTCAGTCCTAAAGAGAAGCACGCTTAGCAGACTAATATCACATAGAGAAAAGGGCACGAGGTATTTTTTTATTCAAAAATATACCCCTACAAAGGCTAATCATGGTATAATTAGTCATATAAACGAGGTAGGGTTTTCTAATATTTTTTTACCCCTCGATGAAGGAAATAAGAGGGGCAAATTCTACCCTAAAAAATAACCCTATAGGTAAAAGGGATTTTATTCCTTGAAATACTAATGGACGGGAATAAATAATAGATTTGTCTGATACTATTAATGTGGTGGTAAGTTTGGAAATTCTTCAATTAATGTCGCAACTTACACTGATTTATTCCCCGTTGTTTAGGTCTTTCTGGCGTTCTTTCGTATTTCTTTTATGCTAAAACAAGAAAGAAAGGTTTTGTTGTAATTGGAACTGCTTTTGTAATCCAAGTTTGCCTATCTTGTTATTTTTAACGTATTCCTTGCTAACTATTTTTTGGTGGTCAATAACGAATATGTTTTGCGTGCCAATTTGTTAAGTATATTCAATTTTGCATTTGCCATGACTTTTGCCATATTGCTTTCGGTAGGTCTAATTCTCCTTTTTATCGAGATTAAGCCAAAGACCAGTCCGCAATTGCTGGATGCTAAGAAGTAAAATAACACTTAAGAGAAAAGGGTACGGTTAACGGAATTATTCTTGAACGTTTCTTTCAAAATCAAGTAATTCAGGTTCGTTCTCAAGCCAATAAAGATTCAATGCTTCTTTGAATATGTAACTTGATTTTTTTAGTTAAATTTTAATGCCTCGAAAAGTGAACTGTCGAAAACAGAACTATGTTGGTTCAGGTTTTCTGCATGGGCAGTACATGCTATGGTTAGATTGCTTATGCTTCACTTTTCCGTCTTCCAAAAACAGTAAATGCCAACAGCTTTTGCATCTTAACCGATTTCCATCTTTTCCCATAATGATTATCGAGTTACCTTGGAGTTAAGCTTGTTTCCAAAATTTGATCTATGAAGCTTCGTGCTGAGAAAATAATTCAGCGTAGTTAGCAGAGTAGGAACAGAATCACCCAAAAATTAACCTACTTTTTAGAGGTAATAGCCGAATGCCATAATTGTTTCAAAGGAAATGAACACTATGGTCGATTCTAACAGTGAGAGTAGTGATAGCAAAACTATACGTCATAGGACCTTTGCGCTGCTTAAGGACAACCCAAAGCTTTCTCCAAAGATGATATGTGCAAAACTACACTTGTCCTCCGTATCTATGGTGGCTACATTAACAATTTGAAGAGCTACTTGAAGTCTCACTATAAATTTGAACAGGGTTCAAGCCTTCTCTCTTTTCCTATAAAAAGGATGGAAATGTGGATTTATTCGGCGTTTGTTCTATGTTACAGTATTCTTGTTTTTTCTTCAAAAACGATTTTTCCTGTCTCATCCACATTAAAGGCGTAGCTTTCTTTATTATCTGGGTTGCCGCCATGCGTAACTATGAGAACACGTTTGCCGTCTGTACGGACATGAACGATACCGTAAACTTTCTTGAGATAGGCTCTCGTCGTTTCGAAGGATTCTCTATCTTCTGGTTTTGAGGCGTCTAGTCGTTGAATGGTTGCTTTTCCTACTTTTTCAAAGAATGCCACCATCTCTGTAACGTAAATTAAAGGTTTTTCGACGTTTGGGTTAGAGTATTTGCCGAGGGCGCCAACTAGTCCTGCACGTGGGTGGATGTATTCCTTTAATACGTTTTCATCGCCTGAGCTGATTACGCTAACTGTAGGTCGAACGGCTTGCAGCATCTCAGGGTTAAAGTCGGCTGAGCCATGGTGGGGAACTTTTAGTACCTCAGAAGCTAACGACATTCCTGTTTTTCTGCATTGTTCCAGCAAACCGGTTTCTGACTCTGCGTTTAGATCTGCGCCAAAGAGAACTCGAACGTTTCCGTAGACAAGTTTTAGCACTACTGAATGCCCGTTTATCGTCTGAGCTGGTAGTAGACCTCCTTTTTGCCCTTGGAAATAGCGAAGCGCAGCAACGTTATCGACGTCTTCTGTGATCGGTCCTAACACTTGAACATGAATCCCTTCATCTTCCAAGAAGCTGAACCTTGTATTGTCACCACTTGCTATTCGATGGATTTCTATGTTGGGATTATAGATTTTGTGAGCATTTAGCGTCTCTTTCCATTCTTTGAAATTCTTGTTTAAGCTTCCATCATCCATTGTGGAAGGGTCGTTCACTAAGTTGGTTATGTATAGCTTGCCTTGTTTGGTTTTTGTTTCGCCAAACATGTCTTTGTCTTCAACTTTGTCGGGACCCTTGACTAGTCCATTGTGAAAGACGCGCTTTAGTGATATTAACTGCTGATCTTTTTTCCTTTTTTTGTTTAGGAGTTTTGTTAAACCCACAAAGTGGTCCGCATCTCCGTGAGTGACCACGACTGCTTCGGTTTCAAGCGGTTTGTCACGGAAAATATGTGCCCAAGCTGCAGAAACATAATTATAAAGATCATCGCCTTCGCCCCCATCTAAAAGAACTATTTTTCCGTCTGGTGACTCGATGATTGCAGCGTCACCTTGACCTACATCGACGAAGCGTATTTTTAGTATTGGTTTTTCAAGGAAGTGAGTTTCTTTAGGGATGGCAGCTTCACATGGTACCCACTCGTATTTTTTAATGTCTTTTTTCCATTCGCGACGCGTGAAATCCAGTTTCCAATATTTTCCCACTTGCTCTACTACTTTTACGTTATCGCCCCAAAAGAGGGTGGTTAACAGATTTTCTTGTTTTCTATTCTCGCCAAATTTGTAAACTTTTACAAGGTCTTCATCTATGTACTTTATTTGAGAGATCGTTTCACCTCCTCAAGTACATATTTTCTATATGAATGGATAAGATTTTCCTTCGATTAATCACCGCATATATTGTGCTTACAGAAACCCCGAAGCAACCTAAACAACTTTACGAGGTTTTGATGCGCGTTCATCGTATCACCATTCAAAAGAGCCGAAGGAGCCTAACCCTGTTGTACGTGCTATTCTATGTTTAAGTTGCCCTTCGTGGTTAATTATCCATATTTCCCAAAATTTTCTGATGGGAGAAAATATCATTTTTTGCAAATTATTAGGAGGGATGACGAGTAGTGGAAGGATAATAGTGTTTTCAAACAGTTGCTTTTGGATTGCGAGGTTTTTTTTAATTTGATTTGTTTTGGCTAAGACCCGTTTCCTGCTTGGTTTTGTTTCGCACTCGACTAAGATGATTTTTTGGCTTGAGTGGGTTTGTTTTATTGCGAGGATGTCTGGTTTGTAGGACTGCCACCAAAGCAGTTTTAACGGTGATTCCCAAGGTTCAAAGTGTATACCATAACTTTTCTTCTGTAATTCCTCAGCTACTGTTTGTTTGTGGAGTTTATGCAGATTTCCTTCCGTTTTATCCAACCTTCAGCAAATAGTAACTATTCACAAAATGTAAGATCCTAACCATCCAACTTCCGGTTTTCTGCAAGGACAATAAAAACTATGATCTAGTTGTTTATGCTTACAGCCTCCACTTGTAAGTTGGATTTTATGCCCGCAGTTCTTGCAACGATTGGCATCTTTATCTTTCATCATCAAACATTTCTGGTCGGACGAAATGATAAAAACATTATTAACAGGAAAATGAATAAGCGCTGCGATAGCGAAAAAACTGTGCAGTTAGCAATCACTTCTATCCCTGACGTACTTGATTGTGCGAAGTTAAAAATGAAAAATATTTAGTATGTTTTTTCCTTCTAAAGAGTCTACATAATCTTTTTTCCTTTTCTATAAGAATTTTCTTTAGTTGTTGTTTGTTGTTAGTTATTTGCAGTCAAACAAAGCGAGTTATTTTGCAAGTTATTTGTATATGATTTTAAAAATTAGAATAATTGTAGCTTCCACGAGCGCAAAAGAGTTAGCAATTATTAGGGGAATATCTTTAATTAGAATCCCGTAGATGAGCCAAACAAAGAAGTCTGTTACAAAGAGTGCAAACATTCCAGCAGAGATGTCTTTGGTTGATCGGGTTTTGAAAACTTTAATGAGTTGTGGTAGAAGCGAAATAGTTGTAAGTAGGGCACCGATCAATCCAAGAGCGATTATTAAGTCCATTCTATTCTATCTTCTTGCGAAAACAAATATTTACTCTTTTCTCGTTTGCTCCTAAGTGCAAAATGTATTTCTCCTTGTTTGCTCATTTCGTTCAATGAAAATACGCGGGATAAATTTCTAGTTGTTTGTCCTATGTGTGGCGGAAAATTCGAGCAGCAATTTGTTTTGTCCTATGTGTAGTCAAAAAAATGCATTAGCGCGCTAGTCTTTAACAAAGTCTTCCTCAGCACCATAACTATTACAGAATTGCACATATATCGATTCGCGAAATAAAAGATTTTAGAAAGGAAAAGAAAATTTTTTGTTGGGTTCTACTTGAAAGGAGAGACTACCGAACAGGTTCTTTGTGAACATTCTGAAAATAAATGTTATGATTGCAGACGTTTTGACATTCTTAACGGATTTGAGATACATGAGACTAAGTGCCTTAACTGCCACAAAATCCTAGTCCTTAATGTTAAGAAAATCTGATATTTCTCTAGTTGAGCAATCTATATTTATACAGAAAGCGAATTTTTTAACTTCTTTTCTAGTGCTTTTAGGTTTATTAGACTGCTTCACAACGGTTTTTGGAAAATTTTTTGGGCATAAATGAATGCAAACCCAATAATGTCAGCTTTGCTTTCGTTAGTCATGCCTGCGTTTATAGTTCTCAAATTAATTGCAATAGCCTTCATTTACATTAGTTTTATTTACGTGAAAAAGACAATTGATAGAAACCAAAAGAGGACGCGTGGAGCTAGATTAAATGAATTACTATGGGAAATAGGGCTTTTCAGCTTGATGGTATTTACGCTTGTTACAGTCATAAATAACATATTCGTCTTATTTTTCTCGTATTGAGTTTCCAGCTTCATAAACTACTATAAGGCAAACCTGAGTGTATTTGTGGAATAGTGATTCATAAAACATAATAGAAGATCGCTTCTAATGAGAAAATCATGTGTAACTTAACAAACATGACAAAATCTGATCTTGCAGAACCTTCGCAATACAAAAGAAAGAAGCTCAAAACCAACATCAAGAAAACCAACGTCAAAATTGACGAATGGGCTGCACTCGAATGGACATGCGTCGATAGTCCTACAAACACGCTGGGTGAATAAAAATGGGGTTAGAAATGTTAGCATTTAAAGTTGTTGTGGCTGGAAACACAATTGAAGTTGTTACACTAGGTGACGCCAAGGCAGCCTTAAGAAAACAAGAGTCTGATTTTAAAAATCAAAAAGAGAAGTCAGTAAATCGATTACGTTGAAACCATGCTATTAATGCGAACATGTTGCGACTAAAAAGTGCTGTCCCAGCAGGCAAGCTTATCGATACATTATTTTATTCTGTAATTTCCTTTAATTCTGTTTTTCTTTTCGGATTTCTGCGTCTGGGAGTATTTCGCTGTTTTTGCAGTAGTCAAAATCGAAAAATACTTTCTCGATTCCTAAGGGTCGGGCTTTGTGTTTCATTGGCTGAACGCTGATAAATGTAGGTGCTTTGTTTTCGGCGCATTCCTCAATAAACGGAAATATGTCTGTGGGGTTGCCGGTAAACCACCTTTCGGGGTTCCCCAAATCCCGACCGAAAGACCCAAAAAACTCTAGAAGAAACTGCTCTTTAGTTACGTGATTCTCCATTGCCTTTCACTGTACTCGTTTTACCATTCGTCTCTTTTGCTTATGCTTCTTGTTTTTGGTCTTGTTCTATTTCACGGTAAATGTTTTTCGCCGAAGACAAAACAACAGTTAGATCACATGCAACGCTCTTCACGGTGTGAATTTTCACTAATCTTGCTTCTCTGGTCTGTGGAACATATTGAACTGTAATTTCTTTAAGAGTGAAGTTTAGTTTTTCACCGGAAGACCATGGCTTATACATTTCTACCCTAATCGAGTACTCTCCTGCAACGATTCCTTTCATATCTAAGATTAAGGGAAACTCTGAGGTGTTGTTTAGTAGAGTACTTTGAGGTATGCTGATTGTTGTTGAATGGAGCATTTGCTCTTGAAAATACAAATCAAGGTTTATTTTTGAAAACGACTCCTTGGAAGGCAGCAAACTAAATTCAACCTTAAGCAATAACTCGTCTTCTTTGGTTGCATCGGAGATACGGTTAATTACTATTGCTTTTGACGATTTGATTGCATCTTTTGTCCTCGTTATGTTGAATTGAAAAGACATATGATTTAGAGTTGACTGCTTAGCCCGCTCAACGTTCGCCTTCATTATCTCTCTTCTCTGCTGATTCTTAGTAAAGTTACCCATCATTAATTCGATTATACAGCTTTACATCATACTATTTAGGCAATGTTCAAAGGAGCATCTTCTGCCCAGTCTTTGCATAGCAGCTTAGCTTGGTCCAATACCGTTTGCGTTGCCTTCTCCTGTTTATCAGGCGGGTACTTGTATTTCTTAAGCAGCTTTTTCACCATAACTCGTAGATGTGCTTGGACGTTGTCGCGGATAGTCCAGTCGATGGTGACATTGTTTCGTATCATATCAACCAGTTCGCGTGCCATCTGCATCAGGACTTTATCACCCAGCAACTCCTTTGCGCTTTCATTATCTGCTAAAGCGTCGTAGAAGGCGACTTCTTCTTCTGAGAGGCCAAGCGGGATTCCCCTTCCGTTTACCGCTTTTACTGTTTTAGCTAAATCGGATAGTTGCTGGACAACTTGTGCTGTTTCGATGGAGCGGTTCATGTAAGCTCTGATTGATTTGTCTAAAAGCTCCTCGAAGCTGCGTGCCTGCACCAGATTCTTTTTGCGTTGGAACCGTATCTGGTCGCTTAACAGTTTTCTGAGGGTTTCAAATGCCAAATTCTTCTGGGGCATAGTTCGTAGATTTTCTAAAAACTCATCTGAGAACAAATCCAGATTAGGTTTTTTGAATCCCGCCGCCGCAAACACATCAATCACGCGGTCAGAAACCAACGCTTCAGAAAGAATCTGCTTAATGGCAGTATCCATGTTTTCAGCTTGCACATTTCTTGTGTCGGTGTTCTTTACGATGGCGGCTTTGACTGCTTGGAAAAAGCCTACGTCGTCGCGGATTGCGACAGCTTTTTCGTGGGGCATGGCTACAATGAAGGCGTAGAGTCGGTTGGTGACTTCTTTGAGGTAGCGATTTTTCCCGTCCTGCTGAGCTAAAATGTATTCCATTGCCTGCATCATGATTCCCATGCGCTGTTGGAGTGTAGCGGTGAAGAATTGGCGGTAGGCAAAGCCGTGGAACATGTCGCGGACTGCTTCGTAGTTCGCCATCTTTTGCCTAACAGCCACATCTTGAGGGATTTTCGCAAATTCTCGGTTACTATCAGTGTACTCTGCAAGCGCCTTTTCCAGTTCAGTTGCCAACCCAATGTAGTCAACAATTAACCCGGATTTCTTGTCTTTAAACACCCTATTAACGCGGGCGATTGCCTGCATAAGCGTGTGTCCATTCATCGGCTTATCAATATACATCGTATACAAACTAGGAACATCAACCCCCGTTAGCCACATATCCCTAACAATAACCACTTTGAATAGGTCTGAGGGGTCATTCATGCGATCCAACAGTTCATGACGGCGCTGCTTATTGCGAATATGCTCCTGCCAGTTGGGTCCATCGGTAGTAAAATAGGCTGGTGTGTTGGTTGTAACCCGCCTTCTGTTGTCTGTGGCATTCGGCTAATCGGGCTACCCGCGCCTTCCGGTAGATTCTTCATCGGCGACTGTTTGCCCTTTCCACTTGCAGGACGGCCGTTTCACCGTTTCCACTCCAGCGCACTCGACATCACAAATGTCTCATAGCCTGTCCGGGTGGACGTTTCGTTTCTGCTCCGTTGCCAAGGCTCTCGCCCTGTTCCCTGCGGAACTGCAATTCTACATGTGGGCGGAGTTTCCTCAAACCCCATTTGGGGCTCGAAAGCCACACACCAACTCGCCAGCCCAACCAAAACTGCGCATCCGCAAGCAATAAACATACTTATCACTGCAAAAAGTCCACAACGGCATATTTGGAGTTAATTAGGAGCGTAATAGTGGTTGTGTGCAGAGACCATGGAAGTGGAGGGGAGGTAGAGAACTACCACTTTAGTTTTTTGTTTTGTTGCTTCGTCTTCGATGTCTTTCTTGTCTTACTCATTACCGCAGCTTGTTTTAACTCAAAGGGTGTTCTGATTGTGAAGAAAGTTTTCAAATCAGGATCTAACTGCTTAATCACCATCAAAGACATATATCGAACACCTCGCAGTCGGTCAACCATCGCTTGAACGTCAAACTCATTTTCCGCCAACGCCTCTTTCGCAGCTTCCACCGCTTGCGTTCTACAGTAAACGGCGTGCAGAGGCTGGCATTCCATATCTGTTGACCTCGGAATAACCGCTGCTTTGCCAATGCAGCAGTCAAAAAGCAGAGACATAACCTCTTGAGAGACAAAGGGGCTATCAAAGGGTAGAAGCGCCGAGTACTCGCCTTTAGCAGCTTCAAAACCCGCTATGGCACCGACCAACGTTCCCTTTGATTCATAGTTGTTAACAACAAAACTGACATCGGGTGAAAGCACCTTTGTATACAAGTCTGCGCGTTCCTGGGAGCTAACTACAACAATGACTTCGTCAACAAGACCGCTCACCGCATTAACTACATGGCTGATTAACGGTTTCCCATTCAACTCTGAAATACCTTTATCTCCCTCGAATTTAACTGATGAACCACCTGCCAGAATAATAGCTGACCTATCCAACAATAACAACTCCAAACAAAAATTCTAGCACACGTAGTATAGTTTAAGCTTTTTCATAAATAAATTAAAAGAAGTTAGACTAGTTTACTTCATCGTTCTCTATTTTTCTAGCCATTTCACCCACTATCTTTGTAAAGGGGTGGTCAGGTTTATCCTGAACGAAAATCAGATTTCCTTCAGCTCTAAGAATTTCGCAGAAGCATGGAACCATTCCAAGCATTGGCACTTGATAGTCGGCTTTGATTTTGTTTTGCATTTCAGTTCTCTTAGCAGTTACTGAGGGGTCGAGCACTTTGTTTAGTACTAGTCCAGTTTTCTTTTCGAATAGGTTGTAGAGTTCTTGAAGCATGCGTTTTGTTCCGTCTACGTCTGATCGGTCGCCTGTTGTTGCAACAACTACAAAGTCAGCTGCTACAATGGCGTTTATGGATGAGTATTGTAGTCCTGGGCTTGTGTCAAATAATAGGTAATCAAATTTTTTGTCTTTTATGAGGGTTTCTCTAAGGGCGAGAAGTCGGCCTAATGCGCGCATTTCCCATTTTCGATCTTTTGAGGACATGTCGCGTATTGCGTCTGTTGATGGGTTTGCTAAGCAAGCGAAGAACTTTCCTTTTCCCGGTATTCTGCTGCTTAAATCGACAAGTGCTTTGTCAGCTTCGACTGTGTTATTTAAGTAATCGTTTAACCAGAAGTCCGCAGTTGGCGTTTTAAGAATAGCGAATAAGCTTGGCGCTCTGAAGTCAAGGTCAAAGACACATACTTTCTTTCCGTTTTTCGCGAATGTAGCTGCTAAGTTTACTGAGAGTAGAGTTTTTCCTGTTCCGCCTTTGTAGGAATGGACTGCGATTATTTTGCTCATAGTCTCAACTCTGCGTTTCCTTATCTATAAAAAAGTAGGCTTTGCGGCCTGTACGCTCTTTCTTTAGGTAGCCCATAATGACCAGTTGATTAAGGTATGCGCTTTCGACTGCACGGGCACGTTTTGTTTGCTTTGCAACTTCTTCGGCTGTTGCTCGGCTGCACCTGCAAATGGTCATAGCTGTCTTTCTCAGGTGGTCAGGCATAGATAGAAGAGTCATAACATCCAATGACGCGTCAGGAAGTGATAAGGAAGCTTTTATGTTATTGCCGCCGCCGTTTTTTTGGATTTCAATCATGATTTCTATTTTGTCGTTTAGTTTCTCGAGGCTTTCTTCTATCTTCTCCAGAATGGTTGAGGATTTTTTATTTGTTAGTTCGTTTCTGATCACGTGTTTTCCCCGAGTTGTATTTTATGTGTACATTTGTACAGTTTGATAAACTAAGTCAATGCTATTTATTAAGTCTTGCGACACCTGGATACTTATTTAGAATACTTAGCCAAAACACCAAAATCAATTTCCTAAAGAAGAAAAAATAAAAACAGTATAAGACTTAAGGGGGACTTGAAAGATTCAAAATATCGGGATTTAGTAGGGAATAGGGATTTGACTTCTTGCTTCCTCTACTATAGGTAGGACCTGTTTTAGTTCTCTGAAGTATTTCAGAACTGTTATACCGCGTTGCGTGACAGCGAAAACGACGCGTGCTTTCCCTACGGTGCGTTCTTCAACTAAGCCCTGCTTCATGAGGAAATCCAAATATTCCTTAAGGACACTGCAGTTAACATTCGCTTTGTACATAACATGCGTTAGCTTTAGTGGTCCTCGATGGGCAAGCACTGTAAGGATATCTACATACATTTCAAGTTTTGATCGACGCACTATTATACTCCTCTTTTTTCATTAAATGCTCCGTTTAGTTATAAATCATTTATGTATTGATAATCAATGTTTTTGTCCATCTGAGCTCTCAATTGGCTGTTTTTCTAGCGGCTTTGTTTAACACATTTAATCTATTTTCGAATGCCGTAACCATATCATCTAGCAGTATTTCACGCAATTCGGTAGACAAATTATTGATTTCTTCATCAAACACGTTAGCTAATTTTGCTTCTAATTCTTTTCTATCCTTATCCGCAATTTGCTTCATACACATATCTCCCAAATTCTTAATGACAAATCAAGAAGGTTGAAGGCATATAACTCACTTATGAAAGCAACCTATGAATTGGAAATTAGTACTCTAAAACAAAACCACACTTTTGGAAGCATTATATTAAGTCCAATTCTAGCTTGTAAACTCATTGCGAGTCATAATTAGCGACTAACCCCAGTGACTTCTTGTGTGTTAATTTTCAATTGCGCAGTCAAGAATTTGACAAAAAATATTAAATTCACATGTCATTTTTTAGCCGCGGGTAGTTTCCCTGCAAATCGAAGGCATCGATGATTTATTCAATAAATGAAATAATAAACAGCGTTTGATGCAAATTATATCCTTTTGATGGGTAATTCAGGTTAACTGTAGTTGTTTATTTACAATCACAAATAAATTTAAACGTCATCCAACATTTTAAATTACGAAAAACGCCATATCGACATGACTGTTTTTCCAGAAGGCTTCTTTTATTGTTTTATCAATTTAAAGAAAAATCATGGAGCGTTTTACTGCTCAAAGCATACGTATCGAACGGACAAGTCCGAGCTGAACGATGCGAAAACTGCAAATCTACAACCGAAATCTTAACCGCCAACTTCAACAACCCCAACCTACTATTATACGGCTGCAAAGACAACAAATGCAGACACAGGTTTCTAAAGATAGATTTTGATGGCGAAGTTGCAAAAAAAATCTCCCTGCAAACAATGATCCAAGCTGACCGCGCTAAAATGGTGAATCGTCTCGAAAGGCTTGCTCCTGCAATTTCTTCCTAAATTTATTTTTAGCAAAGCTTTCCTTGAGCTTGTAATAGATGGGTTTGCCACCGGTAATTAAAGCTGCAAACAAACAACTAACGCCAACTGTACGGTAAATTATGATAGATAAAAGAACCCCGTAAACCAGTGGAATGTGCAGTACGTAGGATAGAAATAGGCCGAATGCCGGATGGATAAAGATTTCGTCAGCAGTCGGAAGCAGTATGTACAGGGATGTACCCAGCATAAATGCGGGAAAAGCTATTTTTCTAAAACGCATTTCGCTTTCACTGATTAATGGTGTCCACGGGTAATAAAAATTTCTGAAATTTTTGAAATGCAGTTTGGTGCGGTCGCCGAGATTTGAACCCGGGTCGTCAACGTGGCAGGCATACATGCCCTGAAGCTAATTCGAGGGCTTGATGTCCTAGACCGAACTAGACTACGACCGCACTAATGTAGACTGAGGTTCCTAGACCAGCTTTTTGGAGATGATTTTCCTTAGTCGTTTTGGAATCTGCCTTCTATGGAACAGCGATAATTGGTTTTTTAAGTTTTCCTATGCCCTTGGCTTCCGATATAGTGCTGTCCTGCCTCTATCTTTTGCCAATTTACCATCTTCCAGAGGGGCGAATAACGCTCGAAAAAATTTTGAATTGGAATAAACTGGAATAATGACAGTGCGGTAACCGGGATTTGAACCCGGGTCCTAGACTTGGCAAGCCTATGTACTGACCAAGCTGTACTATTACCGCATGCAGCGCACAACGCAACAATTTGAATACTTCCAAAACCATGGGTTGTAGTCTTGGCGCTATTCATTCCTTGGTGCGAGTTGCCTTTGTGATAGACTCTGCTGTTATTTATCAGCTTTTTGGTGATGTCCAACATACCCTATTGTTGCCCTCTGAACTGACTGCTTTCGCTAGGCATCGGTGATTCTCTTTGCCGCCCTCACCAGTAATCGGCTATCGTTAACGGAGTGGTTTCTTCCTGGGGTTGATAATCTTTTTTACAAATGCGATGAGCATGAGTAAACTATTGACAACTGAACAGCACATCTATCTCTAAAAGAAAACCTGTCCAGCGCCAATAAATGAGATATGCCTATTTTGCCTTTTTCAGCAACTGAACTATCTTTTTAGAAGCATTTCCATCTCCGAATGGATTAGTCACAAATCGATTCTTAATTTCACGATAATTACAGTTAATAAATGCCAAAGCTTCCGAGATTTTTTCTGGATCAACATCGGTAATGAAGTTAACACCTAAATCTACTGTTTCAGTCCATTCAGTTCGATCTCTTATTGTTATACATGGAACTTTTGACCAAAAAGCTTCTTTCTGCAAGCCTCCAGAATCAGTTATAACTATTTTTGCATGTTTGAGAAGAGCGAGCATTTCGATGTAGCTTAATGGATCAAATGCACGGATGTTTGTATTCTCAGCAGAAATTCCGTTTTCCTTTAACCTTTCTTTAGTTCTTGGATGAATAGGAAATATTACAGGCATCCCAGCGCCTTCTATAGCTTCAAATATTCTTTTGATTTTGACTGGGTCGTCAACGTTTTCCGCTCGGTGAGTGGTGAGAACAGCATATTCTTTGTCGACTAAATCGAATCTGCTTAAGAGCTCATTTTGGTCTGCTTTATCAGCAAATTGAACAAAAATATCATACATAGTATCGCCCGTAAAATGTATGCTGCTAGTTACTCTTTCATCTTCCAGATTTTTTTTACACTTGTTTGATGCCGCAAACAGAATTTGAGAGCAGTGGTCAATGAGTCTTCGATTAACTTCTTCAGCCATTTTCATATCATAACTTCTTGCTCCAGACTCTAAATGAGCAACTGGTATACCAAGCTTAACGCAGGCTAAGGCACCTGCTAAAGCAGAGTTTGTGTCGCCAGGAACAATTACAAATGATGGTTTTCCAGCGACAAGATATTTTTCTAATCTAAGCATAATTTCTGCAACTTGATAGATGTGTGAACCTGAGCCAACCTGAAGGTTAACAAGAGGGTCTTTAGGTTTGAGTTCTTGGAAGAAAACTTGAGAAAGAGCAGGGTCATAATGTTGGCCAGTGTGGATAATTTGGATATCTAATCCTTGATTGGTGGCTTCAAAAATTACTGGTGTTGATTTGATTATTTGGGGTCTAGTGCCAACTATAAGATAAACTACCGTGTTGGTAATCCCCATTCAAAATTCAGCACATTAATTGGGCTGAACCACAATAAATGACTTCACAAATGCAGCACATGAGACGCCATCTGAACTTTTAATAAAAAACTGCAGTCCCGAAATTACAACTGCTTTTTGAATATCTATTGTGTTTTCTAGGTTTTCAAATTGGGCATTTACGTAGAAAAAGACCGAAGACGAAGTAGAATTATAAATGAAAATTTTTTGACCTGATAACAAAGTAATAGCAACAGCTACTTGTGCGTTTTGAGTTGCGTTCAGGTTCAGCATTAAAATTGTTTTATTGTTTACCTGCAGATCCAGGTCATTTCTAAACACAGAAGAATATCCTCCGGCAACTCCATTATCCAGGCTCACTTGTAGCATTCCATCGACATTTTGGTGGCTTAGAGTACCCGTGCTCGGAGAAGAGTATGCACCTGTTTTCCACCCTGTTTGCCACTGAACCAACTTAGAAGTAATGGTTGCATGCATTGCGAATAAATGCCAATGAATAGTCACATTACTGTTTGGTGTTGCATTATTTATCGTTAAAACAGATCCATCATGGTTTTGAGTGACATTGAGAATTGTTTCATCGCTTGATTGAACGCTGTCTAATATCCAGCTCTTAGGAACATCTTTTACAATGTACCCGTGTGCTTCTGAAAGATTCAGTATAAAATTAGGATATTTCTGATCGTAATAGTTCATCGTCGAAGCTACAGGTTGAGGCTGCGAATTGTCATATTGTACTGGTAATTCAGGACCCACCTTTACCGTTAGATTTGGCACGGTAACTTCATAAGATAAATAACTTGACGATACATTGAACGAGTTTTTGCAGAAACTGCTTTCGCTCATCATGGACAAACCTGGGAAAGAATTGAAGACACTTGCATATTGATAGCCAATAGAACCCGCAAGCCAAGCGCAAGTTCTATTATCCACAACAATGACTATTTGCCTGTCTGTTGAGTTAATGCCCGTTATTTTATCGCTTCTATCATATAGGTTTACAAGTTCGCCCAAACTTGAAACGTCAAGAGATAAGATGACATTCCTAAACAGGTCCGTTCTACCGCTAACTATTGTTAAAGTCTGTAAGCCTTCTGTGTAAAATCGCCCGTTTAGAGTGTAAGGCATGCCTGCCAAACCACTGAGAATTTGAGTCGTGTCTGGATCGGAGATGATTAAGGTGTTGATTGACGAATTTGCCTTGAGCCAGTTGGCCATTTGCATGTCACCTTGGGTAAATGAAGATGTGGTTCCTGTGGGTCCATACATTGAAATGTAATTTGCAATTGACGAATTGTATGGCTGAGTGATGCAAGAGAGTCCGACAATAGCTATAACTAAAAAGATTGCAACTTTCACTATTTTTTCATTAGAAAAATGAAATTGAAATTTGATTTTACGAGTTTGTGAGTCTATTCGCGTACCAAGTCGCGAAAATGAAAAAACCAGCAATTTTTTGCTCATGTTCCCAGAATTTGTTGGGCGCAAATAATTCTGAATTAAAATTTCAAGAGTAACAGCTATTATTAAAACCGAGAAAGGAGTAACGAATATGAAAAAGCGTTCTGAACTTGGAATTGGCAAGAAGTAACCTCCCAAACCCATTGCAGTTAATGCTGTAATGATGGAAATCAACCGGTTTTTTCTTATTGCTGCAAAAGACAAGAACAGAATCGAAAACAAAGTTAGGAAAATAAAGAAATTCGTGTAATTTGTAGTCAGAAAACTTATTTTCTGAGGAGTGGATAGAGTTAAGCTATTTAACTGGAATAATATTTTATTTAAGATGGCAAAACTGTTACCGTAATTGAAACCAGAAAAAGCTAAACCGATTACGCCCAAGCTTAATATGCTTAAAGCTGAAAAAATACGGTTTGAATAGCGATTTAGAAGAATAAATACATACAATATTACGGACAACTCCAAACCCATTCTGTAATTGATCATAAATGAGACTGCGGACACTAGCGCCCAAGATAGCATCATTTTTCTTTCACCAGAGTTTGCTAACCGCAATAATGTAAGAAAAATAAGTGAAGCAATTAAAACCGCATATAAATTTTGTAACCCCGCTATGGGCATATTAAATGTAAAAGCTGGAGAAGTAAAATAGAAACCAGGTTGAATTAGGGTTTGAAGAATATTAGGCAGGTTGGATATTGTCGAATTATAGAAAGCGGTTGATACGTCAAAATAAAAAAATAATGGTGCAAGTATTGACAAAAGAAAGGGAAAACCTGGTTTAGATTCAGGTTCATTAACATTGTCACGAGATAAAAGATATAGAATAAAGAAAGGCACAAGAGCCATTAACACATTTCGTCTCAAAAGAAAAAATAAATCATTAATTATACCGTCCCCCATGAACCACAAAGGAACTATGGTGGCGAAAAGTGAAGAAAAATAATTATTTACTATTTTCCGTGCTAATAGGTATATTCCCACGGCCATTACAGCATATTGTATCAGGGGACCACTCCAAAACAACCATAGTGGTTGAGCACCAGCGACTGCAGCTGCATCAGCAATAAGAAGAATAAACGCATCATCGTAAAGATTGATACCTCTGATTCCATGCGTTACGGAGGATATATTGATGAGATGACTTGTCATGTCATCGCCCAAAAGTAACGGAAACGAAGAAATGCGCCTCAAGTACCAAAATGCAACAATTATTCCAGCTGAAAGAATAAAAATGGAAAAAAGAAATGATTTATGGAGTTTAAATGTTGATAATGTTCGATTTCCCAGAACTATAGAAGAAACCAGACCAAAAACAGTTAAACTCAGAGATAATGGAATTGCGAGAATAGGGTAAATGACAGACACAATCGAAGAAGAAGCAGTTAATAATATAACACCTAACATCCACCAGATGAAAGCGTTACGAACTGAGAAGGTATAGGTTTTTTTAAAGCCTTTAAGAAGGTCAGGAATAATACGGAGAGTGAAACCGACGGTTAAAGGAATCAAAATCAAGCCAAAAGCAGCGATAAACGCCTTTGCTTGATCAATACTTAACCATGAAATGCATAGAAGCAAGAGATAGAACACTGCTACATGCCTCATCGTGAGGTGTCTTAAACTCGAAAGACGAGACATTTTGTTAACCGACATTCATGGAGCCTAATTAAAAGTCAAAGTTTGGTATACACTCAAAAGGCGCTGAACCAAAATATCATAAGAATATTGCTTTGCGTGATTCGTTATTAAATCCGCTTGCCATTTTTTCCTTAATGAATTTAAAATCATATCTGCGAGTGCCTCCGGATCTCGAGGGTTTACAAGAACGCCTATATCTGGGTTAGACAAGGCTTCAGGTACGCCTCCTACTTTAGTGCCAATAACTGGTTTTCCACAAGCCATAGCTTCAGGAATAACCGTTGGAAAACCCTCCTTTAAACTAGGAAGAACAAAAATGTCCGATGCGTTCATCCATGTAGGGATTTCTCCGTGGCTTTTTGGTCCTAATAAAAAGACACTTTTGGTTAGAGCTAGATCTTTAACTTTTTTCTCTAATGCTTCTTTCAAAGGCCCTGATCCCAATATTATAAGCATGACATTCTTTTGTTTTTTCGCTACAACCGACATCGCGTCAATCAAGTAAGTATGCCCTTTAACATCTACAAGGTTCCCTATCGACAGTATTATCCGTTTGCTAAAGGGTATTCCAATTTTTTTCTTTGCCAAAGAAGGATTAATCGATTTAAAGGCTTTTCCATTGAAACCGTTGGGTATTACGTGAATCTTTTTAGTGCAAACACCTATAGAATGCAACTTCGCTGAGTTGAAATTGCTGACTGTGATAATTTGATCTGCCTGATTCAAAACATATCTGAATAGAGTACCGTACCAAACATCCCTAAAAGGCAAGTCATAGACGTCAACACCATGGGCTGTGACTACCAACGGTATGTTATACTTTTCCTTAAGCTTAGCACCAATGTACCCGTTTCCTAAAAAATGGGCATGAATAAAATCAAATTTTTGCTTCTTTGAAAGGCTTTTTAGGCAGCTCTTATAGGCTAAATGATTGTTACGTTTTCTCATAAGACCTATTGGATAGTATAAGAATTTGGGGAAAAATAGCTGGCAGTCATTTTGTGTATGTTCTGACGTTATAGTTTCGTGAACAAAATCGAATCTTTGGTTAACAAGGGGTATTGAACGCGCCATAGCTGAAAGATAAGGTGTAGGTATCATTACCGAAACACCATTAATATTAGGTTTTAGAGCGATTATTTGATCTCGAATGAAAACTTTGAAGTGGGGGGATATTACCAACAATTGTTTGTTAATATAGCTCATTTCTTAATCCTTAAAATGTTCTTCTCAACTTACCAGAAGTGCAATCTTCTTGATTATCGGATCATTACGCTCATTAATATTGAATCTCGCTGAAGCCTTAAGCGCCAAAGATTGTAATTCAGATAAAGATTCAGAGACTGAAAGCTCTACTATTGCATCCGACAACGACTCTACATTATATGGGTCGACAAAAGTTACTCCGTCTTCCGAAGAGACTATTTCTTTTATTCCAAGAACATTTGTTGAAATCACAGGTTTTCCCGCAGCTAATGCCTCAACTAGCTTAATCGGACTCGCTGGAACCGTTAAAGGTGGACGTGGAATAATTACTACTCGAAACTTCTTAAAATAACGTTTCCAGAGAATTTCCCTCGGAACTCCATGACAAAAGAAAACGTTATTTGAAACTCCAAGCTGCACGACTAGCTCCTGCAGGTAATTTTCTTGGCTTCCCTCGCCTATTATGTACAGTTTAATTTCTTCGTTTTTGTCAATTGCTTTAGGCAAAGATTTTATTAAAAAATCAACTCCTTGCCATTTTTCAAGCGTTCCGAAGTAGCCAAATGTCGCAGGTGGCAGTATATTAACGTCATAATGCGGGACGTTAGAGATGTCCATCGTTACCTGTCGATATATTGTTCGTTTCTCCGGAAAACCAAACTGGATAGTCTTTTTTTTCTGATGAAGAGTCGAACAAGCGTAAAAGGAGTAGCATCGAACTATTTTTTTTTCGTAAAAGAATAGAGCCTTTTTTACAAAAGAAGGAACTTCTTTTGAGTCGTTTATGTTTTGAGATATTATTTCGCCGTCAGCAATTCCCTGCATGTGCAAGAAAAATAAAATAGCCGGTATTTGAAGTGTAAGTAAATTATGTCTGATTAGGTATGCTTTGGGCCTGTACCTTATTGTTGCATAGAATAACGAAAATGACTCAGCGACGTTAAAAGCAAAATATTGTAGTGCGTTCTGGATTATCCCATGTTTTTTAATAGTTAGCAAACGGTTAGGTCTTAATGGTATCCTGATTATTTTTGTTCCATGTTTCTTCATTTCTTGATCAAAATTCGAATGTTTCGAATTAACAGGGCAAAGCAACAATAACTCCAATCCTTTCTGGTGAAGAGCTTTTAGAAGCTCTAAATAATTCGAACTATCGCCTGAATTACCCGGAAAGTCTGAAGTAGAAATGACTATCACTCGTTTACTCAAAACAACTCACAACCAATTTCGCTGAATCAATGATTTTTGAATTCTAAAATTCTGCATGTTAAAAGCCAATTAATTCAGAATATACGTTTTCGACTTTTTCGACAACTTTATTCCAGCTATAGTTATTGACCATTAACTCTCTAGCATTTTGACTTAATTTCTTTCTTAAACTTTCATGCTCTAGCAACGTAATAATAGCATCTGCAAGTGCTTCTGGATTCTTAGGAGGAACGATTAAACCTGTCTGCAAATGGTTAATGACATCTGTTATCCCTGAAATGTCTGTTCCTACAACAGGCGTGCCACATGCCATTGCCTCCAAAAGGACATAAGGCATACCTTCATACAAAGAGGGCAAAACATAAATCGACGCCTTGTTCATCAAAATTGGAATATCCTCACGGGGTAAACAGCCCAAAAATGTTACATGGTCTCCTAAACCGCTTTTTTGAACTTGTCTATGTATTTTAGTTAAAAGTGGGCCGTCACCAGTCATTATTAGCTTAATTAGGCGTTTTTGTTTTTCTTTAGCATATCTAAACGCAACAATGAGATTTTCAAGCCCTTTTTGCTGAATAAACCTGCCACACCATAAGAGTAAACCATCATCTTCTTTGACATCCATCGGACGATATTTAAAACTGTCCACTCCATTGGGAATAATACGAATCTTATCTGGTGGGCAACCGTACTTAACGGTTTTTTCGGCATCGCTACTTGTTAAACAAATAACCCGGTCTACCGTATTTAGGGCTATTCTGCTCACTGTAAAATTATACACTTCTTGAAATAAGCCGAAAAGCCTTCCTCTTCCTCCTACAACGCCATGAACTTGAAGCACTGTTTTTTTGCCGCATTTTTTTGAAATTCTCGCTGCCTGGAAACTGGTTAAAAAAGGAAGACAGTTTATGTGGACAATATCAGGGTTTATTTTTTTGAGAATTTCTTCAAACGACAAGAAATATGGAAATTCAGTTACAAAACCAGGTACCGATGCGCTTATTGTAGTAATATTTTGAAAACTAATATTATTGTTAGTTAACCTCCGCATTTCTTCGATGAATAAGGGCTTAGTCTGCTTAGGAAGATGGCCAACTAAAACAATTTCATGTCCCCGACTTGCCAAATGTCCTGCAAGAGTGTCAGAAACTACACCTGAAAAACCGAAGTAAGGAGAAACAAAAAGTATTTTCATTTAAGAAGACATCTTATCGAGAAGTAAAAAGATATTCAAAAGAGGGCTAAATTGCTTAAAACATATTCTTTTTATCGACATTGTAAATCGAGATCACAATTCCTACTATGATAATTGAATACGCTATCAGGAAACCTGAGATTAACTTAGGCTCAAATTGAAAAAGAAAAACGCACACCACCGAAATTGATAATAAAGAAGCTTTCAAATCAAAAAACGTAAAATTGTGTGTTAACTTTAGGTATTTTATGCGAAGATAACGGATTGTACGTCTAAAAAGTTCTGGAAGAATCAATAAACAGGCCAATAAAAGACCATTAATGTTATTAACTAATAGCAAAGGAAGCATCATTAACCTTGTAGATTCAAGCCAAAAATAAGATAACCCCCGATCTTCCGTGGGCAAATTGTTATGAAGCAAAAACAGAAACAACATGAAAATACTGTACGGAAAACAGTAAAGGAACTTGTCGCTAAAAATAAAGTAGCCCATAAGGCTTAGCAATACAAAAAAAGCAATTTTTACACTTACGAGATGTTTCCAATATTTGGCGTAACCAAATCTGATGGATGGGCTAGACTCTTTTTTTGATGACACACAATCATTGAGAATGTAACCCACTTCATAAACAGTGAAGAAAATAACGTAGGAAAAAAGCGCTAAAATAATGAAATTAACGAAGGAAAAATTGAATAATGAAGCAGCGTACCCATCGTTTATTAAAAGATAAGTTATCATAGACATCGGCAGAATTTCTCCACCAAAAAACTGCAGGAAACGATGTAACGTTCCCAAACGAGAAGTATATGTATACATAAATGGCAATGAAGACAGAACTATTTGGAAGCTACGGTTTTTAGATAACTTGCTGTGCAATTTACAATAACCGTCGGTATGTTTACACTGAAA
Organism: Candidatus Bathyarchaeota archaeon; assembly: GCA_963840295.1. Lineage (GTDB taxonomy): Archaea > Thermoproteota > Bathyarchaeia > Bathyarchaeales > Bathycorpusculaceae > Bathycorpusculum. The sequence goes on from CAWIYF010000003.1 coordinate 82,517, forward strand.
AACTCAGTAAGTGAGTTACAGGGGGAATAATCCAGTCAAAGGCAATCTCATTTCGCACTATCTGGTAATTAAGAAGCATTTCTTTTAACTCACTTTAGATTATTTGGCATCCAAGGCAAAATCGTTGAACCTTTCCAACCTCAAAAGGTAAATTAGAATCGCTGCTGGCGACGACGCCTAAACCTAACAGATTTACTAAATTTTGTGCCAACTTGTTTTTTTTTGTTGCTCGATCATTTGAGCCCTCAAGAAGATCAACACTAAGTAATTCTTTTTCTGTGAATTTTTGAGATTTCTCGGTTGAATGAGGAATAATCACTAAACCGTCTTAATCTCGAATTTCATCCATGATTTCCGCATTATTTCTGGATTTAATTTCATTCTGAACAAACAAAGCTAAAACATGTCTACAATCAGATGAGATTTCAACGCCGTTCACAACTAATATTTGGGCTTCTGAATTCCTTACTTCTTCACTTGTTAACAGCCTACATTTCATAGAATTGTGGTCAATAACTGCTATTACTTTGATTCCTCTTTTCAATGCTATTTCTTAGAATATTTTTCGGGTTATGAATCACTAGAGAAATTTACATGGACGTGAAAATTCGAAGCAACTCCCGCTGCCAAGATAGCACAAACCAATTTTGACTCTTATTTTGTAGCGGTTAAAGCTAGGTACCGTGCGTAGGCTCGATCATCTGCCCATTTTACGGCTGAAAGGTTGCCCCAACGCACGGCTATGTTGCTGTTTTTTTGGGCTAAAGGTAAACCGATAGTTCTCGCAAGTTTGTCTACCGTTGTTTCCATTGCAAACTGCAGTTTGGTTATTATGGCCATCACTATTTCGGCCAGTTTTTGGCTTTTGATGTTTTCTACGTATTTGATAGTTAGATCTACTATGCCGCGTTCAAGGCGACTGAGAGTTTTAAACCAAGTGCCCCGCCGCAAAGCAATTTTTTTATAAAGTCCAAGTTCCCTCGAAGAAACAGCAGCTTCAAAATTGGTTTTGAAGAGGATAGTCTGGATATTTCTGGAGAACAAATTTTTCCCTATTCGGTACTTGCAAGTTGATATCGCCTACCCACCTCCTCATTAACCAACATAACGCTAACTTGCTTGTTAGCATAAAAAGTTTTCTTGAAAACAAGTAATATATCGGTTTTTTAGAACGTAATTTTAAAATAATTTAAAAGATTGTTTTAAAAAAAATATTTAGAAGTCCAATTCGCCGTTAATGAATTTGCGGGTTATTTCGCTTTTTGGATGTTCAAAGAAATCTTCGGGCTTTGCAACCTCTACTATTTCGCCGTCGTGGATATGTACTATTTCATCAGCCATCCGTCTTGCCTGGTTAAGGTTATGAGTCGCCATAACTATGACGCGTTGGCTGCTTTTTTTGCAAACGATCGCCTTCTCAATAATGATTGCGCTGTTCGGATCCAAATTTGCAGTGGGCTCATCCAAAAGCATGATATTTGAATTAAGTAGAAATGCCCGAGCCAAAGCGATTCTTTGTTGTTCGCCTCCCGAAAGTTTTTTCGCTCGTCTCTTCTCAAAACCTGAAAGCCTGACAGCACGCAATGCCTCATCCACTCTTTTAGGAATCTCTTCTTTTGGCACTTTACGAATCTTAAGTCCATAAGCCAAATTGCCATAAACATTCATGGTGAACATGGCAGTTTTCTGAAAAACCAAGGTTGAAATGTGGCGAAGTTCTTTGGGGTCTGAGTTTTGGTCGTTAAAGAGGATTTTTCCGCAGTCAGGTTTCTCTAAGCCAGCCATTATGCGCATCAGCGTGGTTTTGCCTGCGCCGTTAACTCCGAGAAGAACGATTATTTTGTTGCCTTGCAGGTTTAGGGATATTGAATTAAGAGCTTTTAGGGATTGGTAAGTCTTTTGCAAGTCCACCACTTGCAGGTTAACGCTCATGGCTTTAACTTCCTTTGATACATTCTCCAGAAGGATATTTTTTTACTCGACAGCTCTTCGTTTTTTATTCGCTCAATTAGACTTATAGTTAGTGCTAATGCAACTACTATTGCCATAAGGATAATAGCGTAAGCCATTGCTAGACTGAAATCGCCGAAATTTGTCCAAATAGCTATTGAAGTTGTCAGGACGCGCGTCTCTCCCAAGATGCTTCCTCCGACAAGCGTTGCGATGCCAAGTTCTCCGAAACATCGGTTGAAAGAGGCTGTCAAAGAAAGAATAGTAGACCAGATTGTTTCACGTATAAGAGTTAGGTCTGTCCTGAGTCCTGATGCACCAAGAGTTCTCGCTAAATCTCTAAGTTGAATGTCTGCTGTACCAAGAGCGTTAGCTGTAAAACTAACTATTATTGGGGTGACAAGTATAGCTTCACCTACTGCTATTCCGTTGAGAGTGAAAAGTAAATTTAAGAAACCCAATTCACCAGCCCTGGAAAATAGCAGAAACAAAAGTAAGCCTAATGCAACGGTTGGTATACCAATTAATGCGTTAAAGATGCCTTTGATCACCCATTTTCCCCTAAAATTGTAAAGACCTAAGGTTACAGCTATCGGAATACTCCACAAGCATGCAAGAAAAGTGCCTAATCCAGCAACATAAATGGTTCTATAAACAGTGGCGTAGACTTCGGGGTCTCCACTTTCAATTAATTTAATAGCTTGTTGAAGCGCTGGAACGATTATATCAGCCATGCATATCACAAAGAAAATAAGGGGAATTTAATTTTAGCTTTTCCTAACTTATGTCCTGTAGACTTTACTGCCGATTGGAGTTGGTACAGCCTGAGCAAGGGTAAACTTTGGTTTGTCTGCTATGAAGTAGTTTGGCGTGCTTATTGAGATGTTAGCGTTGAGGTTTGCTACTACCGCGTCGTATGTTGCGGAGTAGAGGTTGCCAGCGTTGTATCGGTATTGTGAGGGACATTCGGTTCCGGCAGCGCCAATTACAGGAGGTGTATCAGAGGTCATGTAGGCGTAGCTTTTTATCCAGCCGAGCAAGGTGTCGTTAGAGACTGTGCCGCTCATTAAGGGTACAGTGGGCGTGAAGAGAGATTGGCCGTAGGCTATTTTACCGTAGTTACCTATTACTTGTTGGCCTTCATCAGAAACCAAATAGTTAACAAATAGCATTGAAGCGTCAAACTTTGTACCCGATAAAGCTGCGTTTCTTGGATCATCAATTATTGCGCTGTAAACGTTGAGTAGGCTTTGTTGCGCTTGAATTTGCGGTTTAAGTTGGATGTCGCCTCTGTTGTAATATGCAAGGTACGTGCCTGTGTCGGAAATTGTGTATCCGCCTATACTGCCATAATAGTTTGCTGCCAGAAGGGTTGGTCCCATTCCTGCACCTGTAACTTTAAACCATGATGTTTGGGCGCTAATTTGAGCGTAGTTGAAGCCGGCAGCGGTCCAAAGTGAAATTTCCTTTGTCGCTGTTCCTGATGCATCGTTTCTTGAGAACCAAAGCACGTTGCTGGAGTTTTGTGCAAAATTGTAGATGTTTTGCAATGCTTGGCTAACGTTAGTTAAGCCGTTGATATGTGCTGGGTCGCTTGCTGGACCTATGATGACGAAGAAGTTGTATGCAACGATTTTGCGGTTTACACCGTATCCTCCTGTTAGGAACGGCAGTTCCTGTGTAGGTGAATGAACCAGTAGCATGTCCGCGTCGCCTCTTTGTGCTGCTTGAATGGCGGGTCCGGTTCCGTAGTAGAGGAAGTTCACGGTTATCCATGGATATTTAGCTTGGAAAGCATCTTTGAGGTCATCTCTCACTACTGTTCCGTTAGTGTAAATTTCAGGCACATCTTCTAGTCCTGTGTCTTTGAGGCTGGTGGTTGATGCAACTTTGAGCGTTACTGGACTAGGCATAGGCGTTGGAGATGGAGAAGGGGAAGGAGATGCTGTAGGGCTCGCGGTTGGGGTTGGGGATGCGGTTGGAGAAGAGGAAGTGGTTGGATTTGGAGAGGGGGTTACGGTTGGTGAAGGAGATGGAGAGGGTGTTGGAGTGGGTGTTGGTTGCGGGCCGTTGTTTTGGGTGTAATTGTAAGCTGCGTAAGCGCCTATTCCTGATAAAATTATGACTATTAATGCGACTACTACTATTGTTGTGGTTTTCATTTTGTTCACTGTTTTCCAGTGAGCCGTTATGCATATTTAAGCATATCGACTGGTGACCACTTGAACCTAACATACAGCCAAACAAAAAATATTCCTGTAACTTATTTTCTCTATTGCGTTAATTCGTTTAAAATAACCATTGCTTCGCCAAGTGGCATCCCCAACCTTTCGGCAAGCTCAACTGCCGAAATATCCGCTTTCTGCGGCAACATGCTGTCGCGGGTGTAAGCCTTATGAGTTGGGTACATAACGGACGCGTGGACTGCTTCGACAAGCAACTGCCAGAGCCGCTCTTTTGTGTATTCATCCAAATTCATGGGGCATCAACCATTGATGTGCTGTAGGAGTTATTAGTCTACCGCAAACTATGCCAAAAGAATGGCACAACAAACTTAATACCCGACAACAAACCTTCAATTATTAGAGGTTGACTCTTTTTGAAATCCGCTGTTTACCGTGGACCCCACAACATAAAAATTGAAGAAGTCCCTGAACCCGAAGTTAAAGGAAGAAGGGTACTGGTGAAGTTTAAGGCAGGCAGCATCTGCGGAACCGACATGCACTTTTACAGGGGCGAGTGGAAACTGAAGAAAGGCAGAATTCTCGGTCACGATGCGTGCGGAGTAAGAGAGGACACCGGAGAACGGGTGGTTATGGTTCCAGTTGTGAATTGTGGACACTGCTACTTCTGCCTCCGAGGCTACCCCGGTTTGTGTATGCGAGCCAAATTTTATGGTTTAACAAGAGACGGATTCTTCGCTGAATCCAAACCGATGCTACCTCGGAGTCTCATCCCCCTCCCCTCTAACGTTATCGATGAAGAGGCAGCGATTGTGGAGCCTGTGGCTTTGGCGCTGAGGGTTCTAAATCATTTACAGCCTAAGTTGGGCGACTGGGTAACTGTGATTGGGCAGGGACCTATCGGTTTGCTAATGACTCAGGTGGCGCTTATGAAGGGCTGCCGAGTCATAGCCGTTGATTTAGAGGATTATAGGCTGGAGCTCTCAGAAAAATACGGAGCAGACGCAATTATAAATGCTAAAAGAGAAGATGTTCCTAAATCCGTCCACAAACTAACCAAGATCGGCTCTGATTTTGTGATTGAAGCTGCAGGAACCACCAAGACAGTAGAGCAAACCCCGTTTTTGGTGCGGAAAGCAGGCAAAGTTGGGTTGGTTGGAGAGTCTGAGGGCTACTTGAATTTGGGAGATGCTGATGAAGCACAATTTTCCACTATTTACCTTTCGCCTGTTGAGTATCCGTTGGCGGTTGAGTTGATTTCTCGCAAACTTGTGGATGTGAAGGGGCTTATCTCGCATAGGTTTAAACTTGTTGAGTTTGAGAAGGCATTGCAAACTGTGGATAATCCAGCGGAGAAGCCAGTGAAAGTTGTTGTGTCCCAGTAAATATCTCTATTTGTGCTAACCGTAAGGTATATTTCTGTTAGAGATGTGTTAACCCAAACATCCTTGAAAAGGAGCATACGGTTTTGGTTATAGAAGCAGTAATATTCGATTTGGATGGGACACTTGCTAATTTCAATTTAGACTACAAAACCTTGCGCTCCGAAGTCAGAACCTATCTAATGAGTACAGGTGTTCCCGCATCCCTTCTCGACGTGAACGAGAGCATCTTCGAAATGCTCAAAAAAGCTGAGATCTACGTGAAAAACACTTCCAAATCAACTAATGCTTTTGCGGAAATGCGCACTAAAACCCTGTCAATAGCTGAGAAATACGAGATGGAAGCGTCCACAACCACAAGCCTGCAAAATGGAGCCGTTGAAACGCTCAAAGACTTGCAGAAAATGAATTTGAAAATGGGTTTATGCACAACCAGCAGTAAGAAAGCTGCAAACTATATTCTTGGGCGCTTCAAAATTGACAGTTTCTTTAAGGTTATTGTTTCACGGGACAAAGTGAAATATGTTAAACCGCACACTGAACAATGTGAGTTAGCTCTCAAAACGTTAGGTGTACACCCAAAAGCCACGTTGATAGTTGGGGACAGCATAGCCGACATGCAGATCGCAAAGGAGCTGAAAGCCATCGCTGTTGGGTTGCCAACTGGCTTAACTTCGACAGAGAAGCTAATGAGCAGTGGCGCAAACTACATAGTAACATCGCTAAATGATTTGCCTGTTCTAATAAAAGAAATAAATAAAAATTAAGCGGCGGTTATTACGCCGTCTTCTTTGCAGAGGAGTTTTCGCTCTCGCACCAAACGTTTGAGCACTTCAGAGAACACTTCTTTGGCTTGGTCGCCTGAATGGTTAATTCCGAATACTTTAGCGGTTTCAGCAATCAACGAATCATCACTTATCCCTAAAGCGTATTGGGCAACAGTTGTCATGGCTGACGCGACTTCTTCAGGTGCGATGTAATCGGGTTTACGTTTGGATTCTGGAACGCCCTGCAATGGAACACGGATCGGCGTTTCTTTAAGCCCGGTTGGCCAGAGAAAACTACCTTTGATAACAACCTTCTGCGCCCTAACCAGGTTGTTGAGAGCTTCTCTTACGGCATGCGAGATTTTAGGCGTCACCGATTTTATGCCCCATGCAGTCGCTAACCGTTCAACCGCGTAGTCAAAGTGAACTGGTCCTTCGTTTTGAATCAGTTCCGCTAGTAGCTTAGTTTGGTTTTCTCTGTTTTCTGGGAAGTGGAACTCGTTTTTTTGTTTAGAATTAAAGCTTGTTTTGGCTGTGGCGACTTTGATATAAGGATTGTATGTGGCTTTAAGTGGGTAAACTTTGTATGAGACTCCGATTTTTTCGATGCCTGCAAAAGTGTTTTTTTGGATGTCTGTTTTGGGTGCAGAGTTTTCTTTGATGTCGATGATTGGTTTTTGAGCGTCTTTTTCAAGTTGTGTTTTCTGGGCTTGTTCGAGGGCTTCTTTTAGCCGCCTGATTTCGGAGTCGCGTCTTGCAACCCACGCGGGTGACCAGATGCGGTGGATGCGCCAGCCCAGTTGTCGAAGGACTTGTTCGCGGAGTCGGTCGCGGTCTCGTGCGCTGCTGCTGGATTTGTATGTTGCGCCGTCGCATTCAACACCAAGCAAGAAGCTGCCAGGTTTAACTGGGTCAACAACGCCTATGTCGATTCTGTAGCCGCTGCAACCAACTTCTGGAACCACTTCGTAACCCATCTTTTTGATTTCAGCTGCCACGTCTTCGTCGAGGGCTGAGTCAAAGGTGCCTTGCTTTGATTTGTTCGATGCAGTTTCTGGTCCATGCTCCGCGTAGTCGAGGTACGTGCGTAGTGTTTGTACGCCGAGTGCTTGGGTGTCTTTGTCAATGTCAGTGGCTTTGATTGAAGTTATCAAAACAACTTTTTCTCGTGCGCGTGTAACAGCAACGTTCAAGCGGCGTTCGCCGCCCGGTTTGTTTAAGGGACCAAAGTTCATTGTCATTTGTCCTTGCTGGTCGTAACCATAGCCGACGCTGAAGAATATGACATCGCGTTCGTCTCCCTGCACGTTCTCAAGGTTCTTTACGAAGAATCCTTCTAAGCGGTCTTCTTTGAAGAACGACTCGAAGTCGGATTGTTCTTTGAGTCTACGTTCGATTGCTTCTTCCACAGCATCCATCTGCGCAATGCTAAATGTTACAACGCCGAGGGTTTTGTGGGGGTAGTTTTTGAAGTGATCAAAGACTAGGTCTGCGACTTTTTCTGCTTCGTTAAGGTTGTTTCTTTTTCCTCCGCGGTCATAGATTCCGTCTGATACGTGGATCAGTTTTACTCCTAAACTGTCACTTTGGTTTTTTGCAGATGGGAACGTAATCATGGTGTCATCGTAGAAGCGGTGGTTTGAAAACGCAATTAACTCTTCGTGTTTGCTGCGGTAATGCCACCTCAAAGTTTTAACTGGCAAACCAATGCCTAAACACTCGTCAAGAATGCTGTCGAAAACTTCGATGTCGTCGTCGCTCAGTTCATCCCAGTCTATGTCGTCAATTAGGTTTTTCTGGAAGAATGAGGTGGGCGGCAACTGCTTGTTATCGCCTGCAACCACTAGGGTTTTTCCACGGTAAATTGCGCCTATTGCGTCTTCTGGAACAAGCTGCGAAGCCTCGTCGAAGAGGACCAAGTCAAATTTGCTGTCTGGAGGCAAGAATTGGCTTACGGAGATGGGGCTCATCAGCAGGCATGGCTTGAGTTTAACCAGCAGGTTTGGAATCTTCTGCATCAATGTGCGAATTGGCATTAGGCGCCTCTTCTTCGCTGCCTCTTTGAGCAGGATGTTGGCTTCGGTGTCGGCGGCTTGGATTAGGATATCTTGGGGTTTTCGGCTGTTTGCCGCTTCAATAACCATGCTGGAGGTGAGATGGATGAGGTCTTGGTCGAGTTTTCTGAAGTCAGCAATCAACTGCTCATGGTTCTCTCTGCGGAACTTGCCTAACTTTTGGTCTTCGTTATAGAGGTTGTTTATCCATTCCTGGTAGACGCTTTTGCGGAAAACGTTGCCTAAGTCGGCTGCTGAAATGTGCTGTTCAACTAAGCGATCGAAGAACAGGTCCAAGTTTCGCAGTGTGAAGCGGTTTTTAGCGTCTTTGAAGTCAATCCAAACCTGCACGTCATCCACACGGTCACGCAAACCCTGAATGCGTTCACTTATAACTTTAATTTCTAAATCCTTCAGCTTCTGGTTTTGATATTTCATTTCAGATACAAAGCGTTTTTCAAACTCTTCCAGAACCTTAAGCGAAGCCATGTTTTGCTCGGTCAGTTCAGTGTTCGACGGCGCAGCGGATGGTCCCTGCGCGGCGATGTCGGCGAAAGACTGTGGCACCGGGATGTCAGCGAATTCTACCTGGACTTTTTTGCACCATTCAAGAACTGAGACAATGTCTTGCCAGTTGGTTTCTAGTTCTTGGAAACGGCTACCAAATTTCTCTTGCAACTGGACTTTTTCGCCGATGATTTGGGCTTCTTTTTTGCGGATGTCTTCAGCATTTTTGAGGTCTTGGATTAGTTGTTTGTAGTTTTGAGGTTTCTGCTTGGAGGTTGTGAGTGTCTGGTTTGTAAGGTTGGATAGTGGGTTTAGTTGTTTTTCTGTTTCGTTTGCCCATTCCTCAAGTAGCAGCAATGCAGTTTCAGTGATGGCTTTGTCGGATTTTGGCAGGTTCCGAGGAATGAGTGATTCTACGTCTTTGTTTTGTTGTTCCCATTTACTGATGGATTCCTGAAGTTCCAAACCCAGGTTCTTAATCATGGGAGAAGGACTTGTTGAAGCTGTGAGTAGCTTAAGAAGAGCGTCTGGAATCTGGGTTGCCCACGACAGTTTTTTGATTTCATCGGTTAGTTGTATGGCTTTTTCTGCACCTTGGAAGTCTGTTCGGGTTTTACGGTAGTAATGGCCCATCAACGTTTGGACTGTTTCCGCTGACTCCTCAATCTTTGTATGTAGTTTTTTGACTTTTCGAGCGTCAATTAGATCTTGCTGTATTGTTTTGGGGACTTTACCGTCGTTTGTTAACCGGGCAATCTGTTTTTGGTCGTTGCGGTAGGTCGCGTTGAAGATTTTAAAGCCACTCTGGTATTCGCCACTGTACCTTTCGATTAGTCCGTCAAGATCTAACTCGTAGATGCCGTCGCTGTAAGTTTCGCCCAGTCTGCTTTTGATTAGATTGTGTTCCTGGTAGAGTTGTTTTGCTTTAGAGACGGTTTCTTGAACTTGCTCAAGGTACTTGGCGTCGAACCATTCTGGCTCTGGCTTATCTTCCGCGAAGCAGAGCAGCGCCATGCGGGACAGTTGTTTTAGCTGGGTTATGGTCAAGTCAGCGTTGTCTAATCCGAGGAGTGGAGCGAGTGATTGGGAAGTTTCGCGCCATTTATGAGAAGCAAACTGCGTGGCTTTAACAAACGCTAAATGATCTTCTCTTTTGGCTAATAATTCGCCTTCCTCTATGTTTAGGGCTGGAAGCATTTTTTCCACCGCAGAAACTGCCTGCTGCAACTCTGCTGACCTGTTAAGGTCCAAGGCGAATAAGGTTGGGTGGTAGCGTTCCATGAGGTTGATGCGTGTGTTCTTTATCCAGATACTCATGTCTAAGTAAGTTTGGGCCTCGCTCCGAAGTTTGTCGAGGTTTGGGTTTGTTAGCCAGTAAGCTTCCGGCTTTGGGCTTTCGAAGAGGAGTTTGCTGACTTCAAGAAGCCATTGTATGCGGGCAAAGGTTTCTGGCGGAAAAACGCCGAGACGCGCGGAGAACTCTTCAGCTTCCACTTGCAACCCGCTTCAATGTCTCATTTATGTTTTCAAGGGTTGTGAGGAGTTCGCTTCGGATTTCAAGGTTGTATTTGTCAGCCCGGTAGCCAAGCCACGGAAAATCCGGTTCCTCAACCACCTGCCAAACCTTGCTTAACTGCGAAACGAGTTCTTCAAGCTCCCTCATCTTCTGCGGAGTCAACGTTCCCAACTCAGTTAAGCCAACGGGCACAAATGGAACGCGCTCCAAACCTGAAATTATACTTAGGACTTCGTAGACGCTGCTTTGCAAGTACGGACGCTTCTCATGCAACGCGGTAACATAGCCGTTTAATGCTTCACGGTACTCCGTTATCCGCTCGAATTCATGCGGGGAGGGCAGTTTGCGGGGAATGAGGTTTTCGTCTAAGCTGCGTTTAAGTTCAGCTACAACTTGCTGTTTGTTAGCTTTGCTACTGTGGAGTTCAAGGCAGAAATGCGCCAAACCCACTTCGCTTAAACGTTTGTAGACAACTTCAAGTGCCGCCATTTTGTCGCTTACGAAGAGTACGCTTTTGCCATTGGCAATGCATTCAGCGATGATGTTTGCGATGGTTTGGCTTTTTCCTGTGCCTGGTGGACCTTTCATAACGAAGCTTTGTCCGCGCAGTGCATATTCGATGGAGACGCGTTGGCTGCTGTCGGCATCGAGGACTTGGAAGGTTTTGGCCGGTGATTCAATTTTGTCAACGTCTTTCTCGTCGGGTAAGCCGTTTATAATGAGGTTGTCTTCTTTGATGCCTGCTATTGCCTTGATGATTGGGTGCTGGGTAACCAGGGCAGCGTTGGATTCTAAATCTTTGTAGATTACTAGTTTCTGGAAGGAGAAAAGCCCCAAATCCGCCGATGGATCGGTTTTCCAGCCCAGTTCGGCGACAGCTTGGTCGATTAGTTTGAAGTAATCTGCCAGTTTTTGTTCTTCCCACTCTTCAGGCAGCATGGGCAACTCGATTTTGTAGTCGTTTTTCAGCTTAGCCTGCAATGCAGGGTTCAATACGGCTTCATCTTCAACAGGTGGAACCATAATGCTGAAAGGTTGACGGATAGATTCTCTCGTTATTTCTAAGGGCACCAAAATTAAGGGTGACTGAACATTTTCTTTTGTCTCTGCATCCACCCAGTTTAAAGTGCCGAAGGCGGCGTGAAGTATGCGGACGCCCCGTTCCATGTAATCGAGAAGCGAACGGCTTTGCAGGCTTTTGAGGTTCCGCTCAAGTTCCAAGCGACTTAAATTGCCGCCGACCAGCTGGTTTGTGCCGGGTCGTTTTGGCTCCTCAGGAGTCGTGGCCGATTGGACTGGGGCTTTTGCTGTTTTTGGTGCAGGTTTAGCTTTACCTTTGCCCTTGGCTTTTGGTTTCTCGGGCACCTCTGGTTTTTTTTCCTCTTGAGGTTGCCAAAATTCCAAGTGATTTTTCTTTAAAACTAATGAATCGAAAATTTTCTGTGGGTCAGGTTGGGTGATGTGTATGTTTCCACGTTTGGATTTATGGAAGTATAGCAGGTTGTTTCTTCTGGAGAGGTCAATTAGGCGTGATTTCCAGTCTTCAACGCGTTTCATAGGTGATGAAGGCGGGGTAGGTTCGAATGATTCGGTCATTAAAGGCACATCCACTAGATACAGGTTAGCACTATTGTGTGGATGGTCTTTAATACTTACGGTAGTTTAGTAGGCGCCCAAACAATCAATCTTTAATATTTAATATGTTAAAAGAGTCAGTTGATTCTAGAAGCACGTTCTATTGCATCCAAAATTACCAACTTCAAACCCTCAACGCCAACTTCCTTGGTTTCCAATATCGGAACTTTGATTCCTGACTGCTCCAGTTCCTTGCTCATTCGATCGGTGTTTCCGCAAGTGTTCAAGAGCACAAATCCTTTAATGCCGCAGAACATGCTCTCAAATGCTACCTCGTCAATGCCTTCTTTCATCATTGCCTCTTTGGCATGCGTAAAAAACCCTATCATACCTGGACCCATAAACATCAACTTATGCTCGGGGTCTGCCTCATAGAACTTGCCTTTGCCACCCAATTGGCAATCAATGCAGTTTATGGCATCGACCTTGGCAACCCCGTATTCTTGGGCCAACTTTTTCATTTCATCATCTTGGCCCATACAAAGGTCACCGTAAACGAGGACCACTTTGCCCTTGAATCTTTTTAGGGTTTGTTCAAGAACTTTGCGCAGATTGTTCTCTAGGGCGTCATAGTCTATGTGGAAGAATTTGCTTACAAAAACCTGTTCAACATCTAAGTCGCCTTGCTTGACCAACTGCTGAATCTCGTCTTTTAAAACACTACAAGAAACAAGGCAAATCTTTGGTTTTTCGCTCAATCTATTCAGCTTCTAAATGAACCCTAGCCATTCAATTGCCAATAAAGCTTTGCGATTTTGCTCTCTAATACTAAAAAAAATAGGTTGCTGGATTCAAAATTTATAATATTTATATTAATCAAGCAAGCACTAAGTTGTTAGGTGAGTACTACCAACGGAGCGGCTGGATTTGTATTTCCCTCTCTTCCTGAAAATTGAGGTTATATTTTCCAGTTATTGAGCGGGGAAAACTCACCTATTATTTTGACTAAGAAAAATGACTTATGTCGCTTTAATTTTTAGGGTTTGAAGCAGTATCTTTGCCACTGCGGCCACTGCTGAGATGTGCTGCACACACCGAATTCCAAGGTTAATTCCATTCCGATTTCTAGGTTTTCTTGCGTTGTGCCCTGTATCATGCCCGGAATTTTTAAGCCGTTTCCCAGTTCCACGATGCCCACAGCGTATGGCGCAAGAGATTGGAACTGCTGAGGTGCAACATGAATAACTGTGTAGGTGAGCAGTTTACCTTTGCCTGATATGTTTACCCATTCGAATTCTTCTCCGAAGCAGTTGTCGCATAAGGGTCGGGGTGGCAAATGTATTTTGCCACATTTCAAGCATTTTCCAGCCATCAACTTCTTCTGATCTAAAAACTTGTAGAATTGCTCAATCGTAAAAGGCTCATTTGCGCTCATTATTGTGCACTCCTGTAAACATGGACTACCGCTGTAGCTCCTGATCCGCCAACGTTGTGTGTTAGGCCGACTTTGGCATCTTTTACTTGGCGTTTTCCCGCTTGTCCTGTGAGTTGCAGGTACATTTCGTAGGCTTGAGCGGTGCCTGTTGCGCCGACTGGGTGCCCTTTGGCTTTTAAGCCGCCGCTGGTGTTAACTGGAATGCGACCGCCGAGACGTGTTTCGCCGCTTTCGATGAGTTTTCCGCTTTCGCCAGATTTGCAGAAGCCGAGGTCTTCGTATGCCATGAGTTCGGCGAATGTGAAGCAGTCATGGACTTCCGCAAGGTTTACCTGTTTTGAAGTGATTTGAGCCATGTCGTAGGCTGTTTTCGCCGCTAGCTTTGTTGCGTTTAGCGATGTGAAGCTTTTGCGCTGGTATAAGCCTATTGTATCGCTGGCTTGTCCGCTGCCAACGATTTGTACTGGTTGATCGGTATATTTGGCTGCGAGCTCGGGCTTAGTTAAGATTATGCAGCTTGCACCATCCGTTATCAGTGAGCAGTCATATAGTTTTAGTGGCCAAGCAACATAACGAGAAGCCATAACGGTTTCCAAAGTGATTTCTTTTTGCAGGTGAGCTTTCGGGTTTAGACTGCCATGATAGTGGTTCTTAACCGCTGCCAAACCAATCTGATGCTCCGTTGTTCCGTAATCATGCATATGAGCGGTCGCCATCAACGCAAACAACCCTGGAAAAGTGATGCCGTGCCACTGCTCAAACGGGTAATCAGATGCCATAGCAAGGTACTCCGTAACTTCTGAGGTGGTTCGGTGGGTCATTTTTTCAACGCCGCCAACCACAACAACATCCGCTAACCCAGATAAAACAGCGTAAATTCCTGACCTTAGTGCTGCGCCTGAAGAAGCACATGCTGCCTCAGTCCGCGTAGCTGCGACACCTGTAAGTCCAGTCCAATCTGCGATGGCGCTGCCAGTGTGGCCTTGGTGCTCGTAGGCTTCGCCCATGTGCCCGATAAACATGGCTTTGATGTCTTTTTTGGGTTCCAATTTGGGGCAGCGGCTGAAGGCTTCAGAGGCGGCTTTGGAAAAGATTTCTCTTGCAAGCAAGCCTTCGTGTTTGCCAAATTTGGACATGCCAGCGCTGATTATGCTGACGAGTGGTTTCCCATTCAAACCCCATGTACCTCTCAATGGCTATACATTTATGCCACTCAAGAATAAAAACAACATCGTAGTTTTGCCACTGTGTGCCTGTTTCTTTGGGTGAAATTCTGGTGATTTGTAATAGGTGAGCAAAGGCCACTTTCCTTAAGAATTATCGTATCTCCCGTATTAATAGGAAATATGCGCGCGCGACGGTTCAGCGTTTAGTTACAGTTTAGATGTGTCTATCACTGCAACTCAAGCATAACTTTTTTGTGTGTTGGCGGTTTATTCTATTTTGCCGGTAAGTTAAATGCGGGCGTAGATATGACGTGGCTTTTTGTTGTCCAAAGATTTATTGTGTAATTTCCAGAACCCAATTGAACGCTGCTAAGATCAACGGGTATTGTTGTATTTTCGTTGGCTGGCAGGTCGCCTGAAAATGAAACAATTGTAGCCGCAGTATTATGTTGTGAATCTTTAATTACAGCTGTACTTAGAACGATAGGTCTACTGCACATTGATTGTATGTCGAGCAGAAGTATGTTACTGTTGGTTGGATCAAACGAGACCTTTTGTACTACTGCTTCTTCGGTTATGCTCAAATCAATCGGTTTTCCCAATAGATTCCACGCGCTGGTATGTACGATAATGAATGCCACTGCAAATGTGATTATTGAAATAAAGATTATTTTTTTAAGTACACCCAACTGTTATATCCCCAGAAAAATTATCAGATCAATGTTATATTAAACATTACGATTTAATTCATGACTTGACTGTTTGTGCAACACAACGACAAAAAAGAAAAGATTTGCCGCCCATAAACACGCCTACTTATTATCTTGACTAGAAAAGACTAAAACGGAAAAAAGAGCCTAAATTCTATTTCCTATAGTTTTGACTTGAGCACTAGAGCCCTACAACATAGATTCTTAACGCTAAAACGGGTAAAACCGCGACCAAACCAAACAGAACAGCTGTCATCGTCATCATCCGCAATGCCTTCGGGATATGTCCAGCCGAAATTCCATGGTCATCGCCTAGGATGTAGTATCCTTGTTTTTCAAGCTGGATATTTAAAGCTCCAGCCATGGCTGAAATTGTGTAGCCTGCGTTTGGGCTTGCAGTTTTATGTTTGTCTCGCTGCAAAATGCGCATTGATTCGCGCCAATCCTCATGCAACAGAAATGATGCTGCAACCATCAAGTAAGCTGTTAAGCGTGAGGGAATATAGTTGGCGATGGTGTCCAGTTTGGCGGAGAACCAGCCGATGTTGCGATTTTCCACGTTTTTGTAGCCAACCATCGAATCCAACGTGTTTACAACACGGTAAGCAAAAGCGCCGGGAACACCAAAGAGCGCAAAAAAGAAGAAGGGCGCAGTAATTCCGTCTGTGGTGCTTTCCGCGATGGATTCGACGGCTGCAGAAATAATCTGGCGTTCATTGAGACTATTTGGGTCACGCCGTACAATGTATGGCAACCATTTTCGCGCTTCATCCAAATCCTTCTGCTTGAGCGCTGCTGCAATGGGTTTAGTGTATTGTCCCATTCCCTTTATGGCAAATGTAGCCTTGAATAGGATTGCGCCTACGACGATGTAGAGTATTTCGCCGTATGGCAGTTGTCTAAGCCAAAAAAGCAGTAGGAAAACTGGAAGCGCAACCACCAGCATTATGAGCAATGCCATTAGGACACCGTTTGTTTTCTCAACCCGTGGGTTAGCGTTTTTTAATTTGTGTTTGAGGTAAGAAATCAGTTTTCCTATGCCGATGGTCGGGTGAATCCTGTCAGGGTACTCTCCCAAAACTATGTCAATCAAGAAAGCTAACGTGAAAATAAGAGCAGAATCAACAAGCAGTGAAAAGTCAACCGCAAACATAGGTCACGACTCAAACTGCCTTAACTATCCGCTTAAGAGCATCAATCAACCGCTCATTCTCCGCATGGGTTTTTACGGCAATCCGAACGTAAAACTCATCCAGCCCCTTAAACGAGGTGCAATCGCGAATCAGCATGCCCTGTTGCAACATTTTATTCTTCAATTCAGTCGCGGTTAAGTCTGAATTGCGGATATTGATAAAGAAAAAGTTAGCATCAGGCGCAGAAAACTTGAACGAACCAAATTTTCCAAATTCAGACTGCAACCACGCTTTCTCGTTTTTGATAAGATCCCGTGTAACCCGCAAATGCTCCTCATCCCCCAACGCCGCGACTGCTGCAGCTTGCGCTAAACAATTAACGTTCCAAGGAATCTTTGCACAAGACAGAACATTGATAATTTCTTCATTTGCAATGCCATAGCCAACGCGCAAGCCAGTTAAACCAAAAATCTTTGTAAAAGACCGCAAAATGAACAGGTTAGGGTACTTTTTGATTTTGCCGATCATGGTGAGGGCTTTTTCGTCTTCCACAAACTCCAAGAAGTCCTCGTCAAGGAAAACAACAGTATCCTGCTTCATAGCCTGCTCAATGATGTCTGTCAGGGTTTCTTTTGAAATGAGCATACTGGTTGGGTTGTTTGGGTTGCAAAGAAAAACAATTTTTGCACCAGCCATATCACGCCTAAACAAGTCGGAGTTGATCACAAAATTTTTGCCTAATTTTGAGAATTTCGTTTTTTCCCCAGTCTTGCAAACCGCGCTCTCGTATTCGCCAAATGTAGGCGCTGGAATAACCGCTTTTTCGCCTTTTTTTAGAAAAGCTTCAGCGAACAGGTACATGAGCTCTGTTGAGCCGTTTCCGACAACAACATTATTCTTGCTTAATCCATAGTGACTGGCAATAACTTGTCTGAGCTCATTGCAGTTTGAGTCTGGATAAGCTGCGATTTGATTGAAGGCATCTTTGGCGGCCTCGAGAGCTTTTTTTGATGGACCCAGCGGATTCACGCTTGAACTGAAATCCAAAATCTCCTGCGGCAAAAGCCCACTTTGCTCTGCGGCAACTAAAACCTCGGCGCCGTGAACACAGGGCTTTAAGTTTCTAATGTTATCTCTAACTAGGCGCTCAATGGGCTTCATCGTGTTTGTTCCTTCAGCTTTGCCGCTAAATTCCATGTTTCTTTTTGACGTAAATCATATAAATGTTTGGTTGGATGTTCCATCCAAAGACTTGTCAGCGAAAGGGTTTTTGAGAAGCTAAAACAATGGTATAGATGAGCAGGAGCAAAATGATTAGATGAGCGACAAACTAGACAAACATAAAATCCAAGAACTCAAAGAAATGGTCACACAAAAACCGCCAAAAGAGCCAATAGAAAAAACCCTCGCCGTCTTCTGCGAACGCCATTCAGTCACCATGGGCACCTGCCGATACTACTACAACATTCTAGTTGAAAAGGGCGAAATCAAAGAAAAATAACTTTAAGTTTTAAGCCCCCATTTAATAGCCAAGGGCTCAAAATTGAATGAACTTGTCTTTATAGGCTTAGGATTAAACGACGAAAAAGGCATCACCATCAAAGGACTAGAGGAAACCAAATCTGCGGACGCCGTTTTCATGGAGCTCTACACGAGTCTAATGCCCGACTTTAGCCTGCAGCGGTTTGAGGCGCTATGCCGCCAAAAAATCCAGATCATCTCCAGAAACGACCTTGAAGAAGAAAATGGAGCCAAAATCCTCAAAGCTGCCAAAAAAGGCAAAGCGGTTTTTTTGGTTCCAGGTGACCCTTTCATCGCAACAACCCATGTTACCTTACGCATTGACGCTGAAAAACAGGGAATAAAAACACGCGTAATCCACGGCACCTCTATCATGTCAGCAATCATCAGTCTTTCGGGCCTGCATAATTACAAGTTTGGAAAAACAGTAACCGTGCCGTTCCCCGAGAACTTTTCAGAAACACCATACAACGTCATCGCACAGAACAAAAAGTTGGGCTTACATACTCTGTGCCTTTTAGATTTAAAAGCCAACGAAAAACTTTTCCTAAGCATCAACCAAGCCATCAACATGCTGCGGGAAGTTGAAGAAAAAAAGAAACAAAACGTGATTACCCCTGACACGGTTGCGGTTGGGATTGCAAGAGCAGGCAGCGGCAATCCTACCTTGAAAGCAGACTTCGTAAAGGATTTAGCGAGTTTTGATTTTGGGGAACCACCTTTTAGCCTGATTTTTCCGGGGGAGTTGCATTTTATGGAGATTGATTCGTTGATTGCTTTTGCTGGTTCACCAGCGGAGTTTAGGAGGCTTGCCAAATAAGCGTAGAAACATTAACGACTAAGTATATTTCGTCCGCTGAAAAGGTCTTTAAGGTACTCAAACGAACATCAACCCCGATTAAACTTACAGAGGAATCTGTGGCTGACGTTCTGCGTTGGGCAAACGATTACCTCAAAGATGCAAAGTATTATAAGGCTCAAGGCAACCTTGAAACCAGCTTAACCTCGGTAGCTTACTGTGAAGGGCTACTGGACGCTTTAAGATTAATTGGCGCAGTGAACTTTGAATGGCCAACAAACCAAGAAAACAAAAAGTTGTCTTAGCCTCAGGCGTCTTTGACCTAATCCATCTGGGGCACGTGCGGTTTCTTGAGGAAGCCAAAAGAGCAGGTGGAGAAAACGCTAAACTCATAGTTATCATCGCCCGAGACAGCAATGTGGAAAAAATGAAGGGTGGAAAACCCATAATGTCTGAGGATCAGCGGCGTGCGTTGGTGGAGTCGTTGAAAGTGGTTGATGAAGCAGTTCTCGGTTTTGAAAAATTTGGCATAGGTGAAGTAATTGGGAAAATCAGGCCCGATGTAATTGCTTTGGGCTATGACCAAGCGAGCATGGAGGGAGATGTCAAAAAGTACATTACTCAATATCAACTCCCAATCGAGGTTGTTGTGATTGGCAAGTTTGGGGAGAATGCTTTAGATAGCTCATCAAAGATTAAACAGAAAATACTTGAAAAGTTCTCCAAATAATCGGTTGCGTTCTTATGGGTTGCGAGAAGTATAAGCCAACATTCATTTTAATCGCCTTAAACGTGGCTATCTACATTTATGGGGCAGCCGTTAGCGGAAACGCCTTAACAACAGGCAACGGCGTCGTCTATCAATGGGGGCAAGTTAACATGTTTGTTTTCCAAGGCGCATACTACCAACTCTTCACATCAATGTTCATTCACGCCTCAATAGTTCATCTGGTCGGCAACATGCTTTTCCTACTCATATTCGGTTTGCGAGGAGAAGAAATGTTTTCTCTGCCAGAGTTCCTCGGAATTTACCTTGTCGGCGGCTTAGTTGGCAACGTCCTTTCCTTAATGTTCGGACCATACTTCATTTCCGTGGGTGCATCGGGAGCAATATTCGCACTGTTCGGCGCATGCGTAATTTACGGCAGACGCTCAGTAAGGCAGTCAATTCTGGGAGCATTGGTGTATGCGTTCTTCTTGTTCTTCATCAACACAGGCGAAGGAGTCAATATCGTAGCGCATTTAGGCGGTTTAGCTTTCGGTTTAATAGTCGGCTATATAATCGCCACAAGACGCAAACCAGACCATGATGAAAAAGCTAGAAATCCATATTCGGTTGCTATGCCGTTTTAGCTTGGTTGTGTGTAGACTTCAACTTTGACTTTGTTGCCGTCTTTTAGGCACAGCGCTTTCCGCAGGCAAACGGGTGCAATTATCTCCACAACTGAAGCATCATAGTGACTGCGCAAAGCCGTTATCAACGCACCCTTAACCTCGTTGCCGATGATGGCAGGGTAACATTTCACCAGACCAAAAGTGCGGTCTTCATTTTTGAAGCCTTTAAGTTCAACGGCTGGGTAGGCGTCTAATTCCATACGGGTTTTAACATCATAATCGGCTGACAACTTAAGGTTAAGTGTGCCAGGGTAAGCTTCAAAACCTAACTTCTCTAAAATCTGCTGTTGATAATGCTCTTTTGAAATGTAGTAGGCGCCCTCACCTAAACCTGTAAAAACAGTTCCCTCCAACGTTACCGAAGGTGGATACGATTTCTCCATCAAAACTTTTAGACCTAAATACAGTTTCTGCAGTTCTTTGGTGCCTTGTTCTTCGATTTTGATTAAGCTGCCGTCTGGAGATATGTTTCTCTGAATCCAGCCTTTGCGTTCAAGCTCGATAAGATAGCGTGAGGCGGTTTGCTGGGAAAACCCGAGCTTCTTTGCTAAGTATTCGGTTGAGATTTTGGCAGTTCGTCGATATGCGCCCATTTCCGCAAGTTTTAGTAGCATATAAAGGTGCTGCCACTCCTGCTTCTCAGTCAACGGTCTCTTCTCCAGTGGAATAGAAGGTGAGCGGTTGGATATTTAAGCGGCTCGAAACCAAAGACAAGTTATGATGATTTCAATTTCGTACCTTTTCCTAATTTTTGGCACTATTTTGATGACTAGGAATAGTTCTTGTTTTCGGTTTAATTCTTGCAAAATTGTGAGGTCTAAGAAAAACAGCGAAAAGCGGCTAGAACGTTGTATTTGATTGCGGTTTACTTAACATTATCATTTCGCGCTGCACAACAATTTAAAGTCAGTGAAACAATACTATTTTTGTGTGAAAAAATGGAAAGAATAGCAATATCAAAAGCAACTTTAGTTATCGTGTTAGCTTTAACGATTGCGGTTGCAGGTATCGTCTCAGCTGTAGTTTCAACGCAGCTCGGTATTGCACCGCAAACTAAGAAAGGCGATAAAGGAGACACAGGAACAACAGGTACGATTGGCCCTAATGGTCTTAAAGGTGATACTGGAGCTACTGGAGCAACTGGACCAGCAGGCTCCACTGGCGCGACTGGGTCAACAGGTTTACAAGGACCCAAAGGTGATACTGGATCTACCGGAGCAACAGGGTTGCAAGGTATCCAAGGTCCACCAGGAATTACAGTAATAAACTCCTCTAAAATTGATGATGCTGCACTCGATATTAGTAGCAATGGCAGTATAGCGATTCCTATTGGCAACGTCACCATAACTGCACCCGCAAATGGTGCCGTAATTGTTACATTGAACGTGGGCTATGTGGATATGTACTACAATAACTCGTGTGCGCTATATCTTGGAACATCCCCAACCTCGCCTGGCTGGTATGACCTGGATATTTCAATACATGGGTCGCAAACTTCTGGTCCAACAGATGAACGTGTATATTTTGACATGACCGCACAAGCAGCATACAATGTTGTAGCGGGTAACAAATACACTTTCTACGCAACTGCTAGTAGATATTACGGCTACGACGACTCGATAATGTTTCTAAGTAATATCCATCTTATTGCAGCGTTCTCTGCAACCTAAAACATTCTATCCATTTTCTATAAAAAAAATTGTAAGAAAAAAGTCTTTTCAAATTCTTTTCCAATGTAAAGGATTATTGCTGATAACAGTTTGCACTCTATATGTGTCTTGGACTATTTTGCGACTCTAACTAATGCGTTGGTGTACAATCGTGTGAAATTGTAAAAGTTATCGATTGGAATTACGATGCTCGCGTTCTCATTATCGGCGGAAAAGCGTGCCGATCCATATCAGCTTTTTTATTCAGGCACAACTCTGAAAGCATAAAAATAGAAAAGGTTAAAACAAAAAAGGTATTATGTCCTTATGGATAGATAATTAACCCAAATCTAAGTCAACTGTAAACATCAGAATGAAAGGAACATGAAGAAACTTCAATTACCTATATTCATATTTTTGATTTCGGTATCAATATTTCTATTTGCAAGTTCACAAGTGATTAAAGCTGCTGGTTCCTCAACTGTTTCTCAACCAACTCTTAATCCAGGTAGTCCTATTACTTTAGGTGGTTATGTAACGGCCAACGTCATTGTAGGTGGTAGTAGCGGCACCCCAACGGGAATAATAACCTTCCAATATTCAAATGATAGCGGTACAACTTGGAATACGCTTGGATCCATCCAAACGTTGTCGAAAGGTACCGCGACTTCAGATCCCTATACCCCATCTGGGGTTGGAAGTTCTTATCGCATACGGGCAGTGTATAGCGGAGACAGCAACTATAATAATGCAACAGGGAGCTGCTGCACCTCTAACGGTTAACAAGGCTACTCCAACTATACCAGATCCAACCTTAAACACGACAAGTCCGATTTCCCTTGGCGGATCAGCAACCGCTGCCGTGACAATTTCAGGGGTTTCAGGTGTTACTCCTACTGGATTTGTGACGTTTCAATATTCTGCAGACAGCGGTTCAACTTGGATTCAACTTGGTTCTATAAAAACGGTGTCTGGTGCTTCTTTAACTTCAGATCCATATACTCCAATCGCGGTTGGAAGTACAAATCGCATACAGGCAGTCTATAGCGGGGACGACAACTATAATAGCGTAACAGGGGCTGCTACATCTCTAACGGTCAATAAAGCAAATGCTGTTGTTTCAGTTCCGTTTGTTAGTCCAAACCCAGTTTTCGTTAATAACGGGGTCACAGTTTCTGTTACTATTTCAGGTTTTTCTGGTGGTGCGACTCCTACTGGAACGGCTACTTTTCAGATTAAAATTGGAAGTGGCTTGTGGACTACTATTGGTCCTGCGGTGTCTTTGAACAATGGTGGGGCTTCTACGACTTATGTTCCTCAGACTGTAGATACTTATCAGTTCCAAGCGGTCTACAGTGGTGATAACAACTATAATGGTGCCACAGGCGATGTTGCGTCTGTTGCATCGGATTTTGCGCCACTTGATCATTTTATATTTAATTCTGTTGGCACTCAGACCGTGGGCACATCGTTTAGTATAACTGTATTGGCTAAGGACGCATATGGGAATACTGTTACAGGTTATACTGGTGCACCCTCTTTGACCTATTCTGCTGGGTCAATTAGTCCCCAAACTATGAATTCTTTCGTTAACGGTGTAGGGTCGATTCCGGTTACTGTCGATACTTCGGGTTCAAGCGTTAACATCATAGTTATTGATGGTAATCATTCTGGGACCAGCAACTCATTTACAGTAACAATTACTCCTACTCCAACGACTACTCCAGAGCCTAATCAA
Source organism: Candidatus Bathyarchaeota archaeon (assembly GCA_963840295.1). GTDB lineage: Archaea > Thermoproteota > Bathyarchaeia > Bathyarchaeales > Bathycorpusculaceae > Bathycorpusculum. The sequence goes on from CAWIYF010000003.1 coordinate 105,997, forward strand.
ACAACCACTCCAACACAAGCATCAACTCCATTGCCAACATCCAGAACAACAAGTACTCCAAAACCTACTCCTACATCAACCTCTCAAGTTTCACCAACCGCTACGCCAACTCCAAGCAATTCTACCTCTGTTTCGCCAAGTCCCTCATCTTCAGGTATTAATCTGAACAATACTATTAAGATAGAATTTCCATTAAGCTTCTTGGACATTAGCCTTTTTCTAGCTTTTCTTTCTATTATTCTTCTTCCAACATCTAAACTGCTTCCACGTTACTACCAAATGGTTACTCCATTAATCCACAAGTTGGAAGCGGCGGCGGTATTGGTTTCGATATTGTTTCTCTTGACTGTTGCTATTCAAGTAGCAATGGCAATTCTCAACCTTTAAGAAAAAACAAACAATCCAACAATTAACTATGAATCAGATCAGTAATCGAACTTGAACGAGCATTCATGAATTATATTCTTAATTTGCAACTGGATTGAGTTTTTGATCGGAGAGTACAATGATTGCGGCAAAATCTGCAGAAACAATAATAGTATAGGCAGAAAATGGCACAGTTATATATTTCTTCTCAATTTAGAGTCTCCCGTAACCTTTTCTTTTTTTCTCGGTTTCAAACTGAGACAAAATATACATAACTAGCATTTTGGAGTCAAATCAGATCGTTTATTGATTGCAATAAGAAAACTCAAAAATGCCTATCTAGATCCAATCTATGCGACATTGAAAAGCTCTCTCAAGATAGGAAATCAATGAGACATGTAATAATTTTAGTTAGTAAAGAAACCTTTACTAAAAAAAATATTTTAGTCAAGAAACTTAACGGAAACGCTTTTACAATTGAATAAGCTAGCAATTCAAAGACATTACTGAAAAGGAAAAGTGAACAGAGTGGCAACGAACTGCTTCAAAATAACTTGTAACTCGTTATCGAAGAGAAGAGAGTTGCCATCAGAACAAAAAACTTTGCTCAAGGATACAAATGTTAGTTCAACAATTTGAATCCGCAGAGAAAAAAATAAACGGTAATTTCGTCTATCCTCAATACGACCAGGCACGATAGCACATGAATATGGGCCGGATAGTTACGAATATTCTGCAGAACTATCGTCGATAACTTATTTATTAAATCAGGAATTGGTTCAAAAGTTGGAACCAAAAACTGCCAAAGAAACATTACTGTTAGTTACTGCGGATCATGGGGGCTTGAACGTTAATCCAAGAGAGACAATTTACCTAAATTGTTTACCAAAGGCAATATTGAACTTACAAGTAGGGAAAAATCAAAAAGCAATTATGCCAATAGGGGGGTCCCCGAGAACTTTTTTTTCATATTAAAGAAGAAAAACTTGTTGAGACTAAGGAGTGGCTAATACAAAGGATTGGTAACAAAGCCCAAATAATTGAAACTAAAGAAGCGGCAGAAAAAGGTTTGTTTGATTTGGGCATTCCTGACAAAGAAGTTTTTGAAAGAACTGGAAATTTGATGAATTTGCCATATGGAAAGGAAACAGTGTGGTATGAGAACTCGCAGGGGGATAAAATTAGTTTTCTTGGACAGCATGGAGGGTTACATTCAGAGAAAATGCTCGTTCCATTTGCAATAACTAAGCTCATTAATTTAAAAAAATAGAAATTGCAGGAAATCTTTGCTCAAAGGAAATTAAAAACCCTGATATAATTACTCCACTAACCTATAGAAACTAAACCGCTAAATCTGCGCGCTCTTAATGTTTAACTGGTTGGGCTATAAGAAAATTGGAGTGAAACTATGCCAAACGTCTTCGATGAAATGGGAGTTTATTGGGCAGAAATGGCGGATAATAACCTAACACAGCGGCAAATCCAATTTCTGAAAAGCCTCCTCAAGCCTTCTGGATACGTGTTGGACCTTGCTTGCGGATCAGGCAGGCATTCAATCGCTCTAAATGCAGATGGATATATGATGGTGGGTTTGGATGTGTCACGTAAGCTTCTTAAAATTGCCAAGCAACGTTCCGAAGAGATATCGGTGGTTTTGGGTGATGTTCGCTTTTTGCCTTTCAAAACGGGCATTTTTTCCGCTATTGTGAGCTTTGACACAAGTTTTGGTTACTTGCCCTCGGAAGCAGATGACAAAGTTAGCCTATTTGAAGTGCGAAGGGTGTTGTCCAAAATGGGCTTGTTTATAATCGATGTTTTTAACCAAGAATATTTAGACCTAAAATACAATGTGCAAAACAATTCAATCAAAGAGAAAGATTATCCTGGCTTTATTCTCCTGCAAAAGCGAACATTAAGCGACAGTGGGGGATGGCTTTGTGATTCATGGACTATCCGTGACAAAACAAATGGGCAGGTCAGGTTGTTTGAGCATAAAGTTCGCTTGTATCGACGGGATAAGCTGTCTTGCTTACTGGAGAGCGTTGGTTTTAGGATTAATCAAGTTCTTGGCGGATACGAATTGGAAAACTTTAGAGTTGATTCTTCGCGCCTTATTTTTCTGGCAATTGTAGAATGATTTTGGTCTGTTTTTTTAGATGATTATTTAGACTTAGCGCACAAAAGTTATAAGCTCCTATGAAGACACAATGAGGAACCAGAAAGTGACAAAGCATGAACGCTTGGAAACTTAGACTTTCTATGGCTGCAACCTTAGCCGTAATCTTTGGTTTAACCACACTTGTTTTCGCAGTTATCTTAACTGTTGCAGGAGTAGGCTTCAGCCTCCTAACCATAGGCATATTCGTGGTAGTGCTAAACGTAGCACAATGGCTTTTGTCACCTTACCTTGTAGGCTGGATATACAAAGCTAAAGAAATGCCCCAAAACGAAAACCCACAGGTCCACCAGATGGTTAGCGATTTAAGCAAAAAAAGCGGAATATCCACACCAAAACTCATGCTCTCACAAATCCCATTGCCAAATGCATTCGCATACGGATCACCATTAACAGGCAGCAGAGTTGCCGTAACTCAGGGACTTTTAACAAAACTTGACAACGGAGAAGTCGAAGCCGTCATAGGCCACGAACTCGGCCACCTAAAACACCGCGACGTACAAGTCATGATGGTGGTTTCATTCCTGCCAGCACTTTTCTACTACATTGGTTATTCTATGATGCTGTCAGGCATCTTCGGCGGAGGAAACCAGAACAACAAAAACAGCGGCGGAAACAACGCGTTATTCGGCATTGCCTTCATGGCTTTTTCATGGGTTCTGACACTTTTTACTTTGTACCTGAGCCGTCTGCGGGAATACTACGCTGACAGACACAGCGCTTCGATAGTTGAGAACGGAGCAGAAAAACTCTCCACAGGCTTGGTAACAATTGTGCAGGAAAGCAAAAACCCAACTAAACAACAAAAAGACCAACAGAAAAGCACCAGTTCCTACAAAGCACTCTTCATATCAGACCCTGAACGTGCAACCGCTGACGCAGCAGAACTAAACTCTAACTGCTCACTAAACAAGCAGGATATGCTAAGAGAAACACTCGCAAAACAGCCAACATCGGTAGACAAATTCACTGAAATCTTCTCAACACACCCAAACATAATCAAAAGGCTGCGTGCACTACAGGAACTTAACCAAAACCCACGCGGATACTAAAAAAACATATCCCTACTTCTATTATTCAGAAAAGGATTAACTCTTTTTTCTTCCCCAATCACAGAAGTTTCACCATGCCCAGGATACACAAGCAAAACATCAGGCAACTGCACCAGTTTTTGCAAGGAAAGCCTCATATCAGTCATTGAGCCGCCGGAAAAGTCGGTTCTGCCGATTCCGCTGGCAAATAATGTGTCACCTGTGAAAACAAGTTTTTCTCCGACAAGGCATATGCTACCTAGGGTATGTCCGGGCGTATGCAGGACTTTGAGAGTTTGGTCGCCAAACTTGACCAGGGTGCCATCTTCAATCAGAAGAACTTTTTCTGCGCCTTCGATGAAGTGGGCATCAAGAGGATGAATGCATATGGGAACGTTGAGTTTTTTCTGAAAAAGAGCGTTTCCTTTGACGTGGTCGTCGTGTCCATGTGTGTTTACAATAAACTTTACATTTAACTTGCCAGCGGAGAGGTAGTCGAAAATTGCATTGGCTTCGGAAGAAAACTCCAGCCCAGGGTCAATTAGGATTGCCTCTTTTGTTTCCTTGGAACTGGCCACATAACAGTTGGTGGATAACATGCCGACAGTGAAGGTCTCAACAAACATTCGGATCAGCATTGAGAATAGCGTCAAAGGTAAAATAAAGTATTTGCATAGCTGACTCACGCAAAGCTTAGATTTTAAGAGCCTATTGACCAAAAAACCGCAAATGTCATCTACCCTTAGGGGTCTGGGTAGAATTTCGAATGCCGAAATGGTGCTTAAAAATCTAAAATGGGTTAAGAAATGTAGCTGGTAAAACGGAAATTTAGGTTTAACTTGACAAAGTTAATCTTCAAAGCCTTGGTTAAAACCAGTAAGTTTTATGGTGCTTTTGCATTTGGCGCAGCTGATAACTAATTCAGCAAGCTCGTCATTCACGACTGTTGTGTCTAGGATTTGGTAGTTGTTTTCTGATTCATCGTCTGGAGAGATTGATTTTCCGCATTTTGGACACTCAAAAGTCCCGTCCTCTCCGATGGCAGATAGGTCTATCTTGTACGTCGAAGCTTTTTTATCCAGCTTTTTCATCATCATATTACATCACTCTTTTCTTTAATTTTTCATAGGCCGTTATTATTAATTAACGATTATGAATTTCTATTCAGTATACGGAATCCATTTAAAAGCTTGACGCAAAAAAAGGAAGAAATAATTGATTTAAACGCCATTTTTGCTTAGGCCTCTGCTTCTTTTTCGAAGTTTTCAGGTGAAATATAGTCGCCGTACTTCTCTTTGGCTTGAAGCAGTCGTTCACGCTGCATGTAGAGGATTCCGAACATTTCCAGCGGTGTGTCGTTTACGTTTTCCTGGTAGAACCGTGAGACCCTCTCTATCTTTGCAAGGTTTTCTGGGACGCGGATGGTGAATTGTTTGATGTAGTCTTCTTTAGCGTAGTTTTTGCCGAGCACTTGCTTGAACAGTCTGCGTAAATCATCGTATTTTGGTATGTATCCGGTTGGTGTTTTTATGGCACCAACTTCGTTGTGGACGCGCAGTTCCATCCATTTTATCCAAACATGCTTATCCTGTGGGCTGTTTAGGTATTTGCCGTTGCCAACTTGCTTTAGGAAATAGTTTACACCGAAGATGATTGGTTGCTTTTTGAGTTTTCGCCCGAAATCAAGGTTATTATGTACGTTTTTGCCCATTGGAATTGAAATGAAGTCTTGAATGCTCATCATGTTAATCTCTGGAACACCCTCTTTCCCAATGGTTGCAAAAGTGGTTTCGGTTTCAAGCGATGCTCCGTAAGCAACAATGCCGTGATCCCAGTTGAAGCTTTGCTGAACAGGCACGTAGGCTTTAGCGTCGCGTCCACCGTACATTATGCCGCTCAATTCAACTCCGTTAGGGTTATCCAGTTCAGGATCAATGTTTTCCATAGCTTTTAGGGCTACTGCATAACGTGCGTTTTTGTTAGCAGCGGGTATTTCGTTGCCGTCTTCGTCTTTTTTACCTTCATACCAGTTGCCTGTGTAGTTGCAGCCTTCCTTAGGCAGCTCTTTTCCCATGCCCAACCAGTAGGGTTTGCCATCTTTCACCAGAATGTTAGAAAACACTATTTCTCCTTGATTCGTTAGAACCTTCCAGATTAAAGCGTCATCGATAGAGTTTACGTCTTGTATGATGCCGAAGATGCCTGATTCCACGTTTACAGCTCGGGCAGTTGAATCGATATCTCTTATGTAAGCGATGTCGTCGCCAAGTATGGTTTCGCCTGGAAGCATGGCTGTTGAGGTTTTGCCGCATGCACTTGGGAAAGCGCCTGCAAAGTAGGATTTGCGTTTGTTGGGTCCAAAGACGCCCATGAGTAACATATGTTCGGCTAGCCATCCTTCGCTGCTGGCTTTGCGAATTGCCAGGCGGAAGGCAAGCTTTTTGAAGCCGACGCTGTTGCCTGCATATTGGGTGTTAACGCTGTAGATGGTGTTATCCATGTGGTCAATGTAGATGCGTTTTTTATCATAGTCGACGCTTACCATGTCCTCATTTAGTTTTCCTGATGAGTGTAGAACACGTAGAAAATCGCTTTTTGGTCCTGCCTTCACAAATTGTTCATAGCCTGGACGGTAAAGCAGATCTTCCGTGTGCGCTACATACCAAGAATCCGTGCATTGCAAACCAAGAATCGTAAAAACAGAGTCAGCTGGCCCCAACGAGACAAAGCGGACAATCATTGTTTTGCCCATCATTGAATCTCTTAGCAGACCTCTAACTTCTGTTAAGCCTTCTTGACGGTCCATCTGGTTGAGCGCTTTACTAAGTGAAACACCTTTTGGAACAAGGTACTTGGTGTTTTGGCGGTCTCTCCCCTGGTCGCACTCGCCGTCAAAATGAACCGTGTGCCCCTGCATGGTTAAAATTGCTTTTTCCTCTCCAATGGCGACTGCTTGTTTTCTAACATGTGCGATGTCTTCGGTTGAGTCGCTGCAGACAAAGATTTTTTCGGCGTGGCAAAGGTCGCTTTCTTTAGCGATAAACTCGTGGACGTTTGGGTTGTCGATACGACTTAGTTTTAGGAAGTCTTGAGGGCTTAGTTTGGATTGTAATGCTTCAAGATATGGATTCATTGCGTGTTGTCATCCTTAGAGTTCGTTTACGTTTCCAGGTACACGCGGGAAAGGTTGACATTCAGCGATGTGTTTGACGCCTGCAAGCCAGCCGACTAATCGTTCCATGCCTATGCCTCCGCCAGCGGTGGGTTTAAGTCTGCCTTCCTTTGCCATTTTGAGGATTAGTGCATAGTTTTCTTTTTTGACTTGGTCACGTTCAATCTTCTTGAAAATCTTTGAGTATTCCCATTCACGCTTAGCACCAGATAGGACTTCGCCGAATTGTGGCAGGAACAAGTCATAGTTGTCCCATTTGCCTGTTTTGAAGTCTTCAAAGTCATAGAATTCTCTCGGAATGTTCATGACCCAAACAGGGTCAGTTATCTCTCTAGATAAGCCTGCTTCCCAGTCTGCGCCGTATTTAGCTTCAAGCTCTAAGCGGTCGTAGATTTTGAAGGGTGTTGTAGGCACTTTGAGGGTGTCACATCGGCATAAAGTTGTTAATTCACTTTTCATTTCACGTTTTAAATCTTTAACCAAAGTCTGAAGAGCATCTTCCACCAACATCATAATTTCCTTTGAAGTTGCGTCTCTGACTTCAAAGTCGAGCTGTGTGAATTCGTAGATGTGTTTTCCAGTTTTGGCTCGTTCAGCTTTTTCGATGCGGATGTTGGGTGAAAGGATGAATAGTTTGGGGTAGGCGGTTGAGGCGGCGACGAGTTTGTGGATTATCATGCTGGCGGTTGTGCGGACTGGTTTGCCATAGATGTCAACTTCGATTCTCTTTTCTATGGATGCCCCTGGGTCAGGCCAGAGCGGATCGGTGCTTTGGCTTAGAGCTACTGGGAGGAGCCATTGGAAGCCTTTGTTAACAAAGGTAGTTGAGAGGCTTTTTAGTGTGTAAGTCATGATTTTGCCTATGCAGGCTTTTCTTTCTGTTTCTGTTGCCGTTAGCTGGTCTAACGGTTTGGGGATTTCGATTAATTCTTGTTTGGGCATTTTATCACTGTGAACTTGTTTTTGTGTACATTAGGCGTGGCAGGTAATAAATTTTTTATAAAAAAACGTGGATAATTTACAGTATATGCAAGCTTTTATATCTGAAACCTGTAATAATTACATATGAGCCTAAAATTGGACGAAAAAGACCTCGCCATACTCACCCTTATCCAAGAAAACAGCAAACTAACCGCCAACCAAATAGCCAAAAGAATCAACACCCCAATCACAACAATCTTCGCCAAGACCAAACGCATGGAAGAAATGGGAATCATAAAACAGTACCGCGCCATCCTCTCTGCAGAAAAACTCAACCTCGGCACCGCAGCATTCATCTTAGCCTCAGTCTCCTACAGAGCAAAAAACGAAGATGAAACACCCGTATCCCAAAGACAGGTAGCAGAAGAAATCGCCCGCTTCCCAGAAGTCCAAGAAGTTCACATAATTACAGGCGATTGGGACCTTCTCGTGAAGTTACGCGCTGAAAACGTTGAAGCAGTCGGCAAGTTTGTGGTTGATAAATTGAGGTTGATTAAGGGCTTAGATAAGACGCTGACATGTATGGTTTTTGAAACTGTGAAAGAGTCAACAAGTCTTCCTCAAACGTTCAGAAAAATTCAGCCGAAACCTTAGGCTGAGCCAGAATAATACAGCAATGGAAGCGCCAAGAGCACTGTGTTTTTTCCTTTAGCCGTCAATGCATATTCCACTCTTAGCGGCGGTCCGTCTACAACATTTCTGGTTATGTATCCGTGTTTTTGCAGCATTTTCAGTTTGTCGGATAGTGTTCGAGAGTTGACGCTTAAGATTTTTTTTATGCCGCCAAAACCAATTGTGTTTTTGAGCATGAGTGTGTAGAGTATTTCTAGGCTCCATTTCTGGAATAGGAAGTTGAAGCTTTCTTCGAGACTTTCCAGTTCGTTTTTAAGTTCGGTGGGTGTGATTTTTTGTTTTTCTATGATTTCGTTGAAGGTTACTTCTACGCCTTTGAGAACTTGGTTCATGCGAGCTTCTACGAGTCTGCGGAATTCTGCGCTTAAGGTTAATGGGGCACTCATGTGGGTTACACTCGGTTGGGTTTTTCTTACTTCATAATTTATAAACGTTTACTAATACAACAAGGTATACAAAGTAAAGTTGACAGTGAGGAGAAAATCATGGAAAAATATGACGCCATAGTTGTAGGCGCAGGAACAGCAGGCTGCTTAGCAGCAAAAACCATCGCTGAATCAGGATTAAAGGTTTGCATAGTAGAAAAGAAAAAACGCGAAGAAATCGGAGAAAAAATCTGCGGTGACGCACTCGGAGAACACCACCTGACTTTTCTGGGATTGGAAAAGCCGACAGGCGGCGAGTTAGAAGCAAAAATTGATGGCATAAAAATCTACTCCCCAGACGAAAACACAGTATTCACTATTGCAGACAAAGACTTTGTTGGTTTCCTATTAAATAGGAGGTTGTTTGGGCAGTGGCTCGTAAAAAAAGCAACTGACAAAGGCGCAATCCTTCAAGATAACATGAACTTCCGCGCACCAATAATCCAAAAAGGTGCAGTTGCAGGAATATCCGCCAAGAATATGAAGACAGGCCAAGTTTCTGAACTTCATAGTAAAGTTGTGATTGACGCAACTGGCTACTTTGGGATGGTGCGTAAGCAGCTTCCGGCAGAGATGGGCATAGACCGCGATATAGATAACCAGGACGTTGAAGCATGCTACAGAGAAATACGCCAGCTCAAACAGGAAACTGAAAACACCCGATTCTGCGAAATTTATCTTAACCAAAAAGCGTCACCAGGCGGCTACATATGGATTTTCCCCAAAGGCGGCGCACGTGTAAACGTCGGTTTAGGCATAGGCATGAGCAAAAACTACCCTAACCCCAAACAGCAACTCTACGAAACCGCGTTCAAGAAACCAATCTTTGACGGTTCCTTGGTTTTAACTGCCGGTTCATGGTTTGATCCAGTCCGCAGGCCTTTAGATAACATGGTTTCAAACGGTGTCATGCTAGTCGGCGACGCTGCCTCGCTTGTTAATCCAATTCACGGCGGCGGTATCGGACCCTCAATGCTGAGCGGCTATTTAGCCGGGCAAACCTTCGTTGAAGCCCTCTCTAAAGGGGAACCCACCAAAGAAGCACTCTGGGGCTATAACAAGAAATACATCGAAACCTATGGCAAGAAACAAGGAAGCCTCGACATCTTCAAAATGTTCCTCTTATCTTGCAGCGACGAAGACCTCAACTATGGCATGAACGAGAAACTCATGACAGAAGACGACGTGTTAAAAGCAGGCATGGGCGATGACTTCCACCTTAACATCACCGAAACCGCCAAACGCGTCTTCAAAGGCTTGCGACGAGTTGGATTCCTTAACAGGCTGCGATTGACCGTTACAATGATGAGAGAGCTTAGGGCACACTACAACAATTACCCTGAGACGCCAGCGAAATTTGAGCCGTGGCGACTACAGACGGTAAAGTTGATTGAGGATGCAAGGGCAAAACTCGTAGATTGAGTTGCTCCCAACTCTTCTATTTCTTTTTTAATTCTGTAAAGGCTTAAATTCGCTGCTCACATGCATATTTAGCTGGTGAAAAAATGGTTTATTGCTCTAATTGCGGCGAAAAAATCCCAGACGACGCACTTTTCTGCCCGAAATGCGGCACCAAAACCCCAAAAGGTAAAGCTTCAAACGCAGCTTATCCCTCTGACGATTTACGAGACGCATTCTACAAAGTAGGAATAGAGCTTGAGCGAGCATTCAGCATGGCAGCGCGGGAAACACACCAAGCTATTAAGAAGGCAAGCGAGAATATGCAGCAAAAACCCAGCACTGCACAGGAAACACTTGTTTGCCCCAGCTGTGGAACCAAAAATCCATCCAGCTCGATTTTCTGCAATAACTGCGGTGCCAAACTAGCGCCAGCGGAGAAGCCTCAGGGAAGCACCTAAAAGAATGAGTACAAACAAAACGCTTGTTGCCTATGTAACTAAGATGGGTGTTACTAAGGAGTCAGCCCTGAAAATTTCTGAAATTCTGCGTTCCAAGTATGGCTTGGAGGTTGAGTTGGTTGACCTTAAGGAACAGACGCCCTTGGATCTGGCCCAGTACCAGAATATGATTATTGGAAGCGGGGTTAGGGCTGGCAAAGTGTATGGTACAGCTTTAAAGTTTCTTGAAAACGATCTATCGGGTAAGAATGTGGCTTTTTTTGTTTCGTCCGCTTGGGCTGGCACTCCAGGAAGTTATGATGAGGCTAAATCGAGATTTGTTGAAAAAACGTTGGCTAAATATCCAAAGATTAATGCTGTAAGTACAGAGGCATTCGGTGGAAGAATAAAATATTTCAGAAAACTAATGGTGGATAACACGGATCCAGCTAAGGTTGAGGCTTGGGCAGAAGAACTTGGAAAAAAATTCATCCAGTAAAACAGATGGCACCAAAGCAAACGCGCTACTTTGTCCTTCATGCTGCGTTGAATATGTTCAAGTTGAATTTGACCTGGAAGTTGATGGCGTTGTCCTGCATAATGTGAAGGCACTCAGATGCCCTGGATGCAATGAAGAATTGTTCACACCTGAGCAGTATGAGACAATTAGGAAACGAATCAGTGACTCAACTGAATCTTAAACATCTATTTGATCCAAATAGAAACTTGTTGCAGAACCTATAGAGGGGTAGCGCATTGGTTCTTAACCCAACTTGCTTTTTTGTTACTTGGTTATTTTCGGTATGACGTTTGTTTTGTGGGTCGCAAGGTTTTTATGTTCCGCTTAAATCTGTAAGGTGTCGCCAACATATAATAGACGGCAAAACAATGGATTGATCGACTAACATGGTAAGAAAAGCACGAATCCGCCTTACAAGTACAGATTACAGTAAATTAGAAGAGGTATGTGGAGAACTCAAAAGCATCGCGTCAAAAACAGGCGTTAAAATGAACGGTCCAGTACCACTGCCAACCAAACGTTTGCGTGTTCCAGTTCTTAAAGGTCCATCAGGTGAAGGCACCGCAACCTGGGACAGATGGGAAATGCGCATTCACAAACGATTGATTGATATTGACTCTGAAGAACGCGTTATGCGCAGAATCATGCGTATTCGGGTTCCAGAAGAAGTCCACGTTACAATCGAACTAATCTAATTCTTCTAAGAAAATTTTTAGATTTTTTGTTAATTTTCTTTTGCAGCAAAAGCTCTTGATTTTTTATATGTTCAAGAAAGTGATTATTGCAAGAACAACAGTGGGGAAAGCTGGGATGAAAATAGCCTCGTTTCTATTAAATTAATAGCCGAAAGCTTGCAAATAGGTTACTATGGCTAAAGTCGCACTTGCTGCAAAAGCTAAAGCCCAAAGCTTCTTGTTAAAACTAAAGATTTTATATCCATCTAAAATTCCAAAAGGAATCAGGTTAAAGACTGCCATGAAAGCGTTGATGTAAGCTGCAAAGAACAGCAATAGGACAACTGGGCTGGATGGTAGAGCAAACGCACATCCAAGAAGTACACTTGAGAAAATGAGGTTAGTGATGGGCCCAGCAATGGAAATCTTAACAAGGTCTTCGCCACTTGGCACTGAACCACCAATCATCATTGCACCCGGAGAAATCATTTTGAAAGGCAGAAACACTGAAACCAGAGTTGCAACTGCGCCCCAAGTAGTTAATCTGAATTCTGCCAACATTCCTTTTCGTTGAGCTATAACTTTATGAGCAATTTCGTGGATCAGAAAAGGACGAAGTCATAAGAACCGCGAAAGACAGCCATAATTTCCCATGTCCAAGCGGAAAGAATCCCCCAAACAGAGTTTCCATATATCCCGATTGAGAAGCCAATGCCAATCACAAGCAACGCTGCAATCGATATGTGTTTGACTTCTTTTTGGCTGAAGTTAACGCGATATTTGCGTTTGAAGGGTTGTTGATTAAAAACATAACTGTAATTATAGGAGCCGTAGGCTTGGTTTGTCATTACTTGCTCTTGTCTTTGGGAGCGGGCTGAGTCAATTTTTGGGCATGCGTGGTTCTCGGGTAAACGGTGTGCACTGCAGAATTGGCCTCCGCAATGGGGGCAACGGAATGGAAGAAGTGTTTCCTGAGAGCACGATTGGCATTTCATTTATTTGGCGCCTTTCCAACTTAAACACGATTGGTCGTTTATAGTTTTTCCCTAAAAAAAGGTAAATTCATCAAAGCGAAGAACTCAAAGCCCTTACACGATGAATTATTTTGCACAAAGCCATATTTGGATCTTATTAGAAATTCATTGCGAAACCTTTAGCGGTTAGGTCAAAACTCCTAAAAGGGCAAGTCGGTATTAGCGTTTTTCGGTGCTATTAACATGCTGAAATTCAGATGGAACGATGACTTTCGCACAACGGTGTTATCTAATGCTTATATATTTTCATAACTCAATCAAACAATGAGGAGTAAGTAAGTGCCTTTTGATGAAAAAATCGTTTTAACTTCGATAGGATACGTTAAAACCAGTGCTGTCGGCGACGGAGTTAAAGACAAATCCGTAATTTCACAAATCGTGCTCAATAACGAGTTGGTTGAAGGTTTAGACGGCATTTCTGGTTTCTCGCATTTGTTTGTGCTATTTTATCTGAACCAAGTTACAAGTGAGCAGCGAGGAACTTTGAAGGTTCATCCAAGAGGCAGAGCTGATTTGCCGTTAACAGGTGTTTTCGCTGTCAGAACTATGCTTCGCCCAAACCCAATTGGGCTAACGTTGGTGGAGTTGGTTAAAGTGGATGGTAACGTTTTGACTGTTAAAGGTTTAGATGCTTACGATGGCACACCAGTGCTAGATATTAAGCCCTATGACTTCTGGGACATAGCGGAAAACGTGAAAGTTCCTCAGTGGTGGAGAAAACTGCATTTGGAAAAATAGGAGAAACTAAAGTAATTCTCCAATGCCGTATCTTGCGTCTAAGGCTTTTAATAATGCTTTTCTGAGGTCTTCACTCTTCAACCCGTCTGTCTTTAATGTTCTAATTTCCTCAGCCAACTCCGCATCCTTACAGACATCTCTTAGCCAATTCTCAAAATCGCCCCGGTGCAAATGAAATTCCAGCGAATCAGTAGTGACCTGCCTTGCAAGCATATAAAACTCTTCCAGTGAGTGCGCACTAAAACCCAATGGTTTTCCAACATCAACGTAAAAGCTGAAATCCATCCCACTTGGGACCTGCGTAAACATTTTTAGCGCGATTTTTCCTTTTTCAGTTAAGCCAAATCCGCTGCCGACCTTCCGCAAAAAGCCCTCTTTGGCAAGCTCCTGCACTTCTGCTATTGCTTGGTTTGGATTCAGGTTTACGGCTTGTGCAAACATGGTTATGTCCATGCGGTTTGTGGCTTCGTTCATTGTTTTTAGGATTTTGATGTGTTCGTCCTTCAAGAAGTTCGCCTCTCAGTACACTTAATACTAAACATGGGGAAATTTAAATGTGTTAACCCGTTTGAAAGAAAGAAGTCGGCAGATTTTTTATTTCCGAAAACAATCAGTACATGGCGAGCTCATGACTACTAAAAATAAGTATATCGTCGTTTTGGTGACAATCCCTAACAAGGCCGAGGCAGAAAAAATCTCGCAGTCGCTCCTAAATGAAAAATTGATTGCCTGCGCAAACATAATCAATCCTGTGACCTCGTTTTTTCATTGGTCAGGAAAGGTTGAGAGGGCGGAGGAATGTTTGGTGGTTATGAAGTCGCGTTTGGATTTGTTCAGCGAGTTGGCTGAGCGTTTTAAGGGGTTGCATAGTTATGAGGTTCCGGAGATTTTGGCTCTTCCGATTGTTGAGGGTTCGGCGGCTTATTTGGATTGGATGGGTGGAGTTCTCAAGTAAACGTACACTTATGTACTGATAAGCCTTAAATAATACATTACAGTGTACTTCTGAACTAAGGAAGCATGAAAAATGGGGAATCGCCTTTGGCACGCAAACAACAACAACCCAACCAGCTAACCCCCTAAAAATCACACAAATCACCTCAACACACCAACCCCTCGAAATATTCTCAAAACTCCAAAAACACTCCAAAAACACCTACCTCTTAGAATCCATCGAAGGACCAGAAAAACTCGTCCAATACTCCTTTATAGGTTTTGACCCCAAAACAACCATCCAAATAACCTTTGGAAAAGTCAAAATAACCAACAACAAAACCCAAGAAACAACCACAGAAACAACAAGCGACCCACTGCAAGTAATAGAAAAACTTCTCAAAGATGACGCAGATCAAAACAGCCAATTCCGATTTGCAGGCGGCGCAGTTGGATACATTTCTTATGATGCTGTTCGTTACTGGGAAAAACTGCCCGATAAATCCCGTGAGAATCCTGGTTTTCCAGATGTGGAAATGGGCATTTTCGATGACGGATTCATATTCAACCACATTGCAAAGCAAGCTTTCTACTATTACCGAGGAGAAAACCGCCTAGGCAAGGTCGAAGAACTGCTAAAGCAGCCGTCAGATTCTGAAACCTTAAAATGCACTCAGCAAACAGTGAACACGAAAAAGGAAAGATTCGAAGAAGCCGTTGAAAAAGCCAAAGAATACGTGACGGCAGGCGATATTTTCCAGGTTGTTCTCTCCAAACGCTTTCAGTTGAAGTTTGAGGGCAGCTTAATTCCTTTCTACAAATCCCTGCGCACCATCAACCCTTCTCCTTACATGTATTATCTAAAGTTCGGTGAGAGACAAATTGTGGGTTCCAGCCCTGAAATGCTCGTTCGCGTTGACAACCGTATGGTTGAGACTTTTCCAATTGCAGGCACCAGACACGTAGCAGATGACCCAACTGAAAACAGCAGGTTATCGCGTGAGTTGCTTGCTGACCCTAAAGAATGCGCCGAACACGTAATGCTTGTTGATTTAGCACGTAACGATGTTGGCAGAATATCCAAGTACGGCAGTGTTAGTGTACCAGAATTCATGAAGGTCCACCAATACAGCCACGTACAACACATCGTATCCCAAGTGGTAGGCGAACTAAAAGATAATCTCCAAAGTTATGATGCCTTGCGAGCGGTTTTTCCGGCAGGTACAGTTTCTGGAGCACCTAAAGTCCGTGCGATGGAAATCATCGATGAACTTGAGCCTTGCAGACGCGGACCTTATGCTGGTGCAGTCGGGTATTTCTCATATAACGGAAACGCAGACTTCGCAATAACAATTCGCACCCTCTTTGCCAACAAACATCAAGCGTACATTCAAGCTGGCGCAGGAATAGTCGCCGACTCAAATCCGGAGCGCGAGTGGTTTGAAACTGACCACAAAGCTAAGGCGCTTATGCAAGCGCTTGAAATTGCAGGAGACAAGAAACTTTGAAGGTGTTAGTAATTGATAATTACGATTCGTTTGTTTACAACCTTGTTCAGTACATAGGTGAGCTTGGCGCGGAAACAGTTGTTTATAGAAACGACCAAATCACCCTTCAAGAAGCCGCTAAGATGATGCCTGACAGGATTGTGATTTCACCAGGTCCTGGCAATCCTGAAAACGAAAAATATTTTGGCGTCTGCACAGCAATTCTCCGAAACCTAAGCCCAAAGACCCCAACATTAGGCGTCTGCCTAGGACACCAAGGAATAATCTATGCTTTCGGCGGAAAAATCGTTCACGCCAAAAAACTCATGCACGGCAAAACCTGCACAATAAAACACAACCAAAAAGGCATTTTCAAAGGCGTCCGCAACCCCTTCAACGCCACAAGATATCATTCACTTGCCGGCGAAAGAGAATCCATTCCAGACTGCCTTGAAATCACCGCTGAATCTGTTGAAGACGGAGAAATCATGGCTATACGCCACAAACAATACCCAGTTTACGGTGTTCAATTCCACCCTGAATCAATCCTCTGTGAAGATGGTAAATTAATTGTTAAGAACTTCTTGGAGGACAAACAATGATTCGGGAAGGCATCCAGAAGCTCATCGAGGGCACAAACCTGACTTATGATGAATCATGCGAAATCATGCATGAGGTTATGTCTGGAAAAACAACAAACGCTCAAACAGCAGCATTCTTAACTGCCTTGCGCATGAAAGGCGAATCGGTTGAGGAGCTTATTGCGTCTGCTTCAATTATGCGGAAAAATTGCTGCCAAATCCAACCCCGCGTAAATGGGCGATTGGTGGATACTTGTGGAACAGGCGGAGACAAGATAAAAACCTTCAACGTGAGCACTGCAGCTGCCTTTGTCATCGCAGGTGCAGGCGTAGCTGTGGCTAAACATGGAAACAGAGCGGTTACAAGCAAAAGCGGCAGCGCCGACGTGCTCGAAAAACTTGGCCTTAACTTAAACGTCGAACCCCAAACAATCCAAGGATTTATTGAAAAGGTTGGTGTAGGCTTCATGTATGCTCCAGCATTCCACCCAGCTATGAAGTACGCTGCAGAGGTTAGGCGCGACATTGGATTTAGAACGGTTTTCAATCTTCTTGGCCCCTTAACTAACCCAGCATGCGCCAACGCCCAGTTGCTCGGTGTCTACGACCCTAAATTGGTCGTTCCAATGGCTGCTGCGCTGGGGCAGTTGGGATGTGAAGAAGCAATGGTTGTTCATGGACTCGATGGATTGGATGAGATTTCAACGGTTGGAAAAACGCTCATCGCACATCTAATAGGCGGCAACATTGTAAAAACTGAGGCTGTTCCCTGTGACTTCGGCGTTAAAAGAGCTGAAATAGCTGATTTGCAATCGGATTCTGCGGATGAGAGCGCAGAAACTCTCTTTCGGATATTAAGCGGAAACCTCGGTGGCGATGCGAAAGCTGATATTGTGCTTGTTAACAGCGCTGCAGGAATTATCGTCGGCGGAAAAGCAGGTGGATTCATAGATGGTATGCGGATTGCCCGAGAATCAGTTGAAAGTGGAGCTGCCTACACTAAACTAAAAGACCTGGTCAAAGCGTCAGGTGGAAGTATGCGGCTGCTTGAGGAGTTGGAAGCAAAATATGAGTGATTTTCTAGATACACTGGCAATGGATGCCACAAAAACAATTGACAGCGGATACTACGAAACAGCAGTGTCCAATAAGCAATCAAAGATTAGCTTAAAGAAAGCAATCTTAGAATGCACAGTTAACCCAGTGATAACGGAGATTAAAGCGGCTTCTCCGTCCCTTGGAACAATAAGAAACCAAGTGAACCCAAAAGAAATTGCCCAAGCCATGGAAAAAGGAGGTGCCGTCGGCATTTCAGTCTTAACTGAACCTAAACACTTCAACGGCTCCTTATCTTCACTCATCCAAGCAAGAGACAGTCGTAAAACTGCCTCTTCTCATGAAGGACATAATTCTTGTAGCAGATCAAATAGAAGTTGCTGCACAGATTGGAGCGGACGCTGTATTGTTGATTCAGGCTCTTTTTGACAGGGATTGCTGTGAAATGGACGTGGATAAAACTGTGGCGTTTGCTCATTCGAATGGTCTTGAAGTTTTGCTGGAAACCCACACCGAAGAGGAATTCCGCTCGGCAGTTGAAACCAACGCTGACCTGGTTGGAATCAATAACAGAAACCTCGGAACCTTAAAAATTGATTTACACACCACAAAAGAAATCCTTAAAAGAAATAATAATCGTTGCAAAATAGTTGTGAGCGAAAGCGGAATAAAAACCACCAAAGACCTGCAATTTCTGCGGGAGTCTGGCGCCGAAGCTTTCCTGATCGGTTCAAGCATAATGTTAACAGACAACATTGAAGAAAAAGTTAAGGAGTTTGTGAAAGCATGAAATTAAGCAGCTACCCTGTTGACGGCAAATATGGAAAATACGGCGGACGCTTTGTTCCCGAGGTTTTGATGGAAGCTATCACGGAACTTGAGCAAGCCTATGATAATGCCAGAAAAGACCCAGAGTTCCAAAAACAATTGGATTATTATCTATCTGAGTTTGTGGGCAGACCAACACCTCTCTACCTTGCCGAGAATCTAACACGGAAAGTAGGAGGAGCAAAAATCTACCTTAAACGCGAAGACCTTGCGCATGGCGGAGCACATAAAATAAACAATACCCTTGGACAAGCGCTGCTTGCAAAACGCATGGGAAAAACACGAATCATCGCTGAGACAGGAGCAGGTCAACATGGCGTAGCAACTGCAATTGCATGCGCCGTTCTTGGTTTGAAGGCGGAGATTTACATGGGCACAGAAGACTGCGAACGCCAACGCCTCAACGTGTTCCGGATGAAACTGCTAAACGCGCAGGTGCATCCTGTAGAAACAGGCTCAAAAACCCTGAAGGACTCCATTAATGAAGCGTTTAGGGACTGGGTAACCAACATAGAAACCACTTACTACCTGATTGGGTCAGTTGTGGGTCCTCATCCTTACCCGATGATTGTCCGTGATTTCCAAAGTGTAATCGGCTGCGAAATCAAAGAGCAATTCCAGAAAAAAGAAGCCAAACTTCCAGATGCGTTGGTGGCTTGTGTTGGCGGCGGAAGCAATGCGATGGGCACATTCTACCCCTTCGAAGACGATCACATCCGTGAAGCTCTATGGTGTTGAAGCTGCAGGTGAAGGCATAGAAACAGGCAAACACGCAGCGTCACTGGGCGCAGGAGAAGAGGGCGTCTTCCACGGCATGTTAACCTACGTTCTCCAAGACAGCAACGGACAAATCCAGAACACCAGCAGCGTTTCAGCAGGCTTAGATTACCCAGGCGTTGGACCTGAACATTCCTTCTTGAAAATATCGAAACGAGCCCAATACACCTCTATAACCGACAAAGAAGCGGTGGATGCATTTCTGACTTTGTCAAAGGAAGAAGGGATTTTGCCAGCTTTGGAATCTTCACATGCAGTAGCTTATGCAATTAAACTTGGCGCCGAAAATGAAGAAAACCTAGTCAATCGTGGTTACCCTTTCGGGACGCGGAGACAAAGACGTGGAAACAATAGCTGACTACATGGGAGCAAAAATATGAGCAACATAACCAAAGCATTCCAAAACGCAAAGGCAAAGGGAAACGGAGCACTTATCGGCTACATTATGGCTGGAGACCCAAACCCCGAAGCTACACCAAAAATTGCGGACTGCACTCATCAAAGGCGGCATAGACATCCTTGAGTTGGGGTTGCCGTTTTCTGACCCAATCGCAGATGGACCGACAATCCAAGCGGCAAGCATCAGGGCTTTAGCGGCTGGAACCACACCTATGAAGGTGCTGGAAATCGCCAAAGAAATCAAATCCAAACATGACGTCCCAGTTGTAGTTATGACGTATTACAATCCCGTTTTCAGGATCGGATTAAAAAAATTTTGTTGTTTAGCTAAGGACTGCATGGTTGACGGCTTCATAATTCCTGATTTGCCAGTCGAAGAAGCAGCTGAATACAGGAAAGCTGCAGAAACCCAGGGTTTAGACACAATTTTTTTGGCGGCGCCTTCCACCTCAAACAATCGGATGAAGGGAATTGTTGAGTGCTGTAGCGGTTTTCTGTATTTGGTTTCGCGTTTCGGGGTTACAGGCGCAAAATCAACAGTGGAGGACTCAACAGTTCAACTTATCAAACGAATCCAACCTTTTACCAAAGGAAAAATTCCCTTAGCCGTCGGATTTGGCATATCGAAACCTGAACATGTAAAACGTATCATTGCAGCGGGCGCAGATGCAGTCATAGTTGGCAGTGCATTCATCAACGTAATCCAAAAAAATAGCTCAATCATGCTAGAAGAGCTGCAAGAAACCGCTCAGGAACTGAAAGCAGCAACAAAAATCGTAAAATGATCTGAAACTGCCCTGTCTACACTGGGAAAGTTTTATAGTCCGATTAATCCATCTATTTGCGGCGGTGGATCTTAGGCGGTGGGTTAGGGGTCCATTGTACCGTAAATCCTCTACATGACGGGCTGACAGCTGCGGATGAGGCGTCAAAGGCCGCTTGAACTTCCATTTCCGAACCAGTGACTATCCGTCCTTTGGGGCTGGCGGTCAACGGGTGGCTTCCGTAGGGGAGCTATTTCGTTGTCTACCAGGCGAACCTGGCTAGGCTCGGGAGAGAGCAACCTAAGTTTGGACGTTATGCGCTCAAGGGGGTGCGGGTAAGAGTGTAGGGTTTGGAGGCTTCAGGCGGAGTCTAGGCGTCAAACCGCAGTGGTCCACCGCTACTGCTACTTTTATTTTAAGGGCAGTTGTATAGTGAAGGTTGTTCCATTGCCCTGCTTGCTTTCAAAGCTTATTTTGCCGTCTTGAGCCTCAACTAACCT
Source organism: Candidatus Bathyarchaeota archaeon (assembly GCA_963840295.1). Classification (GTDB taxonomy): domain Archaea; phylum Thermoproteota; class Bathyarchaeia; order Bathyarchaeales; family Bathycorpusculaceae; genus Bathycorpusculum. The sequence goes on from CAWIYF010000003.1 coordinate 126,910, forward strand.
TTTAACCACAGCTAAACCGAATCCTTGACCCTTAGATTTAGTGGTAAATAGTGGTGTGAAAAGTTTGTCTTTCACTTCTTCTGGGATTCCCTCGCCTGAATCTTGGACACTAATGTAAGCTTGATTTACTTTGCATTCTGCATTTACTTTTAATCTTCCACCGTTCGGCATTGCTTGCACAGCATTTTGAATGAGGTTTATGAGGACACGTTTGAGCATTGAAAAATCTGAGATAAACATTGGAAAACCCTTCTCAACCGAAATAGATACTTCAAGATTGTGTGGAATAGAAACGATAAGCAATGCTTCCTCAATGATTTTGTCGATGTTTACTTTTTCTTTGAGAGGTTTAAGAGGTTTAGTATAATCCTGCAGATCCGCGACTATCTTATCGATGTAATACAGGTTTTCCTCGATGCAAGTTATGTTTTCCAACGCATTCTTTTTTGCTGTGTTATCAGGCAACGAATACAATTCATCTTTAGCTAAGTAGAGTTCCCCTACGATGGCTTGCAGTGGATTGCGTATGTCGTGTCCCACCATGCCAGCGGTTTGTCCTATGGTTGCTAATCGTTCTGCTTGGTTGAGTTGTTTTGCCTTGTCGTTGGCGAGCTCTTCCATTTGATTAGCGTACTCTTCTAGAAGGCAAGCGTTTTCTTCAAGTTTGGATTGGATTCTGTTACGTTCAGTCACATCCACGTTGGATTCAAGAATCTCCTTGATCCACCCTTTCTCATCAGGTTTGCTTTGCCACCAGCTTTGCACGACAACTTCCTGCTTATCTTTGGTGTGATGAGTAAGTTGGCCAGACCAATGCCCTGTTTGTTTAAGTTTAACCACAATTTCTTTAAAAGGTTCAGGCGATTTAGTTCCAAGCAATGAATAAGTATGCTCTCCTAAGGCTTCCTCTTTTGTCCAGCCGTAGAGTTTTTCCGCGCCTTTACTCCAAAAAGTAATTGTGTCATCAGGTTTTTTTACGATAATTGCGTCAGGACTCAGATCTATTAATTCGGCTTGTTTACGCAGAGACTCGATTGCCTGTTCTCGTTCTTTGCGAAGCCTCAGTATCTCAATACCATATGCGAAATCATTTGCCAACTCTGTTAAAAGTTTGATTTCCTCGTCTGTGAAAGGATTAGGTTCGCAGCTATAGATGTTGAGAGCTCCGAAAGTTTTATTTTCAAAAGTGAATAGAGGTAGCACAAGCGATGCTGTATATCCCCGTTTTGTGGCTTGTTCGCGCCATGGAGTGAAGTTTGGGTCAATCTTCATGTTTCTGCAAACATAGGATTTTCCCGTTCGGATAACAGTTCCGGTGGGTCCGTGTCCTCGCGGTTTATCTGCCCAAGTTATGTTCAGCTGATCAATGTATTCTTTGTCAAAACCTGCATAAGCCACTGGACGCACGGTCTTGTTTTTGTCATTTTCCGCCATGCCTACCCAAACCAGAGCGTAGCCGCAGTCATGCACAATTATGTTGCAGATTTCCTGTGTTAACGCGGTTTCGTCTGTTGCATGCATGAGGGCTTGGTTACTGTTGCTGATGGCTCTTAGGTGACGGTTAAGTTTGTTTAAGGCATCTTCAGCTTTTTTGCGTTCAGTTATGTTCCTCGCGACATGCACTGACCCAATCATTATTCCCTTTTCGTCTCGAAGAGGGGTAGTGCTAACCAAGAAGTCTCCTCCAAGGCGGGGTTCATGCACTTCAGCAACATGTTCCTCGCCGTCGATCATGGTTTTTGCGTGAGGACAAAACTCAGGAGGGCAGCTCGTTCCATGTACGCAGGTGTAACAGCATTGCCCAATAGCTTGCTGAGGAGTAACTCCGAGTTGCTGAGCCATTGCTTTGTTAGCGCGCACAATTCTGTGATTGTTGTCTAGTATCGCTATGAAGTCGGGGACACTGTCGAAAGTGCGTTCCCAATCGTTTTTTGCCTTCCAGAGCTCTTGTTCAGCTTTCTTTTGTTCCGTAATATCATGAACCATTCCGACAGATCGAATTATCTTGCCAGATTCATCTCGTAGGTGTTCGCATTTTTCATAAACAACTCGCACCTCACCAGTATGCTTTCTTATAACCCGATGCTCAATCTCGTAAGAGTCTCTTCCCTCACGTAACGAACCCGAATATGCCATATCTACTGCTGCCTTGTCCTCTGGATGTACAGCATTAAGGAAGGCTTCGTAGGTGGCGCCGAATTCTTGGGGTTTTAACCCAAAGATGCGATAAACTTCATCTGACCAAGTGAGTCTATTATTAATCAAGTCAAGTTCCCAGCTTCCCAGATGGGCTATTTCTTGGCTTCGGTTGAGGCGTTTCTCGTTTTCCTGCAATGCCTCTTGGACCTGTTTCCGTTTCGTTATATCTTCGAATATGGCGGCAAAATAACCCTTTTGTGGACAGTACACAGAAACAGATAACCACAAGCATAGAGGCTTGAAAAATATTTCAAACTTCTCGTCTTTGCAGGTTAGGGCAACTCTTCCATAGATTTCGAACAACTCAGGATTGGCTTCCTTAATTCTGGGAATAGCTTCCGTAACTTTCCTTCCGATAACAAGCTTCCTTTTCAACCCAGTTATTCTCTCGAAGGCATCATTTATTTCTAAATAAACAAAGTCAATCGGCTTGTTTTCTTGGTCAAAAATCATTTTGCAAAGAGCAAACCCATCCATCATGTTGGAGAACAAAGAGTGATATCTTTCCTCGCTATCCCTAAGTTTTTCTTCAGCATTCATGTGGTCAGGATTAAACGTAGCATTCAGGGAAGGGCTACGTGAAAATGTATCCACCAACTACTAACTTCCTTACGGCAACATGAAGGTCAAAAGAATCTTATAAAACTTATCAAGTGAATAGAACCAACCCTAACTTATTTCTGCTTAAAAAAGAAGGTAACAATACTATACAACAAGAAGGCTTGAACTAATTTTGAATTTGGTGCAACTTGATAATAAATTGTCTGATAGAAGAACAACACGTTTGATGTTGCAGAATTTTTTGGGCTTGTTTTGGTTTGCTTTTGCAATGCAAGCCTTGCAAAAGCTGCAGGTTGCGTCCTCATTAGTCGCAGTTCGGCTCGGGAAGGCTATGAAAGGCGGTATACCCGTTTATCCTCCTCCAAGCTGTCGAGTTTAGAGTTCTTCATTTATAATTTCGATTAACATCAAAGTGTCTTTGCGTAAAGGAACCGCTAAATACTACTTTTCAACCAATCTGTTATTAAATAAACGACAAATTGTGTGTTTTCTACCTTCGTCTTGTGCCATGGTTATCGGATCGGTTGTCACTCCAAACGCGCGTTACTGGAAACAAAATTTACGATTCGCTAGAAGTGTAGATAATTTGGCGATTCGTTAATAAAATTTTAGGCTCGATGCGGCATTTAGCGTTACTTTGCTTCGTCTATGCCTTTTTTGTAGAAGGCTTTGTCGATGACGCGTACGTCGAGGTTTTGTTTGGCTGCGGTTTTTCTGATTACGGCAAGTAGGACGAGGTAGTTTTGGGCTGATTGCATGTTTGGGGGGGCGTTGCCGAGCAGAGCTTTCCAGGTGTAGGCGTCTAGGATGCAGTATTGTTTGGGGTCGTAGAATGTGAGGATGATGCTGGCGAGGACTGGGCTGATTCCTTCGAGCATGGTTAGGCAGTTCATTCGGTAGCTGTCTTCACAACCTGGAATACTCAGTGCCTGGCTGGATATGCGGTTAACATTTGCCTCGTCGTTCCGCGCTACTAACGCCAAAGACCGCGCCTTTCTCTCTTCGTCGTCTTTGAACTTCCATTCAACAACAGAAGCCAAATCCTTGCAAGTCAACGCTTTATTTTTACGGAATTTTGCGCCGAGTTCCCGCTCACGCTGCGCCTGCCACCCAAACGCTTTGTCGTATTTGCGGCTCCACATAAGGAAATCGGCTTTATCCACACAATCACTTCAAAACGTAATTGATGGCTGCTAGCATTTCTGCTTTTGCCCAAAAAACAAACAAAATAAAGTAAGAAAATGGGTTAATTTTGGTCTACTAGGTGTGCTGTTCCATCTGGACAGTAAACTTTTTCGTCTTTACCAACACGCCTGTACCTTTCACTACACATGTGTAGAAGGGTGCAGCCGTCGCAATCTCTACTCAACACTTTTTTTTCGCCTCCTATGGGGCTTTGTCCATCGGTGGATTTCGCTTATAAGACTATGTAACATGCATGTGTATACCTACGGCTATACTCTTTTTCTGCGGGCGGTGCAGGTTTTGTAGGCGATGCAGTCGAGGGAGCAGGGGATGGCTGTTTTGGTTTGGCAATCCAGGATTATTGAGCTGTACATGTCTGTGTCTCCTTTGGGACTGTTACTCTTAGACTGGGTCGGAGGCGGGATGGGGAATTTCCCGTTATTAGGACTGGCAAGGCACATAAGCCTGTACACGCCGATTCCTGGGTTGCTAAATCCATCATGCCATATTCCACCGTTTTTGTTTTGCTCTGATTAAAAGTAGGCGAATGGGGATTTAAAGGAAGTTGAGAAATGTTCGTAACAATTAAGAAAACCGCTGCAAACATCAAGAATAAACCTCGTCTCCCTATACAACGCAAAGGAATTTACGGACAAAAATGAACACTTGGAACCTGCAGCCCAAAGAACTCGTTCGTAACACCATGCAATCACACATCCTTATCTCATCATATGATGAACCTTAAGGATGGAGACAAATTTTATGCAAGCACAAATAAACAGCCTCTCCCTCAACAAGCGTTTAGTAAAAGAATTCCTCGACATAATTTTTAACCAGCACAACTCCGCCGAAGCCGCTGCAAAGTACATCGGAGCAAACTACAGCGAACACAACCCCTACGTAGCCTACTGACCTCAAGGAGTAATCGCTTACACCTCAGGATACATAAAAGCTAACCCCAAGATGCGTATGGAGTTTAAACGTATAATCGCTGAAAGCGACCTCGTTTCAGTGCACAGCTTTTTAAAACCAAACTCTTCGGATTTGGGCAGGGCGGTTGTTGATATTTTCAGGGTGGAGGATGGTAAGTTGGTGGAGCATTGGGATGTGATGCAGCCGGTACCTCTGTAGGCAGCAAACAGAAACGGCATGTCTAGGGGTTTTCCAAGCGGACTATGGGTTTGCCCATGATGTCGCGCATTGTATCAGCTATAACGAAGGGCTGGCGGACAAGCAGCAATTTAGTTTCCCGTTCACCCTGCGAGTTAACTGTGATGTCGCCGTAACCAAAGATTCTGCCTCCGATCGATTGGTAAACCAGTAAATCGCCAAAACCCGACGGCGTAACCACAAACGAATGCAGCCGCAAAATCCCTCGTCTTACTTCCAAACCATCTTGCCTCAGGACATAGGTGTTTGATAACCTAAAAATTAGAAGGTCAATTACGCCTACAAGCCAAATCAGGGCAAAGGCAGAGAGAGTCCATGCCCAAACAGGCAAGCCAATAAAACCTACCAAAGCATCGCCAAAGTAAAGTTCAAGCCACAGAAAAATAATTGCAACCACGATAACGGCAGCAGTGCGGATTATGGCAGCTGGAACAACCCATGGTTTACCATACCACACAATGTCGCCGTGAACCCTTCTGCTACTATTAGAAGTCAACTAAAACACGACCTCTATAAAGTATGGCAAAAACGGTATTTAAGCATTAAAGCAGAGAGCATCAATAACCGTTATGCTTAGTTAAAATAAATTTACATTACAGACCGATGTGGAAACAACCCTTCAATTGAGCGAAGTAGTTGATATCCAAACAGTATAGCTACAAAGTAGGTTGGCCACAGAATCACCGGCCAATTACCAGAGGTGTAACTCCAAAGCCCAACAGATACAGCGAAAAACTCCATAAGCGCTAAAGAAAACATTCCGCCGAACGCTAAAAACACCTGCTGTTTAAGCTCATGCTTTGCCATCCATTTGCCGCGGACAAACAATAGAGCAGCCCAAGCCGCTAAGAAAGCGAATAGAAGTACATACCATTCTGCGTTAAAATTAAAAATCAAAAACATTTTTCGTGCCACTATAGCTTAGTGTTTTACTGTTTTTCCTCGTCGTTGCGGTCTATGATTCACCCAGCATTTTTTGCAGTACACAGGCTTATCAGCTTTAGGCTTAAACGGCACTTCACATTCCGTTCCGCATTCACTGCAAACCGCATTGAAGACTTGCGCTGCCTGGAATTGCTTAAACATCTGATAGTTTTTCAGCCGTGGCCAACCAGTTTTAGCGTGACGCAGCATTTCCGGGTTATCTTTCAGCCACCGCATCATATGGAAAAAGCTTTTACCCCGTTTCTCCTCCCGCTCCGCCAACGGCTCATAGCCTAAGTTGCGGATCTCGTCAAGGTAAGCGATTTCTACAAGCCTTTGGGTTTCACCGATAACTCGGATACGTTTTATGCGGTTTTCTCCGTAGACTTTCTGAAGTTCCTCTGCAGCTACGTCGAATATGCATCCTTGGCAAATGTGGATTTCTTCTTCTGGTGAAAGGTTGAATTTTGAGACAAGTGTCGAGACGACGCGGCTGGATTCTTGCAGGTACTCTTTTTCGCGGAATATATCTTGGTAGAATCTAACGTCGATTAAGTCGTATTTGAATTCGCCTGTTGGTTCATGGTAGGCGCCGACTATAACGCCGAAAAGCAAATCGCCGCTGCCAGCGTCATCAACAATAAGGGTCAATTAACTATATTCCCTTCCTCTTCCCAACCAGATACTTCATACATCTATAAAAACTGATTTCCCAAAACGGAAATAAAAATGGGAAAAACGCCCTGATAACCTTTATTGCAGAAGTTGCGAAGCTGAGTTGGCCTTTCGAATCCTATTTTTTGCCGCCATAAACAACATGGAGACAAACAAGGCTAAAATTGCTAACAAGGAAAACTCTAGAACGGTGGGAGTTGATGTTGGCGTTTGACTTGGAGTGGCGACGAACTTGTTGGGGGAGTTGTTGGTGTTGGCGATGTTGATGGGGCTAGGGTGTTGCTATTGGTGTATTTTGGTTAGGCAATGCTTGGAGTTGGGTCAGTTAAGAAAGGGGGTAAAGTGTACGGTTCCTAACTTGAAGTCCGTTTTTGTAGTCGTAAATTGTTTGGGTTATGGTTGATTGATCGGTTATTCCCCGCTAGTTGTTAGGCAGGTTAATTTGAGCAGATGCTTGCTCCGTAAGTTCCACGTTCAGCCCATTGACATAGATGTTTTATTGTCTATTGCTAGGGAAAACTGGTTTCCTATTTGAATCCCCATGGAATTATTGGTGACTGCATTATTTTCGATAACTGCAAGATTATTATATGAATTCAAAATACTAAATGAGACTCCAACAGAGCTGTTGCCTATCAACTTGCGTTCAATTACGGTGGATATGGCATCGCCATACAAATGGTTTACAGTTAATCCGCCGGAGATTACATTGTCAGTGACAGAGCCGCTTCCCGAAAACAGAAGAAAAACAACATCTTGAATCGACAAAACTCAAAATGCCAGTAGCAATCTTGGTTTTGATCTTGTCAGAGCCAATTTGGCATTTGGAATTAAATGGTATTATTAATAGGCTTAAAATTTCTTGGGTGTCCACCGTAGTCAAACAACCCCTAAAAGGTTCAAAAAGATAATTTGGCGAGAGACTGTTATATACTAAGCGCTCCCGAACCTAACCGCGGGCTTTAGGTTCCAACGAGTTTGATTCCCGCATCAGCACAATTTGTTTAGGTTTATTATTGTGCACGCGCTAGCTTTTAGTGCTGAACGATTTTTTGAGGCTCAAAGTTGAAGTACAAAACTCTGCATCAAACGGCTAGGCAAATCGACCATTTAATAGACCACTATATGCACGCAAGTAGGTCTACATTTATTAAGCAAAACGAACTAAAAAACCTGATATTGAAAGATTTTCCTGATTTATACGTTAAAGATGCAGGCTGGCACAAAATCGTCTTCGGCATCTACTCAACAGAACAAAAAATCGTGCTTAAAGTTGGATCCCAAAACAGCATTGAGAAGGACCATAGAGCCTACAAGCGGGTCCCTAAAAATCAACGGCACCAACTATTTGCCAAGATATTTTGGCATACCAAATATTGTTTGCTCCAGCAGTATGGGTCCCCGGCTAATGTTACCAAACAAGAATTGGATATTCTAAGACGAACGGTTTACCAATACGGGATTTCTGATATCAAAGCTGAGAACCTTAAAAGAATTAATGGTGAACTAAAAATTGTTGATGCAAACGCGACTCCCTTTCCGCTTCCCAGAGTATGGAAGATGGGGGATGAAACAAAACCTAGGCTTCCGAAACGGTTGGTTTTGTTCACTAAAAAAATTACTCGTATGCTCTATGATAGGTAAGGGAAGAAAATATTGGTTACTTGGTTTTCGCTTTTTTAGGCTTACTAAATTGCACCCATACCGCAAACCCTGCGCCGACCTCTCCGAATGCGGTAAAGCTCCAACTGGTGATTCAGGAAGCACCCGTATGAAGCCTAAGATGTGGACGTTGATTGAGAAGGGTTAGTTGATGCTTTAGGCATTTTCATGTAGAAAAAACCATATGAGACAACACCTCATTAATCAAAGCATACATGACTACAATCCAGCCCGAAACCACAGGTTCAAAACCCAGCAACTGGCTAATGGACATCATAAAAAAAGTCAACACCAACACCCTCGAGCAACAACAAATCTCGACCCAAGCCAGAAACGACAGCCAATGCATCCTCTGCAAAGGAGCCCGAGCCCTCTGCGGCAAAACCAGATGCCCAATAATGGTTAAAGTCAACTATTTTCTCAAAAGCGTACCATTGATGGCAAGTGAAGACATAAACGGCATGTCTCCGCCAAGCGTTTTCATAGGAAGAATTGGCTACCCCAATGTTTACGCTGGACCGCTTGTCCCGCCTGTCCATGAAGACACGGGAATTTACGATTTGCCTGAACGGTGGTTTGGAAAATCGATGGATGAGATTGTTGGTTTCCGCAGTTTGTTGGTGCGTGGTAAGCATCGGGTTAATGTTCAGAAGTTTATGGATGCAGGCAAGATATTGGATCAAACGCGGGAGTTAGCCCTCGCCGATAGCTGCGTAGACATTGAACTCAACCTTACAAAAAGGCCAAGGGGCAGCATTTACCTTGATGCTGATGTACAGCCGTTTGGTCCCTCAGCACCCATCCGCGACTTACATGTAGGCAACGCACGCTACGATGACAAAATAGAAAAAGCATATTATGACACGGATTTGAGGGCAACGCAGGCGGTTGTCGACCTTTATAATCGGGGAGTTTTGGTTTCGAAGATTCAGAAAGCCTTCAGCGTCGGAGCATTCGGCGTCGAAAAAAGAAGGCGGCTTGTACCAACCCGCTGGAGCATCACAGCCGTAGACGACATCATCTCCAAAAACCTAAGAGAAAAAGTCAAAACAAACCCTGAAATCAACGAGTACCGAGTTTACGAATCAGTCTACATGGATAACGTGTTTGAGATTCTGATGATTCCCGGGCAGTGGAGCTACGAATCCATGGAGGCATGGTGGCCAGGGACTGTTTGGAACCAGAATGGTACCAGCATTTCCATCTTTTCAGATTGGGAAGGCAACAGCGGACGAACCACCTACGCCCAAATCGGTGGCTGCTACTACTCCGCACGATTAGCTGTCTGCGAACAACTCACAAGGGAAAGACGCCAAGCCACAGCCATCGTTCTGAGAGAAGCCCGACCAGGCTACATCATGCCCATCGGCGTTTGGCAAGTCAGAGAAAACGTTCGAAATGCCATGCGGCAAAAGCCCTACATGTTCAGAAGCCTTGCGGAATCGCTGCAGTTTATCAGCGGCAGGTTTGAGATTCCGATGCAGCGGTGGATACTGCAAAGTGAACTGTTAAAGAGGGCGCTGTTCCAAAAGAGAATAACAGATTTTTTTACTGGATAAATGACGGCAAGTTTTAAAAAAGCAACCTCGATATACCTTCGTAACATGATGTTAACCTCCGCAACAAAACGGTTCACTCTACCCTTCTCAAACCTGAAAAGCAGCCCAGCGGAGGTTGAGGCAGCAGCCGTCTTCGCCATTGCCGAACTCGAGAGAAACAAGGGCGGAGGCTTAATCGCAAGGCAACCTGAAGAAAAACTTGTTTCCCTATCCAAAGTTGGCTACCCACTGTGGCTGTTTCCAAAAAACGATTTAAGCTTCGTTTTTGACGGATTTGGCGATTCCAACTGCAATGTTTCTTATTCTGAGGTGCCGTCGTCAAAGGTATTCTTAGAAGGCTTAGATGCAAATTCAAGCCCCAGAGAAAAATACATGGCGTTCCTATCAGACCATAGCAACTATTTTCAGCAGCCTCTTAAAGAGAAGCAATTTGCGTTTCGGGGCTTAATTTCTAATTTGGATTTTAAAGGGGAGTTTAGCGTCTATCGGAAAGAAGCATCAGAAGCAACGGCGCTGTTAAACCTGGCTTTGCTTTCGCCAATCCTTCAAGAAACCGCAATATCCTCCATGATAGCAGAGTTTGATAGGCTGCAGTCAGGTTTAAGGGATGAACTGGAGAGGCTTCCAGAATGCGCACGGCTCATTAATAGAACAACAAGCCAATACATAACCGAACTTGACTATGAAGCCGGAGCTGTCAATGAAGAGGCAGACGCCAAAATCAAAGCGCAAGAAGAACTTGTAAACCCCAAAATAACCAAACTAACTAAAGAGTATAAACAAAAAATAAAAAGTTTAACAGATAGCTTCGATAAGGAACTCTATGAACTGCAAAAGTTAAAAGCAAAAACCCAAAAATACATACAGGCCAACGAGGGAAAAATCAAGCTCTACCAACGCGAAGCAAAAGCCCAAGCCACAAAGAAACACGCAGTTTACGAGAAGAGATGGAAAGAAAAAATCAAGCAAACCCAAAAAGAACTTGGCGCCCTAAAAAAAGAACAAAAAAACATCGAAAGCAACTTTAAAAAAATAAGCAAACAAAAACAACAAGAAATTTCTCAGCTAAACTTTGGACTTGACGGCGAAATCAAGTTTGCCCGCCAACCTTTACTGCAACTTGAAGCAGAGCGAGATGCTAAAATGCTCACATTCAAGCAGGAAACCGATAGACTGCTTAAACAGGAAAAACCAGTAATCGACGGCTTAAGCAGAATCCTTAGGGAAAAAGAGTCAATTAAAGCCAATTTTGAATTGCTGGGAATTAAAGACCAGGTTTTGAAGGTTCCGGCGCTTTTTTATGTGCCGTTTTATGTGGCTTGCTATGAAATGGGCTCAACTAAACGCTACTTTATCTTTCCGCCATCAACTTTTGGCGCGGTGAATTTCTCAGCGAAGCTCAAAGGAGCATTTGGCATGTCGAAGATAAGAGACCTGCTTGCCCCACGTTTCAAGGCGATAACAGCTCTAATTAACAGCGTTCAAGTTTACGTTAAACAAAACCCTATTTTTGAAAGCCAACTTGATAGTTTATCTCAAAAAAACAATCTTTTAAGCAACAGTTTATTCAGGGAAAATGTTGAGAAAGGTTTAGTTTACTTAATGCAAGAAGGCTGGCTCTCTGACAAGGAACAGCAAGTTCTAAGCAACCGATTAACAGCTTAACGTTTGGTTGCTGGTTTAGATTTTAGATATTTCAAACACAACAACTAAAATCAGATTTGCAGCGATTACACCAAACAATGCGAACAACACCATCAAATAAAGGAAGCCCTCAGAAGGATTAGCAATCCTTGTAAATAAGACTCCAGCTATCGCGCCAATCATTGAAACAATTAAGATGATTATTTTCGCGTTTTCCATTGACCCTGCCGCCTTTATAAAAAAAAGATAATGGGGATACTCTCTATTTTACATTACTTGTCACAACTAAAAAGCGTACACATAATTTTGTCTCAAAAAACTTATTGCGCTCCTTATACAACTATCTAATGCGCTTCGCCGAAGGGCACAGCGAAAGATGGTTAATTATGGCTGAAGGCAACGGTTACATATTGAAAGTTTCGAATCTTGGCGTAAAACTACAAAACCAAATCTTACTGGAGCACATTAGTTTTAACGTTAAGAAAGGAACAACTCTAGCCATACTTGGCCCCAACGGGGCGGGCAAAACAATTCTGCTCAAAACCCTCCTGAACCTTGTTCCTCACACCGGTTCGATGGAGTGGACAGAGAAAGTAAAAATCGGCTACGTACCACAATACGTTACCGTTTCGGATATTCCAATGTCAGTTAGAGAATTCCTCTCAATTGGAAACGGCGTTGATGTAGAAAAATCGCTTAGAAAGGTAAGGTTAAACGATGATAGCATCCTGAATAAGCGGTTAGGTGTCTTGTCGGGTGGGCAGTTGAGGCGAGTTCTGATTGCTTGGGCATTAAACGACAACCCCAATGTGCTGCTTTTGGATGAGCCAACAACAGGCGTTGATATGGACAGCGAAGAACCCATCTACCTGATGCTTAACGAAATTAAGCAAGCCCAGAAAATAACGATTTTTCTAATAACACACAACATCCACATCGTCCAGGAATACGCAGATGATTTGCTCGCTTTAAACAAGTGCTTAACATTCTGTGGACCAGCAGAGGAAATAGCGAAACCAGATATTCAAAGACAGATTTATGGCGAAACAGTCTGTGTTGAAATGGAGAAAGGAGAAACCTAACCGATATGCTTGATGCAACAGTCTACAGTTTAATACTGTCAATTTTCGTCGGTGTTGCAGCAGGCTACCTGGGGTCACTGATGGTTTTAGAGAAAATGGCGCTGGTCGGAGACGCATTGTCTCATGTGGCTTTACCAGGCTTGGCTATTGGAATCACATTTCATTTTGAACCAATTATAGGCGGCTTCGCTTTTCTGTTTGTTTCAGCAGCAATAATTTGGCAAATTCAAAGAACCACAAAAATCTCCTTCGAAGCGCTTGTCGGAGCAATGTTTACGTTGGCTTTAGCAATTGGTATTTTGATTTATGGCGACAATTTGGATGCGCTTGAAGCTGCGCTTTTCGGCGACATTTCTCAGGTAACATTGCTTAGCACTGCTGTGGCAGCAGCTGTCTGCGTTGTGGCAATAGTTCTAACAAAAGTTATTTATGATAAGTTGGTTTTGGCGATGATTTCCGAGGACCTTGCTATTTCTAAAGGCATCAAAGTTGCAAAAGTAAACCTGCTCTATCTTTTCCTCGTCTCAGTCGTAGTCGCTATCGGCATCCAAATAGTCGGAACGTTGCTTGTAGGCTTCCTCGTAATTGTGCCTGCGATAGCGGCAAAAAACCTGAGCGCCCACATGCGAAGATACTCATGGCTCAGTGCAGTTTTCGGCGCCATTGCTGGGTTCTCGGGAGTACTTATCTGGAGCATCTTTTTTGGTCCAAGCTCTGCAATTCCATTCTCAGGTCCGCTGGTTGTTTTCTCAGGTATTATCATCTTCGCGGCATCGATTGTGATTAACTGGAGACTAAAAATAACAACTTAGGATCGAGCGAAAATGAAGAAGTACACAGGTATGACTTCAACCGCCATAATACCGTTTCCCAACGGTCAGATTTTGCTGATAAAACGCAACACTCGTCCCTTCGTGGGTTACTGGGCGTTGCCTGGCGGCAGAATGGATCCTGGCGAAACTGTTGAGCAAACGATTGTTCGGGAAGTTAAGGAAGAAACAGGACTCGACGTAATCATCGTTAGAACGGTAGGAAACTATGTTGAAAAAGGAGTCAAAGATGACATAGAATACGAGTATTATCCAACCTGCTTTGTAGTGAAACCGGTCGGTGGAGAAATCAAAAAGCAAGAAAGCGAAATCCAAGAAATCAAACAATTCAGCTTAAACCAACTGCCAACGCCGTTGGCTTTTGTGCATGAACAAATGATAAAGGATTACGTAGTCACCTTTAGCGCCAGTTCATAGAGTATAGAGGCATTAACGGCGGTCACCAACTTTTTGAACATCTCTTCAACGATAGGAAACTCGAACTTTTGGGAAGTAGTAGAACACATAATTTTTTTTTGTTCTACTACTTCTAAAACAATACACCAAAGGTCTACCAAACTCAATGTTAAATCGAAGATGATTAACCCGATTATGTAAACAAAGAATTGAAAGAAAAAAACTTGTGCCTCTTAGTTGTTGTTGAACAGAGATTTTTTTCTCCCGGTCAACAACAACTAATCCGAGACACCTGTCTTTCACACGAAGTCTTCGGTTATTCTTTAGGCACATAAACAGAAGTAGTAGTCTTATCGGCTTTAAAGCGCCGACTACTTCTAATCTTAGTCGCTCGCACTTTTTCTGGAATACATTCAGCCTTAGTCCAAGCGTTGTCATAGCGTTTTCTCCAATGGAGCCGCACTGGAAGATACTTTACCGAAACAGGCGAGGAAGCAATATAGAGCGTCCGCTGATGGAAGAATGAGCCTAAAACAGAAAGAATCTAGTATTTTTTCGTACATATGATGGCGGGTCCGGAGGGATTTGAACCCTCGATCTTCGGCTCCGAAGGCCGACACCTTAATCCGTGCTAGGCTACGAACCCAAACATAACTAACCTAACAATTCAACAATGGTGTTGCATTAAAGGATTTATGGCAATTCTTATAAACCCACATAATATTAGATTGGTGTCACCTAAATGGGGGGCCGGTAGCTCAGCTTGGCTGGAGCGTTCGACTGATAATCGAAAGGTCGGCAGTTCAAATCCGCCTCGGCCCACCATCAAACTTCCATTTCTTAGTACAAGTTAAATACAAATTATGTTCATCGCTGATTAATCAGAAGAGTGAGGGCTGACCTGAGAGATGCGACGCAGATACCAATTGATTTCAATTATTCTAATTTTTGATTGTTGAGCCGTTGTTAACATCTTGACGCCTTCCTCATATCGGCTAAACTAAGCAAACTTGTTGCAAAAGGTTTTATTCAGAGAAAAATATTTTATAATAGGTGTTTTTATGAGCAAAAACAACTTAACTAAAGAAAAAGTTATTGGAACCAACTGTTTTAACTGCAAATTTATAGCAAATAACAATGAACCCGTACTTTCTCAGGAATTAAACAGCGAGGGCGGTATTGATCCTAAGAACGCTGAAGAGATGGAGCGAGCTGAAAAAGCTGACTTAATCACGCTGCCAGGCGGCTCTAAAACTGATGCAACAAGCAAGAGATTCTGCTACAACAAAAAAATAGAGATGTACGTTACTGTCCGAATGTGCTGTGCATATTGGGATAATGACGGCGTTAAAAGGCCTTGGAAGAAACAATAAGGCGAAAAAAAATTTGGTGAAGTCTTACTTTTTTATTAATCCAAATTATTTTTGAGCTAAATAAAATTTTCAGTTTTGTGTGGATGTGTTAGCTTTTAGCAGCGACATTGCACATTAATTTGTGAAAGAAAGGCGATTTCTGTCTCTCGTGATAACAGACTTAAGTCGAAAGCCTTAATAATCGAATGAGTTCCATTTTTCTAAAAGAGACGAACAATTTGAGTCTGTCTAGAATGGAGAAGTACCTAGCCATAATTAAGGTCTTAGACGACATGGACTCAATAACTCAAAAGCAAGTAATCCACAAAGCCGGCCTCGAAATAGTTGCCGCGAATGAATTATTCAATTTCTTAATTAAACTGGATATAATCATTGAAAGAAGTCTTGGAACCAAAAAAGTGTATTCTATTACAGAAAAGGGTCAGAGAATATGTATATATTTTGGGTTAGACGATGATAACGCGATTTTTGATGGAACAGGAATATTCCGAATCGATTAGGAACTGTTTTTCAATAGTCATCGGCAGGAATTTGTTGTCTTCTTGCGTGACTGGAAGTGTCTTGTTAGTTCCGCCGAAGAATTTAACGACTGCTGCTCCTCGATTGGTATTTGAGTAAATAGAACGGTTCCTTTCAACTACATTTTCTCTAATTAACCTATGCATGATGAGAAAATCCAGGTTATCCTTCTAGAACATTACAGTTAACGTTTGCTTGGCACACGATCGCTTCTTGCTGCAGAGGTCCTTTTTGGGCTAACAGCTTCAGAATATCAATATACAATTCTATTTTTGAACGGCTCATATCTAACCCGTCTTAAAAGGGTAGACGAAATTCGGCATTAATGATTTTCGCTTACCTTCTCGATCCTTTTTTTGGATTTTTCTTCAGTTTCAAATTCGTCTTTAGTCGCCTGCTCTATAATCTCTCCAGCATTCTCAAAGGGCTGAACTAACATTTCCAAAGACTCAGGCAGATGTTGCCTTGCATGATTTCCAGTCGTGGCGTAAACTTTGGAGAGTTCAGCTCCGAAAAGCACGATTTGGTTCAAAACAAAAATCCACAGCAAAATAATTACCAGTGAACCAGCTGTGCCGATGAGAGTTGTAACAGTGAAGATTTGAATGTAGGTTCCAAAAATGTAGTTCGTCGAGGTAAATGCGATGCCGGTTGTTACCGCTGCCACACTTACGTCTCGCCAGTGAACTCTCGCCTCTGGGATCATTTTGTAGATTATAGCTAAAAGCGAGGTTGCAGCTCCAAATGATAAAACTATTTGAACTGCTGCAGTGGCAATTACAATTAAGGATTTATTTACCAAATACAAAGCTATGAAACCTGACAGGCTACTTTCTAATCCCGTCCAAGCGATAACAATTAAGCCAAGAGCAGATACTAAGACAAACGGCCCAATCGTCTTCCTAACCCTTTTCCACATCGTTCGCCCTTTCGGTACCCTAACTTCCCAAATACTATCCATGGTGTCACGTAGAACTGAAAAAGCGCCAATAGCGCCACCAAAAGAAAAACCAACCACAACAACTGCCGTCCAAATTGAATTGAATGGTGAAGTAGCGTTAGAAAGCAGTTGCCTAAATAATTCTGCTACTGACGGTCCGACAACAGCTGATATTTGAAGTACAAGTATCTGCACAGCTTGATCTTGCCCCCAAAACTGAGCAAAAATAGCGATAACAATAAGCAGTAGGGTTGGCAGGGGGAGTATTATAAAGAAAGTGAGAGCCGCAGCTCGCAGGGTAGCGTTATCGTCCAGCCAATCTTTAAAGGAATTTCTAAGAATCCTGTAAAGTTCCTTTGGATTCATTGCTTGGAACCTAGTTCATATAGAAACGGAATGCTTTGGGTTTCAAGTTCTCAATCTTTATATCATGTATATGGTTTTGTGGGAGTAAAAGGGCAATCACAACCAAAATTAGGAAGCGTTAGTTTTTTAACCTCAGCTGTGAGAATTAATTATAGAGGTGTTTTTGTTGAGTAAAGAAGACGAAATATTAGTAGAGTTAAGAAAAATTCGAGAAGCATTAGAGAAAGGGCCCCCACCTACACCGCCAAAAGGTTTATGGAATGAATTTAAAGACTTCCTATCGAAGTACAAAATTCTTGGTTTAGCTGTTGCATTTATCCTAGCTTTGTACGCTGGCATCTTGGTTCAGGCTCTTGTGAAAGACTTTATAATTCCGCTATTAGGCTTAGCGATACCTGGCTTATCAAACCTAGCTACCTATGCAGTTACATTGATGAGCCAGTCATTCGGCATTGGCGACTTCTTAGTTGCGCTGATAACATTTGTGATTGTTGCTTTCATTGTTTTCTTGATAGTGAAGATTGCTAAAAGATGGCATATTGACTGATATTCAGCTGGCTGATGACTTAGGGCTACTTTGATCAGTGGCACATAGTTGCCATTGATTCGGTAGTTCTAACTGTTTTCTTTTGGTTCATGCTGCGAAGAACTCATCCGCGACGCCATTCGAAAACAACTACGCGCACTAAAAGAAGAATACACCTGGCGTGGAAGCCTCAAAGAAGAATACGAAAAAATCCAGCAAGCTCTAAACGATTTAACCACAGAATTCCTCAGCGTAGACGACTTCATAAACCAGCAAATCCGCAGTCTTCTCCAAAAGCATCAGAAATGGGTAAAATAGAAAGAAGACTTCAAACGGGAAGTATCACAATAAGTTTTGAGTCAGAGTATGAAAAAAGGCGTTTTTAGATTCACGAACAGTTTATATTAAAGAATTCTTAGAATACTAATATTGTAAACGGAGTTTTTAGCAGATGAGCACTGAACCTTTCCATGTAACTGACTCGAATTTCGAGGATACACTCAAGAAGAACAAGTTGGTTTTTGTTGATTTCTGGGCTAATTGGTGCGGTCCCTGCAGAGCATTAGCTCCAACCATAGTTGAGTTAGCAAAGGAGTACAGCGGCAGAGTCTTGATCGGCAAACTTGACGTGGACGAGAACCCAGTTACTGCTGAGAAATTTCAAGTTTTCAGCATTCCAACCATGATAGTTTTCAAAGATGGCAAAGAAGCAGAAAGACTAGTGGGTCTATGCCCAAAGAACAAAATAGCCGATTCACTGCAGAAACATTCAATGTAGCTTAGGTGCCACTTTTCATTTTTTCATACATCTTCTCGAAGGTCCAGCGGACGCTTGACTTAAGTTCTTTGAGCCGTTCGTCATCGGCGTTTTTAATTATTATTTCCCGAATTAAGTCGCCTTCGCGTACTATGTTGTAGGAAAACATTTTTTCAGTTGGCAACTGTCCTAACCTGACGAGTTCTCTGTCTTTTTCCTGCATTTTAGCAAAGACCTTCTCAACTAGAAAATTGCTAAACGGCGGCGTGTTTACGCTGAAGTTCTTGCTCTCGTCGGGAAGCAGATGGATAGATTGTTTGTCGAAGTACATGATTGCTAAGGGTTCATCCGCCATGGTTTTTAGGGGTATGACGCTTTCAGGTTCGGTGTGCTGCTGGGTTGGTGCGGGTTTGGGGGGTTCAGGTTCATGTTTTGGCAAAACTACTTCTTTGGTCACAGGCGCTATAGCCGCTGGAATTTCTTTTATGTCTCCGCGTTTAAAGCCTTTCTCAAGCAGAATCTGGTTAACTGTATCAAGCGTTGATTGAACTTCGTTGATTTCAGCGGTTAATCTGTCAAGTTGCTCTTCAAGCCTTTTTTTAAAGGCAATCATAGATTTCATTTTTTCTGGATCTTGAGCCAACCAAATGCACCCGAAACTACATAGCAGTTGGTACTTATCAGTTTTAGCCTTTTCTAAGTTTTCGGGGCTTCACCGATTTTCTTTAGTTGCCGACGGTACATCTCCACGATTTCCTTGGAAGTAGTTGCGTCTTCAGGGGCTTTGTCTGTTCGGTATTTGCCTGTGAAACGAGGGAAACGGATTGCTAAGCCAGCGCCTTTACGGATGGAGTCCATAGCGCACATGTGGATGGGGCTCAAAGTGACTTCTGCACCTAAAATCTCCAAAACCACAGCAGGCTCAAACCATACATCTGCCACCAATAGCGATTGGACACGACTGTTTTTGCGTGGAATAACATGTTTTTGAAGCGTTTCATGAAGGTGTGCTAAATCCTTGTCGGTAAAGCCAGTGCCACATTTAGTCACAGTTTCAAAAGCGTCTTTCTCATCGTTGTAAGTTGCTAAAAGCAGGGCACCGTATGTTCCCGCGCGTTTGCCTCGGCCATGGAAAGCGCCGACAATAGCCAAATCTACCGTATCGATCATTTCGCTTTTGTAGTCGCGTTTGTATTTTATCCATAGCCATCCTCGGTTTCCCGCTTGGTAAACTGAGTCTTTTGCGGTGGATTTGCACATTAGGCCTTCGCATCCTTCCGCTATGGCTTGCTCAAAGAAATCTTCTAGCTCCTTGGGGCTGCTGACCAGTTTTTGTGTGGCTGGTTTCATTCGTTCGCTTTGCGCGATAATTTTTTCGAGAGCTTTGCGTCTCTGCGGGAACGGTTCTTGAGTTAGGTCTTTGCCGTCAACGTAGAGCGCGTCGAAAGCGAATAGCGAGATTGGATAGTCTTTGATGGCTGCTTCAATGCCGTATTTGCGCCTGCGATGCATGAGCTCCTGAAACGGGCGCATCTCGCCGGTTTCCAAATCCATTGCGACGCATTCTGCTTCTAAAATTGCTTCTTTAGCAGATATTTTTTCTTTGATCAAATCCACTGCGTCGGGGTATTGATCGGAAATATTCTCCAAACGCCTGGAAAACAACGTGACTTTTTTATCTTTTTTGTGAGCTTGAATGCGTTCGCCGTCGTACTTGTATTCGGCAACACATTTTCCGCTGAACTTCTCCAAAATCTCTTCTGGAGCGCCCAGCCGCTCTGCCAACATGGGTCTTATGGGTTCAAAAACCACGACTTTATACTCTTTTATCCCTTCAATGCCCTTCTCGACTGCAACGCTTGCGACTCTGCCTAAATCCGAGGATATGTTGTAGGCGCGTTCGATGTTTTCTCGGGCTTCTTTTCCGCCGCCGTAAGCTATCGCCAACGCTTCAAGAACAGTCATATCCGCTATGCCTAAGCGCAAGTTGCCCGTGACAGTGCGAATTATCCACTTAGCTTCTTTGGGCGAGGCATCGGTTAATAGCCCGCAGAGAAGTGCCATCTTCGTATCCACAGCGCCGCTGCCTGAGGTTTTGGCGAGTTTATCAAGCGTCTCGTAAACACGTTCAACGATGAGGGTTTTGTTAAAGAAGGTTGATTGTTTGCGCTTTTCCAACTGTTTTTGAGAGGTTTGGCCAATGTCTCCGCTCTTCTGCAACTCATGCAGGATTACACTCTCACTTTGTCCTGATGCCCGCGCTAAGGCTTTTACAGCAAGTTTCTCAGCCACACCCATCTCAACGCCCATAAAGTCAGGGTACAATTTGCCTTGGGTCAAATAAACAACCTTAGAAATAACGTCTTTAGGGGTTTTCTTAAGCAGTTCAACCAGTAAAGCGGTCATTTCTAAGCGTTTGGTGGTGGCTTCGATTTTTTCGTAGGCGTCGGCGATTATGGTGTAATCCATGTTTTTTCGCTCACACAAAATACTATTTGCCTAAACTTTTAAACTTACCACTAAATCGAAAATAAAATAAAAAAACAAAAGAAAAAAATTTTTGCTGCTTAAAATTAAACAGTTATTTACTTTTTTAGTTGCCGTCTATTAAATGGGCTGTTCCATCTGGGCAATAAACACAATTGCCTTTCTCGGCAACGCCGAATCTTTTACTGCACGGTTTCATTTGAGAGCATCCGTCGCAATCTCGTGATAGCATTTCTTTCTTTTCCTCCTGTTATTATGATTTTTTCAGTGGTGGTCAAGCGTATGTTTGCTGAACTGGCATTCTACCGGTTCGCACATGTGCTTTCCGCCATTGAAGTTCAAACATAGATGCGAACGGTTCTTTTAAAGTTTACCATATGTTGAAATATAGATTTGAACTAACCAATTGCGCAGGATGGAAATTAGAAGGTTTCTTTATGAATTATCTCGGCAAGCGGTCTTCTTTGGCGAGCTTGCGGCGCCTCATCAGGGTATCCAACGGGAATTAAAGCTACAGGACGCATACCTTTTGGGGCGTAAATTACTTTTTTGATCTGAACTTCTTTGAAAGCCCCGATCCAACAGGTTCCTAAGCCCAATGAACAAGCAGTTAACATTATGTTTTGGATGGCCGCAGCGGTATCTTGAATGCAATACAATGTTTTACCTCGGTCTCCATAGCTTTCCGCGGCACGCTTTTCGTCAGCACAAACAACGATCACAACAGACGCTTCTTGGAGGTTTTTTTGTCCAAAAGTCGCTTGAGAAATATCCATCTTGGTTTTCTGTGTACTTGCAACCACAAATTCCCATGGCTGAACATTACCTGCTGACGGCGCCTGCCTTGCAGCTTCAAGCAGTTTCTCAACAGTTCCCTGTGGCAAATCTTGTCTCTTGAAATATCTAATACTGCGTCTCTTGCCAATAGCATCTAAAAGATCCATTAGTCCTTAACTCCGCTAGAAACATTCTCTTAATACAATAAAAACGGTTTCTTTCTATTCTGCTGGTTGTTACGTTATAGCAAGCGTTCAGCCAAAACTACTAACAGAAAATTAGCTTGAAACTAGGAGCAAATCCATCTTAGACAATCAGGCAAAGGCGTAAAAGTCTTATGTTTTGATGTATTCTGTTGACTTTGGATGATGAGCACTAGAGTCTGAGCTTATGCAGTGAGATGGACTCGACGGGCGAACTGACAAGTAACAGCGGAAACTTAATAGTGCAGGTATGAGAAGGTAAGATAAATTATTAGTTAATGGCGTAATGGAATCGAGGTGACAAGAGAAATGGTTGAAATGAAAGTTGACGCTTCAGAACTTAAAGGCGACGAAGACAAACTGCTCGAGAAACTATCTGATTTCCTTAAGGATAAAACAGGCGGAGACGTGTCCACGGACGGTAAAACCGTAACAGTGAAGGGTGAGGGTGAAGCGCTTGCAAAGAAGTATGTGCGCATAATTGTTAAGAAGTTCCTGCATAAGCATGAGCTATCTGAAACCTTCAAGGTTATCGGTGACGAAGAGTCATTGAAAATTAAGGAAAGAAAACTTGAAGAGGAAGAAGATTAGTTTTTCTTCCATTAAATTTTAATTTATTTTTATTTTTGATGTGTTAGCATGCTGTCCAATCCCTGAACAGAGTGTTCCAGAGCTTAGCATTAAATCAAAACATCCCCAACTACCAGGTAGGGACCAAGATGAGCCACAGAAACTTAGCCCTTGCAACAGCTGTAATTGTATTTTCGATCTTGGCTTTAACATCATTATTCACTCTCTCTTCCATACTTGAATCCATAAATCCAATTGCGGCCCTAACAGCCATAACCATAGCCGTAATAGGATTTACTTGGTTTAAAAAAACAAACCACTAGTTGAGGGCAACCTTGTTTGGATTTTATTAGAAACTCATTGTAGAAACCTTTGGGGGGGGATCAAAAATTCCTGGAAAGGCTTAAAAAGTCGAAAATAGGCTCTAAATTCCAGTTCTAATAGTTCACCAAAATCAGATGATAAGGGAAAAGGTAGGAGTATACTATTTGCGTTTTAGCATGTTCTCAAGGATTGGCTTTAACTTTGCGTTTTCCGCTTGTATCTTTTCTTTGCCCAGTGTCTTCATGTCGGTGTCGATTTCTTTTATGACTTCGGCGTAGCGTATTCCTTCGGCAGCTGAAACGTATTCCACTCGGAACCGCTCAGGACTCATTCCCAACTTTGTGAGCATGCCTTTTAGTGCGTCTGTGCGTGCTTTCATTTTGTAGTTTCCACTAATGTAATGGCAATCGTATGGTAAGTGACATGCGCCAAGCATAACCATGCCTGCGCCTAATCTGAGCGCTTCAAGAACGAATTCTCGGGCAACTCTGCCACTGCACATGACACGGATAGCTCGCACGCTGGCCGGGTAATCACATCGGCTGATGCCTGCAAGGTCAGCACCTGCGTAACTGCACCAGTTGCAGAGAATGGCGAGGATTTTTTCTTCTGGCTTGTCCTCAAGCGCAGCTCGGATTTGAGCTATAACTTGGGCATCCGTGAAATGCATCTGGGTAATGGCGTGTTGTGGGCATTCAGCTACGCAAGTTCCGCAGCCGTGGCAGCTAGCAGTGATTATTTGCGCTGGTTTAGGTTTCTCTAGCCTTATTGCGCCATATGGGCATTTGTCGACGCAGAGACCGCAACTCTTGCATTTAGCTTCGTCGATAACTGAGATAATCGGTTCAATTTTCCATTTTGGTTTGCTGATAACTGTTGCAGCGCGTGATGCTGAGCCGCTTCCTTGCGAAACACTTGCTGGAATATCCTTTAAGCCTGCGCATGCACCTGCGTAGAAGATGCCGTCGGTTGGGGCATCCATTGGCTTAAGCTTGGGGTGTGCTTCCATGAAGAAGCCGTCGGAACCACGAGAGAGGTTGAGTATGCGAGCGATGTCTTCGGAGCCTTTTTTGGGTATTGCTGCGGTGGCGAGCACAACCATGTCGGCTTCAACTTCAATGGGTTGACCGAGAAGTGTATCTTCTGAGTGAACTGTTAAGTTGTGGGTTTTTGGGTCTTCGTCAATGCGACTTACTCTGCCACGGATGAAGTTTACGCCTCTTTCACGTGCACGGTCATAGAATTCCTCGTAGCCTTTACCTGGGCTACGAATATCCATATAGAAAACATAGACTTCTATGTCTTCCTTGTACTTCTCTTTAAGCTGAACCACATGTTTGAGTGTGTACATGCAGCAGAAGTTGCTACAGTATGGGTAATGGCTTTTATCTCGGCTGCCAACGCATTGGATGAAAGCGATTTTATGTGGTTTTTGTCCGTCTGATTGGCGGATGACTTTGCCGCCTGTTGGTCCAGCTGCGAGAATTAAGCGTTCGAACTCCATGCTTGTGATAACATTGGGGTATTTGCCGTATCCAAGCAATGGCATGTCATAGGGCAAGTAAACGTCGAAGCCTGTAGAAACTATGATTGCGCCAACATCGAAATCGACTTCTTCAGGTTTCTGGTTGAAGTCAATAGCTTGGCGTTCACCGCAAACCTCAGTGCATTTGAAGCATTCAATGCAGTAGTCCTTGTTAATACTGTAAATCAATGGCACAGTTTGATCGAACGGAACCGAAATTGCTTTGCGGGTTCCAAGGTTCATGTCCCATTCGTTTGGGTACTCAATCGGGCAAGCTTCTTTACATTCGCCGCAGCCCGTACATTTTTCGGAGATGACGTAGCGCGGGTTTTTGCGGATTTTAACTTTGAAGTTGCCGATGTAACCGTCAACTCTTACCAATTCTGACTGAGCGAAGATCGTGATGTTTGGGTGCCGAGCGCAATCCACCATTTTTGGTCCCTCGATGCAGATGCTGCAGTCAAGGGTTGGGAAGGTTTTGTCCAGCGCAGCCATGTGTCCGCCGATGCTCTGGCTGTTTTCTAACATGTAAACTTTGTAACCCATTTCAGCGAGGTCTAAGGCTGCGTTCATACCTGCGATTCCGCCGCCGACAATCAGGGCTTTGTTGGTGACTGGGACCTCAATGGTTTGAAGCGGCTGCATCAGACGTACTTTTGCAACTGCCATTCGTACGCTGTCTTTGGCGCGTTCAGTTGCGGCTTTCGGATCGCTTTGGTGACACCAAGAGGCGAATTCGCGGATGTTTGCCATTTCGTAGAGAAACGGGTTTAAACCTGCTTCGGAAACAGTGCGTCGGAAAGTTGGTTCATGCATTCTGGGTGAACATGCTGCGATAACTACTCGGTTTAAGTTTTGTTCTTTGATGGCTTTGCGGATTTCTGCTTGTCCAGGGTCAGCGCATGTGTAACGATTTTCCTTAACAAAAACGACATCAGGTATGGTTCTTGCGTATTCAGCTACGGCTTTAACATCTACGGTTCCCGCAATGTTTAAGCCACAGTGGCAGACGAAAACGCCGACTCGCAGCGCTTCAGGTTTGCAAGCGCATTCTTGTGGCTTAGTTAACGTTTGTGTACTTAAATTACTCATGTTTTAGTGCCTCCGAAATGAACCTTTTTTCAACAACTTTGCGTCTGTTCTCCGACGCCTGAGCTTTCAATTCCTTAGCTGCATCAGCTGGGCTGGTTATCCGCTCCAAAGCTTTGTTCCATGTTCCTGAACGGATAGGCGTATGTTGAACCTTTGAGCGTTTAACAACTAAGGCTTCATCTACTGGGCAAACATTTTTGCATGCGCCACAATAGGTGCAGTATAACTGGTTAACGTGAACTTTTTTGTCTTCCTCAAGTATGAGCGCCCCTTTAATCGGGCAAACATCTAAGCAGTCTGTGCAGCCTTCAGGACATTTCGCTTGGTTTATGCTCATTGTCCCTTCAAAGGCTTTTTTGACTTTTAATGCTCCTGGAGCGCATTTGAACTCGCATACTCGGCAGGTTGGGCAGTAATCTTTTTGAATGTCAACGCTGAGTTGGACACGTTTTTCCTCGTTTGGAGAAAGAGCCTCTATGTTTTGGATTGGTTTTCCGTCAAAACCGACTTTTGAGATTTTTATGAGTGAAAGAGGACATGCGGTTTCGCATTCGATGCATTCCTTTTCGCATTTACTGGTATCTACCGTGATGTCGCGGACCAGTTGAGGGTAGCTGTCTTTCTCCAGAATGGATAGGTCGTGTGCACCGTTTAGAGTTACTTTGATGGCGCCGTATGGGCATGTGACATCGCAGATGCCGCAGAAATTGCATTTTGCCAGGTCAAAGTCTACTTTAGCTTTTTTTGTTTTTTCGCCTTGAATTTTAGGTTGCTTCTGTGTTTTTATGGCTTCTTTAGGGCAAGCCACCGTGCATATTTGGCAGCCGACACAACGGTTCTTGTCAAGGGTTAACTTGTAATTCTTAACTTGCAAAACCCATTCTAACGTTAAAGCGTCTGATGTATCCGTCTTTAGAGTTTTTAACGGCATTATTTTACCACCAAGAGGTATCTATACACGGTAGAAGTTGGTCCAACGCCTACCCAGATTAGTTAGAGTGCTGAATGAAGTACTTTTGATATAAATATTGCTTAGCAAAAATCTGCTTCCTACGTGAAAAAGAACAAAATCGAGCACCTTGAAAGGAGCAATTATCTTTTTAAGCTCAAAACAATGTATTTTTTGTTCTTGTGACCTACCCCTCACCTTAGATTCAAAAGGAAACTTGAACCTCAGATGTCTCAGCATGCTCCATTGGCAATTATAAAATTTAAACGTAGATTTAGAGATGCGTAAAGAATTAAAACAGCTACACAGTCTATTTTTGTTTTAACTATAGTTATTAGCTGATTTCAGCGGATTTACCCTTCTTTAAAGAAGATCGGAGTCTCTTTTTGCTAATGGAAGTTAACGTTTTTATGATTGCTATGCTGAAGAGCAAAAGGTAGAAAAGATGTGCTAAAGCCAAAAGGGGCTCTGTAATCAAGAGCGATGTGCTGAAGGGGTAGCCGATTGTGCTTGGTAGCAGAACTGTGGCGATTGGAATAATCAGCACTAAGTTTGTTTTGTTGCTTGTGATGAAAGCTTTCCAATCGCCGCTCTTGTATAATATAAGAGCCGCCATTACAAACAGAGATAGTTCTAGAGTTATGTTTACTGGACTAAAGATGTTGAAGTAATATGATCCTAATTCATGAAGACCAAATTCCTTGGTTGAAAGAGGCCAAAACAGTTGAACTCTGCCACCTATGAAGAAGTCGCCTATCAACGAATGTGATATTAATGCTAGAAAGTATGGAATTGCTTTTTTGCAGTAGATAATAAAAATTGGAGCAAAAGCTAATATTGCAATTATAATTGAATGTGTTGGGCCTCGATGTATGTCAACTCCTGTTAAGACATTGTAAATTATGTCTATGTCAGGAAGTATGGAAAGAACCAGCAGAATGGGTAAGTTAAGTTTTACGCGGAGCACCTTTGACAATCCTTTTCCCAAAAGGTACGCGATTGCCATGTGCCCAACTGCAAACAGGCTAGTTTCCTCCTTTTAGACTCTGAGAGTTCTGTTTACTTGGCTATTAAGCATATAGGTTATGGGTAAGTTTAGGTGAACGTTAGCCGCAACCGTTGGTTGGCAGAATAACTAACGAACAAACTTGGTTTAAACGATTAAGAAAAAAGAGATTAACCAAGAAGCAATCTTAGGGAAAAATCGCCATCATGAATGCCAACTGTAACTAAAAAGCCTAAACTGCACTCAAACTCTGAAGCAAAGAATAATCAACAGCGGACAAAGAGCGGTCTTTAATGATTTTGCCATAATTGTCAAAGTGCATAAACCCGAAAAAGGTCTTTCAACCTCTGGTAACTTAATTTTGTGAAAAAAATGATTAGGGATTTTTGTTTAGTTTGTTCCGGTGATGACTATTTGGACGCTGAAGCTTGTGACGTCGGCTATACTTGAGGACACGGATAGAGTTAGAGTTGCGGCAACTGACTGTCCGGGATTAAGTCTTGTACCTGCCTTATCCCAACTTAGGGTTATTGGCCCATTTGCCGTTGTTGGGTTCCAGTTGCTTGTCGCCATGCTTAGAGCAAGCGAGAGGCCGCTGCTAGTGTTTTTGATGTAGATTGTTTGAGTGACGTTTCCTCCTGCGGTTAAGGTTCCCCAGTTTATGGAACTTAAAGGAGTGGTGCAGGCGCTGTTAGAGTAGATGCCAAGGTTAGGTGATGAGGTGACTGTTCCGCTGGAGGTTAGGTTTTGAGATGTAGTTATGGCTGCAAAAGTGGTAAGTGATAGAGCTGATGCAATTAAAACTAAGATTATTACATACGTGGTTAGTGAGAGTTTAATTTTTGGCGTATTTTATTCCCCGAAAATACTAACTTATATTAAGTCTTAATAAACATTATTTTCTTTGATGTTTCCTGCGCGCCTGAAGAACACAAATGCATAATTCAGCAATTCACCACAAAACATCCAAAAATTGATCTATATGAATCAACCAAAACATCGAGCACAAAAATCAGCTTCGCGAGGCTCATTGACCATGTCATCAAATTCAACTTTACTTCAAAGAAGCATTAAAAGTCTTGCATATCGCAATCCTTGTCAAGTTGGATTTGCATCTTTCCAAGCTGACTTGACAAATCACCAAAGTACTGTTCTCAAAAAATATTAAATGCATTTAGGTGAATATTACTGCTCGCTAGATAAATTAGGAAGGGAGAAAAAAATGGTAAGAAGATCGATACTTGAACAAATATTCAAAGAAATGATGAACATGCCCAACGTCTCGATAATATAGAAAGCAATTTTTCAAGCTGGAATCCTCAGCCTGTAGAAGTGCCTGAATCATCACTAATTGCTTTGCCAGATTATCTGAGGAAAACCTATATTGTTGTGGCCACCAAAGTAGAATGCGACGCCGTGCAAGTATCAAATCAAACAGGAAGATATCGCGCAATTGAAAGCAACTATTTAAATCAGCTTTTGCGAATGGGTTGGCTAAGCAAACGTCGGGTCTCAAAGACAATAAATTTCCGCCCAATATCAAAAAATCAAGTTGAAAAGCAATTACTTTTAAATCAAAGTAAACCAAGATACTTTGGATTGAAGATAACCTCTCAAGGTAGTTAGTGACCAGAATAAGTGGTATTTGACTTGTTAAGCACACGATCTTGCTTTCTCCAGGTCTATCACCTCCTTATCCAGTAGTGACAAACCATCGACAGGAAGAGCAAATAGAACTACGATGGACACTTCAACCTACCGCTAACGCAGCAGGTATTCTACAGGCTTTTTTATAAAGAGTAAACAGAAAAGGTCATTGTTTTTTAGTCAAACAACATTCGATGCAGACTCTAAAAATCGCTTTAAACCATTCTTTTTTCGGAGAAATCAGAATGTTAGAACCGATTTTTTGGCAAATTATTTAAGGCAATTTATCTTCTAGAGCATTTTGTTAAAGAAAATTTTGGCGAATTTAGTTTTAAGATTAGAGTTTACATGACGCGCAATATCGACAGTGACTAAGAAGGCAATTCCACAACCGAAGGCAACAAATCTCATTCGTGTTTTGTCTATTAGAATTCTGCTTGAGTATTCTTGTGAGCAGTAAAGAAGTTCAGAAGTTATAAGGAGAATTATTGCTATGGCAGCTAGCCATAACTGATGTCTGTTAATGTAAAGAGGGATATTCATGACAATCGACAACTACTCTGTTACTTACAGACCAAAATAAAGTAAGCTTAAATGCTTTAATTGTTCCTTGAAAATTTCTCTACTATTATCAATTATCGTTTCCAGATTATTCTCAGCGAATTACTTGTCAATGCTGATTTGATATCCCCAATGTTAACTTTAAAGTCAGTGTTATTAGCTAAAATTAGTAAAACACTCTCTAGTTGTCGAATTTCTTTTTTGTTTTCTTTATCTCCAACGCTTTCGCGAGCAAAATATCATTTAAGTGTAATAGGATGAAATTATCGTTTTTGGATCAGGAAATTCGGAACGCTCTCTTTAAGGTCGTCATCAAGGTTTAAGCTTTCAAAATAATCATAAATCATCTTTCAGGATGTTGAATCTTCTTTTGAAGTTTCTTTAGGAATCTGTCTTTTTATGGTGACGAAAGTTTTAGGAAGTCCAAGTTTAGCGGAGACATCGATTGCCCAGTGAAACTTAAGGTCTCCCCAAAATCTTTGGAATTTTTCTTCAACTGTTGCCAATTAATCTCGTTTCTCTCGTAAGGTCAACCAGATATGTCAAATGACAAATCAACAGTAGGTATTGAAGCATTCATTACCATTAAAAGTTCATTTCTTCTCAAGAAGCAGTTCGCTCGTCGTCATCAGTCAATTTCTTATCGGTCCTCGAACTTACCCGGTTGATAGATTTTGAAGGTATGCAGTTATTGTTTTACCGTTTGGAGCGATTTCGATTTCTTGAACCAATGTGGGTTTTCCAGTGGATTTAGCAATTGCGCAGGCTGCTGCGTTAACCAGTGGACATCCCAGCAAGTTTATGCTTTTAAGGTTATATTTTTGGTTATAGAGATTCTTGTAAAGTGAACCAGTAAATTTGTAGAATTATTTCGTTTTCGTTTGTGGCCATTTCAATTTCTTTGGTTAAGTTAAGCTCCCTGAGCAAGAATGGAAGGTCTTGTCTAATTCACTTAGAGGGAATTTTGGTAAAGTCTGTTGTTTCGTTTTGTTCAATTTTCTCTAACAATCCTACACCTGGAGATGCAATGAGCAGACCTTTTGGTTTTTCAATTAAGAATTTACTTCTCGCTATATCTTCAATGTCTGCTATTCCGTCAGATGTTCCCTGCTGGAATGAATGTGACGGTTTCTTTGAGACCCTCCAGGTGTTCAGGTAAATCAATATCTCTTGGGCAGGGTGGTATATTGTAAGCTTCAGTTTTGGGTGTGAGATAATTGAGCATTCTATCTATGGTCATATAATCAGGCAAAGATGAAGTTATTAAGAAACTGGCTTCCACGTGTTTTGGAGGGGGTATTAGTAAAAAAAGTGCACCCCAAAAAGTTAATCCTAATCCAATTAAGCAAATTATTTGTGAGCCAGAAAAAACTGAAATGATGAACAGGGATATTCCTGAGACCAAAAATATAATTCCAACTGGAACGAGTGAGTTTTGATTTTTCAAGGTTTTCTTGCATTCTTGTTCTTCGCCGGTTGGATTTATTAGTTGTTTTGGTCAAGATATTGTTTATGCATTTGAAATATAAACTACATGTACCTTATTAGCTGTGGACTGTGTCAAAAGTGACTTTGTCTTGATGAAACAATTTATTTCAAGTTAAATTTGAGATTCTGGAAATTTTTTAAGTAGTTAAGAGACTCATTTGGAAATAAGGTTCTCTTTTGGAACCCTTGAATGCCTAACACTATGCATATGGTTCTTTACTTTAATCACTCAAAGAATTTTGATAGAAACATGTGTGATGTCGCTTTTTAATCTTTTAAGTTGTTAGAAGGCAGAGTAGATTATTGTGGTAGATTTTTTTTCCATCTGAAAGTATATTTATCTTTGACATCCGGTATTTTCGATGGTCTAAGAATTAAAATTATTTTGTTTCGTCTCAGAATATATTTATGAATAAGATTTTTGAAAAAAATGGAGTTATGCAATGAATTTGAGCGTTGGTATTCCAAATACGATAGTACTGTTTTTGTAGAGCAGTTGCCGAAGCCCGTCCAGGGTTGAAATAGAGAGATGTTTTTTGAGATTGCGCAAAGAATGAATGGGTTTAGTTGGTTGTATGATTCGAGTTAGGGTTGAGGGTTTTCATGAGTTTTTCGATGACGTTTAGGACGCGGTTAAGTATTTTGCCAATTGTTCCCAGTCCGCTTACCATTCCGCGCAGGTTTTCTATGTCAGATTTGTTTATTGTTTGGGTTAACAATGCCACGGCGACGAACACAAATGCGAAGAATACTACACCTATTATTAGCCGTATTAAGCTGGAGAAGCCCAGCTCTAAGATGAGAACGTAGGTTAAGGCAGCGGCTATGGCTGATGACAGCAGAATTTTTGCTGACGAGCGCCAGTCTACAGTCAACTCGTAATGTTTTCTTATCCAATAAAGCGATATGATAGTAGTGGGAATCCCAGTTACTAGTGAAGTTATAATCAGTCCTAAAACTCCAAACTGCATAATTAGAATGTAACCCATAGGGAAGCCGATGGCTGCTGTGTATTAAGGTTAGGTACAGGATGAATGTGGTTTTTCCTTGACTACTAATGAAGTTGCCTATGCTTAGACTTCCGAAGGCTGTGTAAGACGTAGGTGATTGCAAGCAACGCCAAAAACAGTGGCGCCGATCGAGTATGTTTCTCCAAACAGTGTAGAGACTGCTGGTTCAGCTAGACACATAACGAGCGCCGCCACTGGCACGACGAGGAGTGAGGCGTATTTGACTGAGAACTGGAAGACGTTTAGCAGGGTTTCTTTGTCTTTTTGCGGGTTGAGCTTGCTAAATGCTGGAAACAGCATCGTTGTTATCGGCGTTGCAAAGAACGATATTAGAACGACAAAAGTTGATGCTATTCCATAGTTGCCGATTGCGGTGTTGTCGGTGACGTAGAAAATTGGCAGCAGAAAAGCGTAATATTGACCTTGAAAGCCACTTATGATTGCTGAAAGCGACAAAGGCGTACCATATGATAGCATTGATTTAGTGTAGGCTTTTATTTCGAGTTTAACATTGCTTAGTTTTGGCAGGTTCTTGTATTGAGTCCACACAAGTGCCACACCTATTAATCCAGCGATTACCATGGCGACTGTGTAGCCTAAGACTGCTCCAGAGGTGCCTAATCCCAAGATGACTAGTGTAATCATGATGGCGGTTTTTATTATGGATTGGAAGATGAGCATGATGCTGTTGAGTTCCATTTTTTCGATGCCTGTGAATGCAGCTGTGGCTGCGTTGATGA
Source organism: Candidatus Bathyarchaeota archaeon (assembly GCA_963840295.1). GTDB lineage: Archaea > Thermoproteota > Bathyarchaeia > Bathyarchaeales > Bathycorpusculaceae > Bathycorpusculum. The sequence continues at coordinate 159,657 of CAWIYF010000003.1, forward strand.
GTCCGCCGGCTAAGATTGAGATTGAGGCTATTTGGATTAAGGAAGTTATTTCGGGGCGATGGAATACGTTTGTCGCGAGATAGCCTGAGAGAGCAAAAGATATTGCGGATAACACCATTCCGAGGACTATTTCAAAGATTATTCCAGAGACCAGTATGTTTCTGACTTCTGATGCTCCGATCTTCTGATCGATATTGGGCAGTGTACCGAACCATTGCTGAGTTTATGCCCCAGTCTCGGAATACTCCTATGAGGTTGGGTGCGATCAGCACGATTCCGTACAGGCCATATAGGTCTGATCCGAGTAGCCTCGCGACAAAAATCGTGGCAATTGAAGAGATAACTGTGGAGATTACTAGACCCCAAAGTAGGTGGAAGCTACCTTTTGCTGAAACTTTAGCCATTTCTGCAGCTTTACTCATTTTTTTCTTCAACCTTATAGTGTATTATTTTTTAGATAAATCTAAATAGACAATTTATCTTTAGTCATGATCATATAGTTACGCACATTTTGACTAAGTTGTTTTCTGAACTTTATTATAGGCGAATTTCCAAAAAATCTCGAAACACCGCCGCCCCATTTTTCCCCTAGTATATCAACAACCTTAAGGCGATTAATGGTCGGTGTTAAGTCCGTACATAAAATCAGTTATTCTGTTAGTTATGCGAGTTGCTTCTCTTTTTGTAAGAGTGGGATACAAAGGCAAGGACAGTATTTGATCATAGATTTGTTCAGCAACAGGGAAAGTATCTGATTTTTTAAGGAATTGTTTGTAGAAGGTCATTAAATGAAGAGGAGTATAATGTACACTAGATTGAATACCATCTGTTGCCAAGCTTTTGAATAATTTATTCCGAGTCAATCCTTTTTCGGATTTAGGAACTTTTATTGTGTATAAATGAAAAATATGTGACCTACCAGAAACTCTTTTGGGGATGCCCAAATTAAGACCAGCCGCACTTAGTCTTTTATCGTAATAACCTGCGATTCTAACTCTCCTTTTAATTCCTTCTTCAACTCTGTTTAATTGGGAAATTCCCAAGGCTGCTTGCGGTTCTGTGAGTCGGTAATTGTAACCTAAATCAACTACATCATAAAACCATGTGGCTCCTTGTTCTCTTTCCAAAGCATTACGGCTCATTCCATGCTCGCGCAGGAGTCTCAATCTTTTTTCAAGTTTTTCGTCGTCAGTTGTAATCATTCCGCCTTCTAGAGTGGTTATTATTTTGGTAGGGTAGAAACTAAAACAGCCCATAGCACCAAAGGTTCCAGTCATCTTGTCATTGTATTTAGCGCCTAAAGAATGGGCGCAGTCTTCTACTATGTGAAGTCGGTAATCTTGGGCTATCTCCAGGAGTTCTTTCATATCGCAAGACTGACCGCCATAATGAACAGGTATTATCGCTTTAGTCTTAGTCGTAATTTTTTTTAAAACCTGCTTTGGGGATAAATTAAACGTTTCTTCATCGATATCAGCCAAAACGGGCTTAGCTCCACAGAAAAGGGGTGCATTTGCGGTAGCTGCAAAAGTGAGATCTGGAACTATGACTTCATCGCCAGGTCCAATATTAAGTGCTCTCATTGCAAGATGCAAAGCTGCAGTACAGCTGTTTACAGCAACAGCAAACTTTGTACCCGCATAATCAGCAAAAGCAGATTCGAAGTCCCTGACCAAAGGACCGCCAGTAAGCCAACGCGAATTCAAAGCCTGAGATACTTCTCTTTTATCATCTTTTGTTATCCAAGGCACAAAAAAAGGAGTTTCCTTATGTGGTCCAATCACATTAGTTCTCCTTATCACTAGTGTAGGATGTCCACTCCTCATATCTTCCTTCTTTATACCACTCGGTAAATTCCTTCAGCCCTTTCTTTATGGAGTAATCTGGTTCAAAACCTAACAGTTCTTTAGCTTTAGATATGTCAGCACAAAGCCTCTTCACTTCGCCAGGTCTTGGAGTTGTATGGACAGGAACAGATTTTGTCCCGCATAACTCAAGTATTGTTTTTGCCAAATCTAAAATCGTCACTTCTTGTCCAGTTCCGAAATTAATCGTTTCCCCCAAAACCTTTTCAGACGAATCCATGACGAGTTTGTATGCCTTGACCGTATCTTTTACATACATGTAATCTCTTGTTTGAAGACCGTTGCCATAAATAATCGGAGGCAGATGCGCCAATGCCTTGCGCAGGAATTTTGGTATAGCTGCTGCGTAACCACTATCTTTTTGTCGAGGACCGTAAGTGTTGAAACAACGAACTATCACTACAGGCAGTTTGTAAGTGTTGTAATAAGCAAAACAGAGTCTGTCTGCAGCTGCTTTACTTGCGGCGTAGGGAGATGCAGGATTTAAAGGATGATCCTCATTCATAAATGCGTATTTAGCTGAACCATAAACTTCACTAGTTGATGCGTAAGCTACAAGTTCGATGTCGTTCTCTAAAGCAGCATCCAACACATTCAATGTACCCAATGTATTAACTTCAAAAGTACGTCTGGGTTCAATGACAGATCGGTCTACATGAACTTGGGCGGCTAGATGGAAAACAACGTCGACATCGGAAGTGGCTTTTGAAACTAACTCTTTGTCTGTAACGCTGCCACGAATCATCTTGAAGTTTTTATAGTTAAAAAGATGCATTATGTTGTTTACACTACCGGTTGAGAAGTCATCCATTATTTTCACTGAGAAACCATTCTTGACTAAGTCCTCGGTTAAATGGCTTCCAATGAAACCGGCGCCTCCTGTTATCAGGATTTTTTTCTTAGTAGACATCAAATCACTCTCAGTATAATTTTTGCCCCAACTTATAATGTTGTTGTATTAATAGTTCATATTAATTAATGATTCTGGAAAAACGTTTCACTAAAAAGAAAAAAACTTTGTTCTTGCTGAAAATACCACGAAGTAATGCGTGATGTCATTCTTAAACTTCAGGAGTGCTAAACCCTTTTTGATAGCTTTTTGTATCCTGCACAGGTTTTGCATCTCGGTAAGTAATTGCCTGACTTGATTTTTTTTCTGAACTTTTTAAAACTGTGTCGCCAAATATTGCCGAGTGTGTCAATTCTCAAATCACCTAATGTGAATTGAGGATACTGGGCTCTATATGTTGACTCCGGGATGAGACCACATGGCAAAACCTTTAGGTCAAACGTTACGTAACATCCACTAAGTGCGTCACATTGGTAGGAGTCGCTAAGTTCACAAGGATAAACATGTATTTTGCTGCTTGGCATGTCTTTTTCACTCAAACGCAATGTTGAAATTCTCGAATTGGATTCTTCTTCGCTCATCATTTTGCCAAAGTTTATTCCGTCGGCTCCCAAATCTTCTGCAAGTTTAATAAGTTGGGGTATTTCGTTTATGTTAAACGAAGAAATGGTGGATTTAAAGAGAAAAACGGGTCGTTTGGCTTTGGTTTCTTGTTTCGTTTTGACGAAAAGTTTCACGTTTTTAATTATCTTCTCGAAATTTGCCCCAGTTCGCAGTTCTTCGAAAGTATACTTAGATGTGCTGTCAAAAGAAATATACAAAAAATCAAGTCCTGATTCAATCAGCGCAAGTGATTTTTCCCGATCGATCAGGGTCGAAGTTGTCAATTAAGCTCACTTCGAGCCCCTTCTTCTTAGCAGTCTGATCATGGAAAACATATCAGGATTTAATAGAGGTTCGCCCATACCGACAAGATGCACAGATCGAGTTGGATACTTTAACTGATTAATTATCAAATTGAAAGAATCAAGTGTCATATCATTATCGCTTTGATTTTCGGGGTCAGATGTTCTCTGACAATACTTACATATAAGATTGCATTTGGAGGTAATTTCGATCTGAACAAACGAAGGCATTCCTAAATAAGGATTATCCATAATGTACTTGTTCCCGAGTTCCACAAATTGAGATACCAGTGAATAAGGAACACGCATAACTTTCTCTAGCATTTTCTCCCACATTTTTGCTTTATCTAATCTTTGTATAAACCACGATTCTATATATTAACTGTGATTATATGCAAGTTAGCGAAAAACAAACTTTTTCCGCCAATCAGAATTTTGATGAATCGAATTATAATCCGTATATGTTCAACTTGACAATCCATACTTGAAAATTATTGACCATAAGAAAGCTAAAGGCTGAATTCATTTCTTATTAGTTAAGTTCAAGTTGGGAGTGAATCTTGCTCTGCATGGAAGAAGAAATCGAATTACTCTGGATTCTAAATCCGTTCTTTTCTTAGTATAAGTTTTAGTGGACAAATCAAAGACAGTAATGTTCTGATAGGATTGGAGTCGAATTGTGTTCTTCTTGGTAATAACTATCTTTGCGGAATCATCCCCAAAAGTATTATCTTCAACTTTTTTAAGGAAAAGAATGTCGTATTCTTCACAGTCTTCTTTGATGTGCCATCCATTTGACAATGGTGTGACTTCCTTATTCGCGATTGACTCGAGGAATTCGAGCATGAATGTACGCATCATTTTGTACTTCTGTTCAAGTGTCACCTTTGTGTACGGATTTACTTTTTCAGTAACTTCGCGAGCAGGAGTACCAGCTACACATGTAAAGGGCAAAACAGTCTTTGTTACCACAGATCCAGGCAACACTACAGCTTTTTTGCCAACAATTATGCCTGGAGATATTACGTTGTAAGATCCTTCTATAAAAGCGCCTTCTTCAATAGTTACGGGGGCAATTTTGTAGATGCGACACCCCTCAATTCTTTCCCCCCCAAAAGCCATGAGTCCAAACGCTGCTATAAGCACCTATTCCAACATTGTCCTCTATTGTTAGGCTGTCCGTTGCATTCAAAATACAATTCTGACCGACCCAAACGTTGTGACCAATCTTACAGGGTTTATACCCATTCACCAAGAGATGATTATGCAAAGTAACGTAGTCACCTGCCTCAAAAATTGGTGCAACTATTTTTGAATCAGTTCCAACTAGACAATTATCGCCAACCGTAAATTTTGATTGTTCACCTGTCAGTATTATGCGACAATTGTCTTCAATTTTTGAACCTTTTCCTATGGATATGTAAGTTGCAGAAATAATGGTATTGCTGCCGATTGAAACGTCATTGTCAATGATTATTCTATTTCCTCTAATTCTGGTGTTGTTCCCTATCTTAAAAGATGGGGGCAAAGAAGTCAGGTCTTCATATTCAATCTGGCTTTTTCCTTTGAAATTTGCTTTCATTGTTCTCGACCTTCAGACATGCTCGACAATCTTCTTAAATATTTTGTCGATTCCCTGGCGACCAATCTGCAAATTATGCGGAAAAAAGGATAAAGGCTCAGATAAAAATAACCGGAGGTTGAATTTTTAAGAAAAGAAAATAATGTATTTTCTTCTGATTCGCAGTTATTGACTATGTCTAACTTGAAAGTATTTCTCCGCTGTATGCTTTTAGAGTTACACTTGATACTGTTACACCATTCAAGTTGTAGTTTTGTCCAAGGTTGATTGTGTAGGAGTTGGCGGATGGGTTGAATAGTACTTTGCCTGCTGTGTAGTCTCGCATGTACACGTTTTGGTTTTGGTAGTAGGCACCTGTCGGTGAACCTATGTTTGTGTCCATGATTGGGTAGTATCCGTAGCTGCCGTCAAAACTAAACCAATTGTTAAAGCTGAACACAGATTTAGGATTATTATTTGATATAAGGGCACCAGACAAGGTATACTTCACAAGGTTGTTGATTTGGGTAGTTGTTCCTGTGGATGTGCCTGAGCAGTACCAGGCGATTTTGCCGTTGCTAGTGATGCTGCTGTAATAATTTATTTGGTTGATTGCGTTGGTAGATGTGTCATCTGCAGTTTGCCATGTAGCGTGGGTAAAGCCTTCTATCATTACACCGTCTACTTTGTCCACGTAGTCGTAGTTGTATCCGTCAGTGTTTATGATGATGGTCTTGTCTGGGAAGGCTGCTTTAATTTCGGCTAAGAAGTTTACTGCGTTGCTGTGCCAATTGTTTATGTCTGAGGTTTTGAACACAGGTTGACTTCCATCAGTAAACCTTGCCCAAATAAACCAATTTGGATTCATAGAACCCATTGCGTTATCAATGAATATGCCTGTGTAGCCCTGGTAAGTGTTAAGGTTATTTCTAACGTATGTAATCCAATGTTGTCTAAACCCTGCGTTGCCAATATCCATCAAAAAACCACTGGCTGTGGGATCCCATATTCTGCCTCCAGTGACTGCGTCGTGTATGAACCAATCTTCATGAGTATTAACTCTACCCAGTCCGCGCTACAATACGCGGGTGTTGGGGAATATTGTACTTGGCAAAGTCTTGTGTATCCAATTGGCGTCATACCTGCATTTTTGAATCCTTGAATTGCGTTTACAGGATAGTTTTCCCATTGGAAACTGCCTAAATACATGGTGTCAAAGTGGTTTTCGGCAAAAGCAATGCTTGGGGGTCCATCCATACTCCATTCCAAGCCATCCATCCAGCGCCTCCCCCTCTTTTTATTGATTGCGTGCTGCCTGAAGAACCCACACCAGCAGCTGCAGCTGTGTAAGTTGCATAGATGCTAATCGCGTCAGACCTATCCGTATGAGAACCAAACGACGAACCGGCTCATTAGAGTAACTTACACATTCCAAGCACTAACTCCACCACTACCAAAGTACCAGCTGCAACCCGAATCATAAATCAACGTCAACCAGTAATACCCCGACCGCAAAGACACAGGAGTAGCATAAACAAAATCAACCCAACCCGCAGTCGCAGGCACAGACACCTGCATCGTAACTCCACCTACAGGCAAATTAGGTTGACCATTCAAATCCGAATAAATCGCAGCCTTCGCATAACCAGAACCACGAATATACGCGGATAACTTTGAAACGGATCCTGCACCCGTAAGCTGGAAGTACCCAGCAGTTTTAGCCGCGACCCCGCCAGTACCGATAACACTACCACCCACAGACGAAGAACCAAAAGTACTACCCACAGACGAAGAACCCGCAGAGCAGCCACGAGTAAGTTGCATAGATGCTAATCGAGTCAGACCTATCCGTATGAGAACCAAACGACGAACCCGGCTCATTAGAGTAACTATCATAATTCCAAGCACTAACTCCACCACTACCATAATACCAGCTCAACCCGAATCATAAATCAAAGTCAACCAGTAATACCCCACAGCAAAGACACAGGAGTAGCATAAACAAAATCAACCCAACCAGCACTCGCAGGAACAGACACCTGCACCGTAACCCCACCTACAGGCAAATTAGGCTGACCATTCAAATCCGAATAAATCGCAGCCTTAGCATAACCAGAACCACGAATATACGCCGACAACTTTGATACGGCTCCCGCACCCGTAAGCTGGAAGTACCCAGCAGTTTAGCCGCACCCCGCCAGTACCGACAACACTACCACCAACAGGAAGAACCTTCCCGAAGAACCAATCCACAGACGAAGAACCAAAAGTCCCAAGAAGAGACCAGAAGTATCCACGGAGGAAGAACCATCAGCAGATACATCGATGTTGTAGGTGTAAGATCTGGTGTTTCCGTCATAAAAGTGGGTAACAACTTGGTTAATGCTGGCTACAAAACCTAGGTCCACTATAAGCCATTGCGGAAGACCCAAAACAGCAGCGGTACCCCAATAGTTTGAATTTGACTCGATACCATCAATTGCGTTTAGCGGCTCACGTCCGGCACCGTTGTAGCTTGAGGCAGTTGCAGTAACGGCGTGAATTTGAGAAGTGGATTGATAAACTTTGAATTCTTCTATATGAGCTGCTGTATTCGCAGTATTACCCGTAACAGTTATTCTGACATATCTTGCAGCAACTTGCGAAAAAGTATCAGTAACTACTCCACTACCTGTTTTTGCAGAAACAACAGTTGTCCATGAAGAACCTGCAGCAGCAACTGAATTGATGTTAGAAGCAAATGGGTATAAGACAGTTGCGATCATTATAAGAACTATTGCTATAGTTATTTTTTTGCTAATTTTTACATTTCTTATCGCGCGAGCACTCATTGACATCACTATTTTCACTAAATTGCATTTCTTCAATTCCCTTCTCTCTCTTTCTAATTTTTAGAAGAGATGTCTTTTTATTTGATTTATATTTTCTTGAGAAGACCAGTTCTGTTGTTTGTCAATTTCAATTATGGGCTTGCGAATTCAAGTCTAAGGCTATGCGAATTCAAATTAACTAAGATTTTGAACATTAACAGATTGAGACCGCACCGTTAGGATATGGGAAACCTCTGAATAGCTTGGATAAATTCTGCGACCTCATCTTTTGTTGTAATCTGTGGAGTCTTTGGAGTGTTAAGTAGATTAAAGGGTAATAAGTAATGAAACTTGTAAGTGTTAACTAATTCTTGTACGGATAACTCTCTCCAAATTGAAATATCACCTGTGATTTTTGTCAAATAACGAAAAGTCCGCTCTCGACTGCCCCATTGTTCTTTCCATTTGTAAACACCTTCTCCTCTAAGCGGCGAAGACATCCAGTTAAGCAACTTCATTTTATTCTTGTAAGCCCATTCCAGCAGGTATTTTGTTATTGCAAAATTTGGTCTGAAGTGCTTAAAATCGGAATCCATACACAACATGTAAACATCCATTAACCCATGACAATACAAAAACAAGCAAGTGGCAATCATTCTTTTTTCGTAGAATGCGAACAGAAATTTTCCCTGATGTTGCAGTGTTATGTTTTTTAATGCGGATTCAAAAAAAATTCTTGGAAGTGAACATGTACCGAGTTCTCTCATTCTTTTTTCTTGAAGAAGGAAAGCTTGGTCTAAATACTCTTGATTTTGTTCTTCAGAAATGACTAACTGATGTTGGTTAAGTTTGTCAAGATTTCTGCTAAGGTTAGTTCTTTTCAGATAGTTCGGATGGATAAAAGCACCGTTTTTGTCAAAAATTTCGTCTATGGGTATGTACTGGACAAAATTTTCAAGGACATAATCAGGTTGCAAAGTAGAATAGAAATCGTCGTCATCAATGAAGGGATTTGTACCGACAGTCAGCACAGAACAATCCATTTCTTGAGCTATTGAAATAGAATAGTCAAGAAGCATCTCACATATTTGCTTTTGTTCCGAACCCTTCTTTTGTGGACATAGTATTCCCGAAATTGTGTTCCAAGCATTTGAAGTTAGAACATTTCCAAATTTGTGCGTGAAGAAATATAATGGCAATACTCCTGTGATTTCATTATTTCGTTTTGTTATTACAAAATACGGTTCATCTTTCTTCATATCACAAATGAGATTCCGCCAATTCAAGCCGCTTTGAACTGAACTGGAGGGGATTTTTTCCACGAAATCCTGGAGCAATGCCTCTTCATTTTTTTCCAACACGTCGACAAACATACGCAATCAATCGCCTGTGTTGAATTCATGAACTAAACAGGCTATTTGTCCGCCGTCTTATAACATTGGTGTATTAAGAGTTCATATTACTAAGCATCATTAGAAAAACAGCTCACAATACATAAAAACCGTTAGACCCGTTCGTGTTGGGGCGGAAGCAATAAACAAATTGAAATTTAAAAAAAATTTATTCAGTTTACCACAATTTTTTAACAGACAAATAATCTAAAGGTGAGATAAACCGCATTTCTGTTTTGCAGTAACTTAAATTCAATCTTTTAAAAAAAAGATTTTATTGATGCTCAATGGAGAAAAGTATTCGAGATAGAAAAAATACTATACTCTACCATTTGATTCGATAAAGAGAATATTTGCCTTCAGCACAAACCAAACCCAAAAACCTCGAAAAAGAAACATCATCACCCAAAAAATCCCCATCCCCCAGTTTCTCGAACTTAAAACCTTCCAAATCAGGAACGTCAACACAAGAAGAAACTACATACAAACTTGCAAGCCCAGAAACACAAAAAGGTTTTACAGACAACCCATCAACAGACTCAAGAAAAACCAAGCCACTCAACCCTCCATCGTCCAAAAACACAAAAGGATTATCAAAAAGAAAACGTCCAACGGCCTTACTCATATTAGAAAACCTCAAGCCAAAGACCTGCGTACTAGAATCCTTTGCAGGTCTCACCCACATACCCAACCCTCTTTTGAATTGAAATAGGCCATCTTTCATAAATGGGAGGCCTCGCCAAAATCCATCCTCGCAAACTCTCTCTGAATACCCACAAGAATACTAAAATAATATACCGCATAGCTGCCTAACGTGAACTGCTTATCAACGTCTTTTACAGACTAGAATAGGTTCCCAAAGTTCGTTACCGTGAGGTACTAGGAGGTTCGCAGAAATGCACTCTTCACCCGACTTGATCAATAATAGCTCACCCTTCAAAAACAGTTCTTTAAGCCCAGAATAACTAATTGGCAACGCAGATCCGGAATGCCGCTTCAACATATGCGGCAAATACATATCATAATAAAACGACTCCAATTTCGAAAGATCCTTAGTAACCTCAAACGTATAATTGGCCTTAGCAACCTTCCCCAAATTTCGTTGTTTTCCTTCAGAGACTCGGTTTTGGATATTTTTAAAAGAATCATTTATGTCCAACACAAAGTCTATCCGAGGCGACGCAAAAAAACTATTATCACGCAGAAAACGCGAAAACAGCCAGCTTGTTGCAACTATAGTCAAATCCGCCTTAGCCGCGCCAAGAGACGAAGCAACCTTATTAAGAGAAAGCTTCCCCAAAAACTTAACCTTGGGTTTATCTATGTAGAAAAGCTTTGAGAAATACTCAACACTTACCGGAGAACCAACAACAACAGTTGAAAAAACAGAACCAGAAATACGAAGCTTACCCTCCATCCTATACGCCTCAGAACGAATAAGGATTGGACGCAAACCCTCAAACAATTTAGTTCGAAGAACACGCCATACAACATCACTAAAAAAAGTTATAAACCATAACCTCCTTTTTTAAAGGCATTGGCAGAATTGAATCAACGTTTATTTGCTTATCGAGTATCTTGAAGATTGCTGCGTCCTCGCTAAATAGGATCCTCGAAGAACTCAGAACTACTATTTACTTTTTTAATCAGTAGCACTCAATTCCAGCAACTGCTACAAAAACCGTTGGAAATCATATCCCCTATTTTTTCTCAAGTTGTAAAAGGCAAGCAACGTTTACTCCCTACCAGGCCACTCGAAAATTGCAGTGTCTTTGTCGAATAGCATCTTTGAAGAATTTGGACCACAATTGAATAGGAAATCAATAATACTTAGGTCCGGAATAAATTCTCCGAAGAGCTGAGGATAATTAAAGAGTTTGACCTCCATGAAGTCAACTTTTATTCCTTCATTTTCAAAAACTGCGAGGGCCCCATCTGCCTCCATATAATCCTTCGCGCCTATTGAGGAAACATAACGATCCGCCCCAAACATCTTACAGATTTCAAGGAGCAAGGAACTCCTTTTTCCTTCTAGCCCCAATTTCGAAGATCTTACGAATACAGGGGATAAACCGAGCTGAGAAGCAAAATATTTTATCAGTTGAATATTTAGTAGGACCAATTCAGTCCATTCTAATTGATAAACAGATTTGAAGAAAGAAAAATAATCTTTGAAATACGGGGCTTTACCATAAGAGTTTTTAATCGCGGCTAAATGTTGCCTGTTCCAAGACTTTGAGTTGTCTATTTCAACCTCGTTTATCATGCTTTGAATATTATGATGCGTTGGAATTGACTAACCAAATGAATTTTTCAACAGATTTAATTCGATTTCGAGACTGCCAGGATCGTTTTTCAAATTGAACGTTATCCAAGAAGACGTAGACATCTGCTTCTTTCATAATCCGAAAATACCCAGTCCCAGGGCAGATAGGTGGGCTGGCTAATTACTACAGTTCTCATTTACATCATCCTCCTGAGGTTTTTTACTCATCAATCTCCGTATTCGCGTGAACGGAGTGAAAAGTGAGTCATATGTTTTCCGTTAATTCGGACCAATGAAAAGTACATTGGGACCGAGTGATCTTTAGACCAATAGTCTTCCATGTTCTTTGGATTGCATAGTTGCTAACCTGTCCACCAGTTTCAATCACTTCTACTTTATCGGCGAACCATTCTAAAGAAGCATTTAGTAAAGAGGTGGCAACCAATTTGTTCTCAACTGAAGAGTCAACTGCCGTAAGGGTCATTGTTCCAACTCGCAGTCCTATCAAATTGGATAGTGTAGGGTTAATGCTGCATACGTTGAAGCCGATTGGTTTCCCATCAATTACGGCAACTAAAACTTCGCTAAAAGGATCATTACAAGAATTGAACACCCATTTTGAATAGAGTTGGCCGCTTTTTACCTTGGGAAGAGTAGGGTCTGCATGAAAACGATCGGTTACAATAGCAGTATCGTGGAAACAATCGCCTAGTTGTTCCAGTTTAGGGACTTCACTAGGTATAAACTTTCGGATATTATATTGATTTTCACTATGTATTAGGGGTTGTTTTCGAAAATCAAGGGAATATGTAACTAAAATGTCCATCAGCCTAAAATATTTGCTTTCTAAAGCATGAAATATACTAGACAGATCTTCCTTGTTAACTCTAGCAGATACGTGCAGTAAAAGTTCTTTGTTGCACACTGCAAGAGGACTAGAAATAAGTCGGCGTTTTATGTGCAAGGATTTAAGATAATCTCCAGCAGCTACCAATTGGTCAATCTTTGAAATTTCGATACCAAAATGTTTCGAATCCCAGTCAGAACGTTTTAAAGAAATTAATCCAACTACTCTATCATCCTCTTTGGCAACCAAAACAAAGCCACCGTTGGAAACAGCATCAGAAAGTTCAGAGAGGACATAATTGACGAAAACATCATTGCTCACACCATAAATCGCAAAAGGATTAACTATGTAAGTTGTAAGAAAAGAACTCAAATTGCGCTCCGCTTTTATGTCTAATGGAAGTATTTTCAATAATGGGTCGCCTAAGCTGTGTAAACTATGTCGATATTCAATTATTAAGGATTTTAGTTTTAGAATTCTTAATAGTAGCAAAACAATATAAAAACCATAAATAGATGTGACCGAAAAAAAGACACATTCTAGGAAAGGTTTCGGGAGAAAACGAGGTTTCAGATCTTTCTAATTGGAATATACCAAGTTATCCCAATTTGTTTATAATGCTTACCTATTTTGGGATAAGTAAAATATTTTTGTTGCTTCAGTGATGTTATCGTTACAAGATATGTATAATATGCTAAAAGAAGATGTGTTTGTTGCTTTGATGTCACATAGGCTTTTGTTTGACCCTTTTCTTTCTTCCCAAAAGGAAAGTGTAACTTGAGTAAAGTACGATTCAGGTTTTTTCAAGTACCATGGCAAACTGCAAGTAACAATTTTGGTTTACCGCTAGCGAGTTTTAAACAGAATAAATCGTCAAGCTCAAGTTGCATAAATTTCCAATTATCCGTTTTATGAAATGTGTTACATCATAGAACCGTGAATATCGAATATACCAACCTTTAATACAGTACACTGCCATCTTGTCGATATGTTTTTCAACCGAACAGTTCATGGTAGATTTCAGGTACTGGAGATACACCACTTGCTATGTCAATATATATGTGGCTGGTTTCAAGAGGTCAGCAACAACATAAGTTTCAAGTTTTTTCTGGAAAGTTGCTGCCGTAACTTCCGTGTTTGTAATTTGCCTTTGTTTATGAACTATTGATAGCCATTAACGTTTACAGTGTATGGTTGAACATTTATTCAAGTTTTGACAAGCTCCAGCTTTTCTGCTGTATTTGTGCTCCGCTAGTAATAACAAATTTCTCTCGGATTTTTGGTTTACGCAGAGATTCTTGTAATAATGGTTGCACAATTAATTTTTTGTCCTTTGAGCTCTAAGGAAATTTATGGGGCAGGGTGGGGTGGGAACATAAAACATTATGGGTTGGTTACCTTGGGAATGGGGAAACTTAAACCCGTCTTAACTTTGGGGTTAACCCCGGTCCTACCCCCGGCCCTTGGAACTTGGTTGGCAACGGATAATCACCTTTTTTCCTTAGGCATTGTAACTTTTCAGGCAGCCGGTACCAATCGCGGCCTTCTTGATTAGGCCTCTTGGCTTACCCAACAATTAACCCAAAAGGTTGGCTTTGATAGGTCCATTGACCTGCCCACCACCGAGGGGTTTCGGCTTAGGAGGCCACCCTGGCTAAATTTTGCGGCTTTTTCTTTTTTTGGGTGGGTATTAGGGATTAGGTGGAATGCACCCATGGTCTCTACCTGCTTTAAATTTCGTTTTTAGCGCAGTCGCGTGCCAGCCCCAAAGCAATCTGCGCCTAAGAGTCTTAAATGTGTTGGGGAAGAAGCGGGAGCGCATAAAAAGTGCGGGGTGTAAAATTTCGCGAGGGGGGGACCAGGCGGAGTTATTGTGGTGCGTGGAGTTTAGCGCCCGTAATTTTTCCTCTACCCGGGGACCCCAACCCGGCTCCAATTTCATGGGGATCTCCCGGTGGGATGGGAGTCCACAATCATAAAAGGGGGGGGCGACGAGGGCAAAAACGGGGTGGATCTTCGTGGTGGAAGTCTCATCAAGGTGGATGAAGTGGCGTCACTACCATCCTCCAGAGGTGGTATTATGCAGCTCGTACCACCCACGAGGTGTTGTAGCAGCATCAGGCTGCTTCAGTTGATGATCAACTCTGGGGGTGTCGTTCTCTAATCCTTTAATCTGAGTAGAGAAGAACTCTGTGTGCTCTTTGAGATGCCTATACCGGGGATCCCCGTGTTTTTGGGGTCGCGGAGAAAAGAGCGTTGTGGTCACGAAGAGCGTCACAATCTCAGGCGTCCCCACCCAAAAATAAAGACGCGACGGAGTAAAAATTGCGCACACCCCAAAAGTGTTCTATAAAATGTCCTTAGTTTTAGAATTATTTCTAATGATACGATTGAAGCGATTTTTGATTTCAAAGTTAAGTTACATACATACAATTCTGCCTCAATTGGTTATATAATTATATTGGCAATTGCTATTTTAGCTCAAAAATAGTGCGAAATAATTCCGTTTGGACCTGAGACCGATGAAACTCGATGAATTTGAAATGTTGTTTTATTCATGAAGATAAACAAATCTTATGGTAACCATAATCTGACGTTGGGTCAGAACCTACCAGAACAGTTAATTTAATAGATGACAAATGTGTAGGAGTAGAAAGTAACTGTTTGATTATTTACAGTATTGGGCCTCACGGTTAAGTCAAATGTATCCCATATTTACTGTTAAAGGATTAGTATTGTTCATAGACTGCACTCATTGAAACAAAGAACGTTTGATTTGCTCATACTCGTCCTAAAGTAGGAATCCATATTGCTACAACCGTAGTACCACAACTCAAATCAGTTCGAGGACGCAAAGTGGAATATATAGCATCCAGGGTTTTCAAGGATAACCTAAGTGAAAAAGTTAGAGCTTTGTCGAATATTCCAACTTGAAGTAAAGTCGGATTTAACATATAACAGTTTATGCCAAATCAATTGCTTAATAACTTTTCATATACTTCAACCAAATCTTTGACAATTCTACCCCAAGAGTATTGTTCCTCAATAATTCGTCTACCTTCAATTCCAAGTTTTCTTCTAAATTCCTTGTTTTCCAACAACTCAGAAATAGAACTAGCGAGTTTGTCAGCGTCGTAAGGAGGTATTAAAAGACCATTAACATTGTCTTTGACGACTTCGTTTCCTGTTGCTATAACTGGAGTGGCACAGGATAATGCTTCAAGAGTGGTGAGACCCCCACAGATTTGATCTAGATGGGGAGCAACAAGCAAAGTCGCTTTTTGATACCAAGGTACAAGTTCTTTTTCATCCTTACGTCCTAATAGGTCTACTCTGTGTTTTCCTTGCGCGTTAATAGATTCAGCTGTTTTCTTTAACGATTCTGAGTAACCAGGATCATTTTGATCAAATGGACCTATTATAACTGCGTGAACAGAAGTTTTCAAGTATGGGAGTGCCTGCAGTAAGATGTGTACCCCTTTTAGCTTTTGGAGCCTGCCTACAAATAAGACAAGAGAATCAAGGCGTTTCGATTCATCTGGTCTAAAAATATCGACGTTTACTCCAACACTTGTCATTTCTAAAATTTTGGACTGCGGAATCCCCATTTCAACATAAGAAGCTATTTGAAATGGACAGGGGATGTACAACTGAGCAATTCGCTTGTATATGTTTCTTTGAAAAAAGTTCCGTCGAATTGCTTCAAAGGCCATCGGTGTGAGCGAATGCATTATTTTCGGCTTCTTGGTGAAAGCACTAAAAAAAGGAAAGGTAAGGTCCACTTCGTCACAAAAATGTATCACATCATAATTATTAAGAAGTTTTTTAAAATCTAGTTTCGGAAAAACGTTAATTCCTAGTATTAATCGCAAAGGATTTATTGCAAAAAATCCAATGGGATTAGCCAAAGCAGATACTTTGTATACTGTAAAATTCTTGTGCGATGATAATTTCCTCCAAATTGGTTTCCATTTTCGATCCATATTAAACGTCATAACATCGGCATGAACTCCGAAAGCATTCAATGCGGTTGCCAATTGCAGCACGAAAGTTTCGGTACCTCCCACTATGGGTTCATATGAAGGAGATACCAACAAGACCTTCAATTAATCAATCAACCTCAATTCAGTTTTTGGCCTAAAATCAGGAATTGTAATTACCTCTTTAAGTAAATATCACCGTGCGCAAATAAAAAAAACTAAGGTGCACATAGATTCTAACCTGGTGACGCATAGACAACACTTTGGCCGTTAGTATAGACAAGATCACAGCTGTTTAATTCAGAGTTAATCTCACTAAGATAATAGGGTGGAGAGAATATCGGAATAATAAAACCGTTCTGCACGTTAAAAGTCCTCAAATAAATGAAGGAATCACTTATCACCTTCGTGTCATTGGGTAGATCCAGCAGACTATCGTCCGGAATTAAACCCCAAACGTGCAACGGATGGTAAATAGCAATTGAATCGGCATAAATTAATGAACTGTTTGACCTATATGCTGATAGCCATTCTGCGCTGAGAACATCTTCATCAGGTGTATAAGCATTGTAGAAATTGACTTTTGCCGCCGGTTCAAATGATGTTGTCATATTAAGATTTATTGTTTTGTCCCAATCGAGAGTGAATGAAAGTATTGATCCGTCTGTAACATGATTAAAAAACCCTGACTGGGAAAGAAAATAGGAACTTGCAAGAATCGCGATCAATAAAACTGTTACATTTACCTTGAAATGCCAATGATATCTCCCAGTAACCTTCGTTCCAACCCTCTTAATCAGAAGCAAGAATACCTCGCCACCTAAAACAAAACAAGGTGCTAAGATTAGCAACAATACGGCATATAGCCTTGAGAAATTCAGTATCGGCGCAACCTCCGGATTTATAATTGTCGCAAACAATAATGCGCCACTTAAAAAAATCATGACTCTATAAGTGAAGCCAATTCCCACAAATTTTGGTCTAAAGACTACTAATAGAAGTCCGATCACAATAAGAAAATGAACAGCTCCAAAAAGAAACCAGTTGATTGGGCTTGCAATATTGCTGATTGGATGCCCTGCGAATAAATCAGAAGATTTAGTGGAAGCAACTGGGTTGGATAAATCGGCTTGAAAATTGGAAATAACAAGAGTAATTGTGGATTTTATCTCAGGCAACAAAGGGGTTGAATAAGCCAAATACCAACTAAGAGATATAACAAACACTAAGAAAATAAATCTAACGCTCAAGGTTGGATGTGACTTATGGCTAATCCTTGAAACAAGTAGAACCAAGACAAGAAAACCCAAATAAATAAACAAAAGACTATAATGCGAAACCGCGAGAGCTACGCCGAAAATAATTAAAAGTAAAGTTTTATTTTTTGAGCTAACTTTAGTTTCCAATATTAGGAAGATTGACAGAATTAAGAAGAATTCTCCGATTATTTGCCTATCTACACTAAGGGGCTCTGCGCCATAGAAAACTAAAGGACTTGAGATGAAAAATAATGCTGCAAGAAGAGAGGTTCTCGATTTCCACCCTTGCTTTGAGAGAATATTATAAAGAGTTAAAGGAACGAAACAGAAAACCAGAGGAAATAACACTTTGAATAATAATTCACCGTTTACATTGAGTAGAGCTGAAAAAACCGTTGGAAGTACAGTGATACTTAACATTGAACTATAATAGATTTCGACTGCCCGACAGCCACAAGAGGATTCCAGTGCCCAGCGATTGCGGTCAAATGGTAAACATGATATTCTAATGGAGCGTCGTTACCCATAATATGCTGAGACATCAATGTAAACTGCAAAGCCAAAGCCAAACAAATCATAAAAATAAGAAAAGGATACAAGTTAGTTGGGATTAAACGAGTAGAGAGTACGCTCAAAATAAACAATAGCGCAACTGCAATAATGAGAAGCGGAACTGTGAAATCTCTGTAAATTGCTCCTATAATTCCCAGTACCGGAAGAAATGTCAACGGAATAGCTTGAACGAATCCACTCGTTAAATCTATTGATGGAAATCCAATTAGACTTAGACTCCGCTGAGTATCTCCACTTAAGCCTACAACGAACAAAACCAAAGTCACTCCGCTCATAGTAAGCGTTAGGGGAATAGTTGATAGCGGTTGGGAAATACCCAGAATTGGGTACAACATTATTAATCATGAACCCTATAAACATCACAAGTGCTATGCTAAGCCCTACAGAAAGCAAAATAATTTCGAGCATGTCTCTCTTTTCTACTTTTAAAGCGATTAGTAGCAAGAATCCAGGGAAAAATGTTAGATAGACAAAAACCATAACTTGTCTTAAGATTGGAACATTGAAGAAGATCGATGCTAACACGAATAAGTGAATCAATAGCACAACAAGAATGTATTGACTTACTTTGGTGGTTAGCTTCATGTTCTCTATCGACCATGAGGGTTATTTATTGACCAATACCTCAATTACGTAGATTGGCAATTCATTTCTTAAGTGATCATTAGTATTTTCAGTATAGAGATCGACTTTGCGACAAATTCTCAGGTTCTACTCTTACGTATGCTTCTTTATTTTTTGGGTTATTGCAACGTAGACTCTCTGCCGATATATTTTCGTGGCACGCTAGCCTTAGCTGAGGTACCGATTGGTGAAACTAGACGTTCTATGAAACCTTCAGTTTTGTTCTCTAAAAAAAGAAGTGTTCTTTGTTTAACTCGATTCTTCTTGGCATTTAGAAATCTCAGTAAGTTATCTATGGATAACTGTAATACCGTTCTCGCAGAACATAAGGCAACAGCTAACTGCAACAACAAAACGTAAGCTTGCTCCTTGACTTCTGACGACAGATATAATTGGAGATTAATTTTGTTGCAAAGCCCTAAACATAAAAAACCGCATGTATTTCGGAATATTACTAAATGAGCCTGTTTTAAAGTTCAACCGGTTTATGTTGTATAGTTGTTGAGCAAGATTCAATACTCAAATCCCATATATCCAATATATTAAGATGTATTACTTAAGATAATAGTAAGTTAGACGGTTTGAGATCGAAGTTCAATGAAGAAGCTCTGCACCCTGCTAATTGCAACTTTAACAATAGCAATGATGGTTAGCAACGCGACACCAGCACTTATCACTTCAGGTTTGGTCTTGGCAACTATTGCCTTGCCTTCAACGGGAACAATATCTTCCATCCCTACAGGTATTTCGCAATCAATACAAAAAGCAGGTCTAGCTGGATATATGATTTGGAATGGTGTGTGGATGGATCCACAGGCATTTGCTTTCGCCCAAGCACACTTTAACACTATGGATCTTGGCGCATACCAATGGGAAAATTACCCCGTGAGCGCAATTCAAGACTTCAAAAATGCCGGCATGACACCACTAGGATATCAAAGGTTTGCTCAGGTAGAATTTTCGCCAACACCAGCGTATTGTAGTGCGGACTGGACAGAAGTTAATACACATGAAGATTGGTTCATTCACGACGCAGTAACAGGCAGCAGAATATGGAACCCTACCGACGACGGCTTCTTGATGGATATTGGCAACGCAGGTTTTAGAGCACATTGGATAACATACGTTGCAAGTAATCTTAACTCTTATCCAGGATTCACCGGATTATTCATCGACAACACAATAGGCTCCATTAATCCAAATTGGCTCCCCTGGACAGATTACTGGGGGGGAAATACACCTGTGTTTACTTCTTCAGACATAAACAATTGGCATAGCAACGCAGTAAACTTCTTAGCCCAAATCAAAGCAGCCTTCCCAGACAAAACCATCATCATAAACACAGACGGATACAACTACGACTACGTCGACAAAGTAGACGGCGTAATGATAGAAGGCTTCACCCATGCAACATATCAAAACGCAAACCAAAATAATTTGCCAAGTACAATAAAAGCTCAAATTGACTATTTTGGCAACGTCAGCAACAATGGTAAGATCGCGTGGTATTGTTCAGGAACCGCTGATGGAACGACCTCTCAGATTAATAACCTGGTGAAATATTGTTTATCAGGGTCACTCATTTCAAATAACAACCCCAAGTCGGTATTCAGCTTTAATGATTGGTTTAGTTTTGACGGCAGCTACGGATACTACCCAATCATGGACACAAACATAGGTTCACCGATTGGCGCCTACTACCAAAACCAAGGAATTTACATGCGAGACTACACAGCAGGCAAAGTACTATTCAACCCATCCGCCAACTCCTATGCAGTGAATTTAGGGAACACATATTACTTAAACGGAGTACCTGTAACAAGCGCTGTCTTAGCGGCTTATAGTGGTGAACTGCTATTGAAGTAGCAGTTCAATTTCGCTCTTATGCTTTCGTAAATACGAAAGAAAATAGGAAAGGGGTTTGTCTTTGTTTATTCCGTTTATCTAGAAATAGTTAATGGAACAAAGGTTACTTTTTTTCCTGTCTCCATTGATTGTTTGGCAGCATTGCAGGTAGTTAGAACATTGGCACCACTTAGAGCGGTCGAATAATCATGTCGACCACTTCTTATTTGTTCTATGAAATTATCAATTTCAAGTTGGAAAGTGTCTACTATATCAATTTTGAAAATTGGAAGACTATGGAATTTTACGTTTACAAGCAAATTTGTGGCTTGCCGGAAAAGAGCAACTTCTAGAAGATCATTTGCGTTAGCTTCAATAAAGAAATTTGGAGACACAAAGAGGTTCTGAGATGTTCCATGGACACTCAATAACTCTATAACTCTTGATGAAAGCCAACTCAACGTAACAATTCCGATTCTGTTCTCCGGGTACTCCAAAAGACAAACGCATGAATCTTCGACAGAAGATTGAAAGAATGTGGATGAGACTGCTGAAACAGAGAAGGGGAAACCACCTAGAATATAATTAAGCATATCGAAAGCATGCGGTCCTTTGTCCAACAGGACGCCTCCGCCTGCTTCTTGACTAAAGAACCATGGAGACTTACTCCAACTTAGTAATGGATTTGGTGATTGCAAATTAAATTCTACTAAGTGAGTATGACCAACAGACCCACTCCTGATTTCCCTGACCGTCCGCCCATAATTAGGGTAGAAACGGAGATTGAAACCTACATTCAATACCTTGTTTCTTTTTTGTGCGGCTTCAAGCATGATCTTCCCATCGTCAGTTTTAGTGGCAAAAGGCTTTTCGCAGAGCACATGTATATCATTGGAAAGAGCCTGCAACACAATTGATGCATGGGTAGAAGGCGGGGTACAAACACTGATAGCGTCAACATTCTGGTTCTTAAGCAAATCATCAATTGACAAAAAAGAATTCTTTATCTTGAATTTCTTAGAGGTTCTTTGAAGTTTCTTTTCATCAGCATCTACCAAACCAACTAGCTCCACATTTTTGTTTCGTAAATAGGCTGGAATGTGGGCTTTTGTTCCTATTTCTCCCACACCGATAACGGCGACTTTAATTTTCTGATTCAAAGTAAATCATTCCAATGTTATATTGAGAATAAACCATAAAGATTGTTCTTGCCTAGGCGGACAATTAAACTGTCTCTTAGTTTCTTCGAGACTCGCGCCCACAATTTGATAATCTGTGGTTCCTAACCCACGCTTTTGAGCTTCGACAAGATACTTTACCTTTTTTGGGTTGACGCCTATCAATCGCGCGATTAAATGATCCACCGCGACCACGTCTTTCCCGAAAATAAGCGCATTCATCTTAACTGGAATCCCGGAAACAGGTCCTCTGCCTTCCATGCCGACTATTCCGTCAACTACAATTACGTGAGGCTTGAATACATAATTCAAATCAACCATAGATTCTTGTAAACGACTATGATAGATTGATTTCTTAGCAACAGGATTACACCCGAATTGATTCTTCATTGTTCCCCCAAATGAACATAATGTATGAATCTTGATTTTTGGCACAGAAATAAGGCAGTTTGCTCTTTCCAGTATATCGGGAACCTTAATTTTTTTCAAAAAAGTATTTTTTTCACAAACTCTATAGGAAAATGGGCTTTTGGATAAATTAACTAGCTTCACATTTAACTTTTTTGACAAAGCTTCATAGCCCAATAATTTGAAAGCCATATCTGCAAGCACTTGGGTCCCATCAGATTCTACGATAGAAATATCGGAAACGTGATATTCTTCCTGCAAAAATCTAATTATCGCTTCAACGACCCTCAAATCTGTAGTCGCCCCTGTTTCTGTGCCTTTGATACAGCATAAATTGGGTTTTATTGCAACAACATCATCCTGACGAAACGCATGATTTCCAATTAGCTTTAACCCAGATTTCACGCTCTCAAATATGTCGGAGTTATCTTGTACTTTCACAATTGATATTGTTTCTTTAAAACTCATGTTTTTATCCCTCAATTATTTGTTCCCAATGGGAATTGTCTTGAAGTAGCGCGCGTTTGAATCAATCAAGATAAAGATTATGGAAATGATATTATAGCGCGGGCTATACGAATATATTAACATTATTCATATCTAAGTTTAAACTTGCATCCTTGCAGCCTTTTCTATCGTTCAGTATGAAATTATGTTAAAGTCAAAAAAATGAAAACTTACTTAAAGCAATTTACTGGAAAGTTGAGATAGAAAGCAAATTGAACTTTTTAGGCGAAGGTTTTATTGCGGTCACGGCGCTTCTGACTAGATACACAGACCAGTTTGCCGTAGATTTCAACTGCTTTTCCTGCAGTTTTCTCCCAATCATAAAGTAATTCTGCTTTTTCTTTGGCTTTTTCACCCATTTTTTTTCTAAGAGAACTATCTGCAATCAATTCTAAAACTAAATTAACAAATTTCGAATCAGGATATTCAGTCATAAGTATATCTTCTCCGTTTTTGACATTTAGGCCCTCAGCCCCTTTTAAAGTGGAAACAACGGCTTTTCCACTTGCCATGTATTCAAGTATCTTAATTCTTGTTCCTCCTCCCTTAAGCAGAGGTACCAACCCGATGTCAGCTGCGGCAATAAGTTCTTCCAAATTCTCAACAAATCCCGTTGTTATTATGTTTGGATGATTTATTTTTGGTGGATTCTTGCCTACCAACATAAGACAAACATTAGGGTATTTTTCAATGATTTTCGGTAAAATGTCATTTGATAATATAGTAATGGCTTCTTGATTAGGGGGATAGCTCAATGTTCCATGAAAAATCATCACTATTTTGGCGACGAGGTTGTATTTTATCCTAATCTTGTCAACGTTCAGCAATTTCGAGAATTTGTTTATGTCGATTGAATTCGGAATTACCGATATTTTATTTTTTGGGATTCCCCAAGATACCAAAATATTTTTGTCAGTCTCAGAAACTACAAAGGCTGAATCACAGATCGTGCAGCTCGTTTTTTCGACTATTTTCAGCATGGCAATGTAAAGGCTACTAGCATTCGCTAAACTTCGGGTCATTTCCGTTTCTATGTTGTGTGAATCATATACTAAAGGAGTATTGAGCAGTTTTTTAACGAAATATGCAGAGGGGGCTGTGACCGTACTTTCACACTGAATCAAGTCAATTTGTTGTTTTTTGCACACAAAAAGCAATTTGACGATTAGATAAGGGTCTATCAAATAAGAGAAACCACTTGCTGAAATAGATGAAAAGGTCAAAAGGCTTACAATTCTGTTAAGAATATCCTGCAACAATCTGATAAGACCAGGAAACAAAAATCTCATGCTAAGGGGATATTGCCTTTCTTTTAATACCCCGTCTTCAATTTGGTAATAGTTATCGTTATTAAGGAAAAGTGAATGAAACGATTTTCTTAATGAACGATCTATCAGATAAACTTTGAATCCGAGTCGGGAGACATTCTTTGATAGATTAATAATTCTTTCTGCGCCGCCAGTATTGTCCTCCAACGAAAGGTCTGTGCAGACGCAGAGGTTTGGCATAGAAGTTTACCACTTAATATTACATATTCATTTGAAAGAATCTTATTTGTTTGCATTTTGTTTAAATTAACTTCAGTTGAGTTTGAAGTGATTGTTCGACTTGATTTTCTGCTAAACATGGTATTTATGGTTTCTTTCAGCGAAAGCTGTTCGAGTCTCTTGAAGCTACTCCGTTTTGGTCGCAAGTTTTTTGCTTACTTCTCTCTTATTTTTCGACTTTTCGGGGTTTCAATATCGTTTGTTTTGTATAGTCTTTGACAGGATTGTATAAAGTTCATCACCAACGGCTTCGGCAGTACGTTTAGTGAACGCGTCATATTCTACTTTTTGCAGTTGTTGGTAAAAGACGGGATCGTCATACAGTTGATTTATCTTGCGTACCAGATCTTCGCCTCCGTTGGCTACACATATACCAAGTTCCTTGGAAATGAACAGATTGTGTAACGTTAGAAGAGGTGTTTTCGTACCCCAACAATCTCCAATGAATCCCCCCATAAACTTGACTTTAACGGGAGTGAATCCATAGTAGCTTCCTGAGATCATTCGAATGACTTCGTTTCTGGGCAAGCTTGGAATGTATTTAATTGCATCTCCGAACTGTTGTTTGAGTTTCTTTATTATTTCAGAGTGAGTGCCAGTTCCGATTACTACGAATTCTTTTGTGGGTGTTTTTTGAAGGATAAGTGGCAATACCCACTCAAACTCTTGAGTATTCTTGAATGGAACGTTACAGGTAAGCCTGCATAAATTCCTCTATCTCTATTTCTTGTGGAATGAAGCCTGCACCCTTCTGGGATATTGGCTGGCCATGGTAAGTAATAAACAGGTTTTCCATGCTCTGATAACAGATTTAGTATTTGCTGGTCTGGAGGGTGAGAAGTTATAAGAGCGTCAGCTTTTTTGCATGCCCAAGACCATAATTGTGGTCCTCCAATGGGTAATCCAGCTAACAGTCTGATTACTCTCGTCTTCCGACTGCCAACAAACTTCTCTGAGATTATCCAACTCGCTATCTCAACATGCACCACTATTGGAATTTTTAGGTGTTTAACAATCATAGAAGCCAAGAGTGTCAGGTCAGCCCCTTGGCAATGGATTATGTCAGGACCTAGTTTGTCAACAATTTTCAAAACATCTTTTATTCTTCGTCTGGGAAAAAAAGCCATTTCATATGAATCTCTATAAAGTCTGTGTATGGCGACACCGTCTGCATTTTCGTAAGAAGGTAACTTAGTGTTGTTTGCCCTCGCTCCTGAAGTCCTTCCTGTAATGAACTCCACACGATTTCCCTTTTCATGAAGCCTCTTGTATACAAAATAATCGTCACATAATGACTTACACATTACAGGACCTAAACACAGAATGTTCATCTTTTCACCAAGTCTTAAGGTTCATCAATATTTTCCAATGAAAAAAACAAATGCACGAAATCATAAAAAATTTTATAGAGCACATCTAGTGAGGGAGCGAATCCCTTGTAGTTCAGTCGATGTTTTTTTCGAAGTTGAGAGTTTCCATATGCATCGATAACATAAGGGCTAATGTCTGTTAATGATCGTAAATCTCATTTCTTCGCTAGCGACCAAGGTTATTTCGGATAGAGACGCGCGCTTGGTGAGAAGTTTGTTAATGTATTTTAGAGCTGAAGGAAGATTGTTATAAGTAGTTCCTTTGGTGCCAACTATTTTGAACTCATATAATTGAAGCAATTGTTTTAATGCTCTCAAAGTGTACATTCTTAAATGACCATTTAGAGGTTCCGTAAATGGACGCTTAAACTTCCCCACGTTGTATCTAACACTGCACTCACTCCAATACGGTTGATAGCCTGAAAACAGGATAAACCTGTTAAGCCACCATGACAAATTGGGGGTTGTGATTAGGAAAAGTCCCCCCAACTTGAGGACACGGTAAATCTCTTGAAGACTATTATCTGGATTTGCTAGATGTTCAATCACTTCTTCCATCAATACAATATCAAAGAAGCCATCTGGGAAAGATAAGCGATCAGTGTTTAAATCAACTTTCTGAACATTGATCCCCCCCTTCTCAGCAGCTTTTTTCAACGCCTCTTCATTAATATCAACACCATAAATATCAGTTGCATTTAAAGCAGTAGCTACCTCCAAAAGTACCCCTCCATCCTTACAGCCTATCTCTATTATGCGCATATTTTTCGGCAGCTTTTGGCTCTTTAACAATGCTATACTAGGTGATATTCTTGGATTTTTCATCGCTCAAATCCGACCTTCAGATACTCCATTGGAGATGTATTTAATCTTCTATTTGATTACTGTAATTTTGTCAAAATAAGAATTCGCTATCGAAATAACATAACTATAGGCAATTCAAAATACTATTATTAGATTGAAAGCCTTGTTCTGGACACTTTGCATACTTGATGAGAATTTAATTGGGCGAGATACCCTCAATGCAACTATTTCCTATTTTGAAGTTTATTTCTCAGAAATTAACTTTTCAAGTGGTTTCAAAGTTATGTTCCAATCAAGATCGCGGGCTTGTGCATAAGCATCTTTGCTTAGTTTTTCCCAGAGATTTCATGTTTGAATATTTGTCAACCAAGATCCACAAAGTTGTCCTCATTGTAAGGTAAACAGCCCTTAAGTTCATGTGAAAGTTGCATCCAATCTGGAGAAAGAACAGGTAAACCGTATGCGAGATAAGCTATATTCTAGATGAAAAGTGATTTCTTCTGAAAGCATCTTTTGATACTGTGTTTAGCCCAAATTGGTAATTATAGAGCACATCTAGTGAGGGAGCGAATCCCTTGTAGTTCAGTCGATGTTTTTTTCGAGGTTGAGAGTTTCCATATGCATCGATAACATAAGGGCTAATGTCTGTTAGATGGGATAAGAGCTCATCGTTGGTCCAGTATGCACCTAAACCGCCAACTGATACAATCGAAGGTGGGAAAAAGTGAGAAACTGTTTTACTTTGAGGACAGCATCCGAATCTTATCGTTAAAAAATTACTCCCATCATAAATATTTTTTCTAACATAGTTCTCAGTTGTTTCCCATGGAAAAATTACGTAATCCGAATTTTTGCATATCTGGAGCTCCATTTCTCGAAAACTACGAACGCGTTCAAAATCAAAGGTACGTGCGGAGTTAGTTGCGAAGTATACTTCATCAGCACCCATGGCTTCCCAACTGAAAATCTTTAAGCAATCCAAGTTCTTTGTCAAAACATACGAAAAAAGGCTTTCAATGCCAATAACTGCTTGATAGTTTGCCTTTTTAATCTTTTTTTCGATTCTACGGGCTATCTCTCTCATTAGCCCGGGTTCCTTGTCAGTTAGATGAATTTTGAATCGTTGATAAAAGAAACATATTTCTGAAAACCAGCTTTCGTTAATGGTGATTAATTCAACCTCATGATTTTTAGATTCAAGATAGGTTTTAAATGCCCTTGCCCGAACATTTCCGCCTCCTGAAATAGGAGTTGCGATTATTGCTACCTTCAAGTATTTTTCCTCCGGCTTTCCGTTACATAGGTTTTTTTGGTGGATGCTTAATCTTAGTATTCATTTTGGTATTAGTTTTTTGAAAATTTGTGTTTAGAAAGTTCGTTTGCGAGGTCAACATACCGTTCATAGTTTTTGAGCTGATGATTTTCTTGGACATATTTTTGTCCATTCTGGCCTAAGGTTACCGATAGATTGGGGTTTTTCAAAAGCAATAAGACTTTGTCGGGAAACTCATCAATGTCGGTTATTACACAATGGAACATGTTTTTGACGGCCAAGTTTTCAGCGCCTATTTTTGTGGTAATAACGGGTTTTGATAGAGCAAAATATTCAAGAATTTTGTTCTTGACGCCGGTGCCAACTGTCAAGGGTACTATCGCTAAATCAGCTAAGTCTATACAACTAAAAAGGTTATTTACTCGTCCTAAAAAGATAATTCGGTCATTGGAGTTTGCAAAGTTTTTTGGGTTAGCTCCCACAATTGCAAAAACAATATTGTTGTATTTTTTGAGCAAAACGGGGGCTAGCTTTTGAATTATATATTCAACAGATAATTTGTTAGGTGCATAATTTAGGTTTCCATGAAACATCAGTATTTTAAATCCTTTTTCCTTGAGCTCCTTAAGTCGTCTGTATGGTAATTCGTTGTTGATTTGTTTGGTTAGAAGTTCAATATTCTTTAGATCAATGCTTAAAGGAATGACCTTAATCTTTTCTTTTGCTATTCCGGAGGATAACAAGAATTTTTCATCATCTGGTCCCCAGACAGCTATCCTGTCTACAAGGTGTTCAACAGTTTTCTCCCATGTTAATAGCATTAATAACTGGAGTGGAGAAACGTCTTTTAATCCGCGGTAATAGGAAATGTAAAGGATATCTCCGAGCAGTATAACCGGTTTTCGTGTGATCTTAGCGGCGATTATAGCTGGTATTGCATATTGAACGTCATAACACATTATGACATCAGAGGATCTTGATTGCTTCCATAGGAGTCTGTAAACTTTTAGGTTTAATGAAGAAGCTGCTGCTTTAAACAGAGTTTCGTTTGATCTTTGAAGCGTTTTGAAAAAACCTGTAAAGTACTCAGGTATTCGAGAAAATGTAATTACGTGAAATAGTTTTTCGTCAATCACCCAGTCACTGGAGCCGGGTTGCACTAAACAAACCTTGCAGCCACATTTTGCTAGAACCTTAACAATATCAACAAGCGTACTAGGCAGGGAATTATTTGTGTAATATGGTTCATCTGAAACTGCAAGAATTCTTAGATACATAATCAAAAGCCTATCTATCTTGAAATTCTCGAAGTTTTCAGAAAATTTGCAGTTATTCATTCAATAGATGCCAAATAACTTGAATATTTTGTGAACCCACAATTCACGAATATTACAGTGTTCGTGACATTTTCTAAACCTGTTGAGCGATTCCAATCAAAAAGTCCTCTCGAACACGCTTTAACGCTTGTTGTTTCGAAAAATGGTTTTTTGCAAACTCATAAGCGTTTTCTGCAATTCTACGCCCATATTTTCTTTTTGATAGGACATCGCTCATGGCTTTAGTCAGATCTTCAGGCAAATCACTATCTACAAGATAGCCAGTCTCCCCATTTTGGATCATATCTCTGATACCGGGGACATTTGTAGCTACAATCGGAACTTTAAGCATCATAGCTTCGATGAGCACTTTGGGATTACCCTCCATTTTTGAAGACAGAACCATCAAGTCAGCTTGTCTTAGCAGATCGAGAACCATTTCGTGATTTTGAAACCCTAAAAAATGCACAGACTGACCAAGCTCAAGATCGTTTGCTAACGTGATGAGTTTTTGGCGCTCGACCCCGTCGCCGACAATATTCAAACTGGCATCAGGATATAATTTTCTGAGTTTGGCAAATGCCTTGAGGAGTAAATCTACGCGTTTCACGGGATGGAGGCGCCCAACAAATACTATCTTATGTCCTGGCTCTGGACGTTCGTTCAATTGTTTTGCAGGATTTTCGTCGAAATCATACCAATTGGGCAACATCGTAACCCTCTTCGCTCCAAACCTCTTTGCTTTTCCAGCCAGACTTGAAGCCGTAACCCAAACGCATGTCGCATTTCTAAAAAATAGTTTTTCCAAAAATAGCAACATTACACCTTCAAATCGGTTTTTGTTAATTGTGGCTATCTGGGTTGCGACGTCGTAGTGGTAGTGAACATAAATTGGAATCTTGAAAAGTGAAGAAAAGAGGAATGGAGTTGGTGAATTTACGTTTTCAGTAATTACTACATTGATCTTTCTTCGGTTTCGCAATAGCCAGTGAAAACTTGAAAAGTAAAAGTAGACCCACCTTGGAAACTTGTGTTTTGAAAGATATGTTCGCACGATTTTATATTTTGAGAAATGCGCAAGGAACGTGAACAATTTTCCCGAGTTCGGTTCCGAATGCTTTGATGTCCTGCGTGAGCAATACAACCGAGCCAAAACTTTCGAATAATTGGTAACGCGCCTTATCGGATTGAAGGGTTCCTTGGTGCTTTGCCCTTTCCAGCGAAGAATCCAACGAACAAGAAATTACAATCACTCTATTTTCTTCCTATCGTGAAAGTAGTTTTTTATAAATCAAAAAAAGCAATAATTGCAACCCATGCATCTTATGAATTAAGAGTTTGTTTATAGACTTTATAGGTTTCTTCAGCGCATTTAGTTGCTGAGAAAGACCACTCAACCGTTCGCCTGGCTTTCTTACCAATCATACTGTTTAGGCGATCATCATTCAAAAGCGAAATAATGGCGCCTGCAAATTCTTTGTCATCAAACACACGGACCAATAAACCATTCTCACCAGATTTAATAAGCTCCGGATTGCCACCCACATTAGACGCAACGACAGAACAGCCACTACTCATAGCCTCAAGAATACTTATGGAACAGTTCTCAAAAAAAGATGGATTTACAAAAACTGTCGCTTCACGATAAATCTTCGCTCGCTCAAGATAACCCATATGTCCTGTAAACAAATAGTTTTTTTCAGAGATCCCTTGGCTTAGGATAATTTTCTTGTAAAAGGCAATGTTGCCTCCGCCGACAAATACAAAACAGGCATTTGAAAAAGCTTTCAAAACCTTAGGCATTGCCTTGATGAGAATATCGATTCCTTTTTTTGAAATAATTCGACCAACATAAACTATTGTAGGTTTAGAGTATCTTGTTACTAGTTCAGTTTCATCGGGTGTATGAAATAGATCAATGTCAACTCCATTGTATACTAAGCTTATTTTGTCCGGGTCGACCCCCAAATGTTTTATAGCTAGTTCTTTAGTTTTTTTTGAAACTGCAATAAACCGGGATACTTTCTTAACGTAAAGTTGTTGAAGCTGGCTAATTACTGGATAGAAACGCAAAATAGATTTTTCTCCAGACTCCAAATCATGGAACAAATCACGCGCAATTACCGCATGGTCTCTCAACATTTGAATAGTTCCATGTATTGTAACCACCGTAGGAAGATTAAGCCGGGTAAACAATTTTAGATAGACGTCCGGCATTTGACACATGTGAGAATGCATTATATCAAAATTGTACTTCTTATGCAGGATTGGAACTTTTCTTAGACAGGCTAATTGAAAAGAAAGATTATAGAAGAACGTTTCTGACGACGAAGTTAAATAATGCACCTCAAGAGCTCTTTTTACTATTGCATCGACGTCATAATTAAATGAAGAACTTGTAGATGCTTGACCCACATCACGTTTCAATGTAATTACATGAATATTCATGCTGCTTGGTAGGGACTTAACCAATTCAACGGTATATGAGCCTGTTCCACCCCAAACTGGAATGAACTCGGGGGCAAGCATGCAAAGATTAGTGGGATTCATTTAGCCAACTCATCAATTAATTAATTTAATTGTTCTCTCGACCTAACTATTTCCAAGAAAATGGAGTTTTGAAGATAATTACTATTTATGTTCTAAGAAGCTTGAATGTTTCACGTGCCTGATGCTCATTGGATACACCTACGACAATTGCATTAGCATTTGGAAGCCCATGAATGTAATCTATAGCCTCCGATGGCTTTAGATAACCAGCTGCTAGAATGCTCATCATAATCAATGTACTACCGGAAACATCGGCAAGCGCTTTTTCACATTCAGCCTTAGACGGGTTCATGTAGAAACCAATCTTATTAAATGGAGTCGCAATAACTAATCCGTTAAAATCTATATTCCACTCTTTGAACTTGTTCACAAAATAGGAAAAATTGCGTGTCTCAAATCCAGGTTCTAGGTCATGATCGATCATGAACTTGATGTAGGACTTTACGAAGATTTCAAGATTGAGTGCAATTGCCATGTCTGTAATAACTTCGTGGAGCAAAACAGAACGCAACGTACCACGTTTTTTTGCTGAAGCCTTAATTCGAATAATTTCATAAGAGAGATAAGCTTTCATGACGTCCATTGGATTGGATGTTAACACTCCTTTCAACCCTATCAAGGCAGTTTTTAAATTTCCTGAACGCAACACCTGAACTGCAAAACGCTTAGCCAAGCCAGGAAGTCCTCCAGCATGAGTAGCTATTCTAACGTATTCATAAGCGTAAGGTACAAGAGCATAAAGGTTTAGCCGTTCTTTCAGAGTCTTTTCGGGAAGCTGATTTAATATTGAGAGAGTAGTATCGCTAACTGAAAACATAAAACCGTTAGCGCCATTTTCGATGGAGATTTTAACTAAGTCAGAAGCGTATTTCGCACCAGTTATATCAGCGCCTCTGTTCTTTACACTTTGTTGAGAAAGATGACTAATGCCATGAAATGGATTATCTCCCACAAGCAGAATCGGTTGACTATCTCTCATTTTCTTTCAACTCCCTCAAGGACCTTTCCAATTATAAAATCAACTTTTGAAGCAGCATCAAAACTGGGTTCAGGATTAACACCATTCAAAATCGATCTAACAAAAAACTCGTCTTCGCGGAAATACTCAGGGGCACCTAACAAAAAACCCACATTATCATTAAGATTCTGCCTATACCAATGAACGGATTTCCCAGAAACAGGTTCCAGCACAACTACATCATCATCAACCATTAATCTGCCTTCGGAACCTTTGATCACTAACCCAAACTCTGGCACATGATAGCCTTCCCTACACCACGACACATCAAAAGATCCTTCAATAGTGTCACCGCCTTTGACATTAAACTCTATCATATTTTGAATGCCCGGAGCGGTTGTTTGACTGGGTTGAACTTGTAAATCTCCGAAAAACCACAAAGCAAGATCGATTACATGGGATCCCAAATCACTAAGAACACCACCTCTTTTCTTAGACGTCTGCAAAGTCTCCTTTACTCCAAAGAAATCTGAGGAGTATGCGTGACCTTCAAAAGACAAAACAGGCCCTATAGAATTCTGTAATAACAATTCTTTGACCTTGTTGAAGGTAACTCCAAACCTCTTCATGTACCCAACCATATTCGGAACTTTGCAATCATGCACCATAGAACATAATGCTAATGATTCAGCAAAGTTGGATGCAAGTGTCTTTTCAACAAATAAATTAACAGGCGCTCCAATAGAGCATATTTCTCTAGCAATGTTATAATGAGAAGGAATAGGACTTGTAATATAAAAAATGTCAACATCAAAACTAGGTAATTTAGCAACATCATCAACAACTTCGGTTTCGCAAAATAACTTTGCACAGAACTTACGAATGAAAGAGCTCTTGTCACATAAAGCAACAAGTTCAACATCAGGCAAAATATTCAATATGCTAGCGTGTACTAACCCCATTTTGCCTGCTCCAACAACTGCAGCCCTCAATCGTCCAGAATTCAAAACCAAAAACTCCAATTAACTTGATCAATAACTATGTTGATTTACTTCATCTTTATGAAATCTTGTTTTTGAGTCTTAGAAAAAAGCAAAGATCCACTTTGTTTTGATTAAAAAATTTTTGTTAGCAAAAACTGAGCCTCATCTTCATTCGAGGATCCAAGAAAACTACACAATATTAAAAGTAGTGAAGTCTAAAATCTCCTCAGTTAGCTATATAAAGATTAAAATGGACAAATCGGTTGTGGTACTGATCAGTTCTTAATGTAGAATTGTAGATCCATAACTCAACAAAAATGCCGTAATAATAGCCTGCTTTGTCTGAATTCCACCCAGCTTCTTTGTTTACTGGAAAGTCGATCCCGTTAATAGTTACACTGGATAGATGGGATGTGTCATCAGTAAATGATAAACTATTGAACTGGAACGTCAATGGTGTTTCCCAAGATCCTCCATTCTTAATAAAAGGTGTATACTCATATAATGCCCGAACTGAGCTTGGTGTTCCAGAGGTCGCATTAGGAAGAGGGTCCGTACCATTCCGAAGTTTTACAAAACATGTGTAGTAAGAAGAAGCCCCAATCTGGTTGCTTTCACCTAAATAAACCGTATACGGTAGACCAGCTTTGATATTAAATGGAAAATCTTCTAACTTATGGTTAGGTCCAAGTATATATAGCTCAGAAAATTGTTCACCTGAAGGCGGGGTAACCAAAAGGCCAATTGTTGGAGCAGCGAAAAGTAAGATACCGATTAAACCAATTGCGATAAAGACAATTCGGTAGTTTTCAAGGTGCATTCTCAATCACCTCAGGCTTCATACCAAGTAATTTGTTCATGTGTGAACGTTGAAATCGTCTCCAAATAAAATACAAAGAGATTTCAAATACAATGGCACCAACAACCGAAAAAGTCAAAGTTAGCCAGAGACTATTTTGGGATCTAATAAGGCTAACATTTCGTAAATTAAGAGCATCATCATTGACCTGATTCGCTATTTGAACCGCGTTTTCCACATTAGATGTGATATTTACCGTATTTCCGCTGTTTAATACGTTTTGAGCATCTGCCAAGATGGTTCCTGCAATGTTTAGTTTTGCTAAGAGTTGGGTAACGTTTCCGCCTGCTTTTTCAGCTTCCAAAACAGCATTGAAGGCTTGCCCCAAATCTATTTTGGCCACCTGCAGCTCCGAAGCGGTTTGATCTGTTTGGGCAAGAGCATAATGTGCACTGTAGAAATAAGGGCTAACCGCGAAAAAGACGAATAATATGGCAACGAGAAATTTGCAACGATTATTTATTTTTTGTTGCCCCAAACATGTGTCCTCCAGATTAATTTTGATGCGCTTCTGCAGAATGAAATTGAAACCTATGAAATCCCTCTCTGACGAGAGCAGATAAGAAAGGAAACTTCAAATCAGTAAAGTTTACTCTTGCTCAGATCACATCAAATAGAGTCAGTAAATGTACTAATAAATGCAGATGCAAAAAAAGATTGTCAGGCTAACTGTTCTGAACGTCCTATGCCAAAACTTCCCGTTCTACATAAATATTAAACTCTACCTCATGTTGAAGCCTTTAGATTTCATTTTCCAGTTTCTAAGAATTTTCGCTCGTACTACACACAACCATCTTAATGGATCGGCTAATGTGATTCCGTTTAGTAGGTTGTGTGTAAAAGCTAAAAAATCAAAATATTCACTTTCCCAAAAAAAATAAAAAAATAATGTAACTTCATGATGCAAAAAATTTTAAAGAAAAATGAGTTTTTTTATTCTAAGCTTTCAACGAAAATTCGTTTCATTATCCCTAAGCCATGTCTAAGTTTGAGTTTTTTCTCACCCATTCGGTCGCGGTAATCAATTGGTACCTCAACGATTTTGTAGCCTTTACGATCAACAAGCGCATTCATTTCGGCTTCTACATCGAAACCTTTGCTTTCAGGTTTCCAACCCTCCAAAATGTCGCTTCGCACAACCCGCAAACCAGATAATGGATCACCGAGGTTAACCCCGTTCATGATTAACTGAGCAAACGCAAAAAGCTTGTTGCCCAAGTAGAAGGGGTTTGTGACGGATTTGGAGTTGTTATGTTCGCCTTTGAAGCGGTTTCCGATAACCATGCCTACTTTGGGGTTCTGTTCTAAAACCTCAATCATTCCCTGAATATATTCAGCTGGATACGTGTAATCAGCGTCGGTGAAAACGACGTAAGGCACCTGTGAGCCTATTTGCTTGAAACCCTGAAACATAGCATCTCCTTTGCCTTTCCCTTCTTGCAGTAAAACGTTTGCACCCATATTTTTCGCGATTTCAATCGTTCTGTCAACACTATTACCATCTACAATAACTATGTAGGGACTCTTCATCACTGTCTGCATTTCATCTATGGTGGGCCCTGTCCCTTCTTCTTCATTAAGCGTCGCAATAACTACAGAAATATTTGAACTAATTTTCATCATAAGAAATTCTCCGAAAAAATGAGAAAACTACTCTTCATCTTATTTACGGAAACACATTTTTAAAATCGTAAGGAATAATTAACCCGAACAATTAAAAAATGTTCTATAAACTTCTCTGAAAGTTCTATACTTAAAAGCACTAACTTAACTTACACGCAAGAAACTTGACTTTATCAAAAACCTATTCAACATCTTAATTGGGTCAAGTCAACATTCATCGCAAAGTAATTGTCCTCGAAAGAACATGCTCAGCCGTCAACAAGATTCCATAAGAGAAAGCGCGAATTTTTCTGTAAACCGCTTGCAGATGGCATGCGGGTAGAAAATAATGTTGTTTCAGATTTGAGAGCCACTTGATCCGCCAAAACAGGAGAGAGACAAACATAGCCACAACAAAAAAAACAGCCAAGAATACTAAAACTGATCCTTTGAAAATTCCAGTAAGTTAAATTTCGCCAAAATTGAGTTACTCAAATGTGGATTCTGTCATGCTTTTAGTTTGATTAGCAGGACATAGGTTCTCTAGAGTTTTTCTTTTTGTTGAAAAATCATTTAGGCGTTTTTCCATCGTTTTGCTGTATCGAGCGTATTCTTTGTAAGCGTCTAAGTATTCGTGTCCTTTATCAGTCAATATGTAACATTGCTTATTGTTTTCAAAAATTATCAGGGATGCAGTGACAATTTCGTCTAGGTAGCGCTTTAGAACCTTGTAGCTTAAATTAGCTTGGTACATTATTTGTGTTTTTTTAGCTTCCCTACTCACAACGTTTAGAATGTCTGCTATAATGCTAGCCTGTCACGATAATTAACCAACTTAAAATCTCCAAAAAATCTTTTTCATAAATCTATTCTGCTAAAAAATAGAATTTACTTATGTAGCCAACCGCGGCCGTTCTTTTTCAACTGTTGCTTTTCAGCTTTTTCTTCAACAAAAAACTCGAATTTTCTCTTTTTCATTTGCGGCTTAGCGATGTTATCTTTTACGAATTTGTTCCATCCGCCGACATGTGGGCTTGGAGAGATGTATCTTTCAACGTTTGAAACTTCATGTTGTTCAAGAATGTCCTTAAAGTTCAATGCTTTAAAGTCTCTAGTGGCATGAATTACCGTGCCTTTATCAACGAACAATGAACTATAGTTGTCAATTGCTATGCCTTCAGCTCTAACTTTGTCATCTACACGCTCGCTCCAGAGCCTTTTCCATTCAACTTTCAATTCATCAACGAATTTTTTTTCAGGCAGAACCACAGGTAATATGTCCCTCCATTACAGAAGCGGATGAAATTTGCTAGCTTAAAATTTTTGATAATACTAGCGAGGATAAACCCTCATCATATAAGTGTCTTAGCAGGATTATTTAAACTGTAAGGATAAATGGTTCTATTTTTATATACACAAATGAAGTGTTTTCTGTATTTTTTTGTTTTTGCAGTAGATTTTGTTATTGTTTGCTATAGAACATTAATGGTTTTTTACTATACGCCTTTTGGTTGTAAATGCCTCTTGCTAAGAGGGGTTTGATCGAGGATTAATAGCGTTTTTCCGATAAATTTGCTAATTGTTTTATTGGTTGAGTTTCTAATAAGGGCTCTCTCTTGCCTCAGGCGACTGATTTGAGCTTTGCAACGTTTAAATTCTTCACTTTACTATATTTTTAGTGATTATTTATGTCTACGTCTGTTACTGCTAAGAATATCTATTCTAAAGGATTTAATTCCGTTCAAGACAACGATACCCTTTCCAGATGCCTTGAAAGTTTTAGAAAAGGCATGCCTCGAGTGCTCGCTGTTTTAGATGAAAAAGGCAAGTATGTAGGTATGGTTACTCGGCGATCGATTTTGCGGTCGCGTCTTGATTTTACTGCGACCAAAGTTCGATCTTTGATGCAGGTTGCACCGCAGGTTTCGCCTGACATGTCTTTGGCTGCTTTGGCGAAGTTGATGATTGGAAGTGGACTTCGGCAGTTGCCGTTGTTTGATAAGGGCAAATTGCTTGGGTTTGTTACGGATGAGGATGTTATTCATGCGGCTGTTGCTAACGGCTGGGGAAAAGGTGATGTTGAAAAAGTTATGACGCGTGCACCCCACACGTTGGAGTCGAACCGCAGTGTCGGCGCAGTTTTAGGTTTAATGCGTGAATACGGCGTTTCCCATGCTCCCGTGATGGAAGGAGGCAAACTCGTCGGCATGGTAAGCATTGACGACATATTGGAAAACATCTATTGGCCACAACGGCGACAAACTCTCGGAGACATCGTTGGCGAAAAAATTGAGACGCTGGGCATCGCA
Organism: Candidatus Bathyarchaeota archaeon; assembly: GCA_963840295.1. Lineage (GTDB taxonomy): Archaea > Thermoproteota > Bathyarchaeia > Bathyarchaeales > Bathycorpusculaceae > Bathycorpusculum. Next base: position 198,097 of record CAWIYF010000003.1, read on the forward strand.
GTTAAAGGAATAATGGCTTCCCCAGTGATAACGGTTGACCCAAAAATGAGCCTGCAAAAAGCCGAGCAGCAAATGCACGAACACGATGTTGATTGTTTGCCAGTTGTCTCAGGTGAACGTTTGGTTGGGGTTGTGACGAAACTGGATTTTCTGGAACCAATCTCCCAATTAGAAGCTGAAGCACAGCGGAAATTAACGATTCAGTTCGGTACAAAAGGCGTTGATGTGTCGGCGGATCAGCAGGCCTTTATGATGGGTGAGTTTGATTCGTTTTCGCATCGGTTCCAAGAGGCATTTCAGTTAGGCACATTATTTGTTTACATGAAAAGCCACGGCGACAACGGCGTCCGCGACACACCACTGGTCCACTGCCGACTTCAATTCCGAACTGTGCGAGGCACATTTTTTGCTGCAAGTGAAGGCTGGGGAGTCGAACCAACCTTCCGCGTTGCACTCGACCGCCTCGAACGACGACTTCTACGCAGCAAAGAACTCTTAGCCTACAACCCCAAATACGCAAAAGACTACCTGCGCAAAATCGGGTTACCCTCAGAAGAAGAATAGATTTCTTCTTTTCTCTTTTCTTAGTTGACTGAAGCTAGATCAACAACCCCAGCGGAATCGACGATTGGAACCAGAGAAGTTGCTGCTGCAACTGAATTCTGCAAACCAGTTGCAACAACTTTAGAAGAGTTCTCTGCGATGAAGCCGACAACTCATTTTATAAATTCATCTCGTGCTGAAGTTGTGACAAATAAAGCTCTGCTGTTGGCCTTGAATTGGCAAAACTGAACAATGTTATCTTAACGCCGCCATATATCCGAGAAATCTGAAGAGTCAACGGCAAGAGGAATTGAAATGGTGGCTGAAAAAAATGAGTTGCCTAATCGATGGACAGCCGCTACTAAACTGTTTGTCTCCAGAACAAATGTATTGATCGATGATTTATTGTGTAGGTTGCTCAGGTTTAGTATTCATTTCTTCTCTGAATGTTTCCTCAAGCATCTTCTTGTTTATCCCTATTTCTTCCGCTAATTTCTTTACCTGTTTGACGTAGGTGCGGAAGAGACTTTGGAGGATTTCGGCTTTTTCTGTTTCAGTGAGTTCTTTTTCCTCAGCCATCAGCAGAGCGAACCATTTGCCTAGGTTTGTGAGTTGATATGCTTTTATCCAAGTGATGCGGCCTTCTTTGTCATTTTTTTCCATGGATTCGTTTAGGACGCCCAGCTGAGTGAGGGTTTTGAGGTTTTCTATGATGGTTTTGTTGCTGTAATTGAGGGTTTTGACGAGGTCTTTTTGGTAGATGTTTCTTTCGATGCCTTGTTTGAGTGAGAAGCGCAGTACGTCGACGCCTGCTTTGCTGCCGAATATGGCGGAGAGTATCTTATCTTTTTTCTCTGTTGGTAGAAATACTACATAGGGATGTAACTTTTCAACCATGGCGGCATCAACTAAACAGATTATCCGTCTCTTTTACATTTAAGAATTACGCTTCCAACCATCTGCACTAACGCCAGCCCCGAATTTAGGTGCAATTTTGAAAAACCGTTTTATACTTCAACGTCGCTTTGTGGGCTATAGAGTGTACACGGGGCAGTTTCACATGAAAAAATCAGCAGTTTACATCCTAGTTTTACTAACAATCTGTTCACTGACCTTAACTATGGTACCAATCGCACACAGCCAAGTTGAACCGACAAACGTCAAAGTACTAAGTTACAGTTGGTACATTGATTCGCTCGGGCTTTTGGTGGTTGTTGGTGAAGCCCAGAATGTTGGGTCAGCCACAGTTGGCTCGGTTATTTTAACTGGAACTGCATCTTCTTCAGACGGCGGCCAAGTTACATCTAGCACGCAAGTATACGTGACTGATTTGATTCCGAATCAGAAAGCACCGTTTTACTGGGAATTCTTCGATCAATCCAACGAAAACAGCGGCGGCTGGACACACCCAGACGTAACCGGTGTTGACATTCATATTCTCAAAGCAGACACAACGGCCAACTACCAGTACCCTGACCTAACAATTTCAAATGACCACTCATCAATCGGCACCAACAGAGGAGCCACCCCAACTGATCCAAGCGCCGACTACGGCGTCTACTGGGTCACTGGACAAATCAAAAACACAGGCAGCCAAACAGCAACGAACGTTCGGTTGATTGGAACATTCTACAATTCTTCAGGCACAGTGGTTGCGGTAGGCGGATATATAAATGAAGTTGTATCTGCTTCTTTAGCGCCTTCTGCCTCCTCCTCATTTAAGTTTGGAGCATTCGACTTAAACCAAACAGGGATACAATCAGACAAGAAAATCACAAGTTACTCGCTGCTGGTTCAAGTTGAAGGTCCAATTCTAAATGGAACAGCACCTTCGATTGCCCCAACTGTGCCGCCTACCCAGGGAACCACTACTCCTTCTCCAACTGGCAGCGGCTCTCCAGGATCTACATCTTCAGTCTCTAACCCAACGGGGCAATCTCTGCCAAACTGGCTATATGGCGCAATCGTCGTAATAATAATAGCAGCAATAGCAGCAGTCCTATTAACGCTTAGAAGCCGTAGCAAAAATAAACCTAAAAAGTAGCTCCCGAAACATCTACCGCTCCACAATTTGGCAACCTAAATTTTCATGGTTTAGCGAAGTGCGACATCGTTTAAATATTTCCTGTGCACAATAAACTGATTATGAGTTTCAGAACGCAAACTGGTTCACGCAAAGGCGCAGGTAAACAATTCTCGAAAAGCGCCCATGAAAAAAAATCTAAAGAAAAGAAGCAGCGATCAGGCGCCAAATACCTCCAAGAAGAAACCCCTGAGGCGTCTGCGCAGCAGGTTGCTGAGAAAACCCTCAATAGTTTAGGCAAGCTTGGGAACCAAATTTTTGCTCTTTCGCCGTTTAGCCAGTACTTTGATGATTGGCTTGTTAACCTGCGGCAGGTAACTTCAGAATTTGAATCCAACCAAGCTATAGCCGCTGACGAACAATTCGTTAAAGAATGCACTCAGATTTTCCTCGACGTGGAAGCCTCACTTGCACAAAACAGACTAGACGAATCCACCCTTACCGACGAAGCCAAAGCCTTAGCCGACGTCAACCACCAAATAGTTGAAGCCGACAAACATTACGCTGAAGCTACAAGAGAACGCAGCAACAAAAGAAACGCAGAAGTCCAGCGGTTAAGCACTAAAATCCGCGAGCTCGAAGAGCAACTTGTAGCTCAGCAGGGAGTTAGAATCAGCTTCTACAAGATAGGTGCAAAGCGAAAAGCCGCCGAGCAACTTGCACAGACAACTCAAGACCTTAAAACGTCGAAAAACGAGTTAGAAGTAACTTTGCAAACTTTCACGGCGGAACAGGAAAAGCTCCATGATAACTATGAAAAGCAAAAACAGGACCTTAACGAAACCTCAGATCGGCTACATAAGGAACTGGAAAAACTTGAAACTGACACATCCACCGTTGCCAGGCAAACTGCATGCAACGCGCTGGTATGCGCAATAAACGCTCTGTTGCAACGCGCTCCGGCTACTACTTAGTTTTTGTTGCAAGAACTTAAATGATTATAGCAACCTATAGCTTGGAGGAAAAGAAGTGTTTAACAAAGTTAACTTGGTTCCTTCTGAAACGCCTAGTTTTTCAGCTCCGCAACAGCTAAGTCACAGAGGGGTTCGACGGTTTGGAAAAAAACTTTACGTTGTCATTGCAGTAATCGAAATTGTAATCATTGCTGCAGCGTTTTTTATTCCTCAAGGCGGCGCCACCATACCGTTAAACGTTGACTACGTATAGGCGAAAACATGGTGTATACCAGCACAGTTACTATGAATTTCAATTTGGGTTCCTCTCTGAGTGTGCCATTGACTGCACCTAACAGTACAACTATGAATATTGGGCAGACCATAGAAGTGACAGGTTTTGACGGTGAAAACTACCTTCTTAACCACACAATGACTATGACCGTTTTGAATAAACCGGTTAGCGTTTCTGTGATTGAAAAAATGAATAAGACAGGTTATTCCACGTACCTACTGGATTTGGGGAGCATCCAGCAAGAAATCCCCAGTAACGGCATTGCAAGCAACACCTTTCTGGCTCAACTGCTAAGCAAGCCTGAAGTGAAAGTTGGAGAAACCGTAAACATTCCCTTCCCAAGCAGCAATAGCCAATTTATGCAAACTACTGGAGATTTAACGATGAAGTTTAGCGGCGTAGAAGACCTAACGGTTCCAGCAGGCACCTACAGAGTTTTTAAAATAGACATTACTAGCAGCAACCTCAGAATGATCCTTAACACACCAACCAACGACTCCACCCTATCAGCTATACCAACTAACCTTAGCATGAACTTGGACCTAAACTACCAAATATACCTTGAATACGGAACCTTGCGCCAAATCAAATCAACCATGCAGGAAACAGCCGGATTCCAATCCTCAATACTTAACATGACAGCCCAAATGGGAATGGATATGACTCTAACCCAACATATTAAACCCTAAAACGGCAATCCATTATTGCCTTTTATTTTTACAATTAGATCTGCGATTTAATAGAAACATTCGGCTCTGGAAGGTTCATCAGAACCTTGAGCGATTTCACTTCAGCCCGTAGTGCGCCAACTTCGTTTTCAAGAGCCACCGCTTTTACATCAGCCATCTTTTTGAGGCTTTCAATTTCAGCTAAAAGACTCTTTTTCTCAGCTTCCAAAGTCTTGATTTTTTCAACGGTTGCTTTTAGGCTCATTTTCTTGTTTCCCCTTAGCGATAGTAGATTGTCCTTTTTGCACTTAAGACTTTTGCAATCATCAACTTAGCGATATAACATAGCTTAACTATGTTTTCTTTATCGGCATAACTTTTTTGGTCCAGGTTTTCTTGATATTATTTTTTGCAGTGAATCGATGTTAAACAAAACAAAAAAGAGATCCCCGATGCATTTGACAGATGCAGTTTTATATAGGTATTAGCAAATTAAAGATGTTAATTTAGCTGGTATTTGTTGGATTGTGTCTGAATGAGGAAGACTATATTCAAAAAGCTCGAAGCTCAGGGACTAATAGCGAATTACAACCGTTTACGGAAGAATCTGCCGCCTAAGCTTCCTGACCGCGTGTTCATCTGGGATGAAACCTTCCGCGAAGGCATCAAAGCGCCCACGGTTTACTTAACTTATGTTGAGCAGGTTAGGCTTGCAAAACTAATGGATGAAGCAGGCGTAGCTATCATAAACGTTGGTTTCCCCGCTCTCTCAGAAGAAGAAAAACGCACCGTAAAACGCATCGTTAACGAAACCTTCACTTACTCCAAGCTTACCGCTTCCGCAGAAGCAACAAAGAACAGCGTAAACGCATGTTTGGAAAGCGGTATCAAAGATATAACGATAGAATCGCCCATCAACGGATTAAACCTTCAATACAAGCTGAAGTTAACTAAGGAACAGGCGTTAACAAGAATAGTTGACAGCATAGATTACGCTAAAAAACACGGTACAAACGTGAACTTTATCCTTATGGATGCCACCAGAACGCCGCTTGAAGATATTCTGCAGGTTTTTGAAGCAGCAGCCAAAGCGGGCGCCATCAGGCTTGGTGTAGCTGACAGCGTTGGCTTTATACGGCCACTTTCAATGCGGTACCTGATGTCGCATATCAGAGATGGCTTACCTGACGCTATCCGAAAGAAAGTGCCGCTTTCAATTCACTGCCACAACGACTTCGGCTTAGGTTCCGCAAACACTTTGGCAGCCATGGAAGAAGGGGTATCATACCTACATACTTGCATCGCTGGATTTGGCGAACGTGCAGGCATAGCGCCCCTTGAAGAAGTTGTAACGGCCGCCGAACTGCTATACAACATTGATACTGGTATAGATATGGGGAAAATCTATCGTCTCGCTCAATCAGCTGAAAAAGCATTCGCTCTACCTATCCAATTCCATAAGCCAATTATCGGGGAAAACATCTTTACCCATGAAGTTGAAGAAGATGTTGAGGAAATGATGTCTCAACCTCTTGTTTTCGAGCCTTTTCCGCCAGAAATTGTTGGCCGAGAAACCATGATTTTCGTCGGCAGAAACACGGGTCAAACACTAATCCAGAAACTGCTTGAGAAAGCAGGAGTGCGCGCTTCACCTCGGCAGATGGATGAGCTTTTCCGACGTATCAAGGGACCCCAGGAAAGCCTTGACAAAGGTGAAGCCCAAATGACTTATTACCAAATTAAAAAGCTCATGAAAGAACTGCTCAAAGGCTACACGATGGAAGAGTTCTGGCGGCTGGTTGAAATGGTAACAAGGCAAAAGCCGAAGCTGCCGAGAAACAGCAAAAAACAGTCTCAGCAAACTGCTGATCAACTGTTAAGTTAGTTGTTTTTTTATTTTTTCTATTTCTTCTCGGCTTGGGTTTGCTGGGTAATTGTAGAAGGGTCCGCTTGGTTTTTCGTTGTAGAAGGGTCTGTTGCAGTCGGGGCAGCCTGAGGTGCGGAATGGCAAACCTCCGTCAACCACAGAATTCAATACATCTACTGCAACGCCGTAACCTGTGATTTTGTCCTTAGCATCAAACTGCATGTTCTCCAATCTTGTTTTTGCATTGACGATTAGATATCTGGCAAGTTGAATCCGCCTGTACGACTGAACCTTCGGAGGCAACATATCTTCCAACGCAGTACCCGGCACTGGTGTGAAAGCGAAGAGTGCTGGCAAAACACTCAAATCAACGCATCTTTGGATAACCTCCGCCGCCTCCTTCTCCGTCTCACCTAACCCAACAATAATATGCGTGCTAACGTTTCCTCGCCCAAAAACCGCTAAAGCCTCATTTAGCTGGCGGAACTGGTTTTCCCAACTGTACGCTCCACCTGCACCTACCCCTTTAACTTTTTCAAACAAAGCTTCAGTTGCAGCATCCAGTGCGATGCCTATCCTGCCAACACCAGCCTCTGCCAAACGTTGTATGTTCACTTTGTTGAGTGGTTGGCATGAAACCGAAATAGGAATCGCGCAAGCCTTTTTGATTTCTTTCACGATTGCCTCAAGGTGAATGAAAACATCTGGGTAGTTTAGGGTTTGAATGCAGACACGTTTGATTTTTCCTAACTCCGCCTTCGTAGCGAGCGCTGCCAGGACGTTTGGGGTTGGGAAAGTTGGCCATGACACTCTGGAGAGGAGTTCGATGTTGCTTTTGCTGGCTCTGGCTTGGGGGCAGAAACCGCAGTTAGCCGAGCATCTGCCAGTCCGATACGTCATCAGGTACGCGGTTGTGGGCTGTGCATCCAATTTGCCCTCTAAGAGTCCGAGAACTATGGCGGTGCCTAATGAAAGACGGATTTGTTCTGGCAACCCTGTTTGGGTGGGGCAAGTTTTTTCTGGCAAGGATACACCGAATGTTGGAGAAATAATTGGGAGGACAATATATTAGTTTAGGGTACCTCGGCTCCTTTAGCAGTAGCGCGTTCTTCTCTGGCGAAAGAATTTTTATGGCATCACTTTAAACAAGAAGTCAGTTACACGTTCAAAAGGCTTGCCCAGTACAGTGTAGCCTTTTTCTCCAAAATGTTTTCTACCGAAAAACTGTGCCTGCGCCTTACCAATGGCAAACTTCAGCTTACCCTCGCTAAAACCTGAAGCATACAGCAGTTTGTGGCGGATTAACCGGTAGTTTTTGGGTTCTTCCCAATCTTCAATTGAAACGCCCTTACCCTTTACGCGTTCGTAAAGTGGGGTTCCCGGAATCGGGTAAGGTAGAGTGAAGGATAAGTAGTCAAGAGGCAGACCTGAAGCAAAACGCACGGTGTCCAGCACTGTTTTGTCGCTCTCTCCTGGGTAACCGACAATAAAGAAGGCGCCGACTTTAAGTCCCGCAACTTTAGCTTCAATAACAGCATGTTGAGCTTGTGCAATAGTGATTTTTTTCTTCATCATGTTGAGCACTGAATCGTTCCCCGATTCAATCCCGAAAAACACGCCGACGCAGCCCGCATGTTTCATGCCCTCTGCCACTTCAGCATCCATCGTGTCAACGCGGGATAGACATTCCCAGTCAATATTGACTTCTCGTTTGACAATTTCTCTGCAAACATCAAGCAGGTGATTTCGGTTTAACGTAAAGCAGTCATCTGCAAACCAAACCCGGTCATAACCTAATGCTGCAATCTCTTTCACCTCATCAACAATGTTGGATACGGAGCGAATTCGCATGTCGGCACCGAAGATTGGTCGGCTACAGAAATCGCAAGAAAAAGGGCATCCTCTCGAAGTGATCATGGACGTAATCGAGTACCCGAATCTGTTGAGGTAGTATTTTTTGTACGCTTCATTATCGAACAGGTCGCGTGTTGGAAAAGCCAAGTTATCCAAATCTTCGATGAATCCTCTTGGGCCAGTGTGGACGATGCACTTGCCGTTTCTAAAGACAAGCCCTTTCACGCCCGACAGTTCTTTGTGCTGTGCAACGCAGTCCACAAGTTCAGTCATGGTTTGTTCGCCTTCGCCGACCGCAACTACATCGAAAACTTCCAGGAAACCTTCAGGAGCCCAAGAAGGCAAAGGACCCCCTACCACCGTTAAACAGTCGCCTGCAACTTCCCTTTTAATGGCGCGTGCAAGTTCTAAAGTGGTTTTCTTCATCGAAAACATTGAGTAGAAGCCTATAATCTGTGGTTTAGCATGTTTAACCCGCTCAACAGCCTCGCTGAACTGCATAAAGGTGCAGTCAACCAACTCAACCTCAACACCCTGCTTCTTGAGGGCACCGGCAATGTAGCCTAAACCTAACGGTGGAAAACGGAAAATTGAATTATCATTTGCTGGATGAAAATACGGGTAAACTAATGCAACCTTAATTGCCATTTTGTTTTTTAACCACCGAAAAAAGTTAGGTACTTAAATAAGAGCCTAAATGTTTTTGTTCTAATTGATATGTCGTTTTATTCCTTAAAAACTTTCCACATTGCTTTAAGTTAGATAGTTGTTGTTTGGGGACGGGCAAAACTTTATTATTCAACTTGTAAAATTACACACGGTTGAAAAGTGCGTGTCTTTTAACATATTTGGGATGATGTGATGACTCAATTAACTGATTTGGGTTTTTTGAAGGATGAAATTTTCGAAACTATACTTTCAACCTACAACCCAGACGGAACACCCGACGCCGCCCCCATGGGAGCAACTATGCAAGACAAGCAAACCATTAGCCTAAACCTTTACAACTCATCGCAGACCAGCCGCAACCTAAAAGCAAACAAGTGCGCAGTCATCAACCTAACAAATAACATAGAGGTTTTCTATAAAACAACATTTAAAGAAGCAAATCCAAACGGAACGCTGCCGCAGGAATGGTTTGAGAAACAGGAAGTTGGGAATGCACCTAGGCTGCGATCGGCAGATTCAACAGTTGCCATTGCAGTTATCGAAATGGAGCCAGTTGGGGCAGAGAAAACAAAATTCTTATGCAAAGTCATAGAAATAAATGCCTCGAAAATCTATCCGCGGGTCTATTGCAGAGCAATGCCGGCAACTCTTGAAGCAATCCTGAATGCAACCCGATTAAAACTGTTCATAAATCAGGGAACAAAGCAAAAAGATATTGCTAAACTCTTAGATATGATCGAAAACTCCAATAACGTTGTCCATCGGACGGCGCCAAACTCAGCCTACTCCATAGTTATGACTGATTTAATGGAGAGAATTGATAGATGGAGAAACAAGCCTTGAAGGTACTGCTCATCACTGGTTCGCTGGCAGAAGATGCAGTCAGACGCTATGCTAAGGAAAGCAGTGTAGAAACAGAGACGTTGGCGCTTAAGATAGCTGTTGCTGCATTGCTAACTCCTCAAAGCATCGCATACGCCTTAAAAACCGCAAAACTAGAGGGTTTCAATATGATTTTAGTTCCAGGGCTAGTCCGCGGTGACACAACTGTGATTTCAAAAATAGCTGGCATCACTGCGTTTAAGGGTCCAAAGTATGCTGCTGACCTGCCAACGGTTTTAGATTCACTTTGTGAAATCCAGCTCTCAACAACCGTTTCAGCTGACGATTTGCTATATGAAAAACTCCAGCAGAAAGCCCTGCAAGAAATCGAGAAGACAGAGCAAAACCGTGAAGAGTTGCTTAAGAGACCTGGCAGCATTCTGATTGGAAACTTGGCGGTTGGCAAAGAGTTTCCCATGCGTGTCCTCGCTGAGATTGTTGATGCAGCATTAATGGATAAAGGAACGATTCAGCAATCAGCGAAACATTTTGTTACCTCAGGTGCAGACATAGTTGATGTGGGCATGGTTGCGGGCAAATCCCAACCTGAAAAAGCAGGGCGCATCGTTGAGTGGGTTAAGCAGGTTGTAAATGTGCCCGTTAGCATAGATACGCTTGATCCAGCAGAGATTCAAGCGGCAGTTGAGGCTGGCGCAGACCTCGTGCTGAGCGGCGATGAAGGAAACATAGAAGAAATCGCCCCTTTCTCCTCTAAAGTCGCTGTCGTTATCATTCCAACTAACCAGCTCCAAGGCTATTTTCCAAAAAAAGCCCCGGAACGCGTCAAATGCCTTGAAGAAATAATGGCGAAAGCAAAAGAATTGGGCATAACAAGATGTCTTGCAGATCTAATTCTTGATCCCTGCGATATTTTAGAATCATTTATCGCTTTCAAAGAGTTTGCCGCAAGAAACGCTTCGGTGCCGCTTTTTATTGGAGCCTCAAACGTTACTGAACTTATTGATGCCGACTCCGTGGGTGTAAATGCTGTTCTTGCAAGGTTGTCCTCGGATGTTGGTGCAAGTATGCTGTTGGCGACGGAGAAAAGCGATAAGGCGAAAGGCACCGTTGCCGAAGAGGTTGCCGCAGCGAAGATGATGTTTTTGGCTAAGAAACGCGCCTCAGTTCCTAAAGACCTTGGCATTGACCTCCTAATCTTAAAAGACAAGCGAACGCATGAGGAGCCTTACAACGAAGAACTTGAGGCTGGCGCAAAAACTTTTAATGCATCCGAGAAATCTGAGCCCTCGGTTTTGGATTCCAGAGGCATCTTCAAAATATCCATAGACCGGGCAGAAGGCGTTTTGGTAGCTTTACACTATGTTTCCCTCAACATGTCTAAACCGCTTAATATCATCAAGGGTAAAACTGCTGATGGCGTATTCTCAAAAATTATGGCGAAGGGTTTGGTTTCTAAGTTGGATCACGCGGCTTACTTAGGAAGTGAACTTGCTAAAGCTGAAATTGCCCTGCGAACAGGTAAAGAATACATTCAAGACAAAGCGATGTTCAAAAAGTAACGTTCAAATTTAGCATTATAATTTTTTGAATTTACCCAAGCCCTCAGCAACCTTTTCTCCAAGGTAAATGTTACTGAACACGGCTCCCTCACTTTCCCTAAGCCGCATAGCATCGATTAGATGTTTGTATTTGCCCCCAGCTAACCCATTAGCAAACACCGCTGCACCTTCCGCCGCTTGCTTGGTAACAGTTGCTTTGCTCGCAAGTACCACAATGTTAACTTTCAAGCCCGTTTCAGCAAAGAAACCTGAAAGCTTACTTTTCATAGCATCCAGAAACTCTGGCATCCGCGTAAATCTGCCGCTAAGAACAATTTCCTTTGGCTTAACGTTGGGAAGCAGTGATGCAACATCTTTGACTATTGCTTCCAGCATCATTTCGTAGCCCTGTTTGACTCGCTCATCAGTTTTTGCCGCTTTAACAAATTCCTCTAAAGGCTTCGAAGAATCTACTCCTGCAAAAGAGGCTACACCCCCAGCAAAAAGAAGCATTTTAGAAAAATCGTCTGTCGCATTGGCTATAGCGTAGGCTACTTCTGAATCGAGAAAACCCATCCCCAGGAACGATGGAAAACCTGCCGTGCCCGCCATGGCATCGATTATTTGTCCGTTTTTAACCGCGATTGCCGATGTGTATCCGAATCCGACTTCAACTAGAATAAGCGACGTTTGGTCGTAAGGAATACTTAATCGCCCAGCTTGGTCCTTCACCGCTAAAACTACACTTAGAACCTTATCTGAAGTTCCCAGGTCAATCCTGTTCGCTTTCCTGTATTTAGGCACAGAAGGCAGATGAATAACACCCTGGGTAAACCACGTATCTAAATCATCTGCATTTCTAAGCAGCAACATAAGCTCCCGTAAACCAATAATTTTCAGTCGTCTTTTGATATCCGCTTCAGTTACAAAAGTAGCCGACGCAATGTCCTCGTCTGTGGCTTCCTTTGCCCTCTTGAGGTGCATTCCATAGCCAGATGGACCCACAATAGCGTCGATTTTTCCAAAACGCTGCTGCGCCTCCCTGATTTTTTCAACCACGAGCTTAGCGCTATTAGTAATCTCGTCTCTTGGAATGGCTATGTCAATTATGACTCTTCCGTCTTGGTCGTCGAATCCATAAATATCCATAGTTTTTGTTCCAGAGTCAATCCCTATGGATCTTACCAAGGCTACTTGCCCCCGACTACTGCTCCAACGTTGTTGGCTTTGGTGATGAAGATTTCTCCGCCGCCATGTTTAGCCAAATAATCGTTAAGTTCTTTTGAGAGGGCTTGGGCTTCAGTTTGGCGGTCCACTATGCCGTAGATTGTTGGTCCCCAAGACGTTTGGCAGGCGCATGTGCTCCTGCGCAACATAATTTTTATTGTTTCTTCAACCACGGGGTGGCAGTATGTTCTGCCGCATTGGTATTCATTCCAGAACTTGCCTAACTCCGAGTTAAAAGCGGTTAGGCCTTCGCCGAAGGATTTTAGATCTCCTTCAACCATGGATGGAATGATTTTAACAAGTACAATTCTTGAGAGCATATCTGAAGTTTCTTTTGGCATGAGCTTGAGGTTTCGCAGGATGCTATCTTCGTTTTCGCGCATTTTAACGATTTTATGTTGCGGTTCGTTTGCTATGGCGATGACGAAGAGCCAATTATCTGGAACCGCTTGATGGAAGATAAGTGGAGGAATCATTTTTTCCCTTTCTTTAACGCGGAAGCCGCCTTCAACGATAAATCCGCCTACTTTGAAAGAGTGGACACCAAGGCTTGTTATTGCGCCTCTTTGCATGGTTAAGGCGATTTCCTCGGTGGTTAACTTTAAGCCGTAAATTTTAGCCATTGCCGAGCCTATGGACAGAGCCAAGGTTGTGTGGTACCCCATACCTACAAACTTGGGGATACTCTTCTTAATGATAACTTCCGCCCCGGCTAATTTGTAAGCGTCAGAAAAACGTTTAGTGAAAAGATAAGCTGCTTCATCTTCAGCTTTGACCCATTCAGCTTTTGAGACTTCAATCTCAAGAGACCTATCAACTGCGAAGCCAACCGTTCCATACAATCTTCCCAAGTCCCCAGTCATATCAAAATTTCCTGTATGAAGATGAGCAGGCGCACTAACTTTCACTTTGGTAGCTTCTTGCATTTAATCCACTGCCTCGCTCAATCCTTACGCAGAATTAAAAGTTTTTCGTTTCAGAGCCTGAACCCTGATTGTTGCCCCATGATTATTGGCTTTAGCAACAAACACTTCCCCGCCAACGCTCCCATCAAGAAAAGCCTGGGTTTTTGCTTTAACCTCTTCAGCTTCACTGCTTTCCACTACTCCGTAAACCGTTGGTCCCCAAGAGCTTTGACCTGCACCAGAAACAACGTTTTCAAGCATGAACTCAATGGTCTGCGTTGCGGGGGAACTTGAGAATCTGCCGCCCTGAGCCTGCACAAAGCTGTCTCCAACAATGTTCTGTATCTGAGTTAGGGCTTCTCCGAAGTTTTTGATGTCTTTTTCGATGAGAGCTGGAAGAAGCTTCATCATGGTTAATCGGCAAATTTTGCCAACCTCTGCGGCTGGCAACGAGGGAAGGTTTTTGAACGCCGAAATTTCCGATTCTTTTGATAATCCCTTCTTTGCGTTGGGGATTGCAACGACAAAGCGCCATTCTTCCGGAAAGTTTTGTCGAAAGATAACTGGGAAGGTTTTGCAGTTTGAGTTTTGTGTGTTTTTTCCAGCTTCAACCACTAATCCACCCTGCGCGAAAACTCCAGTGCCCACGCCTGATTGCGCCACCCTTCCCATGACAGCAGCCAATTCGTACGGTGAAGCTTTCACATCAAACAAACGGGAAATTGAAGCTGCAACAGCCAAAGCCAACTGAGTTCCCGACCCCAATCCCACATGCTCAGGAATCACCTGTTTCACGTCTATTGCGACGCTTTCTTTTATTTTGTAAGCTTTCAGGAACCTGTCAGCTAAGTCCCGTGTTAATTCAGCTTTCTCGCCGCTTACCATAAGAACCTTCGACCTTTGAGCTTCAAGGACCACGTTTGGATGGTTTATTGCAACGCCTAAGCCCCCGTAAATTCTGCCTAAGTCACCATTCAAATCTATAAGCCCCAAATGCAGCCTAGCGGGGGTTTTTACGTAAACCATGATGTTTTCACTCATGCCCTCGCCTTTTGGGTTTGATTTCTGATTTGTCATATTTCAGATCAGCGAGAAGCGTGGTAACGGATTTTCTGTAGACTGGATGGATAAGGTCAGGTTCAATTTCCGCTAAAGGAACTAACACAAAAGCTCTTTCCCCAATTTTAGGATGGGGAATATGCAAATCGCTTTCGTTTATTATTTGGTCGCCGTAGAATAAAATGTCTAAATCAATAACTCTGGGACCGTTTCGCCCCACTTCTTTTCTACCCATTTTTTTCTCGGCGTTTTTTAAAAAATCAAGAAGATTCTTAGGTGTAAGTTCGGTTTCCACTTTGGCGGCGCCGTTAAGGAACCATTCTTGATTTTCCAAGTACATAGGTTTGGTTTCATAGAAAGAGGATACCTTGAGTATCTTTATTTCCTGCTTTAAAATTTCTAAGGCTCGGTTTATGTTTGCTTCTGTATCGCCGATGTTAGAGCCAAAAGCAATGTACGTCTCAACCATTTCTATCCCTTATAATATCAATTCCCATCGCTGGTTTCTGTGCATATTTCTCCTTTTTAACAGTCACGGCTACTTGAGAAGCGAGGGGATTTTTCAAAACGATTGATGCTATCGTTTGGGCAAGACTTTCCAAAAGTTTAAACTCGCCACTTGAGGCAGCGGTGGTTACTTTATCTTGGATTTCAGCATAGTCTATTGACTTACTTAGGTCCTCCGTGGCTCCAGCAGTTTCTAAATCGCAGAAAACTTCGATATCGAAAATGACATTTTGTTTTCTTTCCCTTTCCTCTTGGGTGACTCCAATCCTGCATGCCACCACTAAATTCTTGATAAATACCTTGTCCTTCATTTGCCGCGGCACTCCGTTTTGCTTGAAATGGCTATGTGGTTGAGGCTTCGAAGTATTCGCACCAGCTTTTCGGCGTTTCCCAAACCCTAACTTTCTCCAACACAACTCCACTGGACAAATTAGTTTTCATGTTTTGGAAAATATATTTAGAAATGTTCTCAACTGATGGATTACCCAATTCTTTGAAGTCATTAAGGAAACTATGGTCAAACCGCCCTGTTATCTTAACCAATTTTTCCTTTAGCAATCTGAGGTCAAATGCGATTCCAATTGAATCTGTCTCTTTTGCAAGCACAAACACTTCGGCTTTGTATGTGTGACCGTGGAGTTGAGCGCATTTTCCCTGGTAGCCCTCCATTTTGTGTGCGGCATCGAAGTCAGATTTAATTCTTAACCTGAACATTGCGGCATCCGCCTAAAGGGTTCCCCGCCACTCCGAGTAGGCATTGTGGTCATGGATAGATTCGAAGCTAACGCATTTTATTACGCAGTATCTTTTTGGGTATTTCTCCCGAAGAGATTGGACACAACTTCTAACTACATCTTCAACGAATCTTGCGTTCGCATGCATCTGCTCAACCAGCTTTTTTTCTTCAGGTCTCTTCAGAATGGAGTAGGTCGGCGCACTGAAACTTTCACTGCAAATACGCGTGATATCGGATGTGTCAACATCGTCTTTGGAAACGTCCATCTCGACGCTTATGTTTCCTCTTTGGTTATGTGTTAAGCCGCCGCACATTTCTTTTGAGCAGGGACAGGCGATTGCTCCGTTTATGGAGATTCCGAGGCTTTTCCTTTTTGTGTGAGTTGAGTACTTGGCGAATATTTGTCCGATGCCGTTTTCTTTTCCACCGTTTGGACGGGTTCGCTCAAAAGGAAATTCACATGAGACTTTTGTGCAACAGTTAAAATGGTGTTTTGCAAGCGAGGCTTCAGAGATTTTTTCGGCTAAATCCTCGATTGACTTGGTTTCCTCTGGAATTTCACCAATTGATTCTGCAAACCTGCTCATGTGCACGCCGCGTTGGTCGGATGGCAGTTTTATGTAGCTGTTTATGGTGACGACTGTGTGGTAGTTTTGAGTTGGGTTTTTTACCACTACATATTTTCTTAAGCCTTCAACCCCAACTTTGTTTAGTTCAATTTCGTTTTCGGGCTTTTCATTTTGGACGTCTTTCAACAATCATTACCTCGTTTGTCCGAACGGGTCTGGATGCCTTTTGCTCGGAAATAAATGTGGTTCGCTCGAGATGCTTTTTTACTTGTTGAATATTTTTTCAAGGCTGTGTAATTTTTTACATCGGACCGCTATAAAAGAGTTTCCGCAAAAAAATCTTTTGAAACCCTTGTCAGGTATTGACAAATAAATGTAAAAACTGCACAACCATAAAAGTGATGTTAAAACACCCCAGCAATTTACCCGTTTTTAGGCTTATTTCAAGTATAGCGCCTGTTTTTACGTCGTTTTGTTGGTTGTGGCAGCCTTTTTAGCGATTGATAAGTTTTAAATACAAATCGAACCCAAATATGGCTTTGAGGTTACTAACGTGGCGAAAGCTCCAAAAAAAGCAGAAAAAAAAGTCGTTAAAAAGAAAAAATAAAACAATTCAAAGTTTGGGCTAAACCCTCATTTTTCTTTTTTCACCAAACGATAGCTACCTCCTTTATAATATGCTCAAATTAAATTGTAAACCGCTAACTTCAGGCTGGCTGCAAATCTCCAGAATAACGCGGAAAAAAAGCTTTATCTGATTAAAAGTGCAAACTAGATTGTAAGGTGAATTTGTTTGGAAAGCGACCCGTTAAGCATAAGCCTTGCTGGCTTAAAACTGCAAAACCCAACAATTCTCGCTTCTGGAATCCTTGGGTACTCCACTGAATCGCTAAATCGAGTGGCTAAAGGCGGCGCCGGAGCAGTAGTTACAAAATCTGTGGGAATTGAACCTCGTTTTGGCTACCCAAACCCAACAGTGGTTCAAACTGAAGGCGGACTCCTAAATGCAATGGGGTTGCCAAACCCAGGAATCGACGCTTACTCTGAAGAAATACAGTTTTCAAAAACCATTCTACGTGTCCCCGTTATCGTTAGCGTGTTCGGTTATTCAGCGCAGGAATACGCGGCGGTGGCAAAGAAGGCGGTTGATGCAGGCGCTGACGCTGTGGAGCTGAATGTTTCCTGTCCTCATGTGAGGCAGACGGGAGCAGAAATAGGTCAAAGCCCAAAGTTCCTCGCTGAAGTGGTTCAGCAGGTTAAGGCAGCAATTAACAAGCCCCTGATTGTAAAGTTAACGCCTAATGTAGCGGATATTACTGTGTTGGCTAGGGCAGCCGTTGAAGCGGGTGCGGACGCGTTGACGGCTGTTAATACGCTTAAGGCGATGGCGATTGACTCTGACACCATGCTGCCTGTTCTAAGCAATGTGAAGGGCGGCTTGTCAGGTCCAGCGGTTAAACCTGTAGCCCTGCGCTGTGTCTATGACATTCATGAAGCGTTAAGTGATGTGCCCATCATTGGCTGTGGCGGAGTGTCAGATTGGCGTGACGCCGTAGAGTTTTTTTTGGCAGGCGCGTCAGCAGTGCAGATTGGCACAGCAGTTGCGGTTGACATAGAAGTTTTTCAAACAATAAATAGAGGAGTAGAAGCGTACTTGAGGAAGAAAAATTTTGGGAGCGTAAAAGACATTGTCGGTCTTGCACACCACAAATAACACAATGCGGACAACCCGGCTTGTTCAGGTGCAAGATGAGAGTCCAACGGTGAAAACATTCACGTTCACCGATAAACTCTGTAGCAAAGCGAAGCCCGGCCAGTTTCTGATGCTTTGGATCCCAGGCATCGACGAAATCCCCCTTAGCATCCTGGATGCAGCGGACAACTTGGTTTCTGTTTCGGTGAAAGCAGTCGGCGACGCCACACGGCACCTGCATACACTGCAAGCCGGAGCAACAGTCGGCGTTCGCGGACCATTCGGCAACAACTTTACAGAAAGCCGAGGCAGAGTGCTCCTTGTCGGCGGCGGAACAGGCACAGCGCCCCTGCTTTTCCTGGCTAAACAGCTTGCAGCCAAAACCGAGAAATTATCGTTTGTGGAGGGCGCAAAAACCAAAGATGAACTCCTATTCATACATCAACTGCGAGGCGTTTGCAACGAAAAAACCCTTATAACCACCACTGAAGACGGCACCGCAGGCTTGCAATGCATGGTTACGCAGCCGCTTGCAGAGTTGCTTGGCAAAGAAAAATTTGATATGATATACACTTGCGGACCAGAAGTTATGGTTAAGAAAATCTTTGAAATGACTGAGCAGTGTAAACTGCCCTTGGAAGCCAGCTTGGAGCGCCTTATGCGCTGCGGAATCGGCCTGTGCGGAAGCTGCGTAATTGGCAAGTATCGCGTCTGCCGAGATGGCCCGGTTTTCAATGCGGCGCAGCTGCGGGAAGTCACGGAGGAACTGGGCATTTCAAAATTGGGTTTTGACGGCTCTAGGATACCGCTGTAGATGCTGCCAGAAGCAAGTTTGGAAGCACTCATCCAAAAAGCAGTCCAAATTTACAATCTCACCCATAGTCCCCAAACAAAAGCCTCACTAATCAAACTTGAACCTCCCACTCTTACCATTGAGTTCACAGGTATTCTCTGCTTTGAATGCAGCACCATAAACATCATTGAAGGTTTCGCCAACCAATTGAAAAGCCTAAGCGGCGGCAAAACCCAGCTAAAACAAAGCAAAACCAAACAAACAAACCCACACATCATCCAAACAACCTACACCATAAAAAGTAGATGAAAGCTATCCATCAGAAACGTTCTTACTTTTTCTTCGGGAAAACGCCGCGCGCCTAATTAAACTGAAAGCCAAGGCTGTAATCCAAATGAAAACGCGTAACGGAACCCACTTGCCTGCAACCTGAAATGCCCCTTCAACAATACAAAATCCGATTAGATAGAAGGGCTAGAAAAAACAAAACAAATTAGAAGGCGGAGGAAAGCCGTTTGGATGGGTTGTTTTGTGGGGTTTGGAGATGTTGTTTGAGGGGGGAGAAGGGAGAGCTTGTTAAAAATTAATGTTCTCCAAACCTTTCCACATTGCCTATCCAAGCGGTTCTTTGTTTGCCTCCGTTATAGTGCTTTGAACGCTTCGAACCATCGATTGTACTGTGAGAGCATATCTAGCGAAACGGATGGTTTGCGTTCTTCGAGGATTTGGCGGAAATCAGCCATCGTCAACGAACGCGGCTTTGCTTCTTTATCCATTGCTTTACCTGTCTCAAAAAACTCACCGATTAAGCTCAGCTGGGCAGATTGGCAAACGTCGCGTATGTCGCTTCCTGAGAAGCCCTCTGAGAGGCGCGCTAACTCAATCAAATCCACGTCCGTATCGATTTGCAGGTTACTCGAATACAACTTCAGCATGCTCAGCCTCGTTCCATGGTCTGCGAGCGGAACCAGAATACGCTTCTGGAACCTGCGGATAAATGCCCAATCCAAGTCCCAAGGCTTGTTTGTTGCGCCAATCACGTAAACATGCAATGCTTTGCCTTTGTCAACTATGCCGTCCATTTCTTTTAGGAACTGGTTTTTAACACGAATTTCGCCGCCGACTTCGTTGCTGTGGTTACCCATAAGCGAATCAAGTTCGTCAACAAACACGATCGCGGGTTTGCCTTCAATTGCGGATTTGCGTGCGCTGCCAAACAGCTTCGCCACGTTTTGCTCAGCTTCTCCAAGCCACTTCGACATAATCGAAGCTGCATCAATACTATAGAAGTTCGCGTCGATTTCTGTCGCAACAGCCGCTGCCAACAGGGTTTTGCCGCAGCCAGGGGGACCAAACAGCAAGATGCCTCGAGGCCACCCAAGCGGGAACAAGTCTGGACGCTGAACTGGGTAAACTATGGCTTCTTTAACTGCTTTCTTCGCGGTATCAAGTCCGACAACTTCTGCCCAATTTACCTTTGGCTTCTCAGTCATAACAAGCTCCTCGTTTGGTTTTCCGCTTGCTCCGGAACTTCCGTTTCCATCCATGGTTGCTGCTCCTCCACCTTCATCATCATTGTTAGCTGCTTGATTCATTTCGCTGGCGGAGACTGTTCCCTGAAGCGATTTAATCCGTTCTTGATATGCAATTGCCCTTTGCACATACACTTTGTTTAAGCCGTACTCGGGGTACAGCTGCACAAGTTGCAGTAGGCTTTCGATTGCTTTTTGATAGAGGGTTATGGCTCTTCCTTTTTGCCCCTGCTTGTCCAGTCGTACAGCATCTAGGGCGTAAGCTGTTGCTGCTTTTTCAAGTTCATTTGACGCACTCATACTTCTTCTCTCCTTCTCTCAATTATTCAGGCGAACGTAACTCAATTCTTATTTTGCCTTTGGTCCCCAAGTTTTCGAGGGCACGCTCAATTTCCTCATTGCTGGTCTTTAGCTCATTTGAGCATCGACTCAAATCGATTTCACCGTTAGTTTTACGAACATACTCCAACAGTACGTCTTCCAAACAGGGCTTATCAACTTTAAGCGAGAACTCTTTAATCTCCGACTTCTTGTAGGAGAAGAGGGTCTTCTCAGGATCAAACCCTGCTTCCTCAGTGGTTGTTTTAGTAAACACCTGTGAAGAACTCGCGGTTAATGCAACAAGCTCTTTAATTGGTGTTTTTTCTTTTAACGGAGCAGCCAACGGTGGCTCTGGCAGGGTTTCAGCCAGTTTCTGCTCAATGAAGCATGAGACTTCTTTAAGGATTTCTTCTCCAGCTTCTGTTTTCTTTCCAACTCCAACAACGTTTTCGTCGGCGGTGAGTTTGGTGGCGTGGAGTGTATCTTGGATTGTTTGGTTAACAGTATTTAGTTCTGAGCTGACGTCAGGTAACACTTGGAATAGCTCTTGGGAAACACCTTGCAGCAGCTTTAAGGCTGGTTTAAGGTCAGCTACTATGTCGCCTAGCTCCTTTATTGTTTCCAAGCGTAGAACTACTCGTTCAATTGCTAACTGAACGTTGTAGAGAAACTTTACGAGTTTTCGGACTTCCGCAATTTCGGTTGCGCACATTGCGGCTTTTTCTTTATTGTTCTTTTTTAATGCGAACATGCAGGTTTCAAAAAGGATGCGGTCCCGCTCTTTTAAGCGGAAACTTGCTTGCTCCAGC
This sequence comes from Candidatus Bathyarchaeota archaeon, assembly GCA_963840295.1. GTDB lineage: Archaea > Thermoproteota > Bathyarchaeia > Bathyarchaeales > Bathycorpusculaceae > Bathycorpusculum. Next base: position 219,501 of record CAWIYF010000003.1, read on the forward strand.
TTATTTTGCTGGACACGTAGGGTACAAATGGATTTTGTGGCTACTTCACGTATAGGTGGAGGGGTTTGGTTAGTTAGACTTTTAATTTTTTAGCCCTCCTCACCTATGTTTTCACTGATTAAGCCTAATTATAAGCCGGCTTTCCCAATTTCTTTAACGTAAACAACCACTGGTGGCTCTGGAAGCTTCGATGCGTTACTTACTTGTTCAGCGTAGACTTTGCTGGTTTTCATTTGATTCTGCGATTGGTCTCCTAATAGTACGCTTGAAAGTCTGCTCTTTGTCAGTTCAAAGTCGGTTTTTTCTGAGGTTGCACGTCTTAGGGTGTCTTGTAGAAGTGCGAACGCCATTCTGTAGTTTTCATCGTCGACTTTTCCGATTTCATGTTCGATTTCCAGGTTTGCGATTGCGTAGCTTAGTGAGGTTATTTCTTCTTTGCAGCGGTCAATTTCTACTGCTGATTCGTCGACGATTACTTGTGCGTCCTTTTTGAGTTGTGTTAATACGCTTGAGAAGCTGCTGTGCAGGTCTTGGTAGACTTCGGATGTGATTTTCTTTTTCTCTACCAGATCTTTTAGGGCTTCGTCTTTGCGCCAAATTAGGGGTATGTGGTCGCAAAGGACACCTGCTTGGTTTTTAATTTTTGAGACGAAGGTGACTTCGGCGCCGTTAAACTGCAAGTTTTCCATAGATTGTTTTGTGAATTGGCCGTCACCAAATTCTACGTATACGGCTTCGAATTTTCCATTTGGAGTTAATGCGAAAGAGGCAACTTTACCGATTACTCGTCCATATTCATTCTTGATTGGTTTACCAATAGAAAGAAAAAGATTGGAGTTAGACATTTTTGTGTTTTTTCCTCCTTATTTAGAATGTTGTTTTCTCTGCTTGAGAAGCTGGGGATGATGATGGCATTCCTGGGGGCAGATCTGGGAACTTGTCCTTTATCTTTTGCTCTGCAACTGTGGCTGCTTCAGTTAAGATCTTTGATGCGTCCTCGTTTACTGTGTCGAAGTTTAGTGTCATTCCGCTTCCTTGGCCTGCTTCAATCATGATTCCGCTTAGCATGTTGCCGATTTCGCCTAGTTCACTTTCTGCTTCTGGAAATACGCTGACTAAGCCTGCTTTGACTGAACGTAGAACACCCACGGCTGGCCCGAGAGTTGATACGACGTCGCCTAGTTCTGAGACTGTTCGTAATCTTAATGTGATTTGCTCGAGAGCAAGTTTAGCGTTCATTATTAACTTTGACATTTTCCTGACTTCAGCTAGCTCGTTGGCGAAAACGTTTGCGCGTGCGCTGTCATGTTTTGTGTATGCGTCAACTATTCTTGCGAAGATTGCTTTGTCTCTTTGGCTGAATCTGTCGGTTGCTTGGTCAAGCTTCTGTACTTGAAGTTCTATGCGTCTTACTGCGAAGTCTAATCGTGGTTTTAGTGGTCCTGGTGGTTTTACTGCGTCTTTTATGCGGTTTGCGAATGGCTCATCTTCCCGTTTACTTTCCCACTTTTTAGCGAATCTTTCTGACAATTTGATTACCTCTGACAACCATAGCATACAGAAAATAATCTTATACATTGTTAATATGGCGGAAATATGCTCGTATATATGTACAGCTATACGTATTGGCTAAATTGCGTTAAGCCTTTAACTAGAAACGTTAAACATGGTGTCAGCGCTTGAATGATTAGACAGAAACGTGTTAGTTAGACTAAAAAGAAGCGCCAACTAACTGCTAAAATAAAAAGGTGAATTGAATGAATAGCAGATTAAAAGTATTCGGTTTGATAGCTGTTTTGGGCTTCGTAGCAGGCGTTATAGCACAAGTCACAGCAACATATCTTATCCCATGGCTGATTGTAGTTCTACCATCGCTAGCAGGTTTGACAAGCTTCATGATTGCAGGATTTGCAGGTGCAGTCCTAACTGTCGCAATCGTTGGCGCTTGGGCATATATGACTGGCAAGAAAGAGCCATACTAAAACAAAGCTAACTCCCAACCTCTTTCTTTATTCCCAAAACATAGTTTACCCTTTTTTAATTTTTAACTAAACCTATCTCAAAACAGCTTAGCGTTGAGCTGAAATTTTTTATAGTTCCCACTATTCAAAAGAGGGCTAAGCCAGAAAGGCAAGACAGTTGGTGGGCTTCGCGCCCGCAGGGGTTCGAATCCCTTTCCCGGCGCTAACTACTTGTTTTAGAATTCTCGGCGTCGCGATTATTCGATTTCGCTAAGATTTTCCTTGCAGTTATGTGTATATCGAAAGCTTCCTTCTAAGAGGTTAAATCCACCTCAAATGCCAAACAAACTTGGGACAATGTGGTCTTGTTCGGTTTTTTCTTGGTTTTGCGTCAGTGTGTGATTGTTGTTGCAACTATCGTGCAGTGGGCAGTTGCAGCAGCAGCAACTTCTCTCCTTTATTAGATATATCCTCATTTGACACCTGTTTCGGCGACGTTAAGCAGTGCTTGCTGCTCTCCGCGACCTCCCCCTCGCTTGTATAAACCATAAAACCGCAAAACCAAACGGGGATTTTTGAGATAATTTAATTGACCGGATAATTCTTTCTGGTTGTTAATTATGCCTATTTTTAGGTTGTTGAGTTGCTTAGGCTCCGTTTTGATGATGGTGTTTTGGTGTTTTTTTCCTTGATTTTCGGGGTTTTAATGGGGGTGGTTTTTGGGAAAGTTTAATATGACTCAGAAATAAGGTTAGTTATGACAGAAAGTTGAACTTGTAATTAGCACAAACGTGGCAAGTTAGCCATGGGTGAGGGGAAATTGAACTTAAAAATATACGCAATTAAAAATGGAAGTCAACAATTCGACCGCATCCAACTAGTCGTAGTCGACCTAGACAAAAGCCACCGCTACCCACTAAACTTCGTCTGCGTCCTACCACGATACTTCAGAATACTGGAAAAACGCAGCAGCAAATTCGCCAAGCTTTTCGGAGAAAAAAGCCTGTGCATGGCAAAAAAACTATTAGTGGATGCTGGGCGTAGCGAAGATGACCCGGAAATCAAAACAGTAATAAACAAACGCATAAAAGACATTGATTCAAAACAGGAATGCCCGACATAAAAAATCCTTTATTTTTTGCCTGAGTCTAGTAAAAGAGAGATAAGAAAATCATTCTCTACCAACCCGAACGCCCCCTTTTTTGCAGAGAACTCATCAAACTTTTTGACGCCGTCAGGCTTCAGATTAGGCGAGGCAATCGAAAAGGGCACGGGCTCTCTTGAGTGGGTGCCAGTTTTGATGGGCGTTGGGTGGTCTGGTAGAATTGCGATTGCGTAAGGCTCCTTTAAGCCTTCAAGAATTCTGCCCAGTAGCCGCTTATCTAAATCCTCAATCGTCTTCACTTTTAACTTGTAATCTCTGCAGTGTCCAGCTTCGTCCGGTGCCTCAACATGCACAAAAACCAAGCCGTTATTCCTGAGTGCTTTTAGGGCAGCGTCGGCTTTGCCCTCGTAATTTGTGTTATCCAAGCCCGTGGCACCCTCGACATTTATGATTTCCATACCCGCGTATGTTCCAATTCCCTTCACTAAATCAACCGCGGAAATAACCGCTGATTTCACACCGTACTTTTCTTTAAGTGTTGGCATAGATGGTTTTTTGCCGCCGCCCCAGGGCCAAATCAAATTACCAGGACGTTTACCTGCCTTTTCACGTGCAACGTTCACCGGATGAGACCACAGAATATCTCTGGATCCCTCAATTAAATCTCTGAGTAACTGAGCGTTTTTTTCTGCTTCTGGCAATTTAGCCTTTGGTAAAACATCTGAAACTGCGATTCCTGCGGCGTCGTGGGGTGGAGTGCATAATATAAGTTCTGGGTTAGGGAAGTTGCGAAGTATCAGGAAATGTCGGTAATCTAACCCTGCATAAAACTCTATTTTGTTAGGTTGCTCAAAGGCTTCTTTTATTGCTGTTATTAGTTTTGAGGCTTCTTCGGTGGTTATGTGTCCAGCTGAATAGTCGGTGATTTTGCCGTCTTTTTCAGTTATTAAGTTGCATCGGTAGGCTGCATCGTTCTCTCCGAGTTTTATGCCTCTTGAGGGAGCCTCCAATGGTCCTCTGCCAGTGCAATAAATGCGTGGATCATAGCCCAAAACTGAGCAGATAGCTGTTTCGGAGCCAGGAGCCATCTCGTCTGGGACATTTTTGATTAAGCCGCTTCTGCCTTTAGCAGCGATGAAATCCATGTTTGGCTTGCAGGCTGCTTGAAGCGGGGTTTTGTTTCCCAGTTCTGGCACGGGGTAATCAGCCATTCCGTCTCCGACAACAAGTATGTACTTCATTGGATTCCTCAGTGGATCTAGGTAAACTCACACACTATCTTTCTCAAGGATAAGGCAGTCTTATATTTATCTGCTTACTGCAAACAAAAATCTCAAATTAGCAAGTGTGCAAGCGGCTGTGGTTGTTGTCGTACACCAACAAACGTATTTAAGAATTCAACCGACTAAAGGTTAACTAAGGAAAAAGTTTTTGGAGATTATTCTATGATTGACGGATGGGAATGGATTGTCATCGGTGTCGTTGCAATAATTATCATTATGTGGGGTCCATCAAAGATTCCGCAGTTTGCCAAAGCTTTAGGCCGAGCTAAGGGAGAATTCCAAAATGCGTCAAAAGAGTTTTCAGCAGCCGCTGAAGAAACCGCTTCACAGCCAACCCAGAAAGCCGCTGTTACACCGCCTGCCATAAAAACTAAAAACGAAACACTGCTTGAAACAGCTCATAAGCTGGGTATACCAACCGATGGCAAAACACGTGAAGAGATAGGTCAGGAAATAACAGCGAGAGTTAATTCTCTAAGTTCTGACTAAACGAATTCTTCACCAATATTTTTTATTGCAAAAAGCTAGTTTACCTGCAAAATCTACGCGGAACCGTTTTTGCATTGGATTACCTTCTCTTATTAACTCAAAATCGGCGCTAACAGAGAGTTTTTGATATGTCGGAAGGACACAAAGTTTTTGAGGGCTTTTGGAGTCACCTTACCGAACTTATAAAACGGATGAAAGTAGTTTTAGCCACTTTTTTGATTGCTTTGTTTGTCATGCTGGTTCTTCCGGGCAACACAGATCTTTTTGGATTAACAAATAATTATAAGCCCTTAATGTCGGTGCTTTTAGTTGATATTGCTAAAATGTTTTTGCCGCCGGATGTCCAGCTTTTTGCAGGTTCAATGTCTGATCCAATAACGCTTTATGTGTATGCAGCGCTTGTTTTTGCAATCGGCATAACGTTGCCTGTGTTTGCTTACGAAGCCTACCGATTTATTGATCCAGCGCTGTATCCTAATGAACGTAAATCCATTTTTCCATTTGTTTCAGTGGTAACTGTTCTTTTTGTGGTTGGCTCGTTGTTTGGATTTTTCTTCTTAGCGCCTTCTTTTGTACAGGGCTTTATTCCCTTCTACGATGCTGTAGGCGCCGTAAAATTGTTCCCGATAATGGATTTTTACAACATTGTTTTCTTCACCGTTATTGTCAGCGGACTTCTGTTTATGATTCCAGCGTTCTTTGTTCTTCTAGTAAAGTTCGGTGTTTTGCACACAAAATCAGTGACTAAACAAAGAAAGTACATTTACGCTGGACTTGCAATTGCAGCTATGTTGATTTCTCCGGGTGCAACGCCGCAGGGTGACCTTTACTTGTTTTTGGCTTTGTTAGCTTTGATTGAAGTGAGCGTGTTTGTTGGGAAAATGTTTGAGCACAAAAACAAAACTGGCGAAACCCAATCATTGCTGTCAAAGTGGCTGTCTCCCACCAAAAACTGCAAGTTCTGCAATGTCCAAATTCAGGAAAACGCTAAGTACTGCCCAAACTGCAAACGATTCGTCATCTAACCATGTACCAAGCTACGCCTAAATTATGTTGCTCGTGCTAGACTACAACATATCCTTAAATGTACTTTTTTGTTTATGTATTTACGGTGCTTTTTTTGCCAATGAATAGGCGTGAATTTATTAAAATTGGCGCCGCAGCCGCCGTTGGCGCTGGTGTTGCAAGCGCAATTGAAATTCCTATTTTGGAAAACTCCATAAACAATGACGAATCCAAGATTAAAGCTCTACAAACCCAAGTAACTCAAAGCCAAGCCTTACTAACTTTGAACCCGAAGGAAGTGGTGATTGTGGAAGCGCTAGCTGAAGCAATAATTCCGTCAGACAGTACGGGTCCAGGCGCCAAAGAAGCAGGGGTCGTTTACTTTATAGATCATATGCTTGCGGGAAACTATGGTAAAGGCGGAAACATGTTCCTGCAGGGACCATTTGTGGTTCCTCAATCTGGTTCTGTAACGGTTGCGGGAGCGGCTTATCCATCTCAAACAAAAGGCGCGATCACTTATTCAGGAGGAACAATAAAGCCGCGGATGCAAGCTGGCACTGCTTATCAATACGCTTTTAACCCCCGAGAATTTTGGCGTCGAGGTCTCGTTTTTCTGCAAAACTACTGCAACGCCGCCAAAGGAAAAAACTTTGAAGCACTCGCTTCCGCCGACCAAACAACGGTACTTCAGGACATGTTTGACAACAGCGCCGATAACACAGCCCTGCAATCTGCTTTTCAAGGACCAAATGCCGCAGAATTCTTCAACGATGTCCACGATTTAGTGGTCGCAGGCTTCTTTAGCGATCCAATTTATGGTGGAAACCAAGGTATGGTCGGCTGGAAACTGATAGCTTTTAACGCTAACTACTGGGGCGACGACATCGGTTTAGGCGCCATGAAGTTGATGGTTGCGGGAACGCCGACGCGTTTGCCGCCGAAGAGTCTTGGCGAATTCCAGAAAGAAGGAGGAGGAATATAAAATGTCAAATGTTGTTAATCATCCACAAACAGACGTTGTTGTCTGCGGGCTCGGTCACATGGGCGGCCCAATCGCTGCTGAATTAACCGCTGCAGGCTATCATGTTGTCGGCATCGAAAAGGGTCCTTTCTGGGATTTTGCTACAGATTGGCATCAAGACAACAAAGACGATGAATGGGCAATCGCAGTGGAAAGAAAATTTGACCACCCCCTCTACATCTCCACTTTTACCATAAGAAACAACATTAACCAATTTGCCCTGCCGATGAGACGCTACACAAAGAACGTTCAATACCACGCGTTAGGTCACGGTGTAGGCGGTGTAGGAGCTCACTATGGCGGTGGCTTAGGACGGTTTTCACCTTGGTCTTATCAACCCGTCACCATGACTAAGGCAAAATATGGTGATGCAGGCTACAACACAATACTAAGCAACGTTAAAGGAGGAACTCCCGATATTGAAGATTGGCCGGTAACCTATGATGAAATGGTTCCATACTACAATTCATGGGAAAAAGCCATTGGCGTAGTCGGAACCAACCAAGACCCCTTCATTCCCAACGCAACCTTCCCAATGCCCCCTCACCCAGAAACCGCTCATGCCCCCATTTTCAAGAACGCAGTCCAAAGCCTCGGATATACTCCCTTTCCAACAGTTAGCGGCTTAATCAGCGGCGCCTACACAAACCAGTATGGAGTAACAAGGAATGGATGTGTATACTGCGGTTGGTGTGGTGGACTCTGCAATTACCCCTGTGAAGTAGGAGCTAAAACCAGCTCACACGTGAGCACAATTCCTGCTGCGGTTAACACCGGCTTATTTGACATGCGGCTTGAATCATATGTTTTCCGCGTTGACACCGACAGCTCGGGGAAAGCAACAGGAGTAAGGTACTATGATTCCATGGGTGTTGTGCATGTACAGCCAGCGAAAGTTGTGTTCAATGGACTCTGGGGCTTTAACATGATTCGAGTAATGCTTCTGTCAGGAATGGGTGTGCCCTACGACCCAACAGCCCATACCGGCTCTTTAGGAAGAGGTATGGCTAACGGTTATACCCCAACTACTTCAAGCGCAAGCATTCAACTAAACGTCGGCGGAAATGCCTATGTCAGCGGAAATGCAGCTGGCGGCGGCTACAGCATAATGGATCTCAACGAAGTTAACCCAAAATACAGCCACGCTGACGACTTAACCTTTATGGGTGGAGTCAGCTTAGGCTTCGGAGGCTACTTAGGAGGAGGACCCAACACATTTACCACTACATTGCCCAGTCGAACTAATTTTGGCAGCACATGGAAAGCAAGCCTCAAAGACCAAAAGATTCCCCAGAAGATAACGGCAACTCTTTCAGGCACAGGACCAAACTTGCCTCTTCTTGAAAACTATGTTGATTTAGACCCTCACTACAACGACATCTATGGAGACCCTGCTGCAAGAGTCACGCTAGATTGGGATGCAAACACTTGGCGCACTTCGAACTACCTGATTAACAAAACAACCCTGATAACAGATATTTTAGGCAAAATGGGCGACCCAAACACCATAAAGAAAAACACTGTTGCGGAACTAACTCAGCATGTGGACTGGTGGGGACACCACATGCGAGGCGGCGCAAGAACCGGCGCGGACTCAGCAACTTCAGTATTTAACAAGTGGATGCAATGTTGGACGAGCGAAAACGTGTTTGCCGCAGGCGAAATCTGCGATACCTTCGGAGACAACATTACAGCTGGAACTCACGTAGCTGGAGCAATGGCATATCTTGCAGCAGACGGCATAAAGAAGTATCTGCAGACCCCAGGCGCACTCGTTTAACCCAATTTTTTCCAGTAACGAGCGATTAAACATGAGTACCTCACGAGAGGAAATTCTAGACAAACTCTACCAAGTTCTCTACATAGTGCCAACCAAATACATTAACGCATTGTTGACTCTGCATGAAAAGCTTGATGGCAAAGGCATCAACTGGATAGTCAATGGAGATTTAGCAGAGACATTAAGAACAGTCAAGATAACGCCTGAATGCATAGAAATCGTCTGCACAAAAAAGGATACTGAACGAATTTACCGTGAAGTTCAAGTTTTTAACCCTTCTCCCCCTGCGTATCAAACCATTCAGCTTTCGCGAAATGCTCTGGTCGATGGCAAGCGGCTCCCGGTTTTTGTGAGAAGTCACTACTTCGACTTTAACGTGGACTCTGTCACGGTTAAGGTTCATGGGGATTTGCAGTTTAAAGTGGGCAGTTGGGATTGGGGTGACACATTCTTGTTTGCGCCTGAATATGTTAACCTAGTCGGCAGAAAAACAGCAGTTACGCCTCTATCGGTAAAAGCGGAGTTGTACCAGTACCTAGGCTGGAGCGACCGCTTTGAGATGGTCAAGCAAATCATCCAAAAACCGATTCTTATGAAACTGAGAAACCGATTAAAACAAGAAAATCTTGTCCAAAACCAACCCAATCATTAGACACGCTAGGTAGGGCATGGAAGCAACAAACACTTTGAAACCGCCCATTTCAGAGATTGAACCTGCCAAACTTCGATTTTGAAGCAGAAACAAGCTTCCCGCCGCCAAAGCAGCCAATGTGTAGACGCTACCCGTCAGTTGCAGCAGCGGAAACAGCAACGAGAACGCAACCGTCACAACGTTAAGCGCTAAAACAACTTTTCCAGCTCGCGCAATGCCAATCTTAACGGGTAACATGGGGACTCCAACTCTGCGGTATTCCCTTGCCTTCTTGATAGCTAACCCCCATAAATGCCCCGGCGTCCACAGAAAATCCAGCATCGCCACCAACAAAGGCATCAAACTAAGTGTGTTAACAGCAGCTGTCCAACCTGATAAAGCGGCAAAACAGCCTGCAAAACCGCCTATCACAACATTCCAAGGGCTGATTCGTTTAAGCCAAACAGTGTAAATAACCAGGTAAAAGACGGCTCCGAGTCCAAACATTAGGGCGGTTAAGGGGTTAAAGAAAAAGTAGGAGATGACGAAGCTGCCTGCAAGCATTACTACTCCGAGGGCTGCGGCTGTTTTGGCTGCGACGTGTCCAGCTGGTATAGCTCTTCTCGCAGTCCTCGTCATTAGCCGGTCAATGTCAGTATCGTAAACGCTGTTCAAAACGCCGCATCCGCCTGCCGCCAAGTAACCTATGAAACTAAAAACAGCAAGTTTAACCCAGTCCACGGTTGGGTAAGCCGCAAGCACAAAGCATGTTACGCCTACCAGTAAGTTAAGCAATGTAACTTTCGGCTTAGTCAACTCAAAATATTTACCCATCATTCCGTTTACCACTTTTTTATCCAGTCACAACAACTGCACCGTACATTCCGCTGTCAGCATGTCCCGGAACTGGGCAATTATAGTAGAAGGTGCCTGCGTTGTCAGGAGAAAAAACCATTGTTCCGCTTTTCCCTGGCTCCAGCGGATAAGCTGCAGATCCGATTTTAGCGTTAAAAAGAGAAGTTCCACCTGTCGGCATGCTAGTCACAGCGAAAGCATGAGGCATTTTTCCAACGTTAACTAAAGTAAGGCTCACCACATCAGAGATTTTCAGTCTCAAGGTAGGTCCAGGCGAAGAAAGGTTGCTTGGGGAATCGCCGAAGCCTAATCGCCCAGTACTTGTTTCACCCGCGTACAACGTAATGTAAATTGTCGGTGTCTTGTTTTGCGCGTTTGAGCTTGGATTTAGCGGCGGCTGAATTTTAAAAACAAGCATTGACATGGCTGCGGCGTAGAATGATACGGCTAAAACAGCGATTAAAATCAGCGACAAATGTGTTTTGTTCGGAATATTTTACCCTCCCATATTCATTGAAAACGCCGCTGAAATCGCCAGCAAAGAAATTCCAATAATGGCGGAAATCGGAAGGACAGCGAGCCGCCACGATTCAAAACGCAGGTGCTGATAGTAAAGCGCGATGAAGATGGCTTTTGCTGATGCAATCAAGAGGATTGTGAGGGCAAGCAGGGAGACTGCTCCCGGCAGTGAGCGGGTGAAAACTTCCGCTATAGTAGCCACGACCAGACCCGCCCAAATTCCAATGTACAATTTTATTCCAGGCATATTTTTTTTCCTCTAAATTAGGTAGATTAATGGAAACAGAAAAACCCAAACAATGTCGACAAAATGCCAGTAAATCCCCACGTTCTCAACGCCCGAATGCTTCTCTGCTGTAAATCCGCCGCTAAAAGCCCTGAACATCAAGTATCCCACCGCAACTAAACCGGCGGCAACATGCGCTGCATGGACACCCGTTAGAACATAGTAGGTTGAGCCGGGTAAACCGCTGTTTATTGTGTATCCACTGCTGATAAGTTCCGGCCACTCAAAGACAAGTTTGATAACTAAGAAAACCAGTCCCAGAGCAAACGTGCTTACTAACCCAACTTTTAACCCTCGCGCGTTTTCCGCCCTTGCAAAGTAAAGCGCCAAAATGATTGATAGGCTGCTTGTCAGCAATATTATTGTGTTGACCATTCCAAGGATAACGTTGTGTGTCTGTGCGGCTGCAGGCCATTCTGGAGTGCTTAAGCGAACATAGAGGTACGCAGACAGAAGTGAACCGAAAATGAGGATTTCCGACATCACGAAAACCCATATGCCAATTTTCTCTTTGTTATTTTCAAGAGGCCATTTCTCTTCAGGCGGCTCTTTTTTTCCAGCGAATTTTTCTTCTTTGCCATCTTTGAAAACCTTCACCAACGCAGCAATAATGATTGCTAATCCCGCTATAAAGAGCGGAACAAAAATTACTCCCGCCATCAACACAGCGACTCCTACAGCGATAACTAAAGGTATCAGAGTGGTTTTATGTTCTTCAGGCTGTTCTTGCGTCTCTGCTTTGCGTTCATTTTCTTCAGACGTTTTTTGTTGCCTCCACCGTGTTGATTGGTTTTTCGGGCGATGCTGAATCTGGGGAAGAGTTTCCGCTGTAGTTGCCTGTCCACTCCATTTCTTTTGCTTCCCAAGGGTTGGAATCAGACATTGGTTTCTTTCTTAAACTGAAAACAAGGTTCAATATAGCGAGTAGAAAAGCGGGTCCGAATATGTATGCGCCGATTGTGGCATCTAAGTTAAGAGGAGCCAAACCCGAGGACACTGAATAAGTGAATATTCTTCTAGGCATATCCATGAGGAAGAAGTATGGAAAATACAGTATGTTGAAGCCAACAAATGAAGCGATGAAGGTAGCTACTCCGATTTTTTCGTTGTACATCCGTTTTGTAATTTTGGGCCACCAATAATACAATCCTGCCATAAGCCCGAATAGGGTTGTTCCAGCCATTACGTAGTGGAAGTGGCCTACAACCCAGTATGTGCCGCGGAAAGCATAGTCTAAAACTGGGAAAGCCTGCAGGACACCTGTGACTCCTCCAAGTGTAACTGTGAAGATTGCCGCGACGGCGAAGAGGAAAGGAGTGGTTATTTTTATTCTGCTTTTATAAAGTGTAAGCACCAATCCTATGATCAAACCTTCAAAAGGAACTGAAATCGCCATTGTAGTGATGGAGTAAGACTGAAGCAAAGTGTAGTTTACGCCCGTAGTAAACATGTGATGCATGTAAACATCCATACTCAAAAAAGTCACAGCTCCCAACTCAACCAAAAACGCAGTTCTCCCGAACAACCCTCTTTTCCCAAAAGTCATGAAAACCTCAGCGATTATGCCGATAGCAGGCAAAACCACAATGTAAACTTCAGGGTGCCCAAAAAACCAGAACATCTGATCCCAAAGAATGCTTCCGCCCTGCGTTGAACTGAAAAATACAGTACCGAGAACCCGATCGGTCGTTAACAGCAGAGTTCCAGCAGCTAACGGGGGAAAAGCAAAGAGCATCAGCACCATAGTCATGATAATCGACCATGTGAATATCGGCAGGCGTTTCCAAGTTACTCCTTTAGCGCGGTTTCGAGCTATTGTCGTTAGGAAATTAATTGATGAAAGCGTAACTGATATCGCTAGCAAAGCGATTGCGAGAATAGCAAGTGTTGCACCTGGCTGAGGACTAAACTGGATGGTATTTAGGGGCGCATAAAAAGTCCAGCCTGTTGCCGCGCTGCCTCCTGGAACAAACAATGTGCCGACTAAGAGAACGCCGCTGAAAAGGTAGGTGAAGTAGCTTAATGCGTTGAGGCGTGGAAACGCCATGTCTTTTGCACCTATCTGCAATGGTACAATGTAGTTTGCTAAACCAACTCCCAAAGGCGACAGAACCCACAGAATCATCAAAAGTCCATGCAGCGTAATTGTTTGTGTGTAAATGAACGGATCCATAAATTGGCTGTCGGGAACTGCCAGCTGAGTCCGCATAAGTTCGCCAAAAGATCCAGCTATACATAGGAAAAACACGGCTGTTACAATGTAGAGTATACCTACGCGTTTGTGGTCTGTGGCACCCAGCCAATCTTTAATTGAGAAATCAGCCGTTTATTTAGCCTCCCGTCGCGGTAGAGTTTGTTACTGTTTGGTTTGTGAGCCACTGGTTAAATGCTGATTGACTCATCACGGTCATTGGAATCTCCATTGAAGTGTGTCCAGTTCCGCAGAGTTCCTTGCAGACTATTTTATAATCTAATTGCGAGTTGGTTCCGAGGGATGGAGTGGTTACCCATATCACATTGTGTCGGCCAGGGATAGCGTCTATGCTCACCCTATACTGCATCAAGTAAAAGTTGTGCATAACATCCGTGCTTGTTACATTGAACATTACCACAGTGTTTTCTGGAATATTAAGGAAGCCTCTTGACGAAACATTGCCGGGGTAGTCGAAGCTGAAGCTCCATTGATAAGCCGTAACATAGATTAGATAACTCTCTGAAACAGGGGGCTCAAAACGCGCGTTAGGTGTTAGCCTGACTCCAGCCACGTTAACGCTTAAAAGGATAATAATTGATATCACCGCGAAAATCACCGCGTCTCTCGCTCTGCTTTTCGAGACGCCCATTTCTGGAAAAAATTTTTTCTGTCCCTTCTTCTCCCTGTTAACTATGATGAAAACAACCATTACCGCCACAACAATGAACGTTGCCACCAATGCTATAGCCGCTGCTAGATTGAAGAAATTGTTCCAATCTACAGCTGAAGTCGGTATATTCTGAGACAAATTTTGACCTCTGATTTCCCTGAAAAAGCATTGATGGGTTAAACTAAAAAAAAGGGGTTTAGAGCTTAATCTATGGGTTTACTGTTACTGTGCCTGCCATCCCTAAGCTTGCGTGACCGTCAACTTGGCAAATGTAGTAATAGGTTCCTGCGCTGCCGACTGTGAAGGTTGCTGAACCTGAGCCTCCTGCTTGAACTGGATTAGCTGCTGACCCGATTTGGGCGCCGCTGAAACCTAAGTTGGTGTTTCCATCTGTTTTGGCTGTTACGATTGCCCAGTTATGCGGCATTGTTCCTATGTTGTGAAATGTAACTGTGACTGTTTGGCCTGCTGTGAACGTTAATGTTGGGTTAGCTGGGCTTAAGCTTGAGCTGGTGCTAAACTTGTATTCTGCACCGTAGATATCCATGGTGTTTCCGCTGACTCCGGCTGGACGAGTAAACACATATGCTAAAACGCCTCCGACAATGATGATAATTACGACGACGGCTACGATAATGTACATTGAAGTTTTGCTCATTTTGTTTCCCTTGCAAAAATTTAACCAAATATATAGTGCAACAAATTCTGGTTTAAACTTGTGTTGGTAGTGGTTGCACAGTCACAAGTAAGCGCCCTCTCCTGAGCAACATTTATAGAAAAGTTTGCGCATCTAGCAATTGGTGTTTTAGTTGTTTTTAGGTTTCTTCTCTCAACTTGTTGCATTGCACGCTGGAGTTCCACTTGTAGTTTCTCAAACAACCTTAACCTTGATGTTTGTAGTGTTAGGTATCCTTTTTATGGGCATAGGCTACGGTTTCTTGACTAAATCTAAAGATAGTCTTAGACTGCACCGTTGGACAATGACTTTTGCTATAGCGTTAACGCTTACCGTAATTTTTTTGGTTATGATTCCCGCTGCCTACAACTTTTACGTTGACACCGACCTGCAATTTTTCTCTTCAGTCTCCATCTTAACTTTGATTCATGCAATAGCAGGTGTGCCGGCCATCACTTTAGGGTTAATCTATGCTTTTGGAGATTTGCCAAACAAGACTAAACGGTGGATGCGTTGGGCAGCCTTGTTTTGGGCAGTAACTTTAATGTTTGGTGTGCTTCTGTTCTTCGGGATGCAGGATTTGCTTTCTTTTCCGATGAACATGTAACTATTTCTTGTGGAACTTGGGTATTTCCTTTGAAATAATCAGCTCATCAATATGCAGCATAAGCATTGAAACCTCGAAGGCGCGTCTGAACACTGAACGCTTAACTTTAAGGGGTTCTTGGCAAACCATTTCGCAGCAGCAGTGTTCGCCAACACCAAAGTTGCAGAAGCCCTCGGCATTACGCTGTTTTAGTTCGAGAAGAGTGTCAGTGGGGTTTAGACCGTTGTTTTCCGCTAGGCATCTTGGGATTTCTAATAGGGCGTTGGCGTAGGCTTCGATGACTACTTGGTCTCGACTGGCAAACTGTCGGGCGTAGGTTTTGAGTTCTTGAGAAACATATGCTTCTATTGCTCCACCTCCAGCTAGAAGCCTTCCATCATCCCCAATGAGTTTGAGTACGGTGAAGCTGTTTTTAATTGCGGTTTCCAATTCGTCAATTGCCTGCGGTGTGCTTCCCCTAAGCATAAAAGTTGCCCCATTGCAGCCGCTGAAAGCAACTGTTTTCTCAAGTTCTATAAAGCCCGTATACATTTCTTCCGCAGTGCCAATGTCCTCTTCGCCGAGCTCTGTTAGACCACCAACGATTCTGGCGCCCGTAGCTTTTGCAATAGCCTGCGTATCTTTCTTATCAACATTTTCAAGCGCGAAAATGCCATTCTTGAACAGTTCGGATTTTGAATGGTCTTCAATAGGCTGCTCACACAGCAAAACATTGACATTTAATTCTTTCAATCTTCTTATCGACTCATCCTTTATTTTTTGCACCGCTTCACTGTACTGTTGAATTTGACCAGGGGCTTTTACGTTTAAGTTAATATGGTATGGGCCTTGCCCAGGCATTTTAACTTCTAAACGGTTAATTCCCAACCGCTCACTTGTGGCTACGATGCGCAAGCCTTTGATTTTGTCTGACATATTGGGGTGGGCCTTTTGTTTTTTTATCACTACTCCGTGGATTAGGCTTGAGTCTTGCAGTTCACCGCCATTTTTCTTGAGGAACCTAATGTTTTCCAGCTCAAAAACACCATTGGAAAAAGCATGCGGATAAGCTTGCCGAATCATGTCGCGAATCTGCGGTGTTAAAATATTTCTTTTACAGTCAACTAAGTCCAAGATATCGGTGCCTTGACGATTTGCGATTTCTGCTTGGCGCTCAAGTATTTCAAGTGATTTTTCTGTTGCAAGGTGGTAGCCGTGGATAATGGTGTTAGCATGTATTTTCATGGAAAGGAGTTGATCAGCTTTTTTGAGGAGAGCTGAGAGAAAAATCACGAAGCCAGCTACTCCGTCGCCAGTTTCCTCCCGCTGCAGCTTTGCCGATTCAGAAACAATGACCGCTGGAGGATACTGAATTGCAAGCTCATCCAAGATTGCGATGGCGTCTTTGGTAACTTTGATGACTTGTTCAGGTCCTCGATTGTAAGTTACCAGTTTGTAGGCGCCTTGCGGTCCAAGGGTGCTTCGGATTTTATCGGCGGCGAAGATGGTGGTGCGTAGGTTTTGCCGCCAAACATCTTTTCCAGTTGTACGTTTGTATTTGGAGGAAATTATGTCATTAACGGAAACTACTTTTTCCAAACAATTAACCTTCAAAATATGAGTTGCGAGTCTGCGCATACCTGTTTACGTTTTAATGTTCTTAAGACTAAGTGACTGTACCAGCACAACCACAAGCACAAACTTGTTTGCTGTAAGCGGACACATAATGTTTATTTTGCTCTCAAAACACGATTATATTGACCAATAATTATCAAGAAGCTGGTTTAAAGTCTGTTTTTACCTGAAAGAGCATGATTGTTGTGGAAGAAAGCGAGTATATTCTTCATATAAACTATGACGAAATTAAAGTAGAATTAGACAAACTTGCCAACGTTGACAGCAAAAAATTGAATTCCATAAAATCATTTGTAACAACTCTCCAAGAAACCGCGTGTAGAGTAGAACCTATCCTTCGTAAAGAAACTTATGATGAAAAAGAACTCTGGGAACTCTACAAAACACTAACAAGGGAAAAACTGTCTATTCTTGATTTATCGCATGAATGGGACTACATTGAACAAACTGTTAAAGAGGTCAACCCGACGCTAGATTTACTTGTAACAGATGCTATTGAAGAGTTAAGGGATCACATTTACATTTTAGCAGAATCTCATCGGGCGCACATTGACATCTTAGAAATTTATAATACACGTAAAATTGAGTTTCTGGCCCTAGTTATAACAGCTGTCATTTCTTACATTGCAGTTTGGGAATTCTTTGTACGCGACCTCATAACAGGCATAGCTTTCCCATCCCATCTAAGCCCAACCTTAAACTACTTACTTGTCCTGCTTACGTTAGTACCTGTTTTCGCTATTGTCGGATGGGCTTGGACTAACCGAAAAAGTTACTTTTAGCAAAAACCAATCGATAATTCTTGACCTAAATGATTACTCGAGCAAGGATGTTATCTCTCTACAGTCGAATCTTACCATCTCTAATGAAGATGAAATGTGACAAAATCAGCAAAGCATATCAAAAATGCAAAATAAACCGTATAAGACCTTAGAAAACGTAAATTAACTTCTATGATGATGCTCATAGCTTGGACGATGAGAAAATCGAGGTACGATGAAGCTAAAGGTGGGGAAAATAAACGCCGGAGGCTTGTGAAGTCTTTTTCCGCTATTGAGTCCACAACAAAAATTTTTGTGTTCCAGCTTTGGAACAGTTCGTTCCTTAAGTAGAACTAAATAGCCGCCAGCTTACTGATCGATTGGTGAGCTTTGATGGGAAATTGGCTTGAAAAATATGCGGGTTCCACTCGCTTTTGGGTTTTAGTGTTAGTTTCCGTTTATCTTGCCTACGCTTTATACTTTGCAGTTTACGGGTTACAATTCAGTTTACAGTTAACTTCTGACCACTACGTCTATGGGTTGGTGACGAAGAATCCGTGGTGGTGGCAGGTACTTTACTATGGTAGCGAAGGTGTTGCGGGTTCAGTGGCGATCGTGTTGCGCGCTGTCGGCGGCTTGTTCGCGTTTTACGCGGCTTTTCTATGGTGGAGAAAGAAAGACACTGCAATGCCAGCGGTCAGAAAGAATGTGGTTCGGGCGCTGCTGTTGGAGGCAGGGTTCTTTTTAGCCCTGATTCCCTCAATAATTGCGGCTTTCGCGTACAACTTAACCAGTGAATACCTATTCTACTTCGACCACACCCCCGAGCACATACTGCTCTTTGGCACAGCGATACCCTGCTTAGCGATCGTCCTGGTTGTTCCGCCGCTCTTGCTGAAACTGCGCTCAAACATCAAGCATCAAAAGCCAACCCAAGAAATCATCAAATGGAGCTCCCTAACCGGAGTCGCTTACTTGTTTGTGGTGTTCTGGTTTAATTACACGATGCTTTGGGCAGCCACCATGGTGTCGTACCCACGCGCGTACGAGGTCTACGGAATAGATTTTCTGCTTCAACCCACAAATTTCCTAAGCTTTGCCGTCACCGTTTTTGGACTTTTTGCGTTAGCTGCAACTACATTAGCCATCACTCTACCTGCCATAAAACACTCCTCGCATCTGAACCTGACCCGAGTAGGCGCTGTTATGGTGGCATTCGGCGGCTACTTCCTCTTCAACACCCTCTATTACACTCTTACAGGCGGATACGAAGCGCACCCAAGCGTCTGGTACGAAGTAATAGGTCCACTACACAACCCCAACCTATGGGGATTGGCCTTTATCTTTGTCGGAATACCGCTTATAATTCAAAGCATGAAAAAGCCTCCGTTAATTTCTCATTAGAGCTTGTTTAGTAAGATTTGGTTATGCTTTGCCCAACGTCTTTTTTGTCCAGCTCTGTGTGATTTCTTTTTGTTCTTTGTGTGGGTATTGTGCCCATAAATTTGCAGGCTACACCTGTGGCTTTGGGCGTTGACAGGTTTTGCTTTCGAGAGTTGGAGAAAAGAAATGGATGATTTTTAGTTAAGAAACCTTGGCTGTTCTTTTAGAGGAACAGACTGTTCTTTGAGGAGAGTAATATTTCACTTGCGAACTAGATGTAAAGCGGTGAAACACTCTGAATCCGAGAACTATCTTGGCAGCAATAGTGCTTTCCGCACTAATCTGTCCGCTTACAACGAGCGTTCCTATCGCTAACGCAAACTCTGATGACCACATATCTTTCTCATCAGGAGTTACCCTTTTTTCACCCCTCAACCAAACCTACAGTACCCGATATCTGTCCCTAAACTTCTCTTTCGCTTGTGGATTAGGCATGCATTATTCTTTGAGTTTTGATATCGACGGAAAATATGCAGGTCCCATGCCTTACGTAGTGAAAAACCCAAACGAGTTTCATGTTGTTTACCAATCAAGCGGCTTGGTGACTTTGCCAGAATTGTCTGAGGGTTCACACCGCTTAACGGTTAATTTGCTTGTATCGCCTAGCAATGATCACATTAAACCTTCATACAGCGACACGGTTTACTTTTCAATAGATTTGACTCCACCAAACGTGACTATTCTATCTCCAGCAAACCAAACATACACTGTAGCCAATTTCACTGAAGCAAGCTTTCCACTGGATTTCACTGTTGATGAGAACGCTGTGCATGTCTTATTGGGTTTGGATGGACAAAATGACATTGAGATTGATGGAAACACAACTCTTACTGGTTTGTCTATGGGGTTGCATAATTTGACTGTGAAGGCGGTGGATTCATCTGGTCGGGTCGGAGCTGCTGAGAAAGTAAAGTTCACCATTTCCGCAGAGCAAGAAACTAAATCAGATTCAGTACCAGAACTATTTCCAACTGTAACTATCGCCACAGCATCTGCCGCTGTTGTTGCATTAGCTAGTGCTGGTTTGTTGGTTTACCATAAGAAACACAAAACAAAGGCTGCCCAACTATGAAGAAAAAACTGGCACATTAACAGTTTGAAAATCCGCTGTTATTGTAAAGTTTCATTTGTTCAGGGCAAATTAGCCTTGCTTATGCTAAAGAGTTAAAACAAACGTTTCACGGTAACTTTAACGAAGAAAATGCAGATTGAAAGCTCAAGTTCTGTTTTCAAATTACTTGCAAAACCCGTCCAAAAAACCTTAGCTGCGCTTGGATTCTCCGAGCCTACTTTGCCCCAGACCTTGGCGTTTCCACCAATTTTGGAGGGCAAAAACGTGCTTTTGATTGCTCCAACAGGCACAGGCAAGACCGAAGCAGTTCTATTGCCAATTTTCTCTAAGTTGGTTGAACAGAAAAGCCAAGAGCAAAAAGGCATTCAAGTAATCTACATCACGCCTCTGCGCGCATTAAACCGTGACATGTTTAAGCGCTTAACATTTTGGAGCCAACAATTAGACATAACAGTTGAGGTTCGCCACGGCGACACAGAAATGAAAATCCGCCGAAAACAAGCCCTCAAACCACCTCAAATGCTTGTTACCACACCCGAAACCCTGCAGGCGATTTTGCCAGGCTCGCAAATGCGCAAACATCTAAAAAACGTTGAGTACGTTGTTGTGGATGAAGTGCACGATTTAGCGTCAAGCAAAAGAGGAGCCCAACTTTCAATTGCGTTGGAGCGCTTGCAAATAGTTACGGGCAGAGAATTTCAAAGAATCGGTTTATCAGCAACAATCGGCAACCCACAAGAAATCGCCAAGTACCTTGCAGGGACAAGAAGAAAAATTAGCATCATCTCAGCTGCAACAGAAAAAAGTTACCATTACAACGTTGAAAACACTTCGCCCATTGAGAAAGACTATGATTTAGCTGGAAAACTGGAAACTTCACCGGAAGTCGCATCTAGAATTCGACGTATCCTTGAGTTGGTGGACTCGCATAAGTCAACTCTTATCTTTGTTAACAGTCGAACGTTGGCTGAAGTTTTAGGCCACAAGATGGCTCAGCTGAAGCGAGATGACATTGCTGTGCATCATGGCTCTATTTCGAAGGATGAGAGAATAGCTATTGAAGACGCATTCAAGAATGGGCAACTCAAAGCCATAATCTGCACCAGCACGCTTGAGTTAGGCATTGACATTGGGAATGTAGATTTGGTTTTGCAGTATATGTCGCCTCGGCAAGTTAACAGCCTTATTCAGAGGGTTGGAAGAAGCGGGCACAGTTTGGGCGGAGAATCTGAAGGAACAATAATCACAGTTTACCCCGATGACACCCTTGAAGCGTTGGCTTCGATTAAAAACGCTAAAGCCAACCTCGTCGAACCTGTCCCCATGCACGTGGGTGCGCTGGATGTTTTAGCGCATCAAATAGCGGGGTTACTTATGGATCTGCAAGAAATAAATGTGGCTGACTTAATGCGTCTGCTGCACAGGTCATACCTTTACAGAAAAACAGGGAAAACCGAGTTGCTGGACCTGATACACTTTTTAGAAAGCCTCAACCAATTAAGATTCAACGAAGACGAAGAAGTTTTGAGTAAAACCCGTAAAACCCGCGTTTACTACTACAGCAACCTATCCATGATACCGGACGAACGCCGATACCCCGTTGTAAACGTGATTAGCGACCGCAAAATCGGCACTTTAGGCGACGAATTCATGGCGCTCCACGCTAGAATAGGCTTAAACTTCATCATGAAAGGCAAAGTTTGGCGCATAGTGCAAATCGAGGAAGAAACTGGAACAGTACACGTCATACCCTCCGAAGACCCATTCGCGTCAGTACCAGGCTGGGATGGAGAAATCTTACCGGTTCCTTTTGAACTTGCCCAGCAAACAGGTCAAAACAGAAAAAGAATCGCGGAGGTCCTTAAAGAAACAGGAGACACCGCGGTTGCCGCTGAGGTTTTAGCTAAAGAATTAGGTTCAGATAAAGAAAGCATGTTAAACGCCATAAGCGAAGTTGATGAACAAATAAAGCAGGGTGCACCTCTGCCGACAGAAGACCACGTCGTCATCGAATTCTACGATCGATACATTGTTGTGCATGCCTGTTTCGGAGAATTAGTTAACAAGACTTTAGGCGGAATCTTTGACAGCGTGCTCTCTGAGAGGGAAGTTATCAGTGGATGGTGGATTGATGGATACCGAATTCTAATCGAGGCACCGCGGAAACTAAACAAAATGGAAATTTCTGAGTTGCCCCAAACGCTTTTCGGATTGGATGATGAAGCAGTTGATTTTGCGTTTCAGAAGTACTTAGAGGCTAAATTTCCTTTTGGTTACAAGATGAAGTCTGTGGCTGAGCGTTTCGGTGTGTTGCCTCGCGGCAAAACCATGAGTCACCAGCGGCAGGCTGAACTTAAATCGCGTTTTGAGAATACGCCTGTTTACCGCGAAACCATCCGTGAAGCTATGATGGAGAAAATCGACTTAGAAAAAGCCAAACAAATTATGCACGATGTAAAATCAGGCAAAATCAAGGTAACAACCTACTTGAGCTATGAGAAGCCAACGCCGCTCGCATACTACATTTTATCTAAATTTGCGGATGTTACTGAGTTGATGGCTCCTGAAAAAGTCATAGTTAACAACGTCGACAAGCTCAAGATGGCAATTGATGCGCGGGAAACAACTTTGCTCTGCATCAAGTGTGGGGAATGGAAAATTCATGAAAAAATCAAAGACCTCCCAGACCAGCCCCAATGTGGGAACTGCGGTTCAGGCCTGTTGGCGCCGCTTTATCGTTCCCAGGACAAAAATCATCTTTGCGAAGCATTTGTTCGTAGGCGTGAAGGTAAAGAGTTGACACCTGAAGAAATTAAAGAACTCAGCGTAGCCCGCAGGAAAGCAGATTTGATTTTGAGCTATGGGAAACAGGCTGTTAGGGCGTTGCAGGTTAAGGGTGTGGGTCCTGAGACGGCTTCGCGGATTTTGGGTAAGATGCATCCAGACGAGGATAAGTTCTATATGGATTTGCTTAAGGCGAAGGTTCAGTACCTGCGGACAAGAGAATTCTGGGATAAATAGGGCTTGCAAGGTTTTAATAGGTAATTCGCTTGAGTTTTGGCTTAGCAGTGATTTAGGTGGAGAAGCAGGAACCAAGAAAGCTGAAGCGTTCAATCGGACTCTGGAGCGCCGTCGCCATCAACGTTGGCGCAATCATAGGCGGCGGAATCTTCGTTGTCACAGGCATCGTGGCGGGTTACGCTGGCTCAGCGCTCATCGTTTCCATGATAATCGCAGGCGTCATCGCGTTCCTCACTGCACTGAGCTTTGCAAGGTTAACAGCGTGGCAGCCTGTAGAAGGTAGCGTGTACGAGTTCGGGCGCCAGTTAGTTTCGCCTTACGCTGGGTTTTTGGCTGGTTGGATGTGGATTGTCTCAAACACCTTTACTGGAGCAGCAGTTTCACTCGGGTTCGCTTACTATTTGAATTCTGCTTTTCCGAGTTTACCCACGAACTATGTTGCAGCGGCTATGTGTTTGGCGTTTACTGCTTTGAATTTACTTGGCGCAAAGGAATCAGCAAGTTTCAACAATATTTTGGTGGGCATTAAACTTGTGGTGCTTGCGTTTTTTGTTGTTTTCGGCGTTTTCCACGTAAACTCAGGCAATTTTACTCCGTTTGTTCCTCTGTCAAGCGGAGTGCTCTATGGCACATTCTTTATTTTCTTTGCTTACGGCGGCTTTGCACGGGTGGCAGTGGTTGCTGAAGAAGTCAAAGATGCAAAACGAAACGTGCCCCGCGCGATGCTTCTCTCTCTTGGGATTTCAATGGTAATTTACATTTTGGTTGGTTTAATCGCCGTCGGTTTGGTTGGTTCCGCTGGGCTTGCTGGATCTCCATCGCCCTTAGGCACCGCCATCGGTATCACCGGCAATTCGCTTGCAGTTCAAATCATAGCTGTCGGCGGTTTGGTGGCTACTGCAAGTGTTCTGTTGACTTCAATTTTAGGTGTCTCCCGAATGGCTTACTCGATGTCTAGGCGAAACGATTTGCCCTCTGCCCTTTCTCGGTTACACAGCAGGTTCTACACGCCCTACTACGCAATTTTGGTTAGCGGCGTGTTGATGGCGGTTTTGGTCTTGTTTGTTGATTTTAAACCAGTTGTAGCCATAAGCACGTTTGCCCTGCTCTTTTATTATTCAATTACTAATCTTGCAGCTTTTAAGTTGAAAAATGGAGTTTGGCAGCATAAGATTTTGCCGTTGCTAGGGTTAGCTACGTGTTTGTTGTTATTTGTGTTTGTCTTGTTTGCTTCTCCTCAAGCCTGGTTGGTTGGGTTGGTATTCTTGATTGCTGGAACAGCGATCTACGTGGTGCAGAAAAAGTTGAAGGGGCAAAACGAGAAAAAGCCTGTTTAGGCTGCGATAAGAATTTTAAGCTTCAACCAGCGTTAAAGTTAGGAAACTCCATGCCAATCAAAGCCGTATTATTTGACATGTTTGACACGTTGATGCTCATTGAAAAGAACCATGAATTCTACAGTCCGTCTCTTATGAGGATGTATCAGTACCTCAAAGAGAACGGCATAGATTTGCCATTTGAAAAGTTCAATGCAGCCTACATTCAGGCACGCGACGCTATTAACGCCAAAGCTGACTTGAATTTTGAAGAACCCCACTTCAACGTCCGCATTTCTGAGGCACTCAAAATTTTAGGCTACAACTACGAAGTTTCAAGCTCCCTTGTGGCCGCGGCGACTAACGAGTTCTGCGAGGAATTCATGAAGTACGTGAGCATCGACTCGGAAGCCGAGGCAGTGCTTAGAAGTCTGCACGGGAAATACAAGTTGGGAGTTGTCTCCAACTTTGCCATCCCCGAATGCGTGCTTAAACTGCTTAAAGCCAGCAACCTTGATGGATTACTTGATGTGGTTGTGGTTTCCGGCGCAGTGAACAAACGAAAGCCAAGCCCAGAAATCTTTGAGATCGCCTTGAAAATGCTGGGGGTTTCAGCGTCAGAGGCGGCGTTTGTAGGTGACACGATTGATGCGGACATTGAGGGCCCGAAAGCCGTTGGCATGAAAACAATATACATCGAGCGGCGTATTCAGAAAGTTGGGAAATCTACTCCTGACAAAACCATTAAGAGCCTAAGCGAATTGCCATCTGTGCTTGGAAGGATGAGTTAAGGCTTTAGAGAATATCCTCAGAAGTTGAAGCCACGTTTTTGTAGGCTGCTATTTTTTTTGTGTTTAGTGTTGAAAATTTTTCTTCATTTCCACAGTCACTAATCAGAGGTTTTGTTTTTGTGGTTTAATTATAACTACGGTTTTTCAAACGTCTTTTTCCAAGTACAGAAAGCCTTTTTTGCCCCAGCGAGAAAAACAACTTGTGAACAGGTATGTTGATTGGCGCAATCTCAGACACACATGATAATTTGCCGCAGATAGAAAAAGCCGTGCAGATTTTAAACGATCAAAAAGTAGGCTTGGTGCTTCATGCAGGCGACTACGTGGCAGGCTTTGTTATTCCCAAATTTAAAACTTTAAACTGCCCACTCATTGGTGTCTTTGGCAATAATGACGGAGACCATGAATTGCTAAAAAAACGATTCAGCGAAACCTCCAACTGCACAATCCATGACCGCTTTGCCCAAGTAACCATAGAAGGCTACAGGATCGCTCTTCTGCATGGGGATGAGTCTGAACTTCTAAATGCGTTGGCTGACAGCGGATACTTCAACGCCATCGTCCACGGCCACTCACACCTCAAAGGCATACAAACCAGAGGCAAAACTCTCCTAGTTAACCCTGGAGAAGTCTGCGGGTACTTAACGGGAAAGGCGACGATTGCGATCTTAGATACCGCTAATAATCAAGCAAGAATAATTGAACTCTAGTCTTTCATCATATTTTACACAGCTATTTATATGAAAAAATTGTTCCTCAGCATTTTAAATGGAGCCTTACCGGTCGAGGACCACCAAGACGTATTATTTTGTCATCATGCATAGTAAACCGGATGCTTTTTCAATTGTTTTTTGCATTTTTTGAGTCTATTACCTATAAATCAGATAAGCCGTTTCTCTTCTCTAACCGCTGGAGTCAAGTTGATTACATGTCTGACCAAAACCCAAACAATGAATCATCAACCGTCACACTTGTCACATCTAGACTCAAAGCCGCAGTAGCGTACGAAAGCGAGGGCAAGTATGAAAGCGCATTAATGTCGCTTGAAGAAGCACTGGCACTGCAAGAAAACAACCTTGACGCTTGGCTTATAAAAGGCGTAATCTACGGCAAACTGGGCAGATTAAGTGAAGCACTCAAGTGTTACGACAAAATAATTGAGGTAGACCCTACATCTTCAGACGGATGGCGATTAAAATCAGCCATTTACACTTTAATGAACCTGCATGACAAAGCAGCAGAAACCCTATCTAAAGCGGTTGAGCTGGATCCGGTTAACTTGGAGTTCCGTTTAGCTTTAGCCATCGCTCTTCAAAGACTTCGAAAGTTTGAAGACGCACTCAAATGCTACCAAGAAGCAAAAAAGCAAAAACCAGACGACGCAAGAATCGACTACTACATTGGACTTATGTGGGGAAACCAAGCGGATTGCCAGAAAGCTCTCACCTCTTTTGAGGATGCGCTTCGGCTTAAACCTGACTTCACAGATGCAATGCTTGCAAAAGGAATAATGTTGGCGCGGCTGAACAGAAAAGAGGAAGCCAAACAATGCGCTGAGAAACTGCTCACAGCAAAGAGCACATCAGATAAGCAACAAGCAGTAAAAGCCCAATCAGAAAACGAAGCCATCAGAAATGATTTCAAAGCTGCCCAAAAAAAATTCTCAAGCAAATATGCTAATCCAAGCTACCTCGACAACACAAAACCCCTCGAACGACGATAGATTATTGCTTGCCTTTGTTATAGGGTTCTCTCTGGCGGTTCGCTTTAACAAAAAGTTGTTTTAGTTCTTCGTCGCTTGCTCCTTTGCGGATAGATGTCAGGATATCGGTTAAGTTATCGTTTCGCATTAAACAGGGCTTTAGTTTGCCGTCGCTCGTTATGCGCATTCGGGTGCAGTGCATACAGAAATCGCTGTTTTCGATGGGTTTTACAACTTCAACGGTTGCCTTTGGCAAGTGGTAGATTACGCGGTTATGCATGAATGGGCGTTTTTCGATTGTGACGGCTTTTTCTTTCAGTTTGTCTTCTAATTCGTCTAGGCTGCGGTGATGTTCGGTGTAGTATTTGTCGCCGACGTTTACGGGGTCAAGCTCAATTAGCTGCAGCGCAACCCCAATTCGCCCAGCGTAATCTATCATTTCTGGGACATCATCAACGTTAACGTCTTTTAAAACAACCATGTTAAGCTTCACAGGACAGAATTCTGCTTCGATGGCCGCTTTGATACCTTCTAACGCGGATTCCAGTTTTCCGCCTGTCAACTTATGATAGGTTTCCGGGTTCAGCGATGGCACACTAATGTTTACCCGGCGAAGGCCGCAGTCGCGCAGTTTCTTTGCCATGCCGCCGCCAAGCAGCAAACCGTTAGTTGTTATCGATAAATCCCTCAAACCGGGCACCGCAGCTATACCAGCAACGATTTCAGGCAGGTCCTTGCGCATTGTTGGTTCCCCACCAGTCAACTTTATACGCGCAATTCCCAATTCCACGGCGACTTTAGCGATGCGCACTATTTCTTCAACAGACATTAATTCTGCAGATCGGTTAGCCCGTTGAACTTCTCCTTCGCGGTGGCAGTAGGCGCAGCGGTAGTTGCAACGCTGAGTAATTGAAATTCGAAGGTTAAGGAGCGGTCTGCCGCAGTTGTCTGTTAAACTCATCGTTATTCCCGTGCATGCTTAACGATGTGAGGAGCCTCAGGCAAAATAAGCATTTCTACTGCGGTCTTCACAGCATCAGGCGAACCTGGAATACAGAAAATTGCCTTGCCTTTTGCGACTCCAGCTATAGCACGGGACAAAACCGCTGCTGAACCGACATTGTCAAAGCTTATTCTGCGGAAAAACTCGCCAAATCCAGGTAGCACCTTATCTAAGAAAGGCAAAACCGTCTCAATCGTAATGTCTGTAGGAGTGATGCCTGTGCCGCCAGAGAAAATTGCAACATCTAAAGCCGACAAACCCATAGTAAACATTACGGCGTCTTGAATCATTGTTTCGTCGTCGGCGATTATCTTTTTGAAGAGGACTTTTTGCCCAGCCTTCTCAAGCAAGTCCACGATGGTGTCTCCGCCGACGTCGCTAACTTCTTTTTCGCCCTGCTCAATCTGCTTATAGCGCGAGGTGCTGCAGATGTAGATGCCGAAATTCAATTTTTTAGGCGCTTTTGCCTTATGTGCTTTGGAACTTTCACTCATAATTAAGCCTGCTTGTATTTTTTGACAACATGAATATTCTCAATCGCGGTTGATGGGTATTGTCCAGCGGAGTCTTTTTCGTATTGCTTAGTCATGTCCCAAACCGTCAGAAGCGCCGCAGAGACCGCGGTTAACGCTTCCATCTCCACCCCAGTCTGAGCCTTGGTCTTAACAGTCGCTGTAGCTGTAACCGTGCTCTTATCAGAAACTTTCACGTCCACTTCAACGTTTGTTAACGGCAGCGGATGGCAAAGAGGAATCAAATCGCTCGTTTTCTTAGCCGCCAAAACACCCGCAATCTTTGCAGTATAGAGTGGATCTCCCTTAGCGATTTTTCCCGCCCCAATCAAATCTATCGTTTGCGTCTTCAACTTTATCGTTCCAGTAGCGGTTGCTTCCCTGTAGATTTCTGCTTTAGCCGAAACATCAACCATAGCCATGACCAAATCAAACCTGTTTTATGTGTCCTGATTATAGTTTGTTTTTGTTGCTTTTATTCATTGATGAAAGCGCAAAAATTTCTTTAACGCTCTATTGTTGTTCCATTCCAGAAAATCAGAGTCTTATATGGCAGATTTATTGGTATGCCATCGGTTTTTGTTTCGTATACTATATCCAAGTTCAAGCCATAGGTAGTCAAGAGATTGTTAACATCATTCCATATTTTTGGTGAAAGAGCATCGGCAGGCCATAAACCCCATATAGTGTCGTTTGGACCGCGGAATCCATAGCCGTAATCCATAGGAAGCACATAAGCAGTCTGCGCTAAATGCTGTTTGGGCTGCTGGTGGTTTTGAGTGTAGTTCCAAAAGCTTTTCATGGCGTTCAAATGGTCAGTTGTCAAAATTCCGTACGGAGTCGTTGGTGTATGGTATTGGTCTCCTGGAGCATCCAAAACCACTACATATTTTGCGCCATTCTGCCATGCTGAAACCATGCCATCGTAAAATTGAGTGACGTTTCCATAGGAAGGAAAATGTGATGAACTTGAGTTTAAAGGAGGCCCAAATGTTATAGCAGCTCCCCATTCTTTACCCTGAACCTCTGCCGCTCCTCTGTTAAGCGAAATCGCAATTTGGTTAGTTTGGCTTCCTAGTAAATACTCTGAGAAAACAACATCATACCCTGACAAGTAATCATACCAGTAAAGAGCATAATCTGAAGTGAACACTTTCATCTGAGGCGCCGAGTAGTAAACATTTTTGTAAAGAGACATGTAAGTTTGCACATCAATGACATAGTGCATTGCAACGTCGCTGTAGTTACTTGCTGTAGGAGCTGGCCTATCTGGGTTGTGTCCGGGAAGGTCAAGTTGTTTTCCTCCGGCTTCATCAAAAATGTAGGCTCCAAGAAACTTTGCGCCCCAGCGACTGTTTGCCGTTTGGAAAAACGTGGAGTTTGGTCCTGTTGGAGGAATAACGGTTCCATTTCCCAAGCCCACGTAAACAATAAAGTAAAAGCCTTTTTGATAGAGGTAATCGCAGACTTTGGTAAGTTCAGTGGTGTTTGCGGTGACATCGGTGGAGCCTATGATGATTAAGTTAGCGTATCCTGAAACAGCATCTGAAATGTTGTAGACGGCGTTTGCATCTCCGTAGCCTACATCTGCCCCTATGAACACGTCGGGTTCACCAGCTGTTTTTTGCTGGAAAAAATGTAGACCCACCACGCTTATTATTAATATGAAAACGAGCAGGGCAGCTAAAACTGCAAAGATAGTTTTTGTACCTAACCAGTTACTAAGAAACCGCAAACCAAAGAAGTCTCCTGTTCTCCAAAATTACTTTTACCTTTAACAAACCGCTGCTTAGTAATTCTACCGAGTCTACGCTTAAAAAACTAGCTCAGGCACCCAATGGAAAAGTTGTTTGTGGCTCTTTTGTATAGGGGAGGGATAGTTGCCGAGAGGATTCTGTCCTTTTTAACATCGCGTTATCCGACTACTTATGGGAGACTATAGAAAAAAATTACAGCTAAGCGGCCAATACTGCAACGTAACAGTTTACTGCTTCATCGTCAACGAAAGTAGTTACCTTCAGACCTGAATTCTCTAAGACATCCATAAACGAGGTGAGTGGAAAAGCCTTTTTGAGTCCAGTCACCACCAAACTCCCACCACGCTTGACGATTCGTTTTAACTCGCACAAGGTTTCATGTGGTTTAGGCATGTTCTGAAGTACTGTAAACGCGAATGCTGCACCGAAAAAACTGTCTTTAAAAGGTAAATGGTCAGCGTCCGCCTGCAAAACAAAAGCATTCTTCAAAGTTTTCGTTTGTTCCTTCGCCTTTAGCAGCAGTTTACGCGAGACATCTACGCCTACAACCATTTCAGCTTGAGCAGTAACTTCCCGAAAAAACAGCCCTGAACCGCACCCTATGTCCAAAACCGTTTTGCCAGCAACTTCGACTTTGTCTAAGGCCAGTTTGTATTTTCTTTGCTGCTCCCCGGCATACCGCTCATCGTACATTTCCGCCGTCACATCGTAACGCTGCATTACTCTGCGCTTATCTCTCCAACCTGCCAATGCCGTGTTCCTTCAAGAAATCTTATGTACCCAATGCCTGACTAAAATAGTTGGCGAAAACCAGAATGCAAGATAACAAAAAACTGGCAGTGCTGACAGAGCCAACATTGGCGGAAGCTGCTGTACTGATTGAAAAAGCGTTTGCGCAAAGAAGAACCCTCATCGTTGCAGGCAACTGCCACGTGCATTACGTTGGCAGAGCACGCTCAACGCTGGAGCTTGGCGAACGCCTGTTGATCATAAAATCCGACGGCTCACTGCTTGTTCACCGACCAGTAGGCTATGAACCCGTCAATTGGCAACCTGCAGGCAGCATCTTTCATGTCCAAGTCAAAGATGATGGATTAGAGGTTCATGGGGTTCGCCAGAAACCAAGGGAAAGCGTCCGCGTAACCTTCGCAGGCATCTACATGGTTTCCTCGCTTAACCTCTCCGATTCAGGAGATTTCCTACTGCACGCCAGCGAAGACGACATGCACCGAGCAATCCTTCTGAAACCTGAACTTCTTGAAGAAGGATTTAAACCAATTAGCTGGGAGAAAAAAGTTGAGCCGGGCTTCGTGGACATTTATGGGGAGGACAAAAACGGCAGATTAGTTATCGTTGAAGTTAAACGTAAAACCGCATCAAAAGAAGCTGCATTGCAGCTGGCAAAGTATGTTGAACCCATAAAAGCCAAAGTCAACCGTGAAGTCCGCGCAGTGCTGGTTGCGCCAACCCTTGCTAAAGATGTGCAACGGATGCTGGTTACGCTTGGTTTGGAGTATAAAGCGTTAGATCCCAAGGTCTGTGCGGAAGTGCTTAAGAAATCTGAAAACTCAAAGTTGGAGCGGTTCTTTGATCAGAAGACCTGATGGCATTTACTTGCTGCGGTTTAAGCGCCAAGTTGAGGCGCTATAAGCTGAAATCAACATGAGAGCGGCTAAGACCGCAATTTTGATAACAGCAAATGCTTGAGCCGTGGACCAAAGCAGGATTAATGCTGGAAAAGGACCGATCAGAAGATAGAAGAAGATGGCAACGGCTAATCCGTAGTTGTATTTGTAGTCTTTGAGACTGCGTTTTCCAAAGTACAATGCGGCTATTCTGCCTAAGCCATACGTGCATTTCTTGCATTGATAGCATGGTCGCAGGCAACCGAGGAATTTTAAGATGCCGTAAACGCCAATGAGTGCAACAAAAATGAATGTTACTCCCGCCGCCAAGTTGAAGAGCCCCAAACCTATGATGTCCAGCACAATCCAGGACGCAACAGCAAGGTTGCCCAGTATTGCGAAGGTTTTTGGAAATTCTATGGATTCGCTGATTTCCGTTTCCCCGTCAGCTTATTGTGGGACGCTGGATAAGAAGTTTCTACTGCAACCGTTTTCATGGTTGGCAACAGTTAAAAATCACTAAATTGCCACAGAAATTTAACATGTTAGTAACTTAGAACTAGCCAAACAAATATTGAAAAACTTGCAAGCATAAAAATAAACTTGCTTTATAATTTGTTTATTCTTTTTTGCCGTTTTCTTCAGGAACTAAAACAGCTGCAGAAACGGTTGTGGTCCAGAGTCCATTTTTGTCGCCTGCTGCTGATTGGGTTGTGTTGGCGGTTTTGATGATTAGCCCAGTGGTTTTGAAAAGTTGTTTGCGTTCGTCCCAGGCAGTTTCAGGGTCAAACTGGATACCCATGGTTGTTGCAAGCATGGTTGCGGCGAGGTCTTCTGCGTAATCGCCTGCGGTTTCGTCGGTTTGTCCGAAAGAGTGGTGTTCGCTTAGGTAACCATATTGATTCTTGCCTGAGGGGATGGCTACTCCGATCGATGAAGCCACAAGCCTATGAGGTTCGTTGGTGGCGTTTCGTGCGATAACAACAAAGGTGATTTCGCCTGGATGTATCATCTTCAAACCTTTTTCCCTTGTTACCAGTTCGCAGCCTGGTGGAACGATGCTTGAGACGCTGACGAGGTTACACATTTGTATGCCTGCGTCTCGTAGGGCTAATTCGAATGATTGGAGTTGCTCTTTATGTTTACCAACTCCTTTAGTGAAAAAGAAGTAACGTGGTATCATGTTAGTGTCGGAAAATAGGATTGCTGAATGTATTTATTAGGCTTTTGTTTTAAAAAAACAGTATGTGGATAGATACACCTCGTCTGTATTCTTCCAAAAACCGAAATTCAATATCTTTTCAGAGGCTAAGAAGCAAATCTGTAAAGTACATCAGGAGAATCCCGATTAACAAACCTGCAAGAGTGCTCTTTGAAGATTGAGCTCTTCTCAAAAGCTCAACAATGACATAGAGTAGAGCCCCTGCTGCAATTGAGAAGAAAAGAGCGCCTGCCACTTCCGAATAAAATTGGGATCCTAATACACTTCCAATAATCGTGGGAGCACCCGCTAAGAATCCCATAAGAGCAAGCTCTCTTTTACGAACTGGAATATCTGAAACTGGACCTGAAATGGCAATGCCTTCCGTTCCGTTATGAAGAGCAAAACCCACGACCAATAGTGTTGTCAGGGCAAACTGTCCCGCAGCGTAAGCAGATCCAAGAGCAAGCCCTTCGCCAAGGTTATGCATGCCTATTGCAAAAGAAATGATGTACCCTGTTAGTGATTTGACAGAAATGTTCGCGGCCGCGGGAGATTCATCTTTGGCAATGTGTCTTCTTGAAGATACAAAGAAAGGAACGCCAACACCTATGATTAGACCAACCGCAA
Organism: Candidatus Bathyarchaeota archaeon; assembly: GCA_963840295.1. GTDB lineage: Archaea > Thermoproteota > Bathyarchaeia > Bathyarchaeales > Bathycorpusculaceae > Bathycorpusculum. The sequence goes on from CAWIYF010000003.1 coordinate 253,034, forward strand.
ATAGAAACGAACCATAACTTACTTGTTTCGAAAGACCCACGCCTTCTCCTGTAACGTCAGCAAAAAGGAACAAGAGTATTCCAATGGAGAAGCAAAGAAGGAGATTTCGCTTAGAACTGGAAAGACGCCTAAACAAAGGAATCGGCAGAAGCCCTAGATACACAGGAATTAACCCAGCAACGATACCTAAAGCGGCAGCATAAACGATATCAACCATGAATCTCGAACTTCTGTAAATTGTGACTGTCAAAAATGAAAAAGTTAATGATTTATAACTATTTCTTTCCTTAATCCACAGGATTTTTTGAGGGTGCACGTAATTTCGGATGTTTGTGCTTTAAAACCTAATATTAACCAAAAAAGAATAGGTTCTTAATCTGAGGAAACCCAATTGGCGCCGCATCAGAGCGTGTTCAAAGACGAATCCAAACTTGACATAAACTACATTCCGCAGAAGCTACCGCACAGAGAAACACAACAACGGCTCCTCATGGAATTCTTCAATTTCATCTTGCGGTGTCCAGAAAAAATGGCGCAGCGAGTTATCTTAACAGGCGACGTGGGCACGGGCAAAACTGCGCTTGCACAGCATTTTGGCGCAAACATCACATCAGAAGCGAACAAGCGGGGCATAAAATTCCGCTACGTCCACGTTAACTGCCGCGAATACCGCGGAAGCCTCTCGCCGATTCTTCATCGCGCCGTCACGGTTTTCCGTCCTAATTACCCAGCGCGTGGTTACAGCTCTGAAGAAATCCTCTCAACTCTCATGCAGGTTTTAGATGAAGAAAACGCCAACATTATATTAACCCTTGACGAATTCGACAGCCTAATAGAGAAAGAAGGCTCAGACGCTGTTTACAAACTTACAAGGCTGCAGGAAATGCGGCAGGGCAAACCCCAACGGCTGTCGTTCATCTTTATCATGCGAGATTTGAAAGCGATTGAGCAGTTGGATGAAAGCGCCAAAAGCACCCTGCAACGCAGTATCATACGTTTAGAGAGGTATGGTAAACCTCAACTTGGCGACATCTTAAATGACCGTATCCAAATGGCGTTTGAACTTGGCACAGTACCTGAGGACGTGGTTGATCTAATTGCGGAGTTAGCTTTCTCTGAAACTGGGAACGCTCGCTTCGGAATTGAGTTGTTGTGGCGTTCGGGCAAATATGCGGATGCAGAAGAAGCGGGCTGTGTGGAGCCTGAATGTGTACGCATGGCAGTATCGAGCATAATTCCCGGACTTAGACGAAGTGAACTGGAGTCTCTTGGACTGCATGAAAAACTGTTTCTGCTTGCGGTTGCGCGTTATTTTAAGGAGAATGAGCAGGCATACGTTTCCATATCTGAAGTTGAGAAGGCATATGCGGTTGTATGTGAAGAATTCGACGAAACCCCAAATGGTCACACAAAAATCTGGAATTACGCCCAGTACCTTTCGAAGCTTGGCGTCTTAAAAACTGAGGTTGCAACTGCTGAGACACGTGGACGGACAACAAGGCTTTCTCTACCGTCGATTCCTGCTGGCGAATTGGAGAAAGAGTTGACTGCAAGTTTGCAGTCGGAAAAAGGGGGCACGTAGTCATGGAGCTTGAGGATGTTCTCTCATCAAAATCCCGCATAAAAATTCTAAAACTTATCATCCAATTTGGCCAGCTTAACGTTTCCGACATTGCACGCAGACTAAAAGTTAACTATGCCTCAACTTCCAATCACCTTAAAATTTTGGAGTCTGAGGGCATTCTGCAAAAGTTGACGTACGGTCGTGTTCGAATGTACAGGTTCAATGAGGGCTCAGCTAAAGCGAAGGCTGTTGTATGCTTGATTGAAGCTTGGGAAAAACAGTGACTGTTGGAAATGGAATTTAAGCCTCTTTAGTGTTTTCTGTGCTTTTTTCAGTCTTTTTAAGTCCTTAAAGTTAGTTTCAGATTAGTCGTGAATTTTTTCTATATAACAATCAGCTGTTGCGGTTAGTCAAGAAAGTTTGACTAAGAGCTTATCATAGTTAGTCAAGAAACCTTGACGAAAACGCTTTTACACTCAAAAGTGCGAACAAATCTTGGAGCAGACAAGACATGAACGTTTGGGTGGTTCTCGGTTTAGTTCTGGCTTCTATAGTAGGAGCAGGAGCTCTGGCGTCTATCTTTGAGCTGTTGCCAGCCGGTCAAGTTGTGGCCACGTTGTCCTCTGTGACTGTGGCAACTGTTGGGCTCTTTGTTTTCTTCAAGAAGTCAAAGAACTGAAAAGGGAGTCAAGAAAGGTTTACGAGATAAGAAATTTAGGTTTCTTCATTCTCGGCTTCAGTTTCTGCCGCGTCGGGAATAAGGGATTTTGGAATATGATCCAGTAATTGCTATATTTTTCAAAAGCTCTGATTCCAAATATAGTGTAAAATCGCTTCTAATGTGCTTCCACTCGATAGCGCACCGAGCTTGAGAGTCCGTGAACAATAGAGTCCGCATGGGTTCGAATCCCGTCCTCGGCGCTTACTTCAACAGGAAAAATACCGCAATTTCTTCTTTATTTTTTCATCTGCTGAAAAGAGACTTGGAGGGCAAACTTGTAGCTTTTGAGGTTACTCGTCACTAGATTAGCCGTCGGATCCTGCGGATAAATAAGCGTTGGATAGGGAGTTCGGTGAGACTGTAGCTGAGAACCATGGTTGGCATTGGGCGTTGACAAGTTTTGCGTTCGAGAGTTGGAGAAAAAGCAAGAAAGAAATAAATGATGTTTAGTCAAGAAACCTTGACGTAAGCCAGTCAAGAATCTTTTACGAATAGCCTTTTATCGACTATACCTGCTAAATACTAAGCATGGGTAGAATCAGCAAGAATTTCGCATTATTCCTGACTCTAATTATCGCTATGTCATGTCTGACCCTGATAGTTAAACCTGCAAATACTCAAACAATACCTAAGCCATCTGTGCCTGAGTTTTCTGTTAGGTATGCTGACAACTCATATTATGCGTCTTCCCCTACCACAATAACTGACCAATATGGCAATAGCAGAGTTGTGCAGGGTTATGTTGAGAATAAGACTGTTGAGTTTTCTATTAAGAATCAAGCTTTCACACCCTACACTATCCCATATAATTCAAGTGACCCATATAATACTGGTCAAAAGGTTAACCTAATGTTTAACATTCGCATGAAAAGCCACTTGGAAAGTAATTGGACATACATTACTCATCTGTCTGATGGATACCTAAACCAATCGGATACCAATTCCACAATCGCAAGTTATCAATTGAGTAATCTTTTTCCATCAAGTATACCATACGGTACAGAAGTTGATTTTCAAGTTCAAGCGTTAATAGGGTATGTGCACAGGTATCCAGTAATTGCCTCTTGGATGTTCAATGGTACAGAAAGCGATTGGAGTCCTACACAAACGGTAATAATTCCCGCAAGTTCTGTTTCGCCTACTTCAACTCCTGCCGTTCCAGAGTTTTCTTCATGGACGCTCCCCCTACTACTCAGCACAATAGCGGTGGCTTCTGGTTTGTTGCTTTTTGGAAGGCATCGAAAGACCGCTAAAATAAGCGATGGCAAATCTTAAATCCGTATATCGTAGAAGCAGCTTAAAAGATGACAAAGCTTAGTTTGTTGTTATGCCTATTTTTTGGGCGTACTGTAGGTCGTTTTGTGCTTGCTTAAGTTTTTGTGGGCGACTCTGAGTGAGAATAAGCGTTTGAAGAAGGAGTCAGGTGCACGGATTAGTTGTTGTTGACCGGGAGAAAAAAAATTCTCTGTTCAACAACAACTAAGTAGAGGCACATTTTTTTCTTTCAATTCCTTGTTTACATAATCGAGTTAATCATCTTCCATTTAGAATTGAGTTTGGTGGACCTTTTGGTTTATTGTTTTAGAAGTAGTAGAACATTGAAGAATTTGCGATTGTTTTACTTTTTCTATAAAGTTAATTCGTCGCTTTTTGGATGCAAAATTACTTTGCAGATGATAGAACACCTTTGTGAAGTTTAACTATTTACTTTTTCTTTCAGTTGACTTCTTCTGGTCCATCTGGCTCCGGTTCGGGTTCAGCGGCTTCTTCTGTCTGTTTCTCCGCGTTAAGCAACATGTTGATTAGGGCTTTCTGGTCGACTTCGGCGCGTGTTCGCCAATCCAAAAATAGCTGTCCTTTCTCGTCCTGCGTTAGGTAGCCGTAGCGGATGTAGCGGTCAAGGTTTAAGCCGATCTTCCAATTTGGCATTTTTTCGCCGAGTAGTTTCTCCACGTCTTTGCGTGCCGCTTGCCCTTTCTTGCTGATGATACAGCTGATTGTTATGGCTAAACCTGCTAAATCGTCTATGCGCCAACCCATCAACCTATCTTTAGTCACGGAGCCATTGGATAATGCAACAAAGAACCGTGCCTTATCCAGCTCTTCAATGGTTGGTTTTTCAGGGGTTTTCTCTTCTTCAAATACCACTTTAACCTGTAAATCCAGCGGTTTCAAGTAATCTTCAACCAAGTCAACTACTTTGGGGTAATCAGAACCTAATGCTTTATGGAGTTCCCAGCCTTTCACACCGGGCTTCTGGTGCCGCTTGTAAAAAAGCATCTGAGTTGCCTTCTTAACTTTGCCGCTATAAGCGCCTTTTTTCTTGCTACTCAAATTTGTTCGCCTCGCTTCCATTTTTGCCAAGTATCAACTGAAACCGCAATTGCAGCCGACGTGGACTGCTCAGTAAAGGCTACTTTTCTGGGTTTATCGAATGGTATTATGAAAACTGTTTCTTCTAGCCTGTCAATTTCCAACGTCCCGTAGCCATAAGTTATCAAGAAGCTTGTCAGAAAAGCTCGCTGTACCGTTTCTTCATAAGTGTCTGCGCCGATGAAATCCCAATAAGCAATTTTGCCATGAGCGCCTTCTTCTGCGACTTTAACTTTGAGTTCCTGCCAGTAACACTCCAGTTCCTCAGAGAATTCACGGTCACCTAAAACGCGCTGCTTAACAAGCTCATCACGGCTGATTGTGCCCATGGCAACTTGAGAAACGTCAATGTCTTTCCATCTGTCCCCAATAGGAGCCAAAGCATCCCAATACAGTAACCCTTGTGCTAAACTGTGAAGACTAAGTTGCTCAAACTCAATCAATGGACTCCAAGCCCCAAGAAAAGCATCAACCATCCCTTCTTTGCCGGTTTGACGGATTTTTTCCTCCAACAGGAACGGGTCGGTATAGAGTGAGGTTGAGCGTTGCTTTACCCACTCGCTTTGCATTTTGATGACTGTTGCTAAGTGGTGGAGGGCTTCTGCGTCAAGTTTTAGCTCGTCGGGGTTTTCCCAATTCGGAAAATATTGCTTAACGATCTTGATAATTTCGTCAATGTTTAACGTAAAAGGTTCAACTGTGCGGTTTTCGATAGCTACGCACATTTCAATTATTCGTTCAAGCTTTTCTGTGCCCAGCTTCTTATCATGTTTAGTTGACTGCATTAGGCAACCTCATGCACGATTGATTTTCCTTCAAGGTTCTGCACTGTAATAACGTTGGCGTCATGCTGGGCAAAAGTAATTTGGCTCGGAGTAATCACCACATATTGTGCGCTGGCGTCTTTAATGATTGAAACCAGAACTTTCGCTATCATTTCGCGGTTTTTGGGGTCCATATGAATGTCGTATTCGTCGACTGCGCGGAAGGGTGAACGGACATGCTGCTGAAGTGCCAACAGAAAACCCATGGTAGCGGTGGTTCGTTCGCCGCCGCTCTGCGTGTAAGCATCTAAAGCAACGGGTTTGCTGCCTTTGAACCCAACATAAATTTCTAAGCCAGCAGTCTCAATATCCAAGGCACTTGAAAGTTTGACTTCTCCAGTTGCAAGGGTTTGGCTCATGATTTTTTGGTATTCAACGTTAACGCGTTCAAGCAGGGTCTCCATAACAGTGCGCCAGGATTGCATGCGAGTTTTTACTTCTTCAAGGGTTTTCTCGCGGTTCTCTGCAACTAACTGTGCTTTGTCTTTAAGTTCCAAGTAAAGTTTCGAGTATGATTCGTATTGGCGCTCTATGTCTTCTGAAATGTCAGCAAGAGCTGCCAGATGCCCGTTCGTTAAGCCGATTTCATCTTGGATTTCAGCGTTGGTCTTAAGAACTGCTATGCGCTCGCCGGATTGCTGTGCCTTTTGAATTGCTCCGTTCAGGTTTTCTTCGGCTTCCTTGAGTTGTTTTTCAATGTTCTTCATTTCGACAATTGCATTTGCCCGCTTAAACTCTAACAAACCAAGTTTGACGCGTTTATCCAATGTTTCAGCTGAAATTTTCTCGGTGGAGTCTTCGAGTTTGAGCATTTTTTTCTGATTTTCTTTGACTTTCTCGTTTGCCTTGGTGATTTGCTGTTTTGAGGTTTCCAGCATTTTTTTGAGGTTTTCGCTTCTTAGAAGTTTAAACTGATTCTTGTTTCCGGCTGAATTTTCTAAGGTTTGGGCTTCACTTAGAAACTGTTCAATTAGCGATAATGTGGATTCGTTTTGCGCAATTTCACGTTCAAGGCTTAAACGTTCCTCAAAAAACGATTTAGCGTCGCCTTTGAGTGTTTGCTGCTGGGTTTGTTGGCCATCAAGTTCGCCAATTATCGTTTGACGTTCATCCTCAATTTTGCCAATTGTCTGCTGATTCTTGTTGAAATTCGCCTGCAACCCCTTGATTGTGGCTTCGCGTTTTTCAACCTCTGCCCACACCAGTTCACGATCCAAAAACCGCCGTTTAAGCTGCAACTGCTTTTTCTCTTGGTATTTCTCGTATTGTTCGTGCCAGTAGTTGAGTGTTTGTTGGGCTTGCTCGAGGAGTTTACTGACGGATTCTTCTTGGCTTAGGATGCGGGTTAGTTTTGTTTTGGCTTGTACAACGTTTTCTCTGAAGGGCTCAAGTCCCACGGCTGCTTCAACCATGCGTAACTTCTCCACGTTGCTAAGTACGCTAAATTGCTCAACCATATTTTGATGCATGATGATTAACATGTTGTCTGGGTCAACGCCGAATTTGCCCAAGAGACGTTCCACGTCCTGTTTGCTGGCAACGCGGTTTTCCAATTCAAAAAAGTACTTTCCATCACGGCGCAGCACGCGGGTGAGGAAGAGTTGGTCTTTGCTATATTTGGAAACGGGACGTTTGTTGCCTTGTTTGGTGTTGTCCAGGATTAATGTGACTCTTGCTTGGTCTTTTCCCCACCTTATTAAGTCGCTGAGTTTTCGCGAGCGTTCAGTATATGTTTGACCTAAACCGACCGAAATTGCTAGTAAAAGAGAGGATTTTCCTGCTCCGTTCGGTCCCCCAATTATGTTTACCCCCTGTCTAAAGGGTACTCTAGCGTATTCGTAACTCATGAAATTTTCAAGTATAACTTCTTGGATTAACATTAATCTTCTATGCCTCAGTTTTGAAGCGTTCACACTATTGAAAAGCGCCTTATTAAAACAATTTGACACTTTTATGCTGAATTTTCCCGATTAAAACGTGATTAATTGGTTTCAAGCATAACACAGAATGCGCGCGAAATTAAATTTCAAAGAAATTTTTCGGTTTCTAAACGAAGAAATAGCTGTTCAACATAGAAAAACAGATATTTTTGTGAAGGCTTTTATGTACAATATAACAAATATTTAACAGGTCAAATTCATGAAGTTCGCGGAAATCGCTGTCTTGCTACGGGAAATTGTGGATAGGTGCCCAGGGTTGGATGGAGCCACCATCACTTTGATACCTCAAAAGGCTATGTATCCACTCTACAATGGTTATCATATTAACATTAAAGCAAATCTTTCTAAGGAAAGTATGGGTAACCTCAGGAAAATAGTGGAGGGGCACGATTTAGTGATGCAGATAAAATCTGATTCTGTAGTAGTTTATGAAACTAGGTCAGGATAATTAATTTTCCCAAATTGGGAGATAAAATGTTATGTTCCCGTGCTAGCGCTTAACATTTGCACATCTGAAACTTGACCTGTATCAGCATAAATTCCAACTGCAACTTCATTTATGCCTCCTCCATATATCTTGTTGAGGCCCATTTCAACGTACCAATAAGGAACCAGCGCTACTGAATCACCACGGGTATGAGGCACAAGTTGAACAGACACAGGCGGCTCTACAACACCGAAGCCAGAAACTCGTTGACCCTCAATGGTCCAAGTTAAAGTCTTCACGTAATCTTCAGCAGTCTTTACCGCTTGATCTCGGGAGGTAGCCAAGTTGGAGCTTCCTACGGTAAATAAGAAGTAGCCATCTGACAAGGTGGTTAAAACGTTATTTTCGAAGGTCATCTGTAACCCTTTCGCTTGGTAATCAATGCCGTCCTGAGTATACATCCACAAAAAAGTGACGGCGCCACCTGAAGAAGTGATTTCCAGTTTCATGTTCCCCTGAGTACGAATAATATCTGTGCTATTCATGCTGACGGTGGCTAATAGGTTACTCATGTTCGTTATGTATGCGTCCCCAGAGAAGGTTTTGTAGCGTGCAAGTATGAATTTGGCATTCTGCAACACATCATTTGGCTGGATCTGAGTGAAAATCGGCGAGCTCTCAACCATTGAAAGGTCGTACCGCGAGAAATGATTGTTTCGGAACCTTAGATATGCGCCGAGATTGCTTGTACTGCTAGCAAGAGAGTACCGTATCTCTTCTTCGGCTACACCGCCCAAATCGTTCCGCCACTTCATCGTATCACTCAGCAGAGAAATGGTGTAGTTTCTGGTGTCGATTTGGGTTAGGTTTCTTAAAAAATTAGCTACTTTGTCAGCGCCCATACCCCAAGAAAGCAGCTGTTGGTTCTCAAGTGAAGCTGTCTTTTGGCTGCTGGAAAGCTGGTTTACAATATTGAATTGATATGCAGACATGCTAGCTAAGAGCACAACCGCAATTAGTAGTGCCCCAAAAAGCGCTTTCCACTTAAAAGTCAATACACGGCGCTTTGGCTCAGTTTGGTGAACTTCTTCTACGTCCTTCATAGCCGTTACAGTGGCTAATCCAAAACCAGATAGCTTGTATTGGCCATCGTCGGTTTTAGAAACGAGTTCGCCGAGGTTTTCAAGATGATAGGTCAAATGGGGCGTTGAAACTCCCAGTTGCTCTACCATCTCCATAAAAGTCATAGGCTTATTTCCAAGCATTCGAAGAATTTTACGTCTAACAGGATGCTTTAGCGAGCTAAACATAGTTGAGTAAATTTCGTCTTCGTGCGAGTCAGCCATACAGCTAACTTATGCATAAGCAAGCTATAAGAATTACACAAAAAATGGAAATTTGGAAGAAAAAAAGGGAGAGCAGATTTCCTCAGGTGCCTGCATTATTTTTTCGTGGTTTCGGTTTTGGTCACCTCATTAGAGTTTTTCGGTGAAAACGGAGTTTATTGGGTATCTTGGTTTCGCAGGATTTGCACGAAGTAAATCAATGCAGTTATCGCTGAGATGATGATGGCGCCCAGAATAAGCAGGTTTGCCGAGCTGTTCTCGTTCTGGTTAGCGGCAGCTTGCGGTTGTGTCGTCGGCTGAGTTATGGATTGGGCGGAGGCTTGATTTGGTGTTATAGCAGGTGATGGCTGAACAATGACGATGGGTGTGGGCGAGGGCGTACCCGTCGGCGTGGGTGTTGATGATGGCGTTGCAGTCGGCGCTGGTGTTGGCGTGGGGGATGCGTTTGGCTGAGGAGTAGGGGTGGGAGTTGGGGGTTGAGTGGGTACTGGAGTAGGTGAGCCGCCTAAGGCGTACACGTAGCCGTCGTATGAACCGATGTAGACTGCGCCGTTGGCGATGGCAGGAGACGTGAATAGGAAGCCTCCTGTGCGGTAGGACCAAATAATGGCTGCGTTGGAAGCGTTCAAAGCAAATAAGTAGCTGTCAGGTGAACCGCAGTAGATTACTCCGCCAGCAATTGCAGGCGATGAATAAAAGTAGCCTGTTAGTTGGCGCGGCGAATATGGGGAGGTGAAGAACCAAATTTGCGAGCCATCAGTTGCATTGAAGGCATAGTAACCATTGCGTGCGCCAATATAGACAATGCCGTTAGCGACGGCAGGGGAACCGTCTTCATGGTCGGAGCCGCTGCCAATATAAGCTTCCCAAATTTTGGATCCGTCATTTGCTCTTAGAGCGTAAACTTTGCCTTCATCTGAACCTACATAAACGACATCGTTAACAACTGCAGGTGAAGAATACAAAGAATTGCCAGCGTTAAAAGTCCATATTAAGCTACAATTTGCTGCGCTTAACGCATAAAGATAGCCATTGATCGAAGTAACGTAGACAACGCCGTTAACGACTGCGACTGAGGCTACACCCATCGGACCGTTGGTATCTAAAAACCAAATCAACGCGCCTGTCTTAGCCTCTAAAGCATAAAGACGATTATAACCCGAGCCTATGTAAACAACTCCATCTGCAAACGTTGGCGAAGCCTGCACGCCGCCCTGAGTTTGAAATACCCAGATCAACTTTCCAGTTGTTGCATTCAAAGCGGTGAAGAGACCGCTGCTTCCGCTAGAGAGTAATCCAACGTAAACAATTCCATTTGCCACGCCTGGAGTGGAAATAATTGCAGCGTTGCCGATTAATGTCTTCCAGAGTAAAGAACCACTGGATGCGTCTAAAGCTAAGAGATACCCATCGTTGGAACCTTCATAGACAATACCATTAAACACTGTTGGAGAAGAACGAACCTTTTCGCCTCCAATATTGAATCGCCAAAGCAGATTGCCAATAAGCACCGGAGTTGTTGACGCCCCAGAATTTTGTGGGTCATGACGATACATTGGCCAGTCATCTTGGTTTAATGAGGGCTGAGGAGAAGGTGGCGGCTGAGGGGATGCTGGGCTGCCTAAAGCGTAAAGGTAGCCGTCATAAGAGCCTACATAAACTAATCCGTTGGAGACGGCAGGTGAAGCGAATAAAAAGTTCCCGCATCGTGACCCCCAGATTACGGAGCCGTCAAAAGCGTTTAAGGCAAACAGGTAGCCGTCAGGCAATCCGCAGTAAACTACGTTGCCGGTTATTGCTGGCGAGGAATAGAAGTAACCGGTTAATTGTCGGGGTGAATAGGGCGATGTGAAGAACCAGATTTTAGCGCCATTGGTGGCGTTGAAAGCGTAATAACCGTTACGTGCACCAACATATACTATGCCTTCTGCCACAGCTGGAGATCCATCTTCATGGTCGGTGCCGCTTCCGATGTAGGCTTGCCAAATTTTCGAGCCGTCACTTGCTCTTAAAGCATACACAGCTCCACTGTCTGAATTAACATATACAACGCCGTCAACAACTGCAGGAGAAGCATAGACTTGGCTGTCGGCATAGAACGTCCAAATCAGGGAGCCGTTTGTTGCGTTTATGGCAAAGACATTACTGTTTTCTGAACCAACATAGACAACGCTGTTGACTATGGCAGGTGAAGAATAAACTGGACCGCCCGCAAAGAAAGACCAGATTAATGAACCGCTGTTTGCATTTAAGGCGTAGATGTATCCGACCCATGAACCAATGTAAACTACTCCGTCAACAACCGCTGGAGACGCCTCCATGCCGCTGTTAGTCGCATAACGCCAAATCAACGTGCCGTCGGTAGCATTCAAAGCAACCACCCAACCGTTCTGACCATCCCACAAATATCCAACATAAACGATTCCGTTAGCCACTGCAGGAGAAGACTCCACAGCGCTTGCGGCTGCTTTGTACTTCCAAATTACCGAGCCAGTAAATGCGTTTAAAGCATAGAAGTAACCGTCGTTTGCGCCCTGGTAAACCACGCCGTCAACTACTGCGGGGGATGAACGGATTTTGTCGCCGGTATTAAATTGCCAAAGCTGGTGACCATCGGAGACAGCGGACGTGGATGCTCCCGTGCGGTTTAGGTTATTGCGGTACATTGACCAATTATCAGAGGAGGACAAATTCGACGGTTGGTTAGGTGCCGTCTGAGTTTGCGCCGCAACAACGTTTTGTAAACTAACTTCTGAAGCAAAGACAATGCACAGCAATAATGCCAAAAAACCAAAAGTGATAATTGGACTTTGATATTTCATCCGTTTTCACCACTAGCCTCTGAATCTTGGATTGCAATTAAAGGATTATCGTCAAGGTTTGTTGACTGATTTTAGTAAAGATTTCTTTACTAACAATTAGTACATATGTTTTTTGCGGGTTCAGAACTAGCTGGAACAGCAATGTTCCGCACTATTAGAATTAGGTTGAACAATATACGATGAATCAGCGACGTTTTCATCGCCTAATAGCCAGTTACGGACTACTTAGGAGATGCTGACGTTCTGAATGTCGAAATATCGTTTTGCCAAAAAGCGCAAACGTTCGGCGTTCTTGCCGTTCTTACCTATCGCGACGCCCTTATCTTTGGGGTTGACGGTTATGACTGCCATTTTTTTGCCATCTGTTCTTTCGGTGACGCGTATTTCTCTGACTGTGGCGGGTTTTAAGGCGTTTTTCATGAATGTTGCTGGGTCTTCGCTGTACTCGATGATTTCGTGTTTTTTGCCTGTCATTCGTTCAAGGGTGTGAATGTTTCTTCCGCCCTTGCCGATGGCAACGCCTACTTGGCCTTGGTTGACAATGAATATTGCTCGCTGCTCTACTTCGTCTACTATACAGTCTTTTACGCTGGCGCCGCTGATGCTTTCAAATAAGGCAATGTAACGCATTTCGTCGCAGGTAATTTTTATGCCAGTTGTTATTTTTTTTCCTCCATTTTTTTTATTCTTGTACCTGAGTTTCCTCGGTTACTTTGAGAATGTCTGAGTCCCCTGTTTCGCGGATGCTTAAGGCTGATATAATGAAAAGTTTTTTGCAGACTTCAGCTAAATCCATTGATCCACCTTTGTAAGTTATAACGGGGACTTTAGAGATTTCTCCATAGTATTCTATCTGTTCTTTTATGTCTTTTGGACAGTTTGTGGCTAAAACTATCATCTTAGCTTTGCCTGTTTTGGCGTTTTGCAATGCAACATTGGTTCCAAAGGAAACCTTACCTGTTTTCACTGCCGACGCTAATGCTTTATCTATGTCTATCATGCTTCTGTTTTTCCTCCATCTTTTTCTTGCGTTTCGAAAGTTGACATATACAGTTCAACTAAGCCTGTGCCGATTGGTATTGATTGCCCAACTATAACGTTTTCTGTTACTCCCGCTAAAGGATCACTTTCACCTTTCACGGCTGCCTCAACGATGTTTGGTACTGTGATTTCGAATGCGGCGCGCGCGAGAACGCTTGCTTTTTTGCCGCTGATTCCGTGTCTACCGATTTGCTGTACATCCCCTGTTGTGGTCATCATGTCTGCTACGAGCATTACGTGTCGGACATCTACGTCTAAGCCTTGGTCTTCTAGGACTCCTTTTGCTTCGTGGACAAGTGCGTTTCTGGATGCTTCGACGCCAAGGGTTTTAGCGATTTCATGGATGTTGTTGGTGGTTGTCCGTGAAGTATCAACGCCTATAACTTCTAAGACTTTAGACAGGTTTGAGCCGTCAGTGCGTATTACCCATTCGCCGCTTTCTTCAGTGACTAGGACACGTTTAATGTCTGGAACACCTTTGACTTGGGCGCCTGGAATCTTGGTTAGCATGCGTTTTAGCTGTTCGGCTTTCTTAGGTTTAATCTCGACGGTGGATTCAGTGATTGTAATAGTTGCATTCTGCAGCTCCATCTTCTCTTTCAGCTCATCCATCGTTATGCCTCTGTCATCCATCATTTGCTTGTTGAGCTCGATAATGATCTCTTCTTTGACTGGGTCTTCGTAGATTGCTGAAGCTAAGTCTAAGACTGAGGTGTAAATTATGTTGCGTGCAACATCAACTGCGCCTTCTTTGCTCTTTGCATGTTCGCCCTTTAGGTAGATGGTCATGATAGGTGTTGATGGGATTCTGCGTGCGTCCACGATTTCAATTAGTCGTGGTAAACCTAAGGTGACGTTTTGTTCTTTGACTCCAGCGTAGTGGAAGGTTCTAAGGGTCATCTGTGTGCCTGGTTCGCCGATTGATTGGGCTGCAACTATGCCGACTGCTTCTCCTGGCTCCATTAGAGCTCGTTTGTACTGTTCAGCTGTTTGGGTTGCTGCTTTTGTTACGCTTTTGGTTGTGAGTTTGTTCTTTGCAAAGTTCTGTTTAAGTTGATTTAGCAAAATGGGTGTTAACTGATTTTCCACGTTCTTGAGTTGTTTCTTGATGTGGTCTGCGGATGCCAATTCGCCTTTTTCTTCGCCGAGTTTTATTTGTTCAATTAGTCGATTAACGTTTACTGCTTTGCCATGGTCACTTTTTGCTGGGTCAACACCGTCTTCGCCGTACCTGAATTGTATAATGTCTCCTGCTGAATCTCTCACGGTGCTGTCGTATTCTAAGCGAATGTGTTCTAAGGCGTTGATTAAACGTCTTTGCATGTAACCGCTTTGTTGTGTGCGGACGGCTGTGTCGACTAGACCTTCTCTGCCACCCATAGCGTGGAAGAAGAATTCAATCGCGTCTAAGCCTGTTTGGTAAGAGTTGTAAACGAAGCCTCTTGCTCTTGGGCTTGGGTCGCCATCGGGGAAGTGTGGTAGTGCCCGTCCAGCGTAGCCTCGTAGGATACGTTTGCCTCGGACTGATTGTTGTCCAACGCAAGCTGCCATTTGACCGATGTTTAAGCTTGAGCCTCTTGCACCTGCGCGTGTCATGACGATGCCTGCGTTTTCCAGTGTGAAGTCTTCGTCTGCTATTTTGCCTGATTCGTCTCGGGCTACTGCAAGTTCGTGCATAACGTAGATTTCGAAGGATTCTTCAAGGGTTTGTCCTGGCAGGCGTGGTAGGGTTCCGTTGCGGAAGTTTTCGATGTGTTCGTCGATTTTCTTTTGGATACGATCCATAGTTTTTGCCATTCTATTGCGGGCTCTTGGTGAGAGCACGAGTTGGTCGTAGGTGTAGCTGAAACCGCGCATGGATATGAATAATTTGAGTAAGTGAGTGACGTCGTTGAGGAACTTGCGTCCTGCTTGAGTGCCGTAGTCTTTGATAATTCTGTGAAGTAAACTTTCGGATTGCTCAGAACCGATGGAGCGGCGGTCAATAATTCCTGTTACCAACTGGCCGTTCTTAACCACGACGTAGGCGTCATGTTTGCATTCTTCTTCTTCGCATTTTGTGCAGCCTTGGCAAATGTTAGCTTTCAGTGAGTAATTGAGTGTTTTTGGTAGGTATAGGCTGAAGATTTGTTTGCCTGACCACATAGGCGCTGGCTCTTTGATTTCTGGTTCAGGTACTGGCCCAGTGTAACCTGTGGTTGTTAGCAACCTGTTAACTTGGCTTCTCGTTAGGTAGTTGCCTTTTTTGGTGAAGTAGTATGCGCTTGTTATGAAGTCTCTGATAGCGCCGATGATTGGTCCGCCGAATCTGGGCGAGAGAATTTGGTCTTGAACCTGCATAAGCAGCAAGCTTTCGGTTCGGGCTTCTTCGCTCTGTGGAACGTGTAGGTTCATTTCGTCGCCGTCAAAGTCTGCGTTGTAAGGAGGGCAAACGCAAAGGTGCAGTCTAAAGGTCTTATAGGGCAAAACTTTGACGTAGTGCGCCATGATTGACATGCGGTGGAGTGATGGCTGGCGGTTAAAGATAGCGATGTCGCCGTTTTTGAGGTGACGTTCAACTACAAATCCTAATTCGACTGCTTCCGCAATTTTTGTTCGGTCAACAACGAATTCAAGTCTAATTCGTTTGCCGTCAGGGCGGATAATGTAGAGTGCGCCTGGATAGTTTTCTGGACCGTTAATCACGAATTTCTTCATTTCTTCAATGTTCCAAGCTGTAACCTTTTCAGGAACAGATAATCGCATAGCGACGTCCTGTGGAACGCCAACTTCGTTTATGTCAAGGTTAGGGTCAGGTGAGATGACGGTGCGGGCTGAGAAGTCAACACGTTTGCCTGAGAGGTTGCTTCTGAAACGTCCTTCTTTGCCTTTGAGCCGTTGTGAGAGTGTTTTTAGGGCTCTTCCACTGCGGTGACGTGCTGGGGGAATACCTGATGCTTCGTTATTGAAGTAAGTGGTGACGTGATACTGTAAAAGTTCAGACAAGTCCTGGATGATGAGGGTTGGTGCGCCTGCTTCCATGTTTTCTTTTAACCGTTGGTTAATGCGGATGATGTCTACGAGCTTATGGGTTAAGTCATCTTCAGAGCGGATACCTGATTCCAACGTGATTGAGGGACGCACGTAAACTGGTGGAACAGGCAGAACTTGGAGAACCATCCATTCTGGGCGGGCAACCTTTGGGTTGAACCCCAGAATTTCCAAGTCCTCGTCTGAGACGCGTTCAAGTCTTTCGCGTATCATGCTGGGTGTTAGGGGCTCTGAGCCTGCTTCGGTTTGCTCAATGAACTTTGTTGGCTTTTCAAACGTGATTTTGAATTGTGCAGCTGCGCAGTATGGGCATTGTTTTGCCTTAATGTCTGTTAAGATTTCTTTGTAAATCTCATCTGGGATTGTTCCCAAAAGCTCGTTGAAGCGTTCAAGTCTTTGACGTGCCTTTTTGGAGGCATCTTCTGAGAGGAGAATGCGACCGCATGTGCGGCATGTTGCTTTTAGAAGGTCAAAAATGATTTTTGTAAATTCAATGTGGACGATTGGTACTGCAAGTTCGATGTGTCCGAAGTGTCCTGGGCAGCGGATGGCTGTGTTGCCGCAAGTTTTGCAGCGTTGCCTTGGTTCAAGAGTGCCTAGTCTGCCGTCCATTAAGCCTGCTGTGATTGGTGCGCCGTCTTCGTCATAGGTGTCTGGGGTCTGGATTTCAACGACTGATTGTTTACGGAGGTCCTTAGGTGAGATTAATCCGAATGAGATTTCATCCACTATTTTATGTATCAATTCTTCCTGTGACATGTTATGCCTTCTCCTTAAGTCTTAATTTTGGTGTAATGCATAAGCTCTGCAACTCTTGCAGCAGAAGCTTGAAAGCGTAAGACACGATTACTGGCGAAATCTTGGCTTTTTCGTCGCAAATCTTGCAGACATAGCGCCTTTGCTTCATGTCGAAGTAGGCGATTTGACCGCAGGCCTCGCAGATGTAGAGCGTGTACTTGTCAGATTCTTCCAGCAGCCTATCTCTTAGCAGCATAGCGGCTCCGTGTCCAATGAGGCAGTCTCGCTCCATTTCTCCGAAACGTAGACCACCACCCCTTGCGCGACCTTCAGTTGGCTGGCGTGTGAGCATTTGCACTTGACCGCGGGCTCTGGCGTGTATTTTGTCAGCAACCATGTGGTGAAGTTTCTGGTAGTAAACAACTCCAACGAAGACGTCGGCAACAAATTTTTCTCCTGTTGTGCCGTTGTAGAATACTTCACTTCCTGTTTGGCTGAAGCCGAGTTTTACTAGGTTTTTGCGTACTTCGTCTGGTCCTTCGTTTGAGAAGGGTGTGCCGTCACCTGGTTTACCTCTTGCACATGCGGCTTTGCCTGAGAGTGATTCAATGAATTGCCCAATGGTCATTCTTGAGGGGATAGCGTGTGGGTTAATTATTAGGTCTGGAACTATACCGTCGTCTGTGAATGGCAAATCTTCTTGGGGAACGATCAAGCCGATAACTCCTTTTTGTCCATGACGACTGGCGAATTTGTCTCCGAGCTCTGGAACTCTTTGGTCTCTTACGCGGACTTTAACAAGTTGGCTTCCTTCGCCTGACATCGTTACGAATATGCCATCGACGATGCCTGTTTCAGATGGGCGCATGTCTACAGAGGTATCACGCATTGATGGCCCTTTAACTTCGAATTCTTTGTATTCTTCAAGGAACCTTGGAGGACTAATTCTGCCAATCAAAACGTCTCCACCGACAACTTGTGATTCTAAACTAATTATTCCGTCGGGTTCAAGCAGCCTGTAGTATTGTTCTCCACGGTAGCCTCTTGTGCCTGGTTCTGGAACAGTAAATTTGTCTTTTAAGCCACCTAGATATTGGCGGCATTCTGCTTCGTAGATGCGGTAGAAGGTTGATCTGGCTAAGCCGCGTTCGATGGATGCTTTGTTGAAGATGATGGCGTCTTCCATGTTGTAGCCTTCGAAGCTGAGCACCGCGACAACGCAATTTTGTCCTGTTGGGCGCTGTTTGTAGCCCATGACATCCATGTTTTCGGTTTGCACCATAGGTACTTGTGGGTAATGCAGGATGTGCGAGCGTGAGTCGACACGGTGGTGGAAGTTTGTACCGTAAACTCCTAGTGCCTGTTTAGCCATTGCTGCTTGATACGAGTTTCTTGGTGACTGGTTGTGTTCTGGATATGGAATTGTTGAAGCGCAGATTCCGAGGATTGTGAATGTTGCAATTTCCACATGGGTGTTTTCGGGAGCAATTGCGTCAAATGATAGTGAGATGAAAGCGTTTTCTTCTTCTTCAGCATCCAAATACTCGACTAAACCGTTTTTGACAACATCTTCCCAAGTCCATTCGCCAAGTCCGATTTTCTCAAAGTGCTTTGACCCTAGTTTTGAAACACCGTTTTCAACGATTATGAGCGGGCGTCTAACTCTTCCTTCATCGCAGTTTGCGTGGACTTCTTCGGTTTCAGTTTGAGCTTTAGAGAAGTAAGTTACGTTGGCTTCTGTGGATATTTCGCCTGCTCGTCTTTTCTGGCGGAAAGACTGCACCATTTCCTGTGGGTTGTTGCAGTAGCCGATGATGTTGCCATCAACGAAAACTTTAGCGCCTGAAATACGCAGTTCAATGGAGGCTTCGTATGCTGGTACAGTGCCCATTTCAAAGAGCAACTGCTTTATTTTATCTGGATTAACACCAACAGCGATTGAGGCTGATAACGCGAGGTTTTTGACGAGCCCGCAGTTTGAGCCTTCAGGGGTTTCATTGGGGCATAATCTGCCCCAGTGGGTTGGGTGTAAGTCTCGGGCTTCGAAGTTAGGTTGACTTCTGCTGAGTGGTGATTGGAGTCTGCGTAGGTGGCTGAGGGTTGAGATATAGTTTGTTCGGTCGAGGAGTTGTGTGATTCCAACTCTGCCTCTTCCCCAGTTGCCGGTTGCTAACGCATGCTGGAAACGTTCGGTGATGATTCCAGGGCGCACTGCGGCTGAGACGGTTATGATTGGACCTTTAACGCCGATGCGTTCAAGCTGGTACTTTATGTCTCTGGTTAAATTGCGGAATGATACGCGGAAGAGGTCTGCGAGCAATGGACCACCAAGTCGTAAACGTTTGTTCTTAAAGTGGTCTTTGTCGTCTGGCTGGCGTCTTCCTGTTTTCAGTTGGATTACGCGGTAAGCCATTTCGCCGAGGAATATGGCTTTATCTTTGCGGTTTTTGTCGCTTCTTCCCAAATGTGGCAAGAAGTTTTTGTCTAGGGCGGTTTCTGCTTTTTGAAGTCGGTATTCTTCGACTTGTCCGTGGGCAACTCGGTTGCCGATAAACAAGATTGCGTCGCTTGGAGTGTCTACGCCGATGGCTTTTTCGAATGATGCGGATAGTTGGCTTTGGGTGTCGCTGTCTAGGGAAACTGATTCGGCGATGTCTTTGTCTTTTTCCATGGTTAATGCGCGCATGATGACGACGAATGGGATTTCTGTGGGGACTCCCGGCATGGTGACGTAGATTGCATCGTCTGATTTGAGTTTAAGTTCGATTCTTGCTCGGAAGCCGACGGTTGTTGAGAAGATTTTTGCTTGGTAAACGGGCGTTGTGCCTTTTTCGTCTATATCGACGATAACGCGGTTAGGTGCCAAGTCTTCCATGGCAACAATGACGCGTTCTGATCCGTTGACAACAAAGTATCCGCCTGGGTCGTCAGGATCTTCTCCTGCCGCAATAAGTTCTTCTTTGGAAAGTTGGCTGAGGAAGCAAAGTTTGCTCTTCAGCATAACAGGAATATTTCCGATGTAAACAAGTTCAGTGTCCTGTTCACGTCCATCTACAATTGGAGTCATTTCAAGCGCAATAGGTGCTGAATACGCCAAGTTGCGCAGTCTGGCTTCCATAGGGTAAATTTCATGTTTAGTTCCATCCACTTCAGTGGCATATGGACCTGTAATACGTGATTGTGGGTCAATAACCCAGATTTGACCAAGTTTAACTTTGTATGGGCTCTCTGGAACTTCAATTGGGATTTCAGCTACTTCATCCACGACTTCTTGAAGTCCATGGTCGATGAATTCGTTGTAGCTGTCAAGGTGTTGGCGAACTAAGCCTTTCTCGTTAAAGAAAGTTTTCAAAAGATAATGGATATCTTCTTTTTGTACATTAGTCAAGTTTTCAGTTCTCCCATAAATTTAAAGCATAATGCTGCCTGTGAGTTTTTGTTAAGCGTGTTTTCACTTTTTCATTTCCTCCGATGCTGGATAGGTCCAACTCGAAAAAGGGTCAACTAACTTTTCTAAGAGCACAAACACAAGCCGCCTACGCTGCATATAAACTTTTTTATGCATATTGAGTCTAAACTGAATCTCTAATAAACATTCATAGAGCAACTCGTTGAAAAAAACTTTTCGGCTTGGCGTTGCATGAAGCAAAAAGGCACCGAGGAGATAAAAACATCTCCAGAAGGCAAATACCGCATTGCTTGGGCTATCTTAGCCTTTGCCACTCAAGAAAGCCTTTTTTCATAAAACAATCCGGGTTAAATGAGTATTTTTTCGCTTCACAAAGTATTTTAACGTGCTAATGCGCTCGTTTTCCGCCAATACGACCTACCCCTCTTAAGAAGACACAACACCTAATATCTGGCGATTTTGTAGTGATTCCTACCCAGTTGCCGCTGCCTTTTCTCCTGCGCCTCTGTCAACTTCGAGTTACCCGTCTTAACCTCATAAGTTGCGGGTTCGCCTACCTTATTACCGAAGAAATCTCTTTTTTGAACAACAAAGTCGCCGTCTCGCCGAATTTTGTGGCAGTCATGCCCCTGCAATGCCTGATCAAACGCAAAACGATCCTTAGCCAAGCTACCTTTTAGCCGTCTTTCCGATTGGGCAAACCTTCGAGAAGTGTTGCCAAATCCCATGGATTTCCTGTTGGTTGAGGCTTTTTTATTCAATAAGTAGGACCTTTTGTCTGCATTTATTGAAAGGACAGTTATTAATCATTAACGTCTGATTATTTCCACATCTGACGAGTGGTAGCCTATTTTACTAGTTATCACTGGCAAGAGATTTTTGTCTGTTTCATATCCAACACTGCTCCGCCCATTTTCAATCGCAACTTTAACTGTAGTCCCCGAACCCAAAAAAGGATCAAGCACGGTTTCGCCTTTAACACTAAACATCCTAATTAGGCGCTTGGCGATTTCTTCTGGGTAAGCAGCGGTTCTGCGTTCCAACTCGCTTGCTGTTTGTCGGGTTCCCTTCAACACCCAGATTTGGCTAAACCATTCATCCCTCTGCACCTTCGTAAAAGCACTCTCATAACGCAGGGCATCTTTCGGTTGAAACTTGCGTAGTTTCCCTTTCCTAAATAACAAAATAAACTCACAATCCAAAGTGACGTAGGCGTTTGGGGGGAGGAAACCTGAGCCTAAAAACGCGCCTTTACCCTTGTACGCTGGTTTATTTGTGGGTTTTTTCCATAGAATGTATGGAAGGGTTGTGAATCCGATTTTTTCACAGACTTCGGTGATTCGGGAGTGGTTTGGGTAAAGCTGGAATTTACCGTTCATGCTTCGGGTTGCGTCGCCGATGTTTATGCATGCGATTCCGCCATCGATTAGAACACGGTAAGTTTCAGCCCAAACTTTAGCTAAATAGTTATGCATCGCTGCGTATATTTGCCGCACAGTTTCCTCGCTGCTTTTCGCATCCAATTCCCTGAATAATTCTGCAATTCTGGGATCAGCCTTCGCGAACAACTCATCCCACATTGCTATCATGGGGTAAGGAGGCGAAGTCACCATCAACTGGACACTGCCGTCCTCAAGTTCGGGCATTTGCTGGCTGTTGCCCAAAATTATTCTGTGCTGGGTCTGCATTGCCTTTAAGTATCGTTTGATGAACGCTTTTACTTTTGCGGTAGACGGGAAATGATTAATAAGACGGAGCCTGACAGTTTTCTATCCCAAACATGCTACGGTAACCAAGCTAGGTCAAAGGTGAAGGACTCAAGATCTCGACGCTTTGACTTAAGCGCCCAAATGGGAAATCCTTTCCCTCAGGGGTTCGCAGGTTCAAATCCTGCCCGTAGCACCAAAAGCCTTAACATTTTACATTTTTTAGGGAAATTTTAATACAGTCTAATTTCTAATTAATAGAGAATACTTGGTGACTTGGGTTGGTTGAAGCAGTTTTCACGGATGAGGACAGGAAGAACCTCAAAGTCATAGCTGAAGAACTACCAAAACTTAGAACGCTCGTAGAAGACCTTACTGAAACAATGGAAATCCTAAGCGATGAGAAACTGATGAAGAGCATTGACAGGAGCCTAAGAGACCTCAAAGAAGGAAAAGTCCTCACTTACAAAGAAATGCTAAAAGAGCTTAAAATCGATGAAAAAGAAATTTGAGCTCATCTTTACCAAAGAGTTTCTGAAGGGGCTCGAGCATCTTGATAGGCAAAACCAAATCAGGATTTTAAGAGAACTAAAAATTTTAGAAGACAAGCCTTTTGCCAGCAAACAGCTAGTTGGACGTTTTAGTGAGCTTAAGTCTTTTCGAGTAGGCGATTACAGAATAATCTACCAAGTATCTGAGCAAACAATCGTTATTCGGACTATTGGTCACCGCAAAAAAGTTTATGATAAATAGAGCCGTCTTTTCCCTCAAGTGTTCTCGGGTTCAAATGAAGCTCGCAGCACCAAAATAATTTTTGCTCCGGTTTTATGAATAAAATTCAAATGCTGATTCGGCAAAAGTGCTTTCCAGTGTGCCATATGTCATTTGAGAGAATCAAGGGAAGAAAAAGTAAGGCCTTAGATAACCTGTATGACAGAACACTCGTTTTAGAGTTTAAAGATGGGAAAGTTTATGGCGGATATTTGGATGGCTATGAAGAAGGAATTATTTACCTATACGGTTGCAAACGTTTAGATAAAAAAAGTTCTAGTTGGAAAGATCATGGAATAATGGTTGAGTTTGAAGGCAAAGAAATCGAAGATTATATGCCAGCTTTTTACTTATCACAAGTCCAAGATATTTATGCACTGTCCAGCAGTTTTGATGATGAAGGAATAGATTTAATCGACCTATTGCAACTTTATTTGGATCCGAATCATAAATTCCTTAAGGGAATAAAATGTGAAGGAGGACCAGAGAAGAAGCACTCGGCTGAATGCGACAACCAACTGCATGAGGCATTAGTTTTATTGACTTCCAAAAGTTACAATGGTGCAAGAGATGCTAAAGAAAGAGAAAATCTATTGGAAGCTACAGACATAATAAGAAAAAGATTACTAAGTTATGGAGCAAAAATCCCCTAACATAAAAATCTTATTTCATAAACATAATATCTTGAAAGCTTCTAAAATGCTCGTCTACCGTAACAACTCTACCGTTTAGATTTCTTGCTGTGTAGAGGACAAATGAATCTACTAGCCCCCAGCCTTTGGATTTCTTTTTCATTTCGCAACCTGTTTTTCCGGCAATCGCTGCAAGCTCATAGTCTAATTCTATCACTTGGCTTAGTAGAACTAATGAATTCTAAGCGTTGTAATCACCTTTCCACTGTTTCGTTTCCAACGCCTGTTTCTCTTTGCAATTTTCTGCTTACTTCAGCCACATCTATGCTTGGTGTCACTGAATCAGAGATCTCCGTATTTTTGGCACCTTCTCCTTATTTGGAAGCTCTGAAATATTCTATCCAAGCGTAAGCATCAATAATATGTTTAGATCGCATGGAATTCAGCTTCATCTTCTTTTGGGAAGGATTTTAGTTTACATATTGAACCGAACATTGAAGTAGGAATTTTTTTTCGCTCCAGAATTTAATGATTTTATGACTTAGTCGCAGCTGTTTGCTCTCATTTCCCTTTTGATTTTTTTTTAGCATGTGCAGGGTTTTTTCGTCTAATTGAATTGTTGAGCAATTAGTTCCGTAACCATATCTACAATTATAGACCTAAAGAGATTACTAGACATAACTCTTTAACACAAAACTGCTTGTAGCCTCACGAAAGCTTTGCTCTTTTAGGGAAATCTTATAACCGCCATACGCTTTTAAAATATAAACTTAGTTTGGTGTCTTGGTTGGTTAAAGCGGTTTTCACAGATGAGGACAGGAGAAACCTTAAGGGCATTACTTTGGAGCTTTATGAAATCCGCAGGCTCGTCATGAAGCTCGCTGAAACATTGATAAACCTGAGCGATAAAGAACTTTTAAAGATTTTAGAGGCAAGCGAAAATGACCTTAAAGAAAACCAAGTAGAAAACTATAAAGAAATCTTGGAAAAGCAAGTAGATATTGCTGAAAAAGAATTCCGCAGATAAATCAAGGTTCATGCAAATCTAAGAAATGGCATACATTCTCTTCTATGATTTGTGCTCTTATTGCTTGATTATTGCTCTGGCCAGGATTTCCTTTCTGTTCACCAACCAAACCCTTGGTTTTCATGGAAAGAGATAATACATAGCAGGCAATTCTAAGTTGATATTACAAGTAAGCTGTTTCTCTAGTTGTTAAAACTACGTTTACGCTTAATTGCAAACAAAAAAATAGGAGAATACACCATGCAGAAAATTATAGCATCGATAACTTTCATTTGCCCTCAATGCAACGGAAAATTCGAGTTCGACGCAGTGGGAGAGAACGAGTTTGTTCCCTGCCCAATATGTGGAACCGACTTCTTCATAGCCAAAAAAGGCAATAGGTTAATCCTTGAAAGCTTCGAGCAAACCCTGTCTCAGGAACCAACAGTTTTGGTTTAACCAAGAAAGATAGCTCAAGTAATTTTTTTACTAAAAAATTTTTTTTACCGCTAACTGAATTGATTATTGTACAGCGGAGCTTCTCAAAACGAAAATGCAAAATAACCCAACCCCCACTAGCCAATAGGAGGCATATACTCTGACCAGTACTAATCAAGTTACATGGGAGCTAAACGAACTATTCCCATGCATAACCAATCCAAAAATCGAGCAGACCATCTCAGAAGCCACAGCCATGGCAGATACGTTTGAGAAGACTTACCGAGGCAAAATAGCCAATCTATCCGCTGATGGCTTACTGCAATGCCTCCGTGATGTTGAGGTGTTTGAAGCAAAATTCGGTGATTTAACCCTGTATTCAAGCCTTGTGTTTGCTGCAGATATGACTCAGCCGCTGTCGCAGGTGTTAAACGATAGGGTAGATAAGCTCTCGGCTAATATTGGCAAGCAACTTGCGTTTTTCACTTTGGAGCTTGGTGCATTAGTTAAGAGCAAGCCTCAGTTAATCGATGAGCAAGCCTTAGTCAATTACAGGCATTACCTGCAACGTATCTACCGCCGCGTTGAACATCAACTCTCTGAAATAGAAGAACAACTCATTATCGAGAAAGACCAGTTTGGCATCGATGCGTGGGAAGAGCTTCAGAGTAAATGGCTAAACACCCGCCTCTTCGACGTGATGGTTTTGGGTGAAAAAAAGACTCTTAACTATGGAGAAGCCAACGGTTTACTACCTCACCCTGATAGGGCAACACGGGAATCCGCCAACCGCTCAATCTATGGGCTACTGGGAAAAGACGGCGAGGTCTTTTCAGCGGCTCTCCGCAGCATCTGCAACGACTGGGTAACAGTGTCTAAACGCAGAAAATACGGGTCACCAATGGAATCCAGCCTCATTTCAAACGACACTCAGGAGGACATAATCGCTAACCTGCTTAAGACGGTCGAAGAAGGCTCTGCGACGTATCGGCGTTACCTCAAATTAAAAGCTAAACTGATGAATCTACCCATATTGGGAAACCATGACATTGTGGCTCCGTTGCCTGATGCGCCAGAACTTGAATTCACAGTCCAAGAGGCACAGGATCTAGTTTCAGAAGCTTACAGCCGATTCGACCCCCAATACGCCATGGCAGTTAAAGAAATGTTCCAGAAACGCCGCATAGACGCGTCGCCAAGGTTTGGCAAACGCAACGGCGCATTCTGCGCAGGCTACTACAACGGCAAATCCGCCTACATCCTACAGAGCTTCAACGGCACACTAAGCGACGTTTTCACCCTGGCCCATGAGCTTGGACACGCAACCCATGACTGGTATGCCTCAAGAAACCAAACACTACTGAACATGAACGTTCCCTCAACTGTTGCGGAGACAGCGTCAATTTTTGGTGAGTTGCTGCTTACTGATTTGTTGCTGGATGGAGCAAAGTCGGGTACTCAACGCAAAGCGTTGCTCTGCATGGTTTTAGATGAGGCTGGGATGACGGCGTTCCAGGTTACGGCGAGAGTATGTTTTGAGCAGGCACTCTACGCTTCCATTGAGCGAGGAGAATTCTTAGATTACAAAACAATCTGCAGCCACTGGACCAAGTCTCGTGACCGAATCTTCGGCGACGCAGTCACATGGTTTCCTGAAATGGAAGCTGAGTGGACTATGAAACCCCACTATTACATGGCAAACCACCGCTTCTACAACTACCCCTACGTCTACGCCCAAATGTTCGTTTTTGCATTGTACGAGCGGTTTCTGGAGGAGGGAAAAGTGTTTGTGCCTAAACTGGTGAAGGCGTTGTCTGCGGGCGGCAGCGTGTCGCCAATGGAAATCGGGAAGTCCGTGGGGTTGAATGTTGCTGCACCTGACTTTTGGAGCGGTAGCTTGAAGGTGTTTGAACGTTTTATAGTGGATTTGGAAAAAATTGTCTGAGTGCTCAACTGATTAAGATTGGATAAATTTTTTTGAAGTCTGAGAATAAGACAAAAAAAGAAAAGGGGATTGATTTTTTTTGGTTGTTTGCTGTTTTATGGGTGTTTTCTGAGGATAAGTACTGTGGCTATTGCTACCGCAACGATTATTGCGATTACTCCGCCGACTATGAATGTCATCAGATCCGCACTTGTTGCAAGGCCTGATGGAGGTGCATTTGTTGGGGCTGGCGTTGCTGCGGCTTCGCTGGCGGAGAATGCTGTTGAGTCAGAAGATCCGTAGTATGCATTGGAGCCTTCGAAGACAGCGGTGACGGCGTAGTTGCCTGAGATGTCAGGAGTCCATGTTAATGAATAGTCGCCGAAAATGTTCGTGGTTGTTGTGCCAATCGATCTGTAGTTGTTGTTGCTGTCTAAGACGTAAAGCGTGACTGGAACGCCTGTGAAGTTGTTGGTTGGTCGTGGCTTTTGCATGTAAACGTACTCCATCCAATTACTTTCGCTCGTGTCAGATGCAACTGGAACACCGTTAGGGAACCGTGCTACCTGCCTGTAATCTTTGGTGCCTGCGGAAACATCCATCACTGAACCAGTTATCGTTATTGGTGTGGCAGTTGTTACGCCAACGCTTGGTGCATTAACAGTTGTTTGGCTTGGTCCTTGGCCGAAATTGTAGAGTTGGTTGTCATATAAGTTGTACTCAACAAATTGGCCATCTGCAAAGGCACCTATTGGGTATCCTGGACCTCCATCATTGCCAGTTTGGAATTGAATGGTCCAAATTTGTTCGCCTGTTGTTGCGTTGAGTTCCCATATCCTTTGGCCTCTATAGTATGGTGATAGGGCGCCGTTTCCGTGCTCGAAACTGGATGCAATTAGGTATCCATCGCAAATGACATTTATGTTGGTGGGAAGAAGACCCCAAGGCGTATTGAGTCCGGCTTCTGTGGTGTTGCCTTCTCCGCCAGCACCGAATCGCCATAGTAGATTTCCGTTAGTTGTGTCGAAGCTTAAAATCTCTCCGCCATAGCCTGCAATGTAAAGGCGGCCGTAAGCAGTAACAGGGCGCATACCACTGCCCGATGCGGTGCTAAAGAACTGAGCATTATTTGCGTATTCAAAATTTGTTTCCCATAGCTGTTCTCCCGTGGTTATACTGTAGCCAATGAATAGCGGTATCTCATCTACGGCAAATATGGCAACGCGGTTTATTGGATCCATTGAGTTGAATCTTTGTGTTAAGCTGCCTAAGCTAGGATTGCCTTCCATTGGATCTGGCGCTGTGTAATTTTTGACCCACATTACTTGCCCAATGTTGCCGTTGTGTGGGTTTAGATTGATTGCCCACATTGTGAATGGATTCGGAGTATATTGATTGCCCGTGGCTTGTGATAGTCCGCTGCTTGTTCCAAACAATATGTCTTCAGGTACAGCTGCATTGATTGATGGGCTACCTGCTTGAACTCCCGTGGCAGCCGCCGTATTGAGAACGAGTCCGTTCAAACCGGTTATCGTCACGTTCCAGTTGTATGGAGATATGAAGTTTCCTTGGTATGTATAGCCAGTTCCGTTGTATTGTTGTCCATTGACTCTTATTTCAGCGGCGTTGGCATATGGGTTTTGTAAAAGCAGAGTTGAGTTCCATTGAGCTACCCATCCTGTTTGGGTAGTGGTATTGTAGCTTATAACGTAAATTAGCATACTGCCCATTCTATCGAAGGCGGTAAATCCGCTGGGAACGTTCGTTATGTTAAATATCGGTTTTCCTGTCCACGCGTCATAAGCCCTCCACATAGCAGGTGCACCGAAGCCGCCAACGCTCTGGAATAAGTAGGCGCCATGTGAGCCTGCTTCGTTAGGGTCGGAGTAAGCAAGGGTTTGACCCCATGTTGGATTAAATGATGGGTCAGTGTTCGTCCATATGACTTCTCCAGTTTTCAGGTCTAAACAGACATAATCTCCAGTATTGCCTGCATGGCCTAGAGCCTGTTTGTAGTAGAGGCGTCCGCTAATAATTATTGGGTTAGAAAATCTTGGCTCGTATGAATCGCCAGAATAGTAGGTTGTTCCGTTATTAATTGGGGTATTAGATCCGACAAGTCCGCCGAATTCCTGAGGCTGTGTCCAGAGTATGTGTCCGCTGGTTGGCACTGTGCCGATCGGTTGATAAACATTTATTCCGGGTGCGTTAACAGCCTCAAGTGTGTGACCACCGAAGCTGGCTCCGTCGTTCCCGCCAAGCCAGTTTGATGCGATAGTGAACCAGTCAACATTCTGGTTCTCTATCGGACGAGTCCAGTATTCCGTTGGCAGCGGATTTATAATATAGTTTAGTGGCTCTTGCTGCACGACGAAGGTCACACTATCAGTTGTAGGCAGGTATATGTCGCCAGTGTAGGGGTCGACTGAAGATCGCGAAAGCGGAATAGTGGAGACTATATCGGCATAAGCGGGGTATGTCATTCCGTGGAAATAGAACGTTGCATTGTAAGTGCCGACTTTGGCAGGTACGAATTCAACAGCTTGTTCACCGCCAGGGTTGACTATATTGAAAAAGTCTTGGTCGAAGGCAACGACCCCGTCAGGGTCCGTGACGACTAGTGTGTAGTTAGTTTTTCGGATGTTATTTGTGATGGCTGCGTTGGGCAGGGGTTGAGCAGCCCAAAATATGATGGTTTCGGGTTGACCCACGCCTATTGGGCTGGGCTGAGCATTGATGTGGGCAACGTCTGTAATTTGCCATGGTGGAGTATGTGCACTGGCAGATGGTAATTGTGTCAGTGAAGCTGACATCGAAAGTATAAAGAATAACGAAATTGTTATTGCTGCAATTTTATTTCTTAGTGTGTTCATGTTTTTTATTCTCCTTTTGTTCTGTATTTTTCTTTCTTCTATTCTAGCATTTTTATGATTAATACTATAAAAATCTTTCTTAAGTTGATTCATAAAAATGCTGTTGTTAACTTGGAGGAGACTCCATAATAAATGTATCGCCTGGGGTGTTTCTTGATCATTTTTGCTTAACTTTAGATGTTAGTTGGGTAGGAGATGAATCATAAATGGAAACTATAGTTCTTCAAGCCATAATTTATTCTCTGGTTACTGTGGCGCTTTGCGAAAAATCATAAGCAAGCTTCAGCAAGCGGAGTATTGACCAGCGGCTGCTCAGCCTCGAATCTAATTGGGTTAACAGTTGCCCGCAACATGAAATCAAGCATTAACTTGCGGCGAAAAGGGAATTAGAAAGATTTATACCATGAGGATGGCCTGTGGTTAGGTTATAACGATGTTATCCTATCAGAAATAGAAGGAAAAAAATAGTGAGCGTTCAAGAAAAAGCAGTTGAAGCATTAACTGACCTTGGACTTACCGTCCTGCAAGCTAAGGTCTACATAGTGTTAGCTAAAACAGGAGAATCTACAATCAAAGACATAGCTAAAACCTCAAAGGTTGCTAGGCAAGACCTCTATCGGATAGCAGCACAGCTACTTAACATGGGATTAATAAAGAAGCTTGCAGGCAAACCAACAAAGTTTGAGGCAATCCAAGTTCAAGAAGCCATCGACATGCTATTTGAACGCAGAAGAAAAGAAACCGCGCTTCTTGAAAAGGAATCAACCGAATTTCTAAGAATATTCGCAGAAAACAAAGGAATCCCCTCAAAAAATGAGGAATACCAGTACATAATAATTCATGATTTACAAGCCCGTTTAATGAAAGCAAAAAAACAGATTACAAGCTCCAAAGAAAGCCTGAAAATAGTTACAAAATGGACGTTTTTCTTAACTTACACTTCCCAAACAATCGAAGAACACCAAATGATTCTAAATAATGGTGCAAAAATAAAAATTGTAACACAGCAACCAAGCAACCCTGAATCACTTCCAAAGGACATACAAAAACTCATGCAGCACCCAAACTTCGAGGTTCGATACGTCAATTGTCTGCCATCAACTATAGTAGCAATTTTTGACGAAAAAGAAGCAAATATTTTGTTGGCAACCGACAAATCCCCATCAGAAACACCTTTGCTAATGACTAACAACCCTGTTCTTGTTGAGCTCGCATGCAACTTCTTTCAAATAATGTGGGCTAACGCAATGGAGAATGCCATGGAGGCAGCGTCTGAAAAAGAGCGGCAAATGAACAATGAAATTTGTCGACTTAATAGAAAATAGTAAAAGATTTGGATGGGCACAATTTAGAGCATCGTTATCTCGTTTACGTGACTACACTAAAATGTGGATAGTGCTAGAAACCGAGTAATGACAAAATTATCAAGGCGACTCCGAGAGCAAACGTGTAGGCGGCAAAATAATGGAACCTCTTGCTTAAAACCAGTTTTTTCACAAGTACAATAGCTAAGTAACCTGCGACAACCGTAAACGCCAAACCCACCAGAAGATCAAGTGAACTAACGCCGATAACCTGAGAAAAGTTTCCTCGCTGCAGATAAGCCTCAACAAATAAATCGCCAATTATGGCGGGGATAGAAAGCAGGAATGAAAATTTGAAAACCATTTCACGTTTGACGCCCTTCAGCATTCCAGTTGATATTGTTGATCCGCTTCTTGAGAGCCCTGGAAAACTAGCGGCTCCTTGAGCTGCACCCATGACAATTGCTGTCCGATAGGAAATTTGGATTTGGTTTTCTTTTCCGAATTTTGAACAAAATAGTAAAATGGCCCCGACTATGAATGTGAATCCGATTATTAACAGGGTTTGATAATTGTCTGCTAGAAACTTGTCGTAGAGTAGTCCTATTATTCCAGTGGGGATGGTTGCAACAATAATTAGGGGGATGAATCTGCCGTATTCTGAATGGAAATCCCGGTGCACCAAAGCGGTTAGAGCGATTTTGATGTCGTGCCTAAAATAAAAGATTACAACTCCGAGTGTGCCTATGTGCAGAAACACGTTGAAGAGAGGAGTTGCTTGAAAACCTAGAAAATGCTCAGTAATTCTTAGGTGTGCGGTGCTGGAGATGGGCAACCACTCTGTGAAGCCTTGGATCAAACCGAGAATTATTGTTATGATTAGTTGATCAAGCAACTCTGGCGCCTGCAAAATTGTTGACAATTTGTTATTAATAGGTTTTGCAGACAACTACAAACAAAATGGTTTGCCACCCAGCGAAGTAACCGTCTTATGCGTTAATTTGAACTAAAATCTGTTGATTGGCGGTTTGGTGTAGTCACATATGCTTAAGAAACGGAAGCCGACTAATGAAAGCAGATTTTTTATAGGCTTGATTGGAGGTGGATTTTTTGGAGTCTGAAAAATCAAAAATGCCTGAACCTAAAAAGACAGCAAGCGGCAAGTGGAAGTGCCCATCTGACAACCAAGAATGCGACACCAAAGAGGATTATGATGCACATTGCATGGAGGAGCATCCATGCGGAATGTAATTCAATAAAATGTTGAAAGGTGGAAGTGAGCTTAGAAAACGCTCATTTCTTTTCTTTTTCTTGGAAGAGTTTTTTGATTGCGCCGATTCTTGCTTTTTGAGCCAGCACATCGCTTGTAACGACAGTTATGGCTTCTTCTGGGCACCATTTGACGCATTGTGGTCCGTCAGGTTTGTCTTTGCACATATCGCAAACATATACCACTTTGGTTTCTGGATGCAACATTATAGCTCCGTAGTCGCAGGCTTCGATGCACCAGCCGCAGCCGTTGCATTTATCTTTGTCCAGCACGATGTTGCCTGTGTCTTCTGACTGTGTAAGTGCGTCTCGTGGACATGCTGCTACGCAGGCTGGGTCTTCGCAGAGTCTGCATGTAACTGCCATGTTAGCTAACTGGTTAACTCTGACAACTCGAATACGTGATTTAAGAGGGTTGAAGGCTTTTTCTTTGGTGAATGAGCAGGCGTACTCACATATTTGGCATCCGACGCATTTTTCTGGGTCAGCGGAAACAAATTTTCTCTCATGCATTTTGACCATTTCTAATCCTCTTTTCCTTCAATTATTTTGAGGTAATCTTGCAGTCCTAATTCTTGGAGTTTAGCTTTTGTCGGTATGCCATTCGCGTTCCAACCGCGGGCTTGATAGTAATCGTCTAGTAGCAGGTCAAGTTCGTTTTGGGTTACGATTGCGCCTTTTGATGGTCCATCATCTGGAATGGGCAGATTCATAACTTTCCACGGCAAAGTGTCGTCTTTGCGGCTTTTCCCTTCTCGAACATTGATGAGCTTGGCAAGGGTGTTTATTCGTTCGCCTGCAACCTTAAGCTCCTCCGCCGTCATCTCGTAGCCTGTGACTTGGCTGTAGAGTTTTGCCATGTCGGCAAGTTCCTTGTATAGGGTGCCTTTAGCGTTTTTGCAGATAATAAGTGAATCAATTAATGCGTAGATGTCTTCTGAGTCTTTGACGAGTTTGCCGCGTCCTTTTTCAGCTTTGAAACGGTCAACTTTGCCTGTTAAGTCAAGGGTGTAAGCGCCGCTTCTACTGTGATCTGCTCCGCGGAACGAAACAGCAGCGCTCAAGGCGGTTGTTTTTAGGCACCGCAAATCGTAGCCTGTGACTTCTAAACCTTTAATCTGCTGAGCAAGCTCCATTGAGCCTTTGCCGATTTTTTCTGCAGCCGCCTTCACACCGTCAGCGAGGACATTGCCGATTTCTTCGCGTTTACCGATTTTTTCGATAAGTTGAATTAATGCGTCGGCTTTTCCAAAGTGCGCATCTATTCCGCCGAGTTCTTCGTGTGTTAAGATGCCTTTTTCATGGCAGTCCATAACAAAGCCAACGGTTACGCCTGCGCTTGTTGCGTCAAGACCATAGTAGTTGCAGAGTTCAGCGGCTTTGATTATAGCATCTATTTTATCTACACCGCAATTTGGTCCCAATGCCCAAAGATTATCATATTCTATCCTTGCTAAGGTGCCTTTGTAGGGTCCTTCTCGGACGAGGGCTTCATGTTCACAACGCATCGCGCATGAATTGCATGCAATAATTTTCGCGACATATTGTTCGTTGAGTTCTTCTCCGCTGATTTTCTCTGCGTTTTCGAAGGATGCGTTGTTGTAGTTGCGTGTTGGCATGCAGGAAAGGTAATTCTGTATCATGAGGTTTTCTGAGGTGCCTATGGTGCGGTATTTCTGTGCTGCTGGTCCTTTCATGCGTTCATGGAATTCCTTGACTGTTTCCATAAATTCGTCGGGTTTTGCGACAACTACGTCGTGGGTTCCTCTGACTGCTATGGCTTTAAGGTTCTTGCTGCCCATGACTGCGCCTAGCCCAGTTCTTCCTGCAGCACGGGTTTTCTCGTTGATTATACAGGCGATTTTTGATTGTTTTTCACCTGCTAAACCAATAGAGGCTACTCGAACATAATAGTCGCCTAACTCGTTTTTGATGGCGTCTTCAGTTTCGCCTGGTGATTTGCCCCAAAGCTGTGAGGCATCAAGCAGCTGAACTGAATCATCATCAATCCAGAGGTAAACTGGTTTTTCTGCTTTCCCCGATAAAATTAAGGCGTCGTATCCTGCACGTTTTAGTTCTGCTCCAAAGGTGCCGTGGCTTACTGACTCGCCTACGCCGTTTGTTTCTGGAGATTTAGATATGAATGTGTGTCCATTTCCGCCCGTTGGAAACATGGTTCCTGAAACTGGTCCAAGCGTCAGTACAAGAGGGTTTTCTGGGCTTAATGGATCAACGCCTGCTTTTGAGTTGGATAGGTAAAGTTTCATGCCAAGGCCGATGCCGCCGATGTATTTTTTGGCATCTTCTTCGCTTAGTTTTTCTATCCGAGTTTTGCCTGTGGTTAAATCAACATATAAGACTGTTCCTGCGTAACCTAGCAAACCTTGTTCTCTCCAAGAGTTTAGAATATTTAGTGCTGTTGAACAATATATTAAGTTAATGGGTTCTTTATTTGTAAATTCATGGCTTAATTTTATATCGTAAACGGGGTGTTTGTAGCTGGAGATAATGGCAAATCCACAATTTTACGGTAAAAAACTGATTTAGCAGAGAAAAGAAATATGAGAACCCGAACAACATACTAATCCGAGCGGAAGGCAAAAAATGCAAGTTAAAGTCCACTACATCAGCCTTGTAAAATCTTACACAAACACCAGCCAAGATGAATACGAATTCCCAAAAGATGTTCCGCTCTCGGAGCTACTGGACAGAGTCGCAGCGGATTATGGCAAACAGTTCCAACAGGAAGTCTATGACCCTGCCAAAAAAGAGATGAAACCAACATTCGTAGCCTTGATCAACGGCGTCTTAATGGATCAACTTCAAGGCGTAAACACTCCCCTCAAAGACAGGGACAGCGTAATTTTGATGTCGCTTATGACAGGCGGCTAAAAAAATCTGGCATCATGGTGCAGCTTAAAAGTGCAAGCCCTATACTTTTGATAGATGAAAATAACTCATAGACGCGAGTGGCTTCTCTATGCTGGCTTTTCTACAGTAATCTACGGATTCTTTGTTGTTTTAGCGCTGATGATGCAGATTTTTTGGCTGAGCCCTGTTCTGGTTCTTATTTTTGGTTCAGGCATAGCTATACCGATTTACTGGAGGTATCATTTCAAGCATTCGGGGAAGAAGGAAAAGAAAAGGATGGCTTCTCAAAAACAAATTAACCGCTTCTATTATGACCGATGGTACACCCCAGCCGACTCAACAGAGCTAGACTATCAAATTGAACGATTCAAAAAAAGAAAAATGGCTCATTAAACCGTATAACGAAAGGATCTATTCTTACCAAATTAGGGTACCAAAAAAAATAAAAATCTAGCGCTATAGAAAGCGCTAAAATGGGTTTATTTGGATTTTGCTTTCTCAGCTTCTGCTGTTTGGAACAGGTTCTTGACGGCTTTCTGGCGATACTTCTGTGCCAAGGTTTCTGCAGTAACATATGTTAATGCTTCTTCGGGACACCATTTGACACATTGTGGCTCTTTAGTTTCGTTGTCGGTGCAACTGTTGCAGGTGAACACAACCTTCTTTTCTGGATGCATGTTCATAGCGCCGAATTGGCATGCGCTGATGCACCATCCGCACCCGTTGCATGCGTTTTCGTCAACGCGGATAATGCCGCTGTCTGCTTCCTGCTTGAGTGCGTCTCTGGGGCATGCTGCTACACATGCGGGGTCTTCACAGTGCCTGCATGTAATTGCAAGGTTTACTAGCGGACCGATACGCATTGCGCGTATGCGTGATTTGTTTGGGTTGAAGGTTTTTTCGTTAACCATGCTGCAGGCGTATTCGCAGACTAGGCAACCGATACATTTTTCGGGGTCTGCTGTTACGAATTTTCTGTCTTGTGGTCGTACCATTTTAGTTTCCTCCTGCAGGTGCAACTAGCGCTACAGGCTTAGCTTCTTTAGCAGCTTTCATTGCGTCTTCGGCTATGTAAGCTAAGTCGCCGAGTCCGAGTTGTTGCAGGCGTTCAACCGTTGGGATACCATCAGCTGTCCATCCGCGTGAAGCGTAGTAGTCGTCTAATCCAATTGCCATTTCTTCGTCGCTAACGCAGACGCCTTTAGCTGGTCCTTCGTCTGGCACTGGGAAATTCTTTATTTTGTATGGTACATCGTCGAATTTACGTGTGCCTTTGCCTTCGCGGATGTTGAAGAGTCTTGCGAGGTTTTCGATTCTGTCGCCGTCTTTGGTCATTTCTTCAGGTGTAATTGGGATGCCTGTGGCTAGGGTGTAATAGTTTGCGAGGTCTTTCCAGCCGTCGTAGTATGTTCCTCTGCTGAATTTGCAAACGATAAGCGAGTCGATGATGTTGTACATGTGGCTTTCGTCAGTAATCATTTTGCCTCTGCCTTTCTCGATTTTGAAGCGGTTAACTTTGCCTTTAACGTCAGGTGAATAAGCTCCGTTTCGAAGGTGGCACGCGCCTCGGAACGATACTGAAAAGCCTAATGCAGCTGTTTTTAGCGTTCTAAGGTCGTAGCCTGGAAGCTCTAAGCCTTTGATGTGACAAGCGTACTTGTATGCGTCTCCGCCGATTAATTCCGCTGCTTTTGCAACTCCTTCTGCAAGGATGTTGCCTAGCCAACCTTCGCGTTTGCCGATTTTGTGGATTATTGCGATTAGGGCTTCTGCGTTGCCGAATTTAAGGTCAATTCCATCGGTCTGTTCCTTGGTAATTACGCCATGCTCGTAGAGATCCATCGCGAACGCGACGACCACTCCGATTGAGATGCCGTCCATGCCGTACTCGTTTACTATTCGCATGGCTTCGATGACTGCGTCTAAGCGGTCAACACCGCAAAGTGGACCCATACTCCAGAGGCATTCGAATTCTAATCTGGAAGTTGAACCTTTGTATGGTCCTTCTGGAACAACTGCAATGTGGTCGCAGCGCATACCGCATGTTGCACAGCCGACGATTTTCTTAACGTAATGTTCGTTCAGGTATTCGCCGCTGACTTTGTTTGCGCCTTCAAAAGTTGCGTTTGTCCAGTTCCTCGTTGCCAATGCTGAAAGCGAATTGAGGACTAACACGTTTTCGGGTGTGCCCAAGGTCTTGTATTTCTTGGTTGCTGGACCCTTCATGCGTTCATGGATCATTTTGATGTATTCTTTGAAGCCTTCCATGTTGGCTACGTTGACGTCTTTTGTTCCGCGTACCGCGACGGCTTTGAGGTTTTTGGAGCCCATGACTCCGCCCATGCCCGTGCGTCCGATAGCGCGGAACTCATCATTTATAATTGCTGCAAAACGACAAAGTTTTTCGCCTGCTTCACCAATAGCTGACACACGAATATAGAAGTCTCCGAGTTCATCTCGGATTTTGTTATCGGTATCGCCAACTGTAGCGTTTTTTAGGTATTCGGCGTTTCTGATTTCAACTTTGTCATCGTCTATCCAAAGGTAAGATAGTTTGGGTGCTTTACCCGTAATTATTACAGCGTCGTATCCTGCACGTTTTAGGTCAGGACCGAAGAATCCGTGTGCTTTAGCTTCGCCAACTCCGCCTGTGGCAGGTGACTTGGATACCACAGCATAGCCGTTGCCGGCTGTTGGGCCCATGGTGCCGCTGAGCGGACCTGTACAGTAAATCAATGGGTTGTCTGGGTCAAAGGCGTCTGTGCCTGGTTTTGAATTGTCCATAAGTAAACGGATGCCTAAACCGATTCCGCCGATGTAGCTTTTCGCCATATCTTCGGTTAAAGGTTCGGTTTTTGTTTCACCTGTTGTGAGGTTAACATGTAAAATTTTTCCCGCATAAGCAAACATGCTTTTTTACCCCTCAATTATTGAGTAGTAGGCTTCTGAAAACTATATTAAGTTA
This sequence comes from Candidatus Bathyarchaeota archaeon, assembly GCA_963840295.1. GTDB lineage: Archaea > Thermoproteota > Bathyarchaeia > Bathyarchaeales > Bathycorpusculaceae > Bathycorpusculum. Next base: position 291,028 of record CAWIYF010000003.1, read on the forward strand.
ATGGATGGTTCATTTAAAAAATCACGGTTAATTCCGACGTGTTTTTTGATACACAACGCAATAAACAGCCCTCCTAAACCCACTAGACAAGCGAAAACTTAAACCAACCCGACCCAATCCCATTCAGGCAGGCGAAAAACTTGACCCGAACCACCGCCCTAAAAAAATCAGCCGCCAACCAAGGCAAACCATCCAACTTCTTAATTTTCAACCAAACCAACATCACCTACTTCACCAATTTTTCAGGTGCAATAGCACTGCTAATTCCTGAACAAGGCGAAAACATCCTGTATGTTTCAGGAGTCAACTATGAACAAGCAAAAGCGGAAGCCAAAGGCGTAATTGTGGAACTTTTGAAACGGGGCGAGAACCTAATGGAGAAAATTGCCAAGCAATCCCCAGCCGAAAAATTTTCGGTAGACACTTTGCCAGTTGAGAGTTGGCGTTTTCTAGCCAAGGCGGTGGGCGGAGAAGAAAAACTTGAACCATCTAGCAACCTAATTCGTGAACTCCGCAAAACCAAAACTCCACAAGAAATCCAGCTTATCCGCAAAGCTTGCAAACTGGCAAACATCGGCATGAAAACGGCTTCTGAAATCGTTCAGGCAGGCGTAAGAGAGAAGGAAGTGGTGGCTGAAGTCGAATATGCCATGCGCAAGGCAGGTTCTGACGGAACAGCCTTCGAGACAATTGTGGCTTCAGGCGCCACTTCAGCTTTCCCTCATGGCGGCAATCTGGAAAAAACCATTCAGGAAGGCGACTTTGTTGTGGTTGATCTAGGCGCCACCGCCAAGTTCTATCGTTCAGACATTACCCGAACCTTTATCGCTGGGAAACCATCGGAGAAACAGAGAAAAATCTACCTTGCCGTTCAGCAAGCACAGCAAAAAGCGTTCGAAAGTATAAAGCCAGGGGTTTTAGCAAGCGAGGTAGATATGACAGCTAGAAACGTAATTGAAGAGGCTGGATTCGAAGAGTTTTTTGTCCACAACCTTGGCCACGGCGTCGGTTTGGAAGTTCATGAAGCACCTATCTTGAGCCCTGACAGCAAAGATGTGTTGGAGGCTGGTAATGTGGTGACGGATGAACCTGGAATTTATGTGCCAGGCTTGGGCGGGGTCAGAATTGAAGATACCGTACTTGTTACGCGAGATGGCGCTGAGAAACTAACTGTTGCACCTTATATGATGCTAGATAAAACTAAATAGGTTCTCTGCCTTTTTCTAGTTGAGAGTGTCTTCTTGATTAACAATCCAGCAGTAATTCTTGTAGATGTCCAAAACGATTTTTTTACGGGACCATTAAAAACCAAAAGAGTAGGCAACATAATTGAGCCACTTCAGAGGCTTGTTGTGGCTGCACGCAAAAACGCGGTACCCGTTATCTACAGCATCGACGCTCACTACCCCCAAGACATTGAGGTCACGCGGAAATGGGGTAGCCACGCAATAAAAGGCACCGAGGGCGCAGAAGTCATTGCGGAACTTAAGCCCGTAGAAGGTAAAGATTACGTTGTTGAGAAACGCACGTACAGCGGCTTCTACGAGACAGGTTTAGATCCGCTTCTGCGGAAACTTTACAAGGGAAATGGCGTAAAAACGGTGGTTCTCGGCGGCTTACATACCAACATGTGCATCCGCCACACAGCCGCAGACGCGTTTTTCAGAGGTTTCAAAATAATAGTTGCAAGGGACGCGGTGGAGGCGTTTACGGATGAGGACCACGAGCAGGACCTAAAATATTTAGACTATGTTTATAATGCCAAGATAATGCCGGTTAACGAAATTATACAGGAAATCGTTAGGTAACTATCTTTTCTGGTTGTTTTCAGTGATGGCTGAACCTATAAGCACACCCAATCCTAAAGCCATAGAAGCAAGGGCAAAGGTTTCATGATGAAGGTCACCAATCTGAAACCAAACACCAAAAGTCACCTTCTGCTGAAACAAAATCAGAAAGGCAACCACAAAAAACACGGCGGCAACAAGCACCGCTACCCACCGATTACTCACCAAAAACCACCAGACGATAAAAGGCACCCGAGGCGTTTAAACGTACCGTTAGGATAGCTGCGGTTTTCATCAATAAAGGTATACAAAAGATTTTATCCTAAAAAGACATAATTATTTGAATGGATTATTATGGAAACTGATTTGTTGCAGAAGCTTGGCAGCAAAGAAATAACCAAAATCCAGCTTCTGGAAAGGGTTGAGGCAGATTTTGGTTTAGTTCCCGTTTTGCTGGAGGGCACTTCATCCGCTAATGCATCGGTGAGATACGCTTGTGGAAGTATCTTGATGGATTTAAGTGGAAAACACCCAAATCAGATGTATCCCTATATCGAAAGTTTCATAGGGCTCCTTGACAACGAACACCGAATCCTAACTTGGAATGCAATGGCAATAGTCGCAAACCTCGCCGCAGTGGATGCTGACCGAAAATTCGACGCTATATTCGACAAGTATTACAGTTTTCTAAGCAACGAATACATGGTAACTGTCGCAAATGCCGTAGTGAACTCAATGAAAATCGCGGCATCCAAACCCTACCTTGCAAACAGAATAGCATCCGAACTGCTTAAAACCCAAAACCTCCAAGTAACCCCGCACTTAACTGAGGAATGCAAACTGGTTATAGCAGAACGAGCTATCAAAACCTTCAACACGCTAATTAACTACACCCAAAACAAACACGCACTAATAGAATTCGCCCAAGAACACCAAAACAGCTCAAGAGCCTCACTCAGAAAAGAAGCAAAGATTTTTCTAAAGAAATGGCTGTAGTGGTAGGCGTCCCTGGTCGGGCACAAGGGTCGGTTCAGTCTTTATCGACTTACCAACTTGAGACTCTGATGACATCCAAATAAGTACAGTCTATGTCTTGCAAACTACACAAATTAATTTTGCGGTGGCGCCTGAACCCTCTCTTCGATGCTCAGTCATCTTGCCGCATTTACAGCAATCCCAACCATTAATAAAATAATGTTCCATAGAGATAAAAGGCAAAGTCATATTCAATCATTTCTCTGCGTATCACGTACAGTTGAGGTCGGTATAAGCATTCGCTTTATAGGAATATTTCAGATAAGTAAGCGACCGAGTTTCAAGCCTTTGACTGCCTATGGGATGGTTGGTGGGCCCGGGGCGATTTGAACACCCGGTCAACAGATTATGAGTCTGGCGCTCTAGCCGGACTGAGCTACGGGCCCACAAGGCTATTCTCTAATATTGCTGTTTCAAAACAGATTTAAACATTTTCCGCTCGCCGTCAAGCAACTAAACGGTCAAGGGTTAGGGTGTACCAAACCATTTCTCGTACCATGCATTAAACATGGATAGACAGTCTTTTTGCCATGCTTGTTCACCTTCGTCTTTGCGGAGGCAGTTAGCTAGTTCTAAGTTATGGGTGATTTCTGCCTTTGACTCTTTCAGCAAGGCGTCGATGTCGTCGAGCATGTCGTTGCCGCCTGCAGCGTAATCTTTAGTTGTTTGTCTTAGGAAAACTCTTTTGTGTTTAATTAATTCTTCAATTTTGCCCTCACTCATATGCGCACCAGTAGGCAATTGCTGTTTGTCGCAATTTTAACGTTTTGTTCGCTCGTAGTGGAATAGGTATTCTTGAGCGTAGCCTGCGTAGGCTCCGAAGTAGTTTCGGGCGAAGTCGCCGATTTTTAAGTATTCGCCTTTGGTCAGTGATGTGTGGCTTTGCATCTTTTTTACAAAGGGTTCAGGCAGCTGTTTTGCGTAGTGGTTCAAAATAACCCGTTTAACCCAAACGTCCACTGGGAACGCCTCCTGTTTCTCCAGCGAAAAAAGCAGCACGCAATCAGCTACTTTCAAGCCAACCCCGGAGAACTCCAACAGCGCTTTTCGAGATTCCAAATAGGGCTTATTCCTCAGTTCTTCAAGCTTAATGTTTTCGTCACGGATTTTTTTGGATGTAGCCAGCACATACTTTGCCCTGTAGCCTAAACCGCATTCCTTCAGTCCATTCTCGCTTGCATCTGACAGTCGCTTCACAGTTGGGAAAGTGTAGAAATCCATGTCGTCGAAAACTTGTTTTTCCCCGTATTTTATGGAGAGTTTCTTTAGCATCAGTTCGATGGCTGCAATGCTCTTGTAAGTGGCGCAGATGAAGCTGACTAGGCACTCCCATGGCACCTGCCGAACAATCCGCAGTCCCTCAAACCTCTGCAAAGCCTCCCGCACGTAACCATCATTGCCGATGCAACTGCTGATTCTCGCTAAATCATCGTTTAAGCCAAAATAGTTCTGCACAAAGTCTTTGTTGACGTTCTCAAACTCCAACTCTGAGCCGCATTGCCGAATCTTAACGACGTGTTCGCCGACAACGCCATACCACCAACCATCAACTTTCCGCCATCTAAACACTTGCCCGCAGCAAAGCGAAAAATCCAAATCAAACGGAACACTAAGCCGCATCCGCACTACTCCATAAACTTCTCTGGTCTAGGTACCTCCGCCGCGAGACCTTTCCGCTGCCGCAAATCAGCAATAACTTCCTGAGCTTGTTTTTGATGCATCTTCTCCCAGTGGTCAAAGAATGTTTGCCAAAATGCCCTGCCTGAAGTTGCAGATCGGAGTTCTTTTGAGAAGCCGAAGGTTTCACAGACGGGAATGAAGCCGGTGATAACAGTTACGAGTCCTTTTTGCTCAAACAAGGTAACTTTTCCATGTCTGCTGCTAAGGATTCTTGAAGATTCTCCGGCAAGTTCAGTGGCGACAGATATGATTATTCTGTAAATAGGTTCCAGAAGGATTGGGTCGGCGGTTAGGAAGCTGCCGAACACAGCTTTGCTTACGCCACGCATAACTTCTGAGTTGTCATTGCTGCTTTGGCTTAATTGTAAATCAGTCAAGTTAACCTGCAGATGCCGGACTGGTTCGCCGCAGAGTGGACCCGCCTTGCAAGCATACTCGAACCCGGCGATTATCGCTTCCAGCATCTCTTCGGATATCTGCTCTGTTTTTCCGCTGCAATCCACAAGCACATTCCGATGCTCATCAACCGAGAGAACACAGCCAGAATCTTCCTCAACTGATACAGATGCCTCTTCAGCTTCAGGCATAACCTGTACCCAAAAACTGCATTTTTTATCTGGGCTTTTCGCCAAAGCAACTACTCCTTTTTTCTGCACGCTCTCCATGTAAACAACCCGTGGCGAAGAAACCGAAACATCAATTCCGCCTACGCTCTTTAGCTCGTGGATGGCTATTTCCAGATGCAGCTCGCCCATACCGCTTAGCAGGTACTCGCCAGTTTGTTTATCTGTGGCTACTTTGAGGTTTGGGTCTTCGCGGGAAAGCTGCTCAAGGGCATCAAGCAGTTGGGAGATGTCTTTTGGGTTTTTAGGTTCAACTGCTAATGTTACAACAGGTTCGGAAACGTAGTTGATGCCCTCGAACGGTACCATTCCATGTTTATGTGCCATATCAACTAGCGTTTCGCCAGCCTTAACGGCGCCAGCCAACGTAAAAGAGACTAAAGCTCCAGCGGAACCTTCGCTTACTTCCTCACGAAGCGAACCCATATCGATGGAGACTTCCTTAACCTCTGTTTCACACAAGGCATCAACCAGATGGAACTTATCATCCTTCGTGGCTTTGCCAGAGAATACTCGTCCTGTGGCAACGGTGTCTCCGTTTGGGGTTGAGTGTACGTTGGTTACGAAAATAACAGTTGGCCCGTCATCGCGGCATTCAACCAACGCCTTGCCAATTTTGGAGCCAATTTGTCCGTCCCAAATCTTCTCGATTCTGTACGTTTGCGCTTGCCGTGGATTCGGAGCCACGTTAATGACCATTTCAAAAATAGCTTTGTAAACCGGCAAAGTCTCTTGCAGCTTAGCTTGCTTGCCGTCAGAATACGCTTTGATTATATCAGAAAATTTTATACTCTGCTGCTTAGCCATGTTCATGGTAAAGCCCCAGCCATGCAAGGCTGAACCAAAAGCCACGTTGCCTAGAGAAGCGCTGATTTTCCATTGTTTTTTGAATGGTGCTTCGGCGTAGGTTTCGATGAGGTCGTTGAATCGGCTGATGATTTGGTCGAGTTTCTTTTGGATTCGCTTTTCGCTAAGCTGCAACTCGGTGATTAAGCGGTCAACTTTGTTGATGAACAGAACTGGGCGTACTCGTTCTTCGAGGGCTTGTCGTGTCACAATTTCGGTTTGAGCCATAATTTCCTCTACAGCATCCACAACCACAACTGCTCCATCGATGACGCGTATGGCTCGGGTGACTTTGCCCGTGAAATCCACGTGCCCTGGCGTGTCAACGAGGTTTATGATGTGGGGCGTATCTTGGGCTTTGTAGAGTAGTGTGATATTGGCGGTTTTTATTGTGATTTTGCGTTTCTGCTCCTCTTCAAGGTAATCAAGCACCCGTGCCGTACCAGCCATCTTCGTTGACAGCAAACCTGCGCCAGCCAGCAATGAGTCGGCAAGCGTGGTTTTGCCGTGGTCGATGTGTGCAATGATGCCTATGTTTCTGATGAGCTCTTTCCTGCCCATTAACTGCTGTATCTCGAGGATTTGTTTAAACCGCGGCATTTTCAACCGCAAAGATAGTTTATCTGCAATTATCTTTTTTATTTTATTTGAGGACAACTAAAGAGGCAGGGCAGTTTGTTTGTTTTCAGCAATTTTACGTTTAGGTGAACAAATCTTTTTAAGTGAAAACATTGTGGACAAGGTAACCAGCGACAATAAATGAGCCGAGAAAAAAAGCTATACCTTAAGTCCTTACCCAAAAAGGATTCAACCTTTAGAAGCGCTGTATCAATGTATGGACCATTTCGAAAGTAGAATTTGGGCAAGAAACGGTTACTATACAGATTATAATTTCCGAGCAGCAAGCCTCAGTCGTTGCTGAAGGTTCGAACTGCTTTTTTCATTTGAAAACCAGAGACTCGGATAAGCTACTTAAAAGATGATATTCAACCGTTAACAGAAAGGGCTAATGAAATGCCCGAAACTTCTTCAGGCCATTACGGAAAATTCGTTGCCTTAGACCCTGACAGCCTGAAGATGGATCGACTTCACCCCACGCAGAGCGAGCAGTTGGAAAATGAAAAATTTGCTGATTATCAATTCTGGCAACTATTCACTTATCTGAAACCAGATCAGTATAACGAAATTTTGAAAATTGCTGAGAGGTCTTAATTTACTTAGCCTTACTTAATCCTCAAGGTTTACTCGTGAAACCACCAGCATTAGTTTCAATTCAAAAATTATTAGAGGAGCCTTACGCTTCAGTGGTATGTTATCCCAGAGCGAACCCCGCTGAGACGCAGAGGCGGATAGAGGAACTGCGGAAGCTCGGCGTCGAAGCGCTTGAGTTCAGTGGAAAAACAAACGCTTCTAACATTCCTGTCCTAGGAAAAGGCTACGTTGGTGTCGTGGTTTTAGCATACGTAAAGGGTCGAAGAGCAGCGTTGAAGATGCGCAGAATAGATGCTGACCGCCTCGACTTTAAACATGAAGCCGAAATGCTGCAGAAAGCCAACGCAATCGGAGTCGGCCCCAAGTTCATCGCAATCAGCAACAATTTTATGCTTTCCCAGATTATTGACGGCGATTTGCTTGAGGATTGGCTTGAAACCCGCAGGGAAAAAGAGCTTATCCGCAAGGTTTTAGTTGACATTCTGGAGCAGTGCTGGCGGTTGGATGAAGCGGGCTTGGATCATGGCGAAATAAGCAAAGCCACAAAACACCTGCTTGTAGACAAAGAAAACAGATCCTTCATTGTAGATTTTGAGACAGCAAGTATCGTTCGAAGAGTGATTAACGTGACGTCGGTTTGCCAGTTTCTGTTTATGGGCAACAGCAGAGCAGCAAAGATGCTGGGCGAAGTGTTCGGCGTAAAGGAAAAATCAGAGTTGATTTCAGCTTTAAGAAATTTTAAGAAAAACGAAAATCGACAGAACTTTGAGGGTTTGCTGAAGCTATGTCTCTCATAATTAGGCTACTATGTCAATTAGTCGCTTCTTCTTGATTGCTTCTTTGAATTCCATCGCTACGCGTCTGCCCATGTACATGTTCTCTCCGTACTTCAGGTAAGCGTAGGGTGATGTGCCAATGCCAACGTTTGTGCCTGCCACGATGCGTGCGCTGATTTCGAAGGTGAAGATTTTGAGGTCGTCTGTTATCACTGTTTCAAGGCAGAAGGGTCCGATGATTCCTGGCGGGGCGAGTTCGCGTGCTTTTTTGTGGACATTTTCGCCCATTCGAATGATCTCGGGCAACAATGATTCGCGGAGAACGATGGGGAAGTTGCCGACAACCGTGTACGTGGGGTTTATGTCGATTTCGAGCTGTTGACTCGCTGGGATTTTCCCTATGGAATCCACGGCAGATTCGTAGCGTCTGTCAACGCAGAGCATTTCCACATCATCGTTTATGATTGAGCTGAAGTAGCTTGGGTAAACGTTAACTCCAAGCGCGTACTCTTGCAGGTGGATACTTGGCAAGTCCTCATGTGTTAGCATGCCCCGTTTGACCATTTCGTTAAATTGTTTATGGAAGTTTTCTGCTGAGTTAGCGAGGAAGTATCCTCTGCCGCCTTTGGCGCCTTGAAGTTTAGCGATGATTAAGCGGTCGATATCTTCGGGGGTTTTGAAGGTGGCTGGCAGTCGAAGTCCTGCTTGGCGTAGCCATTCTTCTTGGGATTTGCGGTTGGCTTCCCAGTGGAGAAGCTGACGGTTGCCAAACATTGGAACCATGAGGCTGTCGGTTAACTGCTCTGTGCTAAGGTAAGCGGTGAATGAGCCATGCGGAATCAAAACAACGTTTAGTTTCCGCAGCTTTTCCTGCAATTTTTCGCTAAGGAGCTCGGCGAAGTCCTCAACTATGATTAATTCGTCGACTAGCGGATATTTCTGGTACATTATAGCATCTTTTTCTTTACAAATACAAACTGTTCGGAAACCTTCCTCTTTGGCTCCCTTGAAAATGTTCAGCGAACTATGCGAGCCCAATGTGCCGATGGCAAGCTTGCTCTGGTCATATTTCCCGACGATTTTGCCAACTTCTGTGCTTGTTATCATGTTACCACTTCAGCAAGCCTATGTTTCCTAACCGCCCGTTTAATCTCCATAGCAACCCGTTTGCCTGGACCAACTTCTACGCCATACTTGTACTTCATGTAGGGCGACGTTGGCTCAACGCAGGGGCAGCCTGGAACACGGGGGCTAACGTCGAAAACTCGGAATTCCAAATCCTTGGTAACAGCGCCCTGCAACGCGAAAAGCCCGATCATGCCTGGCGGAAACTCTTTTTTGCAGATTGCCACGAAACGTTCTGCGGCTTCAAAGATTTTTTCCAGTTGGCTCTCACGCATCGTGACGCCCATATGACCGATTTCGATGTTCTGGGTGGGTATGTTTAGTTCAAGCTGCTCTTTCGCGGGCAAATCAAGGACGCCGTCGAGGTCCGTTTGGATTCGGCGGTCAAACCCGAGCAAGTCGATATCATCGGTTAATGGTGACCAGAAATAGTTTGCGTTGAATTTCGCGCCAATAACATACTCTTCGATAACCGATTGATTAAGTGCCTCGCGAGTGATGATGCCCGCTTTGATGCGTTTCTGCGCTTCCCGCTCGTACTCTTCAGGATTTGAAGCATAAAAGAACGCGCGCTCAATCGCTCTGCCCTTCTCAGCAACTTTCACGATGGCTGGGCAGTTGATTTCTTCTGGTGATTTAAAGGCGCGTGGCAGTTTTATCCCTGCTTCCTTGAGCAGCCAAAGCTGGTTTTTGGGGGCAGTGCGTTCCTCAGTTTTAAGCAGATACCTGTTTCCCATAAGCGGCACAGCAAATCTCTGTTCAATCGCATCGTAACCCGCATACACGCTAAAGGAGCGGTTAGGCACAAAAACAGTGTTCAGTTCGGTGAGTTGCCGCACAACCTCTGGGCTGGTGACGTCTGAGAATTTGTCCAGAAAAATAAATTTGTCAAAGATGTTTCGGTAGTACTTTGCATATGTTTTTTCTCTTCCGTTCTGGCATACAACCACAGTTTTGAAGCCTTCCTGCTTAGCGCCTGAAGCAATCTCCAACGCCGAATGCGAACCTAACACGCCAATGTGGATCCGTTTCTGGTCGTAGTCACTTAAGGTTTCCTTAATTTTATTGTTCATCGTCATGCTTATACACCCATATACTCCCTGTACGCTTCAATAACAGCCGCTAGTTTGGGGGCATCAAATAGTTTGTGCTTCGCCATTTCGTTTGCTGCCGCCATGTACATTTGGCTAATGATTGTTTTAAGCTTGGGGTCAAGTTTAGGCGGCTGAGACCTGCAAAGGGATTTCCAGTCTTGAACTCCTTTAGCGTCAGCTTCTTTTTTCGCCTGCTCCAAATCCTGGTACCAACTGGTTTTTTTGTAGAATTGGCGCGCAACCTCTTTGCTCACATGTACTCCATCGAAAGTGAACCTGCATTCATCAAGAGTTCCAACCACATCGACTACCATGAGTTTTCTTTTGTCGTCGAAGGCTAACTCGATTTTGCCATCTTCATTCTTCAAACCAGCATTCAAGGCCGCTTTAGTGATAGCTTCATCTGCCCTAAGCAGCACAGCCTTCACATCAACCAGTTCTTGGTCGGTTAAACCAGCAATTTTCTGCGCCTCCGTCCACGTCAGGTAACGATCGGTTTCCTCCAACTTCGTGCTGACATCAAAAATCGGTTTGGCAAAGTTTTCGCCTGGTTTCGGCTGGTGATCTAAACCAAGGTCTTTTAACGTGATTTTGCCTTGGGCGAGCCGTTTGAAAACTGATGAGCCTTCAGGCAGCCCGTTACGGTAGATGATTTCAAGTGGGATAAGGCAGTTTTTCAGCGCTGGCGTGTAAACGTTATAGTCATGAACGATTTTGCCGTTAACTACGCTTGTTTTGGGCTTGTAAACGTTAACCAAAGCCACTTCCATGATGCTTGAAGGCTGCTTTAACTCCACAACCTTCACCGCCTTGCCGTTTTCATTAACTAATCCTCTGTAGTGAGTTTTAACGCCTTTTGCCTCTAAATGCTCAAAACAATAAGCACCCATCAGACAAAGCGCAGCGCCTTTGCCCTCGATGTGATCAGGCATTTCTCCCCAGTCAAAAACGCTGTATCGATCGGAGAAAACAAATCTGCCGATTCCCATAGCTGACACGGTTGGCTTCTGGATTACTTGCAAATCCTTTACGCTGCCCATTTTGGTTGCCTCAAATTCTTTTCTAATTATCGGTTTTGTGCTTATATCGCTTTATCTAGCGTGCGCTCAAAAAATAAAGGCAAGGGCATATTTTGATCATAATAGAGTTTCATTGCAGAAACCTACAGGTAGGGGAGGGGCCGTGTGAGAACAACAGCTTATACAAAATCCGTAAGGGGTAGGTCATTATGGCGTTTTCAGATGCCATTAGTATGTTGAAAAATAGCAGAGAAGGCTACTTCAGTTTTTTGACGGATTCGTTGGCTTTGTCAAGTTCTTTGCGTTTGCCCTCTTGATATGCCTTCACGTTGGCTTCAAGCTGTGGGTCTTGAAGTGCAAGAATCTTTGCAGCAGCAATCGCTGCCCCTTCAGGCTCAATTGTAACGACCGAGCCGATGCCGCTTGGAACCCGCAGCGAAGAGATAATGTCTGCGCCGCCGAATTTTTCGCTGTAAGGTGGGCAAGCAAGAACAGGTTTTGTGGTGTTGCCATCGATGAAAGCGCTTAATGCGTTTGAGCGGCCTGCAACGGTGACATAAACCACTTTTTCTGCTTCGAATTCTTTGATTACTTCAAGAACTTTTTCAGGAGTTTTATGGGCTGAAGCAACACGAAACTCGTAGGTGACGCCGAGAAGTTTGAGGTATTTCGCGATTTCGCGGGAGAAATCCAAGTCCCTTTCTGAACCCATAATTATTACTGCTTTTCCAGCCATAACAAATCACAGTAGAATGCTTACATGTAACTGGCTAATTAATATTTAATGAAACCGAAAAATGGTAGAAAGAAAAATAAGTTCTTTGGGCTAGTTTTCTCCGAAGAACCTTTGTTCAAACCGTTTAACCCATGAAGGAGCCTTAACCAAAGCATAAACCAGCGTGCCAAGCAAACCAAAACCAACAGCAATCAAAACTGGCATAATTATGTAGATTATTAGTGGCGCCCCTTCAACAACGATTACATATGTAAGGTATGCCCAGATTGTTGTTAAGACCGCTGACAGCGCTATGCTGATTGACAAAAATGCTTTTACTATCGGTTGAAGGCTTGTTTTTTGGGATAAAACGGCGATTTTAACATATTTCTCGTCGTCTGGACTAATCTTCTGCTCGATAAGATTAAGATGCTCGATAGCCTTCTTTCCAAATGGAGTCAAAACATAACGTTGATTGCTATTTTTTTCGATAATTCCCTTCAGCTGTTCCAGATGATAGTTTAATTTTCCAGTTGACATTCCAAGTTCAGTTAATAACTCAGTATAGGAAACCCCCTGATTTCTTGATTCTACAATCCTAATTATCGTTCTGCGGGTTGGGTGTGCTAAAGCTTGGAAAGTGACGTTTTCAATTTGTTCATTTTGCTTCATCATTTGTTTTACCTCACAAGCCCCATATTTCAAATCTGCTTAAATCGGTTTTTAACAAGTTTTCCCTGACAAATTTTCCGTTGCTGTAACAGTACAGTCACATTTGCTTATAACCGCTTATTTTTCTTAGTAAAGTCAAGGAGCAAAAAATAATGATTCAAAACGAAGTAGAACAGGCTAAGGAGTTGGAGTTGCTTAAGCAGTTGGTCGGCGAATGGGCTGTGGGTTTAGCGATTAAAACATCTAACGGCAAAGTTCTTTCTGGCTGCGGAACAATGATTGCTAAAGAAATCCCCTCTCAACTGGGCGTAAAGTCGGAAATGGATATGCATATTGAAGGATTGGAAGATTACTTGGAGAATGATCTTTGGGGTTTTGACCAAGCCACTGGCAAAGTGCATCTTTTCAGCGTTACCTCCCAAGGCGATGCGGCTGACCATGTAGGTGATTGGATAAACGACAAAACTCTTGAGTTAATCTGGAAAGGATGCTACGAAAAAGAGGATTTGAAACAAAAAATAACTGTGAACTGGGTAAGCAAGGACCAGATTGAAGTGAAAGAAGCTGATTACTCTAAGGGCAAAATAAAGCTCAGTGTTGCTTACGTTTTTAAAAGAAAAGAAACCTAAGCCCGAAACTAAGCTGCTTTCTTGCCCAGCGTTAGGGGTTTTCGGCGTCCATCCCAAACATGGTGCAGCGCTAGGCTCGGGTGATGAAGAAGCATACGTGGACCAGAATAACGCATCACAATCTTGACTTTTTCTTTCATGTCGGAGCGGTAGCAGTGGATTAGGCATTTGCCGCATGTGCTTTTTTTCTCTTGAAACGGACATTTGTCAAGCCGCAGAAATGCATACTCTTTAAATTCCTTGCATTCCCGGCAGATTTCACCGTGGGTTCCGTGGTGGTCTTTGCAGTAGAGTTCAACCATGTGCTCTATGGTTTTTTTCTCACGCCTTATTCTTTTATGTTGTAGCTCAGGTGTTTGCGGTTCCATGTGAATTCGGCTCTATAACAAAGTACCCAATGTACATACATAAGAGTTGACCCTAATATGTCAGGGTTTTCATAAGTCAAAGCTAGAGGCTTGACAACTGTTTCAGCAGATTAGAAGTGTTTACGCGCAATTCATTGAAAGCTAACTCTTCGGGCGCCATACCCATCGCTACTCCAAGCAGCTGAGGATAATGCAGAATTGGAATACCGTAGGTTTCATTGAATAATTTTTCTATGCGCAATTCGTTTGTATCGTACATTATGTGGCAGAACGGGCAAATAGTAATTAGAGCTTGGGCGTCTACTTGTTTTACGTGGTTTAATTTATCTCTTGCGAGCGACAAAGCAACTTTATCGCTGACTCCAACGCTGGGTGCACCGCAGCATTCTGTTTCATCCACGTAGTCAAGGCATGTTGCGCCTGTTGCTTCGATGAGCATTTTAAGTGTTTGTGGGTCTTCGGGATCGTCAAAGCCGATGTATTCTTTGGGTCTTAGGATGTGGCAGCCATTGTGTTCAGCGACTTTAAGGCCTGTGAGGGGCTTAACAACTAAGGACTTGATTTTTTCTAAGCCAACATCTTCCTTAAGAAGCTGCAGAAGATGCTTAGTTTCAATGGTTCCCTTAAACTCTAAACCTGCCTCTTTGAGGTGAGTGTTGATTTGTTCTCTTTGGACTTTGTCTTCTTTTAGGATTTTGTTAGCTTTCTTGAGGCTTCCAGCGCAGCCGGGACACAAAGTTAGAATGTTTAAGCCCTGTTGCTCCGCTAACGCCAAGTTCTTAGCCGCTAAGATAAGCATGGTTTCGTGGCTGACTGGGTCTAAGGGTAAGCCGCAGCAGTTGAATTCAGGCATCTCTACAAGTTCGACGCCGAGTTTAGCGAGGACTTTGCGCGCGGAAATTTCGTAGGCGGAAACGCGGTATGGAATGGAGCATCCGAGAAACATTAGGTATTTATTGCTCACTTTGTTTGTCTCCTGCGGGTTTCTGGATTTTCTCGATAAATTTTACTCCCTTTAGGGTTTTTTTGACGTTTTCTGCGTTGCCTTTTGGCAGGGGTGGAAGACCTTGGGATTCACGTTTTTTAACTCTGAGTTCAGGAATTTTGAAGGCGTACCCTGTTTCCAGTAGGCTTGCGGCTTGGTCTTTGAAGACTTGTGGGACACAGCCTTTTTCTGCAGCTAGGTTGCGGAAAACGCGGATGACAGCGGCTACTTCGACGTCTTGTGGGCAGCGGTCGGTGCATGTGAAACAGGCGGCGCAAAGCCACAGGGTGTCGCTGTTTAAAACTCGGTCTTTCAGGCCTAGTTGGGCCATATGAATAAGCGTTCGTGGTCTGTAGGAATCGCTGTACCTTGCAACTGGGCAGTCTGATGTGCAGGTTCCACACTGGAAACATTTTAGGATTTTTTCGCTTCCATGTATTTTTTGGAGTTCATACTTGAATTTTGGGTCAAGTTCGGAAGCTTTTATGGGTTGTTCTTTACTTTGTGTGGTTGTTTTTGCTGCCTCAGTCATAAGTGTTAACCTTGACAGTTAATTTTAGATGTGCTAAACTCAGAAAACCCATTATCAGATAGATAAAGTTTCAGTCAAATTCTAATTGATTGTCCCATATTTCTGCTCGAAAAGCAATGATAGTTGGGGTTTGGCTTCTTAGTTAATCATTTTAGTTAATCATTGATTTGTAAGTGAATTGGGAAAAACCATTTAAAAAGGCTAGTAGAAGGTAATTGAATAAGTTGGCAATTAAGCAATGGTGAAGAAAAAAGAAGAGAGCAAAAAGCTCAATCTTGAAAAGTTGAAGCTAGAATTAAGCTTTGACTATCATTCTTCAAGGTTCTTCTCTCTTCTTTTCATGGCAATATACGTCATAGCTATAACAATTTTCTGTGCGGAATACAATGTTATTCCAGGACCAGAATTTCTTGTTTTAGGCATCCTGTTTTACGCTTCTTACAACAAACGAACATGGAGCGCCTTGAAAGATTGGCTTCCATTCGTTACAGTTTTCATCTCTTACGAAATTATGTACAGTTTTGTTGGCACAATCTCACTGTATAATCTTCATTCCGCGCCACGCAATTTTGATTTACAGTTATTCGGTCAACTTCCAGCTCTGATGCTGCAACAGAATTTCAGGTTTGCAGCTTTAGATTACATTGGAGCCTTCTTTTACTTCATATATTTCTTTGTACCAACAATATCCGCGTTTATCATCTGGAAAAAAAGCCCAAGGAACTACTGGAAATACATCGTTGCATTTGGCGTATTAACTTACTCAGCCCTGATAACTTTCCTATTTTATCCAGTGGCGCCTCCATGGTATGAGTTTTCCTCAAACATTCCGACCTACGCTGGACCTGTAGTACATAGAATCTTGGTCAGCTCAGTTGACGTTAACCTAGGAATTCCAGTTTACACAACACTGTTCGACTTTTTAGGCGGAAACCTATTCGCGGCATTTCCTAGCATGCACTCTGCTATTCCATGGTTAGTTTTCCTTTTTGCATTTAAAATTTGGAAGTGGAAAGCGCTTCCAGTGGTGATAATTCCTGTGGGAACTTGGTTTAGCGCAGTCTACCTTGGAGAACACTATTTCGTGGATGTTTTAGGCGGGATAGCTTATGCGACGTTGGCTTTTATTGCTGTGGAGAAAATCTTGCCTTTGCTATCTAAGAGAATAGACATTTTAAAGAAGCATGTGCCCAATTAGAAAAACCTGGGTTGACAGGAATCTGTTTGGTGCTCTAACATGGCGAATGAAAGCCGCATTAGGGGTGGCCACTGTTGCAGCCCAAACGTCAAATCAAATTATCAAAGATATCAATGGAACAACATAATGAATTCTTTTTTCCCTCGCCGTTAACCTTAATTTGGAATATGCATTGTTCTAGAATGTGTTTGGAGAGATTATTTGAAGAAAACAAAGATTATATGCACTTTAGGCCCAGCCAGCTCTTCGAAGCAAATGATTGAAAAGCTTTTTCAAGCTGGCATGAATGGCGCCAGAATAAATACGGCTTACGGAAATCTTTCCATATACCAGTCAGTTATAGAGACAGTGCGAGAAATTGCTGATATCCCAATCATAATTGACGTTAAAGGACCAGAAATTAGAATTAAGGCATCTCAAAAAAAGGTCTTCAGCAAAGGAGACATTTTAGAAATAGGCTTCGACAACGAAGAAGTCGCCTTCAATCATGACTTCTACAGCGAAATGAAAATTGATGACGAAGTATACATTGATAACGGAAAAATTAGAACACAAGTAATTGAATTGAAAAATCGAAAACTTCGGCTTCTCGCCTTAAACAGCGGCTCCTTAGAAGATGGAAAAGGTGTTAACATCCCCAAAAAGCACCTATCAGTTCCCACTTTCCCTGAGAAAGACTTGGAAATTATAAAATTCGCAAAAAAGCATGATGTTGAATACATTGCGCTTTCCTTTACAAGAAACGCGGAGGATGTAAGGAATCTTTCTTTGACTAATGGTTTTGAAGGTGGAATAATCGCGAAGATTGAGAACGCTGAGGGTGTTCAAAATGTCGCTGAGATTTTGGAAGCCTCTTGTGGTTTAATGATTGCAAGAGGAGATTTAGGTGTTGAAATTGAACCTGAACGAGTGCCTTTAGTTCAGAAATCCCTGATAAAATTATGTAATCAAAAGGGAAAACTTGTTGTGACTGCAACGGAGATGCTAGAATCGATGATTCATCAATCTGACCCGACCAGGGCTGAAGTTAGCGATGTTGCAAACGCCATACTTGATGGGTCTGACGCGGTTATGCTTTCTGGAGAAACAGCGGTCGGCGAGTACCCAGTGCCAGCCGTAGAGATGATGACTCGCATTGCAAACGAAACAGAGATAGCCGTTAAGAGCAACGTGGAACTCACCAAATTCATCAACATTTCTGACACGGTAAGCAAAGCAATTCACGAAATATGTCAAAGCATGCCTATCGACAAAGTAATCCCTTTAACCCGTTCAGGCTACACCGCCAGTATGATAGCACGCTTCAAAATTGCACAGCCAATAATCGCTGTCACACCTGAAATCAAAGTTAAGAAACAGTTGGAACTCATGTTCGGTGTTTACCCTGTTCTAATAGACTACCGTAATGAAAAAGACAAAATAGCCGCAGTTACAAAACGCCTCAGTGAAATGAAATTAGTTTCAAATGAAGAAACAGTTTTATTCACCTCGGCCATGAGAACAACGATGGAACACGCCAGCAATTCAATTGAGATACATAAAATAAAAGAGCTAAGAGAATTTGCCTCTTCTTGACCAGCGACTCGCTTTCCTCGCAAAGGTACAGGATTACATCTTTGGCTGGATGGCAAGTCGGGCGGGATTCAAGTCTCGCAGTAAATTAACGCTTAACGCATTGCCCGTTTGAAGTGTCAAAATGGTTTGTTTTACCATAATCGCAGGCTTTACAATCGTCTTTTGATTCTTGACCAAACGGGCAACCTTTCAAATCAGCCATTCCATTCACCTGAATTTTCTTGTAGCTTCTATCACGAATTTCTTATTTAAAGATAAATATTAAAAAAAGAATTTTTCAGGGGAATACAAAAAAATAGCGGCAACTCGAAAAAAAGACAAATGAAATTGAGCAGAAAATCGAGCAAAACAAGGTTCAGGGTCGGGTTTGTGAGTTTCTATTGAGTTTTAGAAGTTGCTTCAAGATTATGCTTGCGGCTTTCTTGTCTAGGGGTTTGTTTTCATTTCCGCATTTGGGCGAGTATATGCATGAGGGGCAGCCGTCTTGGCATTCACAGTTGTCAATTAACTCGAGGGTTTTTTCCCATAGGGGTTTGATGTTTGCGAAGAGGGTTTCTGAGATTCCGATTCCTCCTTCAAAGCCATCGTAGATGAAAATAGTTGCCTCCCCCGTATCAGGATGCAGAGGCGTTGACAATCCTCCAATATCCCATCTGTCACACATCGCGAAAATCGGCGACATCCCAATCATCGCGTGCTCAACTGCGTGAATTCCCCCAGCAAAATCCAGTCCCCGGGCTTCAATGTCTGCTCTGATTGTGTCTGGAATGATGAACCACATGCCAACCGTCGAGAAAGAGAGAGGCGGAAGACTCAGCGGTGTTCTTTTGATGACTTCATCATAGGTTTTAGTAACGTACGTATGGTAAACTTCAGTTATTGCTAACTCTCCCAGCCCGATTTTGACTCCGCAGTTCTCCTCTTCAAAGGTTTTTTTGATTGCAACATCAACGTCTTTTAGTGCCTCTGTGTAGTAGTTGACGTTTTCTTGCCTGACTTTAGCTACCAATTGGTTTAGGTCCAGTTCTTCAGAAATGTAGGTTTCCCCTTGATGAAGCAAAACTGCGCCTGCATGAGCTTCCTCATATGCTTTGTTTAAGGTGAGAGTCTCCAGAAGGTTTCCGTTGCAGGTAACGGTGACAGTTTGGTGGGAGATACTTTCTAGACTAACAACTTCAGTTGTCCTCGCCGTGCCTGAATAGACCCATCCTCTTGGTGTTTTTCGGATTAAGTTTTCTTTTTCCAGCGCTTGAATACTCTCTTGAAGCAATTCGGGGAAAAATTGTTTATCCGCTTCCGTTATTGGCAGCTCACTTGATGCACACATTATGTGTCCAAGGGAAATGTATTGGTTGTGAAGATCGATGATGGCTTGTTCGTGGGGTCTTCCAAAGAAGTCGTCTGGATGCTTCATGAAGTATTGGTCCAGTGGATTTTGGAAGGCAACTAAAGTTACGAGTGAATCGGAGCTGGTTCTGCCTGCTCGTCCTGCCTGTTGCCAAGTGGATATGATGGTTCCGGGGTATCCAGAGATTATGACTGAGTCAAGCGAGCCAATATCGATACCGAGCTCCAGCGCATTGGTTGAGACTACGCCGATTAAGTTTTTGTTTTTTAATCGGTTTTCTATCTCACGACGTTCCTGCGGTAGATATCCTGCCCGATAGGCCGTAACAGTATTGGGTTGCTTCGACCTGTTTGTGAGTTCTTCTTTGGTCCATCGTGTAATTAGTTCAGCCATTTGTCTGGATGTTGTAAAACATAGGGTTTGCAGGTTTTTTATGATGTTTAGTGTTAGGAGGTCTTTGGTTTCTTGGTGGGTTGAGCGACGCGTTGTATTGGCTGCATCTATGAATGGTGGATTCCAGAAAACAAATGACTTCAGCCCTCTTGGAGAGCCATCCTTTGTTACTACTTCAAAGTCTTTTCCCGTGAGTCTCTTAGCATGTTCTTTGGGGTTTGCAATTGTGGCGGAGGAGAGTATGATTTGTGGGTAGGCGTGGTAAAAATTGCAGATTCGCAGTAGCCGTCTTAGGAGCATGGCAACGTTTGAGCCGAACACTCCACGGTAAACGTGCGCTTCATCGATTACAATAAATTTGAGGTTCTGAAGGAAGATTCGCCACTTGTAATGCCAGGGAAGATATTGGTGTAGCCCATAAGGGTTGGTTAGGATAATTCTTGAGTTTTCACGAATGCTTGCTCTTTGATGTTGAGGCGTATCTCCATCGTAAACATTCGGATCTGCTTTGATGCCTATGTCTTTTTCGAGTTCCTTTAGAACCTTAAGTTGATCGTTTGTTAGGGCTTTTGTTGGGTAGAGGTATAATGCAGTTGCTTTCTTGTCGTTTGTTAAGGCTTCGAGAATGGGGATGTTGAAGGCTAATGTTTTTCCTGAGGCTGTTGGCGTAGCAATAACCACGTTTTTGCCTTGTCTAGCTATGTTAATGGCTTGGGCTTGGTGAGAATAGAGCTTGATATTTCGATTTAGAATACAAGTTTGCAGATTTTGCGGCAGGGGCTTTTCCAGCTCGCCAAAGCTTGCTTCTTGTGCAGGCAGTTTTTCTATGTGCACGATTTGTTTTTTGTAGGAGGGCATTCGCTTTATGATTTTGATGAATTCCTCTATCAAAGGTTCCACTCCTCATACAGCCTGGAGAATAGGCTGCCAAGCGTCAATAGGTCTTGTTTGTTATGTTCAACAATGGGTACCAACGGTCCAACGTTTTTGGTTCTAAGATAAGTCTCGTAGAAGTGAGGAACCAATGCCCCAGGAATGTTTATGTCTCTTTTGATGCCGATGTATTTCTCAACAGTGTCCAGTCTGCAATCGGGCAATTTGTGCTTCAAAGCACGTCTAGTAAAATGCAGAACATCAAAATGAGAGTTATCCAAAGGCGCATCTAATCCATAGTAAGCTAATCTTTGCTTAATGTAGGGAATGTCAAATCTTCTGCCATTATACGTTATGAGTGACAGGTTAGGTTCAAGTTGGGAGATTAAAGCCCAGATTGCGCTGGGTTCATCCCCAATGTCTCTTAGTAAAAATTGGCTTGTGCAAATGTGGTCTTTATCTGGTTTTGCAATTCCTAGCAGAATTATTGGTCTTTCTGATAATCCCAAGGTTTCAATGTCTATTATCGCGAAATCTTGGTCTTGACAGAACCCTGCTAAATAGTGAAGTAGCGGGTGAGATTTTGGAAGCCGTTGCCACAGCAATTTCTGAATCGAGTTTACTTCTCTGTTATCGATAATTTTCATGTAGTCGATGGCTTGTTTTTTCCAGCGGAGGATGACGCTTTAAGTCTTCTACTGTTTTGTAGCCCTTGCACTTTAGTGCTTGTTCACCTACAGGTCCTATTCCGGATAGGACTTTTAAGTCGGAGATGATTTGTTGTCTGCTTTCTTGGTAAGGTACCAATTTGAAGTTAGATGTACAGGAGGCTGAGATAGAGTAGCATTCGCCTTGTTCATTTGAAACTACCTTTCCAGCTATGGCATCTTCAAGACTTTTGCCCTGATATTGCTTGATCAATTCGCTTTCAAGATACAAAGCATCGTTGTATTCAGCACCCCATATCCAACTCTCAAAAATTGGTTTCTTAAGCTCCTCCTCAGCGGTTTCAGAACTAATCTCATACTCTTTAGAGTCACCTACCCTTTGCCTAAGACTCTCAGCTGCCCTGTTTAACGCGGATTTTTCTTTGACAAAATTATCAGATTTAGCTGCCATCATTCCCTGAGTTTGCACTCTAAAATTAGGCATCAGAAAAGAACCACATGACTGACAGAATTTACTTTGCGCAAATTCTTCTTTCGAGTAATTTTTACCGCATTTTCTGCACAAATACGTAATCGGCAATTTAGAGTCACCCTACAATCGCCACTATGATTATAAAAGCCTACATTATTTGGAAAAAAACCTGCGGCAAATACACTTGTGCAATCAATAACTGATTGTTGTTGCAACCGTTGTGAAGAATTCAGTTGCAACAACAACTTCTAACGCCATACTACGGGTCTCGCTCCACAGTTTCTTCTTCTCTTTTAGCTGTTATGTTGGTATCTAATTATACAAAAAAATAGGGGAGTATGGGTTTAGCGGAGCAAAGCACGTTTTGGTCTAGACCCGCAAGGGCAATTCGAGGTGGGCTCTGAAGCCGCCGAGTCCTGCCAAAGTTGACCCAGCTAAACGTTTCCTTAACGGGAACATATTTCCCTGTTTCAACTGTACAGTTACTTTTGTTAAAGACATTATTTGTTGGTTTTTTTGTACTTCGAAGTTTACGGAAATTTAGAACTCAAAATATGTAATGATATTTAGGTGATAGCGGTAACCTTGTTGTGGTATTCCGGTGTTTAGACGCTAGTAGGTTTCAGAAACTATGTAAAACCTTCATACCTTTCGGACAGCTATATTCAGAGTTATTGCTTCTTATCTGCTTATACTTTATCCCTTATTTCGTATCTCAGTCGAATTGACCAAAAAGTAGCATTCGGAATAAGCCATGACTAAAACTAAAGGATACTTACAGCAGACTATTGGAGGAATCCCAAGATGGTTTAGGAATCCGAGGGACTGTCCGAGTGGGCATGAAAAGGATGCGGACGCGATAACCGTTGGGAATCGAGTTGGTTCCTCACACAAGTTTGCGCTAATCGCCAAGTATATATTAAGTATTGTGATATTATAACTGGAAGCTTTTTGAATAAAGGAGTGTTTTGAATGGTTAAATATTTTGTTGATCGACTCTGTGTGAATTCTGATTTTTCCAAGAAACATTTGTCAGACCACCTTAAACTAAATGTTGATTGGATCAGGGGTGAAGGATTTGGCGCTTACTAACAATTCTGATTTTTATATTTCAATTCAAGATGCTGGAATCAATCGAGTTGTAAAGCATGTAATGAGGCAACGGCCATCATTATTTAACTATGGCACTTCCTTTTTGCTTCGTAATCCTGAATTGCTTTGTCAAGGAATTGATGCAGCATCTGAGGTTGTGCAAGCTGGCAACCCACTTATCACTGTTCTTGACCCACTACCAGTCATTGGGACAAATTTGGGATTGAATTATTGCGTTCAACTTACTAAAGGTGAAATTGATTTTCACCCGGGAAACATTATAGCTCTCCCACCGGAGCTAAATCCATTAGCATCTCAACGTCTTGGTGTTCACTTTCAAGTTTGTGCTGGTATCGGATGCCCAACTAGGTAGGCTGCCTCTTCCAGGAAGACTTTCAACTTCAGTTTTGACTGCCGCTCGGATGTCTGCAGCTAAAGTGGATCTATCTGACAAAATCTCTAATCCTGTATTGGATGGCGTCGCTTTGCCGGGTAAAGATGTTGTTGTAGTTCCTACTTCTAAGCTAGAGTGCTTCTGTCTTGATCTTTTTGCTACGGCTGGCGCAAAAATAACTGGGCCTGTAGGAAATCAAACTATCTTGCCTTCTGTAGATGGCATAGAGATTGTTGATTTGAAACCCGAAGGATTAGAAAATAGTATTGAATGCTATGCATTGATAGCTCTTAATCAGGGAATAATTCCGCCATTAGCTTCTTCAATTTCTAATTTGGCTTTCAACTTCATTGATTTGCCGGATAACATGGGCAAACTTAAGGTGTCTGGATCAACTGCCGTTCCAAACAACCCAGCAATTGAGCAAGATCAACTCAAAGCTTTCATCAACCTTGACCAAGTTGAACTAAACGTCGGTATTGAACCGATAGATTGCAGTTTGCCCACTGGAGGTGGCGGACCAACAATAACTCGAACTACTAGATCTAGGATAAGAACTGGTACATTTGATCTTCAGGCTGCTGTCTCTCAGAAAGCGTTTGAAAAGATTTTTGCGGGAGTGGTGAAAGGGTTTAGTCTTCATTGCGCAGACAGCGGCAGTTTCGGTCCTTTTTCGGCAAACTACGATGTCAAGGCTCATTTGGAAGGCGGTTCAGTTGATTTAAGAAGTAACGGTACCATAAAAATTTCTGAATTAGACATTAAATGGGATACACTTAGCCTTAATCTATGCATCGACATCCCGAAAGTCTGCACACCCGGCGGATGCATTATTCCTATTCCCTTCGATGGCTGCCTATTAGATGTACCCTCTTACTGCTTCTTCAAAGACAACCCAGACTTCTGCATACCTCTAAACCTAAGCAGTCTTATAACTTCTGAGATATCTTTCACCGCAGGCATACAAGTCTTCTACGGAACCAGCCCAGGCTTACCTAACCGATGGCAAATAGTCATAGTGCCAACATTGCCTTTTGACATTGATATTATTGACATAGCTGATACAGTGGGAGACTTAGTTGAGAATGCTGTAAACGCTGCAATTGACGGTCTTCTTAGCGGATTTCCAGATTGGGCAAAAGATGTTTTCAAGTTTCTCTTTGGACCACTCGACGACTTCATACGTTTTGCTCTCGACATACCCGACGACGTAGGCGAATGGCTCCTTGACGCACTTACAGATTTAGGGGTCTTTGACGTACTTCTAACTGCTTTGAATGGGTTCTTGACTACATTAGTACCTCCACTTGAAATTGAAGATCCGTTTCCGGCACTTCCAGCTAAAGCAGCATTGATTCCAGTTAAACTTCCGATAGAGTTTATCGGCGTTCGAATTACCGGTGATGAGATAGTCATAGAGGGAGATATAGGGAACTAAGAGGTGAACATCATGATAAACCGTTTTATTTTCTCTCAGGCAAATGTTGACAGTGGTTCGCTCACAGTGTTAGCTTCCGTTGTCCACCGATTCTCTGAATCTGGCGCATATTTTGGCAAAATTAGAAGAGGTGAAAACGAAGTTGGTCAGTTTAAGATAATGGTAGGACAGTCACCCAAAATGCAGTCAAGTGTCAAAATTGACCTCAAGACTTTGGAAGTTCCACCCTCTGAACAATCGAGGAATGAAGAATGCAGCTGCTTTACGCTTAGTCCTGGAGGATACGCATTATTCTTTGTCTCAACTGGAGCCGGTGGTTATAGCATAGAAATTACCAAATCTGAAAATGAGGGCAAAAAGACTTTTGATAACCGTGTGTTAACAAGTCAGGATATGTTTGTTGCATCGCTATTGCGTCCAGGAATGTATAGGATAACTAATACTTTGACAAAAGCTGAAGCTGAATTGAAAATCGTTTACCCTCAAATAGGGAAAACCCCAAGACAATCACAATCAATTCAGGTGGAATGCACTGAAAAAGCAATTAATCCAGCCAAAGTTAGCGTTAACCCAGGTCAAGGTGTGATTTTTAATTTCAAGGTGCCTTCAAGAATTAAGGTAGAATTAGTCACACCTGAAGAGAAGCCTAAGCAAACATCGCCAGAGAATCAGATGACCCAAGGGAAAACTGAGCAAGAACCTGAATTGCCTGCGAAGAAGATTATACGTCGATTGAGGCTGAATCCGCTTTAAGAGTCAGCTTACTTTCTTTTCTTTATCTATTTTTTTGGGACATTATATTTTGGGAATTGTAATTAGTGATTCTTAATGAGCTTTTTTGTTGATCCCTTTGGCCTTCTCTTTTTTGGCGCCATTCTATACATCGTCTCAGCTAACTACAAGTTTGCAAAGTCATTGACTTACACTCTTGCAACTGCTATTTTGACGAGTTTCACGTTTGGGGGGTTAGCCCTCTATTTAGATTGGTATCGCTGGACTATACCTGGACTAATAGATTTGAAGGGATCATATATTATGTTTGACCAAGGCTTAACCGGCATTACCAAGGAGGCATTTCCCGTTTGGATAGTTATGATGTTCTTATCTCTCTATCCATTCTGGTTCGTTCTAGGCTACGAAACCGCAAGGAAATACAACTTTCCACTAAAGTTCGTCATACTCTTCACCATAGGAGTGCTGCTGTTGACAATCCCGTCAATCATACAATCGCAATTTCCAGTTTGAAGATACCGACAACGGCCATACCCGCCATCGCCGCCGTGGGCACAATCAAGATGGGTTTAATCTCGTGCGATTATCAGTATTTGAGCGATGAATTGAAACTCTGTTCAATTTCTCTTCTAGTCTTTGAGCCAAGCTTAATTGGTGCATCATTTAACCAAGGGATGTACTCCCAATTCCAAATCCTATCGTTTGTGTCATACTCTGCCATTGCGTGGTTGGAGGTGTTTATGAACACTAAAGGAATTAGGGGTTTCAAAATAGTACTTGATGGGGTGTTCTGGTTCAGGCGGAGGAGTTTTGTCGCCGTGAATTGAATCCGATTTCATTTCCGCTTCACGCTATAAATTCTCTCGAAGATGAATCGATCACTTGCCGGGTCCTTCCTAACAAGAATTTTTAATGATTCTTCTAGATCCATTAGCCTACCTTACCTCAATCGGCGGAAGACCTCATAGATGGAATTCAACACTGCATGTTGGCGAAGGCGTTCGTTATCGAAAGGAATGGAGACCTCTATTACATAAGAACCGTCTGGATTGGGGGCCCCTTTGCACAGTGGACCTCGCGAACGAAGTTTTTTTTTCTTCTCTTTGAAAATTGTCTAAGCAAAAATTTCTTGAAGGACAGGATGGCTTAATTCTGGGAAATGAAAAATACTTTATAGTCCCCAGCTTTGCGTGATGCTTTTGTGAGGGGCACTTTTAGAGTGTTTTTCTTTTTTCTTCTCGGCGCCCTTGAACCTGTTAATCTTGACGGTTTTATCTTGGATGGAAACCCAGTGGGTCCTGCCCAGGTTATGGCGATGAACATACCGATCCACCGCCTGCTTCAATTCAACAACTGAGGTTTTCTCCGACTCCACAACAAGCTTACTCTCAGCTGAAGCAACGGCTACATCGAGGTTTGACTGCAAAAAGCCGACTAAGCGTTCTTTCTCACCCTGCAAGTCACCTAAATCTACCTGAAGCCTGTTTTTGTGCCCAAAGAACAAAGGTAACCACACCACATAAAGATAGGCTGCACCAATATTAAAAATGTATGCAAGTTACCGGCATTATAGTGTTACTGGGTCATTAATGGACAAAACAGACATGTACTTTTTTGGCTTCTGTGTCGACATTACAAAAAGAAATAGCAGCCACTCGAAAAACAAAATAGTTGATTAGATGCTTCGAGTTCAGGCTCAGATTTTTCGTGGATCCATTCTTTTTATGCCGGGTATGCAGTCGAACACTTTGTCAGTCGAGATTATTGTGTGATCGTCTACTTGATTGAGTGCGGTCGCCGCGTAGTAGGCATCAAAGAGAGATATGAAGCCATATTGCCTTATCAACGCCAAGGCAAGAAGATCGATTTCAAAGGTTGTATCAAGAAAAGTCAAATTGTCTATTGCTGTGAGGGCTGCCACTCGGGCGATGAGTTCATCCATGGAAACGCCTTCTTGTTTTGAAACGTAGTATATTTCGTGGAGAGTTTCTCTTGAGGCATAAACGGTGTTGAATTCTCCCTTTACGATTTTTGAAAGGAGTTTGTTTGCAGCGGGTTTTAGCCAGTCTTCTTTTTTGACGTAAGCATAGAGCATGTCAGTTTCTATCATCAAAGTTGATTTCGCCTTTTGGCTCTACTCATAGCGTCTTCTGTTGCGGCTTTTTCAGCGAGGCTTTTTAGGTCTTTATGTTCTTTGCTTGTGGGAAGCCATTTTTCTGCTTCTTTTTGCGGAGCATTCGGAAGAGGTATAGTGACGAAAAAGGAGCCTGCGGGTATTATTATTGCTCTGGATTTTCTTAGACCTAACTTTTTGGGAACGGTCATTCTTCCTCGTTCATCAATTTCTACTACAGACATGCTGATTCCCTCAAGAATATTATTTGCCCGCAACTTAAAAATTTACCCCAAATAGTGATCTTTTCCCCTAATTTGGCTAGCCTAGAACGTGGAAGTCGCATCAATAAAGAAAATCAAAATATATTTTTTTGCACTTCTTGCTATATGCGCAATACTAAAGAATTCAACATAAACCTGCGGTAACTTCAGCGAGTCTGTTGAATCTTGATTTTTGTGGTACCTCGCCAGTAATGGCAAATTATTAAATGTAAGTTACGCTGTAAGCTGGCATTCGGGACAACCCATGACTGCTAAGCTAACGTTCTACGGGGGAGTCAACGAAATCGGCGGCAACAAAATCCTCCTCCAAACCGAGGATGGTTCGGTTCTTTTGGATTTTGGCCGTAGAATGGGCGAATACAGCAAGTACTTTTCAGAATTTCTAGTTGCCCGTTCCAAGAATGCTTTTCGGGATATGCTTCGGCTGGGGATTTTGCCTAAAATCGACGGCGTCTACACGCCCTACCTGGTTGATATGACAGTCCAGTTTGAAAACGAAGCGGTCAGCGAAAAAGTTCCTTTAAACGAAGCGTTGGATTATTGGAAAACCACCGACGTTTGCCCATGCAACCCCGAGCACCCGGCAGTCGACGGCGTTTTTGTGTCGCATGCCCATTTTGACCACATCCAAGACGTCAGCTTCCTCGACCAAAGCATACCGGTTTACTGCACCGAAAAAACCAAGGTGTTGGCGAAAGCGATGACTGATGTTTCGGTTTCTGGTGTGGATGACCAATACTTCAAAATCGCCAAAAAAGTAACCATCAAACAAAAAGCACCCTTGTTCAAGACGCTCTGTCCGGGAGAGTGCGCATGCAGCGAAGAGAAGGAAGAGGAGCACCCAATCATTGAAGACCCCAAAACCAAATTCAAATTCACCTACGACATAGCGCCTCAGTACCGCACGTTTAACACGGCTTCTGAGGGACAAATAAGGGGCATAAAATACAAGTTAATCCCAGTTGGGCACTCGGTCCCAGGCGCCTGCTCAGTTCTGCTTACTCTTCCAGACGGCAAACGCGTCCTCTACACGGGAGACGTGAGGTTCCATGGGGCAGGCGAGGTTTCGATTGATGAGTATGTCCGCTCGATTGACGGTCCGGTTGATGTTTTGATTACGGAAGGAACCGGAATCGGATCGGACAAAGTGATAACTGAAGCGGATGTTGGAAGAGAAATCAGCGCCGACATTAGTCGTGCAGAAGGATTAGTTCTCATAAACTTTGGCTGGAAAGACCAAACACGCTTCAACACCATCTACCAAGCCGCAAAAGAAAACGGGCGCACACTTGTAATTAATCCTAAACTTGCATACCTCCTCTACGAAATGCACCATAGTTTCCCAACCCAATACCCCGACCCGCGAACAATGCCCAACCTCAAAGTCTACCTTAAACGAGAAGGCGACCTCCTCTACTCAAAAACAGACTACGACAAATACAAAATGGGCTACCTACACTACCACGGAAGAAACATCGCACAAGACGATAGAAACATCATACGTGTGGCAGAAAGACTTGGATTAGGCGGCAACCCAAACAACCCCAAAAACCCATTGCCACCAACTAGCGACGGAGAACCATATGATTACCAAGATCTCTATTCGATAGCGACACATCATTTGGACAACGGCGTTAGAGCATTCCAAATTAGACAAAGCCCAAAAGAATATGTTTTGATGTTTTCGTATTGGGATGCAAACGAACTCTTCGATCTAATAGCATTCGAAAGCAATCATAAGACCCGCTACATTTCAGCTTCAACCGAACCCTTCAGCGAAGAAATGGAGATTGACGAAGCAAAAATGGTAAATTGGCTGGATTTCTTCAATGTTGACTACGATTCTGAAATAAAGAAAGACCAAAAAATGTTCGTTCGAAGACACGTTTCAGGGCACGCCTCAAAACCTGAACTCAAAGAACTAATACAGAAAACCAACCCAGCAAAAATAATTCCAATCCACACCACCAACCCCAACCAATTTGAGGACATATTTGGAAAAAGAGTTGTTTCCCCGAAATATGCTCAATCAATCGAAGTATAGCCATATGACATAACAAATCTAAGTAAAGACAACATAGGCTAAATGCTCCCTGTGTTATTTGAGGAGGAGCATACACTTAGTATTCTTCAAATCTCCTTGAGAACGCCTATTGCTTTATGGGGAACTCTGGGGTACTATTTTGTGAATATGCTCATATACCACGAGCAAACAAATATCCACAAGTTGCTGTATGTAAAACAGGTGATTTGAATGGAACCGATGGACAGAATAACAATAGATCCTGAAATTATGGTTGGTAAACCAGTCATTAAGGGTACCCGAATCACAGTGCAGCTTATTGTTCAACTCTTGGCAAATGGGGCAACAGAAGCTGAAATACTAAATGATTACCCGGATTTAAAGAAGGAAGACATTAAAGCTGCCCTCTTATACGCATCCGAATGCCTTGGTCGCGAAGAAGTTATTCCTGTTTGAGACCATGGGAAGCATCGTCTTTGGCAAAAATCCTCATCGACCAAAATATACCAAAACGCGTTATGGATTGGCTGAAGAAGAAAGGCTTTGAAATAGTGACCTTAGCAGATGCCAACCTCAGAGGAGCACCTGACAAAAAGATAGCTGTATTCGCTATGCAAAACAACATAGCGGTTCTGACACAAGACGTCGACTTTGCCAAGATGTATCACACCCTTTACAGAAGCAAGCTTGCGGTTATACTCGTTAACACCAAAGAAGGAACAACCCAAAGCATTATTCAAGCCCTTGATAAGGCCCAATTAAGGATAAACCTAAAAAACGTTCAAAACCAACTTGTGATTATCACTGAAAGGAGAATTCGCATAGTTTCATAGATGAGTAAACATTTTGGCTTAACGCAACTAACTAAAACCTTCTGCACGTCTAGCAGATGTCCGAACCAAACGGTAGGAAGCGAGGTGACTACATTTGTGCTTTTTGTAGTCACCTTATCTGAGTAGTTTTTGAGTGCACGATGCTCTTGGGCTTGTTGGGATTATTAGTTGAAAGCAAGACGCCCTCATTCTTGGGTGTGCGTCTGCAAATGAAGTTAAATCTGGTAGTTGTTGCAACTGGTCTGCTGAATTCAGTTGCAGCAGCAACAGCAGCAACTTCTCTTGTTCCAATCGACATTTGCGAAACTGACATTTTATGGTGGTCACAAAAAAGATGGCAACAAGATATTACTTCAAGATAAAAGACACAAAAATCGATAAGTCTTAATTCAGCTTAACGTAGAATATTAGATAGGCTGAAATTATGAATAGAATCTATCTATTATTGGTCATAGATGACAACAGGGACATTGACCTTGAAGAATATTCCAAAACAGGGCATGCACATCAACTCAAGGGTCACGTAGAAGATTGGATACTGAATGAGGAAATAGGAATTGATACTATTAGTGGTTTCAAATTGACTGAAGAAGAAGCTAAAAGTTGGGCTCTAGAAAGATGTAAACTTGGCGAAGAATTACCTGACAAAGAAGTTTCTGAAAAAATCGTTTCGTTTGAAAAATTAGTTTATGTTGACCACCAAACTGTTCCTGTTGGATCGGACAGATGGGAAAAACACGTTAAATTCAAAGGATACCGGCGAGAAGATTTAGAACTACCTGTGTTTGGCTACATAGAACTGCTTGAAAGACCAGAAAAATAATCAAGAAAGAAAATTAGATGTCTTGGCGTTCGCGTTGGAAGGCAGCTGTAGTCTCAGTGGTTGCATCCCTCGCTTTCTTTAGGCTCAAACTGCCCAGCCCTGATTTTAGCAGCCATGTCCGTGAGCTCTGTTCTTAGTGCATCGAAGTACACATGGTTGCCATGTTGAGATGTGTGGGTGTGAGTGAGGAGGCATGTTAGCGACTCTATTCTTGCGTTATGTTGGAGTTCTTGTGGGCAGGGATACTGTGCTTGTAATTTAATTTAAGAACTCTCATAAGTGCTGGGGAGCGGGAGGGACTTGAACCTCGCGCCTTAGGAGTCTGGTGCTCAAATATAAATCCGCAATTGCATTTAATTCTCGTTCAATATTCTCAACTTTGAATTACGTAAACTATTTTAGTACTTGTACAGATTTATTTTTGGGGCTAATAATGACTGAAAATACAACTTTTTCAGCAATACTGTGGAAAGAAGGAAAACTGCAGATTGCTTGGTCTCCAATGCTAGATATTGCAAGTCAAGGAAAAAATGTTGAAGATGCTCTAAGCAACCTACGGGAAGCAATCGAGCTTTATCTCGAAGATGAAGACGCAAAAATTCCAGCCGACCGATCAGCCATTCTTACCACCTTAAGTGTTGAAACACATGCCAAAGCAGAAGCCTGTGTCAGGTCTTAAAATAATCAAGGCTTTGAGTAAAGCTGGTTTTAAAGTAGTAGGCAGAAAAGGAAGCCACGTACGATTAAAAAAGAAAACCCCTCACAGCATTAGCATCGATATAGTTCCCATCCATCCAGAAATTAAGAAAGGCACGCTCAAATCGATACTGCGTCAAGCTGGATTAACCTCAGAAGAATTTGAAAAACTTCTAGAAAAATAAGATTAGATCAAGAAAGTTATTCAAATGCAATATAGTAGAAATAAGCTAATTTTAGATGGCGGGTGGGGGATTTGAACCCTCGATTGCTGGTTTAGGGACAAGTGGCAATTGGGATTTTTGGTGTAAACCTTGTTTGCCTCTATTATTTGGCATATTTTGGTTGGATTTTTATTGAAAGGACAAGACTTCCTCATTGTTGGGTGTGTGTCTGTAAATGAAGCTAAATCTGGTAGTTGTTGCAACCGGTCTGCAGAATTCAGTTGCAACAACAACAACTTCTCTGGTTCCAATCGTCGATCTGCTGAGGTTGTTGATTCAACTTCAGTGCCGGCAATCAGCCTCAATTTTTTTTCAACTTTTTTTAAAGACTAAAAAAGGGGAAAGATTGTTTTTGTTGTTTGCTGTATTTATGGATGTTTTCTAACTGCAAGCAGTATTACGGCGCCAACTATGATAATTGCAATAATGACGCCTACGATAGCTGGAACAAAGTACAAGTCAACTGCGGATTGTACTGGAGCTGCGGTTGGTGCAGCTGTTGGAGTTGTTGGATCAGCTGCGAAGTATGTTGTGTCAGAAGAACCATAGTAAGATGGTGAGCCAGCAAATGTAGCGATGACTGTGTATTGGCCTGGAATATCTGGGGTCCAAGCATAACCGAAATTGCCGCTGGAATCACTTGTGGTTGTCCCGATTTGTCTGTGGTTGCCATTTGAGTCGACAACGCTAAGAGTAACTAGAACTCCAATTACGTTGGTTGGCTTTGGCTTTTGCATATAGACGTATTGCATCCAGTCCTTCATGCTTGCTTCAGATACAACTGGAACACCGTTTGGGAATCTTGCTGCCTGTTCATTTTGCGTTGTACCTGCAGAAATGTCTGTTACCCTGCCGCTAATAACTAGTGATTTGCCTATTTCTATAGCTGTTTGTGGTGCAGTAACGCTTAATTTGGTAGGTCCTTGACCGAAACTGTAGATTTGTTCATCGTATGCGTTGACGAATGCTAGGTAACCGCTCGCAATAGCAGATGTATCGCCATTCATTTGGTTGCCCCAGCCGGAAATTGTCCATATTTCCTCTCCGGTGGTGGCGTTAAGGCAGATTAACTGTGATCCCTTGTACATTGGGTTGTTGGGAGAGTGTTCATCACCGACTATGTACATTTTTCCATCCGCAATGCCGACAAGGTAGACAGGATAATGACCGTAGGGAGTGGTGGCTCCTGAAGAAGTGCTGTTGCCTTCGCCGCCGTTTCCGTAGCTCCATTCTAGAATTCCAGTTGAATCGTTAAAGGCATACATTACTCCACTATAGGCACCTATGACGTATAGGTAACCGTTGACCGCGTATTGATTGCCTTGAATGAAGTACAGCCACTGCAGGAAGTCGCTGGGTGGAGGAGAAGATGGACCCCACAAGTATTGTCCAGTAGATAGACTATAGCCCCAGTTCGCAAAAGTCTCCTTGTCTGAGAAGATAAAAACTCCTGTGGTTGGATCCCAAGAATTAAGGAATCTGCTGACGTTGCCTGGTGCTTGCGGATATGATTGAGTCCACAATGTTTTGCCTAGGGTCGCTGGGTTTAGGCTTATGGCAGTAATGTTGGCTGGGTCAAAGGCTACTGTTGCGTCGTTAGCGTTGATGTGCCCTCCGAAAGATCCCTGAATCATAAGCGCTATGTTACCCTCGTCAATTAGAGGGATTCTGTTCCTACCCCAACCGCCAATTACCCAGTTTGTTGGTGAACCACCAAGGCTGACTGATACGTTCCAGTCATAGCTTGGAGTTGTTGACGTTGCTTGTGATGAAGGCACCGTTGCCCATGCGGAACCATTCCAGTTCCACGCTTGTCCTGTTGGCGGTGTTGTGGAAGGCTTCGCTGGAGTTATTGGTACGTTGGCATTTTCCGAACCTGAATACCAACCGGATGGATAATTGCTGGCTAAGTTAAAGATATTTCCGAATACGTCAGATGAGTTCCACTGAGCTAAATAATAGTTAGGATTTGTGGTGTTTCCTTTGTTGGTTAGGATGTATTTTAGATATTCCCCTGATGGTCCTGCTACATCTGAGCCTGAAGGAACGTTAGTTACGTTCATGGATGTAAGCTCCCCTGTCCTTGGGTCGTATCCTCGCCAAGTGTTGCCTGAAACTGCGATCAGCAAGCCATTCGGCAGTATTCCGTGTTGGTTGGGATTTTCGAAAGAGTAAACGTAGCCAAATGACGGTACAAGAGAGGTGCCTGTGGCCGATGCGTTAATGCTCCATAATAGTTGTCCAGTTTTCAAGTCTACCGCATTGTAAGGTCCGCCAGTGCCTGTATTACCATAGGGCTCCTGATAATACAGGATTCCTTGAATGATAAGTGGATTAGTGAACCTGGGATTGTATGATAAACCAGAATACCAATTTTCGCCGGGAACCGCAGTGCTATTTCCTCCGACAAGTCCGCCGAATTGAATTGGCTTAGTCCACATTATGTGTGCGCTGTTAGGTGCTGAGCCATCAGGCTGATAAGAACCAGGTCTGGCAAGGCCAGCTCCACGAATGTATGGTGTTCCTAGCCAGTTTGATGCAATCGTGTACCAATAGACGTTTTGTCCCTCTATTGGGTATGTCCAGTATTCGGTTGGAAGCGGATAGCTATTGATTTCTATTGGAACTGGTGTTTGCTGTACTCTTAAGATTTGTGTGTAGTTATTAGGTAAGAAAATGTCACCGTAGTAAGCTGAATTCGCTGCTGAAAGTCCAGGAGTATTTGTTGAATTCCAACTGTAGGGTTGTCCGCCATAGTTAAAAGCGAATGTGTAATTGCCGATTTGATCAGGAACATACTGGTAGAACTGCACGCCTGTTGGGTCAGTAATAGCATCCCAATGCTGTGTTAAGACTTTTCCGTCAGGAGCAGTGATGGTGAGTGTGTAGTTCACACGTCTAATGTTATTGCTCAAATCTGCTCCTGGAAAAGGGTTATCGACCCACATGCAAACGTCCACTTGTTGACCTACACCTGCAGGGTTAGGCTCAACGCCGACGTATGCAAAGGAATTTTCAATCCATGGTGGTGAATGTGCGCTCGCAGATGGTATAATTGTTATTGAAGCTGTCATTGAGAGAACAAAAAGAATTGTAATTGTAATTGCCACAATTTTATTTTGTATTTTTTTCATTTTATTTTTCTTTCCTTTATTTTATTCGAAGACAAGATTAATATGAAATAGATCATAATTATCATGTATTCGACAGCTATACGCGCCAACCTCAATTAATAAATATTTTGTCAAATCCCCTTATTTGTAAAGAAGTCAACGAAAGACACAATCATAGCGCCATAATGCCGTTTTGTCTCATCATTATTGGCATGCAAGGACATTAAATACTCTTTTACCTGTTCATTTAGCCTAGATTTAACGCGTCGGCATGGCCTGAAATGTATCGACAACACATACCGCATTGCTTACAATTTAGCTGTAAACCATCGGGGAACTCAACGTTTTCATATCTCATTTAGCCATCCCTTCACAGTAACTACGCTTGTTGTCTCAAGAACTCTGCAAACATTGGGTGGAATAAGCAGTATTTTCCTCTTCCCTGCCGCAAAAGAAGCTCCTTCTTTTCCAATCTGGAGAATAATTCAGCAACGCTACTACCGAATTTTTTGAAGTCAGCAGGAGAAACAAAATCCTTCTTGGTATCTGCAATGGCAATCATGAGTTGTCTCTCTTTCTCCGAAGCAATTTGGTATTTTTGCGAAAAGATCATCTCGCCTAGGGATGCCTCAATAGCAGGCCAAGCATTTTGAAGATCTTGTAATTCAATTTTTTGGTTCTCACTGGTTCGCATCAGTAGCTCAAACATTGAGAACATGATTAGATAGGGGTGCCCATTGGTCCTTTCAGTCACAGTCCGTATTACTTTGTCGTCAATTGACGTCTTGTTGTGAGCGATCTTGAGTCTAACGTCGACGGATTCCTTTGCCTCATCGAATGTGAACGGTTTAAGGTCAAAACGTTTGAAGAATCTGACAACTGGTTCTGCAAGCTCTGCTATTTCAGAGAATAGAAGAGATTGAGCAGTTACTACCAATGAATAATTACATTTTCTATTGACGAGTTCTTGGAAGGTAGTTCTCAGGTTCAAGTAAGCTGAGTCCTCAGCTCTTATCGGGAAATAATGCAAGTCATCAAGCA
Organism: Candidatus Bathyarchaeota archaeon; assembly: GCA_963840295.1. Classification (GTDB taxonomy): domain Archaea; phylum Thermoproteota; class Bathyarchaeia; order Bathyarchaeales; family Bathycorpusculaceae; genus Bathycorpusculum. Next base: position 327,459 of record CAWIYF010000003.1, read on the forward strand.
TTATGAAAGCAATCTGAACTCCCGAAGGCTTGAGATGTTTTTCCCACAATTGCTGCAAAGCATCAGTTAGATTCGTCGGTTGTTTTTCGGCAGCATTTCTCTGAGCTGAAACTACGCCTAAGTTTAGGCCGACTTCCCATTTATCGACCTCTCCTTTGATTTTTGGCAACACCTTGTTTGTTGCCTTTATTGTGGATTTAACCGTACGAAGAAAGCTTTCAGTGAAGTCATCCCAGCTTTGGCAGTCTTGTGGAGAAAGTGGAAAATAGATGCAAACACAGCGGATTTCATTTTGGAGCTCTTCGAGCGCAATTTGCCTGAGTTTGTATATTAATGAAGTCTTGCCCTGTCCCCATGTTCCAATTATAGCATAGTTCAATGGGGCAGGAGGGTCGAGCACTGCTGAGTTTTTCACTGTTTCTTTGAAGTAACGGAGCTGTTCAGCCCTATCAGCGAAACATAATGGCTGGGCTGGATGCTGTGGAGAAAAGGGGTTTACGTTGTGATTTTTGTGATGACTGTGATTTTCCATGAGCTATTCCTCGTTTAATTTGTATCGCTGAATCTTAGCGATCCCCTTACATGTACGATGGATTAAGCGCCCACCATAATACGTTCCTTCCCCTTCCTCGACCTTTCGTCCACAGATAGCGCAAGTCTTGTAGCCCATGTGATTTTTGTTATGTTTGTGATTATAAAACATTTGCGCAATCTAAGGAACGAATTGCCGATTTCTCAGGTTAAAACCTTTGCCGGCTATTGGAGGAGTATCCCCCGGGTAATCCTCCCAATAGCCCCATAGCCTTACTAGTCATATTCATTCGAGTTGAAGGGGGATTCTATCCTCAATTTACCCGTGAAAAGATGTTGAGAGTACGTGGACCGAACTTGAACCCAAAGAAACGCGGGAATTGTTTATGTTAACGCATTTTCATTTCGCGGAAGGAATCTGTGGTTAAGATTTCGTTAATTCGGTGATGCGATTTTGAACCGTTTCAGACAGCTTTTTCCTCAAGTTTTCATCGTCGTGGGTCCATAAATTAATCTGGTCAATTCTCTGGGCTAGTTCTTCATCGCCAACAGTAATTTTGAACCATCTTTGAAAATCTTGACGCTGGAAATGAAACGTTACGGATTGAACAGGTATCATTTGGAGTTTTTCGGCGAACTCAACAATGCTATTTGCAGTCATTCCAGTGTTTTTTTGGAGTTCTGTGAAAAATTGAAAGCTATATTCGGAGGGAACGGTTTTGAGTAGGTTTAGCGGTTTGGATAGAGTATTAAACTTCTTTCCCAGCTCTATGGCCCATTCCTTCACCATAGCTGTGTTTGGATCGTCCATGACCATTCTGTTTTGGCTAATCTGGCACCCTCCAAAGGCAGCAACGTCGATAGGCTTGAGAGACTTGTTTTTGGCCAGTAATTTTTTTTGGTTGGCTTCAGTACTTTCCGCTTTCGGGTTTTCTCCACCCTCGCAAAGGAAGTAGAGGGCAACATTCCTGCCTTCAAAGTCCTTCGCCAAAAAATCCACAGCTTCATTGTAAACGTTTTTTCCACCCCCTCCTCCACCAACGATGATGTTTTGGAATGGTGTGATGTCCGGTTGACCCTTTCCAAGGTCTGCGACGGTTACATCCATGTTGTATGTTGTTTTAAGCACATCAGCTATGACATGCGCTGCCTCATCATTTAATCCTCTTATTGTTGAAAAAACTATTAAGGTCTTTCCTGTCATGGTTTTTCACTTTCGCTGTCTTGATTGTAGCTTATACATTTTATTTTAAGATGTGTGACTGTTAATAAACAGCCACACGGCTAAGCCTTGCAATCCTCCAAGACTTCTTTTATGATAAACCGTTTGTTGCACCAAAAGCAAGTATATCGAAGTTTACTAACCAAGCAATTGCTCACCAAAAAGAGATAATACATTGGCAGGTTTAAAAAATTCAGAAGTCTTTTGTTAGGTAACTTAACTTAACAGTATCTTTCTATGGTCAAGTTAATTATTACCCATATATTTTTGTTAAATCGTTACAGACTTTATGAGAAAAGGACGCTAAGGGCTGTATCAACTTGGCTGCTCTTTGTTGATAGAAAGGCGCACGATGAATTTTGTGCCCTTGCCAACTTGACTTTCAAACTCGATTGTGCCGTTTAGTGCCTCAACAAGTCGTTTAACGACCGCTAAGCCCAATCCTTGACCTTTAGCTTTAGTGGTGAACATAACTGAGAAAATTTTGGGTTTATCTTCATCAGGTATACCAACGCCAGTATCCTCAACCGAGATTACGGCGTTGTTGCCTTCCATGGATAGCTTGATAGTCAATTTTCCTCCGTTGGGCATTGCTTGGATGGAATTGTTGACAAGATTTGTTAAAATACGTTTCATAAACGTTGAATCAAGCATAAGAGGTGGAATCGGTGCTTTACATTTTATCTCCGTTTCAATCTGACTTGGCGGGGAAACGGTCGTAAGCGATTGTCTAATGATCTCACACACATTAACAGACTGCAAGTCAGGCTTTAGGGGTCTAGCAAAATCCTGCAAATCGGAGACTATTTTACTAATATAGTCGGTCTGCTCTTGAATTATTCCAAAACTTTCAAGGGCACCTTTCATATCTTTCTTTTCAATTCGCTCAGCCATTTCTTGCTTAGCAAAGTATAATTCATTAACTATGGCTTGCAATGGATTCCGAATATCATGACCTATCATGCCTGCAATTTGGCCAATAGCGGCAAGCCTTTCGTAGGTAACAAGTTGCTTTGTACGTTCATTTACTAAGTCCTCAAGATGCTTACTGTACTCATTAATTTTCTCCTCAGCCTGCTTTTGTTCAGTTACATCTTGATCCACGCCAACAATAACTCTAGTCTTCCCGTCTGCAGCTATCTCTCTTACCTGGCGCATAGAGTGAATTATCCTGATTGAGCCGTCGGGTTTTATTATGCGATAATCGAAATTCTCCTTGTGGTTCAATTCAGCGTTAATCATAATCGCCATATTTTTGGTTGCATTGTCCAAGTCGTCGGGATGAATAAAACTTTTGTACTCTTCCCACGTGAGACCTTGAGCTCTAGGTTCTAATCCAAAAATACGAAATAGCTCAGAAGACCAGACTGCTCTCGTCTGCGAGGTATCGAACTCCCAACTGCCAAAATGCGCCAACTCCTCAGCTATAGCAAGTAATCTAGTATTCAACTCGGAAATATTACATTGTTGTCTACCTTGCTTTTCGGACTCTACAGAAGAATTAGACGTCAAAACACTCATCCATTGACTCAAAAATAATTAAAACAAGACGACTAATAAGACTTTTTTATTCTTTGAAAGACGCAACTGTCAATGTGCAAAAATGAGTTGCAGCAGCAACTTCTCTGGTTCCAATCGTCGGTTCCGCTGGGTTTGTTGATTCAGCTTCAGTGCAAAACCAGAACTTAAAGAACTAATACAGAGAATCAACCCAGCAAAAATAGTTCTAATCCACATCACCAACCCCAACCAATTTGGAGGACATATTTGGAAACAGAGTTGTTTTCCCTAAATATGCTCAACCAATCGAAGTATAGCAATATGATATAGCAGATCCAAAAGCTGTGCTTCTGACCTTATCTGGTTCATTTACAGTAAGTCAGCTTGAACTTTGCGCCTCGAGGTCGGACTTATTTCAATTCTGGTAGTTTTCTGGTAAGAATGACCCAATTTTCGCCAGTTGCCCCTTCTATTAAGGGCTTAACTCTATCAAAAACTTGAGGCGGCATAAGACTTGACCAAGCTTGTGTAACAAGAACTTGGTCTTCAAGGTTTAGCAGGGAAAACAACCATTGAATAACGGTTGCAAATTTTTCTGGAGGCACCTTGCTTGCCATTGTATTAGTTATCGCCACTTTGCTCGTCATCTGTTAGGCGTTGTCCTAGAACGGGGTAAATGTATGCGTCTTCTTTGTCTAGATGAATGCGCAGATGCGACTGAAGAACTGCGGTTGCTCTAGTTGCCGCTATATAGTCTGGTGACTTATGGATTTGTTCTAACCCCTCAGTCATATTGTCCAGTTCACGATGGTCAAGTAAGTAGGTTTGAACAACTAATGGAGTAAGCTTATCGAAAGCCGGGAAAACCGCTGCCTCCTCAGCCCTAGCGTGATAATCCAGGACTTCTGCAAAAGTCTGAAGCCTATCAAACAAAGGAATTATGTCTCCACCTAAACGCCCAATCCTGAGAATCTCTGAGTCAATACGGTAAATGTCTTTTCGAAATGCATTATGAAATCCATGAACTACGATATCAGTAAGTTTTGACAAAAGTTACGCCATTGACACTTGAACATACCCGACTATTTTAACATTTGTAAAGGCTTACTGTCATACCCAAAAAATAGCTCAGAGGCATTGAGTGAATAGTCTTATCTGTAGGAAATGCTGATTGCTCAAAGATAGCAAAACTGATAAGCTTGTTGGAATGCTCTTCAGACCAAATTGTTCAAGCTCCCATTAATGCGATTGAACTATTGTTTTTTGGGTATTAGTGATAATAGTATGTATTGATTGTCAAACGATGGTCTCTTTATCAAGCAATCGCCTTGATCTGATATTCCTTCATTTTGGATTCATACTCAGCCCATGTGGGTAAACCTGCAAGTGTACGCTTACCTCTTGTTTCTATAAATTCGAGCATTGCATTAATCTGCGAACTTAGCTCATACCACATCGCTTGTTTCAAGAGATAGCCCTTATCAATCGCTTTCAATTGTTGCCTCAAAAGTAGAAGGCTATATGTTGTATAGCGAATATTTCCCCGCTCAATTAGAAGTGTATGCAAAATAGTATCTTCGACTCTCAGAGGTTTAAATAATTTTGAGTAAGAATAAAAGTCGTAATCTGAAAAGAACTTAATCCCAAAATCTTCCGTTCGTGATGTTGCGGTCTTCGTAAAGTCTGGATAGCTGATACGCTCAGACTTTGGAACTCTAACCAGACATTCAAAATCTTTTTGCCATATGACCATAGCCTTGCTTGAGACTGAATCAACTAATCTCTTGATAAAAAAAGTCTGATACTCGAATAGGAATTGCCTTAATAATGAAAAACGGCTGTTTATTTGGCAATGACTTTCAAAATTACAGGTTGCAATGCCGGTGCTTCCAAGATACCTAAAATATCTCCAAAAAGTTGTTTTTGATATTAAGCCTGTCGCGTTGGGCTCTGTTGCTATTTGAAAAAGCACATCTATCCCTAGTCCTGAAAGAATTTTTTCCCAATTCATATGTGAATATTCAATTAGAAGGTCTCTGAACAAGGAGGCATGTTTAGTATATTGAAAAAAAACTGCTTTTCTAGAGTTCGATGGCTCTTTTTCATGAAACTCCTGTGTTCGTTCAATAGTTATTATGCATTTATTTTCAAGTTTCTTAAGATAATATGAAAGGAGATTTGGTTTTATTGCAAGTTTTTCCCTAATCTGTGCGAGGCCATGGTTACCGCTAGCGATCTCTCTAGCGATTCTGACCTCTTCTTCACTAAAAGTGTATTCGTTTGCTTTTGTTTTCATTACGTTTCATATAATTGAACTTCCTTATAAGTATTTCAAATTTATGTAATAACATGAAACAGATAAGTTATATCATCATAACCTCTCAAGCAATCGTTCAATTTTATCAGCTTTATGATTGATTATTTGCGGCTTTCGCAAGGCTTTCCCCCGAGAGCCTGTACATTGTCCAATCCGTCAAAGCCTCAGCACCCATCTTTTTGTAGAACGCAATCGAAGGCTCATTCCAATCAAGGCATGCCCATTCCATCCGGGCGCAGCCTCGCTCCACCGCTAACTTAGCCAGGAATAGGAACATGGCTTTGCCGAAGCCTTTTGACCTAAGATGCGGTTTGACATAGACGTCCTCGATGAATAAGCCTGGAAGGGCTGCGAAGCTGCTGAAGTTGTGGAAGAAGATGGCGTACGCAACCGGTTCGCCGCGGTAGACGCCGATGATGGCTTCGGCGATTTTTCGGTGGAAAATAGACTCGTGCACCAGCGCCTCAGTTGCCGTGACCTCGTCAAGAAGCTTCTCATATTCGGCTAGTTCTCGGATTAGAGCGACAAGTATAGCCGCGTCTTTTTCCTCAGCGAAACGGATGACGAAGGTGCCAGGTTTCGCGTTCAAGCTCTTAGGCATGCAGCATCACCTGCCGACTTATGCTGCTGTTTCGTATAAAAAGCGTTTTGTCGGTCAGTCAACCTACAGTCTTCTTGATGCTTATAAAAGTCCTATGTAATTTGGAAAAAAACCTTCGGCAAATAATCCAGCCTTATAGGCGCTTAGCTACAGGCATTGTAGGTATTTGATTAGCTCTTGAAATTCTCCGGTTTTTTTCATCTGGCCCTTTCGAAGCATTTCTTCTAGGTTAAATTTAATGTAGAGTCCGCCAGGAGGATACAGTTGACGCGCCACTAAGGTAAAGACTTTACAGTTTTCTTTTCCAATCTTTTCCTCTCTAAAACGCCTTTTATATGGAGTTTTGGGCGGCAGTAACATTTCAGAAAGAACGACAACAGCAAAGTTCCTGACATTAGTAATTGCTTCAAGCTCATTGAATTTAGCCCTTAACACCTTGTTTGGGTCCAGCGGTTTTTCGTTTTTCAACGGTTTGCCGGCGACAGCGTTGTTCTTAACTTCAATTACCATCTTTACCTGACTTGGCAGATACATTGTTTGGTTTGGGTCTACGCCGTTTTTCAAAAAAAGCAATCCAATCTTAATCTTTGACCCTTCAATAATGACGCCCGCAACAAATGAAATATTTAGGTTCCTTCTCAGCAGATGATTGCGCAAAACTATTTCAGCCGGACTTCCATATTTCTCGCGAGCTGCCTTGTCAATTTTTTGTTTCTCAAATTCTTCGCTGACCTCGATCAGCAAAGTATACTCTTCATCAGTAGCTGTTAGGAGTGGTTTCTTGGAATAATTAGGCACAGATATCGCTCCATTATAAAAAAATCTTGCAAATTCGGTTTATGTTACATTGGGTTGGGCGAAGGCTTTTTCCGCGATGGCTTTGCCTAGTTGCTGTGCCTTCTCAAGCTCTTGGTCTGTTGGGCTCCCATAGATTGCCAGCGGCTCACCCACAATCTCAAAACCTAAACTCGATAGCTCAACAGCAGCTTTTCTTGTTGCTTCTCCACTCCAGCCAAAACTTCCAAATACGCTAGCTTGTCGGTTGCTAAATTTTTTGACTTTAAGCAGGTTTATGAAATCGGCTACTTTTGGGAAGAGTTCGTGCTCGTAGGTGGGGACTCCGACAATCAATGCTGGGGCATCAACCAAGGCTGTTAAGGCGTCGACGGGTGCGGTTTCAGAGAGGTTAAAGGTTTTTGTTGTGCCTCCAGCTTGGGTTACTCCGTCGGCTATGGCGTTTAAACATTTGGCGCTCATACCATACATGCTGGCGTATGCAACGATTACTGATTTTTTATAGTTTCCTTTGCTCCAAGCTGCCCATCTATCTATTGTCTCTTTTGAGGTTTGGTTGAGGACCGGACCGTGGCTTGGAGCTAATAGCTTGATTTCCAAATTCATTTTTTTGAATTTCTCGATTGCTTTTAGGATCCATTCACGGTGCCCATTGAAGACTGACGCAAAATATTTTTGGCTGCTTCCACGGATGTCCTGTTTACCCATATCAATATCTGATTCTAGAACGGCTTCTGGAGGTAGCGTTTTAAATGCTCCAAAGACGTCGCAGCAAAACATGATTTTTTCTTCCGGGAGGTAGGTGCTCATGGTTTCGGGCCAGTGAAGCCAGGGTGTTTGTATGAAATTCAAGGTTTTGTTTCCTAAAGAAATTGTCGCCTCGTCACCTTTCACAAGAGTTGCCGGCGGGTCAATTTGGTAGAATTTTTTGAATATACTCTGCGCGATTGGTGTATAGATTATTTTGATGTTGGGTGCTTTTTTGAGAAGCTCCGGGATTGCGCCGGTGTGATCTGGTTCCATGTGATTGATAATTAAATAGTCTATTTTGGAGATATCTGCAATTTGGCTGATTTTTTCAAAGTGCTCTTGAGCTTTTTTTTCGCTTACACAGTCAATCAGGGCAGTTTTTTGTGAGCCTTTAATTAGGTATGCGTTGTATGAAACGCCTTCAGGGATATTCCAAAGACTCTCAAACAGGGGAGTTTGCGTATCATTTACTCCAACCCAGAAAATGTTTGGGGATAATTGGAGGGGTTGATTACTATACATAGAATTACCTTCAAGAATAAATCATGTTAAAACCAGACTTGACATTTAACTTTTACGTTAAAATGTAACAGTAAATTAGATTTGTTTGAATAAAAAAGGGTTTTAGCTAATTTGAATTAGCTTAATGTTGTTTGTATCAGTGCGTTCTTCTTTGAGATTGGATTGCTAAATGAACATTGAAACGTCTGCGCCGGCAGCAATGTCAAGGAAGGTTGCAGCGCCAACCATGCTATCGACTTCAGGAACCAGGTCTTCTTTTTTGATTCCAAACATCTCCATCGTTGGTGTGCAAGCGTAGATTTTACATAAGCCGGATTGCTTTATTCGTTTGAGCATATCATATGGTGAAGGATATTTCATGCGTTCTAGATTCTTCCGCATTGTTTCTTCCAGATGCTTGTAGTCTCCAGGCAACACTGCTTTTTCCATAGCGCCTTTTGCTAGACTCTGCAGACCCCAAAATGTAAAGTACAAGTGTGCTTCCCAGCCCATGGCTACAGATGTGGATGCTAAAATGAAAGCGCAATAGAGTTTGTCGATTGTTCCGCTTTGAACGACTAATGCTAGTTTCTTGGTTTGACTCATTTTTTTATCACCTTCTTCTCTTGTGATGCACAATTTTGGCAGCAAAAACTGACTTTTTTTCCGTTTACTTCGGTGGTGTAAGCTGCAAGTTGGCAAGGTTCGCTTGAGGTTTCAGTGCCGCAACATTTGCATTTGGCAGTTTCTTTTTTCATTGTTCCACCTCTTTGCCTTTCTGCTTTTTTTGGTAGTCTTCGATGGCGGCGTGGAGTGCATCGGCTGCTAAGTTTGAGCAGTGCATTTTTACTGGGGGGAGGCCTCCAAGTGAGTCGGCTACGCTTGCGCGAGAAATTTTCATAGCTTCATCGATTGTTTTTCCTTTTGCAAGTTCGGTTGTCATGCTGCTTGTTGCAATGGCTGCTCCGCATCCGTAGGTTTTGAATTTAACGTCTTCAATGCGGTTGTCTTTAACTTTTATGTACATCGTCATTAGGTCTCCGCAGGTGGGGTTTCCAACTGAACCTACTCCGTCGGCATCTGGGATTTCTCCCATGTTTTGAGGTTTCTTAAAATGTTGCATCACTTTTTCAGAATACATCTATTTTAGCTCCTTAGGAGTTAGAGGAGACATATCTCTTAGTCTCTTAACAATATCAGGCATTATACTTGTTAATTTATCCACGTCCTCTTGAGTGTTTTCTCTTCCCAAAGTCGCCATCAAGGAACCGTGTGCATCTTCAGGTTGTAGGCCTAAAGCAAGCAGAACATGTGAGGGCTGTAGTGTTTTTGCGGCGCAAGCTGATCCCGATGATGCATAAACGCCCATAATGTCTAAGCTTAAAAGTATTGACTCGCCTTCGATGAAGCTGTATCTAACTGATATGTTGTCGGGTAATCTTTGGGTTGGATGTCCATTTAGGTATGAATACGGATGGGTTCGAGGAGACCTTTGATTAGGTTGTTTCGCAGCAAAGTTAATCTTTGGCTTTCGTTGGTCATTTCGTTTTTGGCGATTTCGGCAGCTTTAGCAAACCCAACGATGCCCGGTATGTTTTCGGTTCCAGACCGTAATCCGCGTTCTTGCCCTCCGCCTTGATTTACAGGTTCTATGGTGGTGCCGGGTTTTATGTAGAGTGCTCCTACGCCTTTTGGTCCATACATGTCGTTGCTTGACATAGTTAGCAGGTCAATATTTTCTTCTTGGACATCAATTGGGACTTGACCACAAGCTGCAGTTGCGTCAACGTGAAGAAAAGCCTTTTTCGCATGCACGATTTTGCTGATTTCTTTAATCGGTTCAATGGTTCCTATTTCGGGGTTTGCGTAAACGATTGAAACAAGCGTAGTTTGATCAACTAACTCAGATTCTAGCTTTTCTAAATCCAAAACTCCAAACTTGTCAACGGGTAGGAAAATGACTTGAAATCCATTTCGAATCAGCAACTTACAAGGGTTGACAATTGACATGTGCTCTATGCTGGATGTTAAGATTTTGTTTCCGCGGCTTTTGTTTCGGCCAGCGGTGCCTCTTATGGCTAAATTGTTGCTCTCCGTAGCGCCGGAAGTGAAAACTATGGCTTCTGGCGTTTGTGAATTGATTAATTTCGCGATAACTTCTCGGCTATTTTGCAATGCCATTTTGGCTTGCTGTCCCAAAGTATGCACTGAGGAAGGATTCCCAAAGCTTGAATTAAAGAAAGGCAACATAGCATCAGTTACACGTGGGTCAACTGGCTTTCCAGCTGAATAATCCATGTAAATTCTTCTGGGACTATCGTTTTCCAAAATAAGAGTACCTTCGTTTGACTACTTCAACTTCTTAATTATTATTCGAGTTACACCGTCTTCCTGCTTGCTTTCCAGCACTTGGTCGCCTAAGTTTTTAGCGAGGTTTTCGATATCAGATTTTGCTGCCGGATCATCGGCTGTGACTTCCAGAGTTTCTCCAACCTTCATTTCATCCAACTGCAATCTAGTGTTGAAGACCGGTTCGGGACAGAACAAACCTAAGCAATCTAGCGATTTATCAGCTTTTATAAAAATAACCTCACATAGACTGAGAAAAAAGTAAACAATAAACGTTTTGCACAAAGTTCCAAAATAATCTACGTAAGAGCTTTACCAAAAAAGAATAATGGGTTAACTTGAGCATTTTTGGGCTGCATAATTTTCGTTTAACTTTGAAAGATGCAACAGTCGATGTGCAAAATTGAATTGCAGCAGCAGCATCAGCATCAGCAACTTCTCTTTTAGAGGGGCAGCCAATTCCTTGTTGCGTTTTTATGGATTTTCCATATTTAACTGCATTCCAGGGCTGAAATAACATAGCCCCAATTTACCAGTAAAAATGAAATCGCCTTTATCGGGCATTCTGGTCTAGTTCTTTTGCAAGCTCCTCCAGAAGGGTCTTTTGACGTTGAGTTATCTTTTTAGGGACAACCACATTCACGCGGACGCGCAGATCACCTCTGCCATATCCGCCCATTCTCGGCATGCCTCTGCCTCTAACCCGCAGAATCTGTCCAGGCTGTGTTCCAGGATGAATTTTCAGTCCAGCCTTTCCTTCGATTGCAGGTATGGTGACTTCCGCGCCTAATGTGGCTTGAGAGATGCTAATGTACAGATTGTATGAGAGATCGTCGCCTTCTCTTTTGAAGTATTGATGAGGCATCATGTGAATCATTATGTATAAATCTCCTGAGGGGCCTCCGTCCTGGGCTGCGTCTCCTTGTCCTTCAAGCCTTAGCTGGTATCCTTCAGATATACCAACTGGTATTTTTACCGTGATCTTTCGTTCCCTTTTTGACAAGTCCTTTTTGTGATCTCTCAATTCTTGGGACCTCAATTTCCTTTTCAACACCGCGTGTTGCTTCCTCAAGGGTTATGTAAACTTCGTAGCCCAAGTCTCTACCACGGATAGCTCTTTTTCTTTCTGGAAAGTCTTGACCATCAAAGAAAACACTAAAAAGATCCCCAAAGCCAGAGCTGACGCCCATGTCGCGAAATATCGAGTCAAAGTCAGCCCCTCGGAAAATGTCCTCTCGACTATATCTTTGATCAAATCCAGTGCTACCCAAATTGTCAAACTGTTTTCGTTTCTCATCATCCGACAGCACTGCATAGGCTTCAGATATCTCTTTGAACTTCTCTTCAGCTCCCGGAGACTTGTTTCTGTCAGGATGATATTGCATGGCTAGTTTCCTGTAGGCGTCTTTTATCACGTCTTTGGACGAGCCCTTTGGAATTCCTAGTATCTCGTAGTAACTCTTTTTTTCAGCCATTAATTCTTCCTTCGTATCTTATGCTGGCGATGTATTTGCTCTAAAGAGATTAGTTCAGCGCCCTACAAATAATCTACTGAGTAATGCGCGATTTTAAACTCTGTGTGCGCGCTTGGCTACAGGCATTGCAGGTATTTGATTAGCTCTTGAAATTCCCCGGTTTTCTTCATCTGGCCCTTTCGAAGCATTTCTTCTAGGTTAGATTTAATATAGAGTCCGCCATGAGGATACAGTTGACGCGCCACTAAAGTAAAGACTTTACAGTTTTCTTTTCCCATCCTGTCTTCGCTAAAACGCCACTTATACGGAGTTTTGGGCGGAAGCAACATTTCAGAAAAAACGACAACCGCAAAGTTCCTGACATTGGTAATTGCTTCAAGCTCATTGAATTTAGCCCTTAACACCTTATTTGGGTCCAGCGGTTTTTCGTTTTCCAAAGTTTTGCCGGCGACAGCGTTGCTCTTAACTTCAATTACCATCTTTACCTGACTTGGCAGATACATTATTTGGTTTGGGTCTACGCCGTTTTTCAAAAAAAGCAATCCAATCTTAATCTTTGACCCCTCAATAGTGACGCCCGCAACAAATGAAATATTTAGGTTTCTTCTCAGAAGATGATTGCGCAAAACTATTTCAGCCGGACTTCCATATTTCTCGCGAGCAGCTTTGTCAATTTTTTGTTTCCCAAATTCTTCGCTGACCTCGATCAGCATAGTATACTCTTCATCAGTAGCTGTTAGGAGTGGTTTCTTGGAATAATTAGGCAATTCAGGGTCCACCTACAATCTTAGCGATGATTATAAAAGCCCTACGTAATTTGGGAAAAAAGCCACCACTAACACAAGTGAGCACTTAGGTACGGGTTAAACTTTGATTGTTGTTGCAACCGGTCTGCAGAATGCAGTTGCAACAACAACAACAACTTCTCGAACATGTTTGCTCGCGAAGTCCTCGGATCGAAATTTGTTTCGTAGCAGTAATTTTGGAAAAACACCGCTTACGCTTGGTTCAAGCTCTCTTACCTTAGCTTCTACATGGCATGCGCTTGCCTACGAAAGTTTTTTAAGTAAAGACCAAGAGATATGTCAACCAGATAAAAGGAGGTGATTCAATTGATTCTTGCACAGTTAAATCTTTTTATCCAATTTGCTTTTATGTTCTGTGTTTTAATTAGTTTGCAATTGAGATCACTAGGAAAAATCAAGGCTTTTGGAATCAGCATGATTGCAATAATCGTAGCATTCGTCGTGTCCTTTTTCTCAGTGCTACTTGCCTTCCCAAACGACCCTATGTTCACCACTCATGCTTCAACGACTCTAGCTTCAACAACATTAACGGCGGCTTTTGGCACACATCTGATTCTTGCGCTGCTCTCACTCGGTGCCGCCGTATGGATGGTTGCATTGTGGTTCAGAAAAACAGACTTTCTCGCCAAGAGCAAATATCCGGCACTGATTACAGGATTCAGCTGGCTTCTGACTTTCGCATTAGGACTTTGGATGTTCATCAGCCTCAATGTTTAATATCTCAACACTGTCGGGGAGCCAAACGCATAATCGCCCTCTCCACTTTGAATCTTGCCCCATTTTTTATAGTCTAAAGTCACTTTAGTTAGCGTTAACTCTAATTCTTGCGAGTTTGCAAACACCGAGAAAATAACTAAATAATTATAGTTTTTAATAGATAATAATCTAAGTGCGGTTCGTTCTAGTCTCAGGATTCGACGGGCTTAAGCAAGCGTTTGCTTACTATTGACAAAGCTTATACACACATTGAACGAAATTAAAATCGAATAGATATGTCTGAGTGCGCAAGTGAAGAATTAGGAGATTTATTATTTGAAGAATAGACCTTTTTTTATTTTCGGGGTATTTCTGATTTTTATTCTTTCTTTTGAGGCTCTTATCTCAACGGCTCAAGCTGCCCAAATAAACACATCTTTTCTTCCAAACACATCTATTACACCTAACCCCGCAGGTCCTGGTCAACAGATTACGATGATAAAGACCATTTCACCTCAACCACCATCAGGATATTCTTACGAACCAATCACAGTAAGTGTCATAGATAGCAATGGAAACTACCGGACTATAGGAGTAAATAGCACTCAACCAGGAACTGGAACATTTTACTTTTCGTGGACGCCGGATATCACGGGTAAATATTTAGTTATTTTTACTTACCCCGGCCAAACGTTAGCGGGTAATACTTACACTCGTTGTCAAAGCAATGATTCATTCGTGGTTGATGGATCTTTACCGACAGCTGCTCCAACACCCTCACCGCTCCCAACTCCTACTCCGACTTCAACCAGCACACCGAACCCAGGAATTGAAACATCACTTAATGTTAACTGCCAAAGCTCAACAACATATTCAAACTTCAAAGTAAACATAGAAGGAACACTGATAGCGAACAATTCAGGTCTATCGGACTCTTTAATTCAGTTATCATACAGTGTCGATGGCGGCCATTCTTGGACACAATTAACCCAAGTCAGCACAGATGACACAGGTGCTTTCCGAGCTGTTTGGACACCCTTAGTTACTGGCAATTACTTCTTGAGAGCCACATACGAGGGCAATTCAGATTTGGCTTCTGCAGACACTATTGTACATTTCGCTGTTCTACCTTTCGAGGATAATTCTGTTTTCTCAGTAGCTTCTAATTCGACTGTGACAGCTCTTGCTTTCAACTCTACAAGTCAAGAGTTAAGCTTCAAAGTAAGTGGAGAAACAGGAACAAAAGGATACGTCAACGTCTACATATCAAAGTCACTGATGAACGATACTTCAAATCTAAAAGTATACTTTGACAAAGAATTACTAAAGCCAGTTACTCAATCTATGGGCGATTCATGGCTTGTCTCATTCACTTATCACCATAGTGTACACACTTTGACCTTGGCGCTTAATTCGGACACATCAAATATTCAAACGCAATCGCAAAATCTACCGTACATTTTTGCTGGCGTGGCAGGTGCAATTTTAGCTATTGCAGTATTGATAGTGATTTTGAAAAGGAAGGCTAAAGGCAAGAACGTCTGAATTTCCCAATATCAAATTTTTAAAAGACTCTATATTTTAGCGCGCATGTGTGTGTTCCTAAAATGGTTAAGAATGGTGTATAGTCAGTTTACAGGATAATGGGTAATTTTTGTGGGTTCAGGTATTATGTTAAACATTCTTACTTCGAAATCACTTATGACTGGCATGTTCTTCAGAGCTGCAATTGATTGGTCAGAGGTATGCTTCGTCATGGTGGGTGTACTTTACGATTTGTACAGTAGGCGGGTTTTCTGTTGTTCGGTATATCAGCACAAATGATCCTATGTGAACTCTTCTTAGCCCTTCTAGTGGATGTTTCAGAGGTTTAAATTGATAAGGGTCTGCTAGAACCTGTTGAATTTTTTTATTTACTGCTTCTAACTGTTTCCTATCCTTCTTGAGAAGCTTTCTAAATGTCTTTGAGACTTCATCTTCAATTTCGAGGCTGTACAAGAAATCACTTTAGTCCAAACTCTTCGGCAAAATCCTTAACTTTAGTAAATTTCCCTTTTTTGAGAGTCTCTTCAATATCCTTTACGAATTCAGGTCTAAGCTGTGGTTCAAGCTCACATTCTTCATAACGCTTGATTATCACACTTAGAGCTTGGCTCTTATCTTTGAGGCCATATTTTGCCTTGACTATATTGATTATTCTACTTTCCCTTTCATCCAAATTGATTACATTCTTTACCATACGAGGCACCTCGAATAATTACACCGAATAATTTAGAATAATATGAAGTTATTTAAGGTATTGCGCGTCCGTTACAACTGAATAACGGAAAATGAATTTAACACATTTCAAGAAGCATTTTTTGCTCGTTGATTTTTCTCAAAACCGAGTTAGCAATTGAGATTACCGCGTTTCTATTTGTTGTGACATTTGTTGTAACTATTCCTGCTTCCCAACTCTGCCGGCAATAGAACCTGCATAGAAGTTCATGGAAGAGACAATTCCAACCCTTTTGTCAACTATGATGAGCTTAGCATGGACAGACTCATCATAGCTAATCATCACACCCTTTGATAACTCTCGTTTGAACTGCTGAGATTCAATGTCTCTGGTTAACATTTTTACTTGAACTCCCTTTTCACTCATTGATCGAAGAGAGTCGCAAATGTGGCATCGTCTAACGTAGGGATTAGCTATTAGAATTTCATCTTGCGCTTTCTGAATTAAGCTCTCTGAAAATACGGGCAATAATTTTCCAGAAAGATAGAAATGATCAACGTTGCTCTCAAATGAATGCTCGATCCCCTTTTCTTTTTGCCAATCCTCAACCCAACTAACCAGATATTCCTGTGATACCTCAAAATATTTTCTGCATTTACCGTACAACTCTTTAGTAACCCATAATTTGTTACCTTCATTTAATGTAACAAGATTGTCTTCCAGTAACCCTTTGACCGCTTGATCATATTCTTCTGCTTTAAGATTAGTCACTTTCAGAATAGCATCTTTTGAATAAGAATCAAGTAGTACTACAGCTCGCACTATTCGACCTCCCCATGTGCCCCAAAATACTGCCTTAGGCTCAAACCTATCACTCGGAGGGTCGGTCATTTGCATAAAGTATTGATTCTGACGAAAGAATAAAAGAATTGTTAATTCGGAATCCACATTGCCTTATCAATGGACTCAATGGTCGGTATATCTGAATATACTATTTTTTCCAAGTGACCCACAGTTCATTATCGGTCGCAGAGGCAGTGTAGGCAGTGGTTGCATTCCCAGCTCTCTTTAGTCCCAAACAGCCCCGCTCTGGTTATAATTGAGCTGGCCTCTTCGGAGATTCTATTTTGTAAGGTTGCCAACGCGTTAAGATACAAACCAGATTACGATACCCAGAAATGGAAAACAGCCCTTAATCAACTATTCAGCCTTCACATGAACATTACCCCCTGACAGAAGACCTTGCAATGCGAACCAGAGAAATAGCATACGAGGGAGAGGTAACATTTTACGATGCCCTACCAGTTGCCATAGCTGAACACAAAAAAACCGTCTGCATAACAGCCGACCAAGAAACACAATACAAAAAACTTCAACCAAAAAATACCCCATAGAACTTCTGTAAGCGGGTGAGGGATCCCAGCACTCTTTTACCCGTAAAAAGATGTTGAGGATGGGCCGTACCGGACTTAACCCCGAACGGGTATGAGTCTCTTGCTGAAAAGACGAGCTCTAAGTAGAAAATGGCTCAATAATATAGCTGAAGATATGCATCTACCTTAAGGTTCAAAGCCTACCCCTTTTATGGTTTGAAAACTTTACTTGCATGGCCAAAGCGAGCGACTTTCCAATTCTTCATGTCTCCTCTGATTATCTTCAAATAAACAAGCGTGTCGGGAAGCAAACAACGCTTTGTTCAGATTATTCAATCAATGCTTCAGTGATCTTGAGGTTTTTTTGGTCTGAACCCAACCTATAGTATAAGCTCCCAAACTCTACAGTAACGTCTGAGGATTCAACTTTACCAGTAACATCCGATAAAATGAATGATGTTACTACTTCCCCGATGTACGAAGTATCCCCACCCCAACTCAACGGTTTCTTAATTGTAGTGGCTTCACCACCGCTAGATAGAATCTTCATTCTTAGAATATGAGTAATATTTAGACCGTGGATGTGTTTCCGTAATGCTGCCTCCAGTGTCGATGCCGGTCGACTCGAAAGATTGTCATAAGAACGCTTGAGTAAATCTTATATAAAGAATTTAGAACAATATCGCTTATTCAGAGTTGAGATGCAATGTCTTACCTTAAATTAGATTACAAGATACTCTTTGAAGACTACAATAATCTTAGAAGAAATCAAGGTTGAAGGAATATCCTTCAGCAACGTTTCCATATGGTTATTTGCCCGCAAAAGGGCTTACGCGAAATACCGTGAAAAAGTTTGCCCCAAAAAGATTGAAAGAGGATAATTTAATATTTATTTTATTTATTGAATACTATAAAAAAAATCACACAGAAGAATGTAAGATTTTAAAAAAATAAGGAAAAAAAAATTATAATAGTATAACATGTAATACATGTGATTGATAAAAATAAATAAATAAAATATTAACAGGAAATAAAAAAAATAAATTAATAAATAAAAAAAAAAAAAATAAAAATCTGTTGTGAACAATGGAAAACGGATTTCAGCGATTTTCTCCACTTTAGATGCAACCAGTCCTGGTCAACTCTTTACCGAAGTGGATTGGAGGCTTTATCAGAGCCAGAACGACTCAGGGATTTGATAGTTTACTTACAGGATGAATCCATTAGCATCGAAAAACGTGTCAAAGAAGGATTACAGGGAACATACCACTGCCAAGGAGTAGGAAAAAACATACTAACCGGTTTACTACACACTTTCAAACCTGACTTATATGGTGTATGGAATAATAGAACCGAGGATGCGTTAAAAAAAATTGTGCAAATGCCAATAATTACAGGTAACGCTGGAAAGGACTACATTGCAATTAATGCAGCATTAACTAAACTTGCAGCCGAACTAAAGACGGACCTGACTACATTAGATGGTTTCATGTGGTACATCAGCAAGGATTAGATTCAAATTGAATTCTCTTTAGGAGGTAAGCTTCAATGGCAACTAAAGGTAGCCAAAAATGGATTCAAATACTTGTTAACCAAAAAACCGACCTTCTAAACCAAGAGATCAAAAAAAACCTGTCCCTCTCCTTGATTGAAGAAATAACTTGGCGCTCACCATTAGCAATTGACAATTATGCTGAATATAAAGACGAGGAGTTTCTTGCGGCGCTTGAAATTCAACAACTAAATTCTAAGCTTTGATTTCAACAAGCCTATCGCTACTAAGATGAGAAAATACAGTGGCGATCGCCACTTGCAATCGACAACTATATTGAGTATAAAGATGCGGAGTTTCTTGATGCCCTCGGAATTCAACAACTAAAGTCTCAGTGGCTGATTTCTGGCCAGAAAGTGGTCCCCGTTGGGATGCATTAGCTAAAAGTAGCTCAGGCAAACTGTTCCTGGTTGAAGCTAAAAGTCACATAACAGAGCTTATCTCAGACTTCAAAGCAAGCAACCCAACATCAATCGATAAGATCAACAGCAGCCTTAACAAAACCAAGAAACGACTTCGGGGTAAAAGAAAGTTATGATTGGACTAAAACCTTCTATCAATATGCAAACCGATTAGCGCACATTATCTTTCTCAGGGAAAATGGCTATGAGGCTTGGCTAGTTAATGTTTACTTCTTAAACGATGCAGACATGGAGGGACCTAAAACAGTCGATGAATGGAAGGGCGCATTACGGCTGCTAAATCGGTGCCTTGGGTTAAGAGAACATTTACTGAGCAAATCTGTAACCGATGTATTTGTCGATATCAAATCCCTATAGACTCTATTCCCAAAAATCTTATACGAAGGACTTAAGAACAAGATATCCTTTCAACAGGAAATCCCTGACCGATGGAACAACCAACTAACTTGGTTAATGCTAACCGTGTTAAGCGTAAGTTGCCGACAACTACGATTTTTTTAGTTAAAGCCTTCATTTAATACGGTGTCTATTTGAGGGGCTTTGTTAACGTTACTCCAAGGTCGTGAAGTTTCACTTTAAAGTTTGTATTGAGTCTTATTCTAGAAGAACCGAACGCTGTATGAGCCTGTTTTATGTCGCGTGCGTTAAAGTAGATATGAAGTAAATTTGCGTGCGCATCACGTTCATATCTTACAGAGAAGCAAGTTTTTTTAGCAATTGACAAAAAGTCGTTTTTTGTTTGTGCAACGACAAATAAGTGGCATATGCTTTCGCATTGAGAAATGAAAGGTGTGCGTGTGAACATTTTGTTTACTCTGTACGTTGACTGTAATTGCTGTTTAGAAGTTATAATCCTTCCCACGGTTTTTCCGCGGGTTATTCATATTATTCATATAATTACTGCAAATTACGCCTTGAAGAAATACGCCGACTTGGCAAAGATGGATGGAATGAATACACACTTTCTCTTTCAGTAGTTCTTAGATTGCTTCATCATCGAAAAAGAGATCCTTGGAATCTTTTTTATTCGCCAGAATTCTTAGGATCCTTAGAGACTTCAGCTTGTTCACTGTTGATTCCGCGCCATCTAATTCTGTAGCCAAGCATCGTCAACACATTAGCTGAGTCATCTACGCCTTCTTCCTCGATGATTCTTGCTGCTTCCTTAAGTGGCAGTTTCCCCGATTGACTAATGGCTACTCTGATTCTATCGCCGATTTGCAGAAGTTTTTCATTGCTAACCAAAATATCCGCCAAGGCAACATAGCCAGAAGGCGGACTAACAGCTAAGAAGGTTCTTGCCGCTTCGGTAGAAACGCCAATCCTAGCCGCGAATTCTCTAAAAGCAACCACTGGTTCAGTAAATCTAATAGACAACCCCTCCAGAAGCTTAATCTCCTTAGATTTGACATCTTCAAACTTTGTTTGCAGATACCGCAGAATTGGAGCTAAGGAAATTTTGTCGCGGTAATAAATCAAGTCAAGCTGCGGTCGTTTTTCCAAGGCTGAGAGTTTTTCGCATGCCAAAGCCTCATTGACCAAAAGCAGCATCTTCACCTCCACCTGCTTTAACTTCTCAATCTTTCGTAGCAAGTAATCTTCTGTCCAGAACCCCACAATTTCCAAGTAAATCTTGATGCCGGCTTTTTCAAGAGAGAAATCAGGAATAATCACATGTTTTCCGGCAGTTACAGGTTCAGGTTCCCTTTTTAACGCCCAACCAGTGGTTAAGGCTTGAAACTTTGAGGCGAAATCCTCTTCGATAGAGCTATCATAAGTCAGAGTCGGCAAACGCTGTTTCTTTAGCAGCGAGGAGTGTTTTTGGTTATCAAGTTTCAAGGTGCAGATTTCGTTTGTAAACCTCCAAAGAACCTTCGCCCTAACAGTCCATTCGGAGTTAGCAACGATGATCGGCAGCAGCTTGGCTATGCCCACTCCATACCTTCGAGTCAGCTTAAACAGGCTACCTGGGCCATCTATTTTCACCCACAAACCATTATCTTGGTAAACTTCATAGATCAACCCAAACTTCTTTATTGCGTGAAAGAGATCTTGCCAATTGCCAGACGCCGTGAAACTTAGCTCTGTAGCATCAAAAAGTAGCGTTTGAGTTAAACCCAAATTATACTCGCCCAACAGCTCCGAGGCTGAAGGCGCCACAAACTTTTCAAGAACTAACTCGCCATCCAAGTCCGAGTAAAAATCCTCCTCAACATCCTCTACCTCAAGAGTCATCTTTGAAGCTACGATCTGTAGGATTTTTCGTCGGTTCTCAGAAGTGGTAGGCAAGCCAAATTGTTCGGTGGCTTGAAATATTTTTCTTCTCAAATCAACTGGGTCAACTTTGCTGTGGCAGATAAAGGTGCTTTTTCGGTCAAGCAACAAAGACAAAGCCCTAACAAAGCGGTACTCGTAGCCTTTGTCTTCAAGCTCAGCAACCAAAGATTTTAGAACTTTCTTCTTTTCTCCAATATGCGACTTGTATGCTTCAATGAGAAAATTCACCGCCTCATCGTTGCTGCTGGAAGATTTGGCGTAGCGTGGCAGAATCTCGCCCTTCCTCTTCCACACTGAAAGCAAGTTGCTTGGAAGCACTTATGCTGCGCCTCGTATTTTTTGGTGGCGTCTACGACTTGTATCCACTTCCATGGTTTCTTTGGAAATTATCTCAATTAGGCGCGCTAATTTGCCTTCTTTCTTCCTAAGCAGACGTCCGAGTCTTTGCACGTACTCTCTGTTGCTGCCCGTTCCACCCAAAACTAAACCTACAGAAGCGTCGGGTACATCCACCCCCTCGTCCAGAACCTGAGAGGTAACAACAACAGGGTATTTGTCGTTCCCAAAGTTTGATAGTATTTCTCGGCGCTCCTCTCTTGAAGTTTGATACGTTATTGCCGGAATTAGGAAACGCAGACTAATACTGTAGACCAAGTCGTTGTAGAGAGTGAAAATCAGGATTTTCTCATTTTTGTAAGTCCTCAAGCTGTTGGGCTAGCACGTTTAGTTTTGCTTCTGAGTTGACTGCAACTCTTATGGCTCGGTTTCTTGCGAGTAGTGCTTCACGTGCTTTTGGGTCTCTTCCTGTAGTCATTATGAACTTTTGGAAGTCAGCGGCGCTTCTTAAAGTAATTCTTCGCTGCTGAAGAAAACTTCTAAAAATGTTCATTTGAGATTTGTATATTTGCTGTTCTTGAGATGTTAGTTCAACTGATATTTTCTCGTATGTGTATGGCGAAAGATGCCCAGCAATTTCTTCGATGCCAACGGAATAGACTGGGTCGCCGACGAGTTGCGATAGCAAAGAGTGTCTTTGATCGCTTCTTTCGTAAGTTGCTGTTAAGCCCATGCGGTATGGTGCAGTGTACATTTCGGCTATCTGTATGTAGCCTGTGGAGGCTAAATGATGTACTTCGTCGAAGACTATTAGCCTGAACTTGTTGCCTAGCTGTTCTGCGTGAATGTAGGCTGAATCATAAGTTGTAACAGTTACCATTCGCAGAGTGTTTTCGCCTCCGCCTACGGCACCCGCTTCCAAGTTGAGGCATTCTTTAACGCGTTTTTTCCATTGATCAATCAGGTCCAAAGTGGGAACCACAATGAGGGTTTGAACCTTCAGCTGTTGAATTGCTTTTAGGGCGATGAAAGTTTTTCCAGCTGCAGTGGGCAATACTAGAATTCCCCTGTTGCGTGCTTTGCACCAATTGTTCAAAGCGTCGTTCTGGTAATCTCTTAGAGCCACATTACTCTTGAGTTGTTCAAGGGGAGGCAGCATAGGGACGTCATCTTCAACTTGAAGTTTGCTTTCAGCCAAGTATTCTAAGACGTCTCGGTAATGGTGTGCCTTAATTCTGTAGCAGCCCACTCTTGGATCCCATTTTCCGTATGGAGTTCCCGCTTCGCCCTTCAAAAGAAGGGTGCCTTTGTCAAACCACAAACGAAGCATAACACTGAATCAATACCAAACCAATTAAACTTGCCTTAAAAAAACAACACAAAAACCTTTTTCGCATAAATGGCACCTAATCTAAATTGTAGCACCTTCCTTGGAAACGAAGCAATTACAAAACACAATTCAAAAACTTACTAGACCTTAAATGCCTTCATCGTCGAAAAATAGGTCCTCTGAGTCTTTATTATCTCCCGAATCTCCTACTTCATCCATTAGTGCTCCACAGATCTCACAGGCTACCGCATCATCAGGGTTATTATGTCCACAGTTCTTACAAGGCCACACAGCAATTACCTTTCTTTACATTAATTCGTCAAACATGCTGTCGGATTCTTCTGTTAGTTGGTCGTCCCAGCATTCCCAGCACATGCCCTCGTAGTCTTCGCTCTCTTGGGCGCTGATTTCCTTGCCACAAACTCTGCATTTTTTGCAATCTTTTTCTTCAGCCATGTTCATCCACCTTTATGTTTGGTCATCGCAGAGGCAGCTGTAGTCGCAGTGGTTGCATTCCCAGCTCTCTTTAGTCTCAAACTACACCGCCCTCATGGTAGAGCTGATGCCGGTCGGCTTGAAAGACTCTATTAAAAATCGCATTTAGAAGTCTCAAGCTGGTGATGGATAAATTATTAAAGCAACTTACATGTTAACTGCCACTTGGGAAAGTCATGACTGCTAAGCTAACGTTCTACGGCGGAGTCAACGAAATCGGCGGCAACAAGATCCTCCTCCAAACTGAGGATGGCTCTGTTCTTTTGGATTTTGGCCGCAGAATGGGCCAATACAGCAAATACTTCTCCGAGTTCCTTGTTGCCCGTTCAAAGAATGCGTTACGGGATATGCTTCGGCTGGGGATTTTGCCTAAAATCGACGGCATCTACACGCCTCACTTGGTTGATATGACGGTTCTGTTTGAAAACGAAGCGGCCAGCAAAAAGGTTCCTTTGGAGCGAAGCGTTGGATTACTGGAAAACCGCAGATGTTTGCCCCTGCAACCCCGAGCATCCAGCAGTCGACGGCGTCTTTGTGTCGCATGCCCATTTTGACCACATCCAAGACGTCAGCTTCCTAGACCCATGCATCCCCGTTTACTGCACCGAAAAAACCAAAGTCCTAGCAAAAGCAATGACGGATGTTTCGGTTTCTGGCGTGGATGACCAATACTACAAAATCGCCAAGAAAGTAACCATCAAACAAAAAGCACCCCTGTTCAAGACTCTCTGCCCCGGAGAGTGTGCATGCAGTGAAGAAAAAGAAGAGGAGCACCCAATCATTGAAGACCCCAAAACCAAATTCAAATTCACCTACGATATTGCGCCTCAGTACCGAACGTTTAACACGGCTACTGAGGGACAGATAAAGGGCATCAAGTACAAGCTGATCCCAGTCGGGCACTCAGTCCCAGGCGCCTGCTCAGTTCTGCTCACTCTTCCAGACGGCAAACGCATCCTCTACACTGGAGACGTGAGGTTCCATGGCGCAGGCGAGGTTTCGATCGATGATTATGTGCGTTCGATTGATGGTCCGGTTGATGTTTTGATTACGGAAGGAACCCGAATCGGCTCGGACGAAGTGATAACTGAAGCGGATGTTGGGCGAGAAATCAGCGCTGACATTGGGCGCTCTGAAGGGTTAGTTCTCATAAACTTTGGGTGGAAAGACCTAACACGCTTCAACACCATCTACCAAGCCGCAAAAGAAAACGGTCGCACACTGGTAATTAATCCTAAACTCGCATACCTCCTCTACGAAATGCACAACAACTTCCCAACAGAATACCCAGACCCACGAACAATGCCCAACCTCAAAGTC
>CAWIYF010000004.1:0-490975 GCA_963840295.1 Candidatus Bathyarchaeota archaeon
TTTCTCTTTGTTGGAGTATCTATTGGCTATCTATACAAAAGGCTGTACGGATCAGAGAGTTTACGCCAATCGGCAAGCACAACTAAAAACCCATAATTATCCTCTCTATTTTTTCACGGTAATTTTAAATAACTGCTCAATTTACCGAGAGTTAATTGCTGATTGCTAGGACAGCCATTAGTCATAATTATCTTGTGGATTTCAAAGATAATTCTTAATTATCTGTAATAACGCGTAACTCTAACAGTACTCGTCTCATCTCAATTTTGCGCGAAAGTCTGAAAAAGTGAGAACATGACTGCCGTAGAAAAAGTGGCGAAAACTTCTGCAAACATCCCGGGGTTAGTCTATGTCCAAATTCCTTCCTGTCTCGCCGCCACTATTTTGCATAATGAACCGGAGTTGCCTGTTCAATGGATGTTAAGAGAATAGTTTAGTGAAGAATCTCTCATTAAGCTTTATGGCGCCAACCATTGTCTTTTGACTGATTAACTGCTTTTTCTAAATCTGCTAAATCTAAGAGAATGCGGTTAGTAATAGAGTCAAATTTCTCAGGCTGCCGCTTCTTAAATTGGGTAAACCGATAACGATAGCGTATGAGGCTATTCCAGCTTTTCTTTCCAGTAGTGCTGCCGTCAACTAATAAACTTGGCAGTTTACGCTTAACACGGTCAGCATTTACCAATAGGTGAAGCTCCTATCTTTCGGTAAAACTTTCAAAAATTGTTTTACTAATACACCACTTTTTTGGGCTTTTGAGGGCTTACTAATCAGTTTTACTCTGTCAGAGCCACCATCAAAACAGTTAGCTCTCACTGAAAAAAGACTCAAAAAAGAGGGGAAATGTGGCAATTTCGCCAAACAAGGTGTATTTTGTGGCATTCGCTTTGTTCCAAAGTTATAGGTACTGATTTCGAAGTGATGGTTGGTAATAGAAGAGAGCATCCAACCTTTGCTTCTTTTAAGGGGGAACTAAATACCGCTATCCCCCAAATTTGGAAGGGTGAACCTATCATAGCTCTGTTCTTTGAAACGTTAACAGGGTTAAATTCCATCATTGCCACGCATGAATTAGGGCATTGGGTCATAAAACTTCAGGGTTCTGTGCTATTTTCATTACATGGGGAGGGGTAGGAATGGCCTGCCAAAATGTGCTGATTAAATTAAAAACAACTTTGAAATCAAAAGGATTATCTGTCGAAGATATTCATTTCTCTTGTTACGGCGGATGGAATTTTTTAAAAAGAGGACACCCAAAAGCCGATGAAATCTTATCCGCAAAGCAATGGGCGAAAAAACTATCCTCAAGTTTTTCAGTGAAAGCACAGTTTAACTAAAAAGCACTGGTTTTTTATTTTTTTATTGAATACCTCTGACTATCACTCTTCTGATTATTTACTTGTCAACCGATTGACCTATCATTATGGACCAGCTAATTACAAAACTGTGTTTTTATAAACAATTATGGGTAAAAAAAAATAATGCAAAACAATCAAAACCTAAGAAAACAAAAAAAGAAAAGAGGAAGTTGTTTTATGGTCTTTTTCTAAGCATTAGCACTGCAAGTATTACGCCGACTATTATGATTGTTACTATTATGCCGATGATTCCTGGCAGAAGGTACATGTTAGCAACAGATTCTGTTTGCGTTGACATCGGTGCTTGTGTTGGTGCTGCTGGGTCGACTGCAAATGAGGTTACTGCGTGCGATGGCCAGTATGATTCGCTGCCTGCGAATGACGCGTATACAGTGTATTGCCCTTCAATGTCGGGTTTCCAGTTGTATGTAAAGAAGCCATCTGAGTTGCTGGTGACTGCGCCGATTTCACGATAGTTGCCATTTGCATCCACAACGCTGATAGTGACAGGTACGCCAATTGTGTCTGTTGGGCGTGGCTTTTGCTGGTAAACATAGCCCATCCACTCACCCATGTTTGCGTCAGACACACAGGCTACACCGTTGGGGAATCTTGCCGCTTGCTCGTTCTGCTGTGTACCCGCTGCAATATCGGTGACTGTTCCACGGATTACGATTGAATCGCCTAGTTTAGTTGCGTACGCTGGTGCGTCAACTGTCATAGCGCTTGGTCCTCTGCCTATACTGTAAATATTGTTGTCAAGACCGTTCATGAATACGCTAAAGCCATCTGCGGTAGCCCATTGATTAGGGGTGCTGAAACCCCACTCGCTGGGGAATTCTGAGAGTTTCCATATTTCTTCTCCTGTGGTGGCGTTAAGAGCGCGTGCTGTAGCACCCTTGTACATTGGATTGGGTATAGTGTGCTCATCAGTAGCTGTGTATACTACTCCGTTAGCAATGGCTTGTATCATAGTTGGATAAACTCCGTAGAAGATCTGTAAGCCACCCTTGGTGCTGTTGCCTTCTCCGCCGTTACCGTGAGTCCACAATAGTTCCCCAGTTAAATCGTCATAGCAGTAGGTTATTCCTCCGAAACCAGCAACATAGAATTTCCCGTAAGCAGTCGTGCCTAAAACGGGCTGTCCAGGATCGAAGTAGTAGTTCCAAACCGATTGGGGTTCAGTTGTCCAAAGCAAGCGGCCGTCATTCATACTGTATCCCTGAAACCCTAAAGTTTCCATTAGTTGTATAACAAAGACGCGGTTATCAAAATCGACTGCGCTTTGTAACATGGTGACGTTGCCTGCTACCGGATCATATGTTTTTGTCCACATTACAGTACCAACTTGTCCTTTAGACGCGTTGAGGTTAACAGCGAAGTACTTGTATGGAGCCTGATCTACACCGTCCCGATTTGCTGCGAAACCTGAAGGTAGGTTGCCGCTTCTGAGAAGCAACATATCACCATAGTTTGCTGCTACTATAGTAGGCGCTGGGGTCATGGTGTTGCGCCAGCTTCCAATCGAAACATTCCAGTCATAAGTAGCTAACCCGTAACCGGGCGCGTCACGAAAGACCGTAGTAGAGTTAATGGGGATGTTTGCATTGACTATGATTGTGGCTCCATATTGGCTACTACCTAACGCGGGAGGAACTGTTCCAATGAGGGCGTTGTTGGTTGCATTTACAAGTGTTGGTGAAAGAACGCGATCCATAGTAAATGGATCAATGTCGTACTGCCATAGCTTAGATGAGTTCCACTGCTGTAGATACCATGCGGGATTCGCGGTTGTGCCTGCATTCGCCATAATATATTTAATTGTATTACCGTTTGGACCCATAACTGACGTGCCTCCTGGGACATTTGTTACATTGAATAGCGGTGCTCCTGTGTATGCATCAAAAGCTTGAGCAAAGTTGCTTGTGAACAATATTGGTGGAAAAGTTCCATGTTGGTTTGGATCCCAATGATTGAATATGTACCCAAACGCAAGTGGCGGTACATCATTGCGAGACCAAAGGACCTGTCCTGTGCGAATATCTACAGCGGTGGTTGGTCCACTTCTAGCGCCTGTGAATGATACTGGTTCCGTGTAGATCAGGATTCCGCTAACTATTATCGGATTGACAAATCTTGGCTGGTATGCGGATCCCTCGAAATATTGGACTCCTAAAGCAGCACCGCTCGGGTATGAGCCGCCTTCAAAAAACTGGTTTCCGCCGACAACTCCTCCGAACTGAAGCGGACGTGTCCACATAACGTGAGAAGTCAAAGGTCCTATGGCATCGTTATGGTAAAGTGCTTGATCTGGAGTGCTAGCAGCGCCTCCTGGAGCGGGGGAGGTTATACCTAGCCAGTTGGACGAAATTGTCCACCAGTCAGTGTTCTCACCGAATATTGGGCGCGTCCAGTACTCAGTGGGAAGCGGATAGCTGTTTATTGGCGCAGGTATTGGTTCTTCTTGCACGGTCAGCGTTGTAGATGCATGGCTTGGCAAATAAGTATCGTTGATCAGAATTGATTTTTCATAGCCGTTGCCATTCGCCCCGTAGGCTTGTCCAGGATAATTGAAGTCTAAAGTGTAGATTCCAGTTTGGTCAGGAGTAAATGTGGTAAATTGATTCGATGTCGTATCCCGGATAGTCTCAAAAATCTGTGTTGTTACATGGCCGTCAGGCGCTGTGATTGTAAGATTGTAGTTTTTGAATCTATAGTTGTTTGATAGCGATGCTGAGCTGCTTGTAGAGCCGTTCCCCGAAATAGCGAGACTTGATCCACCGGCTATTCCGTAAACAGGGGCAAGCCACATGTAGATATGTGCGGCTTGACCGACACCTATAGGATCAGGTGCCGCAACAATGTAAGCATAACTTGGGATTTGCCATGGAGGAGTATGTGCGTTAGCTGTTGGTAAAGAAGCAATTGAAACTGCTGTAGATGATACTAAAATTAAAGCAATTATAATAGCCATAGTTTTATTTTTATTCATTTGCATTTGTTTTTTCCTCTGTATTTTTCTATTTTTCTTTATTTTTATCCGAAAAATCGGATAACCCAGTATCTTTAACCAAGTTGTCAAGACCGTTCATGAATACGCTAAAGCCATCTGCGGTAGCCCATTGATTAGGGGTGCTGAAACCCCACTCGCTGGGGAATTCTGAGAGTTTCCATATTTCTTCTCCTGTGGTGGCGTTAAGAGCGCGTGCTGTAGCACCCTTGTACATTGGATTGGGTATAGTGTGTTCATCAGTAGCTGTGTATACTACTCCGTTAGCAATGGCTTGTATCATAGTTGGATAAACTCCGTAGAAGATCTGTAAGCCACCTTTGGTGCTGTTGCCTTCTCCGCCGTTACCGTGAGTCCACAATAGTTCCCCAGTTAAATCGTCATAGCAGTAGGTTATTCCTCCGAAACCAGCAACATAGAATTTCCCGTAAGCAGTCGTGCCTAAAACGGGCTGTCCAGGATCGAAGTAGTAGTTCCAAACCGATTGGGGTTCAGTTGTCCAAAGCAAGCGGCCGTCATTCATACTGTATCCCTGAAAACGTTAAAGTTTCCATTAGTTGTATAACAAAGACGCCGTTATCAAAATCGACTGCACTTTGTAACATGGTGACGTTGCCTGCTACCGGATTATATGTTTGTGTCCACATTACAGTACCAACTTGTCCTTTAGACGCGTTGAGGTTAACAGCGAAGTACTTGTATGGAGCCTGATCTGCACCGTCCCGATTTGCTGCGAAACCTGAAGGTAGGTTGCCGCTTCTGAGAAGCAACATATCACCATAGTTTGCTGCCACTATAGTAGGCGCTGGGGTCATGGTGTTGCGCCAGCTTCCAATCGAAACATTCCAGTCATAAGTAGCTAACCCGTAACCGGGCGCGTCACGAAAGACAGTAGTAGAGTTAATGGGGATGTTTGCATTGACTATGATTGTGGCTCCATATTGGCTACTACCTAACGCGGGAGGAACTGTTCCAATGAGGGCGTTGTTGGTTGCATTTACAAGTGTTGGTGAAAGAAGGCGATCCATAGTAAATGGATCAATGTCGTACTGCCATAGCTTAGATGAGTTCCACTGCTGTAGATACCATGCGGGATTCGCGGTTGTGCCTGCATTCGCCATAAGATATTTAACTGTATTACCGCTTGGACCCATAACTGACGTGCCTCCTGGGACATTTGTTACATTGAATAGCGGTGCTCCTGTGTATGCATCAAAAGCTTGAGCAAAGTTGTTTGTGAACAATATTGGTGGAAAAGTTCCATGTTGGTTTGGATCCCAATGATTGTATATGTACCCAAACGCAAGTGGCGGTACATCATCGCGAGACCAAAGGACCTGTCCTGTGCGAATATCTACAGCGGTGGTTGGTCCACTTCTAGCGCCTGTGAATGATACTGGTTCCGTGTAAATCAGGATCCCGCCAACTATTATCGGATTGACAAATCTTGGCTGGTATGCGGATCCCTCGAAATATTGGACTCCTAAAGCAGCACCGCTCGGGTATGAGCCGCCTTCAAAAAACTGGTTTCCGCCGACAACTCCTCCGAACTGAAGCGGACGTGTCCACATAACGTGAGAAGTCAAAGGCCCTATAGCATCGCTATGGTAAAGTGCTTGATCTGGAGTGCTAGCAGCGCCTCCTGGAGGGGGAGAGGTTATACCTAGCCAGTTGGACGAAATTGTCCACCAGTCAGTATTCTCACCGAATATTGGGCGCGCCCAGTACTCAGAGGGAAGCGGATAGCTGTTTATTGGCGCAGGTATTGATTCTGCTTGAACCGTCAGCGTTGTAGATGCATGGCTTGGCAAATAAGTATCGTTGATCAGAATTGATTTTTCATAGCCATTGCCATTCGCCCCATAGGCTTGTCCAGGATAATTAAAGTCTAAAGTGTAGATTCCAGTTTGGTCAGGAGTAAGTGTGGTAAATTGATTCGATGTCGTATCCATGATAGTCTCAAAAATCTGTGTTGTTACATGGCCGTCAGGCGCTGTGATTGTAAGATTGTAGTTTTTGAATCTATAGTTGTTTGATAGCGATGCTGAGCTGCTTGTAGAGCCGTTCCCCGAAACACCGAGACTTGATCCACCGGCTATTCCGTAAACAGGGGCAAGCCACATGTAGACATGTGCGGCTTGACCGACACCTACAGGATCAGGTGCCGCAACAATGTAAGCATACGTTGGGATTTGCCATGGAGGAGTATGTGCGTTAGCTGTTGGTAAAGAAGCAATTGAAACTGCTGTAGATGATACTAAAATCAAAGCAATTATAATAGCGATAGTTTTATTTTTTAGTTTTTGCATTTTTTTTCCTCTGTATTTTTCTATTTTTCTTTATTTTTATCCGAAAAATCGGATAACTCAGTATCTTTACCAAGTTGTATTTAAAATTTGGGTAACTGCAACTTTTTCGAGAAGAAAAATATGAATTGTCATCACATATGATTATTATTATTTTATTAATAAAAATAATGTATATAATGTTTAGCAATTAATAATAAAAATTAAGCGATCCCGAAAATAAGATAGAGATCGATTTAAACTCAAGTTCTGTCTTGCTTGTATATTCATCTAAATTTCTAATTGCCAACTCAACGCACACTTGGAAAAACCAATAGTAGTTTTCGACGGGTTCACAAGCGTAGTAGATAAGGCTTGATAGAACAACAACAGCCAGTTGGGAAAAATGGTTTGTTGTTGTTCTACTCTTTTGTCACCTTCCCATTATAGAAACCTTACGAGCCCAATCTTTGCCTAATAATGTCTTTGACTTTTGGCGGTATTGCTATTGTTATACTTGTTAAGCGCCATTTGTCATGTTCTTGGATTAGGCTTTTGTTTTCATTCAGCATTCTTATTGATTCAACAATGAAGAGTGGGTTTCCTTGGCTTTCTTCAGTTAATTTGCGAGTGAACTCTTTTTGAAGATTGCTGCCAAGCATGCTTCCCGCAAGCTTTGAGACGCCAATTTCATCAATGTTAAATACTTTTATTTCCTTGATCAGATCTTGGCGTCTCATCAACCGAAGAGTTTCTACAAGCGGATGTGGTCTACCATCATAGCTGTCGGTAAGCTGTTCGGTTCGAAATGTGGCTATAATGAGAATTTTCTCTGAGTTTATTATGTTTGCGAGATAATAAAGAAGCGCGCAAGATGCCGAATCTGCCCATTGCAAATCATCTATGAAGAGAATTATGGGGCGTTTCTTTGAAATCGAGATGAGGGTGCTTGCTACAGCGGTAAAAGTTTGATCTTTCCAAATCTGAGGAGTTATAATTTGCGGATCTACAAGTTTTTCACTCTGAGGTGGATCCATGAACAAGTTTCTAATTTTCAATTCTTTTGTTTCGGGTTTAATTGAAAAGTATTTTCGGAAGGCTTCAAAGAAAGGAAAGTAGGGAACCGCAGCATTGCTAAGACACCATCCAGTTAAAATGGTAACTGTCTGTTTATTTGCTGAGTTTATGAACTCATTAACAAGTCTTGTTTTTCCAACACCTGCTTCGCCTGATACAAAAACTGTATTTCCTTTTCCTTCAATAGCCAAATTCAATAATGAATGCAACTGTTCGAGTTCTCTTTCTCTACTTACTAGAACTGGCTCAGCTAACAATCCCAGCTTCAAATTGTCTTTGCCCACGCCGCCAACTTCCATGTACTAATTACAGCACTACATCTATTTCTAATTATAACAATCGCTTCTTTCTCCAGCAACCCCCAAACCGAAAAATCGATTGGCAGAACGATAACAAACAATTTTTTTCAAGTGCTGTTGCTCTTTTGAGAGATAGGTAAGTTGAAAGAAGAAAATTTGTGCCTCTTAGTTGTTGTTGAACAGAGAATTTTTTTTCTGGTCAACAACAACTAATCCGAAACATCCATCTTTCACACGCAGTCTTCAGTTATTGAACCGAATTTCTGTGTTGTAAGCCTATCGGGTAAGCTCGACTGCCAAACAGGATAGAGGAACAACAAGCAAGATTTTGGAAGCTGTGTTCTTTCATCGAAAAAAGATTGCTCATATCCGGCTCACAGGACGGGCAAGTCAAGACAAATCTTTTATGCTATCTGAGCAATCTGGTTGGTGATTGCCTTGCCAACTCGAATCATAATTGGCGGTCCGCCGAATTCAGGAAAAAGCACCTTAGCCGAGAGTTTAGCTAGAGCTCTTCGCTCCCTTGGCGTCGATGCTTACGCTGAGGATTTGGACCTCGCTAGTCCGACGCTTGAATTCATTAAAGGATCAAAGCGTTGGGAACAACGACTTGTTGCGAAGAAGGAGTGGACACCAGAACTCGCAGAAAGGGCAACTGCTCTGTTTGAAGAAGCTTCCTCCAAACACGCTGTTGTTATCGGCGATGCGCCAGGCAAGATAACACCTATGTCCAAAACTATTGCACAAAAGGCTCATTATGCAATTATACTTTGCCGTGAGGACTGCTTAAACGAGATTAACGATTGGCGACGATTCTTTGCTAATCTCAATATACCGGTGGTTTGTGTGGCTATCTCCAAAATTACTGGAGTTGAGAATATTAAGGAAAGTGGCGGTATGATTAAAGCGACCTTAGTTGGTTTAGATAGAAAAGTTAAAGCTGACGCGACCATTACAACTATGGCGCTTCTTGTCAAAGAAATGCTTGGACTTTAGGCTCTTAAGTCGTTTAGTGCCCTTCTTATTTGTTTTTCATTGTCCTTCTTGCTATTGAATCTGGCTACAACTGAAAACTCTATTTTATTTCCGGTGGCTATCAAAGCCTCAACTGCTTCATATTCATCTTTAAGTTTGTATCTTTGAGGGTCCTTGTAGATATTGACGGCTTCTAAATCGCTCTCTGGCTCTATATAGGCATCAAAACCCTTCTTTGCTAAACTCTTTATACAATCTATCATTTTCGCGTATTCTTTGAGAGAGAGTATTTCAAATCTCTTTGAAATGGTCAGATATGTGGGTTCCAAATCTCTTGTTGATTTAGTGCAGCTTACACTCAAATCTCCCTGAGTAGCGCTAAAAATCCTATTACCAGCTATCACCTTATCATATTCAGCGGTAAAATTACTTCCAATAAGTTCTTTTATACTATCACAAGTGAAATTGAAGAGTCGTTTTGTCAAGACCATCCTGAGGTTTCCGTCAGAATCTATTTCTAATTGAGAGCTTATTTTCTCGCCAGGGGTAAAGTATTCTTTTGGCAAATAGAGTACTGATGAATTGCCACCTCTTGAAACGACACGCTCTTGTTCTTTCTTAAGGGTTAAAGTCAATTTACACTACCTCGATTCACTACCTAAAAGTAGTAAGTATCAAGTTTTAAAAAGCTTTGCTCTTCTTTATTCGAATAATTTCTTGAAGCTTTAGCAAACCTAAGGCCGCCACTTTTGCACCTTACTCATTTTTCAAGCCGACTAGTTAGAAGCGCTTCTTAGAAATCTCGGTGGGTTTTTTCCATTACTAAGAAACTAAGGTAAGAGATAAGAAAAACGCTAATTTTCCACAGAAAACAATTTTTTCTTCTTCTGTTGTTCTCGAGTTCCCGACGGAACCGACTTTCCTAGTTGTAAGCCTATCAGGGTACTTTCGATTGCCAAATGGGATAGAAGATTAATAAGCAAGATTTTGGGAGCTGTGTTCTTTCATCGAAAAAAGATGCTGGCGGGGTATTCTTGTCGACTCTTGCCCTTAAGCTGTTTATTG
The DNA here is from genome assembly GCA_963840295.1 of Candidatus Bathyarchaeota archaeon. Classification (GTDB taxonomy): domain Archaea; phylum Thermoproteota; class Bathyarchaeia; order Bathyarchaeales; family Bathycorpusculaceae; genus Bathycorpusculum. Next base: position 10,070 of record CAWIYF010000004.1, read on the forward strand.
TTGTTGCATACTCAAAGATGATGATGACCAAAGAAAATTTTTCCTCGGTTCCTTCAGTTCGTGGGTTCAACACTCATCCCAAGCTCAGATTGCTCTAAATTGAAATTGCAGAAATCTTCTTATCATACGCAGCCGTTATACTATTTCGGTAATACTCATGGGTATGGAAGAAACAGTATGCGCCAAAGTTCCCGCTGGACTCAAAAAAAAATTATCCAGCCTAGGCGTGAACGTAAGCGAGGTAATACGTGAATCCTTACAATCAGAAGTAGACCGACTGGAAAAAGAAAAGCTAAACAAACTTGCCAAAGAGGTATCCGCCATACTCAAAAAAATCCCACCTGAAGAGTTCACCCAATCCATCCGTGCCTCAAGGGACAACAGATGACAGAGCCGCGGTTACTGTTTGATGCTAACGCCATATACCTACTTATCAGAGAATGCCCTGAAAAAGCCATGGACAAGCTGATGGAGGGAACAACGATTAGTTTAGCATATTATGAGCTTGGAAACGCTTTGTGGAGGGAGGCTCATTTGCTTAAAAGGATAAGCATTGAGGAAGCCGAGAAATCGTTGAGCCTAATGTACGCGATGCTTGTGCGTATGATGGTAGTTGAGGTCGAAGGCCAAGGAATCGAAATCTTGCAAACAGCAGATAAGTGTAATCTAACGTTTTATGACTCTGCGTATCTTGTTGAAGCAAAGAAAACCAGTAAAATCCTAGTAACAGATGACAACAAACTTGCTAAAGCTGCAGCAATCTTGGGGGTAGAAACTTTATCAAGCAATACATTGATCGCTAACCAAGAACACAAAGGGTAGCCTGCAGAGCAGATGTATGTGGTTTCAGCTCCCATCCGCCACTTTTTAGCACCCCTAACATCGATTTGAAAATTTTAAAGTTTGAGATAGGGCAATCGCCCATATTCTTGGTGGCTATTAGCGGTTTATTGCTTGGCTATTCACTTTGTTTGATGATTCATGGGGGTTCCTATGCGGAAGTTGCGGCTTCAAACTTTCACAAAAACTAGCCGATTACAACTAATCGCCAGCCACCGCTAAACCCCCGATTGGGGTCTTTGTGGGTAGTAGTAGAACATTGAAATTCTCGCGTGTTCTACTTCTTTCAGTTAACTGGCTACTTCTGACCGATCGGAAGAACAACAACACGCCAAAATTCCTGTTTGTTGTTTTGGTTAGTGGAGTCTAAATTAAGAAAGAGAAAAAAAGCAGTTAGGCTCAGACTTTACTGACAGATTTATGGTGTAATGATTTCTAAGTCAGAAATCCTGCTGAAGTGTGTTTGGTTGCGTGTAGCGACACTGCATTCCCTCGTTAGGGCGATGGCAGCGATGAAGGTGTCTCTTAGTCCAATTGGTTGTCCTTGACGCTCTAGTTGTGCGTATATGTGGCCTGCTTTTTGGGCGGCTTTTGATGTAAATGGAAGAATTGATAACCTGCTTATGAGTACGTGGATTGCTTGAAGGTTTTTTTCGGTTTCATGAGATTTATGTGCTCCATGATGGAGTTCAAAGAGGTTGACAGCAGTGGTTGACAAAATGCAGTTTTTTTCTTCAAGCTTGGTGATGAAGGCTGTTGCTTGTTTCTGGTTTCTTAGTAAGTCAATTAAGAGGTCGGTATCGATTACTGTTTTTACGGTTTCCATGTTTCCCATGCCTTGGCAATTGAGTCTTTGACTTCTTTTGCTTCAGTATCATCCATACTCCATGAACCTGCTAGATCGGAAATCTTTTTTCCTTTTCTGCTTCGCCGTATTAGGTATTTCATTGCTTCATCCATCGATACAGGTCGTTTTCTTTTGATTTGTAATTCGCCTGCGATTGCGCTTAATTCGGAGTATGTTTCTTTGCTTATTTTTACTGCTTTAAGTTCAGTGGTCACACCGCTACACCGGTGGTAAAAGTAGTATTAACCCACTTATTAACCCACGCCTACTGCAATTATTTGTTGTTCTTTTTTTTTCTCCCACAGTTTATCGCGAGTTCTCTAGCAAACCGACTTTCTAGGGTGTAAGCCTATCAGGTTCTCTCGATTGCCAAATGGGATAGAAGAATAACAAGCAAGATTTTGGGAGCTGTGTTCTTTCATCGAAAAAAGATGCTGGCGGGGTATTCTTGTCGACTCTTGCCCTTAATCGCTGTTTATTGTTATTGCACACTCAAAGATGATGATGACCAAAGAAAAAATTTTCCACGGTCATCATCAACTAAGCCAAACCTACAATAAAATACTGCATATAGACAGACGCAAGGATAAAGCCCAAGAACCCTGAGTGATACTGCAACAACTATAACTGCGCTCCATGTTAATTGCGCAAACATAAGAAAAATTCGAGCTGTAAGTTAGAAGTAGAAGTCTAGGGTGGGGGTGGCTAGACTACTACTACCCATCAAGAAATGTAAGAAGCGCCCCTTGTTGATCTAAACAAAATGCCACTCGTTTTCTGCGGCGGACAATTAAGCAGCGGCTATTCCAGGTATTGCAAGAAGAATGTTGAAAAATTTGCACTTCTTCTTCTACAAGTTAATCGGCTGTTTCTTTGTAGAGGGCTATTTTGAACTGGATTTAATGGCTTTTAATCTCTAGGTGGTTTGTTAGGTTATGATAGAGATAAAAAATGTAATTTGAACCTCACCTAAAACTTTTTGAAGGTTAAAGTTGTTCATTTAACAAGGATAAATCTTGATGGATAAGGCTAAAATTAAAGATGAAATGTGTACGTGTGAACATCTCAAAAGTGAACATTCGTATTTTTTAGATAGAATATGTATTAAACCTAAATGTGAATGCTACAAGTTCGTTTTAAAGGATGAAAAATAAAAGCCTATACTATTTGGTCTGAATCTTGGATATGCCCTGAAATCCGTACAGATTTCATTAAAAAATGATTTCTGTGTTGGTCGGACTAAAATTTAGTCCAACAGCTTGATTGACATCACTGCTCCTTCCTGCTAACGCAGGGTACAAATCTCAACTGATACTGACGCTGAAAAGAGCAGAATCAATACGCTGTTGGATAGAATAAGGCAGTTAACGCAATGTAAATGGAATATGATATGATATGATGATACCTGAATACGCTTCGATTTATTTTACTTAATAGGTATAAGGATAAGGAGCCGATTTATTTTACGCGCGTAAAATAATTCCCTTATAATACCCTATAATAAGAACTCCCGAGTTTTTCAAAAAAGTTTTTGAGGATTTATGGAAAGTCTCAAAAGTTATTGTCTGACTAAATTTTAATTTAGCCAGCAAAATTACGGGTTTTACGAAATTTAGTTTAACCCTTCACCACTTAAGAGTAAGTTGTTCAGCCATTTGTGAGCTTCGCTTTTGGAATAGACTTCGGTGAAGGGAGCGGGATTCGAACCCTCTAGCCCATGAAGGCATGACCCCGCAAATCCTCTTTTTCTTTTGCAGAGGCATTTTTGGGAGAATATGAACCCATTATTGAGGAGAAACACGCGCGAATTGAAGATACGGATTAAACGAATTGTAAACAAGAGACAGCTACAAGAAGTAATAGCCAATTGGTTAAGAGGTCAAAAGAGGAAGATTCTTTAATTAAACAACATATCCAACTTGGGGAGGCAAAAGAGATTTCATTAATATCCCCTGACATTCAAGCAGTAGCAACTCTTGCAACCAACATAGCTATAGTAATCTCATTACTAGTTGTAGCAACTAACGTATACCTACAACGAAAATCAACAAAGTACAATACTTATGAAAAACTAATGAGCGATTTTTCTGGTACAGCATCCATTTTAATTGACCGCCCCGAAATTTTAGAAATATATGTCAAGGGCACAGGTAAACCAAAAAAATGGGGTCAATATAGTGAGGCTGAGAAGAGAACTTTTGCCTTCTTTAATTCACTTCTGGCGCTGTTGGAAAGAGTTTGGTTTGGCGTTCCTAATGGGGATTGGAAAAATTATTATAGCAAATGGGTTAAAGATTTGGCAACTAATGAACTCTTTTTAGATGCTTTCAATCATTACAGGAATATATATGATGCTTCATTCACCCGTAAGTTGGATTCCATTATAAAGGAAACTAAGAAATAAGTTAGCGTTTCTATAAGAAGAATACATCCCAAATCGAAACGTATTCCAAACTTCTTCTGAATCGTTTGTACTCTAACAATACCCCAATCTTCATAAAACTAGCTTCCTACCAATAATTCAATAGGGATGAAACGATTTTGTTTTTCTTTTGCGAGTGGGATTAGATTTTAATTCACACACACTTGTTAGATTTTGAACATACTGATGAATACTCCTCAGCTATAGCTAAAACATTGGAGGAAGCTCAAAAGTTGATTGAAGCAGGGTCTGATTTGTAACAGAAATAGAAGGAATCAAACTTTTTATAAAAAGAAAATGAAGATAATATGAAGCAAGAAAACTTTATTGCGAGAAGGGACTTGTCTAAAACAGTCTGCCACTTGTTAAGTCTAAGTTACCTGATTTGGTCACAGAAGCCTTTGAGCATTTTCTTCATTTCTGGGTCTTTCGCGACTTCTTTTCCTAATTCGGTAAGTTCACTTTCATTAAGGAATAATGGTCTTGCAATCAGTCTTCCAGTGTTATCACAATATCCGAATCTGAGTTTAATTAAGTCTTTATGTTTATCATCTGTAAACTTCAAAATGTGAATAACAGGTGACCAAGTCTTATAGTCCACTCTTGCTTCATGGATTACTATTCCATATCCGTTTTCCCCAAAATCAAAAAGCTTACCAACATTAGAATTTTTTGATGCCATTTTCAAATCCGCCAAAAGCACTAATTAGTTATTAATTACGTATAAGAAAAAGTGGTTTAAAGGCTTCTTCTTTCATAATTTTCTTAATGGCATCTGCCTCATCAAGGTTCTCGCCATACTTCGCACAAATACAACTCGCTGAGTTTTTCAGAATAAGATGAATGTCGCCATTGGTACATTCGACACAAAAAACTTTTGACTGGTTCAAAATATCTCACTTTCCACAGCAACTATAATGGGATTACCACGACTTAAACCCATTTAGACAAATAAAGCGCATTTTTTAGCTATTTTTTGAAAAAAGTATTTTTTCAACCGCTATTTTATAAAATATACGTAAAATCTCGTTTTTACAACCTCAATCATACCGCACAAATTGTTGAGCTGTTAAGGGATGGGTGTGTTAATTGATTTACTTGTTTTCCAGGTTTTTTATTATGTTTCTTCATTTTCAGAATTTGTTCTCTTGAAAGATTGCTTGAATTTTTCCCCTTCTAGCGATTCAGGCACAATCAGTTTTGCATAAGGATGGGCAATGTTGTCTTCTGTGGGGAACTGTATGCTGCATGGTGGCTGCCGCTTTAATGCTGCTTTTTCTTCTTTTGTCATTTTTAAGCCGAACTTGTGCACCTGGTCGTGGCACGGTTGCCTGCAAAGCCATACGAAAGGTGGCTTATGTTCACCTGTAAGTGAATGCTTAGTCATTGCGTCGCCTACTCTGCCGCATTTGGAACACTGTTGTAGTTTCTTTGGAGTTCTTCGTGTCTTGGTTTTTGACCCACTTTTGACACCGCTGAACATGCCGTAGTCTTTGTAAACATCTTCTTTGGTCTTTTCTGTGTATTCTTTCGTACAGACCCCTACTCTACTTGAAAGACGTTTCTGCATTTTGAGCATCTGACGGTTTGCTTCCCAGTTCCTTTGGAATACACCAAAAGATAACCGCAAGAAGGACACTTGATTGTTTGTATCTTATTATCCAATGGTTCCGTTCTCGCAGCTGGTTCTGTTCTAGGCGCTGGTTCAGTTCTGGCGGCCGGCTCTGTTCTAGGAGCTGGTTCGGTTCGCGGTTCTGGTTTTGATTTAGGCTCGGGTTCTGTTCTAGAATCGGGCTCCCATTTGGTTCCTTGTACGTTTATTAACTAACTCCATCCCGCTAGTAACTCCAAAACATCTGCGCTTTTATGTTTACCTAGTCGCAGATGCAGTTAAGTTACCCGATTTAGTCACAGAAGCAACCTGCCATAGATCACTCTTTCATTTACACGCATACACACTAGTTTTGAGTCAAATCATAATGAAAAGCTGGGAAAATTATAGTTTATTTAAGTACTTGGGACCTTATGATTACAATTAGAAATTAGTTGGGAACTTTTATTCGGGTGAACATTTTGAGAATTGGATTTTTTGTCTACGAGTACCCACCAGCGATTGTTGGTGGTTTGGGTACGTATGCTGAAAACGTGACACAGGAATATATCGACTTAGGACATGACGTTTCAGTCTTCACACTGAATTTTGGCGGCACCTTGAAAACCAGAGAAATCGTAAGAGGTGTGGAGGTTCATCGACCCCTGATTGCTGATGCCAGCAACGTTTTTCCATTTTTCGTGGTTGACGACTTAAAGAGATGGGGCACCAACATAAAATTCTTCAATGACATTTTCATGTACAATATTCTCAGCGCGACTAAATTCATCAATGGTCTGATAAAAAAAGAGAAATATCATTTTGACATTGTCTGTGTACACGATTGGCTAAGCAGTATTTCGGGTCTCATGATAAAGAATGAAACAAAAATTCCAGTGGTCTTCCATACACACAGCACTGAATGGGGAAGAAGCGAAGGTCAAGGGTCAGAAGTAGTATCACATTTTGAGGACGCCATGGCCCAAAAATCAGACAGAATAATCACTGTTAGTTTCGCCATGAAACAAGATCTAGTAAGGCACGGTTGGGAGCCATCAAAAGTAAGCGTGGTTTGGAACGGCGTGGACCCTGAACGTTACGATATGGCAAAATGTGATCCAAAGGACATTGAAGCGATTCGAGAAAAATATGGCGTTCCAAAGGACTGGAGTATGCTTCTTTTCGTTGGAAGGCTATCTTGGGTAAAGGGCGCTAGAAACCTTTTGTTAGCAATGCCTTCTGTCTTGAAGGAATTCCCTAACACTAAACTTGTTATTCTGGGCAAAGGGGACGAACAAGACATAATTGAAACAGCAGATAGGCTAAACATAAAGAATAACGTAGCTTGCCGCTTTGATTTTGTTACGGAATCTGAGAGAATTATGCATTACGCCGCTTCGGACGTATGTATATTCCCCTCCGTCTATGAACCCTTCGGAATAGTTAGCTTGGAGGCTATGTCAATGGAGAAACCAGTGGTCGTAGGCGCTCGGGGCGTGGTAGGTTTCAGAGAACAAGTATTAAGCTCTGGCCCCGACCAGAACGGGGTGCATGTTAACGGCGAAGATCCAGCTGACATAGCTTGGGGAATAAAAGAGACCCTGCGGAACCCCGAAAAAGCCAGAAACTGGGGTGAGAACGGACGCAAAAGAGTAATAGACTACTTCACCTGGCACAAAGTTGCTGACGAGACACTAAAAATCTACGAATCGTTGCTCTAGTAGACTAATAAGAATGTTTTAACTTAGGAATATAATAGTCCACAAAGGAGCCTTGGTATGCCTGAAACAATCGGTTCGCTTTTTAGACGAATTGCAAAAGACTTGAAGACACAAAACGACAATCCAAATAGCTACCTGAATAATCCAAAAAGTGACATCTACAATCCAAATTACGACATCAACAATTCATGCAGCCAGATCAACAATCAAAATAGCCAAATCAACGACGCATCTAATAACCAACATAACAAGGAACTACGAAGGAATGCTTTGAGAGAACTCATTAAGATGTATCTGTCAGATTGTCTATCAGCAGAAAAAGCAGAGGCGTTTGTTACAGAGTATATCCCATGACGTCAGAAGGCCTATTAAACAGAATAAGGTATCTTGATGAGCGGTCCTGAAAACCGATTAATACGCCTGCTGAAAAGCGATTCTTATCTCACGCCATTTTCTGATAAAATTCGACACCGATTGGAAAATATCGAAGAAACAGAACATCGACTTACAGGGGGCAAAAAGAGCCTAGTTTAGGTTTATTGATAGAGGAAGAATTCTAATTCTGTCGGAAGCAGTCTTTTTATTCAACTTTACCTGGAAGCAAGATTAACCGCCGAAGCTAAAGCATAAACGTACCGTAAACCTGTTCGTCAGAACTATATCAATGCAAAGAAAAAACTATTTTTAGTGCTAACCACATACTTTTTATAAAACTATGTGATTAACATTTTGAAAATAAGATGAATATCGAAGAGCTTAAAGCCATAATCACAGCACAAAAAGAAGACGTAGAAGGCCTTTTTGAAAGAGAACCAATCATAAACAGAGACATAGACACTATACGAGTTAAAAATTATCTAGCAAAGCCCAACGTATTAGCAATCCTGGGCATTAGGCGATGCGGCAAATCCATATTTTCCTGGTTACTGCTCAACAAAGAAAAATTCGGCTACATAAACTTCTTCGATGAAAGACTAATTGACTTAAAAGCTGAAGAATTAAACCAAGTTATACAAGCTTTTTACGAGTTGTACGGCAACGACGTAACATACTTTGTATTTGATGAGATACAGAAAGTGCCAAATTGGCAAAGATTCGTTAGCAGACTTAGAACAATAAATAAAATAGTAATAACTGGGAGTAACTCAGACCTCCTGAGAGGAAATCTCGCGACTTTCTTAACAGGCAGACACATCGACGTAACGCTTCTACCATTCAGCTTCAAAGAATACCTACGAGTAAAAAACATAGCCTTAACCGAAAACTGGACCTACTCCACAAGCAGCATTGCCATGGTAAAAAAAGCCCTTTCCGAGTTTATAGAGAAAGGAGGTTTCCCAGAAGTAGGCAAATTCGGCAGTATAATGCTAAATGAAATCTACAGAGACATAATAGAAAACGACATAATAGGACACCACAAAATAAGAAAAACCCAAAACCTACGAGAACTCGCAAAATACCTAATCTCAAATTGTGCGAAAGAAATTACATTCAACAAACTAAAAACAACTCTAGAAATAAAAGATCCACATACAATAGCAAAATACACTGCGTACATCTCAGATGCCTACCTCATATTTCTGCTTGAAAGATTTTCCTATAAACTCAAAGAGCAATTCAAAGCCCCAAAGAAGGTTTACTGCATCGATACCGGCTTAGCCAACAATGTAGCGTTTAAACTAAGCAAAGACCCGGGCAGATTGATGGAAAACATAGTGTTCATAGAGCTATTAAGAAGAAAACTATACTTCCATCCAGACTGCGAACTCTATTACTGGAAAGATCACAGAGGAAAAGAAATTGATTTTATCGTTAAAACTGCAGAGTCAATACAACAGCTTATACAAGTAACCTACGCCTCAGCAAAAAACGAAATAGACCAAAGAGAACTTGAATCCTTTAAAGCTGCTGCCTCAGAATTGAATTGCGAAAATATGCTCGTTATTACGTGGGATTATGAGGCAAGCACATTAGTAAATGACAAAACAGTCATATTCACTCCACTCTGGAAATGGCTACTTAAACCCTCAGAGTGACAAAAATAATTTTTAGTCTCTCTAAGTCTGTATGATTCTGGCCTTGTTGGAAAGAAGAAGGACACCTGCCTAGGAAAAAAACCCGTTCTTCTTCTTCTATTATTTGAATGCCCGTATGTGGGATAATTTAGCAAAGTCGACAGTTCATTCTTCGATGAGCCAATCGAGAAGTGGTTTAAATTTTATCGTGGACTCGCCGACCTTACGGGTTTCTGAAACGTCCTCAAAAATCTGAGTTTTACAGGAATTGTTCTGTTGCGGAACAACATACACAAGTTTCTGTTTATTACAGTACAAGTCCACCTGTAAAGGCGCTATCTCACAACTCAACAAAACGGGATTTCTCCACCAAATCCAGTATGTTGGTTGTGAAAGATTTCAGTTAAAAGTCAAAGAGGGCAACCTCTCTTAACCTATTTATTTCTAAATATCAGTTGACCGTTTTTTTCATCCACGACAATGGTTGTGTCTTTGTTGACTTTTTCAGCCAGCAGCATTTTTGAAAGCTCGTTAAGGATATCTTTTTGGATAACACGCTTTATTGGTCTGGCGCCGAATTGAGGGTCAAATCCAACATTGGCAATGTAGTCTATCGCTTTTTTGGTGGCTGAAAGTTTTATGTTGTTTTTTTCAAGCATTTGTTCAACTTTTCGCAGCTGTAGTTCCACTATTTTCCGAATTTCCTCTTGGGTGAGGGGTTGAAACATTATTATTTCGTCGATGCGGTTTAGGAATTCTGGTTTGATGCTTTTCTTGAGTAACTCAAAAACTTGCTCTTTAGTTTGATTTAGGATATGCTCACGGTTTTCAGAGTTAATTTTTTCCAGGTTTTCTTGAATTAGGTGAGAGCCTATGTTTGAAGTCATGATAATGATGGTATTTTTGAAATCGACTGTTCGGCCTTTGTTGTCAGTCAATCGGCCATCATCGAGGACCTGTAGTAGAATATTGAAAACATCCGGATGTGCCTTCTCGATTTCATCAAGCAAAACAACAGAGTAAGGCTTTCTTCGTACCGCTTCAGTTAACTGTCCGCTTTCTTCATAGCCAACATAACCCGGCGGAGCACCCACAAGCCGAGAAACGGTATGCCGCTCCTGATACTCCGACATATCAATCCGAACCATATTGTTCTCGTTGTTGAAGAGAAACTCTGCTAATGCCTTGCCCAATTCAGTTTTTCCAACCCCAGTTGTACCTAAGAAAATAAAAGATCCAATTGGGCGCTTAGGATCTTGCAGGCCAGCTCGACTCCTCCGCAACGCATCAGAAACCGCTTGGATCGCCTCATCCTGCCCAACAACCCGCATGTGAAGCTCAGTTTCTATATTTAGTAGCTTTTGCTTCTCAGTCTGCAGCATACGACTTACAGGAATCCCCGTCCAGCTAGAAACAGCCTCAGCAATCTCTTCCGCACCTACCTCTTCATTTACCAACGCTGAATCCTTCTGCAGCTCTGTTAATTTTTTCTTCAAAGCATCAATTGCTTTAGTTGCATCGGGAATTTTTCCATATCGAATCGCTGCAATCTTTCCAAGATCGCCCTGACGGTTAGCATTTTCCTCTTCAAACTTTAACTGTTCAATCTCATTTTTCTTAGCTTGAATCTGATCAACAATTTCTTTCTCAGCATGCCACTTTGCCCGCAAACTATTGCGTTGCTCAGTCAAATTTGCGATTTCCCGATTTAGCGCCTTGAGCTTAACTTCATTTTTTTCATGTTTGATGGCTTCACGTTCAATTTCTAACTGCCGAATCTTCCGACCAACATCCTCAAGCTCCTGAGGCTCAGAATTAATTTCAAGCTCCAACTTAGAAGCTGCTTCATCAATCAAATCAATCGCTTTATCGGGCAGAAAACGCTCAGTAATATACCTTTGAGATAACTCAGCAGCTGCAATTATTGCATCATCTCTAATTCGAACATGATGAAACACTTCGTAGCGTTCTTTTAGACCTCGAAGGATAGAGATAGTATCCAAAACATTAGGCTCATTTACCATAACAGGCTGAAAACGTCTCTCTAAAGCCTTGTCTTTCTCAAAATACTTTTGATATTCCTTCAAAGTCGTTGCGCCAATAGCACGCAACTCTCCTCGCGCCAACGCTGGCTTAAGAATATTGGCCGCATCCATGGCTCCCTCGCCGCCGCCTGCCCCAACAAGCGTATGAATCTCATCGATGAAAAGCAAGATATCACCCTCCGCTCCCACGACTTCCTTAATTACACTCTTCAAACGCTCCTCAAACTCTCCCTTGTACTTGGCACCAGCAATCAAAGCACCCATATCAAGAGAAAAAACCTGCTTTGACTTCAAATTCTCAGGCACATCACCGTTAATTATACGCTGCGCAAGACCCTCAACGATAGCTGTTTTACCCACACCCGGCTCGCCGATCAAGATAGGATTGTTCTTTGTCCTTCTAGATAAAATCTGAAGAACCCGCCGAATTTCACTGTCGCGGCCTATAACTGGATCTAATTTTCCCGCCTGGGCCATACTGTTTAGGTTGATAGCGTATTTGCTGAGGGCATTGTAGGTTTCTTCTGCAGTCGGCGAATTAACAGAGGATCCCTTACGCAGCTGGCTAATTGCGGATTTGAGGTCTTTTTCATTAACACCACTGCTTTTGAGCAAACGCGAAGCGGAATCATCCAACGACAATATTGCTAACAACAACTGCTCAATAGAAACAAACTCATCTTTAGCAGCGGAAGCCAACTCTTGAGCCTTATGAACTACCTTATTGGAATTTGAGGAAAGATACTGTTCTCCACCGCTAACCTTAGGCAAAGAATCAATTTCCTTATCAAGCAAACCAGAGAAAGCACCAGAGTTGACACCAAGTTTCCTAAGCAAGAAAGGAACCACATTCTCATCAACAAGCAAGATCCCTTTCAGCAAATGAAGCGGCTCAACTGCCTGATTGCGCCCTGCGGAGGCAATTTCTACAGCCTTCTGAATAGCTTCCTGTGATTTAACCGTAAAATTATTCAAACTCATATGCTACCCACCAAAATTATCGGTAAGCCGACTAACTTCAACAAAAAACTGAACATCTTTCCCCAAATTAAAGCTTTAGGCAAAACCAAAAACCGGGTACTAAAACAACCTCCTAAATCATCTTCCCGATTGCTTTTCTTTAAACTGCAAAGCTACTAATAGCTCGCTTCTTCACCAGTTAACTGAAAGTTCGCGTTAGGAAATTAGCCAAGTTGAAAGAAGAAAAAAATCCCTGCACGGCAAACGATTTTTTCTTATCTAACCTTATTCTCAAGTTCTCGAGTAAACCGACATTCTAGGGTGTCGACCTACTTCAATACATAATATCGGGACAAGCCGTTCCGCGAAACTAGACGTTTCGAAGTCTGATGACTCTCCTGAAAAGTCGGAAGGATAAGCAGCAAAGCTATTATCAGTTAATCATGGCATGTTTTGAAGAACCCAAACCAGAGTGTCTCTCTCAATTCTTCTTTTCTCGTTTGCACGATCTTTTGGGTTATCTGAAATTTGCTTATTTAATTGATTGAGTTTTTCATCGATTTTGACTCTCAATTTTTCAAGTTTGGCATTTTCAACAACTTCACTGTCTGATTTTTCGGGGTGAAAAGTGTTGTTGGTCTCAGTTTTCTTTTCAATGAACGTGGGTTGTTCTAGCTTTCTGTTTGGTGGTTCAGGTATTAAGCTACCAAGACTGCTTGTTAATGCATCTACCTGAGAAGTTGTCATACCGCTTGCGGGAAAACCAGATTCCTTCATGAACTCTTGGATTATGCTTGAAATTCTATTTGATTCTGCTTTTTGGTCAATTTTTATAAAGATTTTGTTATGGGGGTAACCGAGTTGATAACTGGCGCTGTACCCTTTTTCACTAAGAATTCTTACGATAATCTGAGCAATGTTTTCATCGTTTGGTTGAAAAATTTCAAAGTCCATGCTCATTTGCTGTCAACTCACTTGTTTACTTTATGCATTGATCATTTAAAACTTGTTAAAAAACCAAAATTTCCTCTATCCTCTGAATTAATCTGGGCTAAACCCAAATGCAAGAATCTTACGCCACCGCATTAGGCAAACCCAAAAAAAGAGAAATCCTTCAAGCTGTGTATATTAATAGTGATTGGTTTTTGCATAAGCAGTTGAGGAGTTAGCAATGGAACATCATATTGACCGCGTCAAGTTCTTAATGTCTGAAGAAAGAAAGCAACAGCACAATCCAGAAACCATCCTAAAAGAGGCAGAAATAATGGAAGGAATGATTACAGCAGACTTGGGTTCGGGACCTGGCTTCTTCACCATACCAATGGCTCAGATGACAGGAGAAAAAGGCCTCGTATATGCCGTTGACAGCAACCAGCTAATGTTAAATGGCTTAATAGAAAACATTGCCAAGTCAGAAGTTAACCCAAACACCATAAAAATAGTAAATAGCGATGTGTGCGACACAGGAATCCCCAAAGAATCAGTCGACCTCGTCCTATTCGCCAACGTTCTACATGAGGTAGAAAACAGGAAAGCGTTCCTCCAAGAAGTTAAACGCATATCTAAACCAACAGCCAAGATTGTTGATGTAGACTGGAAGAAAACCCCGACTGAACATGGACCGCCAATGAAAGAGCGACTCTCGGAAGATGAGGCCAATCGGATTCTTGCAAACAACGGTTTTTGTGTCATTAAACAAATTGACGTAGGACAATACCATTACATGTTAATTTGTAAGCCAGTAGAGCTTCAAGCGTGAAGGCAGATCTAATCTGATCGGCATTGGGATCTTTTCAAAAATTGCGCTTCTTCTTTCTCTAACTTTGTTCTCGAGTTCTCGACTGAACCGACTTTCTAAGGTGTAAGCCTATTGGGTACGCTGGACTGACAAACGGGATAGAAGAATAACAAGCAAGATTTTTGGGAAATGGGTTCTTTCATCGAAAAAAGATGCAAGCGAACTGTTCTCCTCGACTCTTGCACTTATTCGCTGTTTATTGTTGTTGCATACTCAAAGATGATGATGAACAAAGAAAATTTTTCCTCGGTCATCATCAACTAAGCCATACCTACAATAAAATACTGCCTACAGACAGAAGCAAGAATAAAGCCAAGAAACCCAGGATGATACTGCAACAACTATAACTTCGCCCCACGCCAATTGCAGCACACAAGAAAAATCCGAACTGTAAGTTAGAAGTAGTCGTCTAAGAGACTTACTAGACGACTACTACCCAATATAGAAGTAAGAAAGCTGCCCTTGTAGTCTAATTAGAAGTGGTTTGCTATTTTATGATAGAGGTAAGCAGGCGCCCGATTGAAATCTTGTTGTTAAATCGTCAGTTTCTGATTTCAACGCTTGTTGGAAAGAAGAAGAACGGGCTTCTCTGTAGAATTCACCGTTTTTCTTCTTCAAGTGAGCCTGAAGTTATCACTTTCACTGCTTGCAGTCGAAAATCAACATTATCACGTTTACGCTAGTAGCCTGTTTAGGCTCTCAAGCTTTTTCTATAAATTCTTCAACTATCCGTTAACGAGGGATAACAATCTTGGTGAAACAAAAAACAAAAGTCATAGCAACAAGGGTAACACAACAATACGCCCAGCTTATAGAGGAGTACACCCGCAAAGAAGCCTACTTAAACTGCGCCGACTTTGTTCGAGACGCTTTAAGGGATAAGCTGGCAAGGGATGCCCCAGAGCTGTGCAGACAATTTGTGGGGGGTTAGTTCCAATCAAAACCATTGCAGCTCAAAAGGTAACCTTCGACGCCATTTCAGATCCAGAGTCTGTTTTTTCAGTGGATTGGAAGGAACTCACAGAGGGGCAGCAGCAAGTCATCATTGAGAAGATAAGCCAAAACCGTCGGCCAAAGCAAGAGATTCTATCTCAAATCGAACAGTCAAGTGTACCTCTGCCTCGTACACATGTGCTTTGGCTCGGTGTTGGTGATAAAACATTTTTTCTAGGAGAACCCCTAAATGAATCAATCCAATGAGCCAGAGCAAAACTGCATCCATGAGCAGACTTTTATCGAAGACTTAGTTGAGGCAGCAAAGAAGTACTTTGAAAAGCAAGTAAACGTCGTTGCAGTTAAACAAAAAAAGCCACTCACCGAGTGGGCGCATTGGCAGACGCAAAAGCAGACCAAAGAAGAGTTTGAAAACCAACCCTGGCACAATGCAGACGGCTTTGGAATAATCTGCGGAACAAAAGCATCAAACGAACTCTTCTATCTCAGTCGTTGATTTTGACGTCAAAAACGTTTCCGAACATGCCCAAGCCATGGGAAAAGAAATTCTCAAAAAACTCCTCTGCACACAAATCGAGAAAACTCCAAGCGGCGGACAACACTGGATTTACCAAACCCAAAACAAACCCAGAACAGACAGCAGCCACCATTCGGAATGCGGCTTAGAGCTGTTAGGTGAAGGCAAACTCTGCATAATGGCGCCAAGCCAAGGTTACCACCAACTAAACGATAACATTCCATCAATTCTTGTCGATCTTGAAGATGAACTATACCAAGCCATGCACCAGGCAGGATTCAAACCGGAAGTTCAAAGTGAACCCTCGAACGCATGGTTCAATAGAAGTGACCTCAACGCTAAACGTTTCATAGGTAAAGCTCCACCCTGCATCGAAGCCCTATACAGAGGTGTCAAGGAAGGAGAAAGAAACGAAAACGCAATGCGATTAGCCTCATACATGGCAAACTTTTGCAGAACACGACCAGACCACGTCTTAGAACAAATGCGCAAACTCAACAAACTAAACGAACCACCCATCCCAGACAAAGAACTGCAAGGCATCATTAAAAGCGCAGTGAACGGAGGCTACATTTATGGTTGCCAAGACCCCATCCTAAAGATGCACTGCAACAAAGAACAATGCCTAATTGTTCCTACAAACACACAAAAACCTCTCACCCAACAAGAAACACAAAGAGCAGACACAATCCTAGCAGAAGGCAACATACTAAAAAACGCTTTAGCTTACGGAAAACAGCGGCTTTTAGGCGAAGACAACGCTTTGCTCTCCAACTTTGTTATGTTCTGCAGCGGACGCACAAGATACCCCATCTCGGGAGTTGTAAGCGGCTTTAGCGGAAGCGGCAAAAACGAAAGCATCCGAGGCATCAAACCCCTCATTCCAAAAGAATGGTACTTTGAATTCACCACATCCACCCCTGAAGCCATGAAATATCTCCCAGAAGAATTCAACGGAACCATAGTCATCTACGAAGCGTTAGGCGTAAAAGGCGACAGCGGAAGCCTAAGTCTACGCGCCATTGGCGAGGGGGAAAGTATCGAGACCATCTACCCTATGCGCAACGAACTGACAGGAAAGATGGAGATGGGACGCGCTAAAACCAACGCTAAAAACTTTATCACAACAAGCAGCGACATCGACATCAACGCCGACCTGTACCGCCGAGTCCTAAAACACACCATGAACCACTCTACACAACTAACCAAAAGAGTCATGGCAAAGAAAATACGTGACTCCGCCTACCCAGAATCTCTCAGAAAAGTTTTAGGGATCCAAAGAGCCTTTGACTTTAGAGAAGAAGACTTCCAAAACGCTCTGCGACGGCTGAACTGGAAAGATGAAGTAATCGTTTTTGCCCCCTCCCAACTTCTAGGGATTCTGGATTTAGCTGCGAAAAGAGAGCAAGAAGTCGCTCTACGAACGCATCTGGAGAAGATTCTTCATTTTACAAGAGTTTTAGCGCTCATAAACCAAAGAGGGCGCATACACGCCCGCCTTGGCGACTCCCAATACGTTATCGCAGATCCGCAAGATCTACTTTTGGCACTTGATATTTTGCATGATTCAATCGCTGAGACGATTTCCCGGATAGAAAAACGACAAGAAGAAGTCCTATCCCTGTTCTCCTACGAGTCTGGCTCTTTAACCAAACATGATGTTGCTGAGAGACTGAAGATCACTACAAAAACCGCAGCCAAAGCCCTAAAAACGCTCTCATCGGGAGGATACTTAAAAGAAGAAGCGGGCAGCAACCGAACATATCAATACACGCTTCTGCAGGAGAAGCCCAATTATCTTGCCCTTGTCGGAAGTGAACATGAAATACGCCTCTTTTACCAGGAGAGCCTAAAAAAATGGCTAAACAGCATCTTCCCCGCAGCACAACACAGTGGGGAACCATGGCTTTTCAACCCAAAAACCCTTCAATGGACCAGCAACCCAACCGAAATAACAAGCACCCAAAACCCCAACCACAGCGACTTAGAAAAACCAAACCCCCCCACACAATCAACAGCTGAAGAGAAGGCACCATCCGAACCTAACACTCGCCACTTTGAGGCAAACAACCAAAATCATCTTCCCCGGGAAGATAAGGGAAGCAAAAAAAGCTCCGATCCTTCCGAAAGCTTCCCAGACAAAGTCGACACCGAATATCTCTCGTTAAAAACCAAGGAACTAACCAGGTTACCCCCAGACTATGAGGTATACGTGGAGTCATGTGTTGTCTGCGGTGTAAAGCAGCGGCCAGATTGGCTATTCACGTTGTTTGATGATTCATGGGGGTTCTTATGTGGACCATGCGGCTTTAAACTTTCACAAAAACTAGCCGCCAACAACTAATCGGCAGCCACCGCTAAACCCCCGATTGGCGTCTTTGGTAGTAGTAGAACATTGAAATTCTCGCGTGTTCTACTACTTTCAGTTAACTGGTCCTTCTGACCAGATGCACCGGAACGACAGTTAATCTGCCGTCGGGATGCTTAAGAACAACGTGACTGCCATGTTTTCTTACAATTTTAAATCCTAATTTGGATAACGCTTTAATTACTTTTTGAGGTGGTTGTGGCTTCAAACTCATTTAGGCTTGAACCTCAACGAATTGAACCCCGACAAGCTCCGTGCGTCCCTGACTTTTTAGTCCCTCAACCTCTAAACATGCCTCGATGGCTTCCTTGATTCTTTTCATGACTTCATCAAGGGTTTTAGCTTGAGTGTGACATCCCGGCAACTCTGGAACAGAAGCAACATAGTAACCGTCTTCATCTTTTTCAACAACAACACCGAATTTCATGAACACACCAAGCATACGTCAATGGTAAACTATTACTAAAGCCTTATCGCTCAACATCAAACCCTCGAACCCCAACTTAAGAGACTTGCCAAGTTTGCCTCAACAAAACAACCAAGTACTTAGGCTTCAACTTTCTCTTCCTTTAGAAGCGAACGCAGATCCTTGACTCTTCCAGCTTTAATGTCATCTTGACCTTGCTTAAGGGCTTTCATCATTTCAGGATTAAATAAAACATCGATGGTTTCCATAAGTTCACCCATCAGTTTGGTAGCTTCATCCAACTTTTGTTTAGTTTCAAGAACCAGTTGGCATATTCGAATTCATGAAACTAGAAAACTACCTCTCCGACTTGTTGGGAGTCAACGTCGATTTAGTCTCCAAGAAGGCACTAAAACCCCACATCGGCGAACACATCATGCAGGAAGTTATCATGATTTGAAACGCAGCTCATCTTAATATCGGATCATTTCTTTTATTGGAATTGCCGCCTTGCATTTCTTTAGTAAGTCAATGTCTTGGGTGACTAATCTGAGGTTTTCCTTCTCCGCCAAGTAAGCGTATGATGCATCATAGAAAGTAAGATACCTGTCTATGGCAACTGCCAAAACGTTAGCTAACGAATCCATCTCCAATTTTCTAAGCAAGCTTAGGGCTTCAGAAAAAATCTCAGCTACCCTCGCCGGGTCTTTGAGCTTTTTTTGTTGGTTTTCCCGCCAAAGAACGTTACCTACCTCGTATTGGGTTAGAGAACTCACAGCACATTCCTCAGCGTTGAATGCTTCGCCAGAAATCAGTAAAGGGTAGAGCGCGGATGTGTCAATGAGGTATTTACATTTCGTGCCTTGTTGCTTTGACGTCATTTACCCATTCCTCTGCTTTAACATCCATAAGACTGCTGAGTTCTTTGGCAACTTTCTGTGCTTTTTTCTTTTTTTCAGCAACGAGTTCCTCAAGAACTTGCTCTACAGCTACTTTTAAGTCAACTCCGAGCTTCTCAGCTTCATCTTTCAAGCTTTTTTTAACCCTTACTGATAAGACCTCAGTCACCGTATACACCAAAGCAATAATGTATACAAGTTCCCTATAAAACTTTAGGGCAAAAAATGTGCCATAGCAAAAGCCTCTCCACTGGCTAACTTCGGTGTAGTTATGACAAGTCCGAAAAGGAAATCCAACAACGCGCTGGATACTCACTGCTTGTTGACTTTGCTCTTCCAGTAAAGCTGAATCGCACCCGTCACAGTGGATGCTAACGCAGTCGCCGGAGCTTTTCGCTGTTTATTGTTGTTGCATACTCAAAGATGATGATGACCAAAGAAAATTTTTCCTCGGTCATCATCAACTAAGCCATACCTACAATAAAATACTGCCTTCAGACAAGGATAAAGCCCAAGAAACACTTTGTGTTACTGCAACAACTATAACTTCGCCCCACATCAATTGCAACACACAAAGAAAAATCTGAACTGCATGTTAGAAGTAGACTATAGGGTTTGCTAGACTACTACTACCCATACAAAAATGTAAAAAGCTGCCCTTTTAAAATGCACAGCCAAGCCAACAGTTATCAGTATCTTGGGCCTACAAATCCGTAACACGACCTATTTCTTCCCTCAGGAACAGTTATCTCCAATATACCTTAACATTTGATTCCAAACATCAACTTTTTCCCATCGCCAGTCAATTTAGTTTCAAGTGGGCACTTCGGACAGCCTTTTCAATAATGCCTTTACAAATTCTCTGAGCGTTTTAGATAATTAAGAATTATGTTGGTAAATACTGCGATAATTATGGTCCAAATTCCCAAACTTGGTTTTGCAGAAAAATGCCTAAAACTATGGATCTTACTTGGGAAAGACAGAAATTCCTTGTTGAGATCAGGACGGAGCTTTAAGATTGCTCCGAAAAACTTACGGGGCTTTTTTGGCTGGTTGACCCTCGTAAAATGTTTCGGGGCTCCGAATGTTTTGTCGGCAGTTTTTTCTATTCATCAATAAGCCAAATAGTGTTGGAGGGAGCGTTTTCCCTATTCTGTTGGTTGTCCCCCTTTAAGCAAGCTTATTTGATTGTTTTCTTTACTATTTTTGAGGATTTGTTATAGAGAATAATCCAAAGTTGATAGACATTTTTCATTTGCCCGCGGAAGAGACTGCAGGCATTTCTAGGAGACTGGACTGTAGAGGGAACCTTAACTTCTGAGGGTAAACCCTTGAAAGTGAAAGGCTTAAGTTAATGTTATTATTTACAGAGAGCACTCAATTAACGTTCAAGTGACAGCGGAAATGAAGCAAGTATCCAACTACGCAACAGTTAAAGAGAATGGAAATAGGCATTACCAGGAAACGGTTCGGCTGGGTCTGAGAATTAGTCGCGGGTTACTTTCAAACGTGTTAGGCATGAAGGCTCCACTATTTTGCGGTCACAAAGTAACGTACAACTGTAACCTCAGATGTAAAATGTGCCCCTTCTGGAAAAGATCAAACAAAGACCTAAACATAGAGAATGAAAAAGCAATTCTAAGACGAATTTATGATTCGGGAACTTGTGCGATCGCGTTTGAAGGCGGAGAACCTCTCCTCAGAAAGGACTTGAGTAAAATTCTTTCTTACTCAAGATCTTTGCCTTTGCAAACAAGTCTTGTTACTAATGGAACTCTGCTTGAATCCAAAATAGATGAGATAGCGCAATACATCAATGGCGCAATCTATGTTTCGTTAGATGGTTTGGAGAAAACTCACGACATGATCAGGGGGGTTAATGGTTGTTTCAAAAGAACAATGCGGGGAATAAACGCAGCTTCAAAGAAGATTCTTGTAATAATCAACACCACAGTAATGAGTGAAAACATCCATGAAATGGAAGATTTAGCAATGTTGGCAAAAGAGCTAGGTGTAGGAATATCCGTGGCAATAGCGCATGAGTATTGCAATGCTAAAGCGTCTACTCCAGCTATTCAAGACGTCAAAAAGACAGCTGAAAGACTTATCGAATTAAAGAAGAAGGGTTATCCTCTTGTAAATTCAATAAGCTATTTTAAAGTTGTAGCAAAACAAAAGAAATGGATCTGCAAACCTTGGACGACAATTAACGTAAGTCCTGAAGGAAATTTGGTTCTGCCTTGTTATGTTCGAAATAATTATTCTGCGGGCATTTCAGTTTTGGAAAAAAGCATTAAAACTGCAATTTCTGGCTATGAATGGGAAGAAACGCAGAATTGCCGGGAATGCAATCTTCATTGTTATGTAGAGCCATCTCTAGTGCTTTCACGCGACTTTAGAGCCTTTCTTAATTGGGCTTCCCCGCTCGTGCGCGTTTGAATAAAGTTCTCCTGTTAATCTTTATAGCGCGAGTACCTGAGCTAATGCTGCTTTTGAAATTAGAATGCCAATAGTGGTTATTTAAAATAACTCTGTGAAAATAGCGGATAATTATTGGTTTAGCGCAAGTAGGACTTGGACGTGTTCAGTTTCAAAGCGCCGCGAATGAGGTCTTGAAGTGTATTTTGGCTTCATAAATTCTTTTACTCTAAAGTTAGAATCGCGTATCATGGTTTGTAGAATTGTTGTTGCTGCAATCATATTCGGAGTTGCGTTAACAGTTATTTTTGTTGGTCTCATTTCTAGGGTTGAACCTGTTGCATTTATTTCAAATACAGAAGAAATTAGGATTCAAAATGTTGTTTATGTTTCTGCAAGCAACACGGTATTGGTTACAGTTGAGTATCAAGGCAGTAGATTTTCCAATTTCCCTAACAATGCAACTATCATTGAAGCCCTCCTCAATGGCACTGATGTCAAATCCAATTGGGCAAGCAGTAAAGGAACCTTTACCTTATCCAAAGGAGAATCGATAGTTTATGCTTTGATTGTGCCCTTCATTAACTCCGGGAGAAGAATACTCAGTAAAGTTAGTTACTGCTAGGGGCACAACCTGTAATGCTTCATTAAGAGTATAGATTTACAATAAAGTGTATTTGCTTCTTAATAGCGGAAGATTCGAAGCGGGAGTTTTTTGAGGGCACAGTATTCTTTAGCATAAGGTCTCGGAAAACAAAAAGAAAACCGTTGAAGGAATAACTAAAGTCTTTGAAAACATTGGCGTACCAAAGAAGCAGTCCACATAGTAATCCATGAAGCCCCAAAAAGCAACTGGGCAACAGGTGGAAAGTAGTGTTTGAAGACGCGGGCTCTGCTGCTCAAAAATTATTCTATCATAACAGCGTCCTTGATGTTCTTGAAGTGTAAATCTCCCGTTAAAACTTTAGCGTTTAATCTCCTAGCAGTAGCTAAGACATAAGCGTCTGCTAGCCCAAAATCTTTCAGGGTCTTTCTCATTTCACAATGCAAAAGCCCCGCCTGCACTGAAAGTTCCTTATCTGCGCTCACAATTTGTGAGTTGCTGGACACAACGCTGCTTGCCGATTCGATATCTCTTCTTTCTCGTGCGACTTTGCTAATGATTTCTGCAAGCGTTGTGGCACATGTATAAACTTCGTTATTATTTTCATCTAAGATTTTGTTAAGCTTAGCACCGTGTTCACTGCCAATTAGATACTCGACCCATGCCCATGCATCAATTATGTAGTTACTCAAGCGAAGATTTCAACTCGTCTTCAACGGTGAAGGGAGCCATACCTTTTAAGATACCGAAACCGTCTTTTCGGCATTTCTTAACTGTGATTTCGACGTACTCGTTTTCCTTTATTTGTTGGAGGTCGACTACTTCTTTGGGAAGAGTAACAACTATGGAGCCACCGACTTTTCTGGTCTTGGTTAAGCATTGATGCATATTAATCACTGTTATATTTAATTATACTTTTGTGATACTTAAGGATTTTTCTGTGATTATGCATAACCAGAAATTAGTTGGTTTGCTACATTATCGATGGCAGACTTGAAAAGAGAAAAAATGGAAGCCAAGCATAGACCTCATCTAAAGTTGAGAATTATCCCGCGCTCTTGATTGGACAGCTTGCACACTTATTCCTTGAAATTACAACTGCGAGTTCTGAAAGCATTTGCCTAGAAAGAATAACAGTGTGCTTATCTAAAAGTTCAAGGACAAGCCTTCTAGGTTTTCCATCATTTATGAGAGCTGACACTAAGAGGTTTGTGTCAAGGACCACGCAAACAATTCATTCGCCATTGGGAGCTCGTTTTAAATGTCGGTAAGATTGTATGTCGCTTAGAATTTCTTCTTCTGTTGGCTTCTTTTTTCCTTTGTTTTGTTGTTCGATTTCTGCAAAAAGCTCTTTTAGTTCTTCTAATGGAGGAACATGGAGTTTTGCTAGGACAAGTTTGTCGTCTTTTCGGTAAACAATAATTTTGGTATTTGGAGTTATTGCAAGGTCTTTTCTGAAACGTTGAGGAATAACTATCTGTCCTTTAGTTCCTACCACCGCTATCTCTGTTTTTTCTTGTACCACGTTCTCACAGTATAACTTTCATACTATTTGCAGATAAAGGTTACTATACACAAACACCATCGTTGCAACACAACGAATTAGTAAAATGAACCTCAGTCAATATCACCAAAAGAGAATCTCAAATCAAAAAGATAGAGAGAATCGTCTGAAAAAGTTTGAAATTACGCTATTGGAGTCAAGTCGTATAAAGCTCCCGCGGGCGCCCAACTCCGCCGCCCGCTAAGCGCTCTTAGTTTAACTTGAGCCGTCCGTGGGAGGAGTTGCTACCCATCTATCCCATCCAGAGAAGGTGGCTCCTTCTGCCACAGCGACGATAGTTAAACGCAGCTTCAAAGGGAACCATAGTGCGCGACTATTCCAAGGTTCATCGCCGTATCCCCATGCAGGAGGGGTCACTGGACTTCCAGTAGCATCATCAATCAACGCAATTCCCTGACGCCAGAGGTTTCGTGTATCATGCAAATCGATACCTAATCCTTGGACATGATAGTTACTTAGCACTGTACTGAATTGGCCAACTGATCCCTTGCCTCCATTAAGATGCTGGGGCATATCCCAAAGCTCCTCTTGAACATCATTTAGGGACTTCCACCAGACTACTTGGATGCTGCATGGTGTGTTGGTTGGCTGTTCTAAAATCTCCCAGCGAGTGTATATCTTGCCATTCCAGAAGTTGACAGGCGAGTACCAATTTTCAGGATACCTTGACGTGTCGGACCAGAAATGCCAGCCAAAGTTTTCTACGAAGATCGGTGAATTATCGGAAAAGGTATGGATTTCGTCTCGAATGAGAAATTCTGTTTGTCCGTTCCAGCTACTCCCTGGTGTTGATGTTGGAGACGGCGTTTGAGTTGGAGATGGAGTTGGAGATGGAGTTGGTGTACCAGTTGATTGGAAGACTTTGATTTCTTCAATGTGTGCTGCAGTGTTAGCAGTATTACCCGTTACAGTTATTCTAACATATCTAGCATACACCTGAGAGAAAGTATCGGTAACTATTCCGCTGCCTGTCCTTGTAGAAACAACCGGTGTCCAAGAAGAACCATCAGCAGATACCTCGATGTAGTAAGTGTAAGTTCTAGCGTTTCCGTCATAGAAGTGAGTAACAACTTGGCTGATACTAGCTGCAAAGCCTAAGTCTATCTTAAGCCATTGTGGAAGACCAAAAACTGCAGCAGTGCCCCAATAGTTTGAATTTGACTCTACCCCATCAATTGCATTTAGCGGCCCATAAGATCCGCCGTTAAAACTTGAAGCTGTTGCGATAACAGCGACAATTTGAGAACCAGGAAGCGAGGTAGGAGATGGTGTGGGAGTTGCATTTGGTGACGGTGTGGCAGTGGGAGTTGGAGTTTGCGTACCAGTTGATTGGAAGACTTTGATTTCTTCAATGTGTGCTGCGTTGTTTGCTGTATTGCCTGTTATAGTTACTCTGACATATTTCGCAGTAACTTGAGAGAAAGCATCAGTCACTATTCCGCTGCCTGTTTTTGTAGAAACAACTGGTGTCCACAAATAACCATCAACAGATACATCAACGTAGTAAGTGTAAGTTCTAATGTTTCCGTCATAGAAGTGAGTAGTTATTTGACAGATACTTGTTTGGGCGCCCAAGTCCAGTTGCAACCATTGAGGTAACAAAAGCGCTGAAGTTGTCCCCCAATAATTAATGTTTGATTCAATTCCATCAATAGCTAAATTCGGTGCATATGCGCCTGAATATGAGGAGGCAGTTGCGCTATAAACTGCCACTTGAGTTAAAGCGCCAGAAGATGAAGGTGTAGGAGTAGGTGTAGGAGAATTGGTTGGATTAGGGCTAGGTGTTGGTGCAGGATTAGATGTTGTGGCGCTTAAAGTGGCGTATATGCTTGCCATTGTTTTTTCGTATCCAGCCGGGGTTCCGAAAGTTGATGTGAATTCTCCCAAGTAAGGAGCAAATTTCCATGCATGCGTATTCGCAGATGTCGACATCATTGCTCCCAAGGATTCACTGGAATCTGAGACTACGCAGAGCCAATAGTACCCTGCGGGAAGCGAACTTTGTGGAACAGCAAATGTTTTCCAGCCACTTGCAGCTACTGCTTGACTGGCGCTCTGCGCTATTAGGATAGAGGGTTCACCATTATCATCTGTATAGATTGCTGTTTTTGCATTAAAGCCAAAGGTTTGAAAATAAGCAGTAATGCTTTGCAGCAGGCCGCTTTGGGTTAGTTGAAACTTGCTTGCATCCCTATCGGTTCTAAAATAGTTTGTTAACGTTCCCACTGATGTATTTCCGAAATCAAACGAACCAGTAGTTGCTGCTTTGACAGGAATTGCAGTTGAGCCTAAAATGGTAAGCATGCTAAGGATGATGACCAAACTAAGACATAGAGCCGTTGGTTTGCTGAGTTTTCTAAGGGTCATTGAACTTGCTGTTTTCATTAAAGTGCACTTTTTCAATTTGCTTCTCTCTTTCCAATTTTGAAGAAAGGTATCTCTTTATTTGTTTTATATCTTATTGAGAAGTCCAGTTCTTTTGTTTGTCAATTTCAATTATGGGCTTGCGAAGTCAATTCTAAGATTATGCGAATGTCAATTCGACTATTACACAGATCAAAAAAAAACCAATAATAAAACTCCATTAACCTTAGAAGTTTCACTCTGAAAGAAACAAGACAAATTACCACTTAAAGAGTTGAGCCAACCCTAATGGATTAGTTTTTAGAGCTTGCTCAAATTCTATCCTATCGCAGCCTGGAATAGTGAAGTCTATGTCTATTGTTGATGGTTTTAGGTCAAGCAAAGTCATTGCCGTTCCGCCTACGGCTACAAGGATGATTTTTCTTGTTAGATCATCATTCAATATGCTAAGAAAGTCAAAGAGTGCGCTTTTATCACATGGCATTGTATAGTTCCAGCTTAAAAGAAAAAGTCAACACACGCTGCTGCAGGAACAGCGTCTAAAATAGTTTCAAGATGCTTTTTATCTTGCTCACTTTGCTCTTTAGCATTTAAAAGTGCTTCTTCAGCTTTATTGGTTTGGCAAGCGTTTGCTCTCTTGTAGTTTTCTCAATATTCTTTTTGTTTGTAGGCAAAAAAGCACCGCATAATTCAAGAGGTCTTATCTTCTGTTCTACTGCATAGGAATAAAAATGTTCCTTAGGTCTCATGTTTTACTCTAAGAAAATAGGTGATTGCTAACTCTCAATCACTCTTTCTCTGTATCGTTCCATGCCCCAACTGCAAAGCTCGTAAGTCCCAATGCCAACCGCGCTTTTCTGGATTTTTTTCCACACGCTTATTACATTCTTTGAATCTTTCGGCTTATTTGGTGTCGGGTGGCTCTTACCAGTGACTCCTGTTTAAACATCGAAAAAACATTAAGGCAAGGTGAATTATAGGTCAATAATTATCAGGGGATTTTCGATGAAAATTAAGAATTATGTTGGTAAATACTGCGATAATTATGCTAAAATAGGGTGTCAGCCAATCAATTCACTCAACTGCCATACGAGAAAGAAGAGCAACAACTGAGTCTTGCATCAGCGAAATAGAAAATAGCGATTAGATCTGGCAGGACAGCTTGGCCGTCTCCAAACCCAGCTTTCGCTTGAAGATATCAAATTTAGCAGGCAGCTTGAAAATCCTTAAGCCAAAGTACTCGGTCGGTTACTGTTTTGCATCTGTATTGTGTTTTGCAAGGGACCTGTAAGTCGCTGGGTCAATCCTAGAAACCAGAGGATCTCCTTGGCGGTGGATAACTTTCCATTGTCCGTTTTCTCGCCTAAAAATTGTTGTAACTCTCAATGCAACATGGATAATCTCGTCTGTGTCTCCAACTTTGGCATCAAACCGCTCTACCTCTACCAGATAACTCAAATCTGGGGTTGAAACTTTAACCAACCTCTCCCAGCTCACATTCTCACCAGCTTGGAACCAGGAGGCACGCGTTGTAAGATGTTGTGCAACTTCTTTTGCACCTACCGCGATACCGCCTTGAGCCCCAAGCAACGAAATGTCCTGCGCAGAAGAGAATAGTTTACTGTACGACTTTGACTTTCCCTTGAAAAACTCTTTGAGTGCAAGATGAGTCTTCTCAACCATTACTTCAAAGTCTTGGGTAGACAACTAGAAATTCACCTCCTAAAAAAAGCCGAATAATTCCTATAATCTAATGTTTAGGCCACTATAAAAGACATATGAGTTGATTCTTCTAAGTGTGAACTCCGACTTTAACATAACAGCATTTGAGCAAGCATCAAATGTAATTCGTCTAACACGATTGAATGCTTTACAACTTTTACAACCGGAGCTTCTCGGCTCAAATATATCTTCAATCTTTTTATTATGTTTCTTTATTTTCAGAGTTTATTCGCTTGAAAGACTGCTTGAATTTTTCCCCCTCCAGCAACTCAGGCACAATCAGTTTTGCATAAGGATGGGCAATGTTGTCTTCTGTGGGGAACTGTATGCTGCATGGTGGCTGCCGCTTTAGCGCTGCTTTTTCTTCTTTTGTCATTTTTAAGCCGAACTTGTGCACCTGGTCGTGGCACAGTTGCCTGCAAAGCCATACGAAAGGTGGCTTATGTTCACCTATAAGTGAATGCTTAGTCATTGCGTCGCCTACTCTGCCGCATTTGGAACACTGTTGTAGTTTCTTTGGAGTTCTTCGTGTCTTGGTTTTTGACCCACTTTTGACACCGCTGAACACGCCGTAGTCTTTGTAAACATCTTCTTTGGTCGTGTAATCTTTAGTCACTTCTTGGTCGTCCACCGTTTCCTCTTAGACTTGAATATTTTAATTCTTTGCCTAAAAAGTGTAAATCAACGATTGGGCTTTATGGTGCAATGATTTCTAAGTAAGAAATCCTGCTGAAGTGCCCTTGGTTGCGTGTGGCGAGGTTGCATTCTCTAGTTGTATAGTTTTATCCGAATTTCGCTAGTACTTGCATTCCGAAGTCGGTTATTTCGACGGTGTTGAAATCGTAAGGGCCATGTCTTTTTGCCGGGTCAGGTATGTCGATGAGCTTGGATTTTGAGAGGTGCCGCACTGCGTCGTTTAGAGCTTCAGGCATCAAACCTGTTTTTTTGTGTAAGTCGTCCACCGTCACAACGAGACCTTTCTCAAATTGGGAAAGGGCTAAAAGAACTCTTTTGGCTGACGGGTCAATCATGTCGAAATCGTCTTGTTCAAAATCTTCAACCATTCAAAACACTACTCGTAACTAGGACAGTCTCACATAAAAACAATTTGAAAAAGCCCAAACTTAAAACTGAACTGACCCCTACTCTACTTGGAAGAAGTTTCTGCATTTTGAGCATCTGACGGTTTGCTTTGCAGTTCCTTTGGAATATACCAAAACATAACCGCAAGAAGGACACTTGATTGTTTGTATCTTATTATCCAATGGTTCCGTTCTCGCAGCTGGTTCTGTTCTAGGCGCTGGTTCAGTTCTGGCGGCCGGCTCCGTTCTAGGAGCTGGTTCGGTTCGCGGTTCTGGTTCTGATCTAGGCGCGGGTTCTGTTTCTAGCATCGGGCTCCCATTTGCTTCCTTGTACGTTTATCAACTAACTCTACCCCGCTAGTAACTCCAAAACATCTGCGCTTTTATGTTTACCTAATCGCAGATGCAGTTAAGTTACCATATTTAGTCACAGAAGTCTTTTGAGTATTTTTTAAATTTCTGTGTCCATTAAAGGTTTTGTTAGAAGTAGTAGACCGTAAAAAAATTATTTGTTCTACTACTTCTCAAAA
This sequence comes from Candidatus Bathyarchaeota archaeon, assembly GCA_963840295.1. Classification (GTDB taxonomy): domain Archaea; phylum Thermoproteota; class Bathyarchaeia; order Bathyarchaeales; family Bathycorpusculaceae; genus Bathycorpusculum. The sequence goes on from CAWIYF010000004.1 coordinate 39,737, forward strand.
ATAACCTTTAAGTTGCCAGTAAGTTCTGAAGTAGTAGTCGTATAGCTCCTTAGCGACTACTACTCCTCTTATTTGGAAAAGCCAGCCTTCAGACGCCTAGGAGAAAAATTGGGTTTTGTGAAAAAAATAATTTATGGGAGCTCGAGAACAATTTTTACCCCCAAAAAATAGGCTTAAATAAGTTTTTACCCAATATTCAAAGGTGGATCTCAACTGTTAACAATAAACCTGCTCAGTAAGCACGATGAGGAAGGAAGATGGCATTCAAGTGAATTGCAGTCTATTCCCAATAATATCGACAGAGATGTTGTGCTATGGATTGATGCGCAGGATCCATCTGAAGAAGAAATAGAAAATTTAAGAAAACATTTTGATTTAGCAGACGAGCTGAACTTGGAAGAACTAACCAAAGAAGGACAACGCTCAAAAATTGAGGAGCATCAAGAACGCATATCTTGTTTTACAATTTTCCCGAAAAGGGAAGGATTTATTTCTGAGGCAAAAATGGATTGGCTTGTGTTTCTTGTTGGCAAGCGTTGGATCATCTCGGTTCACAAGGGCTATTCTGAAATCACCTGCGCAGTCTACAAAAAAATCAGCACTCACGGATATTTCGCACTTTCACTTTCACCTACCATGGATATCCTACTGTACATTTTTTTGGATTTGATTACTAACGAGTACTTTTTGGTTTCCGACTTGGTGCATGAAAGGCTACAAAATCTGAGCAAAGAAGCTGGACGACTATTTAGAGAAAAACCAAAACAAGTAGGCACTAACTTTGGCTTAGAAATCGCTAAATCAAGAGACCAAGTGCTTGCTTTAAGGCAATCGATAGGCCCCCTGCGTGAGATCGTGGGAAGAATCACCAGAGGCGAATTTGCATTAGTTTCAAGCAACATTCTGTCGCGATTTGAAGCCTTGTATGATAGGACAATTTCATTAATTGACAGGGTGGACAACCACCGCGAAGAGATTGGCGATATCGCAAATATCTTAATAAATGTTCAGACCTTAACGACAAACAACATTATCAGGGTGCTTACGATAGTTTCAGCCATATTTCTCCCCCTCACCCTAATTGCGGGAATAAGTGCAACCGATTACGCCATCCCCGGAATCTATAGCATTTATAGTTTCTACATAATGATTGGAGCAATGATTGCAGTTGTCGTCAGTCTCATTTTAGTTTTCAGAAGCAAAAGCTGGCTCTAATCCTCAAGAAGCCGAAAATATGAAGCGCGCGCAACACAATTATCAGGGGATTTCCAACATAATTCTTAACGGGCCAAAACCACACCTGCAAACGTTAAAATAGTCGGGTCTTTTAAGGTGTCAATGGTGTAATTTTTGTCAATATCGTAGTTCACGGATTTCATAATGCATTTCGAAAAGATATTTACCTCATAGACTCAGAAATTCTCAGAATTGGACATTCAGGTGGAGACATAATTCCATGGTTTGACAGGCTTCAAACTTTTGCTGAACTCCTGGATTATCATGCCAGGGGCGAAGAAGCAGCGGTTTTCCCTGCTTTCGATAAGCTTACTCCATTAGTTGTTCAAACCTACTTACTTGACCATCGTGAACTGGACAAAATGACTGAGGGGTTAGAACAAATCCATAAGTCACCAGACTATATAGCGGCAACTAGAGCAACCGCAGTTCTTCAGTCGCATCTGCGCATACATCTAGACAAAGAAGACGCATACATTTACCCCGTTCTAGGACAACGCCTAACAGATGACGAGCAAAGGGCGATAACTAATACAATGGCAAGCAAGGTGCCTCCAGAAAAATTTGCAACCGTTATTCAATGGATGTTTTCCCTGCTAAACCTTGAAGACCAAGTTCTTGTTACACAAGCTTGGTCAAGTCTTATGCCGCCTCAAGTTTTTGATAGAGTTAAGCCCTTAATAGAAGGGGCAACTGGCGAAAATTGGGTCATTCTTACCAGAAAACTACCAGAATTGAAATAAAGTCTGACCTCGAGGTTTGAGGAAGTTCCCGGATACACACTTAAAGGATGGGAAAAAAAATTGTTTAACATAATAAACCCTTTTAAAGCAATTTCATTGCTAAGCTAAGCATGGGAAAAAGTTGGATAATTGCTGGGTTCACAATCGTCTTAGCCATTTCAACTTTAATTTTGATTATCGAATACCAACCTACGGATAATACCCGGCAAAGCATGGCTGAGTCGTGGATGTTTAAAGGGGCATATGCAACATATGAAGGCCAAATAGACTCCGTTTCCATACCTTATTCAGTAAATGAAACAATACAGGTTACTAACTTAAACGCCACTCACGTGCAAATCCGCACTAACTCTTCAATTGCAACATCTTTTACGCCAACATTATCCGACCAAACTACTCTCTGGGTCAATAAAACAAACATTAACTTTCAGCCTCAAGGTGAAACACTCATAGGAACCTATAACACGAAAATAACCGTCAGGAGCATAGGAACACGAGAATGCATAGCCTACGATTACATCAACGAAGCAATTAACGCTACCTTTTACTTAGATAAAGTTCTTCTGTGGCCCGTCAGAATTGTTTATACGACCGCTTTTGAAAATCAAACCTATAATTTAGAATTTAACCTTAAAGACACAAACATAAATGGACTAAACTAAGGTTACAATTACTTGCTTATGCAAGCGTAAAGAGAGACTTTAGTTTAGACACTAACTTGCACCGTTTCAATAGGAACTGGCTCACCATGTTCCTTTAACGCCTCAATGTACGCCTGTATAGCTTCCTTGACATTTTTCATAAGTTCCGCTCTTGTTTTTCCCTCGGTAGCACAACCAGGCAGGTCAGGAACTTTAGCGACAAGCGTGCCATCTTCATCTTTTTCTATTATAACTCTATATTTTAGCATATGATTGCGTAGCATTTTCGAAATTCTTAAGCCTTCCCCCTTTTGCATTTCAGAAGACTTTCATTTTTAAGGAGCTCATCTTTCAGAAGTTTTGCTTTAATTCTCATCCTCCCCAAAAAAGAGAAATCCTTCAAGCTGTGTATATTAATAGTGATTGGTTTTTGCATAAGCAGTTGAGGAGTTAGCAATGGAACATCATGCTGACCATGTCAAGTTCTTAATGTCTGAAGAAAGAAAGCAACAGCACAATCCAGAAACCATCCTAAAAGAGGCAGAAATAATGGAAGGAATGATTACAGCAGACTTGGGTTCGGGACCTGGCTTCTTCACCATACCAATGGCTCAGATGACAGGAGAAAAAGGCCTCGTATATGCCGTTGACAGCAACCAGCTAATGTTAAATGGCTTAATAGAAAACATTGCCAAGTCAGAAGTTAACCAAAACACCATAAAAATAGTAAATAGCGATTTCTCTTTCATCATAATGTCAAATATAAAACTCTTGAAGGAGCAAAAAGAATTCGGGAAGACTTGTTATCGTGCTCGCATTCGACTGTTTCTTGGGTTATGTTCAACCTCAGCTAACCCCAAAGCCTCCAGTATAGGTGGCACATAATTTGCAAATCTACCCCGCAAACCTTTCTTGAGTCCATACCATCCTCCAACCGGGTTTTTCGGAGAGCGGCCCCAAGCTTCAACAGTTCCCTCTTCAGCGGGTTTCTGTTCGTCAGCGCTACCCAGCGGCATCCAGTCTCCTTTTGACTTTAACATCTTATGCAAATCATCCAATGCACGAAGTTGATACTTAAGCTCAGTTTTACCAACCCAAACCACGATAACTGGTGGATCTGCTATTTCATCTTTGTATGCTTTAAATTCAGAAGTTCCAGGAGGAGTCTTGAGAATCCAAGGATCATCCTTTGTTCCTTTTTGTTTAACTGTCAAAAAATTCACCTAATAACAGGAGTAGTTAGAGCAAATTTCAACTTTTCGGTTTTCTTGAAGTTTAAGATCAAATTAGAAAATTAGTGTTGTTAGAAGAAAAAAAAATTGCTTGTTGAGAAGTTCAAGAATTAGTTTACGGGGTTTTCCATCATGGATAAGGGCTGAAACCAAAACGTTCGTGTCGATGACCGCGCGAACCATTTCATGCGCCTTGTTTGCCTCGTTTCAGAGCTCGGTATGCTTGGATTACGTCCAGAATCTCTTGTTCAGAGGGTTTCTTTTTTCCTTTGTTTTGCTGATCGATTTCTTCGAAAAGATCCTTTAGCTCGACTAGCGGAGGGATTTTGAGTTTTGTCACTACAAGTTTGTCGTCTCTTCGATAAATAACGAGCTTTGTGTTTGGGGTTATGGCGAGTTCTCTTCTGAAGCGTTGAGGAATAACGATTTGACCTTTGGTTCCGACGACTGCAACGTCTGACTCTTCTTGACCCATACTGATCACAGTATAACTTTCATACTGTATCCAGATAAAGGTTGCCCCTACAGGAATACAAAAAGAAAGAAAAAGTGGATGCTTACTGCTTGTTGACTTTGTTTTTCCAGTAAAGCAGAATCGCACCTGTCACAGCGGATGCCAACAGTCGCCGGAGCCTTAATCTCTCCAGTGGAATCGGCAAAGAAGCAACAAACGTAGTAGCAGCGCCCGCAACCACCCGCCACTTTGAGGCAAACAACCAAAATCATCTTCCCGGGGAAGATAAGGGAAGCCAAAAAAAAACCTCCGATTCTTCCGAGAGTTTCCCTGACAAAGTCGACACCGAAATTCTCTTGCTAAAAACCAAGGAACTAACCAGGTTACCCCCAAACTATGAGGCATACGTAGAGTCCTGTGTTGTCTGCGGCGTAAAGCAGCGGCCTGATTGGCTATTCATGCTGTTCGATGATTTATGGGGGTTCCTATGTGGAAGTTGCGGCTTCAAGCTTTCACAAAAACTAGCCGCTAACAACTAAACCCCAACACCGATCGGGGCCTTTGTGGGTAGTAGTAGAACATTGAAATTTTCGCGTGTTCTACTTCTTTCAATTATTGGCTGTTTCTTTGAAGATGCCTATTTTGAATTGGACTTAATGGCTTTTAACCTCTATGTGGATTGTTGGGTTATGATTGAGATAAAGCAGGCGCCGGGTGGCAATGTTATGGTTAAATCGTTGGTTTCTGATTTCTGCGCTTGCATGGGCTACTACGAAATTTGAATAAAACGTTAGTTGGATTCAACCGTTTTCTATTTCACATGCCCCTTGTCATAGTTGGAGCCTTCACAGTCTAAAGCCCTAAACTAAAATCTTATTTAACTAAAATTGCTTAAACTAATCTTTTGTTTTACGTATTTTCTTCCTTTGTTTATGAGAGCTAATACTTCTACGTCAGTAATTCCGAAAGGAAGAAAATCCCTATGAAAGGATTCAAAATGCGACCTCACCGCAATTATGGCGGTTTTACAATCATTGAATGTAGCAAAAATGTAGCCGCAGGGACATTGGACTTTTATTTTCCTTTTCAAACAGGTCTCCTCCAACATAATTGCTCGTTAAATGTAAGATCAAATTAAGATATTAACTTAGGTGACTGGGGTAATACAATCACAACTAGACTCTACGGGAGCTGAAGAGTGTCTAAACTAATCTTCTGATGCCGCTTCCTTCTTAAGACTAAAAAAAACCAGCCCCCATCAATAAACTAAAAGAGAATTTTAACGGCCTCCAGGTAAGAACGCCATATAATGTGGCAAAACAAACATAAAGGTCGGTCGCAAAGGAAGTATTGAAAGAGGCAAAGCAATACTGCAGAGCCTCAAACAGAGGATTTCCTAAATTTACCTCATTGCTGAACCTGAAAGTTTGATTGAATTTAAAAAACTTCGCTTCCAAATGATTGCAGAGGAGGAATTTTTGGATAAATAAAGATAAGAAAAAGAAAACTAATATGAAAATTACAAAAGAACCTGTTTTGGATACTAAAACCAAGCACATAGGGTATTTTAGCACTTACCCCCCAAGAGAGTGCGGCATCGCAAACTTCACAAAAGACTTAGTCGATTCTATTAGTAATTTAGATGGATCTAAGCCGTATATTATTGCGATAAATGAAAAAGGCGCGATTTATGATTACGAAAGATGTGTAAAATGGAAAATAGACCGCGACAATGCCAAAGACTACGTTAAGGCTGCTGAATACGTTAACTCTTCAAATATACTATTGTTAGTGGTTCAACATGAGTTCGGCCTCTACGGAGGCGACAATGGTGAGTACATCAAACTCTTCCTAGACAAAGTCAAAAAACCAGTCATAACAACCCTACACACCGTGAAACCTGATTTTAGCCAAAAAGAGATTGAAATCCTAAAATACATAACTGAAAAAAGCGAATCAATTATCGTAATTGCTCACGCAGCAATCGATATGCTAAAACAACAAGGGATATCCACCAAGAAATGCGTGGTTATTCCACACGGTTGTCCAAACATAAACAACAAAGACAACACGGCAATCAAAGAATCCTTGGGCCTAAAGGGACGCCTAGTTGCATCCACATTTGGGCTAATAAACAGCGGCAAAGGAATCGAATACGCCATTCAAGCTCTACCAGAGGTAATTAAAAAAGAACCTAGAATTATCTATCTCATCATCGGAGAAACTCACCCTGAAGTAAGAAAACAAGAGGGCGAAAAATACCGAAATCAACTAACAAGACTGGTCAGTGAACTCAGATTGGAAGAACACGTCAGATTCACAAACAGGTTCATTACCAAACGTGAACTAATCAAGTTTCTTCAAGCAACCGACATTTACATAACCCCTTACATCTCCCCAAACCAAATCAGCAGTGGCGCCCTTACCTATGCCCTTGGAGCCGGAAAAGCAGTGATTTCCACCCCATATTACCACGCCGTAGAAGTTCTGGCTAATGATAGAGGAATATTGTGCAAATCTAAGGACTCCACATCAATTGCATCATGCATTAACAAACTTTTAGATGGAAATTTCCGAAGTGAGATTCAAAAAAGAGCTTACAAATATAGTAGACGCTTTCTCTGGAAAAATGTAGCAAAGAAATACGTAACCCTCATTAACAAAATAACTGAGTGTACAGTGAGCCCAAGTTGACAACTTTTCCAGTAAAACTAGATTTTGTGAGAGTACTTACAGACGATTTGGGGATTATCCAGCATTCAAAATTCACAACACCTAACAGAAAAGAAGGGTATGCAACAGACGACAACGCCAGAGCATTAATTGCATGCACAAATTATTTCATGCTGTTTAATGATACAAGCGTTTTGAAGCTGATTAATACTTACATAGGTCTATTGTTTTACATGCAAAGAACTGACGGCAAAATGCGTAACTTTCTTGGCTACGACCGCAATTTCATAGACGAAATAGGCTCAGAAGATTGCATGGGACGAACTATCTGGGCAAGCGGTTACTGCATAAATTCAAAATTGCCAGAAGCAACAAGACTTCTCTCTAAAGAAATTTTTGATAACGTTTTCAAATGGGCTTCAAATTTTACCTCCCCACGAGCAAAAGCATACTCGATCATGGGATTGTTTCACTATCAGAAAGCTTATCCCGAGGACAAAAATGTCAAAGCAAACATCATTAATCTATCTGATCAGCTCAAGAGGCGATTTGAATTGGAATCTTCCAATGATTGGGACTGGTTTGAACCCTATTTAACATACTGCAATGCACGTTTACCCCATTCACTTTTCTTAGCCTACGAAGCCACAGGAGAAAATAGCTACCTCAAAGTAGCCGCCAAATCCTTTGAATTTCTAATGAATATCCAAACAATAGATAAGGTATTTGTTCCGATAGGAAATCGCGGCTGGTATAAACGAGGATCAAACCGAGCAATCTACGACCAACAACCTGTTGAAGCAGCCTCTACGACAGAAGCAGCAATAGCTGCTTTCAGGAACACTAACGAAAAGGCTTACCTTCAAGCAGCCTACGACGCATTTGAATGGTTCTTGGGTGGAAACCTAAAAGGCTTAACGTTATATGATCCAGAAAACGGGAGTTGCTGTGACAGTATAACGCCGGAAGGATTAAACCAGAACAAAGGCGCAGAGGCCACAATATCTTATCTGCAAGCTCGGCTAAATTTGGAAGAATTAAAAAACATACTTCATTAAGTATAATTTAGAAACGAGAACCAACTATGTTAGTTGGAACCTCTTAACTTTGTAACTTCTAATTCACATCATTTATTAGTTCGAAACTTTGGATTAGGGCTGGAGAGCAATCGGTATGATGACTCGGGATTTAATGTTAAAAGATGTCGTTACAACATACGGAAACATCACCGCAAAAGAGGTAATTGACATTCTTTTCAAAAGACACATTGGATCAGTGGTAGTTGTCGACGATGCCCAACATTGTATAGGCATATTTACTGAGCGTGATGCCATTAGAATCGTAGCACAAGATTTGCCTTTAGATGCACCAATGGAAAAAATTATGACTAAAAATCCTTTTACTGTTAATGAAGACTCCACCTTTCTAGAAGCAAAGAGAATCATTAAGCTTAATAAAATTCGGCATCTACCCGTTACGACCTCAGATGGAAAACTAGTCGGGCTAATATCGGTTAGACAATTATTAAATGATGTTTGCGAACTTTAACGACAAAAGAAAGACGACGCGGGGACAAAAATGTGAAAAGATATGCTCATAATCCTATTCTGGAACCTATAGGAAAGCACCTTTGGGAATCAAACTTGGTCTTCAACGCAGCAGCCTTCGCTGCCAATAATCGCGTCCATATTCTGTATAGAGCGATGGGCACAGATAATATTTCACGTATAGGTCTAGCAGCTTCTTCTGATGGCTATAACATAGATGAACGCTCACCCCTACCAGTTTTCAGCCCCTCAAATGACATAGAAAATCAAGGTTGCGAGGACCCAAGGCTAAGTCTATTTGGCAATTCGTTAGTAATGGCGTACACGGCATTTGGAAACCATTTTCAACACCAAGTCTACCAAATTGGTTTAACAGACATAAACATAGATGATTTTTTAGCTAGAAGATGGAAATGGGGTGAAAGGATTATGGCTTTCCCAGGAATCCACAATAAAGACGCTGTTCTATTTCCACAGAAGTTCAATAGCGAATATATAATGTTTCACAGACTAGAACCTGACCTTTGCATCGCACGTTCCAACGACTTGCGCCGATGGTACGACTTAAAATATGTTTTAGGTCCAAGAGAAAAAAGCTGGGATTCCTGGAAAGTAGGGGCTGCTGGCCCACCTATTTTAGTGAATGAGGGTTGGCTTCTAATCTATCATGGAGTGAGTGTGGATAGAGTTTACTCCTTAGGTGTTGCACTGCTTGATAAGAATGACCCCGAACAAGTTATCTATCGTTCTGAAGAGCCAATTCTCACGCCGACTGAAGATTATGAACGCTATGGAAAAGTTCCTAATGTAGTTTTCAGCTGTGGACAAGTTATGATGGACGGCCAACTTCTAATTTACTACGGTGCAGCTGATAGTACATTATGTGTAGCGACTGCTGAGCTTTCTGAACTTTTGCCAAAAAAATAGTGTACAACGATCTTTTAATTCCATAAATTAAAATTCATGTTAAAGAAAAAATCGTTTGCTGCACAGGGAATTTTTTCTCTTCTACAGTTTGTTCAAGTTTCAAAGACTAAACCCGTTTTCTAGGGGGTAAGACTATCGGTAACGTGTTTAATTGATTACTTTGTTTTTCAGTCTTTTTTACCATGTTTCTTTATTTTCAGAGTTTATTCGCTTGAAAGACTGCTTGAATTTTTCCCCCTCCAGCAACTCAGGCACAATCAGTTTTGCATAAGGATGGGCAATGTTGTCTTCTGTGGGGAACTGTATGCTGCATGTGTGGCTGCCGCTTTAGCGCTGCTTTTTCTTCTTTTGTCATTTTTAAGCCGAACTTGTGCACCTGGTCGTGGCACAGTTGCCTGCAAAGCCATACGAAAGGTGGCTTATGTTCACCTATAAGTGAATGCTTAGTCATTGCGTCGCCTACTCTGCCGCATTTGGAACACTGTTGTAGTTTCTTTGGAGTTCTTCGTGTCTTGGTTTTTGACCCACTTTTGACACCGCTGAACACGCCGTAGTCTTTGTAAACATCTTCTTTGGTCTTTTCTGTGTATTCTTTAGTCACTTCTTTGTCGTCCATCCGTTTCCTTTTAGATTCGCTGTTTATTGTTTTTGCATACTCAAAGATGATGATGAGCAAAGAAAATTTTCCTAGTCATCATCATCAACTAAGCCATACCTACAATAAAATACTGCCTACAGACAGATGCAAGAATAAGCCCAAGAAACCTGCAACAACATAACTGCGCCCATGCCAATTGCAGCACACAAGAAAAATCCGAACTGTAAGTTAGAAGTAGTCGTCTGCTGAATTTACCGAATAGGATACTTTTCACTCAAGACATACATTCCAAAAGTCGTGAAGATTCCTCGAGAGGGGAATGATGCAATATTGCCTTAGCTTCCTTCAACAACAAAGGCTATTTTAACTACTGCTCTGTACTCTGCAATTTTGTTGTTTTCCACTGTTGCCTTGCAGCTTTTCACGTAAATAGATTTAATGTTTTTAACCGTCTTTGCTGCTTGTGCTAAAGCATTCTTAACAGCATCTTCCCAATCATTTGGTGAAGTTCCAATTAGCTCAATTATTTTCACAACAGTCATTTATTTTACTCTCCAAAATAATTATCAACCAAACCAGCGAATAAGAGCATGTGTTACTACAAAATGGAACAACAGTTATCGTCAACAGATTTTTGCTTCATGGTGAATCATCCTCAGAATCTGATGTTTTTTCACCTAAGAGCCTCAAGTAATGGAAGAATAAAATCCTCCAACTGTTATTGATGTAAACCCTGTGGATGACTCGTATTTTCAAAGATTAGAAGTGGTTGCGGGGATTAAAATTTAATCCGACAAATTTCCTGTACACAACTTTTTCTTCTTCTTTCAGTTAAGGGCGGGCTTTGGGGGAGTTTTAGTATTTTGGGGTGACTCAGTTTCTTTTTCGTTAGCTATGCTGAATTATTTTTTCAGCTTATGCTCTTTTCATTGATTAGAAGACAATGCAAGGCGTAGCTGCTTCACAGGCACTTTTTCCCCACCGCATAGTTGTTAGCGGCAGTTCTTACTGTTGATTTGTTGGACGTGTGATAATCTAATTTACATTTTAGAAATTGTTATATAGCAATTTTCTCGAATTAAATATGAAGTGTCAAGATATGCATAAACTGTTAAGTTTAGCATTAGTTTTGGCTTTAGCAGCTATCATCACGACACCAGCCCTCGCAATCGCACAAACAGGCAACGGTGCACCAAACGGAGCGCACTACAACCTAAACATCATAGGCACCAAAGAAAAAAACGGTGACATGACAGGTGGCGGCAACGTCATCTTTGTAAAACTATGGGGGTGCTAACACAAGAATCAACTTAGTTCCAGGAACCGATTTTGCCGTCTTAGATAAAGATGGAACCGATGGCAGTGCAACTCTGCAGCTCATGGACCCTACCCAGGAACAACCACAGACGCAGCATACAAAATCTACGTTAGAGCACTTGGCAAGCCAGGAGGATTCATGGGCATGACAACTGGATTCACTGACGAAAACGGCGCTGATTGGTACTCTATTGAATCTGTAAACCTAACGCGCACAAAAGGAGCGGAAAAGTTCACCGATAAAACACTATAACTCACAACATCTACGTCGACCTTACAGACGACGGCATATACAATCCAGTAAGAATGAACCTATTCGACAATGCATTATACCAATACTTCTGGGACTATGACAACTCAGGCCTAAAGCTACTGCAAATGCGAATATATGTAGTCTAAGACTCCTTCCTTTCTTTTCCTTTTTTTTAAATTAAATGCGACGCGCCAAAATTTCAGTTTGTTGCTGTTCTACTCTTTTGTTATCTCCTCTTATCGGCAGAAGCCCTGCTAGCCCAAACTTGCTTTTGGTTTAAGCTTACAGGTGGAAGGGCTTTTATGCTCAAAGACGCGCATTTTAAAAATCATCGGCGGCGACTCAACCTTTCTGTTGCTATGAAGCCTACTATAATGGTTTTTTCGGAAAAAAGTGGCTGTTTCAACTCAGCGATCAAGTGGATAATAGTATTAATGTTTGGACGCCTGGGCTCGAGCGACCTCTTTGTGCGAGCCGTTTGCACCTCAATAAAGTAGAGTTAAGGCAATAGTTTTTCTCTGCGGATCAAGCGACCAGTAGACAGTAATAGTGCCGATGAAGCAAGCAAGGTAATGGCGGCAATCGTTAAATCAACGATTATGGCGTATGCGGGAAACACGATTGGCAGTATCAAAGCGGGAAACATTGGAATAATGCCGATGACAACACCTAATGGCTGGTTTGCACCCATAGGGGTTCTCTGAAGAGAACTAAAAGCAACCATGCAGACGCTCACAAGAAATACTTCTGAGATACCGATTGCAAATGCAAGAATTGCTATAGTAGCCAGCAGAGTCAAACTAGTTCCCAGCAAAACGCCCACTGCTGTGTTTAGTATAACTGCAAAAACTAGCAAGCGGCTTGCTAGGACTAATGAAGCTTTCACATAACCTTTGAATACGTCCAGTTGGTCAAGACCCGTTGAGAGGAGATATTCTAAGACACCGTTGTTTTTGTCATACACATAGAGCATGATTACCGGTAGAGCAAAAAGTACCGCTGACATAGACAGCAAGGCAACTGAGAGGAGCGGAAAACTACTTGTCAAATCAATGGGTATAGGAGTATTCATGTCAGTAGGAACTATCGAGGGAATTATCGTCATAAGGTTTGAGAGAACTACTCCATATAAGGTTGTAATTGTACCAATGATAATGTAACTTCTACTAAGGCGAGTGCTTCTTTTCATAGTAACCTGCCAAAAACCCATATCTATCCCTCCTCAAAGAACTCCTGTAACGGATTATCCAGCTCTCGCAGCTCAACTATTTTAGCGCCCTCCGCAACAATTCTATTAACGATCTCAGCTACCTCCTGGGGGCTTTGAACAGTAACTACAAGATATCCGTTCTCAAACTTGGAGTTTGGAAGCATCTTTGATATATCATTTATCGCTTTGAAGCCTACACGGTACTGCCTGGTTTTTACATTTTCTATTTTATCAAAATAGGTCAATGTGCCATTCTTTATTACAATTAGATAGGTGCCGATTTCTCTTGCTTCATAGAGATTATGGGAAGAGTAGAGAACAAACTTGTCCTTGCTTAGCTCAGATAGTATCTGTCTTATTTCTTTGGAGATTTTTGGATCCACATTAGAAGTAGGCTCATCTAGAAGGTAGAGCTCTCTTTCCCTGAGAAATATCTTGCCCACTGAAACCCTCTTCTTCTGTCCCTGGGAGAGAGAAACGAATTTCTTATTGCGAAGATCTTCAAGGTTCAAAAGGCTAATGACACGCTCAACGTCTCCGGCTTCGATATCAGCGTAATACTTCAGGGATTCGTAGACGGTCATTTCCTCTGGAAGGGCATTTAAGTGAGAAAGATAAGCCACCTTCTTTCTAGCTTCTTTAGAATTGAACAGATCAAACGTATCTAGCCTGACTTGACCAGAAAAAGGTCGCAAAATGCCGCAAATAGCCCTAAAAAGAGTAGTTTTTCCAGCACCATTTGGTCCCAATACGACATAGATTGAGGGTACAGTTAGCTTTAGATTAATTTTGTGAATAACCTCTTCAAAACCGTACCCTGCACTAAGATCATGTAGCTCTAGCTGCCGCAACTCAAACTTGCCCTTCCCAATATTTTACAGCCATCAGCTTTTAAAACTTCCCCACGCGTTCCAGCGACCATCTGATTACAAAAGAAGAAAAAACTGCACCTTTAGGGAAAAATCGATTCTTGCTTCTTCTATTGTTTGTTATCGAGTTCTCGACTGAACCGACTTTCTTAGGTGTCAGCCTATCGGGTATGCTCGACTGCCAAACGGGAAAGTAGAACAACAAGCAAAATTTTTAGTCTGTTGTTCTTTTAACTTTGACCTGCTGGTTTCAAGATTCTATTGATTGCTCTTGAGTTGCTTCCCTTCTCCCCGGGGTTTTAATTTCTCTTTCCTAAGGTGGCGTTTATTCTTGCTCCCGTTACGTGGCGCGATAACTATATAGTGAAAAGCTGAGTATGAAATACCAGTCTTCAAAAAGAAAATAACAACACCTCCTAATATCGCCACTGATGCGGCGACAGAAAATGGTACGCCGAGTGCTCCGTAGATTTCGCTGGTGATTATCTGGGCATAACCAACAAACGCGTATCCTTGAGCCTCAACGTTGCCTGCGATGGAACGCACTATCACAACCTTATCGAGTTGAATTAACTGACCCAATGAAGCGAATACAAAAAGTAAAGTTAAGACTTCGAATCCCCAGGCGAAGAAGGAAAGTATCATGGGTTTGAGAAACAACCGGGGATTTTCGAGCAAACTCTTAATCCCTTCATGATAGTCGCTCAACCCTTTTTCCACTTTCTTTTGAAGAATAGCAAAGTTCCAGCGGTTTCTGCCCAAACGGGAGATAAAACAGAATACGCTGTTGATAATTTTCTTCGCAACTCCAGGTTTGAAGCTGGCTAGAAGCAGCACAAGCAGTGGCAGTGTTAGAAGCAACATTATTCCTCCGAGGCTGATGAGAAGTGAACCTTCCAGTTGATAGTTCAGAAAAAGCAGAATTAGAGCAAAGACTAAACTGCCGAAATTAAATATAGCCTCGTACACATTTTTGGCTACAACCGATGCGACTGCTTTACCGCTTTGTATGCTTGGGTCTTTGTTTAACAAGTAAGCCTTGAAAAGGTCACCAGACCAGCCTCCAGGAATCAAGTTATCCACAAAAACGCCGACCCAGTACAATACGTATGTCCGGCGCAAACTCAACTTAACTGACAATGACCTGAGGAGTTGGTACCATACGAGAGTATGGAATGTAAGAGATGCTATAAGGCTGGCGATCGCCAACAAGTAGATACCTATGTTTGCCTTTCCGATAACAATAGCCAACTCGTTTAAACCGACGAAATAGATCAGGTAAAGCACTAATGCAGCATAGCCTAACAAGGCTGAAACAAGAATCAACTTCTTAATAGAAGAACTAATTATAGGAGGGTTTTCAACTGTCATGTTACCTTTCAATGGGAAAACTGAGTATTTCAGTATATCTAAATATTTAGCTCTAAGAAAACGCATGTTTGAGACTTAACAAGCGACCCCTTAGATTCGACGCAGGGTCAGCTCACTCAGGTTATTTTATTAGCTGCTTTAGCCAAAGTAAACACTTGAACGAATCTAGATTTTGTGGAGCAATCAGCTTGCCTTTTGATATTATCGGGTTCCTTTCAACTGTTTTTCTTGGAGAACAAACCAACGCCTGGTCTTACTTGCCTGTCGTCGCTTTGCGAGTGGTGATTCTATATTTTTTCGCTTATTTCATCCTTGGACGGTTCATTCTTCGATGAGCCTATCGAGAAGTGGTTTAAGTTTTATCGTGGACTCGCCTATCTTGCGAGTTTCTGAAACGTCCACAAAAATCTGAGTTTTCCTGAATCGTTCTATTGCAGAACAACATACACAAGTTTCTGTTTTATTACAGAACAAGTCCACCAGTAAAGCCGCTGTAAAACTTGGAGAATGCCTACAGGCTATCCTCTTCTCTCGTTAATCGGCTACTTCTTTGTAGAGGCTATTTTGAATTGGACTTAATGGCTTTTAACCTCTAGGTGGATTGCTGGGTTATGATAGAGATAAAGCAGGCGCCCGATGGCAATGTTGTGGTTAAATCGTCGGTTTCTGATTTCTGCGCTTGCATGGGCTACTGTGAAAAACGTATAAAACATTATTTGAAGGGAATTAAGCCGCCTGAAACTCAAATTACAAAAGACGGCGTCAAATCACATGAGAAAGAAGAGATTTACGAAAAAGAACACTTCACCTTTGAACCCGTTACAGCCGAGGCGCTTTTGGATTTGACTAAAGACATAGAGTTTGCCCGTGAAGGCTTGTTTACTAAGTTTGCTAGGGAGCTGTGGTTTGGGGATGAGAGAGTTTCGCTTTTACTCTACGGTCGAGCTGATAAGGTTATGCGAAGCAACGGCACGCTCATTGTGGAGGACTCCAAGTTTCCAGCAACCAAAAACAAATACCAAAACACGTTTGAGCCGTTTGATAACCAGAAACTCCAAACTCTTCTGTATTTGAATTCGATTTTCAGTGAGACTGGATCTTTAGAGGATAAAGAGTGTTTTGAGGTTTGCTGTGAGAAGAAGGCGTGGATAATTAACATTAAAGATAAGGTGACTTTGGAGAGCATCAAGATTTTTCAAGGCTACCAGACTAGAGAAGCAGAGGACTTTTTGAACGAAAAAGTCAGCAGGTTTGCTTTGTTGGCTTTGGGGAAAGTTGAGCCTTTGCACCATAATAATTCAAAGAAATGTAAAAGCTGCAGATTCGAAGACTGCGAATACTGCCTGTAGAACTAAAATCTAATCCAACCAAACTTATAACCCTTCTACATCTTACCAAATAATTATCTATACTCTCTTTTGTCAGAATCAATCCATTAGTTTTTCTGATTCAATTGCACAATCTTAATCTTGTAGGGCTCATAGTCGATGTGGGGAAAGGAACTTGAAAGAGAAAGAGGCAACAGTTTTATTAAATGAGTTAGGAGTTAACAATCTTGTTAATCCCAGGTTAGTTCTTATTGAACAAAATGAGCCAGACAGTTATCGTTTGCAGGTTAGAGGCGATTATGACCGCAACGCAATTTCACTGTTTGTGAGAAAAAGAGATTTGTCATGCAAAATGAACAACGACTACTTGATTATTTCCAGGCCATAGATTTTTTTTTAAAATCTTATAACGCAGGCGTTCATTGAAGTGACATGAAAAACGTTTTGATTCTTGTTTTTCATAGGAAAAAAAAATCAAAATCAAGGGAAACAAAAAAATTTAAAAGTGCAACTTTGCGGTCAATTACTATAGACCAGGTATGTTTGTGTCTACCAGGTTTATGTCCATGTTGTAGGATTGTCCTTCAACTTCTGGAGAAGTCATTACCATTTTGATTGGTCATTGGATGATGTTGTCAATGTAGTATGCTGCGCTGATTCCTTCGCTGCTATATTCGTAGACTGTGCAGGTTCTTGTTCCAAGGTTGGGTATGATTATTTGTGTGGTGTACGTGCTGTTTAGTGGTAGGTCTGCTGGTTGGAAATTCATGTCTTCTGTGCTTACCCAGGTTGTGGTTGTGTTTTCTGTTGTGCCGAAGGGTGTTGACATGCTGTAGTCGGTTGATAGTGGAGCCAAACTAAGAACCACAACTACAACCACTAAAGTCACCCCGCAACGCATGAAGTTGGTAGAGTCCAGACAGTAAATTCAGAGAAGAGGAAACATCAAATATTTACTAAGATTACTTATTTTTTGGGTATCTCTTCATTTGAAATAGGTAAAAATGTCGCAATTCTTCTGTTGGGGCTTTGATTTTTCTTCTGGACCTCTTTGCGTCTATATTTGGAGTCTGTTTTGTGTGTTATGCTATTGACTTTGGATTTTTTCGTTGTCATTTCTTTTCTACCTCTAAAAGTTTTTTGATTCGAAGAATTTGATTTCTTGTCGGGCATAGAACGATTATGTCCATTAATCTCTCATATGATGAGGTAATGTATAAGCAGTTTTCGGTTTCGCATATTTCGCAGACAGGAGGAGGTGATCACCTACAACAAACGCTTCCACGCTAGAGAGCACTAAATAGATCTCCCTTAAAACTGCAGACCAGTTAAGCGTGAGTTCAACTTCCATCCCCAGCTCTTTAGCGAAATTCTAAGTTTTCGTGAATACCCCTGGATAATTTAGCAAGTCGACGGTTCATTCTTCGATGAGCCAATCGAGAAGTGGCCTAAATTTTATCGTTGACGCGCCGACCTTCCGAGTTTCTGAAACATCTTCAAAAATCTGAGTTTCCACGTTTTTTCCTCAACTGTTTAAACTATGATAGAACTATGCGTTAAAAAATCCTTATATGCCGTCCGCTGCAATAGGCGTGCATGGCAGAACCAAAAAATGGTCGACCAATTTTCTTCCCTAAAAAATTAGTTTTATTCGGAAACCTCGCCCTTTTCGTGTGGATTATTCTTGACACAACCGCTTTTCTGCTGTTTAACATAACGGCTGGTGTTGTATTTTTTCTGGTGACGCTGATCTTAGTTTATGTTTTACTGAACATTCTCGGTTGCCTACGGCCATGCTACAACTGCATAAAATGCACTCACGGAACGGGACGCCTGTCAGCATTGTACTTTGGCAAACGGATCTTCAAAGACTACAAATACAACTACAAACTGCCCACAGCATTATTCTTCTCTCTGTATATTGGGGCGTTTCCAGCAGCATTCGCGCTTTACTCTGCCATACAAGATTACACAGCCGTCAAAGCAACGGTTTTTGTGGCTCTTTTAGCGTTTACAATCTATAGTGGCTTAACGTGGCGAACCAAAAAACGGCCACCGCAAGAGAAGAAGGTTGCTGCTGGGGCGCTAACTGCATAGATCTTCATAGGAAGATAACAGACATGACTAGTTTATGACAAAGCCACGACGTCGCCATCATATGTCTGCAGAACAAGCTTATCCCAAACCCCCATCTCCCTCAACCATTTCCTATAATTCTCAGCCCCCATCTTGCCCAATTCTTCAGACTCCCACTCAGCCACAGCCACTGTCACATCAGCACTAGCTCGCATTAGCCTATAGCTTATGAACCCTGGCTGTTGACGAAACACCCTGACCCCTTCTGTATTAATCAGTTTAAAAATCTCTTTAGCCTCTGCAGAATGAAGATCAATGCGCCATTTACCTACCGAACAACGAAGATAAGTCAAAACATCACCAATAGAGTTAGAGAAAGGTCACTAATAGCATATTCTGGAGTTAGTAATTCAGCCGTTTTTGTTCTTCTGAGCGCCTTAATCTGGGCAACTTAAATTTCCCAGGTTGCGCTTGCGAGTCTAACCTTTCTTAAAACTCCTTCAAAATGAGTGTGCCTTTTAAGCAACTATACCGTATCTTTGGGAAGAAGAGATCTAGATGCCATCAATAGAAGCAATTAATCTAACAAAGCAGTACGGCTCATTCTGTGCCCTGTCAGATCTCAACTTAAAGATTGAAGGCACAAAATGCGTCGGTTTTCTAGGGCCCAATGGGGCAGGAAAAACAACCGCCCTAAAAATGTTCACTGATCTCATCAAACCAACCAAAGGACAAGCCCTCATAAATGGCGTAAACGTACATACTAACAAGAAAAAAGCACTTGAATCCGTGGGCACTCTTATTGAAACCCCAGAAATTTATTCGTCACTAACACCAAGAGAAGCCTTGACGATGATTGCGGAGATACGGGGAATACCGCATGTTGAGCGAAAGAAACGTGTGGAAGAAGTCACTGCTGAATTGCGAATGGAAGAATGGATTGACAAGCGTGTGGGTAAATTCTCTAAGGGCATGAAGCAACGAATCTGCATTGCCTCCGCATTGTTAAGTGACCCAGAAGTGGTTCTTTTGGATGAACCCACTACCGGACTTGACCCAAGAGGCATGAGTGAAGTTAGGGATATCATCAAAGGGCTCAAAGGCAAGAAACGCCTCATATTCATGAGTTCCCACATCCTGAGCGAGGTTTCGGATGTCTGCGACGAAGTAGCCATGATAAACCATGGCAAATTAATCATTTATGACACTCTGCCGCATGTGACAGCAAAGTTCTCAGGTGGAAGTAACGTCGTCGAAGTGGGATTGGTGCGTCCAGTGGACACCCAAATTTTAACCCAAACCATCGCCGCGCTTCCAGATGTAGTTGATGTAGAAAGAATAGACGACAAAGACCTCAAGATAAGTTTCAAAGGAGGTTTAGATGTGCAGGAACGTCTCCTAAATGACATAGTCAAACTCAATATTGGCGTCGTTAGCTACAAAACCGCTTCATCTGAACTCGAAGATGTTTATCTTAAACTCATAACCGCTACGTTGTGATAATTATGACCCAAACAAACTTTGAATCAAAAAACATTGTACCTAGCAGTATTGCACAAGTTAGTATAATCACGCGATACACTCTTCTTGACTACGTAAGATCCCGCAGGTTCTTTATCATGCTGATTATAACAGCGCTGATAAGTGTGCTCCTCACTGTTCTTGTCGGATATTACCGTCCAGCCGGTTTTCTTACGTCCGAGCTAGGATTCTACAGTAGTTGGTGGGGAACATCGGTCACGTTTGTGATAATACTTTCGGGAATTTTCTTCGGCGGAGACGCAATTTCAGGTGAATTCCAAAACAAAACAGGGTACTTTGGAGTACCAAACCCCATCAGGAGATCATCCATCTACATCGGAAAATGGATCGCAGCATTCATAGCTTCAATTGCAATCCTCGGCGTCTTCACAGTCGTCACATTAGGTAATGGCTTATACTATTTCTCAGGTGTACCCTCTCAATTCGGCGAATCACTCGTTTTTGCAGTAATTTACCTGGTTGCAGTTTTAGGCTTCACGTTTTTCTTCAGCTCATTATTTAAAAGCAGCTCCATGTCCATCCTTCTCACTGCTATTCTGTTCCTTTTCGTTTTTACGCTGATTCAACAACTTGTTGCAGGGCTTGTACAAATTGAACCATGGTTCATCTTAACTTATGGCTCTCAAATCATAGGCAACGTATTAACATCGCCATATCCACCAAACATCAGCATAACTAGCCTGCGTCCCGGAGGAGGTGGACCCACTTTTACAACCTACAACGCAACAATCCCTGAAGGACTCGCAATTATGGGCATCTACTTCGTCGTCACCGCAATTTTAGGCTTGTTATTGTTCGAAAGAAAAGAATTCAACTAAAAAGATAAAAGGGTTAATCACCGGTTCAAATCGGGCCACCCACCAACTTTTTATTTATAATTAGAAAATCAAATCATTATTTTCATTCTTTTACCCAAATCCTGACATCGTTTGGAACGCAAACAATTTTGTACTGTTGTTTTGCCATCAGCTATAACCAATCACAGGCTTGTTATGAGATTTTTGATTTCTTTTCTCTGCTCACAACAATTGCCACAATACCCGTTAAAAAGAAGAACAGAGGTACGAAAAGGTATGTTGTATCAATTTCAGTATTCTGGGACAAAAGCCCAACGGTGCCGAGAAGTAACAAAAGAACGCTTATGATACACAAAGCTATTCCAGAAAGAAAGGTGCTTTTTACCTTGCTTCCAACAGCCATACAAAGCAATTAGGTTTGTTGTTATAAATAATTTTGCTAAATGAGAGTCACCAAAAGTGCTAATGATCGGTATTTCAAAATAAAAAACAGTTGCTGGCGCTAAATAATTTATTAATTAGAACAGTCGTAAAGTAATTTCCCATTGACAGGAAAGGGATAGACTTTGGCGTTAGACCCAGTGCTGAGAGCTATAGTAACCATTTGCATCTTGGTTTTCTCAGCAAAGGTTCTAGGAGAAATTTTCTCTTGGAGAAAAATTCCCTCCGTGCTAGGTGAGTTGTTGGCTGGCATCATTTTAGGTCCTTACGCTTTGGGTTCATTGTTTGTAGTAAATGGTGCGCCTGTAATTCAGATCAACGAAATTGTGAGGGCTTTTGGAGAGATAGGGGGCATACTCATCTTATTCGTCGCTGGATTAGAAATGACCTTTAGAGATTTTAGAAGAATTGGACTCGGCAGTTTTGTCGTTGGAAGCATAGGAGTGGTTATCCCGTTCATTATGGGTTATGGAATCGCCTTAGCCTTTGGATTAAATGTTATAGCCTGTTTAGTTGTTGGGGCAGCGTTGGTCGCAACGAGTATTTCGATTACCGCACTCGTTCTTCAAGAACTTAAGCAGTCAAGAAAAATAGAGTCGAGAATGATGGTCAGCGCTGCGGTTGTTGATGACGTTTTGGGATTGGCAATTCTGGGTGTAATAGTTTCATTCATAACAACTTCAAATGCTATGAGTCCATTAAGCATAGTAACTGTTATTCTAACGTCTCTGGGGTTATGGCTGGCTATAACAGTATTTGCAGCCATAATTCTTCCACGAATAATAAATTTCACTTCAAAGGGGTCCGAAGCGACACTTGAGGCTGCGGCTACGGCTTCATGCTTTGGCGCTTCGGCTCTGGCAGCAGTGCTTGGATTATCACCCATTGTCGGCGCTTTTGCGGCTGGGATGGCAATTGCGAGTTCTGAGACTGTTGAGAAAATACGTGATTACGCTAAAAAAATAAGCATTATTTTCTCGCCTGTTTTCTTCGCATTGGCGGGTGCAGCCTTTGACATAAGAGTATTTTTCACCACGGATTGGTTTTTTTATGCCTTTTTCATATCTTTGATTGCAGTAGCTATGATTAGCAAGATAATTGGGTGTGGGTTACCAGCTTCTTACTTTTTAAAAAGTGGAACCAAAGGAAAACGTGTTGGTTATGGCATGATTTCTCGTGGTGAGGTTGGTCTTATAGTTGCAGGGGTAGCTATTTCTGCTGGTGCGATTACACAAAACACCTATGCGGTAATATTGGGCATGATTATGGTAACTACCTTCATTGCGCCTTTGTTGTTAAGAAGGTCATTTGAAAACGAGCCAGAAGAAGAATTAACGGATAAGGAAGATACAACAAGCCCTGATTATATACCAACTTACCCCCTTTAACAAGCTACAGAATAGAAAAACGATTAAGAATTTAGAATCCAAAACCAATTTTCCGAATTTAAGGGAATTCATTTCACTTCAAATCAATTGCGAGTCGAGAGTTTGAATATCGACCTGGACTATGGTAGAATGGTAGCCCGGGAGATATCGCCCTCTGGAGTGTAATTCATACTTTTGATAATAAAAAGTATAAAATTGCCTCTGGAAGGGAGTAGCCCGGGAGAGATTCGAACTCTCGTCAAGGACTCCAGAGGCCCCTATGCTTGACCACTACACCACCGGGCTGTAGAGTTCAAATAAACAACTTTCCCAATTATTAACTTTAACTTTCCGCCGCTACACATTTTTCTGTTTTAGAGCTTCTCGTACACAGTAGCATTCTTGGCTAACCTTGTTGTAGCTGTCACAGTGCCAAAGTGTATCTACAATGGGGTTTTCGTTGTGCCAGTAACGGGTTGAACAAAAAACTCTTTTTGGGTAATCGTAGCAGTTGTGGCTGTCGCAGTTGCCGCAGAAATTTCCTTCACCGTTTGTTTCCATATTAAATTTCCCTGCCTGCAAGCTTTTCCCTCTGCAAAAAAGAGTTCCGCTTAAAATCCGGACCTAACCGTTCAGTTACTGAAGCAACAAGAAACGGAAAAACCATCAGAGCCTCCCCGATAACCGTCACGTGGTCAGCTGAACCCTTCATTTTGCCCCAACTCACCGTCTCCTCCAACGTTGATCCTGATAAACCGCCTGTTTCAGGTCGATCCAAAGTTATCACTACTGCGTAGTCTAAGCCTTTTTTGGATGCAAGGGCCGACGACTGAATTGTGTTACGTGGCACTCCGCCTCCGATTACTATCATGCCGTTTTTAGGTGATTTAGAGCAGATGTTGCAGATAGTTGGCACATCCTTGAAGGCGTCGACTAACAGCACGTTTTTCTGGTCTTTCTGTGAGGCGTGGAGCCAGTGGATAAAGCCGAATTCTGAGTCGCGGACAGATGGGAGGAAGATTGGAACGTTTTCTTCGTAAGCTGCGCGGAGGATGGAGTTTTCGTCGGTTAAGCGTTTACCTATTTCATAGGCGAATTCGTCTGACGCTAAACTTTTCCCGTTGCGTTCTTTGGCGATGTCAGCGTACATTTCTGACAACTTAAAATCTAACCTAACATAGTCTTCTTCGGGAACAAAAATATCGTAAATACGGAATAGATGATATTTGTAGAGTTCCACATCGTTAACAGACCATCCGCCTTTGTAGTGGTGCCCGCCTACTGCTTCTATGGCGTCATGAACCATGCAGGCACCAGTGCTTACAATAACATCCACAAGATGATTACGAATCAAATCAACTACAATAGTACGCATCCCCGCTGGAACCACGGCTCCCGATAGCGCCAAAAAGACAGTACAGTCTTTTTCTCGGAGCATTTTCTCGTAAATATCACATGCAGAGGCTAAACGTCCAGCGCCCAATGAACCTGATTTTTTGAACTGCTGCATCAGTTGGTCAACAGTTAATGTCCCGTCTATTTTTATGTGGTCTACGGGTTCTTTGAGGTAGTCTTTTCTATCCATCCGTAATTAACGCCTTAATGACTATTCGTTGTAGATGATAGAAAAAAGGTTTTTCATATAAAACTGGAAAAACCATCTTTACCCGATTAAAGTTCTTAGAATTGGAACTTTCTTGAACAAAAGAATTAACCCTAAAGTTAGAAACAGGGCAACAACGGTGACTAACGGAATTTCAAAGACTGGAGTTATTTCAAGCAAGCTTATCTTAAATCCTAACAAGCCTTTGTTCAGCGTTTCCAAAATTATGACATGGAAGATGAAAATAGGCAAGGCATTTGCAATGCGAGATAAGCAGTTGTACTCCTCCAAAAAACTGTGCATTCCGTGGAATAAGCGTAAAAAGGGCTTAAATTCCATTTCCAATAGACTGCAAAATTGAAAAAATAAAAAAGAAAAATTATTTTTGTGTTTCAGCCAAGTAAACGGTTACGTTGCCGTCTTTATCCTTGGTTACACGCGTCTTTATTTTGCGTGGAGGCTTCTCTATGCCGCGGTCCCAAATTTTCTCGTTAACTTCTTTGCTAACGATTAACTGGGGAAGCTCTTCTTCTTCCTCTTCTTCAGAAACCTTCATTGCAAGTTTCATGTGCTTGGTAACAAAGATTTTGACAAGTTGCATGGCGCGTGGAGCACGTTTTTTTGGTGGTCTAACAAGTGCTTTGCCCAAGGGTATGGTGTAGAATCTTTCTTCAACGATTTCTTCTTCTTTCTTCTTTTTCTTAGGCTTAGCTTCCTCTACAGCCGCTTCCTCAGTTGGAACTTCGTCTTCAGCTGCAGCTACCTCAGGTAGGGCAACTTCAGTTTTAGGCTGCTCTTCCGCTGGCAACTCAGCCGCTATTTCTTCTATTACTTCTTCTTTTTGTTCTTCCTTAACTTTTTTAGAGGTTTCTTTGGACATTGCTTCTTAATCCCCTTATGCCTTTATCTTTCTAGTCCGCCAGTTACGTCTTTGCTTAGGGTTATTTCTAACTTTACCGTCAGTTCTGGCAATTACCCATGTTGGAACAGACTGTGATTCTTTGCCAGCTTTTGCTAATCTGAGTTTTTTTCCTATCGGTTTAACTCTTGCCATCTTTATATCCTTCTGATTTTTGTCTCTCGCTTCCGTGATTGAAGCTGAACTAGGATCTGTTTGAGCTGCGCGTCTGACAGTGGAATGGGCAACTTTCCTGTTTGCGCCATCTCAATCAGTTGCATCTCAATGCTCTCAGCGAAGTCTTTCCTAACCATTTTCAGGTTATTTAGCCTTTGCCGAGCTTCAGGCGTCAATATCTTGGCCATCAACGCCTGTTTCTGATCTTCCATCTGTTGTTCTGCTTGAGATTGCCTTTGCTCATCACTCATGCGATGTTGCATCGACAAAAGTTTTCTTTTACGGATTTGGTCAAGCTCGTCATCCGACATTGCTTCTATTCGCCTTGATACTTCTTGAGCTCAGGGATAGTTTTAACTATTTCTTTTGATAAGTCTCCAGCTACCTCTTGGAGAAGCTTACGTCCCTTAGGAGTCATAACTCGTCCCTTGGGCTTTGAAATCTGAATTAAACCAGCCGTCTCAAGTTGCTGCAGCACTTTGCGAATGTCGCTTCCACCGGCTTTTACAACACGATTAGGTTTGCTTCCTCTATTCTTTCTACCGCCGTAGTCAGCACGTAGCTTTTCAAGTCCGATGGGACCGTAAAAGTAAACTTTGCGCAGAATCGAGGCGCTTCTTGTGTACCACCAATTGGGGTTCTGCGGTTGCTTCTCAACGTGTGTGCCTGTTTTAGCGAAGGTTGCCCATGGAAGAGGTTGAACTTCGTCAACGTTTTCCCTAAGATACTTTGCTAATCTATCAATGAATTTTGAAGCTGGAACGTCATGAGGAGTCGTCAAGATACTCTAATCCTTTGTTTTTCCTTGCAGTTAAACAATGAAGCCTAATATAAATATTCTCTGAAAGTAATTAATGCTTACAGAGCAAGATTGATTTAGAGCCAAGAGCTAAAGATTCTATCCCTTTGTTTGCAAGATAAGTTTTTTTAGCCGCTTGCACTAAAGTTTCAGTAGGTCTAAAACCAGTCCGCCGTTGTTAAAGTTGTTGAATATTTTGGTTCGGATACGGTTGCAACGTAAGACAGTAAGATAATGAGAATTAAAGGAGCACATTCATAAAAATTATAGAAATAATATTAATGATGATAATGTTTTTAAGGAGTTGAACGCAATTAATGCGTTTGTCCTTAAGGTCTTTAGATAGTTCATAAACACTGAAAAAGGGGAATAACTGACATGAACCAACAGAACTATGTCGATTACGGCGTAGAAAATACCTTTACGGAGTACTTTTCCAAAAGCAAAAAACAAGTTGAATCTGAACTATCAAAATTCGTTTCCACCCTATCCCACTTATATATTTACCCAAAAATAGAGTACGCAGCATTGACTGAGGGCAAAAGATTTCGCCCAATCCTGGTCATTTTAGCAGCTGAAAGCGTTGGCGGAAACCCAAAAAAAGTAATGCCTCTTGCATTAGCTTTCGAGTTGATGCATACAGCCACGTTAGTTCACGATGACATTATTGACAAAGACGAAATGCGTAGAGGTCGACAGTCACTTTACAAAAAATGGTCCCTTAATGATGCCATACTTACAGGAGATGCAATAATCGCTCTTTCCATCAATTTGGCAGCGCCCTACGGCGAATCAATATTGAAAAACGTATCCCAAACCGCTCTCGATCTTTGCGAGGGAGAAAGCTTGGATCTGTTAGATTCTTTGGAAACAACAGAGGAAGACTACTTCAACCGGATTAAATACAAATCAGCCTCGTTATGCACTTCAGCAGCCTATTGTGGAGCTATTGCAGGAGGAGGCTCACCCAGCGAAGCACGTTCACTTGCAATATTCGGTGAAAGCTTCGGAATAGCCTATCAGCTAAGAGATGATCTCCTTGACTTCAGTTTTAATGGAGATTCTGACCTTAAGGATCCAGAAAACGAATTTGTCACTCTCCCCCTTATTTACACATACGCGAGAAGCAGTTTAGAGGAGAAGGGAAAGATTGAGAGATTCCAAGCTCTTCTGAAAAGTAATCCTTCGGAAGCAAGTGGGCACACGAATGAAATTCTCCAGATTATCCGTGAGAAAGGCGCATTTGAATATTGCGAAAAGAAAATTGATGAGTACCTGTCAGACGCTCTAACAAGCATCTCTACATTAAAAGATACTGAGTTCAAAGCATATTTGTTCGAGATGGCTAGAACACTAAGAACTTGGTCGGGAACCCGAGAAAAACAAAAGTAATTAATTATTAAATTCCTTCCCCATTTGAATAAATGACTTCGTTATTTTCTGATTCCCTTGATTTGTGTGATTTTTGATTAAAAAAACATATTAACCTAAACAGTTGAATAAGCAAGTATCGGAGAGAGAGTTAAAATGTCAAAAGAAGTTTACCGTGCTTTATCAAGCGAAGCAAGAGCCGAAATCCTGAAACTTGTATATCAAAAGCCTCGTGACATAGAGGAAATGGCTGAATCTCTCAAACTTCAACCTGTAACCATTCGCCACCACATACAAGCCCTTCTAGAAGCAGGTCTCTTGGAATTTCATGAAGAACGGAGCGGATTAGCAGGAAGACCGAAAGCATACTACACAATATCAAAGACACTTCCAACTGTTGTTTTCCCAGCGAGAAGATATTTTGATTTGTCAAAAAACTTAATTAACTCTCTACGTCGGATTCTGGGAGAAAAGAAAACAGAAGAGATTTTAGCTGAAGTTGGCCGCGATTTGGGCAAAGAAACAATAAAGTATCTGGAAGTAAAAAACAGTATCAGTAAATGGACACCTAAAGAATTTGCTGAAATCGTTGTTAAATATTTGCAAGAAGCAGGCGCAGAACCTGAAATCGTCGAGTTGAGCGATAACAAGTTAGTTTACAGACTACATAACTGTCTGTTTTCTGAATTGTCAAAAGAGATACCTGGACTTATGTGTGATGTTATGCACCATGAATTCCAACAATCAATGCTGGATTCAATGCATGCGGAAGTAAAGGGCGTTCAAACCACCTGCATGGGACATGGCGACATCAATTGCGAACACAGCATCGAATGGGAAGCAAAAGGAAAAGCTAAGCAAAAAAAATAAAATTTCCTCCCAAAGCTTATTTTATTCGAATTTTTTATTTTTATTAAATCCTTCTGCTTTGGCAGCAATCCCATCCAGACTGTTGGATTTGATTTGTTGCAAACTTCTTAGAGCACTAAAGTATGTTTCTATCATAAAAATAATAATAATTATAAATACTTTTGTAAACAAATCAGGAAAAAGCCAATAATTGACAGATAATACACTTTATTATCGTTTTTATAAAATTAAAGGGCAAATTATAAATATTCCTACATGCAAGATACTTCATCATAGGGGAAAAAACATGAATCTAAATATGAATCAAGTACCAATACTTTTGATACGACTATTCGCTGGATTCGTTATGTTCTTTGCAGGCTTCGAAAAAGCAATCTACACTTCTTGGGGCGATCACGCAGCTGGATGGAGCGCAAAAAACTCACTGCTAAACGGCGGCGGCGGAGCACTACACGGCTGGTTCGTTAGCATAGCACCTACAGACTGGGTTAGTCCACTTGTATTCTGGGGCGAAATATTCATTGGAATTGCAATATTGATAGGATTATCAGTAAGACTTGCTGTTATCTTTGGAATAATTGAGAACGGACTTTTCTGGATAAACGCATACATGCCACTCTCTACAGTCACCAACTCAGTTGTAGATGGCAAAATTGTCGCAACGCGCAGCATCAATACAGGAGTTTTCGGACTTGGATGGAGTTCAGGACCACTCGAGCTTAACGCAGCAATGATTATGATGTACATTTGCTTGTTCATCGTCGGCGGTGTAGCACTCAAATATAGCGTTTCAGGCTACCTAAATAAATATGAATTCGTGAAGAAGAACAAGATTCTCCAGCTGTTATTATAAAATAACAGCTCAACCCATTTTTCATTTTTTTAACTTAATTCAATTTAACCAGCATGGATAATTTTGAATTTCTGATAAGTGGATTTATCGAAGATTTTATCATTCATATAGGAAAAAACAGATATACTCCTCATGTGGAATGTAATATTCAGATCGTCTCCAATAGAAAGGGTTCAGATCTTGGAAGAAAAGAATTCGTACCAAACTTTGTCAAGCAAACCACGCCTTGATATTCTCAAGTTACTATACAAAAAAGAACTAAGTATCGAACAGATTGCGGAGTCCCTCAACCTTCAACCAATCACTATCAGGCATCACTTAAAATCCTTAGAAGAAGCCGGTCTCATCGAAAAATACGAAGACCATCAAGGTTTAGCTGGAAGACCAAAAACTC
Source organism: Candidatus Bathyarchaeota archaeon (assembly GCA_963840295.1). Classification (GTDB taxonomy): domain Archaea; phylum Thermoproteota; class Bathyarchaeia; order Bathyarchaeales; family Bathycorpusculaceae; genus Bathycorpusculum. Next base: position 69,324 of record CAWIYF010000004.1, read on the forward strand.
TTTACCGAATAGTTAAAAGAACAAAAATAGTGGGATTTCCAAAAAGACGCTATCTTACCCTGTCAAGCTTTTTAATCAGCACCTTAGAATTTACCGCTGGTGCAAAGAATGCCAAAAGGTTGCTTAGCCACGTTGGCAAGGCCATGGGTAAAGACGTTGTAAAAGATTTGGAATCAAGAAACAGAATCAAAGAATGGGGCACGAAAGAATACGTGGATTTCTTCATTAAGGACTATCTTGAGGAATCCGGTGCTGAACCAGAGATAGTTGAAGTAACTGACAAAAAAATTGTCTATCGATTGCATAATTGCTTGTTTTTTGAGTTAGCGCTTAAAATGCCTGATATGATGTGTGATGTTATACATGAGACCTTCCATGAGGGAGTCCATGAAGGCATGGCAAAAAATGTAAGCACCAACAGAGTTACCTGCATGGGAAAAGGTGACGATTACTGTGAACATATCTGCGAGTGGGTTGAACCAGAAACTTCGTCTTGAGTCTAAATTGAGATCCAACTGACGAGTAGACAATTCAAAAAACTTAGAAAATAACTTTTATCCGAAGTTTTAAAAAAGAAAAAATGAGTTAGGCTGCTAGTTTACTAGCAGCTTGAGGATTTTGTTTTTCTTGACTATTTCGAATTTGTTTAGGTAGTTAGCTACGGAATACTTCATTGCGCCTGCGCCAAAGATTGCAAGTACCAGGAACATCACTACTAGCATCATGTCATCGTTGAATGGCCCTGAATTACCGCCCCAGCCGAGATGAAGGACACCTCCGCCAGCAGTAACAACAGAAGTTGACATGTATGAGTTTACCAAGAAAAGTCCAGCTTCAAGTGCTCCTAAGGATGCAGCGATTCTTGTTGTCAATCCTATCAATACGGAAATTCCAATTAACAATTCTCCAGCTATAACTAATGGAGCAGTCCAGGTTGCAGCTGCCATCGCAGTGAACATCGGATGCAGGATTCCTCCACCACCGTTTTGAAGGTTAGTAGCGGGAGTCCATGCGACTGCGTGAGAAGCGCCTGTTCCCCATGATGTCCAATAGATTTTGGCAATGCCGGCTACTAAGAAAGAAAAGCCAGCAACTATTCGAATAAGGAGTAGTGAAATCGCGGTTTTATCAAAGTTTAAGTTCATGTTTTTACCCACATTTTTTCTCATATTTCTTATTTTTTTCAAATTTATTAGAATATAAGTATAAATATATTTCCATCGAAAAAGCGCTTACCCACATACAATACAAACTACTGCTAACATAACTGCACCATAGTCGATTAATCAGTTTTCAAAAAGCAGAGCCGCAACTTTAGCCCGTCATTTTTTTCTGGGCGAAAACTTGATCTCCACGAAGCTTTTTCCTTTCCGCCATTCCACATATCTTTTTCAGAGCACCCTCAGGCTGAGTTTCTTCTAGGTAACCTTGGCGGATGGCCAGATTAATCAGTCTCTGAGCTGCCTGACTTCGAACCAGCACGGTTGTGTAGCCTTCAGGGGAACCTATGCCGCCTACAGATATGTCTGCGCTGTAATTGGAGAAGTCAGTGCATGCTAAGCAAGAAGGTCGAACTATGGGGCCAAGGTCATCTAAATCGATGTGCTCTACTTTTCCATTCTTCAACTTGACAGAGAAGTCTTCTTTAAGGTTGATTTTTTCAATTTGATCCAGGCTTGCCCCGATTTTTCTTGATAGAAATTTTGCTCCTTCGTCATTCATGGAGAAATTTTCGAAACAGAGCAGCCCTATTGTAAAGGTAACGATGTGACTTGGAACAATGTGGAGCAACTGCATCTTTCGAATTGTGGAGATTTGACACGGGGTGCCCACTACAGCGAGTTTTGTCACGTCCAATTCACTGGATTTTTTGAGGGCGCGGAACAGTGAAGCATACGTTGTTAAATCGCCAAGGTCTCGGATGCTTTTAGATTGGGCTAAACTTGAGCCAGCGCATTTGAGCAAGTCGCCAAAATCCATTGCAATCATAGGCTCGTTGTTCCATATGCTTTCCTTTTTGGATAAAAGAGCTCCATCTATTCTTTTAGTGTCAAGCATGAACTCAAGAAGCCCTGTTACTGCTCCACCGTCACAGCAAACGTCGGCGATTTCCTTGTTTGTGGTACGAAGACTTCGAATAGATACATAGGAGCCTACTGGCTGGTCGCAGTGAAACTTAGATTTAAGAGCCCTATCGAGGTCGAGAGTTCTTGGACAAATAAGGTAGCATATTCCATCTTCGAGGCAGTTTTGTTCGTCACAGTAGACAGGTTTGTCTTTTTCAATTGCTAGAACATTCAACTCGTTAGCAGTGCAGAAGCTCACGCATCCATAACATGCTGCGCAGATGCCTGAGTCGATAACTTCTTTTTTAAGTGTACGAAAGGATAGCCTTTCATCGATCATTTAGCAACTATCTCTTTAGCTTTTGGAAGGATACTTAAAGGGGAAACAATGTTTTTGTTTAGCCCCAACTCTTTATTATCTATTCCGAAAGCTAAGCCCATTAGTTGCGTGAAGTGTAGTATTGGAAGACCTATTTTTTGGCTGAATTGTGATTCAATGTCTTTTTGTTTTGCGTCTAGGTTGAAGTGGCATAGAGGGCAAGCGGTTATCATGCAGTTAGCACCTGAATTCTTTGCATCCATAAGAATCCGTTTGGAGAGTTCTAGCATAGTCTTCTCGTCAGTTACTGCCATGGAGGCTCCGCAACATTTTGTTTTGCTATAGTATTCAACTTTGGATGCTCCAAGAGCTTCAACAAGGTCGTCGATGCGTGTTGGGTGTTCTGGGTCGTCGAAGTGAGCTAAATCGACAGGTCTAACCAAGAGGCAGCCGTAGTATGAAGCGACGTTGTATGAGTTTAAGGGAGTTTTGACTTGAGATTTTATCTTTTCGAGACCTACATCTGTCAGCAAGACTTCAAGAAGATGCCTAACTTTAACGTTACCACTGTAAGTAAGACCTACACTGTTGAGTGCCTCGGTGATTTTAGCTTTAACTTCGGCATTCTCATGGAACAACTTGTTGGTTCTTGCCAAGGTGAAAAAGCATGCGCTACATAACGTGACTATATCGGTTTGCATCTTTTCCGCAAGGGCTAGATTTCTGGCAGCAAGCGCTAATGAATACTGAGGTTCTTGTGAATATACTGCGTCGATAGCTCCACAGCAGTTCCAATCTGGAATCTCAACGAGTTCAATGTCCAAAACTTTGCAGACAGCTTTAGCTGAATAATCATATTCCTTCGCGGAAGAATGGAGAGAACACCCTGGGAAGTAAGCGTATTTCATTATTTTTTGCCTCCACTTACAGTTTTATGCATGGTTTCCAAATCAGCAGCACGGTCAATTCTAACCGGTCGTAAACTAATCTTGCCCTTCTTTGCCAGCCTTATGCCCAAAGAAGCAGTATGCATCAAAGCCTTCGGATCTGATTTCTTAATTGTTTTTGTCAAAAGCAACGCTTCATCAAGTCTGCCATATTTGGTGACGATGTCGTTGAAGCCCTTGTGGAACTTGGGTTTTACGGTGCTTTTTGCAAGATTCTCTTTTAAAGAGAGGTTCTTTAGGGACATCATCAGAGTAGTAAAATCTATGCCACGTGGACAACGACTAGAGCATGTATAACAGCTGGAGCATTTCCATATTGTATAGCTTGACAAAACTTCTTCGCGCATTCCTAAAGTAATCATCTTGATGATTTGTGTAGGAGAATAGTCCATGGAGTACCTTGTTGGGCACCCACCAGAGCAGACTCCACACTGGATGCATTCAAGAATTTTGTCTCCGCCGTGGAGTTTCTCTACTTCATGAACAAAATCCAGTCTAGTTCGTTTAGGAGCTACAGGTTCAGATACGACTTTCACTTCGTTACATTCAGAGTCAGGATAAGTTTTACTTTGCAACAATTTCACCTACTATTTGTTTTTTGAGTGCTTCTCGCTTTTCTGGTTTTATTGGTCCCATCTTCTTTATACGTTCAGTAAACGAGTCAAAGAGAGCGAAAATTTTCTCGTACTGTGGAAGAGTTGTTGTGATTGACTGTATCCTAAGGGATTCAACGCCGGCTTTAGCGAGTTCCTTCTTCATTTGGATAACGCGTTCTCGCAGTTTGTCTTCTTTGAACATGCTATCATCGCCCTCGATTAGGAGCACTCCGTCCGCGCCATTAGCAAAAGCATGGAGCAGATGTTTGATGCCTAAACGCCCTGCGCTTGGAACTCCAATGATTCTCATTTCAGTTGGGTATGCTCGTCTGTTTTGTCCACCTAAGTCCGCTGCGCCATAAGCTGTCTTTTTCTCAATGAACGCGACAATCTTTGGAGAAGAGTCACCTTGAGAGCTAACTGCGTCTATTTGAGCGATTAATTGGGATTCAGTGCTGTTCTTAAGATCGATTGCGCCTTTGGGACATGTTGGAACGCAAACGCCGCATCCAATGCAGGATATTTCATCGACAACCAATTTGTCTTTGTCCATTTTTATCGCTTTAGTTAGACATTGATCTACGCAGACGCCGCAGAGATTGCATTCTTCAGGGTTGACGAATGCAACTTCTGGTGAAACTGAAATTTCGCCTCTGCCCAAGAATGTAGCGATCTTGGACGCGGTAGCCATGGATTCCATGGTAGTTTCTCGAATGTCTTTTGGACCTTGAGCAGTTCCAGCGATGAAGATTCCTTCACGTTTGGTTTCTACACCTCGGAGTTTATGGTGAACTTCTAAGAAGAAGTTGTCTGGTCCAAGGTCAATGCCAAGCATCTCGCTTAGTTCTTTTGTTCCTGTGGGCGGAATTAATGCTGGGCTGAGCACAACCAAATCGAAGTTTTCTTCAACTTGTTTTCCAAGAATCGTGTCCTCTGATCTAACTGTTAATTGATTGCCATTTGGGATTACTTCAGCTACTCTTCCTCTAACGAAAACCACATTGTGTTCTCGGGCTTTAGCATAGAATTCTTCGTAGCCTTTGCCGTGCGCTCGCATATCGGTATAGAAAATCCATGATTCTGCGCCTGGAATTGACTTGTCAACTAACAAAGAATGCTTTACAGCGTTCATGCAGCCTATTTTACAGCAGTATGGTACTCCATTTTCGGTTGTTTGGCGACTTCCAACGCAAAGGAGGAAAGCTACTTTCTTTGGAACTTCACCGTTTGAGGGCTTATGGAGACCTTGAAGCATGAGTCTTTCAAACTGGATGCTTGTTACCACGTCTGGATGAAGACCATAGCTATAGTTGCTAAAAACCTTAGGGTCAACCATGTTGTAGCCTGTGCTCACAACCATGCTTCCAACTTTAAGGTCTATGAATTCATCTTTCTGGTCAAAATCGATTGCTTTGCCTTTACAAAATTTCTCGCAAATACGACAGACCCCGCGGGTGTGATATAGGCAGTATTCCTTATCAATGACGTAAGCGTTGGGGATGGCTTGTTTAAAGGGGATGTAAATTGCTTTTTCCTGAAGCAAGCCTTCTTCGTACTTGCTTGGTTTCTTAACTGGACATTTGGTGGCGCATTCGCCGCAAGCTGTGCATTTTCCAAGAATTACATTTCGAGGAGCAATCTTTACTTTTACTTCATAATTTCCCGGTGTACCTTTCAAACTGACTACTTGGGCGTTAGTATAAACTTTGATGTTTGGATGCTGAGCCACGGACACCATTTTCGGCGTTAAAATACATGCTGAACAGTCGAAAGTGGGAAAAGTTTTGCTAAGTTGAGACATTCGACCGCCGATACTTGGGTTTCGCTCTACAAGGTAAACTTGGTAGCCTTTATCTGCAAGTTCCAACGCTGAATAGATTCCGGCGATGCCGCCGCCGATTACAAGAGCGCTTTCTGTTACTTTCATGCTTTTAGGAGTTAGGGGTTCGAGGTATTTTGCTCTGGCTACAGCGCCTTCGACGAGGGCTATGGCTTTGCCTGTAGCTTTTTCTTTATCGTTGTGAACCCAGCTGCAGTGCTCTCTTAGATTCACCATATCAAGAAGATAGGGGTTAAGTCCAGCTGACTTAACTGCTTGCCTAAAAGTATCCAAATGCATCCGTGGAGAACAAGAAGCTACAATCACTCGGTTGAGTTTGTGCTCTTTAATTGCGTTTTTTATCGTGTCTTGGCCTGGATTGCTGCAAACATATTCTAAGGTTTCCGCAATTTGAGTGTTCTCAAAAGATTTTGCAGCTTGTTTGACACGGGCAACATCAATTGTGTCGCTGATGTTTCCTCCACAATGACAGATAAATACACCAATGCGAGGTTTTTCTGACATTATATATACCACGATTTGATTTATTGGGAATTACTAAAGAATCAAAACTCAGATTGCTCCTTAAAAAGATTACTTGGATAATTATCAATTTTAACAATATTACATACAAGTTAATTGAAACAATACCAAACTCGCTAAACCCATGAAGCGAATGCTCCTATCATACAGCTAAACGCACTAAGAGACAAAAAACCCTTTATCGGTTTTAATTCATGACCAATCCGTATTTTGTGAAAGGCCCTAAAAATAACCAAAACTTTTTCTGCAACAAAGGCAAATCTTCTTAGGAATCTTGAATGGCGAAATGGGCACATGAAATAATTCTTGAAAACATGCCCCCCTTTAGTTGGCTTCCAAGAGGCTACAATGTTCTCCTGCAACTAATTCTAATGGAGATCGGAGGCACTTTACTAGCTGTTTTCCTGAATTTGCCAGTCCAATCTATTGTTTTCGGTTCATTAGCGATATTCATAGTTTCCATATGGAGTTTTCTAATTTACCACATAGGCGTAACTATCCATAAAATGGAGCCGCCTTCCGCGCCTTTAGAAAAGAAAGTGGTGAAAGATTACCAAGATTCACTTTTTAATCCTCGCCACTATGAAATGTATCTTGGATTGGCCGTTTTTGGCTTCCTTGTCGCTTACCTTGTCTTCTTTGGTCAAAACCTTGTTAGCTATTGGCTTGGCGGTAAAGTTTCTCCCGCGCCCCTTTTCCTTATAGGCCTCGTCCTATGGGATTTATCATATCGCTTGGGAGTGGGCATGTGGTCTGCCGCAATTGCTTTTAAACGCTCAGTAAACTTCCTTTTCGTCTATGAAACTCGCCCGAAAATGCGCTATACTGCCTATCGAGAACTTAACATTCTCAAACAGATGGATAAAATCAACTTTGTCTTCGGACTTGTCACGCTGCTCCTTTATCCTTTGTTCAGTTCCAACTTGTTACTTTTCACAGCACTCATAATCTATTCAGGAGGAATTCTGTTTTTTTCAGCTGCATCTTTGCTCGCTATGGAACGTATTTACGGGTTCCCACATGAAGCAGTTTGGCTTCTAGAAGAGTGCAAAATAGCTTTTATTGGAACATCCGACAAAAAGATGCAACCACACTTAACGCCTGTCATATTCGTTTTCGTCGGCAACTCACTATTCTTTATCACTTCGAAAATTTCAAAGAAACTCAAAAATATTCACAAAAATCCAAGAATCGCGTTTCTCGTTGATTTCCGCGACGAGAACAATTTGTATAACAACCGCGCCGTCTTGTTCACTGGAAAAGCAAAAGTCTATAATGTTTTCACAGCTGCGGTAAATCTCTTCAAGTTGATAAGGGTTCAGCGTGCTTTCTACAAGAAATATCCCGAGTATATGAGGGAGTACAAGAAGGAGGAGCGTAATCTGCCTCTTGCTTGGAGAACAACCATATTCGTAAGCCGAATACCCATAGAGGTGCAAACGGAAAAAATTGTTTATTGGCGCGAAGCAAGAGCCATCAAGCTTCCATTAGGTGAATAACATGGAAAAAATAGAGCTCCCTCCAGAAATTATTAATGTCCTTACGACAAGTCATTTTGCTTATCTATGCACAACTGACCAAAAAAACCAACCGCATATTACGCCAATGTTCTACACTTTCGACGAGAAAACCAATGATATCTTCATCACAGCTTCTTCCAACTCGAAGAAAATGAAAAACATAAAACTCAACCCAAAAATCGCCTTGACAATAGACATCAGAGACGAAGTAAACCCATTTAACAACCATGGAGTAATGGTGCAGGGCAAAGCAATTGTTGAAAAAACTGAGGCAAAACCCGGCAGCGAGATTCCTCTTGTCTCGATGTACCTTGAAGGAAATCCTTTTGTTGAAAAAACATGGTTAAAAACTGAGGATGAGAAACTTGCGCAAGTATCTAAGGCTTTTGCTGAAAAGTACCCTGTTCTCCAAGAAGGTCAGTCGCCAGTAAACGTTGAAGTCAAAAAGTTTTCTGAGGACCTGATTAGAATCGTGCCAGAAAAGGTTGTTTATTGGAGAGGCCCAAACTTCATAACAATTAATTTCAATAAGCAAAGAAAATAGCTTTGTTTGTTTTTCTCTGACCCCTCCCCTATATAAGCCAAGCTAAATTGTTTGGGTTTCTGATGCTATATGACCAATCCTTGAGCTATTATGGGAACCAACCCAAATCCAAGAATTATGGTAAGCAAAGCGGCAACGATTATAACAATTACCTCTGGGTCTTTGAGGCTTTCTTTTACTGTAGTGGCACTTTCGTTTTGAGGGCTTGTAAGGAAAATGGATTTTATTATTTGACCATAGTATCCAACGGATATTCCAGTGTTAGCAATTGCTAAGAGCGTAAGCCAAGGTGCAATCTGTATTGGCGAAGTAAATAAGTAAAGGATTTTGCTCCAGAAACCAAGTAGCGGAGGCATACCGATCAAGTTGAGAATGAGAATAGTGAGGCCGATGGACAGAACGGGCATCTTTCTCCATAATCCGCCAATGCCGCTTAGATCTGTCTGCATTCCCTTTTGCGTTATGTAAGCTAAGGCAACGAAAATTCCTGAAGTAGCTAAAATATACATCGTAAGGTGAAGCGCAATTCCTTGAACCCCAATTGCCGCTCCTTCCCCGCTTGTTGCCGCCGCAAAGCCAACTAAAATGTAGCCTATTTGCGCTATACTGCTGTAGGCCATCATTTTTTGAACGTTTCGCTGTATTAACGCGGCTATGTTGCCAAAAGTCATGGTAACTATTGCGAGGACGGAAAAAAGAATGAGCCATTTATCGCCTAACAATGTTGCAAAAGGATAGACAATCCTCAAAAGTGCAATCACTCCCGACGCTTTCAGTATAGTTGAAATAAAGGAAATGGTAAGAGGGTTACTGCCGCCGTAAACGTCAGGCAGCCAACCGTGGAAGGGTACGATGCCTATTTTGAAGCCTATTCCAACGACAAACATTATTATCGCTATTAGTGTTAGCGGCAAATTCGTTGCAGTAGCAACTCTTGCTATGGAGCTCATATCGGTTGTTGCACCAGTCAATCCGATGAGGATGCCGATTCCGAATAGTAAGAAAGCGGAGGCTGCAACTCCCATAAGAGCGTATTTACTAGCGCCTTCAAGAGCAGCTTGATCTTTCTTAACAGCCACTAAAGCGTAAGCAGCGATAGATACCAGAGCCCAAGCCGCCAACAGAAGCACCAGGTCGTTGACGGAAATTATGTAGTACACTCCTACTGTGATAAGGAGGACTAGTGAGAAGAAGCTGGGTGCAGTAGTCCACTTTCGGGTTTGGTTAAATGAGGCTAAAGTTATCAAAAAAGAGCCGGCGCTCACTATGAGAAATAGGAAGGCGCCGTAGCTATCGATTTTGAGCGCTCCGTTGTAGACGATTTCTGAGCCCTGATTTAGGGTTAGGTACAGTAAACCGGCTGATAGGAGTATGGCAACCAATGTTGCTACTAAGCTCATGTATCGACTGATTTTTATTTTCAGACCGTAGTCTATTGTTGGGACAACTAGGCCGACACTAACTAGTATTATTCCAAGTGAATCAAGTATGGTTTCGATAGCTGTAATTGGAATCTAAAGTACCCCCCATAACAATAACAATATAAACAAAACGAATCCCACCAGCAAGAGAAGTAGGTAGTGATTGATTTTTCCAGTTTGGATTTTTCTGAATATATTTGATATGGACAGAGCTGCTTTTACGATTGTGATGTTGTAGAGTCTGTCTATTCCGCCTGTCTCGAAGAATTTGAAGCCCAGCTTGTAGGTTTTGGTGGTGAACCAAGGGATGAATCCGTGGTAGAAGCCGTCGACGATTTTTGTGTCAAACCATTTGAAGATGCCTTTGTATAGTTTGCTTCCTCCGATGACAAAGATTTTGTAATAGATGGATTGGATGTACCATCGTTGATATAGGAAATCGTGAATTGCCCTAAAACCGCTGCTGACTTGCATTTTGGCTGCTATGTTTTTCTGGAAATTCGGTTTCCCATAAATCATGTAAGCTAAAGCTAATCCGATTGCAAGCATGCCTATGGATAAGCCGGTTGTCAGTGGATCAAGGCTAACTTGGAAGACTGTTGGCTTATCCGTCAGTCCCAATACGCTCTTAGTTAAAGCAGCGTAGAAGTCGCCGCCTAAAAAGAACCATAATGCCCCCAAAACGAGGCTGCCCAACCCCAAAACAAGGTAGGGTCCAACCATGAACCAACTTGTTTTATGAAGTTTGTGTGTTTCTGCTAGCTGAGTGACGTTTAGGGATGTTGGTGCGCGGAAGGTTCGAAGAACAAGTCTTGTGGAGTAGAACGCGGTTATGGCTATTGTGCAGACTGCAAGCGTTATTGGAATAATGAGTCCAGTCTGGTAAACGCTTTCGATGAGACTGTCTTTTGTCCAGAACCCAATTAGCGGCGGCAGACCAGCCAGGCTCAAAGCTGAGATGAGCATAGCGATGAAAGTGTACTTCATATATTTGGATAACCCGCCCATGTCAGTTATGAATCTGGAACCGACAGCGTGTATTACTGCTCCAGCCGCAAGAAACAGGGCTGCCTTGAAAACTCCGTGACTCATAAGTTGACCAAAAGCCGCGATAAAGCCGCTGGTGAAGTCGGGAATAAGACCTGCAGCACCAGCCGCCATAAACATGTATCCAAGTTGAGAGGCGGTAGAAAAAGCCAAAATCAGTTTAAGTTCTCTCGCAACGACTGCCTGAGTAGCCATAAAGAAAGCTGTGAACGCACCAATGTAAACAACAAAAGTGAAGAACAGGGTAACGCTTGATGCGGATGCCGGTTCAGTTGCTCTTAGCACTGTGAGAACTATGAAGAATATTGGCATGAACCGCAACATGAAGAAAACTCCTGCTTTCACCATCGTAGCTGCATGGATAAGTGCACTAACCGAAGTTGGACCAGTCATTGCGGTTACTAGCCATTCATGGAAGGGAAACTGTGCACTTTTTGCGAAAGCGCCCAAAGAGAAGAACATTAGAAACGGAAGTAGGAGTCCACGTACAGCCATCGCTACCCCCCAAGTTCCTGCGTTTGCTGCCATAGCGGGGATGCTTAGAGAATTTGTGAAGGCGTAGATCAGGGCTATGCCAGCGATTAAGCCAACGTCGCCGAGTCGCGTGAAAATTAAGGCTCGGACGCCGCTGTGGCTTGGAGAAAATTCCATTGAGGTGCCCATTGCTTTTCCGCCGGGGTCCCCTACCCAGTTTTTCTTTTCATCCGTAAACCAGTGTCCGATAAGCGCGTAAGATGCCAAACCCGTGCCTTCCCACCCTATGAACGTTAATAGGAGGTTGCTGGAGAGCACAATGAGCAGCATACTGCCAGTGAAGAAACCGAAGAAGAACCAGTACCTGCTTAGTCCCGAGTCGCCTTCCATGTACTTCACGCTGTATACAGCGATTAAGAAGCAGAGCCAAGCTACAATGACTGCCATGAAAGCAGCTAAACTGTCAACATAGAGCCCGAAATCCACGCTTATTGCGGGAATCCATGGAGTAGAAAACTGCACCACGCCGGTACTGCTTTCTAAAACGCCCTTCAGCAGAAGCGTTGAGGAGATGGCGGTAACAAGAAGTGAACCGACTGAAATTGCGTCTCTAAATTTGTTCTTTTTCAGAATCATCGAAAACAAAAGGACTAAAGCTGCCCCTACGAAAGGTGCTGCCCACGTCGCATTTGCTACTATTTCATTTAGGCTCATGTTAGTTTTCTACCCTGTGAAGCTGCTGAAGAATTTTGTTAGGGGATCAATGAAGATTCCTGGGAAGAAGAATAGCAGGATACCAACAACTGCGATGATGATGATGGGTATCAATATGGTCTTCTTAACTTCTAATCCCTCACCTTTGGGTTGATCTGGTGAAGGCGGACCGAAGAAGATACGTTTCATAGTGATGAAGGCGTAAGCCGTTGAGAGTCCAATGGCAAATAGCAATCCGATTACTAGAAGCACGAAGGCTACTGAACCCAACAGTTGAGCTCTGCCAACTGCTCCGAAAACTATGAGGACTTCACTCCAGAGTCCAAGGGATGGTGGAATGCCTGTTATCTGCATGAAGCCGAGAAGTGCCAAGCCGGCGGTTATAGGCATTTTTACTGCTAGCCCACCCATTTTGCTTAGGCTTCTCAAACCGTTGAATTTAACGATGAGGACACCGGCAACGGAGAACAAGATTGCCTTCCCGATAGCGTGAGTCGCATACTGCAGCATAGCACCTGACATTCCCAGCGTATTCATGCTTGCAATACCTAACAACAGATAACCCATCTGCGAAATGCTGGAGTATGCAAGCATTCGCTTGAAGTCGTCTTGAGCCAACGACATAAGTCCGCCGTAAATCATAGTTATCAACGCTAGAATCATGAGGTAAACCGATGCGTCGGCGAAAACCGTTGGGAACAAAATGAAGACAACTCGCACAAGAGCGTAGCCGCCGATACCGATCAGGGCAGGTGAAAGTAAGGCGGAGACCGGCGTGGGTGATTCGGCATGGGCGTAGGGGAGCCATATGTGGACTCCGAAAACAGCCATTTTTATGAAGAGACCAATCATTAGGGCTATGGCTGCAAATATGAGTATTGAACTTGGAAGCATCGACCACAGTTGGGTGTTGAACGTTAAAGTCTGCATGTTGAGTATGTCAAAAGTGTGCGCGTAGAATCCAAAGGCAATTGAGCCGACCAGAAATAGCAAGGCGCCGACATGGGTCCAAATTAGGTACATCAACGCGATTCTTTCTCGTTTGCCGTATCCGTAGAAGGCGATAAGCAGGAAGCTTGGAACTAATGTTAGTTCGAGGAATATGTAGAACTCAATTAAGTTTGTCGCAAGTGCGCAACCAATCATTGAGGCAGCGAACATAACATAGAGCATGTAATATGTGCCCCACGAAGGCTTCGAAGAGTTTTCATGCTCCATCTCTTCGAAACGGTGCTTCATGTAAGGAACAGAATAAATCGCAATCAGAGTCGTTACCAAAGCTATGGAGAAAGCTATAGGACCGCTTAAGCCGTCTAGTAACATCGAAAAGGAACCGATGCGGGCAGCGCTGAAGTAGATTGGATCGACTACGCCTACGCCAAGTCCAGGGTCGAAGAGGGATATGAGAATTATAATCAGCGGGTAAAGCAAAAGAAGAGTGGCGATGGTGGCTACCGTTCTTGGTTTAACTTTTCGTCCAATCACAGGTAATAGCATGGCTGCTAGAAGAGGAACGATAACAGCCGAAAGCAGAATTGGTTGGCTTAACTGAATCATTTTTTTAACCTCGAGACTCCTTTAGTTCATAAACATCTGAGTTTTTCTTAATTCGATACATCCAAATTGCAATTGAAACTAGTAGACCCACATCCGCAGCTGCGATTCCTGTCGCTAATAATGCAACAACTTCGCCTACCGCAGGGGAAGGAGATTGCGAGGCAAAAGCTACAAGTGCTAAAATGACAGCGTTGAAGTTAACTTCTGCCGCCAACATCATTCGCAGCATTGTTCGTTTTGAGATTAAACCATATATTCCTATGCCGAATAGAATAACTGATAAAACCAAAAACATCACAGTTATGTCCATTATTTTTCCTCCCTTCGAGCAATGGTTATGCCTTCAATCAAAGTTGTAACAAGGGTAAGCGCCGCAATTATCAGGGCGAACCCGTATTTTTCAGTCAGCAGTCTAGCGAGGTCTCGGTAACTGACATAGGTTGGTTGAATTCCGTCAGTAAAGTGGAAGAAGAAAACCAATACGAGCAGTATTCCAGTAAGTACCACTGAGACAAACGCAATTATGCGGACTGGCCGCTCTACTTTTGGGGCTTCTTGAAACATCGTTACTGAAAAAAGAATGAAAGTAACAGCTGCGCCAACGTAAACCGAAACGAAAAATAACGCAATAAAGTTGAATCCTAACATAACAAAAAGTGCCGCGTTAGCCATGCCAAGTATACCCAAGAATAGAGCGGCATAGATTAGCGATTTATGCTCAACCACTAAGATTGCGGACACAATAGACAGGGCTGCTAAAACAAGGAAAACTATGGTTCCGGGATTAAGAGCGACATCAAGCACTGTCATATTTCAAACCTTCCTTTTCGTCAAAAACTGGCTTTACCTTTTTACGGGGTTCCTCATCTGGAGGACCCTTTACGAATTCCTGCGGCGACTGAATTTGCTCATCTAGACCGTAATATGCCTTATCATGAACCGGCTGCATTTCCAGAGCATTTACCGGGCAAATGTCTCGGCAGAAACCGCAGAAAATGCACCTCTGATATGTTATTCCAGGCCATTTTTTAGCCTCCACTTTATTCATTTTAATAGCCCCAGAGGGACAAATGCGGGCGCACATGGTGCAGCTTATGCATCTGTCGTTGTAGAATTTGAGCATGCCCCGGTAGTGTGCACCGTAATCTTGGCAGACTTCAGGATACATGACGGTTGCACGGGGCTTGAATAGATAAGTAAATCCAACCCACACCGCGTCAAGATGCCCCATGACGTCGACGCCGAACAGTTTTCTGCGAGTTTTAGGTTTTGCCGTTTTAGAGTACCCCCAGTCCGACCAAGATAAGAGAAAGGACCACTGATACTATGGATAGAACAAAGAGTTTATGCCAGCCAAGTCGCAGCGCTTGGTCTAAGCGGTATCTTGCATAGACGGTGCGCATGAACACACACAGAGCCATGATTATTCCTGCTTTCACGAGCACAGCAAGTCCCGAAAGTATCGGGCTGGCAGTGATTGGCCAAATCAGCGGGTTCCAACCGCCCAAAAAGACCAATGAGAAGAATAAGCTAAGCACGTAAAGCTTCACGTAGGGTGCACCCAAACAGAGTATGAAGAATATACCGCTGTACTCGGTGTACGGACCTACCACAATTTCGCTCTCAGCTTCAGATATATCGAAGGGAAAACGTGATGAAGTCATCAATAACGCACCGAAAAACACAATCGCCGCTAAGGGGTTTATGACGATTCCCCACATAACGCCGGTCTGTCTCCCTACAACCTGAATCAGGTCTAAGCTGTTGTATGCTAGGGCCATAGCAAGAACAGAAATGAACATTGGAATTTCATAGCTTATCATCATGTAACCCTCCCGAAGGCTTCCAATGAAAGAATACTTGTTGTTGCTTGACCAGCCAATTAGAACAACGGTGAGAGGAGCTAACGTACCTATAGCTGGAACCAAAAGCAAAGTGAGATCGCTTTGTATCGCCACAAAAGACGCACTTATGGGTATTGCTACTATAGGCAGCATTGTTAAGGTGAAGAATAAAATTGGCGCCATGATGAAGACTTTTTTGTCAGCGTCTTTAGGAATGATGAATTCAGAAAACAGATATTTTGTTAGGTCAGCCACCATCTGTATTGCTCCGCCTAAACTTTTTAAAATGTACAAGGGACCGTATCGCATCTGCACTTTTGCAGTTATTTTCCTTTCAAACCAAATCAAACCAAGAAGAACAACAAGTATTGTTACTAGACCAGGGAAAATCAACGGAATGAAAAATGGCGGTGAAATTATGAAGTTCCATATTGTAAGAATAAGTTGCCAGATAATCCCGAATATGTCCATTTATCGGTCGGCCTCCGGTGGGAAATAATCAAGACTTCCATAAACTGAAGGAACATCGGCTAGTCTTTCGCCTAAAAGTGCCTTCTTGAAAGCGATGACGTTCTTGAAGGATGGCGTGATCATTCGCAAACGGTAAGGTTGAGCGGTGCCGTCGCTAACAATGTAGTAGAAGACTTCGCCGCGGCTTGCTTCAACTCGAGAAACTGCTTCACCTTTTGCAGGTTTGAGAGCAGAGAAGACTGCGGGGAACCTCAGGATACCGCTTTGGTCGACAAGTTCCCTCATTTTTGGACCGACAAGTTTCATGTATTTGTCGGCAAAATATGGTCCTTCAGGAATTTTGTCGAGGATTTGTCTAATGATCTTAATGCTTTGCTTCATTTCTTCTCGGCGAACCAGCAACCGCGCATAACAGTCCCCTGCATCTTCAGTGGCGATATCAAAGTCTATTTCATTGTACGCGCAGTAAGGCTCTATTTTTCTGACGTCATAAGGCACACCCGAAGCACGCAAGTTGGGGCCGACCAAGCCGATTCTCGCAGCATCAGTTTTGTTTATGACGCCCACACCTTGCAAACGCGCTATTGTAACAGGGTTATTAACGAAAATTTTGTTGTAGTCAACTAGCCTTTTTTCCATGTAAATGAGCGCTTTAAGTGCGTTGTTCTTGAATTCCTGCGGTAAATTGCGCCTTACCCCCCCAGGAACAATGTGTGAGCAGGTTAATCTGGCACCTGTCAACTGCTGCGCCAACTCTAAGAAGGGCTCTCTATCTTGAAAAGCCCATTCAAACATAGTTGAGGACCCAATCATGTTTCCAAAAATGCCTAAGCCATAGAGGTGACTGTGAATTCGGTTTATTTCGCACAGAAGCATCCGCAAATACTGCGCCCTTAGAGGCACTTCCACATCCAGCAGTTTTTCTAAAGCGAGAATGAAACCAAGGTTATGGTTAGCTGAATCTGGAAGAGCTGGTCGCTCCACGAGTGGAATTATCTGAAGGTAGGTTTTGTTTTCTGCGATTTTCTCGACGGCGCGGTGCACGTAGCCTATGTTGGGTTCAAATCGTATGATTATGTCGCCGTCTACTTCAGCAATTAGTCGCATATGTCCTGAGCCCGGGTGCTGTGGCCCGATTAAAAGTTCAACTGTTTCAGCGTTGCTCAGGCATCTATCCCTTCCGTTTTTATTTTGAAATCTTTTCGAAGTGGAAATCCTTCGAAGTTTTCCATGAGAAATAACCGTTCTTTTTGAGGCAATCCATCAAATGTGACGCCCATTAAATCTAAGGTTTCTCGTTCGGGGTATTCAGCGCTTGGCCAGATGTCGATTAGTGATTGTATCTTGGGTTCTTGGCGGTCGATGGAAGTTCGTAATTCGAAAATGACCTGAGCTAAGTCAGCGTTTAAAAATGATGAAATGTGATATATCATGTCAATTTTGTTTTCTGGTGGGAAGTCGATAGCTGTTACCGATTTTATGTGGTCAAACCCCAAAGAATTTACTTTTTGGGCAACTTCCAGTAATTTTGTTTCATCCACAGTAGCAGAAAGGCAGGTCGAAGAAACCACTTTTACACCTGAAACAAGAGCGCCTAGCTCGGCAGAAACCTGAGTTGCTAATTCATCAACTTTCAGGGTAAGGGGTCCCCCGTTTTTGTATTTTCTGCTGAGTCATAATCAGTCCCCTTAGAACGCCTTCAGGCCTCGGCGGGCACCCAATAATAAAGGCGTCTACAGGCAAGATTTCATGGGGTTTAACAATGTTGTAGCTATTCCAAAATATTCCACCGTCAATTGCGCAGGCGCCCATAGCCACGACGAATTTAGGTTCAGGCATTTGTTGATAAACTATTTTGGCGGCTTCAGCCATCTTTTTGGTTAATGTTCCTTCTATGAATATCATGTTGCACTGTCTGGTGCCAACAAACGGCAGTGCCCCAAATCTTTCAGCGTCGTATCTGGGAGCAAAAGTGGATGCGAATTCTGCTCCGCAGCATGCAGTGGTGAAATGCACTGGCCAAAGCGAGTAGGAGATGCCCCAATTTCGGATTGTGCTGAACGGCTTTCGCTTCAGAATTCTTCGAAAGGCTTTTTCGAAGGCACTTCTAGGTCCGTTCAACTTTTGGTCTCTTCCTTCATCGACCATAAACCAATCTTCCTTGCTGAGTCGAGACCAAAAATTATCGGTGGAATAAGCATTGCCAAAATGACGCCGAACAGTTCTGCTGTTGGGACGAACGCTTGATGAGCATCCATAAGGAGTAGGAACCAGTAGATGAAAACGGGCTCCACAGTTAAGAAGACAAATAAGTAAGCGTAATACTGCATGGTAAGGTGACCCCTTCCCTGCGTGGTGGGTTGGTTACCACAGTCGAACCTTTCATTTTTTAGAGGCATCGGTTTAGGTGGTGCAACAAGTCGACTGATTGCGAAGCCGATGGCTCCAAATCCCATGCCGCCAGCCAGAGCTAAAACAAAAGCGATTAGAGTGCTTGTGTCAACTAGAAGCGTTGTCGTTTTCAGTTTCCTCCTTTGATCCAGCATTCACTGGGCTGCATTAGCGCGATGAACATGTAATCACCCAACGCCATGACCCCCATCATTACGTGGTTTCTCCCTAT
Source organism: Candidatus Bathyarchaeota archaeon (assembly GCA_963840295.1). Classification (GTDB taxonomy): domain Archaea; phylum Thermoproteota; class Bathyarchaeia; order Bathyarchaeales; family Bathycorpusculaceae; genus Bathycorpusculum. The sequence goes on from CAWIYF010000004.1 coordinate 87,829, forward strand.
CTGAAATTATTCTGGTAATACGATTCACCAACCTTATATGTATTTTGTTTTATAACTATAACTAATTTAGAAAAAAACCGCTTCATATTTTCAGCACATTCTTATCTTGAAATCGAGATTATTATTCCTTTTGAATCATATCTTCTTGGTAAATACCAAAAATTTTTTTAACCGAAACCTTTTTTTCGCCTTAAAGTCATTCCAACAAAATACTGAACATTATTCGGTGAACAACCAAGATGACCGCAACCCAAAGCCACCCACCCGTTTCTCGGTATCGATGGGCAGTATTGTTCGCTTCTATCTTCGCTTTCACAATCTACGCTTACGCGCTTCAATCGGTGCCGCCTCTGCTAGAACAATTCCAAACTGTTTTCAGTATCGATGCCACAACATCCGGGCTTCTGATGTCCATGGTTGTTATTCCAGGGATTGTTTTGGCTTTGCCGGCAGGAATAATAATTTGCAAGTACAGCTTCCGAAAAATCGGATTCTTATCAACCCTAACCATCGGCATCGGCAGCTTGATAATAGCCCTTTCATCAAGCTTTCCCATGGCGCTTTTAGGACGATTCATCATAGGCTTAGGAGGAGGCTTGCTTTCGGTTGGTACGCCATCGATTGTTCCGCAATGGTTTGAGCACAGGGAGATGGGAAGAGCCATGAGCTTTTTTGCTGTGGGGATGCCAGCGGGAACAGTTGCAGCGTTTTTCACTGCGCCAATCTTAGCCCAAAATTTTGGTTGGCAATCTCTGTTTCATGTAGGAGCATTAGTTTCAATAGTGTCTGCAATAATTTTCTGGGTGATAGTGAGAGATAGACCGCTGAAAGGAGACTCGACAGCTAAACTTTCAGATGTTTTGCCAACGTTGACTAACCGTGAAGTCTGGAAAGCAAGCATCGTTTGGATGTTGTTTAACATGGCTGCAATTGGTTTTCTAACTTGGGCGCCTAATCTGTTCGTCACGTTCAAGGGACTTACGCCTGTCAACGCCAGTATTTTTTCCAGTCTAATTATGATTTCAACCCTGTTTTTTACTCCCATTTTCGGATATGCTTCGGACAAGTCAGGGATCCGTAAACCCTTCATAATTGTCAGTTTGGCACTTATGGCGCTAAACCTATACATTATCGCTTACTTGAATGGGACATCTCTAGCGGTATCCATCATAATTCTTGGTGCTGTGGTGTCAAGTGTGCCGCCTCTTGTTATGGCAATCATAGGTCAGACTTTACCTCCAAGATTGGCTGGTATGAGCTTTAGCAGTGTCACATTCTGGCAAAATATAGGAATAGCGCTGATGGCTCCCTCAATTGGATATATCATAGGAATTACGCATTCTTTGTCATTGACTTTTCTTGGACTATCTATTTTTGCGTTGATTGGAGCGATAGTAGCTTTAACAATTCGTTCAAAATAGAAGAAACCTTATTCTCAAACTCCAAAGGTAGCCTAGCTACTTTGTAGCCATGTATAAGCCAACGATTCCAAACGTAAGCGGCTTAAAAGCTGAATCAGAAAAACCTGCACACTTAAACATCGCCAAAATGTCTTTTGGAACAGGAAAGTTTGCTGCAGATTTTCCAAGATACCTGTAAGCTGGCTTCTGTCCAGATACCCATCCTCCAACAAAAGGAACAATTCTTAAGCAGTAGAGGCGGAAGAAACGTCGAACGAGCCGATTTTTTGGCTGGCTAGTTTCAACGCATGTGAATTTTCCTTCTGGTTTGAGCGTTCGGTTTACCTCTTTTAAGTATTTGATTGCTCTGGGGTTCTTGTATATGAGGTTGCGGAAAGAGAAGGAGATTTCTATGGAGTCCACATAATCGCTCTTTATTGGTAAATAAGCAGCATCTGCAATGACAAATGCAAAATTATCCTTGCTTGCCCATTTGTTCTTTGATTTCTTTGCGATTGCTTTTGAGAGCATTTCTTTACTAAAGTCAAGACCTAATAAGAATGAGTTCTGGTCAAGATTTTTCAGAAGGTTGAATGTGAGGTCGCCGGTTCCACAGCAGAGGTCAACTATCAAGTGCCCGTTGTTTGATTGTTTTGCGCAGGCTTTTCTCCACCGTTTATCTAGTCCCAGTGTTAAGAACTTGTTGCATATGTCGTATGTTTCTGCTACGGTGGAGAACATGGGTTTAAGCATGTTAGTGTTCATCTCATACGAGTTTTAACAGTTGTTAAGCATTGTTTTAAGGATATAAATTGTGGTGCTTTTTTATTATAAAATTCATGTAAATGTCTGCTGAAATATTACGCAAACCAATTCTTCAGTAAAAAATAAAGAATTAACCTTCAGAAGGTTCTTCTGCTTTACGCTTTCTGAAAAGAATAAACACGTGACCTCGAACCTCAACCAATGCAGCGTTCGTTTTTTCAGCTGCATCAGCCGATATAGCCTGAGCTGTAACTTCACCCTGCATGGCCGCTGGCAAAATCCTGACTTTCACCATCTTATGCATTTGCAGCTGTTTTTCAATTTCACTTGTCAATTGCGGCGTCAAACCTTCCTTACCGACCCAGATGGTTGGATTCTCATCTTTCAAAACGTGTCTAACATGACGCTTCATTCGAGTAGTTATCTTGCTCAATTTCCTTTTGCACCTTTTTTTCTCTAAACATTATACGAGTTTGGTTACCGCAGTTTAAACATGTTACTACAACGTGAGGCTCCCTTTTCTGCTTTATTCTAACACGGCAATTAACACCCTGCACAAACAGTGAATTGCATTCTTTGCAAGTTCCGCGTCTAAACTCGATAGGCAAACGAATTTTCGCAGCCATTGCAATTTTCCTTGCAGATGCAACATATTGCTCAGCCAACTTGGGGTCGGTTCTGCCAATTTTCTTAGCTTGTTCAAAGAGAATTTGGATTCGCTGCATAGCTATCTGTTTAACATTAGTTTGCTTCATCGGTCCCTACCAAACTATGCCAAAGAGGTCTGGTTCAATTACATAATACTTGTGCCTAGTTAACCGGTTTTTTGGGAAAGCTCAATCTTCAACCGCCTAAGCGCTTCCTCTAATTCAAGCGGCTTACTTTTCAGCGTCCTCTGCGCCTTAGACGTATCAAGCGATGAATCCATAGGGCGCTTAGCGGGCCAAGAGAATTGCGAAGACAAAACCGAATCAATCAAGCCTCGATCTAAATCTAAAATATCAGCAATTGCTATGGCAAATTCCAATCTGCTGACCCGTGTAGCACCACACAAATGGTAAATTCCAGTTAACCTGCGCTGTATAACTTCCAAAGTCATCTCAGCCAAATTAGTGTTAAGAGTTGGAGTGTTCCATTGATCCGTTACAATTTTGACGCGTTCGCCTTTTCTTAGGGTTTCGATTAGCCATAGGACAAAGTTGACTTTTCCAGCCGCAGGCGTGGATCCGTAAATAACGCTTGGCCTTGCAATGAAGTATTCAGGTTGCGTTTGAACGATTTCTTCAGCTTTAAGCTTTGTTAAGCCATAGTAGTTGATTGGGTCAGGCTGATCAATCTCTTTGTATCGACCTGTTTTACCGCTGAAAACATAGTCAGTGGATATATAAATCAAAAACGAACCCGAACTTTTGGCCCCTTCCACAATGTTTTTTGTGCCTTCAACATTTACTTTCCAAGCAAGCTCCTTATTTAACTCGCATTTGTCGACATCTGTTAATGATGCCGCGTGGACAACGACATCGGGCTTTATGAGTTTGAAGACTTCTTCAACTTGTTCTTTGCCTGAAATATCCAGTTTAACAAATTTCCCGTAAACCGAAAGGCTCTGAATATCGGAAGAATAAACCTCAAAGTTTTTGCTAAGGGCCAGCTGGGCTAGTTTTGAACCGTAAAGACCGCTAGCTCCAGTGATTAAAAGCTTCAATGGAGTACACCAAGCTTCCAAGGTGTCGGATGCAGAATTACTTCAGTTGCAAATGGTGTCCACCAATGCTCATTGTCAAGGTACCATTGGACCGTTGACTCCAAGGACTTCTCGAAACTAGATGTCGGTTTCCAGCCCAGCTCTTTTCTAATTTTTGTTGAATCCAAGCTGTAACGTGTGTCATGTCCTGGGCGGTCTTCCACGTAAGTTATTAGGCTCTCTGGCTTATGGAGCAAACAGATAATTTTTTTGGCTATTTCAATGTTTTCAATCTCGTTTCCAGCTGAAACATTGTAGATTTCTCCAGCCTTGCCCTTTTCAAGCACCGCATTTATGGCTTCACAATGGTCCTGTACATTTATCCAATCGCGAATGTTTGTCCCTTTACCATAAATCGGAATTGGCAGGTCTCTTAGTGCTCGAATAACGGTTTTGGGAATCAGTTTTTCGGGAAGTTGATACGGACCAAAGTTATTAGTGCACCGCGTTATTGATACGTTTAGACCGAAGGTCTTGTGGTATGACAGCACGAACATGTCTGCTGCTGCTTTCGAAGCGGAGTAGGGATTTGAGGGTTTAGGAGGAGTGCTTTCTGTGAAAGACCCTTCAAGGGCTTCACCATAAACCTCGTCTGTTGACACCTGCAAAAGCCTCGCTTTGTGATTGTGCCTTCTTATGGCTTCTAAAATCGTGAAGGTTCCAACAGTATTATTCTGCAAGAACACGTTGGGGTCGGCGATGCTTCTGTCAACATGGGTCTCAGCTGCGATGTTTACTACTGCATCGACTTGGTGAATCAACCTGTTAAGGAGTTGTGGGTTGCAAATGTCGCCTTTGATGAAGGTGTATCGTTTATCGTTCTCGATGTCATGCAGGTTAGCTGGGTTGGCGCCTATTCCTATTTTGTCAATGTTTATGATTTCGTAGTCAGGGTGTTTTGCAAGCATAAGCCTGCAGAAGTTGCTTCCAATAAATCCTAAACCGCCAGTAACTAACAGTTTCATAGGTTATCACTTGTGGGATGGATAGTTCCAATTCCAGGGTTTTCCAACGCGTTCGTCGTTTTTTTTGCCGTTTACGCTTTTGGGAATGAGCGTTGGATCGTTCCATGCGCGGCGTTGCTCATCTGGATTTTCTGGGTCATACAGGTTAGTGGTGAAATACAGCAGCATAGCGGGTTCATTGCCGAGAGCTTTAAAGCCATGCCAGTAGTGCCCAGGCATACGGACCACTTGTAGGTCTAAGCTGCTGGAGATGACTTCGTTGAGTTCCTCTGTTTTATCGTCGAAAGCGCAGATTTTAATCATACCTTTAAGCGCCAAAAAATAATCTGTTTGCCCCTTCAGGTGGCGGTGCCAAGCGCGAATGACATCGGGATAAGTGAATGAAAGGTTAGCTTGGACGACATTGTCTTCTCCGAAAAGGTCTTTCCAGTCTTTGCGCATGACTTCGGTGAAGAAGCCTCTCTCGTCTGGAAGCCGACGTAATGGTTTAATTCTTATCCCTTGTAACATAGGTGATCCCTTGTTTACCTTCAGACATATCATTTAAAAAAGTTTATAATGGTTGCTGTTTTTTGGGGGTTAAACTTCTACTTCTGAGTAGTCGCCTACATGCAACTTTATGGTTCTGTTTCTCTGGTTACGTGTTACCTTAGCGTTTTTCCCGATTAAACTGTCTTCAAGCCGCTCAACATCCTTAACAGTGACGCAATCCTGCACAACACAGTATTCAAGGTTGGAGCTGCAAATTTTTGAGCCGTCTCCTATGCTGGTGTATGGACCGATGAATGAGTCTTCAATCAACACGCCTTTCCCGATTACGCATGGACCCCTGATGGTACTGTTTAATATTTTTGCTTCTGACTCCACTTTAACCCTGCCATCTATCGTACTGTTAGTGACCGTTCCTTTGATATCACGCTGAATATACTCATCAAGTATCTTTGCGTTAGCGGATAGAATGTCATCTTTCTTGCCTGTATCAAGCCACCAGGAATTTAAGATTTCAGCTTTAACTTTAAAGCCCATGTTAATCATTTCTTGGATGGCGTCGGTAATTTCGAGTTCACCACGCAAAGATGGTTTAATCCGTTCTATAGCTTCATGAACTCTGTTGGAGAAAAGGTATGTTCCAATGATCGCTAGGTTGCCCATGGGTATTTTAGGCTTCTCAACTAAGCGGATAATATTGCCTTTCTCATCTAACTGAGCGATCCCAAAGCTCGAGGGATTATCCACTTCTTTAAGAATAATTAACGCGTCAAGATGCTCATTTTTGAATTTTTTAACAAACGACTCTAAACCTTGACCGGTAACGTTGTCGCCTAAACACATAACAAAAGAATCTGAACCCAAAAAAGGCTTAGCAGTCTTAACTGCATGCGCTAGCCCAAGTGGTTCCTGAGGAATATAGCTGACGTTAAGATTCCAGCTTGATCCGCCCTTCACGTAATCCTCGACAAATTGACCTGTTTCATGCGCTGTGATGATGCCAACTTTTTTTATGCTAGTTGCTGCAACCTGGTCTAGAACATATCCTAAAACGGGTTTGTTAGCTACTGGAATTAGTTGTTTGGCACAAGTAAAAGTTAAAGGTCTTAGACGAGTCCCTTTTCCGCCGCTGAGAACAAGTGCTTTCATATTAATCCCTTACTATACTGGTAGTATGACTTACTTTTCCCTATTAAATAATTATCACTAATAAATTGTAGTTGCATAGGCACAACCACATAATTCTATAAACAAATAAAGCAATAACAATAACCAAGCCCTCATCTGCCAAGCATAGGGGAGAGAATATGAAAAAATCAAGAGAGTTAATACTTGGTTCTTTAATTAATCGAAAAGCTAAGTGCAAATTCACTCATTCATGTAGCCTATACTCAAATGTAAGCTATACATGTACGCATACTGGCGGAAGTTACTGTGGCAAATACAGAAAATTAAGTCGCCCTACAGAAAGCTTTGGAGTTCAAACAAACCCGTACTTGATAGAAATTCCTCAGTAAATCAAATTCTTTTTTCTTGACCAAACCCGTTTCCAATTCGTCTGGTTAGGCCAAATTTTCTATTCATTTTGCACAGTGTCCATCAACTTCTCGATTAAATTAAGCACAAGAGTTAATGGTTTTCTCAGAGGACCCATTGCATTGCCGATTTCTCGAACATTGCCTAAATCAGCCTTGATAACTGTTCGTGTAACAATAGCTAGAAGCAGAAAAGCAACTACGAATATGACCACGCCGATAACTAATTGCACAGGGCTACTGAACTGTAATAGAGAGACCGCCACATAAGTCATTATTCCAGCAACTACTGAAGAAAACGTGATCTTCGCCGAAGAAACCCAATCTATCGAAACACCGAACATTCTTTTAATAAAACGTAAACTTAGGAAAAAACTTGGAAGACCAACTATTATTGTTGTTACAATTAAGCCTATAATGCCGAACTGAGAAATCAAAACAAAACTTACAGGAAAACCTATTGCAACGGTGAGAAGCGTTAATTTCAGGTTGTATTTTGTATATCCTTGACCGTTTATTAAGTTACCAGTGCTTAAGCTTCCAAGAGCAGAAAAAAGGTAAATCACCGATAGCAAAGCAAGGTAGAGAGGAGCCTGAACATACTTATTTTCAAAGATAGTACCAATAGCAGGCTGTGACAGCGCCATAACCATGACAGTTACTGGCATAACTATCAACGCTGCGTATTTGACTGAGTATTGAAAAACGTTTTTCAGTGTTTCTTTGTCTTTTTGAGCATCTAATTTGGAGAATGCGGGAAATAACATTGTTGTCACGGGAGTTGCAAAAAAAGTAATTAAAACGACAAAGTTCAATGCAACTGAGTAATTGCCAATGGACGCGTTATTTGTAACGAAAATTGCCATAATGAAACTGTAGAATTGAGTTAGAAATCCAGCTAGAATAGCGCCTATCGAGACAGGCAGTCCATACTTAAGCATGATTTTGGTTGTCTTCATTAACTCTAATTTACCATTGGTTGACTTAGGCAACGATCGATACATAACGTACATAAGAAGAACCCCGATTGTTCCTGCAAAAATAATTCCAATTGAAAAGCCAATAACAGCTCCTAATGTACCTAACCCTAAAACTACAAGTGCAATTATCAGAACAGTCTTAACTAGTGATTGCACAATTAGCATGATACTGTTTAGATGCATTTTCTCCATGCCAGTGAAGGCGGAAGATGCCGTATTGACTAAAGCGCCGGTTAAAACGGATAAAGAAGCTATTTGGATTAATTGAACAATCGCTGGCCGCCCATAGAAATCCGCTAGAAACTGTGAAAGCACCAAAGATAAAACCGAAAGAGCAAGACCCACAAGGACTTCGAAAGCTAACCCAGAAATGAAAACACTCCTGATTTTTGCCACATTATTTTCGCTGTTGTACTCTGCTGAGTATTTTATCATAGCTGTGGTTACGCCCCAATCTCTAAATGTTGAAAAAAGGTTGGGGGCAGCAAGAGCAATTGCGTATAGCCCCATGTTTTCTGGACCTAAAAGCCTAGCAATAACTATTGTTCCGACAGCTGAGATAACTGTGGATAGCACAAGACCCCATAGTAGATGAAAGCCGCCTTTGGCTGAAACCCTTGCCATCTCAGTAGCTTTAGACAACGCCTCTCTTAGCCTCCTATTATCTTTGTGAGTTAACTGTTGGTGGAGATGTGCTGTTTATCAGTTTTGGTTTGGGATTCTAATTTGTTGTTTGTAATGGTTTGGGGGTGGTAGATTCTTTTTTATACAGGTTGATATATGGCGTGATTTGCAGTTTGGAACTTACGATGGTTATTTATTCAGCGTCTTTTCCCAGACCAATAGCCATGAATTTGAGTTTAGCCGCAAAAACCCGTGGCTTATAAATTCTTCTGCCGTCAATAAGCACAGGCTGTTTCATGGTCTTGGTGTAATCACTCGGGGTTAGTTTTTTGAATTCTTCCCATTCTGTTACGATTATGCAGGCGTCTGAATCTTTAATACATTCAAGCGCTGAACAGGCATAACTGATTCTGTCGCCAAAAAAAGTTTTTGCCATAGGAACAGCAACAGGGTCATAAGCCGCTACAACTGCCCCTTCTTTGAGCAGTTGGTTTACTATAGGTATAACCCTTGCCTCCCTCATATCATCGGTATCTGGCTTAAACGCTAAACCCAAAATAGCGATCTTTTTTCCCACTAAACTGCCCAGTTGCTTCTTGCAGAATTTGACAGCTTTCAAAGGCTGCGTGCTATTTACCTGCTCAACAGCATCCAAAAGCTCAGGAACAAAACCCAAGCCTTTCGAACAAGCAATCAACGCCTTAACATCCTTAGGAAAACATGAACCGCCATAACCTAACCCAGCATCCAAAAAAAGAGGACCAATACGCTTATCAAGTCCCATAGCTCCAGCCACAACTTTCACATCGGCACCAGGAATCTGCTCGCAAATGTTAGCAATCGTGTTGATGAAGCTGATTTTTGTGGCGAGCATAGCGTTGCTGGCATATTTTATCAGTTCAGCCGTTGACAAAGTAGTTCTAATCAACGCTGGCATATGTGCACCGTAGAAACCCTTGTATAAATCCTCCAGGGTATCGCCTGATTGCTTATCAATTGAACCAATGACAACTCTGTCAGCGTTCAATGTATCATGAAATGCGGAGCCTTGACGCAGAAACTCAGGATTCATACACAACCCAAAGCCTACACCACACTTCTTTTTTGATTCTCTTTCAAGAATCGGTTTAACAACATCCTGCGTTGTCCCAGGCACAACAGTGCTCTTAACCACAACAACATGGTAGCCGCCTTTATTTTTGAGCGCTTTGCCTATGGAACTTGAGGCAGATTCGATATACCCGAGGTCAATGCAGCCGTCCGCCTTGCTCGGGGTTCCTACAGCCACAAACGTCAAATCGGTTTCCCCAATTACCTTGTCTACTTGGTTGACAAAACCTTTCAGAGCACCGTTCTGGATGCTTTCAGCGAGTTTTTCCTGAAGCATAGGCTCATGAAAAGGAGCAACCCCCTGATTTACTTTTGATATTTTCTTTTCATCTACATCAAAAACAAAAACTTTGTAACCTCTACTTGCAAATCCGACCGCCGTACATAAGCCGACGTACCCAGCGCCTACAACTGAAATTTTTACCTTATTCAATCGACTTCTTCCTATATCTTGACAGCTGAGCAATTTATAATTCATTAAATATATATTGGTTGTTTAAGAATGAAGAAGAGAGATCCAGATGATTCGAAAAGTCATAGTTCCAGCTGCAGGTTTGGGAACACGTCTATTTCCAGCTACCAAAGAGCAACCGAAAGAAATGCTGCCTATTTTCTCGAAAACAGCACAAGGGGACATGACTGTAAAACCTGTAGTGCAGTTGGTTTTTGAACAATTACATGATGGAGGACTCCGAGAGTTCTGCTACGTTGTAGGCAGAGGAAAAAGGGGCATAGAGGACCATTTTACACCTGACGCCCAATGCATCAGAACCCTTGAAGGAATGGGCAAAAATGGCTTAGCTTCCGATTTGGAGGGGTTCTATGGTAAACTTGAGTCTTCGACGATTATGTGGGTTAATCAACCAGAGCCTAAAGGTTTTGGAAATGCAGTTTTGATGGCACAACCCTTTGTTGGAAACGAGAGCTGCATGGTTCATGCCGGAGACAGCTGCATAATATCGGAAAAAATGGATTACGTAAAAAAGCTCCTTGAAGCCTTTAAGCGCTTGAAGGCTGATACGGCTTTCCTCGTTATGGAAATTGAGAACCCCAGACAGTACGGTATTGTTGAAGGCGAGGAAATTGAAGAAGGAATATTAAAGGTCAATGCGGTTGTTGAGAAACCTGAAAAACCCAAGACAAACTGGGCAATAATGGCGATGTATATTTTTCACCCAATCATCTTCAAAGCATTGGAAGCAACAAAACCAGGAAAGAACGGGGAAATCCAGCTTACCGATGCTATTCAAAAACTTGTTGATTGGGGATTGAAAGTGTACGCTGTAAAATTAGATAAAAGTTATAAACACTTAGATATTGGAAGCCCACAAAGATACTGGGAAGCATTAGAACTTTCATATCGGCAATTCTGCAAGAGACCAAACGTATGATTGATAAAATAATTAGCGAAGACATCGATAGGATAAAAGATGTTGTTGACGGCGATGTTTTCTTAGGCAAGAAAGTGTTGGTTACTGGCGGCGCAGGCTTCATCGGAAGCTGGCTCTGCGATGCCCTTATAGATTTAGGAGCTGAAGTAACAGCTTTAGATGACTTATCCACTGGAAGAACAAAAAATATAGACCATCTAACAGAGAATAAAGTCTTCAAATTCATAAAATCAGATGTTTGTACATTTGAGATCAAAGAAAAGTTTAATTTTATTCTTCACATGGCAGGACATGCCTCCCCAGACGAGTACCAAACGCACCCAGTCGAAACTCTACAAACCAGTGCTTCAGGAACCTTCGCTATGGCAGAGTTAGCAAGAAAAAACGATGCCACACTGTTGTTTGCTTCAACCTCAGAAGTTTATGGAGACGCTGAAATCGTGCCCACGCCTGAGAGTTACTGGGGAAAAGTTAACCCGATTGGTCCACGGTCTTGTTATGATGAGGGAAAACGGTTTGCAGAAGCGCTTTTGATGGCTTATAGTAAGAAATATGGGTTAGATGTTAGGATTCCAAGAATTTTCAACACATATGGTCCACGCCTGCGAGAAGATGGGTTATACGGAAGAGCCATGTCACGGTTCATTTTGCAAGCATTGACCAATCAGCCTATAACAGTTTATGGCGATGGAAAGCAAACCCGATCATTCTGCTACATTACCGATACCGTAACGGGATTAATGTTGTTAGCGACAAACTTGAAAGCTAAAGGCGAAGTTGTAAACATAGGCAATACACAAGAAATAACCATATTAGATCTGGCAATGAAAATCAAAGAAATAACCAAAAGCAAATCCCAAATGGAATTTTGCCCGTTGCCAAAAGATGACCCGAAAAGACGCTGTCCAAACATAGGCAAATTGGAATCATTGGTCGGTTGGAAGCCAAATGTAAGTTTTGAAGAAGGACTTAAAAAAACTGTGACGTGGTTTTCTAAGTAGATCTTAGTTTCTGTTTTGTGTGGTTGTGAGTTTTTTCGGTGCCACTTCTTTTTGTTTTTGGGTTTTGTTGTGTTTTATTTTTGGTTTGTTTTCCTTGTTGTTGGCAGTTTGCTGAGTTTTGCCCTTGCCGCTTAATGAAAAAGCTACCGCTTCCCTGAATTAGCACCGATTCATGAATTCTGAGTAAACAAGCCTTAATACGATCTTGCCCTCACGAGGATAATAATCTTGAGGGCGCTAATTGACTAACAAATTATCTCAAAAATCTGTAAGATTCATAACGATCTCTATAATATCCGTTCTATCCTTAGCTATGTTTGCTATGGCCTACGGGAATATTCCTCAAAGCAGCCCTAAATTGACCCCTACTTCAGTGGAACAGGATCTCAGCTACAATTTCCTCGACGGCAATGGCACGAGTACTAATACTGAGCAACCATACAGCTTCTTGATCTACAAAGATGCTAACAACTATTACGCAAAAAACGGCACCGACGGAACAATCGCTTATAATTCAACCGACGCTACCTACGTAATATCCTCAGCATGCTCTCAAGCACAAGGTACGGTCCTTATAAAAAAAGGCACCTACATAGGAACGTCCCTCAATCTATCTTACTCTTATGTTAGGTTAATCGGTGAGGGGCTTGGAACAATCCTACAATTCACCGAAGGCATAACTGTCTCTAACTCGTCGGAAAGCTATCATCAAGAGGTCAGTAACCTTCAGCTAATCGGCGCAGACTATGCCAACAACGGCTTGATGTTAACGGGTGCTTCGAGGTTCGTAAGCTATAACCTAATTATCCAAAACTACAATACGGGAGTTTGCATTCAATCCTCAGATTCAGGAGCAACAATCTTCAACAACTTTTATAGCTTAATGAGCCATGACAACAATATAGGAGTTCATATAAATCGCGATCTAGACGATAACACCGTTGCACACAATACATTCTACGGCGGATCAATAGTTACAAACCTCCAATGGGGAATAGTAATAGAGGGTTCAGCATCAAACGAGATATTTGAAGGAGCGGAAATAGAGAACAACCAGTACGGTCAAGTTCGACTAGTAACAAAAGCCCCTGGCTTAGTACCCGAAGGTAACACCTTTTCTAAGTGCTACTTTGAACCTTGGCTACTTAACATAACAGCACCGTTCATCGAATTCTTGACGGAAATAGGGGCACCCGAGACATTGCCTTGGGGAAACATTTTCCAGGAAAACAAATTTGCCGTCGTCGGCGACACCACCTTAACGTTACCGGCAAACACTATTTTCACAAACAACTACATCAGCGGTTCACCGGCTAACTTTACAATAGTCGCTACAGCCCCAGGATGTGAAGTCGATGGAAACATCAATCCCTCAGGCGTGGTTAAGGTAAACTACGTCGGAACCGGGAATACCGGTCGAGTCATCCAAATTTCAGACACATCATTGGTAACCAGCAGTACCTGGGTTAACTTTGGCACAACTTTCCCACGAGGACCTGTCGTTCATGTATCAGTTACAGGAAATGGTCGAGTCATTGACGCTTGGGCCTACCAGATCGAAACAACTCGCTTCTATCTGGTAATGTTCTACAGTAACGGAGCAGAAGTAAAAACGCCACAATACGTCACATGGACTGCAACCATAAACTTGCCGTAAGAAAAATCCTAAACCAAAAGGATCAACACTTAATTTTCAACTCAATACACAAGAGTTAACTGGTTTCTTAACAACAAAAATTGACATACACAAATTGAATTAATTGACCTTTATTTTCTCGATTAGCCTACATTCCTGTTTTTTAAATTTAAGCATTTTATTAGTAAATCGATTAATTGGCGTCGAATAAAACGATTCTACCTTTTTTATATAGAATTCTTACTTGGAATTTGGTGTAGGTTGCTTAGTGTTCAACAAGCCTTCAGATTAGTTCATCTTTAAATGGAACAAACATAATAATTAATAGTTGAAGGGAGGAGTAATATAATTCCTTTTATATACAGGTGGAAACTTGTATCAATAATAGTAATAGTTGCTATCATAAGCACTGGCATAATACCCCTCTCGACAAACAGCAGAACTGCCTACTTAACACCCCGCATTCTAAACTCTGGGATTGTACAACAAAATCCAGATAACACAAACATAACAACCAAAAACAACGACAATGCATCCAACATCATTCCACAAACCACTCTGTCACCAAAACCCCCAACTCCGAGTCCAGAACCCACAGCACCTTTTACCAGCAATATTGTTTCGACTACTAACAACATTAACGACAACATAGAAATTGTTGAACCCACACCACAACCACCTACATTGCTTAACGAAAACGAAATTCAAACTGCCATTAATGCGTTAGGTCCCAAAGGAGGAGAAATCACACTTCAAACAGACGCCAATATTTTAACTAAAGATGTGCAAATCAACAGCAACATCATCTTCTCAGGCGTCAACCCAAACATAACACTCCATTTAGAATCCAAACGCTTGAACGTAGCCAAAAACGCAGAAAACGTAACCATAAGAAACTTAATAATGGATGCTACCAACTTAGGGGATCGCAACGCTTTCGTAGTTTATGCAGGTGCAAAAAACGTCTCAATTCAAAATGTAACGATAATAAATGACTTTGCAAAAAACAATGCACTACTAACTCAAGGTAACCAAGTTGAAATGCAAAATTTGACCTTCATAAATGTGACAAATTCTCATCCTATTCAAATTGCTGGTTCTAATTCTTTTGTTAGGAATTGTTATTCAAATGGGCAATCAACATTTGCCCTTGTAACGGTAGCTGGCGGAATCAAAAATGTTCATATTGAAGAAAATGTGGCTGAAAATAGACCTCTATTTGATGGCGGTTATACCCAAGCTTCATCAAGCGACATCTGGATTCAGAACAACATATTGATTAATTTTCCTAACCGAACATATGGCATACTGGTTATGGGTGGAACTTCTGAAATCAAAGCGCCTTTCGACAGAATTTTTGTCTTGGGCAACATTGTAACTGCTGGAGCGGGAGCCTTCAACGGTATTGCCATTTATGGGTTATCTAGCAACATTCTAGTTGCTAATAATACTGTTAACCAGACATTATCGGCACACAACGCAATAGGAGTTGCTTCGGGCGTAAACGTTACCGTGACACAGAACACAGTATTCGGATCCATTGAAGGGGCTGAAGGAGGAATAGAAGTAGAAAGCAACCCAGTCCACAACAGACTTATAGGAATAAGCGAAAACGTTAACATAACCAATAACATCGTCTTCAGATCTCAATGGGGAATATACGTTAGAATAATGACTCCTGACCACATTAACTGGGAAGGAAACCCACTAAAATCCAAAAACATCCTCATAGAAGGAAACACCGTTAGCAACTGCACAATCGGAATAAACCTGCTAGCTGGAGACAGCATAATCGTCCAGAACAATAACATTATAAATAACACTCGACCTCTTGAGGTAAGCCAATCCAACGTACTAAATTACACGATTAGTGGCAATTTAGGTTACTCCGGCTAATTCATGCTTAAGGTATTTTTTCTCAATTCTAACTATTCAATATACACAGCACTATGGAATGATTGACATCGGCACAATCTTGAAATAATAACCATAACTATTGCAAAGAAGATCTGCATAACATTCAAAAAGTATTCTTAGAGAAACACGGACTTTTCTAAAAGCACACAATTATAGCACCTTATGCTAGAACAAAATTGCCTCATGCCTTTCGCCCCATTTTATCTCAGGAATCAAAACACGAATGAATAATACCACATAAAATCATAATTATCTTTTTCTCAGAGTCTCACAGGCACTGTCCTTTTGGAAAAACTGTTGTTACATTAAAAAAAATATTAAAAAACTAATAAAACTATTTTTGAAAACGGCGAATTTTTATTATTGCTCCAACCGCAATCCCAGACAGCCCAAGGAAGAACAATACTGGCACTACAGGAAATACGTTGTTATTTTCCACGTCGTAGAAGTTGTTCCCTGAAACAACTGTGCTTTCAGCATTGTTTGTGAAGGTTATGGGCACTAATTCGTCAGTTAACTCCTTATTATTAACAATCGAATGCCCTGCCCCAGAAGCAATTAAGTTTACTGGTGCGCCATCGAAGAAGTTCCCATCGAAAATGTGCCCTTCACCATAAATTTCAAGTGTGGTTTCTACTTGGCTCGCAAACTTGCATCCAGTCCAAGTAATGCATTTAATTTGTGTTTGTTCACCATAATACTTGAAGAAATACGGACTAGTGTCATCTGTTCTTTCAAAATATACGCCTTGGAAAATAGTTCCGCTTACCATGCCGGTTGCCCCATTAAAGTAGACTTCGCAATCGGTATTACATTCTATTTCTGAGCCATAAAACTGGTTCATAGTGCTATCAGAGTTACCGCCGCAGATTTCTATGCCCACCCTATTAAATATAATAGTTCCAGCAAAAAAGCGGGTTGTACCATAATCACTACCTATCCAAATTCCAACATCATTTTCGACGATATAAGCGTTGTAAATTACGGCAAACAAGCCATGGCTGATTTTTAAGCCTGTTTCAAAATTAGAGATGTAAACGTTATATACGCTCATTCGTCCAGTTGAATCCAAAGTTAAACCGCAACTGTGCTCGGTGCCATAGCCTGTGAGTGTAAGGTCTTTTATGGTGCATGCTGATACGCCGAGGAAAACTATGCCGCCCTGGACAAAAGACAGCGTCGTAGAGGTTTCGCCTTCGCCTGCCACATTAATTTCCTTATTTATTATCCATTCGTCATCAAAGAAGAAGGTACCTCCAACGAAGTAGAAAGTGCCTTTTGATATGGCATCGACTTGTTGGTTACATAATTCTAGAAGGTTCTCGCTTTCACCGAGTATGTTTCCGCTTCTGCCATAGGCACAATATGTTGAATCTACCCTTTCGATCGTAACCGTGTAAGGGCTAACATCTGCTTTCGAGAGGGGCAACAGAGTTAATAACAGAAGAATTATTACTCCAGTGAATGTTAAAACGTATTTTAAATTATTTCTTTTGATTTTTTCACTTTCCTTTTAGTCTGTGCAATTTTGTATTAAGTTAAACAGCCAACCCACCCAGACAGGCACTTCGCTATGAACGATTCTTCCACCAAAGCACCTTCAAATATCTTGTTAGCAGCGTCCATATGCTCTTTTAATAGAGATCAAAACAAATATACGGATTGGTCTATATTTAAATTACACCGAACCTAATATTTAATCGGGCAAAGGAGAGGGAAAGCTAATTCCTTACACATACAAGTGGAAACTTTTAGCAATCATAGTAACAATTGCTATCATTAGCATAGGTATCATACCTCTCTCGATAAACAGCAGAATTTCCTACTTACCGCCTCCAATTCTAACTAACGGAAAAATCCAGCAAAATCCGGAATACACAAACATGACAACCAACAACAACGACAACCAATTCAACACCTCATCACAAACCATTCCGACATCAAACCCCAAACCGACACCCACGTCAGAATCCATAGTGACAATGGATATGTCCAATTACAAAATTAACGACAACAGAAATATTTTTGAACACATACCAATTGCACCTATTGCATTAGATGAAACCCAAGCGATACAGAACGCAATTGATGCTTTAGGCCCAAGTGGAGGAGAAATTACTCTTCTGTCGGATGCCTTCATTTCAAGTGCGGATTTGTTAATCACCAGCAACATTATTTTATCTGGTATCAATCCAACTGTAACACTTTATTTACAGTCTAAATGTTTATACGTCGAAAAAAATGCATTCAACGTAACCATAAAAGACCTTTCCATTGACGCATCTAACTTAGGAAACCGCAACGCTCTCACTATCTTCGAAGGCGCGCAAAATGTGTCCATTCAAAACATTATTGTCCAAAATGATATTTCAGAAAAAGATGCAATATTAACTTCAGGGAATTACGTCAAAATAAAAAATTTGACTTTTTCTAACGTACCGAATTCATATCCAATTCAGATCAATGGATCTCACAGTATTGTTGAGAATTGTCGTTCAACCGATCAATCAACTTTTCACCTCGTTAGAGTAATGGGTGGTGTCACAGACATTCATATTGATGGAAATCTGGCAGAAAATAGACCTCTATTTGATGGCGGAATTACTTTGGCTTCATCAAGCGACATCTGGATTCAGAACAACATATTGATTAATTTTCCTAACCGAACATATGGCATATATGTTAATGGTGGAACCTTGGAGCCTTTCAAGGCACCTTTCGATAAAGTGTTTGTCACAAGCAATCATGTTACAGCAGCGGCTGGAGCTTACAATGCTATTGCAATTTATGGGTTATCAAGCAACGTTTTAGTCGCCAATAACACTGTCGATCAAACCCTGTCAGGACATAACGCAATAGCGGCTGCATCTGGCGTAAACGTTACTATAACTCAGAACACAGTATTTGGATGTATAGAAGGTGAAGAAGGAGGAATTGAGGTGGAAAGCAACCCAATACATAATAGATTTACTGGAATAAGCGAAAATGTTAACGTAACCAATAACGTCGTCTTTGGTTCTCAATGGGGAATATACG
Organism: Candidatus Bathyarchaeota archaeon; assembly: GCA_963840295.1. GTDB lineage: Archaea > Thermoproteota > Bathyarchaeia > Bathyarchaeales > Bathycorpusculaceae > Bathycorpusculum. The sequence continues at coordinate 106,422 of CAWIYF010000004.1, forward strand.
TTAGAATTATGGTTCCTGATCATGTTAACTGGGATGGAAGCCCACTCAAATCTAAAAATGTCCTCATAGAAGGAAACACCGTTAGCAATTGCACCATTGGCATAAATCTGTTATATGGAGACGGCATCATTGTTAGAGATAATCTCCTTATCGATAACACCATATCTTTGGCTGTAGACAAATCCAACGTACTAAACTACAATTATAGTGGCAATGTAATTAACGGCGATTACTTACCTTAAGAAACGCCCTCGGATAATTAGTTTACTTTCAAAATAGACATGAGTTTCTCTAATATTGTAATCATCCAACCCAATAATTTTTTAAGGGGTCCAATGGCATTTGCAATTTCTCTCAAATTCGCAAGATCAACTCTATTCACTGAGCGAGATAGTATCAACATGGGAAGAAGGAGGAAAATGAAAACCACAATCCCGAAAAATAAGTTAATTGCGCTTGCAAATCTTAAATAAGAGATAAATAGGAATGTAAAGAAAGCCGCAACCCCAGTCGAAAAAAAGATCTTTATTGAAAAATACCAATCGAGAGACAAACCATACTGCTTCTTAATGAAAAACAAACTAATTATTAAACTAGGGAGTCCAGCAATCAAAGAAGTAATTATTAGACCGATTAACCCAAATTGAGAGATAAGCAAAAACCCGGCTAGAAAACCAATCACTACTGTAAGTACGGTTAACTTAAGGTTGTAAGTTGTATGCCCTTGACCATTAATTAGATTTGGTACACTCAAGCTCCCAAAAGCACAATAAAAGTACAGAATGGACGAAAGAGCCAGAAATAACGGGGCTTGATTATAACCATTCGCAAAAATCGTTTTGATCGCTGGTTCCGAGAGAACCATAATCAGGGCAGTAACAGGTACAACTACCAAAGACGAATATTTGACTGAATATTGAAATACACTTTGAAGAGTTCCAGCATCTTTTCTGTAATCAATTTTTGAAAAAGCAGGAAATAACATAGTAGCTACAGGCGTAACAAAAAAAGTAATCAAGACAACAAAATTTGACGCAACAGAATAATTACCTATGGCAGAGTTATCTATCACGTAAATAGCCATTGCATATGTATAAAATTGTGTCAAGAAAACAGTTAAAATAGTTCCTATTGACAACGGAAAGCCGTACCTAAGCAAATACTTAACTGTACCAAAAATCTCCAATTTACCATTCACCCCCCCATAAGATCTAAGCATTGTCCAAGCAAACACCAAACCAATGACACCAGCCACCAAAGTGCCAAGCATAAAACCTCCAATTGCACCGACATTTCCAGCTCCTAACAGAACAAAAACAATTATCAAACCAGTTTTAACTAACGCTTGAATTGTAAGCATAACACTATTCAGATGCATCCTTTCCATTCCCGTAAAAGTTGCGGTAGCCAAACTTATCAGCGCATGAGTCAAAACAGAAAAAGAAGCAATTTGAATCAGCGATGTTATTTCAGGTCTACTAAAAATGCTCGCTAAAAATCCAGAAAGCAAAAAAGAAGTCACAGATAGTATTGAACCAAGCAGAAGCTCAAAAATTAATCCAGAATAAAAAATACTCTTAACCTTATCGTGGGCACCTTCACAATTATATTGAGCTGTATATTTAATCATGGCATTGGTTATTCCCCAATCTCTAAAAGCAGCAATCAAGTTAGGCGCGGCAATTGCAATGGTATAGAGACCATAATTATCAGCCCCCAACAGAATAGCAATAACAATTGTCCCAACTGCAGATATAACTGTAGATAACACTAACCCCCAGAGAAGATGAAAGCCTCCTTTTGCAGAAATCTTTGCCATTTCACTAGCGTTACTCAATTTTCATCAGCGGAGCTCGTAGACTTTTCGGCTAACTAATTTATAAACGATTAAGGTTATCGGTTGTAGTCTATCAATTCGCACAAACAAAAAGTCATTTAACACTATCATTAACTGCCTCCAAAGCAGAGGAAGCATTAAACTCGAAAAGCCAAGCATTCCCAACTTCTTTAATCAGGTTGAAATAAGGAGTTGCAAGAAATTGGGTAGCATTAAACGTTCTTCGAACCACAGAATCGAGGGCAAAAGTTGAGGGTTTGACCCACATATACATATGAAATTTTATTATCTATCAAATAAGGAATTGCTCTCAAATCGGATGAATTAGCCGTTAAAAAGGTCATTATGGAGGTGTAATTTTCTATTCCATTATACCCACAGAATGATTGCTTCTCAGTAATAGCCGTCAAATATTGACCGCTATCGCCTCTAGAGATCAAAACCAGGGCTTGAGAAGAAATATTGGTTTTAATCCAATTCATCAATAACACGTCATCTTGACCGAGCACAGTATAATAATTTAGATAATTCTCAATTTTGTTGTAAGTTTGTTGCTGTTCCTTAATAACGGGTACACTCAGAAAAACCACAGTTGATATTAATAACACCGATAAAGCTATTGCAAAAAGTCTATTTCTGCTAAATTTTTTCTTTAGTGATCTTTCCTTAATTTTGGATAATCGTCTGATTACTAAATAGGAGAGATGCATACAAGAAAAAATGACAAGCGTTGTCATGATTGTTACTAAAATAAATACGTGCTGCCAGATTCTTCTGGATTGAAAAAATCAATTAAAAAATTTATTGGCATAAAAAGAGTAATTGCTAAATACGCCATTATAACTGCCCAAAAAGAATAAACCAATAATAAATTAAATGCAAAATGTGTTGGAAAAAGATTCCGAGTTTTTTGCCTAACCACGGAATAAAAAATACAATAATTAATATTATCGTAAAAGCCGCTAAAGAAAACAATCTACCCATTTCTGAGAAGAAAACTGAAAGTGATGGAATATCAAGTAACCAGTTGAAACTTGTACGCCCTATTACACTTTCCGCTAAGGAATATGAACCAGAATTCAATTCAGTAAATTGGACACCAGCTATGTTGTGGGTATATATCGAATAGAAGTACGGTACACTAAAAAGCATGGGTATTAGGAAGACGACAGCAATGGCTGCATTTTTCCAATTAAAGACAGAAGAAAAAGGAACTTCGAATAAATGATTATGCCAAACTATGATTGATAACTTTATGATCAAAATCATCACAAGCCAAAGTGATTCTAACAGTAATGCACTCGGATAAGTTTGAGAAGAAATAAAAAAGATTAGCCCTAACAAGAAAGCGTTCAGATAGGTAAGTTGTTTTGATAACAAAAATACAAAAATTAAACCCATGCTACTCCCTGAAAGATACAAAGATAATAATACAGGTAGCCCACCCCAACTTAGTGGCCCCCACGAAAACCCAACAGCGAAAAAAGATGCCACTATCAAGCCTATGATCGAAATTAACCTATTTTTGAACAGGCATTTTAGGGTTGAATAGAAGGCAAGAGCAATAAGGGTAGGCAAAACAACACTAATCAGAATAACAATTTTTTGAATTGAGACATTAAGCAAAGAAACGAAAAAAGCCGAAAGCACATGTGCCCCCGATGGATAATTGAGTTAAGTTAGCAAAGGGTTGACCGGACCGCGTTAACAACGAGACAGGATTATCCAATACAATCCTCGTCATCAACGTATGATCTGCCCCATCATCGATTGTTGAACCGTAAAAACCTGTTATCAGCATTGAAGAAAGGAATATAACTACAATTAATATCGAGAATATTGCAATATTGATATAATTGTCTCGAAATAGTGGCGAGGGTCTTTTTAACCACTTCTTTCTGTCTTTAAATATAGTACTAATGCCAATGAAAGAAAGACAAATAATGAGCAACGTAGAAAATAAAGCCAAATTAAGAAATGCAAACAAATAATAGAAAAGATAAACAAAGACGAAACCAAACAACACTCTAAAATTAGCTTTTTGGAAAAAATCAAAAGAACGAAATGGATCACTCGTTTTCCTCAGAGAACAAAATAAACTTAGAACACCAAAACCAACTAAATATAAGATAAAGATTGTTAGAATTGAAAATAGAACAGACTCGAATAAAGTAATCTCAGTCCAATCCCACCACATCATCATTGCACCGTAAGCCAAATATCTGAACAGACATAGATAGCGCACAAACGCGATTTAACCAATAGCAATTATCCTTCTAGTATTATAGTATCATCAAACATTGTTTGTGTATTGAATGAGCAACTTATATATTTAAAGCAAAAAAGGATCTTTTCAGCATTTATTCACAAAGAACAGATTTTATTTTTTGAACTTATTTCAAATATACGACTATTACAAAGATCGAGGCTTTACCACTGCAGAACAATGGAAAAATTAATTTTTCTAAAAAAGGCGCCCAAAAGCAGAAGCGATAAAAGTAAGGCAGAGTGGAAAAACCGAGCGAGGTCTTTAGATTCATTTTGTTGGATTTCCATCCTCATATTTTCTTTTCCAAAAAACTATTGATAGCACTCTTACGATTTTTGCTTGGTTCCAAATGTCCCAATAACCTGACTCTTTTTTTAAAGATGAGCTCTAGGTTAATTTCACGTAAATTATTCTTTGCTCCAAAATGAATAAGAATAGTCTCCTTCTTGTCTAGGAAGGAAAATGCTCTCAGTCATATCTTTAAGTACAAAGTCTTGTAGCCCTTTCTTATAATGTTCAAGGCGTGTCGGTTTAAGAACGCCATGCTCCCCCTTCATAGAGGCCACTTCCTTTCCTTCCATGGCTTCATGTAAAAACGCATACCGGGCTTGTTTATTTGCGAATTTCAGATAATTAAGAACTACCTCCGGCTCCATTTCTTGGAAGCTTGCGCTATTCCAAAATAAATCATATCCAAGGTTTGTTAGTTCAGATAACTTCCAGTTTCCAATAACAAATATCTTTTTGTCATTTTGTTTAGGGGCAGAATCCATTTTTCGGGTTTGTCTATAAGATACAATGGAATGCGGAAAAAGAGCAGTTAAATATTGTTCGCAAACATATAATTGTGGGGCAATATCCAAAACATAGAAACTTAGGTGAGGATGCAGTTTCTTTATTACTTCAACCTGCTTTCCAGAACCACTTCCTATCTCCATAATATTTTCAATAGAGTCAAAATCGATAAATTGACAACAATACGCATATTGAAGGTAGTAATACAATAGCGATGTTGTATACATTCGACCTTTAATTGTAAATATATCCTCTGGATTACCAACTGTCGAACCTTCAAACTCTGCCAAAGGTTTCGCACCACATTTAGCTCCGTACACATTAGCAAAATCATAACAAAGTTTCCTCACATCTTGAAGCTCGACGCCTGCGTATACTAAGGAAACAAGCCGGCTGAATTTTCTTATGGTCGCTGATTTTAAGAATAAATCAGTCCGTCGCGAATAAGGTACTATGACATCAGTTGCACCAAACGAACTCAGTACACTCATACGTTTGTTTCTGCGAAAATCATGTAAACCTTTGGACCGGAGTTGCGGTAAGAATTTCTTTTCATATAGTTCCCAATAGTTAGTAGGTCTAAATAATTCAGGAGCTGCATGCATGTCAGAAATCATTAAGTCCAACAGTTCCAAATCATCTTGCACTTGAAGAGTTTGCGGAGCCAAATTTTCACCTTCAGCCTTGCTGATAAGTTGAGGTGGGAGTTAAGCTTTTTGATTATTTTGCAGTTTTATCTTTTCATGAAATTAATCGAAAAAGAAGACATAATTGGAACAAAAAAATGCATTACGATAATTGGATAAAAATTAGCTGAGTATAAGCGCTTACCATAAGCAGCAATTTCTATTGCTAATTTAAGAAATCAAATCCAAACTTAAAGGAGTTCCTCTGTCAATATCCTTGGCAGCGCGTTTACCGAGACAGTCTTTTAGATACTTCGGAGAAAGACCATATGCAGGTCTAATCGAACGTAAATTATCTGGAGTGAAAAGATCACCAGCTTTCATGTCTTTAACTACAAAAATGGATCGTCGAAAAACTCTACTAGATTTTTCACAGTCCTGAGTACAACACACTTCTGAACCAAGAGAACTCTCAACTAATCGAAGGTCTTCTACAAGTTGCTTAAACTCAGCAGGTTCTAACGAAAAACCACTATCTGGACCAGGAATATCCCTCGACAGAGTCAAATGTTTTTCAATAATACATGCTCCAAGTGCAATAGATGCAATAGAAACTTCTGGATTTAATGAGTGATCCGAAAGACCAACTGGAACCTCAAACATCTTTGAAAGGTAGGGAATAGCACGCAAATTCATTTCATTAGAACAAGCCGGATATGAACTAGTGCACTTTAGCAAAGCAATTTCGATGGCACCCGCCTCCCTTGCAGCTAAAACAGCTTCAGATATCTCTTCGAAAGTCGCCATTCCAGTTGAAATAAAAAGCGGCTTCTTCGTCTGCGCTATTGCTTTAATCAATGGAATATCGACCAACTCAAATGATGCAACTTTGTGAACAGGAACATTCATGTCTTCCAAAAAATCAAGCGATGAAATATCAAACGATGTTGAGAAAAAATCCAATCCTAATTCTTTAGCAATTATTTTGAGTTTTGGCTGCCATTCCCAAGGCATGCTTGCTTCTTGATAGAGATCATAGAGAGTTCTTCCACTCCATGGAGTACCTTCCTTTATTTTAAAAAATTCTTTGTCAGACTTCAAAGTCATAGTATCGGCTGTGTACGTTTGAACTTTGACGGCATCGACTTCTGCTTCTTTGGCTGCATGAATCAACTTCACCGCTTGATCAAAGCTCTGATTGTGATTAGCAGATAATTCAGCCACAATGTAAACTGGTAGACCGGCGCCGATAACACGTTTACCGATGTGAATGTAATTAGACATTGATTCCTTTTCTCTCTTTCACTAAATGAAACGAGTTATAATCGTTAATATTACATTGTTCTAAAATTTTATATTTAGCTTTTTGGAAAGCTAAGACAGATGCTGTATTATCAATCTTTACGTAGGCATGAACTTTTTTTGTCGTAGTTGAATCGAATATTTTCTGGGTTGAAATCCTGATTATTTCACTTCCAAAGCTCTTTTTGCGGTACTCTTTTTCAACACTGACCGATATTGTCGCTTCTCCATCTTTTATTTCAAATCGAACCTGGCCTATGGGTATATTTTCAAATGTTGCAATAAGAAAAATGCAAGATGGATCGTTCAACTGTTTTCTAAACCATTTAATATGGTCTTCCCAAGGGATCATTTTTGTGGAAAAAGAAGCAGAACGAACATCTGGGTCATTAGCCAGATGCCATAAAAAATCCTCATCGCCCTCCTGAACTCTTCTTAACTGCACACACTCTATTTCCTGTGATGACGACACCACCTCAAAGCCTTAAGAACCCTATCGACTCCATTTCCATCCACAAGAGCTTGAGCCCGCTGCGACATTTCACTCCTTTTTTTAGAATCACAAATCAACTCAGAAATATTTTCGGCGATCATCGACGGCGTTACATCTTTATGCCATCCGGCATTCACAGCGACTCCATCTTTTCTTAGTTCTTCAACTATTTGACATTGGTTATCTGCTATTGCTATAGTAATCATTGGTAAACCCATGAAAGCTAACTCCCAAGTTGAAATCCCCCCCGCCGATATAGCAATGTCAGCCCAAGCCATTAAATCAGACATTTTCTCAACGTTACTCTTAAACTCTATATTGACTTTGGATTCATCAATCAAACACTTCAATTGCTCAGAATACCGATTGTTTGCAGCAACAATTATAACGTTTAAACGATTAAACTCCAACTGAAGAATTGCATCAAAAACTTTTCGTGTAACATTCTCCGGGTCAGAACCGCCCAAAGTAACCAATATATTTTGAGCAAATTCAGGAATCTTTCGTTTCCATCCTTGCCAGACCAAAAATTCTTCTCGAAGAAGAGCATATCTAGTGCCCAACAGCAAAGAAGTATAATGCTCTCTTTTCGAATAGAGTATTTCAGAGGCATAGATATTCTGGTTAAGTACAATGTCGGCGTAATAATGGCTTGCACAACCATTATCGTCAATAAGCAATAATTTTTTGCCCAGCTCCTTAATTGACCCTTGGTATGCCACATCAAAATTGTATCCATCTACTACTATCCACGACGCAGATACGTCATTTGACGCCTCCACTGTCTGTTTTGCATCATCAATGCTGCCAGGAATGCAATTTAAAATTTTTACCTCAAAACCTTCCGATTCAAGGCGACCCCTCATCGTGGGAGTAACCATGCACATCACAAAAACTGGACGTTCACCGACCTTTCGACAGGCCTGCCCGAGTGCTAGACAACGCATAACATGACCAGTACCAATCTGAGGGTTAGCATCTGCCCTGAAAACAATCAAATACTAACTCTTCTCCAAAGCTTTCTGTTGTACATGACAATTCAGCTCAACCAAACTCTTATCACCCTCGCACAGATTCAATACCTCATTCCAGCTGAATAAACTGTTGCAACCCAAAATTTCATAAACTCTACGAACAAATTGAAGATCTTCAGGAGTATCGACAGTCCACCGATACTTACTCCAATCACGTGAATTAGTGACAGATAAAAGCTTGAAGAAATCTGCATTTTCATAAATATATGGCGTTACATGAGCCCTATGATAGGGTTTAAATGAATTTTTCCAAGCGATGGTTAACGCCCGTAAACCAAAAACTTCAACATCCAAACCACGTGGATAGGTCCGTTGCAATGTATTACTAGGCATAATCCACATCCGAATTTAAAAATGCTTGAACAACTTTATCAATAATTATTGGCTCAATCAAAGGACAATCAGCCGTTATACGAACTCCAACTTCAGTCTTATGAAAAATCGCAGCCTGATAAAAACGATCAAGTACATCATCTTCGTTACCTCTAAAAACAGAAACTCCTAACTTACCACATTCATTTTCAATTAAATCATCAATAAGTGTATCACTTGTTGCAACAACAATCTTATCTAAAATAGTCGCAGACTTAACACGATGGACAACCCGACTAAGCATTGATTCGCCGCAAATATCCTTCAGCACTTTCCCGGGTAATCTATTACTGTTCATTCTAGCCTGGATTATTGCAACAATTCTCATGAACAATTCTCCAAGACGTTCTTAACTTCCACTATTACACGGTTAACATCATCACTTGACATCCCTGGAAAAATTGGTAAAGAAAGGATTCTCTCGTAAGCAGACTCTGCAACTGGACATAAACCCAATGAAGCCCCAAAGTTTACTTTGTAATACGGGTGCAAATGAACAGGAATATAATGCACGTTTACACCAATCCCAGCATTCCTCAAGGACGAAAAAATCTGTGACTTACTCAGTTTTATTTTATCGATGGATAATTGAACAACATATAGGTGATAAACATGAAAAACATCTCCACTTACCTTCAATGCTTTCACGCACGATTGACCACGAAAACCTTCATCATACATTTTGGCAATTTCTCGCCTTCTCTCAATCCAATCTCCGAGCTTTCTCAACTGACTTAAACCTAAGGCACACTGAATATCTGTCAACCGATAATTATAACCAAGATCCACCATTTCATAAAACCAAGTTCCAGCCTCAGCTCTTTGACGATAATCAGTTTGAATGCCATGATTACGAAACCGTCGCATCCTATTTGCAAAGTCTGTATTATCGGTAACAACCATTCCACCCTCCCCTGTAGTTATGTGTTTTACAGGATGGAAACTAAAAACAGTAAGATCTGCCAAAGAACCAACCCGTTCACCTCGATATTTGGCTCCAAGCGCATGACAAGCATCTGAAATAAGAGTCAAATTATTGTTTTTAGCTATCTTCCGCAAGGCATCATAATTACATGGCTGTCCAGCATAATCAACCGCAATTATAGCGCGGGTTTTGGAGTTAATCTTCTCCTCCAAGTTCACAGGATCTATCAATAATGTATCTGGTTCTATATCAACAAAAACGGGATTTCCCCCTTGATACACCACAGAGTTAGCAGTCGCAACAAAAGTCATCGGTGGCACAAGGACTTCAGTTCCTTTGACAATGTTTGAAGCAAACGCAGCGGCATGCAAACCAGCAGTTCCACTTGAAAAAGCCACTGCATACTTGGCACCTACAAGTTCTGCTATCGCCTTTTCAAAAGCCTCAACCATCGGGCCTGTAGTTAACCAATCGGAACGCAAAACATTTGTTACTGCTTTAATGTCTTCTTCGTCTATCGATTGCTTACCATACGGTATAAAATCTAGCATCAATATGACCTCCCAAGTAAATTTTATTTAGCTAGCTTTCTTAAGTCTTCGACAGATAGTTTTTCTATGTTAGTATTACTTGAATATCGAAAACCTTCAGGTAATTTTCCACCGTTTGACCAGTTTTTTGCGTTCCACCATGCATGAAGCGGCTCAATGACATACATATCGTCTAATTCCACCGTATGCCATGATTCATCTTCACCAACCAAAGTCTCATGAAGCTTTTCGCCAGGTCGAATCCCAATGAATTTGACTTCACATTTTGGTGCTATAGCCTCAACTAGATCCATTATATTCATACTTGGGATCTTAGGAACGAAAACTTCACCGCCATTCATTCTTTCAATACAACTGATAACAAACCTAACCCCCTGTTCCAAATCAATCCAGAAACGTGTCATACGAACATCAGTAACAGTGACACTACCATTGTTTCTTTGCTGAGCAAAAAGTGGAATAACACTGCCCCTGCTTCCTACGACATTACCATATCGAACGCAGGAAAATCTGGTTGGTTTTTCTCCGCTATACGAGTTTGCTTGAACAAGAAGCTTTTCAGCAACGAGTTTAGTAGCTCCGTATAAGTTGACTGGATTTACTGCCTTATCTGTACTAAGACCAATAACTCTCTCAACCTCTGCGTCCAAGGCTGCATCAATTATATTTCTTGCACCCATCACATTTGTCATTACAGCCTCTATGGGGTTGTATTCACACGCAGGAACTTGCTTTAGAGCCGCAGCATGAACAACCACATCTACTTCATTCATAGCTCTATTCAATCGCGATGCGTCCCTGACATCACCGATGAAAAAACGCAATGCAGGGTCATCATATCCACCGGTTTGCATTTCATGTTGCTTTAACTCATCTCTACTAAAAACTATCAGTTTTTTAGGATGAAAATCATGAAGCATAACCTTAATGAACATTTTCCCAAATGAACCGGTACCACCAGTTACCAAAACGACCTTATTTTCCCAAAACACCTAAATTACCATCCAAAAGTAAAGACTAATTATATGCAAATTTTCAGTCATTTTAACCATCATTACAAGCATAGCCAACAACCTATTTCTCAAATAGCCACCAATGCGTTCTATCAAACCCATCAGCCTTGTCCCAATACCCAGATTTAACAATCTTTAATTGTGGATAACGTTCCTCAAAATGTTTTTTAAAATCTCTTTTCCAGAGCACATCATTATGTCCATGATAAGGTATCACTGTCTCTTCTTGCGCATAATACTCAATTACTAACAAGTACTTGCTCGATACACGATACAATTCGTCAATTGCTTTTGGCAGATCTTCTAAACTGATATGTATCAAAACGCCGCTCGTAAAAACCAAATCAAAATATCCATCTTTGAACGGTATATCGAATATATTTCCCTCAAGGATTGCCAATTTATTATCTAGTCTACCCTGCAACACCGCATACTTCGATGGCTCTAACCCAATCAATTGATAATCACCAATTCTTGAGAGAGCTACGAGGTTATGACCCACGTTGCTGCCAACTTCTAAAATCTTATTAATTTTAAGATCGCCAACCATGGATCTAAACGCGTCAACTCGGGTCTCAGGATCTATAACATTTCTATTTGTATATTCAACACCAAAATCAGAGCCCCATAGCTTTATTTTCTCTTCTTTCATAGCGACGACCCAATGGGCACCTTATATAAAACGTAAGTATTTTAATTATTCCATAAAATTGCAGGTTTAAAGAAAAAAAGAAAAGATGGAAACGTTGATTATATTATTTGCTTGATTCTTTTTCCTTGACATCTACGAATGGTGGAAGAGAGACATAACTCGTTGGATTTTCTAGCTTCCATAAAGGTTTTTTCAGTATCCACGTTCCATCAACATTTTCAAATATTTCTTTGTTCCAGAACTTTTCAACAATGTCCCAAAATTGTCTTGGCTGATAACCCATGAAATTGATGAAGTCCTGCATTGCTAACTTATCCAACCTATGATCGTATTTCATTACAAGCTTTATCGCTTCTGCCCTTGTTATCTTGCCGCCTCTAATCCATCTACAGGTTATATCAGTAGCTCTGCCAAAACCGAACTTGGGATATTTCATCCAAAGATGGACAATGTAAGAAATCGAGTTTATCTGACCATAATCCTGAACATTTCCTTCTCTTCGCCATTCATGAACTAAATCTATAAATCCATAACGTTTCGCTATCTGATAGTTTCTCTCTCGTCATCCCAAGGTGTGAAATAACTCATAAAGATAGGCTCAGGCTTTACTCTATCAACATCATCTTGCGATGGAGGAATAATAGCATTCACTTCAGACTTAGAAATTCCTCGGGTTAACCAGAAATCACATACTTCTTTGCCAAGCTTTTCTGCTGCAGCACTGTGTTGCCTGCCGCTATATATTTTTTGGCGCTATAATCTTCTTTATCTGTTGTTCCATACTCGAACGCTGCATTCTCGCCGAAAACGATTAGAGGGATATTCATAGACACTGCAATTTTGTAAGGAGCTGTAAAATTGCTGCTTCAACAAAACGCAATGGTTCCCCAAGTTCCTCGAAACCTATCTTCGTTACTCTTCTAAAAAGATCAATGCTCAAATTAAAAAGTATCATGTCACAATTAAAAGCAGACCCCAAATTCGCGAAGTTTTTTTGGCCTGTAATAGTTTTCGTGAACGGATCCGCCACGGTTATTAGAAGCGGATTCATCCCCATTTTTTCCTTCAAAATATAAACTAAATAGTGACTATCTTTTCCTCCACTAACGGGAATAACACAATCGTAATACCCGTCTTTCCTTCGGTATTTATCACATAAAACCTTTAGTTCTGCCCACCTTTTTGCCCAGTCAACTTTTTTCTTCTCTTCCTGGTTCAAACAGGCTTGGCACATTCCTTCTTTAGTCATGATCGTATGAGGACGAGTATCGGGCATTAAACATTTAGTACAATATTTCACTCAATTTTCCCTCAATTGTGTTTTAATTTGTTTAAATAGTAAACGTGTGTCTTAAAAGTCTTTCCATTTTTCAGACAATTGATAATAATTTATGATTTGATTTATGTGAATTAAGCTATGCATCCTTTTCCAGAATGAGATGAATTATACCGTTATTAACATTATTCGCAAAATAATCAAAGTCAACATCTTGTTCGTAACTAATCCCGCTCAAATTCTTTCTCTTAAAATTATTAATCAAATTATAGGTCGCTTCTAACCCAAGATTTGCTACAAACGGATAAAAGCCACGTGGCATTTCATCTATGACCAGCGAAAGCCTATACCCATGTTTTTTAAAATTCTTAAAAAGTTGTCTAACATGATCTCTTCCGAACGGAGGAATAACATGAAGCTCCATACATATGGTGTTAATTCGTTCAGGGATATCGCCACCAAGCATAAAGTATTCATGCCCTTCCAGGTCGAGCCTAATCAAATCTATTGGAAATTTTGCAGCTAAATTAGTAAGCGGTAATGCGTGCACAGTTATCTCCTTAAAAATTTCGTGTCCCCCATCCTTTAACAACTCAGCTTGTGAGGAAGTAACGTTAAATTTTTTGGCTACGTAGAGTTTTAGCATTTCTTCTTTATCAGACATCGCAATATTGAGAGAACTTGCATTACCATATTTTTCGAGAGTTTTAGATAAGAAAGAAAAAGTCAATGGAACAGGTTCAACAGCTATCACGTGTTTAGCGCCTGCTTGGAGTTCAACCAATGGAAAATACCCAAGATTGCTCCCAATATCAAGAACGAAAGGCTTTTTTCGTTTAATTTTGTTGAAGATAGCAAATGTATTTAATGGTTCCCGAAAACCATAAAGATAAAACTCTTTTGAAAATCCTTCATCAACCGGGTTTAAAAGTAATCTTGATTCAGAATCATTATGCAAATTCAACGCATTAAAATTAATTTTTCTCCAAACCTCATTTGTTACTCTAACGTTGCCTTTTCTAAAATTATAATATTCTTCCATTAATTGAAGTGAGAATCTTTGAGCAAAGGATAATACCCCATCAGCTCCATTTTCCTTAATTATTTCTTTTGTAAGGGATATCATTTGTTTTCCATTTTCTGAATGTTAAAGCGCCTAAAAAGATTATGCTTATTATTAGAAAAATGTTAGGAAGTGAAAAGAGAACATCTTTCCAAGGAATTATATCAACAATAGGATCACTTTGAACAATCCTAATGTACTTACCTTCAAAATTGTCCATAAACATGTATTTACTATCACTATAACCAATTCTAAAATTCACATCTCCGACAAGTTTTATGCCATAAGTCCAGGCAGAAGAATCAGAGGGTAATGAAATTTGCGAAAAAGCAATTGTTCCATTAACAAATATCTGAGGTTTCATTAAAACAAGTCCTGCCGATGTTGACTCGATCATTACTGAACCATCATTAATCGAATAATTCCCTTTCCAAGTATGGATTTCAATTTTAGAGCCATTGCCAACCATCATTCTAATAGAACTATTTTCATACTTAAGCGGAACATAAGATGGAATAGCACTACCTTCTAAACCAGTTGAATTGCATAGGTTAGATTTCACTTCTATGCTGGCAGAACCTGAAATGCTGATCGAATTGATTTTTGTATTATTAATTGAGGTTTGCTTCACATTATCATTAATAAGCAATTTTTCTGCTATAATTGGTTGCTCTATCAGATACGAACCTGAGACATTTGCATTAGAGGTAATGTTACCCTCTGCCAAGAAATCGTTCGTTCCATAGGTATTATATTTGCCTATCCACCTGTTTTTCAATGGATCTCTGGATAGACCTGCATAACTCTCAGGAAAATGAATACCACCTTCTTCAAGGGCATTTTTGACAATTGTGACTAATTCACTATTTGCGATCCAGCCTTTGTTTCCGGTTTCTATCGCTTGATAGATAGGATCATCGTAAACATAGAAGACAGTTCCGTTTCCAATTCTCTTTTCAGCGATGAAAGGAGATATATTGATGCCATTTAATGAATAATAGCTCAAGACATGAACATCACTATCAATACGATAACCAAGTGGCTTAACGTTTAGTGGTTTAATTGTATACGTTGCAGAGTTAGTACTTATGCCATTGGCTGTAGAGTTTGCATGATAATTGACTCCGCCAAAAAACAAGCCAAATGACTCAAACATTTCACCTTGCCCACCCATTACAACAAATGTGCCACCGCCACGTACCCAATCAAGCAAAGCTGAACTTTTAACACTAAAAACACTCTCTTCATTTATGGCAAGATCGGATGGTGCAATTATTGTTGATTTATTATAAAAATTGTCATTTACCAATTGATAAGAAGAATTCATGGAGGCTATAATTAGGTATGATAGAAGTGTGTTGTTATTATATTGCAGTGGAGCAAGGTACCCTAAACTGGATTCGGATGACGACTCCAAATATGGTAAACTGTAAACTGAGAAACGTGAGTTATTAATTACAATCGGGAGATAATTAATGAAGTCACGGTTAATGGACGGACCGGTAACCTCCTTATCTATACACACAAAACCTATGTCCGATGAAAGTAAAGCTATTGTTTCAGGACGGGATGAAAGTAGGAAGTCTGGATAAATTGGAGGTACCGCCGTTGTGCCTCCCGCCAGTTTTATTACGGCATTCGACATGTCACCTAAAGTAGCCACTCGTGAAGTAATTGAGACATTTTGTCTAATGAAGTTAGCCAATTCGAGATTTTCGGCAGTTGGATAAGCCGAACCAAACGGAGTCGCATTTGAAGACATCCAATACTCTGAAGCAATAATTGTATAGGAACCCCGAGAATGATTGCTGACAAGAAGAGAACAATAGAAAGACGGCGCAAACTAATTTTATGAGTGTTTTCAATTCTTTGCCTATGATAAATTACGTGAAAGTCGGTATTCTTCAAGATTCGCGTTAACTTGAATAATCCCCAGCCACCAAGAATAGAAGTAGCTATCGGCAGGATTCTGTATATTAGCCTCCACTCCTTGGTTCCAGTATTAAAGAAATTGACATTCAGAAATGAAACGACAATGCCTAAGATAATCGTTAGAATTGCAACAAGTACAAAAAAGGACAAAGACCGATATCTTTCAAACTTCATAAATAAACCTGCTAAAGAAAGTGCACCAGCCATACCAAAACTTAAAGGATAATAATACCAAGGAAAAGTAAATCCTAAGTAGACAACAGCGTCACCATAATACATGTGTGAATACCCGTACAAGACAAGAACGATTACAGAAAGTAAATAGAAATAACAAACCAATAGTAACGCGAATTTCTTAAAAAATCCATAATTGTTCATAAAACTTGGAAGCTTTAGTTGCAAATACTTTCTAAGATAGGTGTAGAGTAAGAGCACGCCGAGAATAGCAGAGACTAATAGATAGTTAAGCTCAAAAGGAACTATTAATAAATTTGGCGACGACAATCCTATTACCAGGGTAAGTAGAATACCCAGTGCAAGAGCCACTATATTCTCTCTTACCTCATGCAACTTCTTTTTGCTCAATAGGACATACGCGGGTAGAAATACGAAAAAGAACGCCAAAGTTGTCTCGATATGAACTAAGAAAGCAAAAGCGGCTATCACTCCAATCAAAGAAATTCTTGGTATTGAATTCAATTTACTCTTGAATAAATATAGCAGCATAAGGATTGAGATAATAGCTAAAACATAAGTTTTGAAACCTTCAGGAATACTTCCCTGGGGCTGAGAAATATCATTTAGAACTTTAGGACCTTGGTCTATCAAGATCCCATAAAGATTTTCTGGACTATATTGCTGTAATCCTAAACCAATCTTTTGGCTAACAAAGGGTATCCAGCCAAAACCAGAAACTGCAGCATAGAGTAATGTTGATAAGAGAGTAACGTTCTTGCTTTTTATGTACCTTGAAGCCATACAGTAAAAAGATAGAGGAACCAAAGATGCAAACACAAGACTATTTATCATCATTGCATTTACTGATGAAAATCCAGAAAGACGGAATAAAGCTAAATTATGCAGTTCATAAACCGACATTGACTTTATGCTATAGAATTTTCCAACGGGCTCCAAGAAGGCAGAACCTTTATCGATATAGTTTGAGGTCGCTAAATAATTCCAATTGTCTCCTCTTATAAAGGGCTGATAAACAAACTGCTGAAGATAAACTAGAAGGACTGATAAAATAACGATAAATCCAAGAGCTAATAATAGATTAACATTTAGATTCTCAACCTGTTGATATAATTGATTCTTTCTTTTGGTTATATATCCAATAAAATATGAAGTCACCAGAATTGAGTTTAACGATATAAAGACAAGGCCAGTAAAAAATAAATCAAGTGACATTAGATTCGCAAGGTAGAGTAATTGGGAAGTCAGGAATATACTTAAAATTACAGAAAGTATAGAACGCGGTAAAATAGAAAGCCTGTTCTTGTTATCAATTAAATTTACTATCAAAAAGCCTGGTATGTAACTCAAGAAAGTGTAGACAACGATAAAGGATAACCAATCTGTCGTTGGTATACCAAGCCAATTAACATAAATTAAACCCGTTCCCGAAGTAAATATTGAAACCACAAAAGACAAGAAAAATAGAACTATAGAAATGGGCAATAGACTCGGCGGAATTCTTCGAACAGTCGCTATCCTTTCTTTCTTCTGCTTAAGGAAATAATATACAAACCCTGATGTTAAGCCGAAAATAAAGCCTAGATAAATCGACAATGGATTATCAGAAATTAGAATAACCCAAGTTGCAATTGCTATGGCAATTAAAATCGCGTCTAAATTTTTTAGTAGAGCTGAATGTTTACCTATGCTATTCCCGAGCAATGAATTCAATGCCTTCCAAGAATCCACAGTATGCTACAATTTAACGATTCATTATTTCTATGATCGTTTCAGAGACTCTCTCTATCGACTTTCCATCAATCGCCTTCAAGTAATTACAATCAAATGCATCTTGACGACTCTTCAGAGTTCTTGAAAAAATCTCATCCTCGAGAATCCTTTGCGTCCAATTACTAAGTTGCTGACTGTTAATTGCTTTCACAGCGGCACCCTTTTCAACAATAGCTTGTGTTGAGAGAAGAATACCACCCATTAGTCCATCATTGAAAAAATCTATAACCACCATAGGTATTCTCGATAGCACAACATTAATCATCGCCGTAGAAACCCAAGTGATTACTAAATCGCTGGCAGCAATCAGATGGGATAGGTCCGAATTAGTTACATGTATTACGTTATCGTAATCAGTCTTCCAAATCAAAGGAAAAATATTTTTTTCTACCGGATGTAACTTTACAATTACATGGGCGTGATTTCGAAATTTGGCCAAAAGATCAAAAATCTCTTCATTGACTCGTTTTTTTTGCTCTAAAGTCCACATTCCGTGCTCTACTTGTGAGCTCGACAGAAATAGTATTATTTTCTTGTTTGCAGGGATGTTAAACGATCGCTTAATTTCCTCTCGTATACTCATACGTTCAGTTGGCGACTGATTTACAGCTGCATCAAACCTTGCATCTCCGACTGCGCGAATGAACCTCGGACGATTACACAACTTTCTCAATAATTTTGCATCCTCCTCTGTACTTGTAAGGATGTAATCAGCGAATTCGCCTGCTGTCGGGTTTGATAAATGATCTATAAATCTACCAATCACTTTAGATAAATTCAAAAAATAGGCAGGTTTAATTTCAAGAATAGACCTGAAGCAGAAGAAGTACTTAATGAAAATACGCGGAAATTCACCTGTTTTGCGAGCGATTAACATAAACATTTGATCGAATTTCGGCTTTGTTACCATTACTATTTCACGTAAGATCAGAACAGGAATGTTAAGAGTCCGTGCAGTTATTACAAAAGCGCCTCTAACCGGTTCTTGGTCATTATCTGTCACAATTAAATCGGGATGCTCTTGATCAAGAATCTGCAGTGCGGTTTTCGAATTATAATCGGATAAATCTCTGAAAGTAACGTTAGCTATCTTGTTTTCACGCAAAACATTGGTTTCATGTTCATCCAACAATACAATGATTGATATTTTTTTGGTCAAGAGCAGACCTGAAAGTGACTCCACTAACTTTATGAACTCCATTCTTTCAGGAAAAATAAATAGCAATTTTTTTGAACTGCTTCCTTTTCGTTGCAGACCATCTTTTTTGCCAATGGGGCACGCTTTTTTATAGTAAATTGCCGCTACAGGCTCCTGATTATCAAGCTTAGACTTTTGCTCGAGTTACTTAACGACAACTCTTTTTCCGATGTTTCTCTGGCTGCTTTACCTATTTCTAGGCCAAGATCATCATTTTCAATTAGTGATTTGAGGTAGCGGTACCATTCCTGCTCGTTTGCGGCCAGAAAACCGTTCACTCCATGCCGGATGATATTTTTTTGCTCGCCATATGGACTTGCCACTACTGGAATCCCCATAGCCATACCTGCGCTAACCCGCAAAGCGCTTTTGCCTTGATTCCAATCGCTATTAATGAGAGGTGCGACTAATATGTCAAAATCAAACATTTGTTCCGCAAAAAGCCCTAAAGAAAGCCAATGATCTGACCCAAAATCTATCTCTATCAAGCGACCTAATTTTGCAAACATCCGCTTAACTTTTTCATCGCCCATATAAGAGCATATTTTAAACCTAAAATCATGTTCTTCCGCTAGTTTTTGTAGTGGTTTCAATAGTAAATTGAGGTTGTCATAATGATTTGCCGGATTCCCTTGCCAACCGATCGTAATTTTCTTTGAACGTACTCTTTTTGCAGGATTAAAAAGGTCGGTGTCCACAGGTACATGGATAATAAATACACGAGAATTCCAGGATTTCGCATAAGTATATAGATAATTTCCGTTTACCATTACAGCGTCTGAATCTCTAAGCATCTTCTCAGCACAAACATATGCGGGGCTTCTGATTTTTGCGCCTATTAGCGAGAGTGAAGGTAGTATTACTGCATCATCTAAATCAAAGATTACTTTAATGCCACGCAATTTTAGAAATTTTAAGAAAATTAGTAGATTGATTGAAGATGATCGACCAATAATGACCGCATCGGGTTTTTTCATGATTGTTTTAAGATAGTCTCTGAATTTATGAAGCGATAATATTGAGAAAATTTCTCCAAGAGTTGGTCCTACAATAGAACACCAGTTTATTGGCAAAATGACTCTACAATTAATTCCGTAGCCGCTTAAGGATCTAGTCAAGAGGTAAAGCTCTTGCATGCAGAGTAGCGCTTGATAGTTCCACATAGTAATCAACCTCAAGGATTTTATTATTCATATTTTCACAGTTTAAAGTAGTAATAACTAAGCAATCATCCGATAGATATTTTCAAGAATGCCAACGACCTTTTCGGTATTATATTGATTCTGAACTAGTTTTCTGCCATTTACCCCCATTTCGTTAGCTTTTTTGGGATCGCTTAATAGTTTTATGATAGCATTCGCTAGTTTATCTGGTGATCGAACCTCAACCAAAAGGCCGGTAATGTCATCGATAACAAGATCATTTAGACTGCCAACCTTCGAGGCAATAACAGGTTTTGAACAAGCATATGCTTCTAAAATTGTAACAGGGAATGTTTCATACGTGGACGGCAAAACATAGACGTTAGCATCTACATATGCAGCAAGTTTATCTTTGCCATATAATGGTCCGACCAACAGAACATTATCATTTATTCCTAAAGTATTGATTAAACTCTGAAGTTTGGAAAGATAACCATCGTCCGGACCAGCGATAACAAGTACGACATTATTTGATTCTTCAATTACTTTCTTAAAAGCACTAATGAGAGTATCAAGACCCTTTATTTTATTTAACCGCCCTAAGAAAAGAACAATCCTTTTGCCCTCATCCAAACCAAACCTTTGTCTAAAGCATCCTTCCTTTGGCAGGTTAAAAAACTCAGACAAATCAAGGCTATTAGGAACCATCGCAATTTTTTTCGATAGAACACCTGCGGCTTCGTATTGGTCGAATTCCATACGGTTTAGTGCAATCACTCTTGAAGCGTCTTTTAACAGTTTAGGGCCAAAAAGAGTGTCAAAAAACCAACGTCTAGTTTCTCTACCTATTGTAGGCAAAGACCCATGAGCTTGAAGCACATATGGGATTTGATATTTTTTGGATAAATAATGTACGATGATATTTTGAAAAGTAGAATATTCATGGGAATGAATAATATCAAATGCTCGCCGGTCTTTCAAATCAACGTTTATTTGGTTATACATTTGAGGTGTAATAAATAGTCTTGATGTCTTTACCGTAAACATAGATATGTTTCTAAAATAGTGGATATGCATTCCTTCGATTTCAGTTTCGCAAGTTTTAATTCGATTACTAACATCTAAAGCATCAGAGGTATAAACGAAAACTTCATTGCCTTTCTCAACCAGTTTTTTTCCTAGGTCGAAGGCTATTTTAACTGGACCCCCAAAGCACTCTGCAGGAAAAAAATAGGGTATTACAAATAAAATTCTCAAACTGACTACCGCAGATTACTGAAGATATTGCTCATTTTAACACCGATTGCTTTAATTGAGGCCTCAGCTTCAACCCATTTTCTTCCGTTTTCCCCATACATATTGCAGCGAACTGGAGCTCGCTTTAACCCTAAAATTGCGCTAGCTAAGGATTCAGCTTCGCCAGGATTAACAACAATTCCTGAAGCTGTGTCTTTTACGAAAGCTGAGGGCAATCCCCTACTACAGCAGACTATTGGCCTTCCAACGGCTTGATATTCATATAATTTGGACGGCATACCCCTATAAGGGGTCTTAAAATCTGCAAGGGGCAAAATCAATATGTCCGCTTGGCTTAAAAATTCCCCTACCGTTTCTCGACTTAATAGTTTATTAATAATCTTTATATTTTTCAGTTTTAATTCTTTCATTCTTGAACACATGGAGCCTAAAAGCTCACCTTTGCCTTGAATAACAAACTCTATACAAGGGTCCTGCTCTTCGATTATTTTTGCAGCTTCAAATATTTGCTCAAAATCATATGCCATCGAAAAGCCTCCTGAATACAAAACTACAAATTTGTTTCGAGTTTTCTGTTTAGGTTGTGGCTTGAAAACCTCCAAGTCCACCCCTCCACGAACCACTTGAATTCGATGCATGTCTACTCCATACCTGGCTACAGTTGGGATGTACCCGGGACTTATTGGGGTGGCCGCTTTAACTTTAGTGAATACCAATCGCGCAAAGAGCTCTGCTATTTTTGATATAGCTGAGCCTCTTTTTACCAACCCTAAATCGTATAAGTCTTCAATAATTAGATCATCTACATTGGATACAATCGGTTTTCTTTTGATGCTACCATATGCAATAGCTGGAACAAGGACAAATATATCAGGATTAGCTGCCCAAACCACATCGATTTCCCCAACAAATGGCAATGCAAGCATGGAGGATACTATAAATGACCAGAAAACAAGCAGTCTCTTAAACAGCCCTTTCGATTCTAATGGAAGAACGAAAGTTCGGATAACTTTTAATTCTCCAGCGTATTCGACCTTTAACGGTTTGTACTTGTATTCTTTGGGTATCTTTCCGGTAGGGTAATGTGGAAAAGCCGTAACAACGGTAACATTGCAGTTATTCATAGAAAGGCCTTTTGCAACATTGCTTGCTCTTGTTGCTGCTCCACCTATGTCTGGCGGAAAGTATTCACCGATAATGAGAACGTTCATTTGACTTTTTTCTCGGAATTTTTCTTAGGCTATTCCGTAGAGTCTTGGTGCTGAGTTGATTGTTTCTATAGCCTTATTCATGTTGAAATCAATTGCCTGGCCGTACCATTCT
Organism: Candidatus Bathyarchaeota archaeon; assembly: GCA_963840295.1. Taxonomy (GTDB): domain Archaea; phylum Thermoproteota; class Bathyarchaeia; order Bathyarchaeales; family Bathycorpusculaceae; genus Bathycorpusculum. Next base: position 129,450 of record CAWIYF010000004.1, read on the forward strand.
ATGGATTTAAAACGGGGTTTGTTTTCTTCTTTTATTATTTCAAATGCTTGTGCTCTGGTTAGTTTGCCTTCGCGTATTTGGTGGCTTCTAAAAATGTCAAACTCGGTAAACCCAGCCATAGTCATGTAGATGTAGTTATAAAATGATGCTGTACCATCGTCTGTGCGCCAGGTTGCTATTGTGTCAGTCTCTCTTTCCCAGTTGAACTTCTCAGTTATGGTATTTATGATAGTTTTTTCATCCCAATCTAGGTAGTGGAAAAGATACAGATAATCGTCAGTTAACACGTAGGATGAGTAGAAAGCGAATAAAGTGTCGAATATTGACCTGTTAATGTACGCTGGGTTCTTAATGAACTGCTTTAGGTAATAATACATTATTTTAAATTTATTCTTCTTGGAGATTCCCGTCATTCTCTTTAGTGCATTCTTGTTTCCCTGAGTCGTAACATTACAGAACCCATATTTGAAAAGTCCAGTTCCTTCTTCGCCCTCGTAACCACCGCAGAAAATGAACAGCTTGATTCCTGTTTGCTTTCGAACTTTGTGGAAGTAATAGTAGAATTGTTTGTCTCCAGCCATAAGTATGGGAACCATGCCTAAGTCAGGGTGTTTCAGCCATGCCTTGAGGTTCTTGCGTATGTTCACTCTTTTTGTTCGTATGTCTGCGGAAATAACTATGTGTTCTATGCCAAGTTTGCCCACTACTCTTGCTTGGTTTCGTCTGGCAAGGTCATTGACCATTCCCCAGTCGTAGGTGAAGGTTATTGGGTGCAACCCTAAAGTGTTCTTTATGTAATCTAAGCCAAAGGCGCTGTCTCTTCCGCCACTAAATCCAATTAGAACATCTGGTTCGCCTGAATTATTCCGGTACAGTGAAATAAACTCTTCAAGCGCTTTTTCACCTTTTAAGTAATTTCCTCTGGTCTCGTAGTCTTTGCAGTAGCTGCAAACGCCTTCCTCGTTAAAGCTTATGTAGGGCATTGTTTCGGGTAAGAGGCAGCGGGTGCATCTTTTTAGTGTAGTTTCGCTTGAGTAGAGTGCTTCCCAATTTTGTATCATGGTTTGCTTGATATCTTCGTGTAAGAGATATTGGCTTGGGTCTGGAAGTTGAGGTGTTTGTTGGTCGTAGAGTTCAAAGATTTTGGTCTTCGATTTTAAGAAGTCACTATTAGTGTTATCAACCAAAGGTTCGTTTAATGAAAACATCTGCTCTTTTGATAGGTTAATGTCGAATAGGTAACCTTGGCCTGCTTTAACTTGCCTTATTGACTGATTAGCGAATAGACTCCTAAGGAATTTATTATCGAGAACCTGTTGAAGGATATATTTTTCAGAAGCAAACACTAGAATCTTCCCATTTTGGCCCAAAGCCATGTACAGGGAACCTGTATTTGATGCAAGCACAAGATCATTAACATCGTCAAATTCAACAGCCATAGATGCTGAACCTTCAATACGCTTAAAAACTAGCCTTACAGCCTCAATCACTGATTTGCCCTGAGTCCTAAACATCTGTAGCAGACTGAGAAATATCTCGGTGTCAACGTCATATTTCTTTTTGAGTTCTGGAAATGATTTCCATAATTTATCGTAATTAACGATGATTCCGTTATGGATTCCCACGGCTCCGTCCTTAACAACGGGTTGGTTGTTTGTGTTGATTTCGCTTTGCCCGTTTGTTTGCAAGCGTGAATGACCCAGAATTAAAATTGGAGCTTGCAGCTTAACGCCATCGTATCCTTGAGCTTTCAGAGTTTTGTTGAACAACTCCGTGTATTTGGAGGTCTTAACGAGTTTTGATGAGGTAATAGGTTCTTTGAATACGTAAATTGATTCTTTGAATCTAACAGCTAAACCTGAAGCTTCTTTTCCTCGAGACTCTGACAGCTTGAATATGCTGTTTACAACTTGCATTAACTCTTTTGGGGAGAGCTTTAGATTCTCGCCGATTGCTATTCCGAATATGCCACACAAAACTGTTCTAACTCAAGCGTCTTTTGCTGTTACTTTTTATATGATGCATCAATGTTTTTCCAGTTTGCGAGGAACCAGGCGTTAACTTGCTTTAGTCCTTCTTTGAAATCCATGTCAGGGTTATATCCGAGAACTTTTCTTGCTTTTTTAATGGATGCCAATAGCCTGTTTTTCTTGTCCCAATCACGCCTTTCTGCGAAAATAATTCCAGCGTTGTTACCAGTAATTTCGTTAATCCATAGTGCAAGGTCGCCGATTCGAATCTCCCTGGAAGTTGCAAGGTTAAATGCTTCTCCTATTGCTTCCTTATGGTGCGCCATTGATAGCAACCCGTTGATGATGTCTCCGACGAAAGTGAAATCTCTTGTTTCATTGCCTGTGCCTGTGATAGGTAATGGTTGCTTGTTAATTGACCAGTAGAAGAAGTTGGGAATAACATTTCTGTATTTTCCTGGAACTTCGCCTGGACCATAGGAATTGAAGAATCGGGCGTTAACGATTGGAAGATGGTATAGGTTGTAGTAGTAGTTGGTGTAGAGCTCGCCGAGCATCTTGGTTACTTGGTAGGGTGTATAAAGTTTCATTGAAACGTCGTGTTCTTCAAAGGGCATTTTTGAGTCTGCGCCATATATTCCGCAGCCAGAGGATGCATATATAAAACGTTCAACTCCAACCAAGTGTGCATGTTCAAGAACCTTTAATGTTCCCATGCCGTTTACCATTAAGTCGGTTTCTGGGTTGTCAACTGAGTTTTGGTTAGCAAAATGGGCGGCAAGGTGATAAACGATTTGGGGTTTGTCTTTGAATGCCAACTTTAGCTTTTCATCATCAAGAATGTTACCCTTTATTAATGTAACTTTAGGGTTTGCTGGTACGTTCCAATCATATGATGAAGAGAAATCATCTATTATTGTGATTTTCTTTGTTTTCAGTTCACTTAGCTTTTTTACCAAGTTAGAGCCTATTGCGCCTGCTCCACCGGTTACAAGCACAGTTTTTTCATCGAACGCTTCAAACACTTTTTTATTCAAAAGAATGTTACCTCAATCACTTTGTTTGCCGTAGAGTTTCTTGAACCAATCAACTGTTCTTCGCATGCCTTCTTCAGGAGCAATTGTTAGTTTAAAATCTAAATCTTTTCTGGCTTTTGATGCATCCGGAGTCTTTATTCTAGTTGTAAATGGTTCTCCTTCTTCATAGGTAACTTTAGAATCATTCTTGTCCAGATTCTTTAGAATTAAGTCAGAGACGTACTTGATATCGTATTGAGTTTCTCCGCCAAAGTTATAGATTTCACCTGGCTTGAAATTATCAATTATGTTAGCGAATGCTCTGCAGAGGTCTTCAACGTATTCGAGGGTTCGTTTATGTCCTAAGTAGACAGTGTAGGGTTCATCGTGCATGGCTTTATAGATAAATTTTGGTATCCAACCGCGATAGGGAGTATAATGTTCGCCGACTCCGTAAACGTTGAATAGGCGCATTCTAACTGTTTCAGTCCCGAACATTGTTGCCGAATTAAGTATTTGCATTTCATTGACCCACTTGGAAATAGCGTAATCGTTCATCTGTTTGATGGGGATAGTGTCCATAACATCTTCGCTCATGACACCGTCGTAATCACCGTAAACTTCAGCACTTCCAAAGAAGATCATTCGGAATTTTTTCTTTTCCTGAATGCGCAGGATATTTTTTGTGCCTGTTGCGTTTGTTCCCCAGAGGTTCTCGTAATAGTCTTCGCCGTTCCATCTTCCGTACTCGGCTGCCGCATGATAGACATAATCGAATTGGTGCTGTTCAAATAATCGTTCTACTTGGGCGAATTTGCTGACGTCGCAACGAGAGTAGTTTGGCTGCCAAGAGTGCATTAAGTCGCAAGCCCAAGTTTCATATCCACGGTTTTTTAATTCTTGAACTAAATTTGAGCCGATAAAGCCCAAACCGCCTGTAACCAAAACCTTTTTGCTAATGATTCATTCCTCGCTATTACTTGCCGAATTTTTCTGATATTCTAGCAATAGCATACAATGTGATGGCAGTCGACAACAAAAAGAAGCCTATGAGAATAAATGCAATTGATGCTAATGCAATATTTGTTTCAATTGTGTGTTCTATGGCGTAATTCTGTAGCATCCATGCTCCGAATCCTACGCCTGCAAGCAGACTTAGTAAACTGGGAACACCCAGAAACAACAGTGGTCTTTCTTCAACGACCAGACGAATTAATGAGAAAACTACGCCCATGGCATGAGTTAAAGGATGCTCAGAAGACGTCCCGGCACCACCGGTGTTATACTTGCATGTACTTGGAACCTCAACGATGCGCAAATCCTGTTTGCTTGCTCTAAGTAAAATTTCTACGCTAGCGCCCATGCCATCCTCAAAGAAGTTAATTCGATCCAATGCTAAGTGACTATAAGCCCTAAAGCCACTTTGAGAGTCGGTCACACCGTTTTTTGCTGATCCGTTAACCATTTTGGTAATTATTTTAGCTCCAAGTTGCCTGTACAGAGGCATTTCTGCTGTTCCATTTTTATTGACAAATCGGCTGCCGATAACGATGTCGGCGTCGCCTTCTACGATGGGTTTGATAACAACAGGAATTTCGTTAGGCTCGTGCTGGCCATCAGCGTCTAAAGTGACGAAAACATCAGCGTTCAACTCGTGGGCGCGAATAAAAAGACTCTTAATAGAAGAACCGTAACCGCCATTCTTCTCATGTCTAACCACGTCGGCGCCTAAGCTTTCAGCGATTTTTGCGGTATAATCCGTGGATCCATCGTCGCAAACAACAACTTTGCCTGCAAACTTTTGAGCTTCCAGAATTACTCTTGCTATTGTTTGCTCTTCGTTAAACGCTGGTATGCCGACAACTATAAACGGTTTCATTTTAGCTAATGAGTTTACTTCAAATGCCTGCATTTCTACCATTTACGCTTTCGTTCCTTGATAACCTACAATATACGTAGTGAGTAGTGTATGATTCAATTTAAAAAGGCTACGCAACTTAAAGGTTTTGTATTATATCTTAAAGCTCGAGCACTTTTATTCAAAACCATAATTATGTTACACCCATTCTTTCTTCAACTAAAGCCTGCAGGCCATCTCTCAAGGAAACTTTAGGTTCATAACCCAAGATCATCTTAGCTTTACTAATATCGGCATAGCTATCTTTGATGTCGCCGGCTCGGGACTTCTCAAAAGATACCTCTGAGTTCACGCCAGCTAACTCTATAACTGTTTTAGCCAGTTCCTTGATGGATGTGTGTTTGCCAGAGCCAATGTTGAAAACTTCGCCAACCGCCTTACTGCTTTTGATTGAAGCTAAAACTGCTTCTGCAACATCTTTTACATTAACGAAATCTCTTGTTTGTGAACCATCGCCGTAAATCGTTAAAGGCAATTTTTGATTACAACGTTCTATGAAGCGGGTTATGACTCCGCTATAATCGTTCATGCCTTGTCTTGGACCGTAAACGTTAAAGAAACGAAGAACAACGGAGTTTAGAAGTCGCCGGTCACTAAAGCCCAAGCAGTAACGTTCGCCTATGAGTTTTGATTCTGCGTAGGGCGAGATCGGATTAGTGCGCGTTTGCTCGGTAACAGGCAATGATTCAGGATTACCGCAAACCGCACAACTGGAAACAAAAACAAACCTATCGACCTTTTTATTTATGCTTGAACGCAGCAGATTCAGGGTTCCTAAAAGGTTAATGTCAAAAGTTAAATTTGGATTCTCAACTGAGAGAGGAACGCTGACTAAGGCAGCCATATGAACGACAGCCTTAACGCCTTCAAGACTCTGTTTTACTGCCGAAGCGTCACGAATGTCGCCTTTAACAAACTCAACTTTACCTGAGCTTAAATGGCCTTGAATATTGTCCAATTTACCTGAAGATAAGTTATCAAGGACACTAACTTCATAGCCTTCAAGGACCAGTCGATCAACCACATGGCTGCCGATGAATCCAGCGCCGCCAGTAACTAAAACTTTTGTTGGCAATTGAAATAAAAGCCGATTAAATTTTCCATTGAGTCATCTGTTTGTATGCATTACAGCTAAGAAAAACGCAAACGATGAATCCTCAGCCCAACTTTTAGCCGAAGTATTGCCCAATTTTTGAGCGATTGAACTGATTTTTTCAGCAAGCGGGCGACCAATCAACCTTACTGACTTCATGACACTGCTTTCCAATAGCCCTTCCAACTTACCCACGACAGCAAAGATGCATCTGGCTAAATGTGGACTGCGAATGTTATATGCTACTCTTATCGTTAAATCAACTAGCACTCTATCAATTCTAGGCAAAGCTCTAAACCACACGCCTGCGCGCATAGCTTTGATTCTTAATTTCATCAGTTGTAATCTATTTAGTGGGGTGGAAGGATTATTTTGCATTACAGTTTGAACCGCCATCATCCATGATGCGAATATCTCCATATTCCACGTGGTTGACTTAAAAAGAGTTTCTATATAGAACAGCAAAAATACAACTTATCGCGTGGGGCAAACTTTCATTTTATGAATGTAAGTCTAAAAAACAAATATTTTATCAAAAATAAGTGTTTTTACAAATTATTTCGTGCGCTTTTTGATTTCACGTTTATGAACAGCGTAATTTTGTTTCTATTCAGATAAACCAACATTGCAATTAAGAGCACCACGGTTACTCCTGAAATTGCTAAGCTATGGTTGAACCATTGTTGAGGTTCATACTCGAGGGCAACAGTAAATTGGCTGTTGCATAGCCCCAAGCATGAATACTAACCTGAGAATTAAGCGCTTGTCCTTGCGACTAGAAATAACCCTCTATCTTGGTTAATCTCAATTTAGAAACATACTTGCTTTAGGAGACAAATAGTTATACTAAGTGTTGTGCTTTGCGTATATCATAGACATATCAGATTTAGGTAACTTCAAGGTTTTTACGTTAAAATCATTGCTGGACAAATAAGAAGTAAGTTTTGAAGTTATCCTTTCATTGTGAGACTCCATTGCAATCTTTTCTATTCGAGGAAAATATTCTTTGGGAAAATTAAGCAGCATTTCCAGCTCTTCACCTTCAACATCAATTTTTAGAAAATCAACTTTTAAAAGATTATTCGAATCTAATATCTCCTTCAAAGTTACCGTTCGCACAATAATCTTATTACCATTAGAACCACCTATCTGCCCCAAGCCTTCAGCATCCATACAAAATTGGAGACTACCGGAAATTCCACCAACGGCAAATTGAAATGTTTTCACACATGGTTCAATCTTGTTAAGAGAAACATTCTGTTTGAGCAATTCAAAATTATCTGGTCTGGGCTCATAACTATAAACCGTACAATGCGCATTTTTTGCAGAATAAATTGTAAAAACCCCAATATGAGCACCTATGTCGATGACAACGTCACCATCTTTTATTGTAAAATCTGGACTTGGAAAATATGCGCGTTCTAGAAAAATTTCATCAATTATGTATCTATCAAATTTGAAAGGACGCACAACTAATGTAATGCCGTTTTTCAGTTTATACTTGAAATGCATGTTTAAACTTTTTTTTCGAACGATAGGTAAGCGAAACCCGACCAGGTCTATTATGTACTTGGGGAGCGAGCTGGTTCTGTAAAGCCTTATTCTATTTATCAGTTCAAGAATAAACTGTTTAATGACTAGCTGTTTACTATGGTCGTTAGAAACCATGGAACATAATAGTTCAGATTCAGGTTTTAACTATTTCCTAAGAAATCAACAAAATATTCGCGAGAGCATCGACTCAACGTTTCTTAAACTTACTTACGATCTGAATCATGCCGCCTCTGCTAACATAAACTAGAAGACTTAGAAGAATTATTGAAGAGGTAACCGAAATTGCTGAAGCGTAGTAGAACCACGTCTGAGGCCTGTATTCTAAAGTGATTTGGAGTTGCCCTGTCTTGTTGATATTGTAGCCCTGAAATCCAAGATAAAGCGGAGTAGGACTAATTTGTTGGCCATTCACGTTAGCAACCCAATAATTATCGAACGCCTCAGTGGTTGCCAAAACAAATGGGTGGCTTGCATTTACCGTGACTAGAATCTTGGTGGGATTCAAACGTTTAACATTCAATACTTCAGCAGCCTGACTCTGAACCGACTGGCTAAAGATGTTATCAAGCCCAGTAGTGTTCAAAGCGGAGTTTATTCCGGTAACCTTAACGTCACCAATACACAAAGAATCAGAAATGTTAAACCAAAGTTGTATTTTAAAGTGGTCTGCCGCGTTTAAGGGCTCAAACCTAAAATTGATATCCCAAGTATAATTCCTAACTGTATCATGTTGACCATAGCTCGCTGCTTCAGCGATACCATTGGGCAGCGTGGTATTGTCTTTCGCATACTGAATTATTGTAATATTTGTGTTACCAGTTATGGGAGCAATTCCATTGCCTGCAATTGTGTAAATGCTCTCAGACTGAGACGGCAATGAAGGAAAGTCTATTTCACATGATGCACCTGCGACCTGAGGCAGGTCTATCTGTGCGTAGGGCCCAGCTTGTTTCGGATTTGCGAGTGACTTGGATCCATTAATATAATGGATTGATGCTTGCAAATCATTAATTGCTGTGGCGTTGCTGAAGTCCCACTCTTTCTGAAAAACATTTTTGGTTTGAATTGAGATATTTGACTGCTCCAACAATGAAGTTGTGGTTGCATAGAATGAGGGCTTTGAGTCAGTATATTCGTAAATATCCAAAGCACCAAAGGTTTTTACAAGATGAAGATACGGCTGTCTTTGAAAGAAGCCCTTCATTAGGTCAGGTGACATAATAGCGCTTTGCGATGCTAAAATTCCATCGGGCAAAGTAGTCCTACTAGTCAGATTACTAATAATATCGTTACGTTGCAAAATATATTCGACATTCAACAAATCAAGCCAAGCCTTAAACTCGTTAACCCTGCCATAACGCATTGCATAATTTAGTTCCTGTAATGTTGAAGCTGTCTGAGGATTAACAACATAACTGTTCAAGACATCTGTTGAAACTATGGGTTTTTCAATTAACCTATCGATCAATTGGTCCGTTCCATAGTAACTGCTGTCATCACCCCACTTGTAAGGCATCTGATAGAAATCGTCAAGAGGCGTTACGAGAACTCGCCAATTTCCTTGCTGGCTATTTATCCAGCCAGTTGCTTGGTACCAGTAACTTGGAATTTGAATCCGAGATGAGAATGGTTCATCCTCTATGGTGATTTTTGTCGTGTTATCCACCAGTGGATAAACCGAGACAAGAAAAATCATAGCTATTAATGCCAAAACTAAAATGTTATAATGATGAAAATTAATTCTTTTTTTGTGGCGGCTGGGTAGCTGAGGAGATTTTCCACTTAGAGTTTGAAGAGATAAGTGAACTTTGAGGTTGGCGATGTTCTCACTTCCATATCCCACTAACAAGGCTAAGAAAGGCATCATTAGTAAAGTAAACTTTGAGACTGGTTCTCTAAACATACTCATGAATGGAACGTTATAGTAAAGAAACAGATTTAGTTGGGGGAACGGTTCATGTGTACCCTTAGCGAGAAAGAGGAAGCAAAGAACAATCGCCATTATGTAAGCGTTAAACCGTGACTTGCCGCTCCTGAAAAGTAGGGCTGCCCCTGCAATAATAAAGGGCACGAAAACCAAAATTGTCAGAATAGGCATTGAATAGGAGTCTGCGAAGGGATAGTATTCGGGCGACCAATTCCAATAACCATTCAGCCTAAACAAGTTTAAGAAAGAAGCTCTATCTTGAGTCCAAGACCAAGCTGAGATATTAATTTGAGAATTAAGCGTTTGAGACGAAGAAAAAATAAATGAGCCCAATACAGGAATTAACCACCATAAATTAAGCGGAAAAGTTGCACCTACAATTTTGCCAAGTGACAACCAAAACAGTCTCATTTGTTTTCTGTATTTAAACACGAAATAGAGTGCGAACACAGCCAACCCAATGATGAGCAAAGCCACGTTTGCAGGGTTTATACTAGCAAACGAAAAGGCTACAACTGAAACTAGTGCAAAATAAATGATGTGTTTGTTGGCTGTTTTCCTATCCTGTTGGTAAGTTGCTGTAATGGCAGTGAAAAATAAAGCTAAAAGTAAAGGCAGGAAAGCGTAAGTCCAAATGAATCCTACATTGCTAACGTCCAAAAGTACAAAGAAATTGAATAAATAAAAAAAGCCTGATATAAAAGCTGCAAATCTATATTGCGGATAAATTTTTTTCGTCAAATAAAACATAGACAAGCCAGCCACCAAAAACAGAAAAACTTTCATTGCAATTTGGATTGAGCTTAGGCTTAGCCCTAGCGTGCTTAAGAAAGCGCCTGAATATTGGTACAGTAGGTATGCAGGTGCCGGAGTTGCATACCCGAGGTAGTCAGTAGACCACAAGTATGGTCCAGCTGCGTAAACTTTGTGGGAATTCAAGTATAATGGAAAATCGTCGCCATATGCTAAAATGGATCCTTGTTTAAACCAGAGAAGTGGAAATAACCCTGCAATAAGAAGAATAGCAATTTCGATTATAGTGATCTTTTGAGATTTGTCCAAAGATTCGCCCTCGGGTCACCTTTAGCAGGGATTGGTAATTTGATGAATCTTAATGATAGTTAAAATTTTCCTTTGATGGGAGTTTTAATCGTCGGTTTTTTGATTAGCAAACAAGAGATATTTCTATTTTGATGAAATTTCAATTTGAATATGCCATGGCTTAGGGAATTTTCCCGCAATTAAAGAATTTTTTATCGATTCAAAATCAATCGCATAGTATTTTGATTTTGCTTTAAATTGAAATAGTATGGCTTTCCAGTCCCCTGGGTACATCAATCTTTCGTTACCGAAGGATTGCTCAGGAAAGTTAATTGAAGGAACGCTGAACAAAATTTTGCCTTTTACAGCGTTCTTTGCTTCTGAAACAATTTCCACAATAGTTTCATTGTTGAGGTGTTCAAGTAATCCTTGGGAAAAACTTAAGCCAAAAGTTTTATTTTTAAAAGGAAGATAACGGGCATCGGCAACTACAAAGGATACATTCTTTGAATTATAATACCTCGAGACTTTGGAAGCCATTTTTGCTACTCTTATATCGCGGTCAATTGAAATGACCTCAATGCCAAAGTAACTGATAAAACAGCTTTGCAGCCCTGTTCCACTGCCAATCTCTAATGTTTTTTTGTTTAAGCCAAAAAGTACGCAATACATTAAGAATTGAAGATGTGCTAAGACGTCTTTTATTATGCTGAATGACCATTTTTCATATTCGCTCCAAGACATCTTAAGAACCATTTAAGCGCATTATATTTTCTGATTAATGTATTTTTCTAGTAATGTCTCAAGTGCCCTTCCCGACACAGCGATAGAGAACTCCTCGGTTGCGATATCTCTTAGGTTTTGTTTGGGCAATTCCTCGTTTTCCAATGCAGTATGGAGCATTTCTAAGAATTCTGCTTCATTATTAGCCAGCCAACCTGCTGTTTTAGGGATGGTTTCTTGGAAACCCATGCAGTTAAACGCTAAAACAGGTGTTCCACAGGACAGGGATTCAACAGGCACCATACCAAACTGCTCCCATTTTTGAGGACAAACCGTTAACTTGCTTCTTGAATACATCTGCGCTAATTCAGTATCAGCCATATTGGAATGATATAGAACCAATTTGTTACCGTTACTGGTTAGTTTTATAGCCATTTTGGGGTTTCCAAAAATATTGACGAATAACCCCAGTCTCTACTATATTTGTAACAACTTTTTTAACGAAAACCTCACTTGCATCTCCTAAATGCGAGCCCAGATACAATGTGATTTCTTTCTGGTTTTTTGGACTGTTTGGTTGGAAAATATCTGTGTCTATCGGTGGATAAACAATCCCAGAAACTTCAACGTTGTACAATGAAAGCAGAAAAGTAGCGGTAACTTTGCTATTTGCTATAACTATGTCGAAGTTCCTCAGCAATTTGGCGTATCGGTTGCTAAAAAATGAGAAAGGCACGTATCTCAACGGAGCAAAACGAATTTTTTCTTTAAACGTCAAAGAATTTCGGTCGAAACAATCTGCGATGGAATGGGAACCGTAGAGTATCTGAACGTAGGAGATTGTTTTCGTGTTAATTTTTTTCTTGATTTCGCTTGGCAAGCTTAAGTCTTTTGAGATCGTCGTCAGCGAAAATAAAACGGGGGTTGAGAAGCTTTAGTTCTTCTATGGTGCTGTTTTTATTTTGGCATACTATTACTTGAAACGAGTTTTTTTGGATATTTTCAGAAAACTGTTTGCTGCAGTTAAGCAGTAAGAAAGAAAGTTGATATTTACTCTGTAGAGCCTTAGCAAAATTGATGAAGGGACGTACTATGCCTTCATGGGCTTTTTGTTGGTCTGTGATTATGAAAGTAATATCCAAGCGGGTCCCTTAATCAGCTTATTTTAGCAATGAACTCATTAGCTGTTTTATCCCAATTAAATTCTTTTGCATAATTCAAGGCATTTAAACTTAGCTTTTGACGCAGGCTTTGATCTCTCAAAATATTAATGACACCTTCAGCGAGACTTTGAATGTTTCCTGATTCAACCAATAAACCCGTTTCACCATTTTTTACGCTATCTCTAAGTCCAGGAACATTGTAAACGACGCATGGCACACCAAGAGCATTAGCTTCAACAACATTCAAACCCCACCCTTCACGTAAACCCGGAACCATCAAAACCCAACTTTTTCTTAAGTATTCTCTTCGCTCAAGAGTGCTCAATTTTGAAAAAAAACTGACACCTGAGCCAGAGATACTCTCAAGCTTTTTCCTAAAGGGTCCATCACCAAAAACCCATAACTCAGCATTCGGAATCTTTTCTCTCACAATCTCAAACGCTTTAATTGCATGGTCAGGACGCTTAGCACGCTTCAAACGACCAGAGAAAAGCCACAATCGGTTTTGAACCTTTTTCGGGCAAAGCCTTCAATGGCTCAAAATTTAAGCCTTCAGGCACAACAGACACTTGCTTAAAGCCTAAATCTAATAAATCTTTACGGGTACTCTCAGAAACTGTGACTGTGAGCACGTCAACGTATTGTTTTAGCCATCGATTCTCAAGAAAATGATAACCTACGTAACTGACTGGAAATGGGGTTTCATAAAACCAAAATTCCCTGGCTAACTGGTGAATCAAAGCAATTACCTTTTCACCTTTTTTGGCAAACTTTGAGGCAAAAAAAGGCTGAGTATTAATTTCATCGATAATAACATCGAAGCCTTCCTTGCTAAAACGCTTGGAGTAAAATCGCTTAGCTTTACGATAAACAGTAAATCGCCCGCCCGCTCTAACAATTTTTATTCCATCAATGGTTTCTTCATCTTTGGCACCTGTAAATTTTGAAGTAAATAATGTTACCTCATGCCCAGAAGCAGCCCAATCGCTTAGCTACTTCATAGGTAAAAACTTCGGCACCGCCCATCGCTGGGTTAAGCCAGCAACGCCAATTCAGCCAAAGGATCTTCATAGATTTCACAAGGAAAAGACTATTTTTCTAAAATGTTTGTGGGTAACACTTGTCGTTGGTACCATCGAATTACTCTTAGCCTATAGGCTATACCGAGCAAATCGATAAACATGCGCCAAGCGTCTTTTGGCTTAAAGGCGGAGTCTAAATTGAGCTTTACAGGCATCTCTACAATTTTTAAACCGTGCAGGTGGGCTAAGGTTAACAATTCTACATCGAATGCGTAACGTTTCACAGCTAATTTTGGAAAAATTTTGTTGACCGCGCTTCTTTTCATTACTTTTAAACCGACTTGTGTATCTTTAAGATTGAAACCAACGAGAATTCTTACTAATAAATTAAATGTTCGGCTAAGCATTTTTCGATTAAGCGGCATAGATACCGTTGAGTTTGGATGCCATTTGGTGGCAATAACTATGTCGGCATTCTCTAATGCTTCAATGTACGTGGAAAGGGTGTTTAGGTCTATTTCCATGTCGCCATCAATAAAAATAACCACGTCGCCAGTTGACTCCATTACACCAGCTTTAATGGCGAAGCCCTTTCCTGTGTTTCTAGCATAACGAATTACTTTTACATGACCGTTTCTTTTTGAGTACTCCATTGCTTTTTTGAAGGTTTTGTCTTTACTTCCGTCGTCAACAACTACGATTTCGTACTGGAACATTTTTTCTTTGATAGCTAAGTCTAGACTGCCAAGTGTGTCCTCTATGAAAACTTCTTCGTTGTAAGCAGGAATTACAAAGGATAAATCAACTTGCCCCACTTAAGCAACTCCATTTTTTAACCTATTTTTTCGAAAGCAAGCAAGCTGCAATACGACACCGATGGCCAAGGCAAAATATGCGGTAGTAGCTGTTGCTTCGGCCACTGAAATCCAGCCTACCGCAAGATTAACTGCAGCAACGGACAAAAGCAGAATAAACCCTGCAATGAAGGGTAAACCCCAATTTCCACTAACAGATCGTTTGGCTTGTTGTTGAACTTGTTCATAGTGGGTCCGTAATTTTTTCATGATAGGTATCAGTCTTTCTTTGTTTAGCTTATAACACGAATCGATTTAACATTTGCCCATAGTTGTGGCTAATTTTCTCAGCAGGGTATTTGAGGTTTATCTTTTTTATCGGAAAATAGATTTTTCAATTATTTAATCAGCTGCAGAATATTGGTATACAGCAATGTTTCCACTGTGATAAAGTTCTGTGAATGATGAAGGAACGTTTGGTTGACCATACCATCCGGTTCCATTAACCCACCAAATCAGGTACATCGGGTTTGTGGAAGCGTTCTCCTGCAGCGTGCGCGTTAAATCAGTCAAGTTTTCGAAGAAGTAAGGAATTAATCGGTTAGTATCAAAACTTAATGTTGCCCAACCATAAAACGCTTCATGAGCAAGCAGATACCCATTGCTCGGCAAGTTATTTTTTGCCCAAAGCAGTGCATTAGCGGTGTCTTGGCAATCACTTAACTGCATGGTGTTCTGCAGCATCGATTTTGGTACGTAAGTTGGGTAACTGCCAAAGTAGTCGATTGCTCCGCTATTTGGTAGAGCTATGAAACCAACGCTTAATGCTGCTATTATAACGACTGCAGCTACTTTGTAGACGACCTTATACCAGTTCCATTTAATGGCGAAAAGACCTTCCACAGCACAAAAAGACAGAGGATAAGTAAGTAACAGAATCCAACGGAAAGGCAGTACGCCTCCGATAATTAGGCTATTTGGGCTAATAACTGCCAGTAATAATGGAATAAAAAGCCAAATTACCCAGGCTCTTAACGCAATATTTCTTTTAAACAATCTGGCGCCAAATACTATGAACGGTACTAGTGGCAGGTAACAAAAAGCAAGAAAGCCTAACGTGTTAAAGACAAAGTCCAGATGGGAAAGAGTTGAAAGAGACTCAAACCCACCAGCATAGTTAACAGAATAACCCAGAAGGGGCGATGAAAAAACAAAGTAGCTAATGTAAATGATTAACAAAAGCAGGAGAGCTGCTGGTATCGAGTAAACGATAATTCTTTGCAATTCGCTTTTCTTGTTTTTGAGGGCTAAACTTATGACTGTAGCCACTATTATCGCAAACATGATGACTGCGACAAGTTGATGAGTTAAAACAACCAAAACCATAGCTAAGGAAAGCAGTAAACCATTTCTAAAGCGGAAATCCATTTTCTGCAGAAGGACCAAAGCTAAAAACAGAAATACTAATGCAAGTTCGCTTCGAAACATATCCCAAGATATTCTTAAAGCTACAAAATAAAGTGTGGAAAGAATTGCGACAAGCAAGCTCTTAATGGGTGACCAAGATAAGGCTTTATTTGCGTAGAAGTAGGTTGCAAATCCTAGAAGACCAAGAACCAAAGGACCTAAGATTTTGAGTGTAAAAACGATTGGGAGCCCAGCAGAAGTGATGCCCATTAACAGTATGTAGATTAGAGGAGCAGACGACATAAATGACCAAAAATTAAACCCGTTTCCCAGCCAAGTGAGGGTATTTGGAACATAATACCCTATGGTATCAAACCCCACTAGGTATGGACCCATTAGAATTTCAGGTATTGCTCGCACGATTAATGGTATTGAAAAAGCCAGAAGCGGAATAACCAAATGCATATTTTGGCATAACCAATTCTTAGCTTTATTGCGAGCGTAAGCCACTTTTTTATCTCCGATGGATCGAACGAAATTAGTTTATAAACTGTTGAGTGGCATCCTAAATGCCTTGCGCTTGTATAGACTTATTGTATTTTATAGTTCAAGGAAGAATTACAACTTTTTCATACAGAAACCAATTAAGGAGCCAGCAAAGTCAGGAAAGACTCAGTTGATGCATGGTAGGGCATAGTTAAGGCCATCAACTTGCAATTGGATACCATAGGGCAATTATGAGTCGATACCCTGGAAGAATGCCGTTGGTTGATTAACTTAAGATATTCAAGAATTTAGCCATAACTGAAGAACCTTATACACCCTCGCTAGAGTCTTTGATTCCAATAATTTCTTCAAATTGCTATAGTAAATTCTGAGCCTCAGTAACGACAACGCCATAAAAATTGATTGTTTATAAAATCCATGAGATAATTTACTTGCTTTTTTTTCAACCCACATTATCCCCACTTCTTTTACTTTAAATCCATGGAATAAAGCAGAATAAATTAGATTTACGTCAAATGCAAAATCGCTTAACAAAAAATCTCTGTTAACTTCGTTGATTAGTTTTTTGGTAAATATTTTAACTCCGCATTGCGTATCTCTAATATCATGGAGCTTCCAAAATAACAAACTTATCAAAACATTAAATGATCTACTAAAGAAAAAGCGGCTAAATGACCTTCTTACAGGTAGAACTGAATTCTTTGCATATCTAGAACCGATCACTAAATCATATTTGTCCATTAACTCAATCAGCCTGCTTAATTCACTTGGTGGAATAGAACCGTCTGCATCAACAAATGCTATTAAATCACCTCGAGCATATTTCAAAGCCTCTATTATTGCGCCTCCCTTGCCTAATCTGTTCGGTAGAACAAATGCTGAAACGCGCATGTGGTTTTTTATAATAGCATTAACTCTTTCGGGTGTTCCGTCAATGCACCCGTCCATCATTACTATTAATTCATAATTTATGTTAAAGTTGAGTTTATTTTCAAGAGTGAACATTAAATCTAACAATGTCGGCTCGATTCTGTCAACTTCATTATAAGCAGGAACTACTATGGAAAGACGAGGTACAGCCTCTAACACGTCAGTTTCATACTTCTTTAGGAACTTAATTTCCTCCGGTATTTGAGAAACCAACAGTTAGGATAATGTCAGATTTTTTCCATAGCATTTTGCTGTTTTCAAGATAATTAGGGAATACAAATGGTATCATGCTTGCACACTTAATTTGTAATGCCATAAGATAATTTCTATGAATTTAACAGTTACCATAATCTCAACAGAAGTAAAAATACTGTTATGAACCCAACCTAATAAGTCGCGAGCTAACCCCTGAAGTACGCCAAAAAGTGGAACCATGACATTCCCCTTTTGCCGAAACCTATCTTTAGACAAGGCGTGCAAATATCACTTTTTTAGTCTCCAAACAATGGAGAACAATATGTTATAAACCTCTAATTGACATCTAAAATTCTATGCGCTATAAAATACTTATTATGTTTTATGGTTAAACAAAACAAAGTACTTGATCTGATATTTCAACGCACAACTTGGCGCTTCTAAAATTAGACATTTGGTGGGTTATTTATAGCCAAGAAACCCTTTTTCTCGGTTTTTGTCCATTCCCTTTTCCGTCTAAACACCAGTTTAAGAAATGCCCAGCCAGCAATGAACATCTGAACCAGCCAGTAGACGTAAATTGAGGGTATCCAGAGGAGATTTCGGAGTCTTATGGGTTTTTCAGATGCAGTTAAGCCGACGCCAATTGATACTAGTGAAACAGCCGTTAAAGCGATAACTAGTCCAGTGAAATCAAGAACGGGGTTACTTTGAGAGAGGAATATCGCAACGAAAAACCAGTTTATATAACTTAGCAATGAGACAACCATCATGAACGGTCCACCCATGGAAATTTCCGCATCGACCGTTCTCTTATTAACTGTGTCGAGAAGCCGCCCATATTTCAAGGCTGTTTCCATGTATCCTCGGTACCAGCGGACTCTTTGCCTTACTAGGTTGCCTAGGCTGTTTGGTGTTTCCTGTCCTGAGCAAACGTCTGGGGCATATTTTATTAGATGATTCTTTCTCTACAAGCCGCAAAGCAAATTCTACGTCTTCAGTTAAAGAGGTCTCATCCCAGCCGCCGAGTTCTTCAACTACATTTCGTCTGACAAATTGGCAGCTTCCCGTTAAAGGAACAAATAATTGCAGTTTTTCTCTTCCACTAAGTAACGCTTGGAACCACGCTTTTTCTTCCATTGCAATGACTCTTGTAAGAGCGTTGCTTTTTTCGTTTAAGGAAAATGTTCTACCCTGAAGAGCCATCACTTTTTTTTCGGCAAAGTAGGAAGCAACTCTTGATAGAACTTCTTTTTCGGGAAGGCTATCTGCGTCGAAAACACCAACTATTTCGCCGTTGACGAATGGTAGGGCAAGGTTGAGAGCCGCGGGCTTGCCTTTTGCTGTTTTCTCAGAAATAACTTTAAAGTTTTCCGGGTATTTCTCGGAGAATTCTGAGCATATTTTGCATGTGTTGTCATCGGATTTTCCGTCAACAACTATTATTTGCATTTTGTCTTTTGGGTAATCCATGTTTAATATGCCGTCTAAGCAACGTCTAATGACGGTTTCCTCATTTTTGGTTGGAACAATGATTGAAAACTTTGGGAACTCCACATTTTTGTTATCCGACGCCCCTGACATTTGCCTGCGCTTATTTTTTATGCCAATATATATTATTGAACCGTTGTAGAGCGTCCAAAAAAGCAGTATAGCAAGCAAGGTTATGGAAATGACGTCGGAGACTATCATTGGCATTCAGCCTGATTGAATCTTTTTCTGGATAATACAGGGTGAAGCAAGCAGTTCGCAGGATTCACATTGAATAAAGCTATACTGTCACCATAATTAACAGCTTTACAAGTTACCAATTGAGCATAGCTAATCCAGGTAAATCTATTTTTCATTATAGTCTCACATATACCATATTTAAACTCTTTAACTTTTGTTTTCTTAAGCTAAAGTATCTGCATTTTAACCACTGTTTATAACAAGAACAATAAAAAAGTATCTAAATAAACGCGACTTATTTGCTTCTAAAATAAAAGCTAAAAAACCTTTTTGTTTGCAGTTCGATAGTGACTTCTCAATTTATTGATTAACAATTTTACGCTTGTAAATAAACTTAAAAAGACGCAATGCTATCTAATTGTAGGAAGCTGCATGCGCACTTTTCTATTGTTTTTGTGGATTTCAAGTTTACTTTTGGCAGGTTGTTTTGCTAGCATTGACAACGTTCATGGTCAAAGCCAAGATAATTATTCCATAGCACTTCAAGGGTTTGTATGGAACCATGCATCGCTAAATGTTCTTGTCGTCACAGCTGAGAACGAGTCTTGGTGGAGCCCCACCGACCTAAAAAGTGCACTCCGCGCCATCGGTCAATGGAATGATGCACTTGCTGCTTTTTTCTCAAACTACACCGATTATTCATATTTATCTAACCTAAGATTACAACCTACAGTTTCAAATCAAACTCAACCGGGCTATGACATCTACATTAACTGGACTGAGTCCCCATTTAGCAAAACAGACGAGGTGGGTTTATCACAAATCTCAGCTGACTACAGAAGCGTCATTAATAATTGTACAGTTAACCTTGCATCGCACCTTCATCACGGAGACTCTCTATCTGAGGGAGACAAACAGAATATTGCTCTTCACGAGTTGGGACATAGCTTAGGGCTGGGACATAGCAATTACACTGGTGATTTAATGTACGCTTACTACAGTACCGGGAGTTCAAGTGAAGACATCTCAACATTGGATGTTTATGGGGTTGCTACGCTTTTTTCTTGGGAGCTAAACACCTTTAAATTTTACCCAATTAACAGATGGCTAAAGGAGAACTCGGTAGTGTTGCCTTCAAGCATTCCGTATAAAGGGTTGCCTGTGTCACCGGAAAATGTCCTTCCTCAAACGCTTGTCAATAGCCCTGTTGTTAAAACAATAGTCATGATGTTTGAAATTCTGATTCACCCAGAAATTTTCTCTTTCGTCGTTTTATTCATAACTATTTTTGTTATAATTGCTTTAATTCCCAATAGAAGAAAAAAAAGGTTAGCGGTTAAGGCTGACTCATAAACTCCACGAAGTCTTTGAGGCTTCGGGGTTGCAGGGTATAGTTTGACTTTTTTTCTTCTCCAATAGTTGATGAAGGCTTAGTTCCATAGTCGTGTCCAGGATAAACCTCCAAGTTATCACCCAGTTTTGAGAGCTTGCCAAATAGGCTATCATACATGCTTTTTGTGTTGCCACCAGGCAGGTCGGTTCTTCCGCATTCGCCAACAAATAACGTATCGCCAGTCAACAATTTCCGGTTATCAATTAGAAGACAGATGCTGTCTGCAGTATGTCCAGGTGTATAGATGGTTTCTATGGAGATTTTACCTATTTTTAGTATGTCTCCTTGGTCGATTGAGATGTCATGAAGTATTTTTGATTGTTTATGAGCAACTACTTTTGCTCGGAAGATTGAGACTAATTCTGTGTTTCCAGCCGTATGGTCTGAGTGTCCATGCGTGCTTATGACCCATTTTAGTTGTAGATTCTGGTTTTTTATGACTTTTATTATTTCGTCGGCGTTGTAGCTTGAATCAACAACCGCCGCTTCTTTGGCTGTCTCGTCTGCTATGATATATGAGAAGTTGTCGCTGTGCTGTTGGATTTGTTTAAAAAACATGGTTCTAACGCTTTTCTGCTTGTTTTCTTCTCTGCGCCAAGGCTTTTTTAGCTAAATCTTGTCCTTTTGCCGTGTAGATAAGTGAAACAATTTTGTCCCAGTCGAAGCCTTCCTGGACATTGTAATAGGGGTATTCTTCGGGGGAAAACATTACGAGTCTGTCAGCATCATATAGCGCTTTGAAGGGTTCAGATGGTTTTTCTGGGTGTTCATGATGAGTGCAGATTATTTCGCAAACTTGATTAATGATATTATCGGGATAATTGAGTTTTTTTAAGATTTCTGCGGCTATTTTTGGTCCCTTTTCGTATTGGTCCTTTATTGTGCAGCCGCCGATGTCATGAAAAATAATTGCTGTGTAAGTTAATTCTTGCAGTTCTGTTTTAACTAGGAAGTTCTGTTTGGCAAGCTCAAAGACTCTCAGGGTATGTGCTACGCCAAAATCGTTTTTTTCTAGGTACGGTCTGGCTAACTCGAAAAGTTTGTCGGTGTCCAATTACGTCACCTTTGCCGTTTATACACTTGGTTGGCTAGGTATTTAGCTGTTCGTTCTCCCTTTTTTAATATACTCTGATTTTCAACATATCAATGAAGCTGAAAACATGAGTAGAGCTACCCTTCTTAGTGATTTTTCACCTACCCCTCTCCTCTATCGTTTCCGCAATGAGTTTCTGTTAGGCTCCAAATAGGTAGGTTTTGATCTCCCTCTATAGTTTCAACACAGAACCTCTAATAAAATCCAAATAAAGGGTGGTCCAAAATGTTTCTAACCTTGACCACTATTTAGCAGGCTCTGCAGTGTGGCGACATCTAAGGGTGGATAGCCCGAGTAATATTTGCCAAAGTACCCGTAAACCTGCATTTTGCTTAAGTACGGCTTGATTTTGTCCGCCACCAACTTTAGGTCTCCTGCCCTATCGGCTTCTATCTTGCCCAAGGTTCCGTTAACTCTTTTTCTGTCGCCCTCCCACCTTACGTACAAAAAATCCGCGGTTACCTCGCTGATTTGAGCCATAAGAGAACTATCAGCCCCTGCCAACGCAACCCTGTTAGCCCCTAAAATGGAGTAGAACTGGGGGTTTAGCCAGCTTTTGTTTCTGACTTCAACCGCATAGCGATTCTGAGAAGGAAGTTTCTGCAGGTAATTCTCCAAGTCAGGTAAATGGTCGATGCCGAAGTTTGGCGGAAACTGTAAAAGCAAAACCCCAAGCTTTTCGCCAAGCAGATTTACCCGTTCAAGAAAAACATCGGTTTCGGGCCGGCAGTCCTTGAGCATTTTTATGTGCGTTATGAGCTGGGGAAACTTTAGTGAAAACACGAAGTTTTCAGGGGTTACTTGTTTCCAGTTGGTTACGGTTGGCGCCATTGGGATTCGATAGAAGGTGCTGTCTACTTCAACAGTGTTAAACTGAGAGGCATAGTAAGCTAAGTAATCTTTTGCAGCGGTCTTTTTCGGGTAAAATTTTCCTTTCCAAAAACTGTAGCTCCAGCCAATCGTGCCCAAATACAGGTTTTGCATGCTACTCTTTTCCTTTTAAAAGCAGCCAATCTTTGTCTCCTGCCCGCTTTAACCGAACCAGAACATATCGTCCATGAAGTCGCTTACCATCGAGATTAACCTCGATTTTGTCGCCCTCCCAGAATTTGGTTTCGTAGTGCCCTTTATCCCAGATTTTCACAGTTCCAGCTCCATACTGACCTTTGGGAATTTCCCCCTCAAAACTCGCGTATTCGTATGGGTGGTCTTCGGTTTCCACAGCTAAAACCTTCTGTCCAGCCTCAGGCATCCCTTTTGGAACAGCCCAGCTTTTCAGTACCCCTTCTTTTTCCAATCTAAAGTCATAGTGGAGCCGTCTTGCGTGGTGTTCTTGGATTACAAAGATTAGTTTATCGTCCTTTTTTTCTGCGGCTCCTTTGGGTTCAGGTGTTTCTTCAAAGTGGCGTTTAGAAGCATATTCCGACAGTTTTTCGTTTTCAACCTTTCCTTTAACGTCACTTTTTTGTTCAGAAGGAGTATCAGTTTTTTTGTTTTCGATTATTTGGTCAATGGTGCATTGTTCTGGTGGTTTGTCATCTCTTAAACGCTTAAATCGTGCCATTCTCAACCTCATATCCCTTGTTAACACTTGATAAGCGACTTCGCAGACGAGTTTGGGCTGTAGCCAAGTTACTAAGTCGCCGGCTTCAGGTTTAAACGGGGCAGCATTTGTCTGTATTTTTTCGAATTTATCCATCAAAAGCCTAATCGTCGCTTCCGTGAAACCTGTGCCAACTTTTCCCACGTAAACGGGCTTATCTTCTTTAGCGTAAACTCCAAGTAAGAGTGCACCGAAAGTTTTCTCCCTAACGTTTGTGCCCCGCGTGTAGCCAAAGATAATGCAGTCGCATGTTTTGAGTTTCTTTATCTTCAACCAACTCCCAGTTCGCAAACCTTCCTCGTACTGACTACTCTTCCTCTTAGCTACAACCCCCTCCAAACCCTTCTCCAAAACCAATTGAAAATAAGCTTCCCCTTTCTCCTCTATAAAATCGCATAAAAGCACATTTGAGCCTTCCTTTAAAGAGTCTTGGAGAATTTTTTTCCGTTCTATTAAAGGCAGCGCCGTTAGCTGCTTTCCATCCTTTTCCAGAATGTCAAAGACAATGTAGACTGCTGGTGCCCTATCTTCTTGCCTTTGGACTTCACGGGTTGAAACGGCTTGTCCGCGTTCGAGGAGGGATTGGAAGTCGGGTTTGCCTTCTTTCATAACGATGATTTCTCCATCAACAACTACGTTACGGGCAAGTTTGTTTAGTTCGCCAAGTTCGGGGAATTTTTGTTTTAATTCCTTCTCATTTCGACTCTTTAGGCTAAACGGTTCCTCAACGTAGGCGATTGCCCTAAACCCATCCCATTTAACCTCAAAAATCCAGTTTTTATCCGAAAAAGCCTCCTCAGCAACCTTTGCAAGCATCGGGCGGTAGATGTGTCGGCTCATTTGGTCTCCAACTGTTTAAGGGTTTCCCGGAGGGCAACCATAAGGCCTTTTGCTTCAACTTCCGGGGGTCTTTCAATGTGGATTTTTTCGCCTTTTACCTTTTGCTTTACAAGTTCCTGGACTCTTTCCATGTAAGTGTCTTTAAATTCTGTTATGGCAAATTCGCCTGAGAGGTCAGTTACGATTTTTACAGCAAGGTCTAATTCCACCTTCTGCGGCGTCTCAAGTTTGTGCAGGGGCTCAAAATCGGTTGGGTCCACAACGTCGTAAGAGTAACGCAGAGTTGTGAGGACCAAGGCGCCTTTGTAGGTGTGGAGAAGGGCCGGGTATTCTTTGGTACGCAGGGTTATGCGTCCAGCGCCCGCCTTGTTTGTTTTTTCCAAAGCTTTCAGCAGTAAACCATAGGCGTCTTTGCTTTTATCAGGAAGCAAAGCGTAGGTTCGGTCAAAGTAGACGGGGTCTACAGAAAAGTAATCAACGAATTTGCTGATGCGGATGCGTTTGTCAGATTCGGGTTTGGCGGCGTCAAGTTCTTTCTGATCGAATGTGATGTACTCGTTTTTTGCAACTTCGTAGCCGCGGACAACCTCATTCCATGGCACAATTTTGTCGTCTTTCGTGCACATTTTAACGTATTTTAGGGGTTGACCATCAACTTTATGTAGAAAATGAAAAGCTATGCCCTTATCATAAATCATCGAGAACAACTTAACAGGAACATTCACTAAACCAATCGTGATGTTACCCGACCAAATGGATCTGCTGGGGGCATTAGCACTGGTTTTTTCAGAAGAGGCGTCCTCAACGTTTTCTTGTTCCATAACTAAATCTCCAATTTACATCTTTTTTCAAAAATATCTTTCCACGGATTACCCGTCCGCTTGATAACTGTAGAAATAGAGTAAGCGGAGGGGTTTATTCCTTTCTTAACTTCACTCCACTCTAGCGGCGTTGAAACAGTGGCGTCTGGAGTCGGCCGAAGGCTGTATGGAACAACCATGGTCCGCAGGGGAGAATTCTGAAGGTAATCAGCGAAGACTTTTCCTGGTTTTTTTGTGTCCTTGAATTCGGAGACAATCATTTCGCTTTCTTTTGCCAGTTCAATGCCGATTTGATGGACAAAAGCTCTTGTTTCCTCGAAGTTATGTTCTGGTTCGATGGGGATAACAACATGTAGGCCTTTTTTGCCTGAGGTTTTAATGAACGGTGTTAGCCCTAAGTCAAGAAGTTTATCTTTGAGCAATAGAGAGGCATCGGCGGCATCACTGAGGGTTGCGGGGGGTTCTGGGTCAACGTCGAAGAAAAGCAAGTCAGGCTCATCTAAGTTGTCGATTTTTGAGAAAGGCATGTGGATTTCCAGAGCCGCCATGTTTGCAAGCCAAATAAGCGTGTCTAAATCGTTACAAACGATGTAGTTTACATCTCGTTTTGAGGTTGGGGAGTAGATTTTTTTTATTTTAACCCAGTTGGGTGTGCCTTCTGCCGCGTTTTTTTGGAAAAAACTCATTGTTTCCCCCTCTATTCCGTCTGGATATCTTGTTAAAACTAAGGGACGGTCGGCGATGACGGGGAGGATTTTTGGAGCCATTCTAATGTAGTATTCGACAACTTGGGCTTTAGTAACTTCGTTTTTTGGGTAAAAGATTTTGTCGAGGTTTTTTAAGTTAACCTTCGTTAAGTCTTTGAGGTTTTCAGTCATAATAATGCTCCAAAAAATAAGCACTAACTAGATGTTATGTGAAGGTTGGCTTTTTGCTTTTTGGAAAACCAAACATATCTTTTCACATCTTAAACAACATTCAAGTTTTCCCTGAAAAACGCGGTTTATCAGTAGTTACATCTATATACCTAACGGGGCATAATATAAATTGCGGAATTTAATCTAGAAAAAGTAAATTTTAGGGCTAACAAGTTTGCTGTTTTCAAGGTTAATCCATAAATTAAAAGGAGAATAAAATAGAGTATGAAACCTAAAAAGCCCACTCTAGAAGACCAGCTTGCCTTCATCGCTACACAGCATGAAGTCTACCCAACTGAGCTTTTCCAAGCATTAATAACTGCAAAAGAACATGGCAAAGCAGTTGCTGTTTCAGATTTAATTGTGGAGTACCGAGGAAACGTGGTTAACCAAGCCATCTTCCTAATAACTGTCGGCGGCAAAGTTGTCGCGCAGTTCCGAGTGCCGGAAGAAACACTTGCAAGAACAGACGTTTCATTCGATCATTCGATGGACACCAACAAGGTCCGCAAAGAAATAGCTAGACAAAACCCGGCGCCTTCACACCTCAAAATTGAAGATTTACGTGTAGGCATGAAAAAAATAAACGTCTCCGCGCAAGTTCTGCAAACGGCAGAGCCATCCAAAGTTCACACCCAATTCCGAGACAACGCAGTTGTATCAAACGCTTCAATCGGGGATGAAACAGGAAAAATCCTGCTTTGCCTCTGGGATCAACAAATAGACTCAGTGCACACCGGTGACTCTATCGAAATTAAGAATGCGCATGTGGCAATGTTTAAGGGTGAAAAGCAGTTGCGTCTTGGAAAGAATGGGTCAATTACTGTTTTGGAAAAACCCATAGAGAGCTAGACCAATCTCCTTTTTTGCGGATCTGCTTAGCGATTCATTGTTTTCGAATTTTGTTTTTATCTAAGGACTTATGAATAATCGTGACAATGGGCTCTCTGAAAGTGCAGGTAGCGATAGTGTTCTTCAGCGACGAAGTTCAAAAAAAATAAAATCGATGGTTAAAAATAAAAATTGTTGGATTTTTACGTTTTTTAGACGTATTTTTTGTCGTTGTAGCAGTACCATCGTTGGTATTGCGGAATCCAAGTTAGGGGTCTGCCGCATGTTGGGCAGAGCGGTTGTGTTGTCTGTGCTTGTGGTTGAACTGTAGTTTGAGCTGTCTGTTGATATGTGCTTTGCTGAGTCATTTGGGGCTTAAGGATTATGAAGTCGGCTGCTGCTTGAACTTCTTCCCAAGGAATGGTTTGCGTTTTTCCATCCTCGTTCTCAACTGTCAGGGCAATCCCTGTTTTTCCAACTGAGAAAGCGAGATCTTTTACTTTTCCTACTAGTAATCCTTTGGCGTCTATGACTTGCATTGAAACTAAGGCGTCTCTAGTTAGAGGTTTATCGGTTTTTTCCATCTTTCGGTCACTGTCCTTCTGATTAGGGATTTGTTGTTTAAAGTTTTTTCGTTTCTTACTCAACATGCGTCACCTAATGCATGGGGATTTCCCAGTAACTAATGATGCTGCCTTTAACCCATTTGCCGCCTAAACTCCGCACAACCTCGTTGATGTCATCCCACTCCTCTTTTAGAAACATCACAGGCTTAACCATTACACAGTCCTGTTTCACTGTGAAGCTGAGTAGTTTGCGTTGTTCAGGGCTGAATTCATTCTCCATTTTACTGGCCATTCGGCTTGGCTGGGGCTGAGGCAACTTTGCAACGTTGGATTTAGGTTCAGGAACAGATTGAAGTTTCATAGGCGCGGTGGCTGGTTTAGCTGCAACTTTGGATTCGCCTGGTTTAGATAAGTTGAACTCTGGAATCGGCATGGCTTCAGCAACATCCTCGAATGTCTCGCTTCTAACTACGATGGAAACTTGTTTAGTAAACAAATCCATTTTAACATCTAAAATTTCTACGTCACCGGGCAAGTTTGAACTGAACGTTGACGCTTTGCCCTGTAACATTGCTGCGAGGGATTCAGGGGTTAATGTGAGGATTCGAAGTTTCATTTGTACCGCTCATGTGCCTGTAGGTTCCAAACACATAAAAGTATTTTCTAAGTTAAACAAAAAAGGGCTATTTTGGATGAGCTTGACGGCTGCGCCAATCCGCAAAGTTGCCTGTGTACATTGCCCAACTTTTAAGTTTCGGCGACACAGCCCTAATCAACGCTGGACAAGCAATCAACGCTATAGGCAAGTTAAGTGCGAAAGTTCCTGGCAAAAGTGGCCATGCGACTTCTGCTGGAAATATCCCGACAGTTGAGAACTGCCACAATATGAAAACAGTTCCCACGAACAGAGTTAAAGCATAGACGCTTGAGAGGATTACGATTCCTTTAGTTGTTTTTGCTTCGGCGGATACTTTTGGGATAAGAAGCCAGTTTAAGCTGTAGATGAGGACGGTGGTTGTTATTTCTACCCATGCAAGGTACAGGGGCAAGTTTTCAACGTAGATGCCGCCGATGAATGCCCCAATCATGCTGCCAACTAAGCCGCTTCGTCCGAACCACAATGGGAAAACTCCGAGCAAGATGATTGGTAGATAGAGCACGGTGAAGCTTGGTACACCTATGGCGAATGAGAGGTAGAAGAAGATGGCGTAGAGGGCTGCTGTTACGGCGATTATTGACACGTTTTTGGCGCTGCCTTGTTTTCCAGTTATCATTTAGGTTCAATCCTTCCGGGGTTTAGGGCTTCATGGGTGGGATTGTATAAAAGCATTTTCACTTGTATTACAAAAGTAACACAAGTGCAGACTCAACTAAAGTATAAATTTCTCAACACCAGAGTAAAGCCATAAACACACTAACCGCTGAGAAAAAATGACCTACCACCCCCGCAAAACCAAAACCATTTTCGTATTCGCAGTCGCCGCGCTCATCGCCCTGAACCTCTACACATTCATAGTGGCCTATCCAGAGACTTACACGCCCAGCCCAGGCATAACTACTTCAGGCAGCATACTGGCTAAAGACTTCTCAGCCTACTACGTTGGTGCATGGAGACTCTGGCATAATCCTGGGCAGATTTATAGTTTCGGCGCTTTAGGCGGCGCAGAGCCAGTCACGTTGCCTCATCCTGAAGCCTACAAGTACCTGCCTTCTTTTCTGCTATTTGCCTCGCCTTTGCTATCGCTGAATTATCAGCAAGCACTGCTGGCTTTCGACATTATCCAGTTTATGCTTCTTCCAGCAATAGGATACATGCTCTATAAAATCTTGGATAAGAAACATCTTGCAGTAGCCTTCGCCGTGATGATAATCGCGCTATTGCTGCCTTTTCCAACTGCTAATTGGGGTTTGTCTCCAAGCTATTTTTGGCAATGGGGCGAAGGACAAGCCAAAGTCCTCCTTACCTTCCTGCTTGCGCTCAGCTTCTACTTAGGCAGCAAAAACAAACCCATTTTTTCAGGAATTGCATTAGCTTTTGGATTTTTTGATGTGAGATTCGGATTGCTGGCTATTCCACTTTTTGTGATGTATAACCGTAAAAATCTCCGAGTTGCTGCAGCAAGCGCAGTCGGCGCGTTAGCGCTATCAAACGTGATGCTGCTTTACCCGGGCATGGACTCAGGGTTTGTAAGTATGGTCTTTGGCTCAGGCATCACAACGCCGCTTTACTATTATTCATTTATACCATTCTTGACCTTGATGGCGTTGATCGTCGTTAACTTCAAAGAATTGGTAGCCGCGTTTGATTATAGAGGAGTGTTTGCAGACTTTACGGACGCGGCTAAACAACGCAAAAAATAAATGTTATTTCCTTTGGCGTTTAGACACAATCAAGACGAATGACTTTGTCCCAACTGCGAACACCCATGATTTGCTATTTCTTGACTTTTTCTTGTCGAGGTTTTGTTGAATATAAGTATTTTTTTAGGTGAAATTCAGGCATATAAATAAGTACAGATATTAGCTTGGCAGCTCTTTTTATACATGCGGGTTTGGTATGAAATTCAAATTACAGATATTTACTCAAGATAGCCTTGAAGGCAACTACGTGGGCAGGCACTACCGCTTCGCCGTCGTTGACTCGGACAAATCAAAGAATTACCCTTCAAATTTTATTTGCATGCTGCCATCTCAGATAAGTGTTGACCAGAAAAAGAACAATGTTTTTTCAAAGATGTTTGGTGACCAATGTGAAGAACAAGCCAAAACCCTATTAACGCATGCTTTAGTCAGCGAAAACGACTCGGACGTTAAAAACGAGATTGAACGAAGACTCAAACTGCTTGATCCAAAAACAATTAACCAAATCAAATGCAGCTCATGTGGAAAATTGTTCCAGCCTCGACGAATCAAGAGGTTCAAACGCAATTACTGCCAGGACTGCATGAACAAAAGCTACGGTAACCGAGGGTAAATAGCGAGAAATTGTGAGTCTGTTCCTACTTCACGATTGAAACGCCCCAGTTGAAAGGGAGAGGGGCTATCAACCGTTTCACAGGCTCTCCTCACCAACCAACTAAGCATTTACACGTCTGATTTGAAGCTTAGCAAACAACAGACCGAAAACTTAAAAAAATTAAATTGGGCAGAAAAAGCTTTCGAAGGCTAATTTTCTGGTTTTTTTTTCAATTGCTTTTACGAGTGCAAGTATGCCTTTGAGGATTTCTCGGGGAGAAGACGGGTTGCCAGGAATTTTGAGGTCAACTTTGAAAATTTTGTCTGCGCCGCCCAAGACCGAGTAGGAATTGTTGAGGATTCCGCATCCGCAAGCATCGTTGCCGACTGCTACGATGAATTTTGGTTCGGGTAGGGCTTCGCAGTGAGACTTTTAAAGTTCTAAGGCGCTTCAAGCATTTTTTTCTTGCGTCAAATTACCAACACTAAGCCTACAAACGCCACTGCCACAAAAACAATAATTAAAACTAAGCTTAATAAGAACATATTTCCAGCCATGTTGCCTGGACTGCTGGTTGGCGGTGGGGAATTGCTTGTTGTCGGTGAAATTGTTGGTTGAGGGCTAGGCGAGGTTGACGGAATCTGAAAACTTTGAAGATTAGGATTTCCCTGTTGCTGCGCATATACTGATGCGGGAACTGATCCTGGGCATAAAAACTCGCTCGCTTGCTAAAATTAATTCATTCTTCGTTTCATATAAACCCTTGTTGCGGAAAACTTGTCAAGTATTTTTGGTTTAGAGACACAAAAAAGGTGCAATTAGGCGCTCAAACTAAATACTTTGATAACGATACATTTTGTTCATGGGATACCAACCTCGGATAAAATCGCCCAAGCGCATCATTCACGAGTACAAAAAACCGCTTCGTGAAAAGAGAAAGGATAGAAAAAGAATCCGCAGAGGTATTGGGGGAGCAACGCAGGGAGAAAAGCATACTGCAACTGAAAAAGAGATCTCAGAAGCAACCCTCAAGCGACTGCATACTCTTGGCATCCAAAAGTTTGGTTCCTCCCCCTTCAGTGAGCATTTCGACCGTTGGCTCGCCAATGTAACTGCTGTCCTTGCCGAGTTTGAATCATATCCTAACATGGGCATAGATGATCAATTCGTGCGGGAGCGTTCCCAAGTACTCTCCACTATTAAGCGCCAATTTGAAAATAGAAAACTCAGGGAATCTTCGCTCAATCAAGAAATAAGAAACCTATCAAACTTCAGAAGCCGCATTGAACAAATCAACACTGAATACGTTTCCAGAGCAACTGCACTAAGAGGCCGAAAAAACAACGAAACCAAACGCCTAAACAGCATCATAGATCGTTTGAAAAAAGAACAGAAGAAGATCATTCAGATGAAAACAGGTTTTTTCCACGGTATTTCCAGCAAAAAGAGAGAACAAAGAGAAACAGCGATAGCAGACGAATTGAGCGATAAGCAAAGACAACTTGAATTAGTTATTTTGGATTTCAATACCCAGCAAAAAAAACTCCGAAGTGAATATGAAAAAAAACGGGAGCCGGACCTGGAGCAAATGGCAGTTTTCCAAAGAAGGGTCGAGGATTTGGGGGAAGATGGTTCTTTAGAGGAGCGATGGTTTGCTTGTGAAGCCCTCATTGATGCAGTCAACACATTTTTGCAGAGAAAAGCAGACCCAGCGACTAATTCGCTTTCACCATAGTGGTGCTTGGGGGTGGGAGTTGAACCCTCAATCCAATGGAGACTTAAATCGTATATCCCCCTTCTAAAAAAATCAGTGTATCTGATTATTGCAGCATTTGGTTTATCCAGATTCTCTTCTGGTGGTTTTACATTTTGTGCATCTGAAGAATGTTATTGTTGAATGGATGGTATCGTCTGCAGCCTCGACGTTCCAAGTTTCACTTTGGGTGTTTCCGCATTTTTCACAGACAACATGAATTGTTGGAAGCTGTCTAAGCATTGCCTCTTTGCTTTGGTCTATAACAACGATTTCAGCTGCTTTGCCAAGTCTTAGGTTTGTTTTTTGGTTTGATTCTTTAGGTTCCATTGGTTTTTGGTATTTGCATTTTGAGCATCTAAGTGTGGAAGAGCCTTTTTTTGCTGTTTGAAGTATCGACCCACATTTTGGGCAGAAGTCCATTATATTCACCCGCGTGAAGGCTTTTTTAACTAAATGATTTTTATGTCTTGCGACTTTTACGTTACAAATAATTCAATTAATGTTCCATTTGGTGCATTGGAACCTCCATTGTTTGGAGACTGCACCGCCTTCTTTTTGTTATTTCACTTGGGTATTAGAATTTGTTGAAGCTAAACAATTCCTCAAATGGCTTTCTGTTTTTTGCTTTTGGTTGCTCCGCAGGATAGCCAAGAGTCAACAACGCAACGACTTTCCATTTATCTGGAATTTTAAGGAGATCTTTGACTTTTTCTTCACTAAAAGACCCTATCCAACATGAACCTATACCGAAAATCCAAGCTGCAATAACTATGTTCTGTAGAGCAATTGTAGTGTCAATGACTGCCCATTTTCCAGTTAAAAGCGATTTTGCATCTGCGCATCCTACTATAACCATCGGCGCATTCTTGATGTGTTTAGCAAACAAACTTTTGGATAATTCATTCTTAGCTTCAGAATCTGTAACTACTACAAATCGGATAGGCTGTCTGTTAACGGCAGATGGCGCTTGCCTACCAGCTTCGAGCACTTGTCGTAAGATATCTTGTGGTATTTCTTTATCCTCGTATTTTCGAATACTTCTACGGCTAAAAATCACCTCAAGCAAAGACATCAATTTCACCGCTCCAACATTTGTTTAACTTCCTAAAATTCTTTCCGCCAACTTGACCTTAGGGTTGAACATCATTTGACAATAGTGGTGTCGGGGGGTGGGACTTGAACCCACGAAACCTGCACCAGAGAATCTTAAGTCCTCCTCAATATTTTAGCAATCACACTTTGTATTTTGTAGAATCGCTGACTCCAAACTAAAGTAGTATTTTTGTGATCGAATTAGGACAAAATTTTTAGGGTAGTACTATCATTGTGAATGTTGAGATTTAAACATGACCAGCATTGTAAAGGTTACCCGAAAAGGTCAAACGACCATACCAGTTGAAGTTAGGCAAAAACTGGTGATAAAGGAAGGGGACAAACTTTTAGTCGAAGCAACCGAGCATGGTCAAGTTATTTTTACGCCAATCAGGAAATTGGAAGATTGCGCAGGCATTTACTCAAAATACGCAAAGCCTGAAGAAATGAAGAAACACATAGACCTGCTTAGAGAGGAATATTAAAGCTTGAAAATGGTGCTTGACAGTAGATTTATCATGGAATATTTCTATTCAGAAAAAACTGAAACGAGACAAAAAGCCACGAAAAAACTAAAAGAACTCATTCAGCGCAAAGAAGGCATACTTCCAACAATTGTTATCAGCGAAACAATCCAAACAATATGTGAAAAAATCGGGAAAGAAGAAGCAGAAATCAGCTATGCAACTTTAACCCAAAGCGGACTAAAAATCGAACCTCTAACTTCATCAATAGCCAAACAAGCAGGTCTGCTTAGAAGCAAATACCGAAATATACCTATGGGCGACTGCATAATTGCTGCAACAGCCATTGCCAACCAAGCGACCATTTTGTCGGATGACCCTCATTTTGAAGCGATAGAGGAAACGAAGAGAAACTGGATCTAAAACCCGAAGACATTGCTCAATTTAGCGACTCCGTCAAAAAGTGGGAGATACAAAAGTTTTTAGATAGTGCATAAACGAGGCAGAAGAAATCCTTTTTCCATCTAAGGAAAACCTAAAGTGGTGCGGATGGTGGGATTTGAACCTACGAAAGCTACCCCAGAGAACCTGAAATCATCATCTACTCATAGTCAACCGTGTTTAATTTCAAGTTCTAGCTTGAATCTACAGCAATCGACTTCTCGGTTTCTCCAATCTGTTTGTCCATTGCTTTTCTTGAAATAGCCATATCAAGCCGGACCAATTGTTTTACAACCTCGTTAGTCCTGTCAAGCTTATACAAAGTAGCTCTTCCGATTTTGCGGGTTACGATTAAAGCGCCTGACTTTTCAAGTTCTTTCCAGTATTTGAAGAAAGTTACTCTACTCATGGCAAGTTTTTTAGCGATTTCATTTTTAGAGTAGTCGGATAGGGGGTTGTCTAGAAAGAAATCTATGATTCTTAGTGTTGGGCTTTCTCCTAAGTATTTGAGAAGAAGGGTTTCATCTTTTTGATATGCCGTTGCCACTTTAAATACCCAGTTTATCAAAAGAAAGACAAAGTATTTAAAAATATACCGTTGAAAGTATCAAAAGTGAACTTATGCTTTCCGACGGCGAAATAAAAGCCATAATCCTCTTCAAGCTTCATAAGAGAGGCAATTGGGGAGCATTCCACACAGCTTTCGAAAACCTGCAAAAAGGCTTCAAAGAAGAAAACCTCGGAAAACATGGAAAAAAAAGAATAGAAACCAACGCAAAAGACCTAATCCGCAAAGGATGGATAATCCCCAAACCCACAGGTTACGGATTGCAAATTGCGCTTGACCCCAAAGAAAGCCAAGCGATAATTGCATTCATGAAACAATTCTTCCCAGAGGTTTAGAAGTAATGGTGCCGGGGGTGGGACTTGAACCCACGAAGGCCTGCGCCAGAGGATCTTAAGTCCTCCTCCATATCTTAGGTGTAAATCGTTATCTGGCCACCTATTTAGACCTGGCTCGGATACCCCGGCACCAGCACCGATACACTCAGCGCGGTATTGTTTAAGTTTTTTGATTCAGTTTTTGATGTAGTGCCGCTGCGCCAACATAACATTATATTCGATGCATGGCAAGGTTTAGTTGCCAATTGAGGAACAAACTCTACAGAAACATAAAAGTGACTTTTAATTGACTGCCTGAAGAAGGTTTCCCATAAAAAAGGAGACATTAAGCAAGAGTTAAAGCAAGATTATGTTTACTGCAGGGTTCAGGCTCAACTGGCACTTTTTTCTCGCACCCCTTTGCATTTGTTCTGGGCATACTTGCATGGATCCTAATAGAAACTCATTGCAGAAACCTTTAGGGTGTAAGGCAGGTAATTGAGCAAAAACTCCAAGAACTGAACATGGGTTTCAGTAAACCCCAAACTGCATGGAGAGAACTTTCTTTTTGTTGTCACCCCTATATACTGCATACTGCTACTACTGTTTGTCGGAATTCTACTAAGAAAAACGTTTTCCTTCAAGTTTCCTTTGCATTTCTCAAAACAATTCTGGCAAAAAATGTGGAGATAACAATTTGAATCACAAAGAACCAAAAATAATCGAGCAACTGGCTTTTTTTTCGGTCAAACATAACGTTTACGTGCAAGAACTCTACCAAGCTTTAATTTCTGCAAAAGAAACTGGAAAATCCACCTGCGAAGAACTAAACGTCGAATACCGAGGCATCATAAATACTCAACCGGTTTTTCTAATCACAAAAGCTAACAGGGTAATTGCACAATTCCCAGTAACCGAAGAATTTCTCTCCAGAAAAGACATAAGTTTTGAAAGCTGGTTAGACACCGACAAAATACACAAGCAAGTTGCTAAAAGAAAACTTGCCGCTGACTCAATGTCAATAGATAATTTGCGGCATGGTATGAAAAAAATTAATCTGCAGGGAGAAGTTTTGGAAACTCAAAAACCCCAGTTGGTACATACGCAGTATGGGAATAGTGTTATGTTGAACAATATTTTGATAGGTGACGAAACTGGAAGTGTCAAGCTATGCCTGTGGGGTGAACAGGCAAACTCCCCCGTCGTGGGTGACACAGTGCAAATCAGGCATGCGTCAGTACACATTTTCAAGCGAGAAAGACAATTAAGCTTGGGAAAATCCGGAACAATTAGCATACTGCAAAGCAACGCCGTTAGATTGAAGCAAAAACCATCTTTAATAATTGCTTAAACGTCCTCTGAAAATAAGCAGAGGAAAGAACAACCTCTATTCATAGTAATAGACGAGCCTCTAATCCGTTGCTTCGAGCGTTTTGAGCATGCTGCCTGAACGGTAACCTTCCAAATCAAAGGTTACATAATTGAAGCCAAGCTTTTTCAATTCCTCAGCCACCTTGTCCAAAACCTCTGCACTACAGAAGAGACTTCTTTCAGCTTTAGCAACCTCTATGCGTGCTAAGCCATTATGGTCTCTAACCCTGACCTGCTTAACCCCAGTTGCCGCTTTCACCGCTTGCTCAGCCCTATCGATTCTACCCAGTTTCTCAGCTGTAATCTTCTCGTTAAACGGTATCCTAGACGCTAAACATGCCAACGCAGGCTTGTCATGAACACTAAGCCCCATCTGTTTAGCGATGGCGCGAATGTCGCTCTTACTGAACCCATTAACCATCCATGGACTGTAGACGTTTTTGACTTCTTGAACAGCTTTGAAGCCTGGTCTGTGATCATTTAAGTCGGAGAAGTTAGTGCCTTCAAAAACCGCTTTGAACCCAAGTTTATGCGCGAATGCACTTAACGTTTGAAGGAGTTCTTTTTTGCAGAAATAGCAGCGGTTTTCAGGGTTTTTGTTGAAATCAGGGTTCTCTAGTTCGTTGGTTTCTACAACGTACAGTTTGATTCCGATGTCGACAGCGGTCTTTTTAGCGTCTTGCAGTTCCTCGGAAGTGTATGTTGGTGACTGAGCAATAACAGCCACAGCCTTTTCGCCTAAAACTTCATGGCTAACAGCAGCCAAAGTAGAGCTATCTACGCCTCCTGAAAAAGCAATTACTACGCCGTCTTTGCCTTTTTCGCCGATGAAATGCTTGATTTTTTCAAGTTTAAGGTTTAAGTCTTCCAAGCTAACACCTATTTTTTTAGGACTTCTCGCGCTTTTGAAACTGCAATCTCCGATATTTCCCTTAGGGACTTCTTGGTTTTTTCCGCCAGCCTCTTCAAATCCTCGTATTCAGGTTTTATGTGGATGATTTCTCCCTTGAGGTTTTTAGCAACCTTAACTCTGACAGTCTCCCTATTGCCCAAGACAAGCAAATCCACAGTGCGCAACTCGCGGTTAATGATGTGACGCTCGCAATAGTAAACCCGCACGCCCAAAGTGCCAGTTTCATCAATTAGCACTTGAGAAAGGTGCCCCACGTCTTTTTGTTCAGCGATAACCTTGATTATTTGTCCGGGTCTGTTCTTTTTTGTGTACATGGGAATTAGGCTCACATCTTTTGCGCCTTCACTTAGCAGTTTATCAAGTGTATAACCTAAAACTTCGCCTGTTGCATCGTCAACGTTGGTTTCTAAAACAGCAATCTCATCCCCAGCAAATCCACTATCCAATGGCTTACCGACCGTGAGCCTTAACACAGCAGGCATCTCAGCAAAATCTTTAGTTCCAGCTCCATAGCCAATCCTCAAAGGAGCCATAGCCGGATAAAAACGGGTTACCTCATCAGACAAATTAACCAGAACGGAAACACCTGTTGGGGTGGCCAGTTCAGCTTCAATTGGTCCACCTTGGAAGGGAAAATTTTTTGATTGAAGAATCGCCAACGTCGCAGGTGAAGGAGCGGAAACGATGCCATGTGAAAACTTTATGGTTCCGCCGCCCACCGCAACGGGGGTAGAATAAATTTTTACCTCAAACAAACATAAATCATCCAAAGCCACTGCGCAACCAAGAATTTCCGCGGCGGTGTCAACCAACGCTACCTCATGCAAATGCGCATTGTCAAACGAGGTTTTATGCAGATCTGCTTCAGCGCCAACCAATGTGTGGATGACTTTGGAGGCGAACAGCTTAGCTTTTGTTGAAAGCCCAAGGTTTCCTGCCGCTTTCTCCACTATGCCCACAAGTTCGCTGCCTCGCTTTTTTGAAGCGCTTTCAGAAGTCACGTCGATCTGAGTTGCTTTGAATTCGCCCCTCATTACTGAGTTAATTTCTATTTTGATGTTTTTGTAGCCGAATTCTGGGTTTTCCAGTGATTTAATTGCGGAGACAATCTTGTCAACGTTGGCTCCAAGATCAATCAGAGCTCCAAGAATCATGTCGCCTGCAACACCTGAAGCTTGACAATCAATCAAAAGAATTTTCTCAGATTCCGACATAGTTTATCACAAAAATTATCTCTCTTCCAAGCAAGCATGATAGATATATTATTTAAGGGTTTTTTTAAGTATTGTCTGTATGAACTCGTTGAGAGAGGTTTTGGACAAGGTTTCTAGCAAAGAGATTTCGCCTGTTGAAGCTGAAAAACTGTTAAAGATGCTTGCGGTCGATGAAATAGGGTGTTTTGCAAAGCTTGACGGCAACAGGGAGCTAAGGAAAGGTATTCCCGAGATTATTTTGGCTGAAGGCAAAACCGCAAGTGACGTAGTAGAAATATCTGGTAAGATGTTGGCTAATAATGGCAGAGTTATTGTGAGCAGGTGCTCGAGGGAGCAGGTTGAGGCGATAAAAGAGATGTTATCCAATGATGTTTTGTTGGAAGTTAACGATAAAGCCAGAATGGTTGTGGCTAAACAAAAAAACTTCGTTGTAAAACCTACTGGCGGAAAGATCGGAATTTTAACGGCTGGAACCTCAGACATTCCGGTAGCAGAAGAAGCGAAAATCATAGCTCAGCAAATGGGCTGCACTGTTTTCTCAACTTACGATGTTGGCGTTGCAGGAATTCACAGGTTGATTGATCCCATAAAAGAGTGCTTTGCCAACGACGTCGATGTTATCGTGGTTGTAGCTGGAAGGGAAGGCGCTTTAGCATCTGTGGTCTCAGGGTTAGTTGATGTTCCAGTAATTGCTGTTCCAACCTCTAACAGCTATGGTTTTGGCGAGAAAGGGTTGAGTGCTCTTATGGCTATGCTTCAATCCTGTTCTTTGGGGTTAGCTGTTGTCAACATAGACGGCGGTGTAGCTGCTGGTGCAGTGGCTACTTTGATTGCTAATCGCGCTGCCAAATTCAGAAAATAAAACCTCTTGTGGTAGCTTGATGTGTCAACATACCAATATATCCGATGCAAAGAAAGTATATTTTTGCCGGTTGAGGAACACGCTTCACGGTGACACGCAGTATTGGTCGTTTAGAAACTGCAGGATGCTCTGAGATAACATCAAAGAGGCGTCTTGAGAGGTACTAATGGCTAGGCGGTGTTTGCTGTGGGGTTTAGACTCAACCCGGCAACTTTTTTTCTCGCAACTTAATTGGGTTTTTTTGAGAGTTTTTTTTGAAATTTAGGCTATGTCTACGCAAGCAATGCAAAGTTTAGATAGAGTGGAAAAAGTCCATTTCCTATGAACATAAACACAACTAATAAAAATCTCCAAACAAATTCATCTAGAGGTCTATTTTATGGTGAATCAAAGGACAATAGAGGAAATTTTAGGAACTCTTCCACCAACCCAGAAAGAAACCGTCCAAAACCTTCGCAACCTAATCCGAACCACCGTTCCAGAAACCGTTGAAATAGTAAGAAACGGAAAAATCATCTACAGGCTATCGAACAAAGATTTTGTTTGGATTAGCCACTTCCAAGACCATATAGATTTAGAGTTTGCTATGGGAGCAAGCCTTGATTCAAATCTGCTTAAGGGCCGTGGGACAGCCGAAAAAAACGAGAATGTCCGACATGTCTCAATTAGCAGCTTAGACAAGGTAAAATCAGAGTTGACGAGGCTTCTTAAGCAAGCTGCAACCTTAAGTTTCGAACATTGCCCAACCAGCTAAAGCGCCAAAGGGCTTATGGGAGAAGCCTTTGAAGCCCAGTTAAAGAACACAAGAAAAAGGTTCAAGGCCAAAAAATGCGGAAGCAGAGGCTCAACGCACACGCGATGACTTAATTGCAAAAGTGCTAAAGAAAGCCCTACTATCAGAGTATCATTCTTAAATAATTTAGCAATCGGGTTAACGCTCCAAAATAAGTTCCTATTGATTGGAAGCTGTCCTAGCTGATTAGCATATTTAGAGCACATCAAATCTTAAATAAAGGATTCTAATTATATCGCAAGGAAGCTAAGTTGCCACTAAACCTAATTAAAACAGAAGTAATTGGTTTAGCACTCATAATAGTTGCCATAGTCTCTTCACTCATTGCTTATTTTTTCCTTTATCCCTCAGAGTATAGACATTGGACTAGAGTCAATACAACTTTTTTCTATTCAGGCATAGTTTTCATTATTTCTTTAATTCTTGTTTTGGTAGGCATCTTAATGATTTTAGTATCAGACGCAAGGCAGAAACAACTACTGCGCTCCAAAATTAGTTCTTAATGATTGGAAACTGTCCTAGCTGATTTGCATATTTAGAGCATATTCAAAAAAATATTTAACAACAAGGGGATAAACCATTACAAGTTTGGGCTTCTTTTTCTATGTATTAAAGATTTTATACCTATAAACAATGTCAAAACTTCAGCACCGATTGTAAGAAGAATAATGGATACTCCAGTTAGACTACTGTCATTAACTAAAACAAGATAGAAAACAAATGAATAGATTATAAGTCCTAGACTCCCCAAAGTAACTAAGATTATCCCAAGTGTAAACTTATGGATAGGTTTGTAATAGTATAGAATAGCTCCAATAATCAGAATAACAAATGGAGCTGCAAATATAGAATAAGCGACTAATCTGAAGGGGATATCTAGCAGAGATACCATAACGCCAAAGTCTATGTAAGTGATATTTAGTTTTTTCTTAGCGCTCGAAAACAGTTCTTAATGATTGAAAGCTGTCATAGGTGACTTGCATATTTAGTGCACATATGAATTTCAAGTGCACAAGAATTAAATAAAATATATTGGTAGAAAGAGATAAGATGGCTTTTAATGGCTAAATGTCCTAGATGCGGTAATAAAGTAGGTAAACCTTTCAGGGAATTGAAGAACCAATGCTTCAGTATTGAAGCCTATGAATGCCAAAAATGCCATTACATCTTCAAAGTCACATCCAATGAACCAAACATTCAATTTGGTGTATTCTCAGAATCAAAAATAATTGCAAGTTAATTGAAAGTAGTTAACTGATTAGCAGATTTAGAGCATATTTTATATAAACAATAAACTGAATGAAATATTGGCAGTCACTTGACAATGAAACCAAGATTTGACATAGCTGAAATAACTTTGCTATCTCTGATAGTATTCCCCTTAATCTACTTCAATATAGGAATCATATTTCCTTTCATAGCTCAGTTAGAAAACTCACAAATAGCAACATACTTTCTAATAATTCTAGTATTCTCAGCACTGATATTTGGTGCTTATCATTCTGATAGGCAAAGCAAATGGAAGAAGGAACACCCAAGTTAGCTTTTGGAGAATTTAATCAAGTTTCAAAAAACTTATAGGCGCGATATTATTGTTATAATTAATGGTGATTTTGGCTTGATTTTTATAATTGTTGCTAGGCACTCAATTGAAATGTGTCCTGGAGGAGTAGTAAGACCCGACAAAGAATTCATAAAAAAGACCGAAGAGAGCATGAAAAAGTCTGGAGTAAAACTAATAGATAGTTATATGGATGCACCAGGTCATGTTTTCTACTTTGTTCTAGAAACAGATGATAATACTGCTCTCAACATTGCCGTTGAACCGCTAAGACTGATAGGCGAAGTAACGATAACTCCAGTACTAAAGTTCTTCAAAGAGGGCTATGACTGGGGTAAGAAAATAGGAATCCAAGAGTAAACCTTGACTGGATTTTTTGCTATAAAAATTGGCAATTGATTTGGAGGAGGTGAAAATCGTTGATTTTTGTAAGTCTTGGAAAAATGAGGAATAAACCTGATAAGGCAATGGCTGGGAATGCCACCGAAAAGGTAGCCGAGTTTAAGAAACAAGGAATAAACATTCTGAACTGGTATTGGACATTAGGGCGTTATGACACAGTCGTCGTATTCGAAGCAGCAAACGAAAAGGAAGCGTTAAAATTCTCCTTAGGCGTGGCGGAGTTCGTTTCTACAGAAACCCTCGTAGCCATACCGAGACAAGAGGCAATAGAGCTTCTTTAACAATGACGGCGCCTGCTATTTGTTCACTACTCTTTGGAGAGTCTTAGACCCATTTTTTGAATTTCGCTAAGTAGCTGATTTTAAACATAATCCTTTCTTTCTCAGTTCGGTTGCTTGGCATTGTGCAAAAACAGAGTCCTTAGGTGCGAGGGGGGTGCCCTTTAGGGAGGTGTACTCGCTACCTGAGGTGTTATTGCTTGACAGGTAAAAACTGTATGCTCATTTAGATTCTGTTGCGTTATTTACATTCCGAGATTTCGGGATTTCGGGTTAATTCATCAAGACATTTTTTTAGCAATATGTTGTCTCCGACTTTAGAAACCAACGAGATAGGCAAGCATACAGTTGAGCTTCTGAATCTTTTCTTGAATCCAAGGTCCTGAGATGCTGATTTTGACAACTTGACATGCAAATGAGTAACTTGCCAAGTGTCAACGTTAATTTCTACCCCATTAATCTGTCCAAGGTCAAAACCGCCTGCACAAATAACAAATTTATCCGAAAGGTCTTTGAAGCTAACCAAACATAACCACCACTTCTAGAACATTATAGCTTTGAATATAATACTTTTCATAGTGGTTTACTTTGGAAGTGTTTTTTTGGGTCTTGGGTTGCCAAAACGGGGTTTTCTGATTACTCTTGTGCAGACATAGAGTAATTCATTTCTTGGCACCTTCTTTACAAAATAAGTGCTTGGTTAGCTCTTGTTCACGCTTTTTCCTTTGCCTTCTAAACGTATGAGCAATATCTCAACTTTTAGAAGAGTATTTATGTCTAAGTTGTTGTTTTGGTTGGTGTCGTGGGCGAGTAGCTCAGTACGGATAATCAAGCCGTTGTTTGTCCCTGTTTCCTCACAAGTGGGGGTACTCGGATTTTATGGCTTGGTCTGGATAGAGCACCAGCCTCCTAAGTTGGGGGTCGAGGGTTCAAATCCCTCCCCGCCCGCCACGGACAATCCCCACCCGTTTTTGGTTTACTTTCTGCCCAGGTCTTATTTGCGTTTTCTGAAAACTTTGTTGACACCAAAATCACAAACGAATTCAAAGCCGGCTTCAATTAGTTGGCAAGTTTCAGTTTCTGAGTGTGCAATTCTTGCAACATAGTCATCTTCTTGGAAATCGACGAGTTGCGTGTACATCATTTTGTTTCTAATGCTCTTGTGCCCGAGGACTTGCATGACGTGCAGAATGTCTCTGGTTTTGTGATACTCCATTGTTGCCTTCCAGTGTCTGAATGTGTGGAACGTTATTTGTCTGAACCTTTGGCTTTTGAGTTTGAAAGCTATGTGTCGGCGTTGTAGCGTGAAGCTTTTTCTTAAGGCGTCGGAGTTAGCGTTGAAAACAGTTTTGCGTTCTTTTGGCAACTCATTGAGCATGGCGGCAAGTTTGTTAGAAATTTTGAGTTTCCTTGTGTTGCTGCCTTTCTCTGGTGTCACTATTATTGAACATTCAACTGTATCTAAATCT
Organism: Candidatus Bathyarchaeota archaeon; assembly: GCA_963840295.1. GTDB lineage: Archaea > Thermoproteota > Bathyarchaeia > Bathyarchaeales > Bathycorpusculaceae > Bathycorpusculum. Next base: position 172,899 of record CAWIYF010000004.1, read on the forward strand.
GTCCAAAGCAACTGGGTAGCTTCGCCGCATCTAACACCCGTCTCTTTCAATAGCTGCAGAAATGTCGCCATCCGGCTGTTGCAGCCGCCTATAAGCTGGTCAATCTCGTTTTCGGTTGGTATGAAAGGCAATTTACGGATTCTGTTAAAGATCGGCGGATCCCATTTGAGTCCTTGCATGTGTAAAAAGCATGTGTAAGCATCTATGGCTATGCATTTTCTTGCGCTACTCCATGTGTGCTTTGCGATTGTTTCTTTGACTGATTCAGGGTTGAATAAGTCTGCTTGAAGTCTGATTAGTCGTTGCAGTATTTTTGTCCTCGTTTTGATAGTGCTTTTTGAGTAGCCTTCTTTGAGCATCCAGAAGCTGAAGTCAACGATTTTTCCTTTTATGTCCTGCTGTGAGATTTCACCCGCTACAGTCTTTGTTTCTGTATGCGGAACCAATTTTTCCACTTCCAAAGCGCATAATTGGCTGCCTTTAACGATGTCATGTGGGCTATTTATTCGCCTCTGCAGATTTTCTTGTGGCATTAAACTAAGTGTTTTTTCGACGAACTTGCGTCCGCATTCTCTGCACCGCCATTTTTGAACCTCCTCACCGCTTTTCCGCGTATACAAACCATCTCTAAACAAGTGGTTTGAATTGCATCGGGGGCAGGCGAGAAAGCTCATTCAGGATTACCTCAAAGGAATCTGAATTAATACTGTACGAGTTGTCCCTATGGTGAGAAATGGCCAAGAAAATAAGCTCAAATCGGGGCTGTAGGCTGAAAAGGGCCTCCGAAATAGTCTATTTGTCCGGCACCAAAAATAGCCATATATATGTCTGTCTGCATAAGCCCGAAATTTTCTAATTTGCATTAGCCATCACCATCATCGGGAACACTAATCCGCTCACATCGGTTTGGGCCAGAAGTTCGTCGTACGTCCATGATGTGCTTGGCTGATTCTTCTTTTCGGAGACTAAGGTGTAACTGTCTCTGCTTTCTCGTCGTCGCTTCGGGTCGGCCCGGAGTAAACTTTGGAGTTTTTGGCGATCGAGAGTTATTGGTTCTGGATGCCAGCGACCGATTTCCATTTCTTTGGCTTTTTTCTGCCGGGTGAACAGTGTGTGCTTGATGTCCTTGCGAGTCTGGAGCGATTCAAGGCCGCCTAGTCTGCAACGCAAGAAGTCCTCAACAAAATATTGCCACCCGTGCCTACCGTAAACTGCCTCTTTGCCGTCTGCCTCGCTGTCGTCATGCATTACGTATGTTTTTGCCCTAAAGAAAGACAGCGAGCCCTTGCCTTTGACATCCATTATGACGGGTATGCTGTACTCGCCGTCGCTCAGATCCCAATGATGCCCCGCCATGTCGATGTCGCTGAAGGCTGAATCGGTGTCCATCGCGTAAACTTTGCCGCCCAGCCCCGTACACTTATCGAACAACCGGGACATAATGAGGTGGCTGCCCGCCAAGCAAGTCCCGTACGCAAAGAAGTTGCTGGTTGCTCCGATGGGGTGGCTTTGCCCTAACTTTCCAGATAGTGCATTCAGAATCGCTTTGCCGTACAGCGAATCGACGTGGCTGATTTCACCGTCCAGCCTTTCCATGAGCATCTTGACGTATTTTTGGTGTTGCCAGCTCGGTTGGAAAATTGGTTCCCATGCGTGATTTATGTACAGGGGCTTTGCTTTGGCTGCGACCAGATCCAAACTGTGCCAAGTTCCGGTAATTTTGCCTTGACAGTAGAATACATTGTTGCCGCGCATAGGTAGTCCCCACAAATCGTTGTCAACTTCGAAGACGCCGTCAATCCAGCCGAAAGGCTTGCTCTCAAGCACATGATCCAAAAATGCACTGATTGGCTGTCCAAAATCGAGCCATTGCTCTGCCAGTTTTATGTCGCATTGCCGCATGCCTGTAATGTCTAAAGCATGAGTCAGGACCAGGTCGGTTGGGTAAAGCGACTTAACATCGTTGTATAGGACATTCGGCATAAAGCCTGTATAGAATCCCTCGCTTCTCCCAGCGTAGCAGGCGTTTCGGGCAATCCGTTCGAGCGGTGGAACGAATACCTCCAGTCCGTGCCTTTCCAGGCGCTTCGGCAGTTTGAAAGCTTCTTTTGCCAGTGTGCCTGCGCTTGTGTGTTTTTTAGGGTCTGCTTTGAAGTTGTCCCATAACCACTTAACGATGCGGCTTGTTATGATTGCATCGGCATTTGCGTACTGTACGAACTCTTCCTTTTCTTCGTCGCTTTCAGGGGCTCTTATCCCCAAGAATGCCGGTTTATCCAATTTAGGAAACCCTATGATGTCACCTGCTTGGGCCAACCGACGGATGCCAAAGTTAACCAGCAGCGGCCGGGTGTCCCACATTTTAGCCTCGAAGCCGCCGTACTTGATTTTACCCCATGTTTGGGAACCTCTCATGTTGATCTTTACTGCGCCTTTGGGCAACCAGACACTGACCGAGGCTAAATCCGGCAAAGCAACGAAACCGTAAAGATCGGTAATGCTGTGATGGCTGTTTAGCCACTGCTTAAACTTGTCCGCCGTGTCAAAAAAGAAAGTGTTTTCTGGAGTGCCATCGCTGATTTGTATGCTGTGAACGTCCGCTGGTTCATTCGCCCGGCCCGACTGCAAAAACTCGCTATCTAGGCCCCATCGTTGCGCTCCAGGAGGCCGCCCTCGTTTGGCCATGCTAATTTCCGCCCTTATGCATGTAACATATATATAGCTTAGATCGATAGCCCAGAAAAGTAGTCAATTTATAGCCCTTTTTGTGTTCCAGACTTGTTTTGAGCTTAGTTTTTTGTTGAATTTTTACCGCAGCAGTCGAGTTTATGGTAGAAATTCCAAACTGGCGGCGGGCTTCGAAGCCTTCAACGAACGATTCATTCGAATTTTGCATTTTTCTTCCCAAAAAATTCGCTAGCTTTCAAATGTGGTTGTTTCATTAATGCTTCGATTTTCAGTTTAATGATATCTTGAAAAGGCATACAGCTTGCCTGTGCAACTAATTTGAGTTCCATAACGCATGTATTGCAAATGTTACAATCTACAATTTGTTTTTCATTATCGTCGACTGAAACTAGACCTATTTCCAACCCTTGGGTGTTTCCGCAGAATATGCAGGCCTTGGATCCATCGTTTTGGCGTATGATTGTGCATTTGTACCCTTTGTCTCTGAGCTTTAGCAAATCCAATGTTTTTTTCATTTGGAAGTCTCATCTGAGCAGTTTGATTTGGAGACAGCAACAGTGTAATTTTGGTCTTGGCATTTGACTTCGGCTTCGAAAGCTTCAGGTCCAATCGGGAACAGGGTTACACTCCAGGTGTGCGAACAGGCGCCTACGAACTTTGACACCCATCCGGTTTTGGCTTCGCGCTTGACTTCTTTAAGCTCGATGATGCGACCACTTTGACTGCATTGAGGGCATCGGGCAGGTATTTCTTGGAATGACTGGCAGTAAAAAATCGCCATGTCTATTTGGTGGTTTATTTCAACCAGTATTTTTTCTATTGCCGGTTGTCTTTTCGTTTTCATTTTATTTTCTAACATTTTATTTTAGCCCTTGTGCATTTGTTCATACTTCACCCCCTAATTCTTGAGTATTTAACCGTTTATTATAGACTCATTGAACACATAATCATTATGATTCATAGCATTCTAAACGTTTATGAATAATTGAATCAATGAAGTTATGAATGCTATGAATAGGGCATAAAAGCCAAGAATAAAAATGAGGCAAAATTTTAGGTTTAAAATCAAAATGGAGGCAAATAATCGATGAATAATTTTAGCAACTTTTTTGGCCAATTAGTGTCAAAAACGATTTTTCGCAAAAGGAATATTCCCTGTCTTGGCATCTAACGTAGCGATCATTTTCACAGCTGCCCTGAGCACTCAGAAACGAGCGAATTTTCCTAAACATAGCAGCTCCGAATGCGCGGGCGAATACAGCCAGCCCTAGTCATAACCGCTATGTATTTTTAGTCAGGCACAGCAACAGAATTCTTGTATGCGATGATTTGGGCATTCAATGTGCCAAATGGGTAGCCTCGTATGCTCAGACGCGAGAGGTTTTTCCCTGCAAACATAACGGCGTTATAGGTCTTCCGCAGATTTGAAGGCCTTCAACAGATTGAGGGGCATAGAGAGAAACCGATTGTACTTCATTATTTATTTTTTATATGTTGTGAAGAATAGCTTTTTGGGTGCAAGCCTTGGCCGCTCTATGGGGGGCAAAACGGCGAAGGCCTTCAAAAAGTTGCGCCCGCCCAAAAAGAGAGGGAAGGCTCCTCGGACAGGCCATGGCATACAACAGAAACACAATTTTACTATTTTTAATGTCATACATTGTTTACATACAAAGCTATAAATTGAAAGACAATCATAGGAGAAAGCGGAGTTTTAAAAATGGATAAATTTACTTTTAAGCCAATACCAGAAAAAGTTACTAAAGCTGTAAATCCAAGTCTTAACTTCGCATCAGATATACCTCCTGATTGCAAAGCATATGTTTTCTATGTTCCAGGAATCATCGACTATGAAGACCTCAAGAAAAGTCTCCTAGAATTTGGAGGAAAGACGGGCAAGAACATTTTTGTGGGAGCTTGGGAGTTGAAAGCAGAAGCCTATCAGGATGTCCTAAAATACTTTAAGATTAGCGAAAGTCCAGCAGTGATAGTTTCTGCGGCTCCAGAGCTTTCAACGTCAAAAGATAAGAAAAATACTCCTGTAGCTGCCTTTGCAAGGATCGACAATTCAAGACTATTGAATGATAAGGGCAATGCAGTCAAAACAATCAATGAAACCTGCAATTTATTTTTGAGAGGAGACGTTCAATCAGCCCTTATGAACGCAAATGTCGATGAATTCAAGTCGAGCTTCAATTTCTATCTTGGAAAGATAAAAAGCGGAATATCAGACTTCCTTAAAGATCACAGCGTGACCTTTGATGTCTTGAAAGGCCAAATAATAATTGCGCCTTCGCCGCCTCCTGAAGACAAAGATAAGGCGGGTAAAGCAGCCAAAGCATAGTAAGGAAACCTTATTTTAAAAGAAAAAAACCTTCAAATCCTGACTTTTTCTTTAATTATCTCAAGCTTATTTGCCATGCCTCAAAACCTCAACTTGAATTTGTATTTTGATGGTATAAACGCAGCCGCAGTTTGCGCACTCATACTGCACTGTCTTAGAGCCGATGAAAGCGAAGCTTCGGGTATTCAGGCAGCCGCATTCTGGGCAGGTCATAACGGCGCCTCCATGAACATCAGCTCTATCGGATCATGCTTGGTGACCTCGAGGTGCCAATGGGTGACCATGAATTCGCGGAACTCGCAGCCGCATTCTTTGCATACAAACCGGGTGATGAGGACGGCGCAGTTGTCGCCCAAACGTTCGCTCTTTTCTATCCCCAGAGTCTTAAGTTCCTGGAATCCGCAGTCAGGGCAATTCATTCCTCGAACTCCTCCTCAGCTTGGTTGCCGTGCGTCAAAATCTCGGTTTCAACCTCGAACCGCTCAAAGACTTCAAATTCGCAGCCGCAGTTTCGGCATTTGAATTTTGTCCGCGCCACGAAATGCTCGTCGTCCTGCCTGCCGCCGTCTTCCCTGCCGAGTTCTTCAAGGTTGTCTGAGCAGCATTCGGGGCAAGATGTCATTGTGGTGCCTCCCAAAGGTTCAGGATAAAGCGGGTGTTTAGGGGTTGCTTGGCTTGGACGGCGTGGATATGTTTGCAAGGGAGTTGGCGGAACCGAAAGTCCATGCAGTCGCACGCCCAATCCCGACCGACCCGTGTCACCGCATACCCTGATTTGCCGGTCTGGGACTTGACGAAATAACTGCGTGGATTTAGTTCTACAATATCTTCTTGGGCAATCCGATCGCCCCTTTGTTTTCGAGTTAAGACTTGTGTTGCCATACGTTTCTACCTACGACTTAAGATGCGAGAAACCATATATAAACTCCTCTGCCAACCAATAGGTAGAAATAAATAGCACTTAAACCATACCTTAACCATGCCGCTAACATCAAAAACATCGATAGCCAGACCGAAATCAAAGAGCCTCAGGGCAACAATTCCCGAAGGAATAGCTGAATTTTTGAATTTACAGCCCGGCGACACGTTGGAATGGCAAATGACCGACACACCAAATGGACGCGTAGCCACCGTCAGAAAAATCTAAAATCCATTCAAAAACTTCCACTTAAGCAGAAATGTTGAATCCATACCAGGACTAGGTTCCTGCTTATCGGGGCGTCCGAAAATTTCCCGGAAAATTTTCAGCAAAGTCGATACAATGTACATTGCAGGGCAGAAGGTCTTTTCAGAAACTGACGGGTATAGAGCGGATAAGTTTGATTTTATTTGTTTTTTTTTTAATGTTCAATTGATTAGGTAAAACCTAACAAGCATTAATAGCTGTATGGGGGTAAATTTTTAGAAACGTAAAAATTTATTTCATGCCATACAAAGTTTTAAGTTCTGAACAGTAAAATAACAAATCATCAAGGTTTGTCTATTTGAAATCGATTAAGAGTGGGATTCTAATAATTTTCTTAATTCTGGCATCATTCACAATCTTGACAAAATATCGTTCCACAAATCATATAAACAAAACAGCGCAAATTGAAATGAATGAGAAGGGATTGTAGTGAATAGAAATGCTCTTTCAGTTCTGATTTTATTTTTACTTTTTTTGAGCGTTTCATTTATTGACAATATTTCATTCAGTTCAGGTCAAGTCAATTTAATTCAAAATTCAGTGATTATTAATGGTGGTGAATCAATAACGAACTTTTTGGTTGTGACATTGAATCTTACCCAAGGGTCTACACTAGCATCCAATCCGATAGTTTCTATGCAGTTTACAAATACTGACCCATCTACTTTAGATGCTTGGCAGGGAATGACTTGGTATCCTTTGGCTAGTTCAAAGGAATGGACCCTAGCATCAGGTGGAGGCACCGGGCTTGGTACTACGAAAACTGTGTATGCTCGTTATCAACTAAAGGATGGAACTATTACTGACTATTTCTCTGATTCAATAACATATTTAGCCACTGTTAATTATGGTTCTGATTCCGTAAAAATTAACAATGGTGCAGCTACCACAGACAGCCTGTCAGTCACTTTGTCACTTAGTGTTAGAATAAGGCCCTACGCAACCACGGTTGTTTCGATGGCTTTCTGGGTTGAATCTGGATCGGGGTGGGCATGGTCAAGCTGGGAGTCTCTTGCTTCAACAAAAGCATTCACCTTATTTCCCTCGAGTGCAGGTACCAAAACTGTAAATGCAATGTACAAACTTAGGGACGGGACAACTACCTCGTCTTTTTCTGACACAATAGATTATATTCCCAAAGTTGCTACTCCAACGATTAGTCCAGCTGGCGGCACCTATTCTTCTGATCAGTCTGTCACTATTAGTTGCACAACCCCTGGAATCTCAAGCATTCGCTATACCACCAATGGTGATGATCCTACGTCTACAACTGGGACTATCTATTCAGGTGCTATATCGGTCAGTAGCTCCCAGACTCTCAAAGCTAGAGCCTTTGCAAGTGGCATGACAAACAGCGACGTTGCATCAGCAACTTACACAATCGACACTACTCCACCACCTGCTCTGCTTGATCATTTTGTTTTTAATTCTGTTGGGGCTCAGACAGTTGGAGTGCCTTTCACCGTGACGATCACGGCGAAAGATGCTTCTGACAAAACAGTTACAACTTACACGGGAACTAGCAACTTAATTGTTTCATTAGGGTCTATTACGCCAGCTGTTACTAGCGCCTTTTCTAATGGTGTCTGGAGCGGTATGGTGACAATAAGCGCTAAAAGCTCTGGCATTATCAGCGTTGCAGTTTCTACAAGCGGAGGAGGCAAATCCGGAACAAGCAACACATTCACCGTTAACAGTATTCCAACCCAGCCTGTTCTTGACCATTTTGAAATTGAGAATATTGGCTCACAGAATATTAATTCTGCCTTTAACGTTCGAATCACAGCAAAAGATAAAACAAACGCCACGTTTATCGGATACAGCGGCTCCGGCACATTAAGTGATTATACAAGTTTTGTCACCAACGCAAATTTTTCTAATGGAATTTGCGTAGCCCAAGTAAAACTTGACAGAGCATACACCGACAATAAAATGATCTTAAACTGCGATGGTAAATCCGCTCAAAGCAACACCTTCAACGCAGTCGATATTTCTCCGAACTTTACAATTTATTACATCGCCGCAGGTATTCTGATTCCAATAGTGGCTATTGTGGCAATAGTTGTTTTGAAAATGAAAAAGCGTTCACTTCCACCACCGCCGCCAACCAGTTGATTTCCTTTTTTCCTATACTGTTTTGAGAAGAATTGGTCACAATGGCTCAATGATTGGGGCAAAGGCCTGTCGCCGATTGGAGCCTATAGCATAAATCAAACCGCATTTTATTTATTGTATTTTATATGTTCTGATGATTAGATATTTTGCGGAAGACCCGGCTCCTACTATGGGGCCCAGATTTTTGAAGGCCTTGGCACATTCGAATTTACTGCACTTAAACACATACACTTATAAGCCCGTATGCACATATGTGTTTATGTTAATAAGCGAACTCGAAGGGACAAAAAGAAAAAATTTGCCTGCTCGCTTATTCCAAAAACAAAACAAGTGACTAAAATTGGGCCGCATCAACATTGAAATTCCAGACGAACTAGAAAGACAGCTCAGATTAAAAACGGTAGAGCAATTCGGAGGCAAAAAAGGTGACTTATCGAAAGCTATCCAAGAAGCGGTCAAAACATGGATCGACAAAAAACAATGAAGCCGTCCCTCTTCAAATCCAAATAACTATATTATAAGAAGCCTATGTAAAAGGCAAGGGCAAGCCAGTTAGCCTGGAACTCCTCGCATGAGGATTATGGGCAATCTAGCTGCAAAATCCCTTTTTAGAATGTTTCCAAGCAAACAACTACAATTTATTTTAGCTGTTGCCTTTCGGTTCATTATTGGCAAGTTCACTTTCGCTTCTCAATTGCCGTTTTAGATAAGCAACTACTTCAAAGCTTTGGTTAATTTGAAGCGCAACAATAGAAACCAATTCCCACCCATCTAAACCATATTTATTCAACAAATCTTCTTGCGTTTTGACCCCAGCATCCAAGATTCCTTTTACCAGAGCAATTGAGACATACTCCCATTTTATCATGTTTGAAACCTCTTTGCACTTAACGATAATTACGGTTAATAACGGTATGTTACTGTGACCTTGCAGTCACAAAACATTACGTAGACAAAGACCTTTCACGAATTGACCCAATAGAGTAAATCAAATAATATTAATATTCATTTTATATGTTGTGATGATAAGGTAAAACCTGAAAAGCCTTTCTCCCTCTTTACCCCCAATCGGCGGAAGGCCTTCATGCTCGAATACCTGGCTTGCAATGAATATAGGCAAATCCTACTTCGGAGTTATCTTCAAATGTTGGCAAAAACTTTCATTTATCATTAACGCGTCTTGCAACTCGTTGCGGAGTATTGTCATTAATTCGGCGTCACCTGAACACGAACCAAAAATTTTGCTGACAAGTTCCTTAAGATCCTGCAGCCTATTCTCAAATTCCTCCCGCTCGCTGGGCGTCATTGCAACGCTAAACATCTTTCCCGAATGTCCATGTTTTGTAATTTCGTAAGTCAATTCTGTGCGTTCAATTACATCAAACTTACAGCCACAATTTTCGCATCGAAGTTTAGAGATTAGAAAACTGTGGTCAGCATCGATTAGTTCCTGTTTTCGCGGTTTCAAAACTTCAAGGTTTCCTGCGAATCCGCAATCAGGACAAGAGCTCACGTCCAAATTTTTCGCCCCTTACTTTCGAGGTCTGCATTCAAAGCGCCAAAAACAGTCTGGGCAATGGGCATTTGGTGTGCCGTCGAAACAGGATGGAATTGGATGTCGCGGACGTTCTGGCTCCGCCGGGTGTTCTGACCAATACATAATGAGGAATAAACCGGGCAAGATGCCTGCGAGTAAACCGAGGACCACAAGTATTTGGCGATATAGAGGTTGTTTCATCCCGTAGCACTTATGCTTCATGTGTGAGCCATCAACTACATAAAAGCTTCCGACTAATCGGTGCCTATGCCCAAACGCTATGTCAACGTAAAACTGCCCGTCGAGCTTGGCGATGAAGTCGATAAAATCTTAGAGAAGAAGCTCTTAGGATACCGCTCAAGGGCAGAGTTTGTAGCGGAAGCGGTAAGGGATAAGCTGATCCAACTTAAAAAATAAAATTCTAGCGGCCTCCGCGTTGCGAACACTGGTATTTTCGAGATTAAAGCCTTGTAGTCGCCTTATTGCTTCTTTCAGGGCAATTTCACACGTCTTTGAAACATTCAAACCCATCTCATAAGCCATGTTTACTAATTCAGGGTTTAGTTCTATTGCACTTATTTGTGTTGTCACCGTTTTGACCTCCATACAAAACATGTTAAATTGAGAATAAAGGTCAGTCTGTAGACTTAGTGGAGCAAGAAGTCAACGTTTAGCCGATTATCTTTTTCTCTCTAAGGTAAGTGTTTAAGTTCAAATTTTCCTTTCATCAAATCATAAAGCAAATTACTAAATTCATGGAGAAAGCTTACGCTATTAATTCCAAATTGAGTGTATCTTAACAAGGCATTTCTATATTCCAAGGCAAACGCCGATTTGTCCTCGCTTTCTCCAGACAGTATTGAAGACCAAAGAATTGGGCGATAACGTGCAATTGAAGAGGCAGCAAATAATATGATGTAGCTTTTCATTATCGCCGACGGCGTACCCATCGAATTTCTTAAAGAGCTATTATGAATTAGATTCGCTCTACCAAATTCTTTCCAATATTTGCGTTCATATTCATAGGGGTCGAATGCTAACAAAATATCTAAGTCAAAGCATTTGGATTCTTGTAATGGCATTCTGTTAGTCTCAAAGTTGATATCTTTGCCTTCGAATATTGGAAAATATTCCGAGAAAGCGACTGATGCACCTAAACAAGACCATGTATCTAGGAGCCTTTGAAACATTCCGTTTTTCATTATTGTTATCTTGATTGCTCTGATATCGTCCCCCATGTTCGCAATACAAAGTCCATGAGACTGGCTGTGTGGGGGTTTCCATTTAAAGAATGTGTAGGCAAAAAAGGAGTTGAAACAATGCCATGAGTAGTGAAATAATATGGGCGCAACTGCATCGGTTGTTTGAGCAGCATTCCTCCAAAGTTCAATTGAGTTTTTTAGAAGTGCTACGTTCTCTTCAGCCATTTTCGGATTGCCATTCAGATATTCTTGGTCTAACGGGTAGATTTGACCTTGAGTTTTTATTCTATACTGTATGACTGCATTTTCATAAGGTGAATATACACCAATGAACCTCTGCTGTAAAGCACGATAAGTTGAGAGCAAAGTGAAAGGTTCAAAAGAGAACCATGAATTCTGTGCAGCTTCAATAACCGAATGCATCAATGACTTTTCACCAAACCACATCGAATCATTAATTCACTAATCCAATTCATTCCATATGTCTTTCTTATCCAACATTTTTAGGGCATTTTCAATCATTGCTAATGCTTCTTCGTGTTTTCTCATGTTAATTTCTGCCAAATTGCTTGGGATTTCAAGGCTTCCTATCTTTGAGTAGGTTTTTTTGATAATCAAGTAATCATCTAAGCAAAGACGCTGTTTGAGTTCACCTGAATAGTTAACGAAGACTTCACTTGAAAAAGCGCTAGTCTGAAATTGTGAATCTTTTAAACTCTCAGTAATTTGGACTCGAATACCGTTTAACTCGGTCTTTATTGCGTTTTTCAGTTCATCAGTACGTTTGTTTTCCATACGGGAGTATTCTTCTCGCATATCATCCCATTTTCCGAACATACCTATACTAAATAAATCATCAACGGCATCTTCGAACATAAAGACCTCATTTGCAAGGACTCTTGCTACGTCTCCAAGAATGTAACTTACGGAATCAGGTTTGGATTCAGTGACTTCATGTTTTCCTAAAAAGTCTTTCATTTTCTGAGCCAGTTTCTTATCTTCATCGATGCTCTTACTTATGAAACCAGGTGATAAAGTCGGTTTACTTGAAGCCCAATAAGTCCAATTTGAACGTCCTTTGGTTTGTTTGCAGAACTGGTCAAAGTTTGCTGGGTATTTCTCCAAGAACTCACTAAAGAGACATTGCAATTGGTCTAAGTTCTCAAATTTCAAAGTCTCTATACTTGCTAGAAATGCAGAGGTTATTGCTTCTTTCGTTTCATCGTTAACCTCGTTTAAATTCATTCGTTCAAACAGTTCTTGAAGGTTTCTTAGTGATTTGTTTAAACTCGAGCTTCTGTCTTTGGCTGCCCATAAAAGATTTAGCATTTCTGGCGTTGCTTTGGCAGGTGGTTTAACATCCCTTTTTTCAACCTCAAAATAAACCTTGAAAAAAGAATAGACTATCTCAAATATCGGGCGCTCAAAGGAATTCTCAAGTACCATGAATAAGTAAAAACGAAGGCTGGTGTAGAACAATTCTCTCGTTAACTTCTCAGCGTTCCAAAAACTAATACGATTTTTATACTCATCCATTGCGCTTTTAAAAGAAGCAGAAGGTTCTTCGATATACAGGTAAATTTTAGAGGTCGAAGGGCTTTTGGCAAAATCTCTGAGCTGACCCACATCCATTTTTTCAGGTTTTTTCTTGGCTGCAAGAATTACTCTTTCGTTTTCTGCCGTTTTTGTGCATTCTAAATCGACCCCTTCTTCGCCCCTTCTATCAGTTTTATGCGCGTTGTATACATTGTATCCTTTTTCCCTGAAAATCTCGGTAACTACGTCTAAAATCTCTGATTCTGAATACCGATTCCATGGTATTTGAAACATGGCTAGTCTATTACAATTGATTCTGAATTTGACCTTTTCTATGCTGCATTTTACCGTTTGAACCGATTAAACAGGCAATCGACGTTACAAACCCTAATTTCTTAAATTTATTAATCTATTCGGGCAATAAAGATTGAACAGGCGAGTGCTCGGTGGGAACAAAAAATCTCTCTCATTATGCAAACAACTTGAAGAGTTTCATTTCAGAGCCTGAGCGATTGAAAGGATTTCGTAGCTTTGCAAGGCGCAATGTGGTAAAGGTTAGAGAAGTTATAACCTTCAATTGGATACCGAGAAATCTCTCTTACTACGTAAATCTGCAAAAACGCAAGCTACTAAAACTTGGACGACGGAAGAGATTTTTTAGTTTCATGACACGCAATGCAATTAAGATTCAAGGTTTCTTGACATCAAAATGGAGTTTATTTGCTGTATTACTTTTGTTAATTATGTTCTTTATTTTTCCAATTGATGCAGTTGTATTTGATAGCTTATCACTTCCACAATGGCCCTCCGACTATTATTTGACGCTTTGGCAAGTGTACGGAGCGATTGTTGGATTATCCTTCGTGGCATTATTCTTTTCTTATGAAGCATTCTTTTCGAGGGTTTCCTCAACATTCAAAAATCTGGAATTTAGATTTAGACAGGAATTTTATAGAAAAACATTGGTTCAACCGCTTCTTTTCTTTAACCTGTTTTCATTGGTTTATGTTGGAATCATAATTAACACATCAAGACCATTCCAGAGTATAACGTTGCTTACCATAAGCATACTGTCAATTTGTTTTCTTTTCGCTAAGGCAGTTAGCTTTTTCGAAAGCGAGGAGATGGAGAAGACTCGTTCAAGTATTCTTCAATCAGAAATAGTCGATAGCATCGACGCAGAATTGGATAGGAGATTATCCACAAATCTATTGCTCAAAATAGAAAACAGTGAGCGATTCAAATACGAATTCTTGACTGCACACCCGGAAGAACATAAAGTAGTTACCCTAAAAATATCTGAACGAAAAAGAATTTCAGACATTTCGATTGACAAAATTTTTTCAAAAATGGAATCTAAGCGAAGCAAATTCTTTTTGAAAAAAGGAATAGGCGAGATTGTCTCACCCAACTATAATGTTGTTGCAACTGTACCGAGAGATATTGACGACAAGACCATTGAGGCTCTAAGAAAATGCTTTAAATTAAAAAGTGTGCCAGCAAGAAAAGACCTCTATTTGGCTCTTGATGATATATCACAACAACTATCAAACGCAGCGGATAGTAGAAACTCGAGAGAACTTACAAGGTTTCTAGAAATTTATTATCATTCGCTTAAAAAATTCTTGAAAACACTCGTTTCATATGGAATTAGGTATAATGCTGAGCAAGCAAAGCAAGGTGATTTTATACACGAATGGGAACCAATTTTTCAGATTCAGAACGATTTTTTCCAGCTTTTAGAAAGTAGCGTTGAAACTGGACATAAGGAGAGTATAAGGACAGAAATTTATTTCATACAAGACGTTCTTGACCTTTCCAATCAAAATGACGATTACTTGATTTTTCATCGATTCACGGATTTTTGGGTGACGATTTATTGCCTTGCCTTGGAACTGGAAGATAAAGCAAATAGAGATTTCACAATCGAACTATTGTTAAGAGTTGTCACAGCGTACATCTCAACTCATCTATTACTACATTTAGAACATAATGAAATGGATAATGCACAGGTGAACAAATACAAGGAATATTCAACCGCAAGTCTTTTGAAATTCGAACAGATGTTAAAAGCATCCATAGAAAAGAAATCCTTCGAAACTTTTTCAAAAATTAACTCAAACCTCGACCATATATTGACGAATTTCGACCCAGAAAACCATCGACCATATGTGGTAGAACTGGAAGTTGGATTAATGGTTCCTAATTTAAGTCAAGAAGAAAAGAAGTTGTTGAACGAGAAGTTAGAAACTGCTAAGGCAAAAATTCAACTCAAAAAAGACTTGAACGATTTACTTCCTGAGATATGGCTGGGTATTGGTGGGTGGATTACTGAATTATTCAACAAAGGCAGATACAATAGCGAAGAAACCTCTCAATTCCTTAAGCCTGTATTAACTCATTTTAAAGATTTACAAATTCTCGCATCATCATACTCAAGGATAAACACGATTTACCCTGATTTTTCTCATTCATGGAAATGGTGGGAGATGGAAGATGTTCCCAGTGGCGTGGTCGTGGGACTCAGCCAAGAAAATTGGTTGACTCGGTTCTACTGCTTGGCGGGAATAACTTTAACGCCAAAAGAAATCACGTCTAATCAATCTTTAGACCCAACGTTAAATGCTGAAAGCAATTTGAACGCTGTTAAAAGTCAATGTTCCGACATAATTGCAAACTCGGCTAAATGGTCATCTGTTATTGGATTAAGCTCTGAAGAACTAACTGCTAAAGCAAACAATTTTGTAATCTTACATGAACGCTCGGTTGGGAAGCAGAAGGAAATAGTGTCCAAAAAGTTAATTGAGCAACCACTTGATGAGCAAAAGATAGCAAAATTCAAAGAAGAAGTATCTAAGGCGTGGGAAAACAGTTCAGAGATACGAGGAATTATCAATAAATTAGGGATTTACTCTGAAAAACCAACTGTTAACGAGATTGTGCCTCTTTTCGGGCTTCAAAAATGGGTTCCCAAAAGTGAGTTTGTCAAAGAACCATTAACAACAGTTGTTGGCATTGAACAATTTGGGCAGGCTATGGGTCGTGGTGAAAATAACACAATTTGCTCAATACTTTTGTCCAATTGCATTAGTCGGAACGTAAGCGAAAATGTTATGATTTCAAATATTTCAGAAACAATTAATGAAATGAAGGCGAAAGACATTTACGTAAATGCTCTATTTGTCGGAAGTCTTCACATTATAAGAGAGTTTCAAAAGACAGAGCTTTTTAAACCAACAAAGGAACTCAAGGATTCCCAATATTCTAACCTGCAGGGTTACAAAGGTGACTTCAATGGATTACCTGTATTTTTAGTGCTTGAACTTGAAAAAGATGTAATTTGCTTAATTGACCTCAAAAGTATTGGAACATTCAATCAATATAAAGTCAAAGAGAATGATATAGCGATACTTAATTTCGATATTCAGTTCATTGATGAAAAGAAGGCAAGTGAATTTATCAAAAATAACCCGAAACTGAAGGAAAACGATAAGGGGGAAATTCTCTCTGATTTAGAAGCTGACCGTAAGCTACGGGAATTTGTTCTGGCTAAAATTGCAGAACGTTTTGAATTTATACTCGAAAATAAGGAGGCGTGCAATATCCTCCGAATAAAACCAAATGATTCTACGCCGACATAATCGGCAATTTCTGATTCACTAATGCTAAGACGTGTGCCACAAATTGTGATATTCAAAGCATGTAAACTCAGTAAGGTCCAGCCTTAAAAGCATCAATATCCAGAATTTTTGTACTTTTAACATAGTCAGTCGCTTGGAATCGAGCAAAATTTCTCCGAATTGAGGATTAGGCGCTTGAAATGGCGGTATAACGCTAAAATCGCTGTCAACGCAAACATTTTAAATTCCTGCGTCACCCGCGTTAGATACGCGGAGGACGATGTTTGGCAATTATGAAATAAATATTTCAGGTTGCCTCAGTTATTACCTTTAGCCGATGAAGTTTAATATCAAGATCGCAGAGAATGGAGTGCTGGTTTAAGAATGGTAAAACTAACATTTTACGGCGGCGTCAACGAGATCGGCGGCAACAAGATTCTCTTAGAGGACAAGGGAACCAAAATATTCCTTGACTTTGGGCAGTCTTTTACTTTCGGCTCAGAGTTTTTCACAAGCTGGCTTCAGCCAAGAGGCCTCAACGGTCTTAGGCGACTACTTTGAGTTTGGTCTTCTTCCAAAGCTAAGTGGTCTTTATTCAAAAGAAATGCTTGCTTCAACAAACCTTGCCTACGCTGAACCTGAAATCGATTGCGTGTTTCTTTCACATGCCCACTTTGACCACATAACCCATATCGAGTTCTTAGATCCTGAATATTCCTGTCTGCATGGGTGTTGGAACCAAGCTGTTCATGGAGTCAATGGAGGAGACAGGTTACTTTGCAGACTATGGTGAACATATTTGCAACAAGTTTAGGACAGGCCACAAAATCAAAATTGGCGACTTAACTGTTGAGCCGATTGCGGTTGACCACTCGATTCCAGCCGCTTACGGTTTCATCATTCACACCTCTGAAGGCGCAGTCGTTTATACTGGAGACCTGAGAAGTCATGGACCAAGAAAAGACTTGACGGAAAACTTCATTGAAAAAGCTAAAGAAGTCTGAGCCGATGGCGCTGATTTGCGAAGGAACACGAATGGCAGTTAAAGAAACAAGGCAAAACTACTCTGAACCGCAAGTCAAAGCAGATAAGTGATAAAATCGTCAAGGCAACCGACAAAGCAGTTTTCACCATGCATGCCAGCCGAGACATTGACAGGTTCAAGAGCTTTTATGAAGTGGCCAAAAACAACAATAGAAAAATGGTCATAACGCCAAAGACCGCTTATCTCCTGACAAAGCTGCTTGATGACGAGCATTTAGCCTGTTCCAGACCCACTCAAAGATGATTGTATTCGCGTGTATTACAAGAAAAAGAAGTCAGGCACTTACGACGAGAAAGATTACTTTCCTGTGGGAACGCAAATTCATGGACAAAATGGTGGATTGCAAGTATGTTCACAAGAATCAGGGCAAACTCATAATGGATTTAGACTTTTTCCAGTTTGCCGAACTAATCGATATAAAACCAGAAGCCGGAAGCGAATTCATTCACAGCATGAGCGAACCTTTCAGCGAAGAAGACATCGAAGACCAAGTCATGCACAACTGGTTAGACCACTTCAAAATGCATTTCCACCAAGTTCATGCTTCAGGACACATGAGCAAAGAACAACTGATCGAAATGGTCAAAGAAATCAAGCCCAAACGAGCTTTCCCTGTTCACACTGAAAATCAGCAACTTTTCAAAACTTATTGCCCGAACATTCAAACAATTGAACGAGGAAAAAAATACACTGTTTAAATCCTGCTGCCTACAAAAACATTATTGAAAGACGATGGGATACAGATGGTTGAAGAAGACTATTACCCAATTGTGAGAAATTGGTTGGAAAAAGAAGGATACTATTGTGGGGGCCTAATTGAAGACTCCAAAGGAAAGCCAATTTATTTTCAAAACAAAGGTACAAGACGCTCAAGAATCGATGTTGCGGGCGTAAGAAATCATGGCACTAAGTCTTTGGATGAGATTGAAGTGGTTGCTGTTGAGGTCAGAGATGTCAAGTCAATCCAATATCGAGATATCCAAGACGCTTACGCCTATTCACAATACGCTCACAAGTGCTATCTTGCAACCACAGGGTCAATTAATGGACAAGACAAACATGAAGCCCAGTGTCTTGGAGTTGGCCTATTAAGAATAAATGGCAAAAAAGTCATGGAGGCCCTGAGTCCCAAAATAAATACGCCCATTGAGGCGAGAATGTTACATTTTCTAAATGTCTTAGAAGTGTGTCAGTGCCCTATTTGCAAAACTTATTTCGAAACTTTTATTCGCAAACCTGAAAAATACAAGAGTTTCCATAGGCTTAGACGACCAAGATATTTTGACATAGCAAAGGATTACCCAAATACGGACATGTTTGTACAAAGTGAATTGCGAAAACTTCCCGAGAAATACAAGACTCGCCGCTACATTTGTAGGTCATGTTTAGTGGAGTTCTTTCCAGACAAGATTGGAAAAGATACTGACGAAGAATAGTCAAATCCCGTTTCATTAATAAGAACTGTGATTAAATGACTAAAATTCTTGGATACGGCGAAGACGCCCTAACATTATGGCTGCTGAAGAACAAGCCAGATGAAATCCTTAAGCGATTCAATGACAAAACTCAACCTTCTGATTGTTTTTCATTCTATCGCCCGAGCTTCGGAAGAAGCGGAGGTCAAGGAAGCGCCGAGTTTGGGGAGTTTGACGCCATTTTGGCATCCGAAGAAAATGTCTACCTCATTGAAAGCAAATGGGACAATCACAGGCCGAACACCAAAACGGATCTAATGCTCAGGCCAGAACAGACCAAGAGACACGAAGTTTTCCGATGGTATCTGAGCAACTGGTCCCAAAAATACTCAAATGATTGGGAAGCATTCGCCAAAGATAAAGGCGCCGATTTCGTCTCAGGCAAGAAGATAGCTCCCCAGAATAGCTTGTTGGCTATGAACCTTCAGCAAATCCTTAGCCAGTTACATGGACATTGCCCGAACTGCTCAAACGATGATCACGTTAAGAAAGTTCTTTTGTTTTTCCATATCTTTGACTCCAATCCACCTAAAAAGACCTCTGCTGGCTTTGAAATTGTACCTTTAAGTTATGAAGAAAAGAGCAATTATGTTAATTTGTCTTAAATAAGGAAAGATTCCTATTTGGGAAACATCAACTTTGAGAACTGAAGAGGTCTAAGTTACGTCCATTTTATACTATAATGATCCAACACTCAATGAAGCGATGGCAAAATTAATCAAGTTTAATAGAAAGTCTTGCCTCGCAGCTCTTAACGTCTGCATATCCAAGTTTAGAGCGGACCCCATATTTGATACCCGTTATTATATCGCGGCGGGTATTATTTCTTGTATAATCAACAACTGCTCGTATTTTGGAGCAGACTGTCCGTCCATTACTATGAAGGCATTAATTGATAATGTGGTCAATGCCATACCCGCAAATGTTAGGTGGAAAACATTCAATGCATCTAAATCCTTTGGACAATGGCTCATAACATTCGATCCGCAAAAAGCGGGCCAGAAAGATTTCAAATTGTTGAATGACTTCGAGGAACTCTTTCTTGGAATAGTCTCTTTTACGGATATGGAAATGCGAGATAAAAAGAAAGTTGAAAAAGTATTCAGAAGATATATTATTGATTTAGGATTACAAGACTACGATCACTTTAACAGGGCTTTTTCTTTTCTGTTTGACATGGAAGAAAGACTGGAAACCGAGCCCAAGTTATACGGCGAAAAAGAAATCGAAAGATTAGAACAGTTTATTGGTATTAAGAAAGGAGCCCTCATTCTTGGTGAGGAGCAAGTAAACAATATCAAACTGGGTAACCTTCAAGAGCGAATAATACCCATTTATTTTGGCGGCAGAGCTGGTGTGAGAGTTGGTTTGCAAAGACAATCCCTTTCAGGAGTCAACATTCCCCAAAGGCTATGCTATGGGCTAAAACAACCTAGAGAAGAGATTATTGAAGGTGCGTACAAAGGTACAATCTTTGAGGATTTTCTATCGAATGTTTTACAAGGCAATATAGTCGTCGCAATTCAACCAGACAGTCCAATTGATGGATTCACACAAAGGGTAGATGATTTAGAGAAGCTTCCCGGGGGAAAGGAGCTTGCTGAATCGTTGAAAAAGAACAGAACAACTATCGCCTGGGAAACTATTGCGGGAGGATATGAATATTACATTTCTGAAAACGACATACCCCCAGAAAAGACGAATCTAACAAGGTCTTATGCATATTTTAGCTATGATTATTCTCTTCCACTAGGACAAACGACCTGCCAATTAAAAATAACTGAAGAGACACATCCGTCTTTCAAAGAATTCTTATCAAAACAAAAAACAGTTGAGTGGGAGGAAGATATTCTCCTGTTGCATAACACCGAACCGAAGCATTGTCTAATAGCTCAAGCGAAATTTACTTTAAAGTACAATCACTCGAAATATGTAACGGGGAAAAATCATGTTTTAGCTACAGTCAATTACGTCGACAGCAATCCTGCTGCTAAAAGGGAACTCAATATTCCAGAAGGCATGACAATTGTGCCGGCACTTTTTACATCATATACTGGTGCCATTCATAAGTCGCAGGATGAAGTTCTTAAAACTACAATTTTTCCATTACTAAGAGATCAATTCTTCACAAAAGTAGTTTCTATGCTCCAATAAAATCCTCATCCCAACCTTAATTATGAAAACCTGTAACTACCGTCACTGCACAGGCAGTGCTGAACCTTCCCGCTTAAAGTTTGTCTTTTGCCGTTTTACAGTTTCGCTGGCTGCCACACATTGGACAGGTTACTTCTGGTCTAACACAATCTCTATTAAGAATATCCTTTGAGATGATTTTGCCGCAATGAGGTCAATTTATAATTTGTATTCCATGTGTTTTCAGCTGAGCCAAACAAAGATTAGAGGGTCATTTCTCGAAAGGATTGGTTGACCTATGAAATGCCTGCCTCACCATGTCTATTTGAGCCTCGTATGGTTTTTTGTATTTGAATAGATTCTCTTTCAACTGCGCTATTTCGGGCAAAATTTGATTTTGAATGAACTCGGCAAGATATTCTATCTTTACTATGTCGATGATTAGTCGGACATCTTCATTGTTTTGAATCGAGAAATGCTCAAGATGTCCGCTGTTTATGAATTTAGTATTGGGAGGATTGGTGCCCAAATCTGACTCAAGGAGGTTCCCCTGAAAAACAAGCATAGGATAGAAAACCTGAATGTGGTCTACTATTCTTTCCATTTGCCTTGCCGATTCGGCGCTTTGAATCGCTTCTCGCTTCTCAAAGTAAAAAGCCTTCGCCAATTTAATTTCCGCTGCTCTGAGATTGCCGTCGCGCCTATTTGAATTCACGCTTCCCTGTTTCTTTTGACCTGCCACGAATTCTTTGTAACTTTGGCCGTATGAGTCACAGTCAAGCTGCTCAATTTTAAAAACTGGGCTCAGAATGTCTACAAGCCCTTGTTGTCGACCGAGACCTTTAATAGCATTATCCCAAATTGAGAACGAATTTTTGATTATCATACGAAGATGTTTCCGACTCTTTACCAACACCCAAAAATTCTCAGGTAATTGCTTGCATTCCACTAAAAACACGTAATCAAGCCAAATTCCGTTATTTATTGAATAAGTTATTTTTAAATCCAATTCTCGGGCTTTATGTGTTTTCCAGTCAGTGAAGTAGGAATTTTGCTCTATATAACAACCTTCCAATTCCTTTGCAAAAATGGACCAAACTTCGTTCTCTAGCTTAAAACCACTTTCTTGCATCTTTTTTTGAACAAAGGTTATTTTCCAAGCGTCATTTTTTTCTTCAAATGACTCCCCATTTGTTGGATGACTTTCATTCATACGATTAATTCTCCTGCTATACAAGGAATTTACTATTTTTTGCTTTATGTCTCTATACAGGCAAGTCTTTTTATAATATTCGGGTTTTGGAAACCTTAACCGCAGTCACGGCAAAGGTAGCACTGAACTTTCCCGCTACGCTTGCCGTTTTTGCAGTTTCTCCGGCTGCCACAGTCTGGACAGGTTACTTTAGGTCTTTCAGAATTACCAGCAAGAAAGTCCTTTGAGATGATTTTGCCGCAATGCGGGCAATTGTGTTCCAACTTTATCCGGCTCCGACCAAAGAAAAGAGGGTTGTGCGAGTGAAATCACGAAGCCGACAAGCTTCAGGAGAACCGAGAAATGTTATTTGTTAGTATTAGGGCACACTTGGGTAAGATAACATTCTTTGCAAAGAGGAACACCCGGTTTACACCAGTTTCTCCCGATCTCCCAACAGGACAAATCAAAGATTCCCGGATACTCAGGATTAAGGTCTCGGGCAGCATAAATTACCTCTTCATTGTTTGCATCATTAGAAACAAATCCAAGTCTACCAAATACTCTCTTAATATGTCGGTCGGGAGAAATATCGATGCAAAGATGGTCTTTCATAGGTATCTTAAAATCTCTGGCTAAAATATTGGTTGCCATTGTTGCTATTTTAATTCCAGCACCTGAAAAACTAAGAAACCTTAATACAACGGTTGCACTTCCAGGGTTATTTTTCCAAATATTTGAAGCATCGTCATCGTATTTGTTATGGATGGTTTGAATTCCAAGATAGAAAATCTTTGACATCATTTCATTAAAACGGTGAAGTTTGAAGCCGTTAAAAATCGTTTGATATTGCTCTTGTTTGACTTTTAATAATTCTGGAAACGCAAAGGTTCCGAGTGTTCTTGATATTTTGTACGGAATTAGCCAGGCCCTCTCTGCTCGAATTTGCCTATCCATCAATGAAGCTAGGACAAATGCATGAGGAAAACGTTCAAGATCATTAAGTAAACCATCGGCTTCATCATTATACGCAAACTCATTTCTCTGAAACGGTTGCTCAAATAGATAATTTCCTCTTTTTATTAAAATCTCCGAAGCTTTTGAAGTATTGCTAACCATCAACGCTCCCTATTTTAGGGAATTGTCAGAACTTATTAATATTATTAACGAGAAAGCGATGCCTCAGGATTAAAGTCTAAAAAAAATGGAAATGCGAGTGAAATCTCTTTCAGGGCGCAGGATCAAATCCCTCCCCGCCCGCCACGGACAATCCCCACCCGTTTGAGCGGTCTATTTGCGTTTTCTGAAAACTTTGTTCGCTCCACCTGCTCTTACCGGTTCTTCTGAAAATTTCCCGAAAAATTTCGGGTAAAAAAGTGTACATTGTTTGCAATGAACGTTGAATTCTCTAAACCGTTATATACGTAATTAACTGCTAAGAAGCTTGGTGGGCATACACTTGGAAAGACATCAAGCTGTAGCACTGCTAAAGGAGATCATCGCTCAAGACTTGGCGCAGCCTACAGCCGTCTATATTAGGGAAAATAAAGGCAAGTTTGAACTGATTATGAAGGACGATTGTAAGGCACCTTTACAAAATTTTATCGCTGAAAAAGGTTTAAAGTGGCACACAAGAGAGGACTTGGGCGTTTGCATTATCTATAAGCCATGATTCAAAGGACTCTGGTCGACACATTGTACATTGATTGGGCAAGGTCTGTCGCCGATTAGGCCGGATAGAGAAGGACCACATCGAAATTATCTTTTGTATTTTATATGTTCTGATGATTAGTTAAATCACGCAAAACCTCTCTTCCTCTATGGGGCCCAGATTTTGGAAGACATTGGTTGGTATTCACGACTAATTTACATTTGGCTGATTTAGTTTGCTTGCCTCAATCAGAACCTGCTCTGTCAAAAACTCCTCCAACAAATCAAACGCTAAACCATAATCCACTTGCTTGTGTTTGGCCACATGCTTTTTTATGGCACGATCCATTGCTTTCAAATCGGGCAAAAGTAAAATTTCGCTGCCGCATACACATCTGACAGTCGGCATACTTTTTTTATGTACGGTCGATTTGCTTTTGCGTTCTTGGTCATAAGGAAAATCAATTTCTTGGATGCTTTTTCTCTTCATGCCAGTTCACCCTGACTTACCGTTTTTAAATTGATAACAAGTTATCTTGCATCGCATATAACAAGTAGTGATAGGCATTATACAGCCACAGAAACCACTGCGAAACTTAAAGAGGCTTTTCACTAATTGAAGGGTGTAGAAACAAACAACCGAATATTATGTTTATTTTTATAGGTTCTGAAGATAAGTTAAAAAACCTTAAAGCCTACCCCCAGATTTCGGAGGACCTTGAAGAAGTGGGAAGGTGGGAGTTTGCGGAAGTGCGTGAAGATGGCGAACCATCCAGCAGTTCCCTCCGAACCTGCCCAATCAGCCTTAGGATTTACTTTTTTTAAACCTTACGCATCCAGGATTCATAAAAATCGTCCAAATGCGACTTGCCCAGATATAGCGTACATTGTAGGGCAAACGGGATTCTGGTAATGCGATTAATTTCAGTTTAACCTTAAAAGAAGAAAGCACCTATATTGTAAATAAACACTCATCCAAAGGCATGGGAGAGAAAACCATTGGCAACGTTAAATTGGACACCCGTTGACTCGGATGGAAGCCTCTTTTCAAGGGGAAAACACGACTATTACGCGATACTTGTTCGAGGAATCCCCGAAGAACATCCTAAAGACTATATTGTAGAGCTCTACGTGACGGATAAAGAGATGACAATTTTTGAGATTAAGGTCAATGCCTATAATGAAAAACTTGAGCTAATATCGAGGTCAATCGTTTTGGGGGACTTATCTTCCGGGACAGGCATAAGCCAAGTCGTTGAAGAAATGAAAGCCACTGCCGAGAATAGAGAGAAAGAGAATCCCGACAACTCAATCTCCACCGGTTATAGAGTAAAATAAAAGCAAGCGGTTACATCTGAAATCTATTTCACAAACACTGTATATCGATTGGGGCAAAGGTCTGTCGCCGATTGGGCAGGATAGAGTAAGGCAACCCAGATTTTATTTATTGCATTTTATATGCTCACGGATGCATCCTGTAGCTTGTTTGAACAACTGTTCCGCTTTGATAGGTTCCGTGCCACCAAATCAAATCTTCAGCATGTGTATAAACGACTTCGATGGTCCAGTTCTGGCTTGAATTGACGGGGTGCTGCACTATGGCTGTCCAGTATTCGCTAGTGTATATGTAAGTTAACATGCCGGGCGCATAGTCGTGTCTTATTCCGCCCTGCCAATCAAGGTACGCCATTGCTGAGGCGTTTTCTGGGTGGCTTGTCTTGATGTAATTCATTGCTGCATCTCGCACTTTTTCCTCTTCAGGCTTGGTGGTGCTATTCAACATAAAACCTGCAATTGCTCCAACAATTATTACCACAGCAACTACAGCAATTATAACTATGAGATTCTTTCGCAAACTTTTTTCCCTTAGCTACAATGCGCTGACTTGATATATAAAATCAGCTTCGTAAAATGTTCCGTTTCCTGAGACGCCATTTACCCATAAATGATGGAAAAAAACGCCTTTCACGAATTGGAGTCCATATGATAAATCAACCTCTAAAATATTGTATTTTATGTGTTCTGATGATAAGCTAAATCTTGGCAAGCCTTTCCTACTATACCCCCAGAAAATTGAAGGCCTTAGCCAATTAGCTATACAATCGGCGCCTTCGAGTTCGCAAAACCAAGCATTTTACTTTGCAGATTAAAAGCTTTAGTTAATCTTATATTCAAACTGAGGTATAAAGAGGATAGAGGACTAAATATGCCCGAAACTTCTGGTTCTACAAAAGCAATAATTGGTCTTGGCGCAGTATCTGCCCCGGCTAGCACAGTCTTAGCCAATTACGTATTAGACCCAGCGGTTAGCCTAACCCCTTATTACGCTGTAATCCTCGGATTTGGATTTGTTTTCTTTTTGCTCGCCATAGGCGTATTCTTTGACCAGAAAGCCCCTTTTACACTAAAGGAATCCGCTTGGAACATCTTAAGCATGGGTATTGCAGGATTTGTTTTTGTTTCATGGGCGCGTTATACTTCTCTTATTTGGAGCATAATTGCTTTCGTATTTGTCTTTGCCTCTGTCTTGGTCGCAGTTCTGTATAAGCGAAAAGACATTAAATCAAACTATAAGAAAGGCAAAATTCTGGTTTATGCCGGTTTTTTCGCCGCACTATTGCTTCCAGGTGCAACTATAATCCAAAATATTGGTCAGCCTCCAGTATTATCTTTGTCCCCATTGCCTCCACAGATTGTTTTTAGGCCCCCTAGCGTTGAGGATCAAAATTCTACAATCACAATTTCAACTACCCTTGGAAGCGCCTGGAACCTCGAAATTTCAGCTAAAGCAGACGAACCAAACGTGATCTTTCCATATCTAGATGGCAAAATGAGTCCGGTGGAATTCGGGTATTTAGAGCGCGGCAGAGATGTGAATATTTCGTTAGTGATAAAAACAGCCGACAATATTGAAGATGGCGTTTATGATGTGGCATTAAATTACAAATACTATGACTGGTTATCGAAAATGTATAACGGTACCCAGCGTATCTCTGTAGTCATAGATTTGCAGCCGAATCCTACTCCAACACCAGCACCGACTAACTTTGATTTTACTATACCGACAAACCTTATTGTTACCGCGTTTGCCGTTGTGATGGAACTAGTGGCCTATGCGTATATAGCATTCTCCAAATTGAGATCAATGTCTTCAAGATCTTCGCTACCGCGCCCGCCGCCACCATAATGCTCTGTTTGATTCTACGCTGCAATATTGGCCGGGGCAAAGGCATGTCGCCGATTGGGGCGGATAGAATAGGACAACCCCTAAATTATTTATTGTATTTTATATGTTCTGATGATAAGGTATTTTCCGGAAGACCTGACTCCCACTATGGGGACCAGTTTTTGGAAGGCATTACGCAGGGATTAATCATTGTACGTGCTTTGTCCCGTAATCTGGTGGCATCATCATACTAGTAGATTGCACGTCTGAGGCAATTTCTGGGTCTTCCCATCTTGAGGATAAAATGCAAAATCATAGAGGCCAGTTTGTCCGGCCCCATGCCATCATATTGGTGAAGCCAGAGCCGCCAGCGACAACATTATCCTTTTCCGTATCTGCCCAGTCCCATGGCCAGAAGCCAGGATCCCACTCTTCTTCTTCTCCACTAACCACCCCAACTAAACGCGGGTCGCCGTTCCACCAACTAAACATTGGACCACCGGAATTACCAGGTGTTAGGTCGGCGCGAGTCTCGATTTCAAGACCGCCGTTTGAATCTCCGTCACTGTCAAATGCGGTGATGCCTCCCTGAAATGATGGACGCTGACCGCTTGCAACCGCACTAGGGTAACCGATGATAGACCAGTATGGATCATTGTTCCAGTCGTTGGAATAACCGTTGTAGCCAAAGTAGCCGAGCCAATTGCCCAATGGTTCATACAGCCGACACACTGCCCAATCGTAGCCCGTCACGTTCCCATTCACATCATATCCGCGCGCGTCGGAAACGTACGACACAACGCCAGTACCATGCAATGAGCTGCCGTCGTAGAAAGCAGGTACAAACAGCATCCACCACGAGCTATCGTGCCATGGCACGACATGGCCTGCAGTTGCAATTATCCGATCGCCAATTAAAGCCGCTGAGCCTGTCCATCCAGAACTAGTGAATACTTTTCCTACCAATCCCCAAGGCCATGTAGCATCGTAAAAGCTCCATCGGTCGTCGGGAGGAAAAACGTAGAGAGGATTAACTGATCTTCCATTGATTCGCCTCATTGCTCTGAAACGCTCTCGAGATACAATCTTCGGGGCAAATGTTGCGTCAGTCCACGATGGGCGGTATGACGTGAAAGAAACATTCGGATTGGTTTGCTGACGGAAAACCTCTGGCTTCTCCAGAATCGCCTCTCGCCCCATCAACGCATTTCCAACATGCTGCCCCTTATCAAGGATGGGCACTTCAATGCGCCAAGGCGACTCTTTCCCTGCGTTCTCGATACGTTCAATCTTAACTTTGGGCTTTTCCTTGCTACCCTCGGTGTACGCATAAACGCTAATGCTGGATTTTAACCTCTGCAATTCAACCGGAATCTTTCTATCTCCGAGCACGAATCTGCGGTCTAGCACTTTCTCCGGACGATCGGGTCGTTGCCGCTCTCCAAAGAAGTGAAGTGGCGGAATTCCACCCTGTTCATCTTTCTTTGACATAGTCATTTCTCCTATTGTTTAATTACTTTTCAAACAAATTCTTGCCCTATGTTTTTTACTCTAAAAAGATATTTAAAATATTGTGATAGGCTTTATGCAATCACAAGGCTCGTGAAACATGACATTAGGAATCCTTCGACGATCAACCCTTGATATGTTCTGATGATAAGCTATTTTCTTCAAAAAAAGGAAACGCTCTAGGATTCATGGTGTTACTATTCGGCGGCAGTTTGCTGTTGCTTTTCAAGCTCTCGCCAAATACTGTTTATTCTTGTTTGGATTTCAGGTTTAGCTGTATCGCAGAACTCTCTTATTGCAGTTGTCGCGTCCTCTATGTTCTCACACTGGCGCTGGATTTTGTCGAATATACCCAGTTGTTTCTTAATTTCATTTAGTTGTGTATCAATTACGCCAAAATCTCCGCTTGATGTTTTCTAAGTTTTATTTAGCCAATCATGAAGAGCACGAATGCGAATTCGTCAAAGATAATGTGGGAGACCATTATGGGGAAAAGGTTTTTCTTTAGTTTGTTAAACGTGAAGCTCCAGGCTAACCCAACAATAAAGGCAACCAACATTAATGATGGGTTAAACGTTGGCAAATGTATCATCATGTATAGAAAGCTTGTTAGAATAGCAGCTGCCCACGGGTTAAGACGCCCATCAAGATGTCGGAGTATAATGCCCTGCCAATAGGTTGCCTCGCCAGGACCTATCGGAAAAAGCAGAAGAACTGCAATTGCTGCAAGAGGAAAATTCCCGCGGAAGGAATAGACCGCTGATACTTGGGATGGGAACCCGGGAATTGAGTTGGCGATTTTGGCGCCGAAGTAGAAAAGTGCAAAAAGGGCTAAGCCTAAAGCTGCTCCAATTATGAAGCCACGTATTGACGGCTGAAACTTTATCTTGCGGAGTCTAGGAACTGAGACAACTAAGAGTATGCTGGTTGAGAGGGCAAGTGTTGGCCAAAAACCGAAGGGAGCCAAAACAAAAGTGATGTACCACAAAATAAAAGGCAGGGGAAGAGTCAGCAGTTCGTAGTTTTGCTTTAATTTTTCAAGGAAGGAGACTACATGGTTTTCAGGTTGCTGCGATGGTTTCTCGTTTGCAGTCATAGGATTTCTGTCACTCTGGAAGACTTGTAGCGGGGGTTAAGCTGGTGGTCTCTTACCGTAGGCGATTTTCTTGAAAAGTAAGAAGGTCAATGCTATGCAGACGACTGCTGAAGATAGAACCGCGAGGAACCCAACAGTTAAAGGTGCAAAGACGTTCAGCGCGTAACCTAATATTAGTAGGATGCCTGTGAAAAGGTGCACAACTATTGTGAGTGCGTTGGATGGTGCAAGCTGTAGAGAAGCTGAATGGAATTGCCTTGCGTTCGAAACAGATTTCACCGTCAAAGGCAACGTTGCTAGAGCAATCAGGGTGTAAACTGGAATAACCTGGAAGATTACAGCAACGATGATTGCGGCGTAGGTAGCGTACATCATGCCTGCATAAGCAATAGAAGCTTTTTCTCTGCCAAGCCGTACCACCCAAGTGTTTTTTCCTACAGCTTTATCGGAACTGTAATCCTGAAACGCGTTAATGTATAGAATGGCTGTGATTAAGAGAGCAACGGGAACCGCAGCGACTAAAGGTTCAACTGATAAAGCTCCAGTTTGAACGTAAAAAGCGCCAAGAGTCATGAGTAACCCAAAGTTTAACCCGACAATTGGTTCCCCAACGCCTCTTGCTGAGAGATTGAAGGGTTTGCCAGTGTAGAAGTAAGCTGAAAATAAACCTACAACTGCTAAAACAATCATGAATGGTCCAACAACAAACGTGAAGTACAAACCTACTGCGCCCGCCAGTGCGAATAGGATGATTGAGCCTGAGAAGACTTCTTTTGGAGTAAGCAAACCCGAGGGGATGGCTCGGCTGCCGCCTGTGAATGGGCGTACAAACTCTTTGTTTAATGTGTCATTTCCGCTCTTGTAATCAAAGTAATCGTTAACCACGTTGGCGCCTAAATGAACGAATATGCCGCCCATAAGTGCAAGAACAAAGAAAAGCGGATTAAACGCGGTGTTTCTTACCCAAGCAATAGCTGTGCCTAAAACTATGGGGATAATGGTTCCGGTTAGAAAAGGAGCCCTAAGCTCACTAAGCCAGACCTTAACTTTGCTCATAACCTCTGAAAATACACGGGTAAAATTAAGGGTTTTGCTAAATTTTCAGGTAAAATCTCGTTTCAATTTGAAAGTTTTGTTGGAGATAGGTTAAACGAGAAAACGCTCGCTTCAAGGCTAAGTAGGCGCCAAAGTGGAGATTGCGTAGTCAACGTTGCCGATGGGCATTATTATTGGTAAATCTACTCCTGCTGAAAGGTACTCTTCTAATCGGCGCTGAACCGTTTCCTTTGTTCCCGTAAGCGTAAGGGCTTCAACTGCCGTATTTGGAACGTTAGCTTTTGCTTCTGCGATGTCTCCTTTTTTCCAAGCTGCCTTCATGGGTGCCAGCTGCTCTTCTGTAATGCCGTATGATTCTAAGGTTTGGGGTTTGATGACTTCAGCTAGTTGGAAAAGGAAAAAGTAGAAGCCTTTCATAGCTTCCCGAGCCTTGTCTGCGTCAGAATCTAAAGAAGCCATCATGTATGAGGCTTTATCGACTTTTCGATTCGCGGAGGCTTCACCCACCTTTACAGCGGAACCCATTTTCTTTGTTGTTTCAACGGTGGCTAATGCAGGGGAAAGTAGAGCGCCGTCTCCAACCTTTCCCGCTAATTCCAGCAGCTCATTGGATAATCCTGCAATGTAAACTGGAATCGGATTTTGAATTTTGAAGCCGAGCTGGAGATTTTCCGCTTGGAAGAATTTTCCATGGAAATTCACGTTGTTGCCTCTCCACAATGCCCTAACTAACTCTACGTATTCGCTAACACGTTTTACAGGCTGCGTTTCCTTCACTGGAAATATTCGTTGCCCAATTTTTGGAATAGTGGGAAAACTGCCCAGTCCTAAACCCATGATTGCCCTGCCATTTGAGAGTTCGCTCAGCGTTCCAAAGGTGGTTGCAGCTACAACTGGGTGTCTTGTGTAGGTGTTTATGATTCCTGAGGCGGCTTTGATTTTTTTCGTTGAATTTAAGATTAGTGATAAGTAGGATACTATGTCTCTTTGGAATAGGCTCTCATGCATCCAGATGGATTCGTAACCAGCCGCTTCTGCTTTAGCTGCAATTTTAACAATATCTTGGACGGGTAAAGCTGGATTAAATCCTAAGGCAAGCCGCAAAGCAAACACCTAAGCAAATACTGTCGGAGCATGAAGTTTTAAGCGTTACTGTACGGTATGTCTTCTTTTAAGTTTTAATGAAAAAACGAAAAAATAAAAAAGAAATTAGAAAGCTTCTTAGTAGAAGCTTTGAATTGGCGAATCGTCGCTGCCGCGTTCGTTGGATCCTGCTGGCTTG
Source organism: Candidatus Bathyarchaeota archaeon (assembly GCA_963840295.1). Lineage (GTDB taxonomy): Archaea > Thermoproteota > Bathyarchaeia > Bathyarchaeales > Bathycorpusculaceae > Bathycorpusculum. The sequence goes on from CAWIYF010000004.1 coordinate 204,728, forward strand.
ATTTCTTCGATTTTGGTTTTTGTCAAAGATTTGATTTGGTTAAAGTTTGACATTTCGCCGTAGCTTACCAGTGTGATTGCTGTGCCTGTTTCGCCTTTGCGTGCTGTTCTGCCTATGCGGTGGAAGTAGACTGGTGCGTCGTTTGGTACGTCGTAGTTGATTATGTGTGTGATGCCTTCGATGTCTAAGCCTCTTGCGGCAACGTCAGTTGCTACCAGTAGGTTTAGTCGGCCTGCTTTGAAATCGTTGATTGCGCGGTCTCGCTGTGCTTGGGTGAATCCTGCGTGGAGTGCTTGTACTCGGCAGCCTTTGCGGTAGAGTTGGTCTGAGAGGCGGCTGGTTTCTCTGCGTGTTCGACAGAAAATTATGGCTTTATCCACTCGGTCATCGTGTAGTATGTCGCAGAGTGCTCCGAATTTTCCATTTTGGTTGACGAGGGTGAAGAACTGTTTCATTTGGGTTAATGCGATTTCGTCTTTGCTGACAAGGATTTTCTCTGGGTTCTTCATGTACTTGTTGGCTACTCTCATGACTGATTGCTCAATGGTTGCGCTAAATAGGCTAGTTTGCCTGTCTCTTGGGGTTTTTGAGAGAATGAACTCAACGTCTTCGGTGAATCCCATGTCAAGCATTCGATCAGCTTCATCCAAAACCACTATCTTCACCGTTGAAAGATTAATAACGCGCCTTTCCATAAGGTCGATTAATCTTCCAGGGGTGCCGACAACAATTTGGACTCCACTTGCTAATGCGTGGATTTGTTTGTTAATGGATTCTCCGCCGTAAACAGCTAAAACTCTTAGTTTAGCGTATTTCGCAAAAAGCGCCATTTGTTCAGCTACTTGAACGGCTAATTCGCGGGTTGGAACTAAAATTAGTCCTTGAACACCACGGATTTCGCGGTTTAAACGTTGAACCATTGGTACGCCGAAAGCTGCTGTTTTTCCTGTTCCGGTTTGTGCTTGCCCGATGACATCCTTGCCTTCGAGTAAGGGAATTATTGCTTGAGCTTGAATTGGAAAAAGACTATCAAACCCGAGTTCTTCTATACTTTTTAGGACTTCTCCTGATAATGGCAAGTCCTTAAATGATTGAATTTGCATACTTTTTTTATCTTCTGCCACAGGGTATTTCATGATGTCCTAAAAGCTTTGGAGCTTTGGTGATAGCATGATTAATGTGACAACCCAAAAGGAAGGTTCGGCTTATAAAAAGCTTTAGCAACGATTTCATGCAAAGGATACGTTGAAAAAGATTATTTTGCGAAAAAATTAATGGTTTGCCACCAAAAAACCCAGTTTTTTCTCTAATCAGATTATTTTTTCAATTCAATAGAATTAAACACACAAAAATTATCTCCTAAGTGACAATTAGAAAATTCTGGTTTTTGACGTGTCATTGTGACTGTCAAAGCTCAATCACATAGTCATAAAAGAGAATGAAGCACAAGTTGAATCAGTTAAAGCATGAGCTTGAACGCTTAAAATGGAGAGACAAAGAATGAGTAAAGCCAAAAAAAAGCCCCAACCCTACTTATACACAGGAGATCCCAAACCTGACACCGAAGAAGAAACCGAAGACATATACAACTCAAAAGAAAGAGAAGAAATGCTCGATGACGACGAAATCACCGCTGCCGAAGAAGGCTTCATGAGAGGAAGAGAAGACGAGCCACCGAGCAAGAAAAAGACAGCCAAAAACGCCGTCAGCCACGACGACTCAGTTTCAGTCGAGTTAGCTAAAGAAGACAGCGAAGACGACTAATAAGTTCCTAAAGAATCCACTAACTACCTTTTTTGTGGCCCAGTAATCTTTTGCTTTTAGTTTGAGCTACCACTAACCATAAATAGGCAGAAAGGAGAATCTTGTGGTTGAGGGTTACTTACAAGTAATGTCATATAGAGATCCTGTTTGCGGAACTGTACTAGATGAGAATACAGCTAAATTCAAGATTTCTTATGATGGCGAAACATACTATTTCTGCAGTCTCGTTTGCAAGAAACGTTTTAAGCGGCACGCAACAAAATTTGTCAAATAAGTTTTTTAAAAATAAAAAGAAAGGAAATTGAGTGTTTTATTTTTACTTGAATATTTTCCAGACAATTGCTGCCAATATTCCGCCTATTATTGGTGCGACGATGAACAGCCAAAGTTGACTTAACGCTGTTGTATTTGAGAGCGCTGTAATGAGTGCTGGTCCAAGACTTCTTGCTGGGTTCACGGATGTGCCATCGATGGGTATTGCTACTAGGTGTATTAGCACTAAGGTTAAGCCGATTGCTATGCCTGCGAATCCTTTAGGTGCACGCTCGCTGGTTGAGCCGAAGATGACAAGCAGAAATATGAATGTTAACACTATTTCAGCAATCAAAGCGGAAGTCAGATTGTAGCCTGCTGGAGAACCAACTAAGCCGATAGCCGTTCTGTCCTAAACCGTTACCAGCTAAAGTGTACCCTGGTAGCCCAACAGCGATTGCGTAGAGTATGCCTGCGCCGATTATTGCGCCTACACATTGAAAAACAACGTAGAACGCCGTGTCTTTCACGCTTAGTTTTCCGGCAACCAACATTGAAATTGAAATCGCAGGGTTAATGTGGCATCCGGAAATTGGACCTATCGTGTATACCATGACTAGCACTGAAATGCCGAAAGCAAGGGAGATTCCCACAATTCCATTACCGTTTAAGTTGAAAAAGTTGGAGCCGGCAATCACAGCGCTGCCGCAGCCCATTAGCACCAGCACCATTGTTCCAATCAATTCAGCAGTGTATTTTTTTGTAGGTGAAATTGGAGTTGGCATCGTAACTGTTTTTTCTATTTCATTCATTCTTCTTTCCTCTTTCTTCTAGTGGCTCTTCAGTTTCTACTAATCAGTTTATAATTGTTTTCATCAAGAAAGCGCTAAAACCGAAAAATTGCTCAGAGGTTTTCGCTAGCAGAAATATCCATCATCATAAGTCCCGACGCCATCTTTGGAAAAAAATCCGTACTTTTCTCGGGCAAAAGCTCGTGTTGTTGCGCTATTTCTGCAACTGTTTTAGCGCTAATCGGGTTAACAAGAAAAGCGATGCTGGCTTCTCCGCAGTTAACTTTTTCCACCGCTTCCTTAGTCCAGCGCGCATACAGGATGTTCTCGTCCATGCTTAACTGCCCAGTTTTTAGGATGTGTTTGAAAACTATATCGCGGAGAATAACAACGTCGAAGATTTTTGTTTCTTTCGATACGTTTGCATTCACGAAGTCGTAGACGGCTTTGTCATGTTTAAGCGTTAAACCGTAAGCGTTGCTGCCGCTGTAAACGCAGAAGGCATGCTCGTTCATGTGTGCAGTTAAGAAGTTTTCGATGGCTTCAACACTCGGCTTTATTTCTGTAACTTCGAAGAAGAATTTGAAGCCCTCCAAAACCGTGGGCGTCAACTTGTATTCTTTAAGCAGCCGATGCGTTGGCAAAACCACAAGTCCCTCTTCCTGCACAGGCACCATGTAGCTCATGTGGAAGTTGAACGCTAAATCATCACTCCAACCGCCTTTACCACGCAATTCATCCCTGTAAGCCAGAGCGCTTTCATAGCGGTGGTGTCCATCAGTTATCACCATCGTCTTTGCGCTTAAAGCTGCTTGCATCTGCCTGATTTTCTCTGGGTCAGTTACCTTCCAAACCGTATGTCTAACCTGCAATTCATCGGTAACTTGGATTATAGGTTTGGTTTTCGCAGTTTCCTCTAGGAAAGCGATGGTTTTTCCATCCTGATCTTGGTAGATTAAGAAGACTGGTTCAAGGTCTTTTTGCACGGTACGAAGCATGTTTAAACGGTCGGCTTTTGGCGCTTTGTAAGTGCCTTCATGGGGAAACACCATGTTTTCGCTGTAATCGTAAAGCCGCAAAGCAGCAATTAATCCTGTGCGCTCGCATTTTTTTCCGTCAATCGAGAATTCTTGGCGAGAAACAAAGATTGCAGGCTGCGTTTCCTTCTCCATTATGCCCTCTTTTAGCCATTGCATGATGCGTTCGCGCGCAATTTCGTACTTGTTTTCTTCCATGGGCAAAATCAAGCGGCAATAGTTGTACGGTGACTTCGCATAATATTCCCTCTGCATTTGTGGATCGATTTTGTCATATGGCTGAGCAATCAAGTTTTCTGGGATGCCAGCTTTTTGGGTGTAGCGTATAGCTTTGAAGGGTTTAACGTTAACCAAACAGTTCAGCTCACAGTTTTTCCAGCGCATCAATAACGGCGTTAGCTACTTGTATGCTTGCTTTAAGCTGCGCTTCATGTGTTTGCGCACCCATATGCGGAGTAGCGATAACATTGTTTAGAGTGAGTAATTTGTTGTTTTTGGGCGGTTCCTCCTCGAAAACGTCCAGTGCAGCACCAGCAACTTTGCCCGATACGAGCGCTTCGTAGAGGGCTTCCTGGTCCACTACTCCGCCTCTGGAGCAGTCAATGAGCATAACTCCTGTTTTCATGATTTTGAATTCTTTGGTTGAAATCATGTGGTGTGTGTGCGGTGTAAGTGGGACATGTATTGTGATGAAGTCTGCTTGAGGCAGCATTTTTCCAAGTGGGACAAATCGGTCGTAGACGCATTCTTCCACTGGCAAGGTTTTCATGCCGAACGCAATAGCTAAACGTTCAACGTCTTTGCCGATGTATCCGCAGCCGATGACGCCTAAAGTTTTGCCGTTAAGTTCATGACCCATCAATGTCTCTTTTTCCCATTTGCCCTCCCGAAGGCTTGTGGTTCCTTGCACGATGTTTCTTGCCAACGCCAACATGTGCCCAATTGTTAGTTCTGCGACGCTGATGTAGGAAACATGCGGCGTATTCACCAAGGTTATGCCCATTTTCTGAGCTTTTTCATAATCTACATTGTCTAAGCCTTCGCCCGCACGGCCAATTACGCGGAGTTTTTTGGCGTTGTCTAGCAGTTCGCCTTTAACTTTGGTTGCTGACCGAACAATCAAAACATCGTAGTCACCGATGATTTTTGGCAACTCAGACTTTGGCATATCCCATGCGCGAGTGACCTTGTAGCCTTTTTCCTCAAGAAGCTTAATGCCTTCATCAAAGATTCTGTCGCTTACCAGGATTTTAATGGTCACTTTAATCCCCAAATCTGGTCAATTGCACTTAGAACTTCCTTGATGCCGCTCAAATTCCATTCGCCCATGTGGCCGATTCGGAAGGTTTTCTCAGCCATTTTTCCGTAGCCGCCAGAGATCATGTAGCCTTTTTCAGCTAGTTTCTGGTTTAGTTCCTTGACATTCTTGCCCAATGTGTTGCTGATGCAGCTAACAGTTATTGATTCGTATCCTGGTTCTGGGAACATTGCAAAATGCTGTTTTGCCCATTGCTGTGTGTAGCTTGCCATGTCTTTGTGGCGTTGGTATACTTTATCGTAGGTTTCCTCAAGCAACAGGTCGATGCGCTTGTTGAGTGCGTAGAGGAGAGAAATGTTTGGTGTGAATGGGGTTTGATGTTTCTTTTCAAACTCAAAGATATCCACCAAGTCGGTGTATGCGCCTCTATTAGGAACTTGTTTGGCGCGTTCAATCGTTCGGTCATTAACAAGCGCAACTGCCAAGCCAGGTGGCAACGCGAAACACTTCTGTGTAGAGCCAAAGACGATGTCACAGTTGAATTCCGAAGGCAAAGTTTTGTCGCCAGCCATCGAAGAGACAGCATCCACAGCGAAGATAATGTCTGGGTGCTCTTTTTTGACCATTTTGCCGATTTCCGCTATGGGGTTTCGGACTCCAGTGGAGGTTTCATTGTGGCAAACCATTAAGGTGTCATATTTGCCGCTTGCAAGTTTCGCTGCAACCATGTCGGGTTTAATTGCCTTGCCCATTTCCACCTCTAAAACGTCTGCTTCTTTGCCGCATGACGCTATAGTTTGTGCAGCGCGTTGGCTGAATGCTCCGTTTACGCATGCAAGGGCTTTTTGTTTTACGATGCTTCGACCGATTATGTCAAACCACAATGTACCAGATGAGGTGGTTACCGTAGGTTTGTAATCGGGTGTTAACTGGAAGAACTTGGAGATTTTATCGGTTATTCCGCCGTAGAACTCGGAAAACTCTTTTTCTCTATGACCAATTAGGTAGTGAGTTTGTTCGTTTAGCATTTCTTTGCTGACTTCGGTTGGACCGGGAATCAAGAGTTTTTTGTGCATCGTAAATCCTTCAGCAAAGAGGTTAAACCTTTAAAATATAAGGCTTATGCGCATAAATCTGCGTGTTTCAACCATAAAAACCCTGTAAAGATAACGCGGAAAGAAAAAAGAAAAAAGGTTTATTTGGTTGTCTGCACTATTACTATTTAGCAGTTAGTTAGGGCTCGTATAGAGAGCTTTTTTGCTGTTTTTAATTTGGAATATATCGATTTCAGCAATCTGGTTCTTAAACCCTGAGCGCGGACTGTGTTTTGAGGAAGGAAGGAGAAGCAGGGAGAAGGAGAAGGCTTCAATGTTCAGGTTCAAGTCAGATGTGTTTCCAAGTTTCTTCATAATCATGTTAGGCTCAATAGACGCTTTAACCACGGTTGTAGGTGTCTTATACTATGGTGCAGTCGAATTGAATCCCTTGATGACAGGCATAGTCAATGCAAACATCTCTGCATTTTTGGCGATTAAAATTTCAGCCACATTCCTGATTGGCTTCACATACATCTTAGTTAAAAGAGCATTAAACAAATCAATGGATAAGAACACTAAAACCTTCAAATATTCAAACTGGTTGATGAAAGGAGCCTATGCAGGCATAATGCTTTTCCTAATACTCACAGTCATAAACAACCTCATAATCCTCTTAGCCTAAAACATGCCCCCTTAATCGGTTTTTTTGCTCCGAATTACCCTAAAAAGTAAGGATTTCTTGAGTAGTAATACGCAAATCAAATATTCAGGTGCCAAACAATCTAAAATACAGAAGCATCAAGAGCAAAAATAAAGAAACGCTTAACTGCTAAAGCATAGATATAAATGGGTTTAGAGGAGAAAAAAATGCCGTTCAACCTATTCCGCAAAAAGAAACAACCCCAAAAGGAAAAGCCAGCCGTGCCTCCTCAAGAAACCCAACAAGAATCACCTGTGCAAACCCAAGAAACCCCGCAAGAACCAATCGTTACTATTCAGGAACCAGCACAAGAACCAGCCATTGTAACAGAGGAACCTCTACAAGAAAACGCCCCTGCTCCCATCCAAGAGCAACCACAAGAAACAATTTCAGTCCCAGCCGAGCAAAAACAAGAAATCACCCAGGCACCTGCAGAACAAAAACCTCAAGCACCCGAACCAGCAAGCAAAACCTACCTAAAAGCCATGCCCCTTCGCGAATTATCCGACCTTGAAAACATAAAAGCTGAAGTCAAAAACGGCAACATCATAATTTTACGTGTTACTCCTCTTGCAGGCAAAAGCATAGAAGATGTTAAGAGCGCAGTCAACGAACTGTTCCAGTTCGCTGAATCCATAGGCGGCGACATCGCGCGCTTAGGCGAAGAAAGAGTCGTAATTTGCCCAAAAACAATAAGGATTTGGCGAGAAAAATCGCCTGCGCCAGTTTCAAGCTCCAATGAGCCTTTGCCTACAGCAGCCTAACATCTAAATTTAATTTTCTTATAGGAGCCTGTAGGTTTCCAGTATAGCGGGAACAATCGTGTTTATGCCTACTTTGTTATCCATAAAGTTAGCGAAGTTTATTGTTTTCTGTTTCTCGCCATGGACCACGAAAATGCGTTCAGGCTTGGGGTTTAGATGTGTTAAGTAATTAACCAACTGGCGCCTGTCAGAGTGGCCTGAAAAGCCTTCGATAGATTCATTCTGCATCTTCACTGAAATCGCCGCCATTTTACCTTCATTATCCATCATTGTAACTTCGCCCACTCCTTTCTGGACTCGTTTACCCATCGTACCTTCTATTTGGTAGCTGACGAAGATTATTGTGTTTTTCTCATCGTTTGCCCAGCTTTTGAAGTACTCGATTACTGGTCCACCTTCAAGCATACCTGAGGTTGCTAGAACAATGCATGGTTCGCCGTCTATGATGCTTTGGCGGACGCTTGGGTGCTCAACGATTGTGAAGTAGTCGCTTTGGAAGGGGTTGACTTCTTCGTGGAGGATGCTGTGCCGGACTTCTCTGCCGAGGTATTCTGGGTAAGCCGTGTGGATGGCTGTGGCTTCACTGATCATGCCTTCAATGAAGACTGGGGCTTCTTTCATTAAGCCGCGTTTCATGTAGCCGTCGATGATAAGCATGATTTCTTGTGCTCTGCCAACTGCTGGAACTGGAATGAGAACTTTTCCTCCGCGCGTCAATGTTTGATTAATGACTTTTGCCATAGCTTCTTCAGCTTCAGTCCTAGATGGCATAAAGTCTTCAGTGCCGCCGTAGGTGCTTTCTGTGATTACTGTTTCTATCCGTGGGAACTCGGTGGCTGCAGCTTCCAAAAGCATCGTTCTTGCGAATTTGTAGTCGCTGGTGTAAACGATGTTGTGTAAACCTTCACCGATGTGCAGGTGAATCATTGCGCCACCTAAGATGTGCCCTGAATTATGCAGTGTTAAGCGGATGTCTGGGGCAATGTCGGTGACAACGCCGTAGCGGAGTGGAATGGTGTGTAAAACGCATTCACGCACGTCTTTCTGGTCGTAAAACGGGGTGACGCCTTGTTTACTGGCTACGTCCAGATAGTCAAGCTGGAGCATAGTCATCAAGTTTGATGTGGGAGCTGTACAGTAAATTGGTCCATCGTAGCCGTACTTGTAGAGGAAAGGAGCTAAACCACAATGGTCAAGGTGCGCATGGGAGATAACGACTGCATCAAGCGAATCTAGCTGGAACTCTGGGCAGTCAAAACGTGGAAATGACTCAAAAGGCCTGTTTGAACCTGGATTGATACCGCAATCAAGCAGGACGCTGCTTTCACGTGTTTTAATCAGGAAGGCAGAGCGACCTACTTCTTGTGCGCCGCCTAAAACAGTCATGCGTATGTCGCCGACATCGTAGGTTTTAGGTCTAAAGATACGTTCACCGACTGTGCGTAAGATGCGTTCGCGCTCTTTACTTTCAGAGTGCAGGTAATGCCGCATGTGAGTAACAATTTTAGATTTAATCGGTGGGCTGCGCAGTACGTGTGGGCGCCACTTGGTTTTCTTTATAATTTCCTGCAGCACAGCGCCGTTTCTGCCGATAACTAAGCCTGGCTTTTTGGTTTCAATGATTATTTCGCCAAGGCTTGGGTCAAAATTAATATCTGTTATTTCCGCTTCAACGGGAATTAATTCGCGCGCGATTTTTTCTGCCTCTACTTCGGGAATGCGCACGGACGGGTCAGGACGGATAACTATTCTTTTTCTGATGACCCCAACGATTTCTGCTACAATGCTGCTTTGATCAACTAAAATTTCTGGTTTTTTAGTGTAAACCGCCAGCATAGGCCCCTCATATTCAATTCTGGTGACCTCTGCCTCACGAGGAACTTTCTCCAAAATATATTGGCTGATTTCAATCTTATCTTTATCTTGCGCCTTTCTCTCTTGGGTTCGAGCCAAAGAACTTAACTTCCTGCTTTGAGAAGTTTGCTTTTCTCTTCATCTGATAATTCCTTGTAACCGTACTGGTCAATCACGATGATATTGTAATTGTTGCCGCTGGCTACATCACGTTTCATAGCTGCGTTAACTGCTTTAGCAATAGTCGGCAAAACCTCGGCAATTTCCATTCCTTCACGGTACTTGTCTTCAAGTATACCATAAGCAACGGGTGAACCTGAACCTGTTGAAACAAATTTTTCCTCATTTAAGCTTCCATAGGGATCTAAATTGAATACGTGCGGTCCAGTGTCATCTATTCCTCCGACCAAAACCTGCGTGGAAAGAGGCACATACCTTGCTGAAAACAACAGGTTTGCTACAAGCCTAGCCGCTGAACTAATTGGCATAGGGCGATTCAAATTTATCTTGTAGAGCCGAGCGTTGGCTGTTAAGATGTCAACTACCCGTTGGGCGTCGGCAACGGTTCCGGCGATGGTCATGCCCATGTGGTCATCGATTTTGTAGACTTTTTTGCCGAATTTATGCGCAATATAGTACCCCATGGTTACACGGGTATCTGAAGCTAAGATTACGCCATCTTTACAAACGACACCAATAGTAGTTGTTCCTTTGAGGACTAGTTGGCTAGCTGTATTATTTTGTGACATATGTTTGTGCTCCCTAAAACTCCATCTCGCGGAAACTATCCACTAGGAAGTAGCACCATGTAATCTTTCCGAGAGCCTAATTAATATTTCGCCGAAGACTCAGCTTCGCCCGCTCGCATATTCAATATTGCGGTATGGACTCAGATACACAGTGACTAAGTTAAGAAATGAATGAGCGCTGGTAACATTCTTCGTGCCTGACAGATGTGGCTTTTCTTGAAGCAACCCGTTGCCCCTCAACGATGGGTTGGTGACATATGGCGCAGAATACACAGCCTCTCTTCTGCATTTGAACAAGAATTCTATGGTTTATTACATAGTGGTTTAACGCCGTATCCCTCACATCTCCATTAGCCTTTCTAGTGAAACATCAATAAAATCTGTTTTCGTAAAGATTTCTTGACTAAACTTAGTCAAACTTTCTTGACTAACCCAAAAAGCCATGCAACCTCACAACCTTTTTATGTAAGCCCCAAGGATTCTTTGCCAATTGGCGGGTGAGAAAGTCTCATACCCGTTCCGCCAAAAAAAATAAACCCCGGGAGAAAAAGAGACAAATGTATAACATAAAAAATCCAAAAAATATAGCTATAATAGCAATCTACGCTGCACTTTATGCAGCCCTTGTTGTTGGTCTTGGAGGAATTTCTTATGGACCTGGCCAAGTCCGAATAGCAGATTCAATGATTGCCGCTGTCCCCCTACTCGGCTTAGCAGGAGTCCTTGGGCACACGCTAGGCGTGTTCGTCGCCAACATTTTTTCAACTGCTGGTCCTTTAGATTTGCTTAACACAATTCCATCCTTCGCCATGTCCTTTGTCGTCTACTACGTCTACAAGAAAACCCAAAATGACTACACCATAATCGCAACTTGCATAGCGTACTCAGCTGTTTTGGGAATAACTGTAGGCTGGTTGCTGTCCTACGTGTTCGGTGCCCCAATGCTTCCCACCATGCTGTATGTAGCCATAGGAAACATCATCGCAAGCGTACTCATCGGTTGGCCAGTGTTTAAGCTACTCAAGAAATCAGGCATATTCCAAAGATTGTACCCCGAACAAACAAAAACCTAAGAAGGCTAAATAAAATGAAAATAGAAAAAGCTGTAGTTGTTCTCAGCGGCGGACCAGACTCCGCCGTAGTGGCGTATTGGGCTAAAAAAGAAGGCTACAACCTATACCCGATAACCTTCAACTACGGACAAATCGCAGTAAAAGAAACACATTCTGCAGAAAAAATCGCTGAAAGCCTCGGCGCCAAAACAAAAATTGTTGACCTCTCAGCCCTAAAAGGCGTCTTCGGCGACGTAACCTCACTATGCAATAGCGACATCCCCTTAACAGCTGAATTCAGCCAACCCATCATTGTCCCCTTCAGAAACGCCATCTTCCTATCCGTAGCTGTATCCTACGCGATTTCAGTTGGCGCTGACAAAATTTTTTATGGGGCACATGGCTCAGATGAACCGTTTTATCCTGATTGCCGCCGAGAATTTTACGAGGCATTTGAGAAAGCAGCAAGGTTGGGTACAGGCGAGGACATTAGTATTCAGGCGCCATTCAGTGGCAAACGCAAATCTGAGGTAATTGAAGAAGGCGTCAAACTGGGTGTGCCTTTTGAGCTAACATGGTCCTGTTACCGTGAAGACGCCAAACACTGCGGAAAATGCGAATCCTGCGTAAACCGCAAAAGAGCCTTCAAGGAAGCATGCGTCGCTGATCTAACAAAATACGAAGAATAATCTTCAAACAAGCATTAGTGGCGGCCACGAACTTTTTGAACATTTCTTCATCGATAGGTAACTCGAACTTTTGGGAAGTAGTAGAACATATAATTTTTCCCTGTTCTACTACTTCTAAAACAATATGCCAAAGGTCTACTGAACTCAATGTTAAATGGATGATGGTTGACCCGAATTATGTAAACAAAGAAGAAAATTTGTGCCTCTTAGTTGTTGTTGAACAGAGATTTTTTTTCCCGGTCAACAACAACTAATCCGAGACCTATCTTTCACATGCACCTAACTCCTTCTCCAAACGTTTATTCATCTAAGGATCCGTCGACTAATCTAATGACGAGCCGTTTACAAAAATTCAACAAACACAAAATGACCTGCATATGCACAAAAAATAGGCATAACAATAAACTAAATTTATTCTTTTTTACGCTTTTTGTTTCTTGAAGTAGACAAACAAACCAATTGCTGCCACAATTATGGTCAGCATTGGCGGAATTATCCATAATGAAAACTCTGGAACGGTAGGTGTCGGAGTAGGATTGATAGTCGGTGTTGAAGTTGCGAGCGATTGAGATGTCAGGGTCGGGTAGGTCGAACCGTCGATTGTGGTTGCATATGTGTTGCTTGAGGTTATGTCTGTGCTGACCGTCACTGTAAGGGTGTCGCTCCATCCGCTAACTTCACCGTTCAATATTCGATAGGGCCACGCTGAGGCAAAGCCCCAAGTTTCAGAGCCAATGACCGCTTCAATTCGGACGTCTATCTGGTCGCCCTCATGAAGCTCAATAGCGTTATACCTGCTAATGTTGAAACCCGTGTACTCAGAACCATAGCTTTGTTTTAGAAAATCCACGTCTTCGCTTCCAAAGAGTTTCCTCCATTCACCTGCGAAGTGCCCCCTATAGCTTATGTTGTAATAGAAATCGATGTTCCCATAAGGAGTGAAGGGTTGGTTCTTAATTTTACCTTCCACTATTACGTCGTTGACGTGATATCCAGGGTTTATGATTTGTTTTCCTGAGTAAGGGTCGGTAGTATTTGTTGTTGGAATATCGTAAGAGTGGTCAACTACTTGTATGCTAAATTGTGGAACGGATGGTTTAGGTATTGACTGAGCAAAAGCTGGTTCAATCATTATTACACTTAGGCTTGAGATCGCCATGATTAGAATAAATAGTACTGCAAAACTCTTGTTTGTTCTATCCATAATTACATCTGGAACTGATTTTCATAATAAGGCTTCTCGTAAAAGTCTCTTGACTAAGAGCAGTCAAGTTTTCTTGACTAAACATCATTCATTTCTTTCTTGCTTTTTCCCCACCTCTCGATTGCAGAACCTGTCAACGCCAAATGCCAACCTCGTTTCAGCAACTTGCGTCGGAATTCTTTTTCCAAACGTTTGCTAATACTTAGGATTCTTCGGCTTCTCGTGCGACGAGTACTATTTAAGCGGCAAATACTTGAGGCTCAGGCTCTAATACGCAAACATCTTGTGAGAATAGCCCTTTCCAATCATCTCCTAAGAAAAGTAAATCAGGAAACCACACGACTGAAAAGATCAAGAACCGAATGGGTTAAGCTTCATTTTGTAAACTGTTTTTTGATACGCCGAGATTATATGCTCAGATTTGTATAACTTACCCAACCTTTCTCAGACGAACAAAGACTACTCCAGACGCAGCCCGCAAACAATACAAGCTCTAAATCAAAAAATCAACTCAAAACAAGGTCTTCGGTGTGCAGCAAGAAATACCTGTTTTCTTCTAAAGACAATTAAACTCAATGCCTACTTTGACTCTGTCCCTTGCAACAAAATGTAGCCAAGTCGACAACTGGATTCTTCAACAGAAGTAGTAGTCCTAAGGGCCTCACCGCCGACTACTTCTAAACCAATTTAGAGTTGTTTTCATGTTTGCCATTTTTGCTACAGGCGTCACTTCTCAATATGCTCACCCCCAACCTGGTTGACGCTTTCAACCCATAGACGCCTACTCCGGGGCGGCTCCAGTCTTCCACGGTTATGTCTCTGCGAATCAGCATTATGCCTACTGTGGCTTGTCTATTGCGCGGCGATTCCATTTGTTGTAGTGTTATTTGTTAACGCTTTCTTGCAAAAAGCCAAACGACATACTGATTTCTGAAATTTGAATTTCTCGCCACAGAAGTTATCTATCGAAAAACTAATGACCATCTTTTACCAGTAGAGAAGAAAGTGAAAGCAAGTTGAAGATAAATTGGCATCCTGAACCAAACGTTATTGCCACAGCGCTCTCCATAAACAATGTTAGAATTAGACTAACTCAGGAACGATGGCTCCACATAACAGACTATCATAAAGAACTCCTAAACTTTCAACTCGAGATTCTTTTAACAATCGCAAACCCTGATAACTTCTACTTTTCACCCAAGGGAATGCAACCTAATTTCGCTGCAGTCAAAGTTTTTGATAGACTTGCAGATTATGGCTTGGCAAAGAATTTAACAATTCATTATAAAGAGGTGGATACGTCCACTGGATTTATATTAACGGCATTTGTAATGTCTGATAAGCGACTCAAGAAGAGGTTTAATGTATGGCAGAAATTAAAATGAGAATGGCAATTGACCCCTTCATGACCGTCGAAAACGCCTTGTCTTGCGCCAAAAGGCTAAAGTTGCCCCAAACCATGGTCTCTGTTGACTATGATGATGAAGCAGACGTTTTGTACATAAAATTTAAGCATGCCAAAATAGCGGATAATGACTCTATTGACGATAAAGGACTCATCACTGCATCGTTGGATGAGAAAGGAAAAATAATCGGCTTAATCATTATGGAAGCCTCCACATTTACGAAGAAATGTAAGAACTAGCACATGTTACTGTAGAGAATTACATTAAATATTTCTCAATACGCCCACAAAACAAACTTCATAGCCTTGAAAAAAAGCATTATTCGAAAATGGGAAGTCCGCTTTGAAATTGCCCTCTTTTGCTTGGATTAAATGGGCTAGAAAACAAGAAAAAACTAAAATCGACCTAAACAGTTCAAAAAGCATTAACGCTTAAAGTAAACAGTAACTATTCTCTTTTAGGTTTTAGTTCTTGACTCTCTCACAAAAACCGTTGAGAAACCCCTCTCTTTTAGCTGTTCCAAAGACAAAACCCTTGAATCATTATCCATCGAAGACACAACAGTTACCACAGCCACCTTTAGAACCCGGTTACTTAAAAGTTTGAAATGCCACCATACCCCCTTGGAACCTGCAGTCGGTTGCCCCTCTGAAGCATCGCTTGAAAAGACACCTAATCAGTTAACGGCAACACTCCACCTTCCCAGACCTTTCCCAGACAAACCCAGACTTCCCCAGACGCAGCCCACAAACGCCACAAGCCTTAAATCAAAAAAGCAACTCAAAACAAGGTCTTCGGTGTGCAGCAAAAAATACCCTGTTCTTCTACTAAAGAACAATTAAACTCTTAATGCCTACTTTGCCTCTGTCCCTTGCAAACAAAAATTATATATACGCTAATTACTATACATTTTTTGTATGTCAGAAATACTAACGGTAAGAGTAGATAAAGCTCTAAAGAAAAAAATAAACAAATATAAAATACCTGTAAGCAAAATCACAAGGCAGGCTTTAGAAGAAGAAATCAAAAAACATGAAAAACAGGAACTGACAGAAGCAATTTTAGAAATGAAGAATCTGCTAGAAAAGATACCTGACCAAGAACTAACCAATACCATAAGGGAATCAAGAGATCAACGATGAAATATCTCCTAGATGCAAGCGCACTTATGCTACTTATAAAAAAATTGGACGCAAAATCATCGTTTGAAATTCTCCAAAATTCGCTAATCCTTGATTTAACTTTCTACGAAGTAGGTAATGCTATCTGGAAAGAAACTACGCTCCAGAAATATCTAACTTTGCAAGAAACAAGAAGACTTCCAATTGTGGCGCAAACGATTTTAGCCAAGATTCAACAGATTCCCTCTACAAATGAAGATTTTACCAAAATTTTGGAGTTTGCACAATCTGAAAACCTAACCTTCTACGATGCAAGCTACGCCTATTTCGCCAAACAAAAAGCACTCACCCTTATAACAGAAGATAAAAAACTTGAAATAAAAACAAAGAAACACATGCCAGTCCAGACAGTACAGGCTTTCTTTAAGACAGACCTATAAGGCAAATAACTAAGTCGTTTTTTCGCATCACTAAAATCTTTCTGGAGCTAGCAAATTTTTTGTTCTAAAGAAATAACTAAAGCCTTACGGACGCAAAACGCACCAAACCAAATGCTTTGCTTCCACGTTCGATTACGCGACTATCATCACGCCCAGCTTGAAACAGACGTTTGAACAAATAACCTAAAAGCTAAGCGGTATAAACCAATATTAGGCATTAGGGTTATTTGCTAGTTTAGGGAGCAACCGAAAATGGATGTTTTTGAAGCTATACAGCAGCGGCGGTCAATCCGCAGCTACCAAGATACGCCGGTGCCAAGGGAACTGTTGGAGAAGATTTTGGAGGCAGGACGACTTGCTCCCTCAGCCAACAATAAGGAGCCGTGGCATTTCATCGCAGTAACCAACGCCGAGAAACGTAAAGATTTGTCTAAGGGCATGTGGGCAAAATTCCTAGTGCAAGCTCCACTTGTGATTGTTGCATGCGGCGCCAAAAAAATCTCACCTGATTGGTACGCCATTGACGTTGCTTTGGCAGTGGAGAACATGGTTTTAACTGCTGTAAGTGAAGGTTTAGGAACCTGCTGTGTGGGAAGCTTCGACGAGAAAGAAGTTAAAGCGCTCCTCAAAATTCCTAAAAACTTTGAAGTCCTCGTGATGTTAGTAGTCGGCTACGGTGGGCAAAAACTGGATTTATCAAGCAAACTCCTAAAAATTGTCCGCACAGGAAAAAGCCTTAGCGAAGTCGCCAGCCTAGAAGAATATGGAAAACGCCTAATTCCAGAAAAAATCGTCGAACTTTAAACAAGCGTGCTCTGTTTCTCACCGGAAACCAAACTTGAAACACGCACACCGATAAGCCGTACTTTGCGGTCTTTGCGCAGATTAGCAAACAACAACTCGTTGGCGGTTTTTTGCAGGTCACGGAGGCGGTTGGTTAAGAAAGGCAAGGTTTTGCTTCGGGTATGCGTTTCAAAGCCTTGATACCGAATTTTAACAGTTACCGTTTTAAACAGTAAGTGTTGATCAACTGTCTCCTTCAAAACATTCTCGCAGAGCGCATCCAAAGCTTGAAAGATAGATGTGGAATCCGCAGTGTCCTCTTCAAAGGTGGTTTCGTGGCTGACGCTTTTTACGCCCATGCGCTCCTCAACTTCGCTCCGGTCCACGCCCTTAGCCATCAAGTGCATCTGCAAACCCATAACGCCAAATATAGAAGTCAACGCCGTGGGGTCATAGCGCGCCAAGTCGCCGATTGTGTTTACGCCTAATTCCTTGAGTTTGGCTTCAGTTTTGCGCCCAACCCACAGCAACTTACGAACGGGCAGAGGGTCAAGGAACTTTTCAACTTCCTCCTCTTTGACGACGGTTAAGCCGTCGGGTTTCTGGAAGTCGCTGGCAACCTTGGCTACAAGCTTGTTAGGTCCCACACCTATGGAGGCGGTGAGCCCTTCTTTCTCTTTAATCTCCGCTTTAATCTGACGCGCCAGCATCTCAGCCTCAGCCCAACCTTCAACCTTGGCTGTGACATCCAAAAAAGCCTCATCAATCCCCCACTGTTCAAACTTCCCAGCATACTTTCGCGCTAACGCCATAATTTCATTTGAAACCTTAATGTACAATGGGAAATTGGGAGGCAGATAAACCGCTCTTGGGCAAAGTCGCCACGCTATCGAAATAGGCATGCCTGAGCGTACGCCTGATTTTCTAGCTTCATAGTTGCTTGTGCTGACTACGCCTCTGCCTTTGCCCGCTTTGGGGTCGGCACCGACGATGACAGCTGAGCCTTTAATTTCTGGGCGTTCCCGCTCCTCAACAGCAGTGTAGAAGTGATCCATGTCTAAGTGGAAAATTATTCTCATGTTCAATTCATGAAATCTTGTTGGTTGCAGTTGCATTAACAATTATTGTTCCAAATAGAACACTAATAGCATAATTTGTAACATAAAAGTCACAATATTTAATAGAAATCCTCACCCATAAAAGAACCAACAAACAAAAAGAGAAAGTAGTAATGATTAACCCAGAAAATCAAAATAAAACCAAATGTCCAGACTGCGAATTCGAACTAACCATTCCCTGCGACCTGGAAAAAGGAGAAATCCTAAGCTGCCCAGGCTGCGGACTTGAATTAGAAGTAAAAAAGGTAAGTGATGGAGGTGGATGCGTAGATCTTCAAGAGCTAACCATTGAGGGCGAAGACTGGGGCGAATAAAAGCATTCGCTAAATCTCACCTATTTTTCTAACCTCTTTTCCCATTTTTTATTCTTTTTCATCCATGGCTTCACGTATCAACTCAACTTCCCGCACGGTCAACGGTCTGTTGGTTGCTTTTAGGA
This sequence comes from Candidatus Bathyarchaeota archaeon, assembly GCA_963840295.1. Taxonomy (GTDB): domain Archaea; phylum Thermoproteota; class Bathyarchaeia; order Bathyarchaeales; family Bathycorpusculaceae; genus Bathycorpusculum. Next base: position 223,186 of record CAWIYF010000004.1, read on the forward strand.
CTATGCGTTCTTGCCAGCCGCAGTCGGGGCACTCGTAGCTTGGCGGGAGCAGTCCTATGTGTGCCCACATGTCTCCGCCTGTGCTTTTTGCCCGTTCAACTTTTGGGCTTTTGCATCTGGGGCAAACTTGGATGTCTACCTGGTGTCCCTGCTTCTCCAGCTCTTCTAGCACTGCGGTGACTTCCTTGGCGTTTTGGATTGCTGTTTCTTCCTGCACCTGCTCTACAACGGTGAATTGTTGTTTTTTGCGTTTTTTCTTCTGTTCTCGGGTTTCCGCCATTTCCTCTTCCACCCTGATACGCATTTGAATAGGTGTAACTTTAAGAAAGGTATTTTGGTACCGACAATAAAAGCAGAATCAAGCTATCATACTTGGATCCTAATAATCAACCGTTGCAGAAACCTTTAGGGGTAGGTCAGTTTCTTTAGTGCAAAAAGAATTCAAACATAGCGTACGCTAAACAGAAAATGAAATATAAAAAAAATAAAATTTTTTTTAGCAATATATGAGTTACCATGCATAGGCCAAACACTTCACTTCACACCGTACCGAAAGATGCGTCTCAACCAAATATCGCTCAGACACTACATTGACTCGACATCTCAGGCGATTGGTGGCCGCAGGCTGAGCTAGTCGACCGAAGTCTTCTAGCTTACACCCCGGCTCCATCAAACCCATCTTTTATGGGAGCCTTCGTCCAGTGAAACTGGAATGGCTGCCTCTTTTCGGGAGAGGCTTCGAGCTTAGATGCTTTCAGCTCTTATCCACAACGGCGTGGCTGCCCGGCGACTGCCTTATCAGACAACCGGTTAACTAGAGGCCACAGCGTCCCGTTCCTCTCGTACTAGGGACCCTTTCCCCTCAAGCAGCCAACACTCCCAGCAGATAAAGTCCGACCTGTCTCACGACGGTCTAAACCCAGCTCACGTTCCCTTTTAATAGGCGAGCAGCCTCACCCTTGGCCCCTTATGCAGGGCCAGGATAGGAAGAGCCGACATCGAGGTACCAAGCCGCGGGGTCGATGGGGACTCTCGCCCGCGACGAGCCTGTTATCCCTAGGGTAATTTTTCTGACACATCCAGCCCCCACCAAGGGGGAACATGGATGATCGCTAAGCCCGGATTTCTCCTCTGCATCCCTTACTGTTTGGGATTCAGTCAGGCTGGCTTTTGCCCTTGCACTCTACGGAGGGTTTCTGTCCCTCCTGAGCCAACCTTAGGGCGCCCTTGATATCTTTTCAAGGGCGTGCCGCCCCAGCCGAACTGCCCACCTACCGTTGTTCCGATCCGCTAGGGATCGGTGAGAAACACGGTTGCAGAAAGTCGGTGTTCCATTGTTGCCTCCCCGAGGTCCCGGAGAACCCCAGATCGACGGCTCCCGACTACGCTCTGCATCCACAACCGTATTCCAGCGGCAGGCTGCAGTAAAACTCCACAGGGACTTCTTTTCCCGCTGGGAGATCGTGGACTGTTCGTCCACGTTATGTGGTTTCACCGGGTACTACGCGGGGACAGTGGGGCCCTCGTTGATCCATTCATGCACGTCGGAACTTACCCGACAAGGCATTTGGCTACCTTGAGAGAGTCAGAGTTACTCCCGGCGTTTGCAGGCCCTTAGCCCAGTTGGACCCAGGTTTCAGGTACCTGTACTGGCCAGGATTCAGAAGCCGTTCACAAGCTTTCGCTCTTGCGGCTTCCTGTGTTTTTATTAAACAGTCGAGACCCCTTTGTCACTGCGACCTGCTCTCTCAGCACGAAGCTGAAAGAACAGGCACCCCTTATACCAAAGGTACGGGGCTAATTTGCCGAGTTCCCTCGCATTAGTGTATACCCGACACGCCTTAGGTTTCTCGCCTTGGGACACCTGTGTCGGTTCTAGGTACGGTCATAAAGGATCCTTCTTAGTGCGTTTTTCAGTGGCTCCAGAGATCAGCTGAACCTCCCTAAAACGGGTGGCTATTCCCACTTTCGCCCAGTTCTCGCCATTACGGCACTCCCTGGGTTTATATAGTTAAACAAGGCGAAGACCTTGCTCAGCTTACCCCGAAACGTCAACACTAAGCTTGCGTTGCCGCATGTACCTCTATGGTTCCGGAATTTTAGCCGGATTCCCTTTTTCGGCATAATCGGTTAAGTTATGCCTTAGGATCGACTTACCCCCGGCTGACGATCGTTGCCGGGGAACCCTGGCCCCTTCGGCGGAAAAGATTCTCACTTTTCTTTGCTGTTACTACCACCGGGATTCGCAATCCTAATCGGTCCACTGGACCTCACAGCCCAGCTTCTGCCCAACTAGGACGCCTTCCTACCAGCGCAGTGTGCACTGCGTTCTGAGGTATCGGTAGCTGGCTTAGCCCCGTCAATTTTCGGGGCCGTCAGCCTCGGCGGGTGAGCTGTTACGCTTTCTTTGAAGGATGGCTGCTTCTAAGCCTACCTCCCCGCTGTCTGAGGCTGACGACGCCCTTTGGTTTGACATTTAGCCAGCATTTGGGGACCTTAACCTCAGTCTGGGTTGTCCCCCTCTCGGTCGTGGAGCTTACCCCCACTAACCCGTTTCCCAAAGTCTTAGGTGCGGGTGGATTCGTAGTTTGAGAGGAAAGTGGATCCTTTCGGGTCCTTGTTTTCCAGTCAGTGCTCTACCCCACCAGCCGCCTCGTTCGGGACTGGGCTCAGGCCCACTTCGGAAGGAACTAGCTATCACCAGACTAGATTGGTCTTTAGCCCCTAGCCCCAGGTCTGGGGAACGAATTGCACGTCAGAACCCTTTCGAGCCTCCACTAGGCTTTCGCCTAGCTTCGCCCTGCCCAGGGCTAGATCGTCTGGTTTCTAGTATGTATCGCTATGACTTCAGGCCCTTTCAGACCTTGCGCCTGGCTCTTGCGAGTTGCGCGCTTGTTGGTTTCCCTTTGCTTACAAGTTTACTGCTTTTAGGCTTGCCATAGCAATAAACTCCCCGGCCCGTGTTTCTAGACGGAACGTGCGACCCTGATCCACCTTCCTCGTACTGCCGCTTCACAGCGGGTTCCTATGGATGGTTTCTACTCTTCTGGGCCGCACACGTCTGTAACTGTCTGGTTTCAGGCACTTTTCACCCCCATTCCGGGGTACTTTTCAGTTTTCCGTCACCGTACTAGTGCGCTATCGGTCTTGAGATGTATTTAGTCTTGGAAGTTGGTGACTCCCAACTTTCCGCACCAAAACCATGGTACGGTAGTCTGGGACTCCAGCTCAACTCTTTCTGGCGTATGTTTACGGGGCTATCACCCTCTGTGGCGGACCATTTCAGGTCACTTCAGCTTAACCAATGAAGAGGCAGCCGGGCCCTTAACCCTACATCTCCCCTACATTTCTGTGGGGGATTCGGTTTGGACTGTTCCCAGTTCGCTCGCTGCTACTAAGGGAATCCCGTGTTTGGTTTCTTTTCCTCCCCCTACTAAGATGCTTCCGTTCGGGGGGTACCCACTCCGTGAAGGAGTACCAATCTTGCGACTGGTGAGAAGTCTCATTCGGGTATCCTCGGTTCTAAGGCTGCATGCGCTTACCCGAGGCGGTATCGCGGCTTGCCGCGCCCTTCTTCGGCTCTCAAGCCGAGCCATCCTCCAGACAGCGTGGCATGTTTCGGGCCAATGGTAGTGTCTGTTTGGCGTTTGGTGAAACACATATTTCTTGTATAGTGTGTTGCGTCGTTGTTTGTTTGGCCTATGCATGGTGTCATTGTGAATTCCCAGTGATCAGGAATTCAACTCACCCTTCACTCCACATTGTTTAGGTGGGGAGTTGCATCTCAGTTTTATGGTATAACCCATATTGCTGAATTGCATAAGAAGCAGAATTCGTTAATATAAGTGTATCGTTGAAGGGCAGCTTGGTTTGAAGGCGATGTTTTAGTGCGTGTCAAAGCTTCTTTTGCTCTTCACTCGCGCATTTTGCTTTGATGCCGAGTTGCATATGTGGGGAACCATACTAGCACCACTGTGCCATATAAGATTGTCGCACCATATAGAACAACAAAGACACATTTTGTCCTGTTTATGACCTACTGGAAATGGAACTTAAGCTTATTTTATTGTTATTTAGCCTTTTTCAGACTACTCTTGACCATATTGCTTTCTTTCTTTATCCCTCCCCTTATAAAAAGCAATGAAATTCAAAATGATAATGGTTAAGAATCAGCTAATGCCTATGTCTATTCAACAACAATCACACATAACACCTTCCAAAACAAAAATCGCCTCCAGTTTAGCAGTAACTTTTATTTGGGTTGTGTTTTATGTGTTTGTGGTATCTGGGCAAGTTGTGTTGCGTGCCTCGATAGCTCAGCCCAGTAGAGCGGCTGCCTTGTAAGCAGCAGGCCGCGGGAGCAAGGCCCGCTCGAGGCTCCAAAAAATTTATTCTTCAGGCTCGGCTTCTTCGCCTTTGGCGGCAAGTTTTGCCTTAATTGCTTTGGTGTCTGTGATTAGTAGTTTGTATTTGCGGGCTTGGGTGGATATTATTTCGTTTTCAAAGAGTTTTTTCAGGGAACGGAAAACTTTTTTGCAGGGTTCACCTGTTTTGTCAGTTAATTCTTGAAGACTCAGTTCTTTTCCTTCAGCTTGGAGTGCTGCAACAACTTTTTCGTCAACTTTATTTAACTTCATTTTAAGTCCACTGCCTTACACTGTTTTCTTTGTGTATTAGCAGTTGGCTTTTTCAAGTTTGCGGTAAAAAAACGTTTTACCTGGCGTGTTTGCCCTGGGTTTTAGGTTGCTGTGTGGCTCCATTTGCCGTGGCAGAAACTGTTAAAATCGCAGGTTACACATGAGCCTTTGACGCCTATTTTGCAAGAATCATCTATTTGTGGTTGTTCCATTTTCTAAACTCTCTCAATGAGAAGCATTGTCGGGTTTAGTAATATAAGCCGAGTTGCCAGAGGCGGCATATATCGAAAACTGAAATATCGCTGCTCTAAGGCTTTAGATCTTCATCCGCTTTGCTAAAATGCAGGTTTCTTTTCAGGTGAAACCTTCAAGCCATAATATTCATACATGATTCGCAATGTGTCGCGGATGGCTTCGTTGCGGCTCGCTTAATAGCAGGTTTAAGAACTATCTGTCTGCAAGAAAAGCTGATCAGCCGTGTGCGCTACATTTTGCCTATTAGAACTCGAAAACCGCTTTCCCTTGCAAGCACGTTGCAGTTGCCGAAGGTTTCTGTAAAGAGCGTTGGCAGTATTTTTGCGCCGATTTTAGATCGAATAACCATTTGAAAACTCGCCTCCGGCAACATCACTTTTGGCGCGCCTGTCACAATTGCCTTCACGGTTTCCATGCCGGCACTGACAGGCGGATTAGACAATACACAGTTGAACTTTAAATCTTCAACAGGCTCATAAAAGAAACCGTAACGCACCTCAGCGTTAGTTACTCGATTTAAAGCCACGTTTCTTTTGGCTAAACGCACAGCCCTCGCGTTAACATCCGTCATTAGAACGCGCAGCTTGGGATTTAATTTGGCGGCGGCTATTCCTACAACTCCGTATCCGCAGCCTATGTCAAGAATGCAACCTGCCTCTGGCAGATCCATGGATTCGATGAGCAATCGGGTGCCGCAGTCAACTTTTCGCTTTGAAAAAACACTTGACGCAGTCAGAAACTCGAAGGGTTTACCGCAGAGGCTTGTTCGTACAAGTCCGAAGCGCTCTTTGGATTTGGGCGCGGAAGAAAAATAGTGTTCAACATTATTTGGGTCTTTGCTCATGGGTGCCACCTGTCTTCCAAACCTTTGGGTAAGTGCCCCGTGGCATCAACACACGTGACGAAGCTGCAACCGCACCATGGCTTAACTGAATAATTTCCTCAGTTGAGACAAGTGCCTTCGCCAACGCGATTGCTTCGCCCTTTAACGAGAAAACCGCAATACCTGAACCTTTCACGATGCCCGTATCAGCCTGCAGCACTCCTGGCGCAGTTAGGTTGGCTCCGTGGCAGAGTGCATCGACAGCTGAGTCGCGAACCACGATTTTAGGCAACCCCATTAAAGCAACTTCCATGGGCTCGATGAATTTGCACAGTAACGACTGGTCTTTTTTCTCTTCGTATTCTCCAAACCAGTATGCAACATCGTGCAATGTGACTTTTTTAGCGCTGGTTTCAATGAAGGGTCCTGCGCGTGAGCGGCGTAATTCCTGCATGTGGGCTCCGACGCCGAGGATTTCGCCGATGTCAAAGCAGAGTTTGCGAATGTAGGTTCCGCCTTCGCAGCCGACTTTGAAGAGAACATTGCGGCCATCCATCTCAAGATAATCGTTATAGTAGATGCGTCTGGTTCGGAGTTGGCGTTTGACTGAGGAGCGCAGTGGGGGACGCTGGAAAATTTCGTCTTCAAACTCTGCGAGAACCCGTTTAACTTGGTCTTCGCGAACGTCACCGTGAAGTTTCATGACGCATACGTATTCTTTGCCACTGTACAGCAGTGCCTGAACCATTTTTGTGGCGTCTTCCAATGTGATGGGCAGGATACCTGTGACTTTTGGGTCAAGAGTTCCGCCGTGCCCAATTGCTTCAAGATGCATGATTCGTTTTACCCAAGCTGCAACCTCGTGGCTTGTAGGACCCGCAGGCTTATCCAAATTAATGGTGCCGTAGCGGATGTATTCTTTTGCTGGTCGCTCTGAAGGTTTGCAACCGTATTTTGGGTTGGTAGTGTCCTGCGCTTTGGTTAGCAGTTCACGTTTGATTTCCCACGGAGGGGATGTTCTGGGCATTCTCGGGTTTTTTCTCCTAGTTAGTGGTAAGAAAAAGAAGTTTGAGGTAATTAAAGTTTAAAATTACTCGGTTTTTGCTGCTGTCATGTCTTTGAGTTTGCCTGCAGATTCCAGGGCTGTGTTTACTTCTTCGTCTGAGGCGCCCCTTTTAACTTCGATCTTGTCTTGCAGGGGCATAATATGGTTTATGTTTACACGCCTTCGCTTAATGCCAGTAATTTTTTTGGGTCCTGTAACAAGCACGAAGCTTTTATCCATGACGTCGATGATAACGCATTTTTTGCCGTGTTCTCGTCCGAGCTGTTTTACGCATAATCTGCCGACTTCTATAGCGGGCATGTTTTCTATATCTCCTTAAAAACCATTAAACCAACAATCCATATTTAAGCATGACATTAATTCACTCTACAATTGGAAATACACTCATGTTTTTTTGCATCTTTAGGCGCTGAAGAACATCAAACTGGACCTCCTTTAGGTTTCTGCGATGTGTCTTATAGGATCAAAATAAGTTCATTGATAGCATTAGCACCTTAAATAAAATTTTTGCAGGCTACATTTAGGGTTAAATTCTTGTTAAATGCTCTTAATTTCCCAAACTTTTAAAGCATCCATCCCCAACTATGTCTCTGCAACTGTCAACAGTGGTCTATTTGAGTTTAAATTACCATTACATGCAGCTTCCACGCGAAGTCATCGTTGGAAAAGGCACCCTTAGCCGCGTTCCCGAAGTCGTCCAGAGATTAGGCCTTAAAGGAAAAGCCCTTGTTCTGTCGGATCAACAATGTTACGAGCTTGCGGGAAAAACGGTTTCTAAGCTTCTTGAAAAATCAGGTTTAACTGTTGATTTTCTTCTTGTTAAGACAATGAATATAAAAGATGTTTTAGAAGTTGAAACCCAGATTAAAAAGCTAAAACCTCAGGTGCTCTTCGGCGTTGGAGGCGGAACAATAATTGATGCTGCTAAAGTAAGTTCAGGCAGCCAAAACATCCCCTTCATCAGCGTCCCCACCACTGTCTCTCACGACGGCATCGCCAGCCCACTTGCCTCAATCAAAGGCTCCGACAAACCCTACTCCATTCTGGCACAAGCCCCCCTGGCAATAATCGCTGACACAGATGTGATTTCTAAGGCGCCCTGGCGGTTTATGGTCAGCGGCTGCGGAGACGTAATCTCCAAGTTCACCGCGGTCAAAGACTGGAGACTTGCGCACTTAGAAAAAAACGACTATTACGGCGGGTACGCGGCTAGTTTGGCGTTGATGAGTGCGAAATTGGTATCTGAGAACGCTGAATTAATTGTTTACCGGCAGGATGAGGGGTTGCGTGTTCTTCTGGAAGCTTTAATCAGCTGCGGCGTTGCCATGAGCATTGCGGGAAGCAGTCGGCCCTGCAGCGGCTCTGAGCACCTCTTCAGCCACGCCCTTGACTTAGTTGAATCCAACCACGCTATGCATGGAGAACAATGCGGAGTTGGCTCAATACTATCTGCGTATCTTCATAAATCAAATTGGCTGAGTATCAAAAAAGCCCTAAAACAGCTAGGGGCGCCAACGACCGCGTCTGAATTGGGGGTTAAAGACTCAGATGTTGTTAAGGCATTGGAGTTAGCAAGTAAAATAAGGCCTGAACGCTACACAATCCTGCACAAACTAAACCTTAACGCTGAAGATTGCGAGAAAACAGCCAAGGCAACAGGAATAATCAGTTAAACACGTATCGGCTGAATAAGCGCAAACAAGTTTCCCTCAGGGTCCTCTGCCGCGGCAATCCAGCCGATTTGCGGAACCTCCTGTTTGGGTTGAGTTACTTTCCCACCTAATTTTTCAATCTTCGCTAGAAAATCAGTTATTGATTCAACTGCGATGTAGTTTACGGGTTTTCCTTCGGGCACCTGTTTTTTGTACATTCCACCGTTTACTCCTGGCCTAAGAGGCATGCCATTTGGGTCTGTAGGAACAGTTTGGATAACCCAGTACTCGATTGGCCCCGAAGCCTGAATGATTTTCCAGCCGAAGACTTCTTCGTAGAAACGCTTCAATTTATCCACATCGTTTGCTGGAATTTCAAAATGCACTATGGTGTGGTCCATATTTTCTTTCCACCTCCCAAATTACTGACCTATTTTGTGATCAAGAAGTGATGAACGCTGCATTTATTAAGTGGCGAATGCAAGATTTATCTTTTATTTTTCAAACAAAAAAAAGGACCTCATCAGGTCTGTCTTGGTAAAATAATAAAACGAAAATTTAAAGAAGTTGGTGGAATTGATTTAGGCTTTGGCAGTTTTTGCGGTTTTTGGCGCTGTTTTGGCTGCAGGTTTTGGCTCTGTTTTAGGCTTTTGTTCTGCTTTAGGTTTTGTTTCTGATTCTGTTTCAGCTTCCGTAGTTGCTGGTGCTGGAGCAGGAGCTGGTGCAGCTGCGGCTGGTTTAGGCTCAGCTTTGAAAGTTTCAACGAATTTTGTCTCAGCTAAGTCGGGAACGAATTTCTGGATGTCCATGGCGATGCCCCGTTTAGCTATCTGTATGCCTTCAACGTAGAAGGTGTCTTCAGGCATATCTATGGTCAAGTTACCTTCTTTTATTGTCAGTTTGAATTTGTCTTGTTCAACTACTGGCACTCTGCGGTGGACTATTGCGCCGATTTTCTCCGCTGTTTTGTCAAGTTTCGCATTTATTGTAACATCGTAAATGAGGGTTCTTCCAGCTAACGGAGCGTTGAAGTCCAGTAGAACTCTTCCTGCGCCGACTGAGCGGATTGTGGCTTGTTTTCCTTGGAATTCTATGCGTGCACCGACTACTGGGTTGATTTCTTTTGCGTAAAGCTGCTTTATTGAGACGCGTTTGATTTTTTCTGGGTCTCTTGGTCCGAAGCCTTTTTCAGGTGAAATTTCAACGGTTGAGGGCTTTTTTATTTCCATCGTTGCTAATGCTTCGTCTAGCGCTTTTAGTACCCATCCTTCGCCTACAACTACTAGTTCAGGCTCGTGGATTTGTCCTTCTTTGTGAAGATGCTCTTTTTTGGCGACATCTTCTTTTGTTGTGTCGAAAACTTCGTTTGTTTCTTTAACTTTGGCAACATAATCGATTAATATGAAATCTCCTTTCTGTAGGGCCATCTTGAATCATCCTTTGTCTTAACGGGACTGTTTAAGTTTCAAACGCGCATAAAAACTTTGTCCAGCCAAAAACGGTTATGAGTTTGTACCGCATATGGATCCATCATTTTATAACATAGTCACCTGATGTAAAGCAGTGTGGTTATTTGCAATTAAGATTTTTCTTCTTGCTCATATAATAAACTCAGGAGTATTGAAAAGTCTGTTATAATCTGCCGGTTTTTATAGACATTTTATTAAATGTTTTTCTTACAGATATGAGTGTGTTTTAGGAATCATTTCTCAAAAATGGATAGTCGAAGACATTCTTCTTTTCTATCTTGATAATGTTTGTTTGGGTTGGTGAGCTGGTTAGTGTGTGTTGATGTTTGGAATGTCTTAAACCTCAAACTCGTAGAGATTTCACCACAAAGTCCCGCAAAATCTTCTTTTTCCAATTGCAAAAGTGCAAATCAACAGTTGTCTACATGCAATATGCGGCTTTAGCTCACTCAGCAACAAAGTATCATTTAAAAGGAGCCGCTTCATTATAACGTAGCAACATTGCTTGGGGAACAACGAATTGGGATTAAAGAAAATGTTAGCGACCGCAATTAAGAATCCATCGCGGATACCTAAATATTTGTTTTGGAGATCAGGTTTGGAAAGCAAGTTCAACAAGAATGTAAGAAAACGAGTTCCATTTTCTCACGAATCAGTTGTGTCTGATTGCAGTGGACAAGAATCTTATCTTCCAGCTTTTTCAAGTCGTTTGCATAAAGAAGTCAAACTTCTCCAGCAAGCAATAGGCGATTATAAAGCTGACAAATCGCTTGAAATCGGTTGTGGATTTGGAAGACTCACACCTTGGATAATGGAATATTCAAGGGAACACAACGCGGTTGAACCTGAAAAGAGTCTTTTCAATGACGCTAAACGGCAAAATCCTCAAGCACGGTTTTATAATATTACAGCTCAGAAACTGCCCTTTCCAGACAATGTCTTTGATCTTTGTGTTAGCTGGACTGTTATCCAGCACATGCCACCTAATGAGCAAATAAAAGCAATAGAGGAAATCAAAAGGGTTGCCAAAAAAACGGCAGTATTGATAGTGGCTGAAGAGACGGGGACTTATGAAGGTAATACCGTATGGATGCGACCTATGGAAAACTGGGTGGAATTGTTTAAGCCTTGGCAACTTGTTTGGCAAACCGACCGTATATTGGAAGAGACTGCACGCAACCCGCAAGGAAAAATCATGAGATTTGAAATAAAATAGTTAGAACTCAACATCGATTGTTGGACTTGTCTGATAAGTTTTTTCAGTTCTCATCAGCCTTCCGAATATAGTTAACTTTCAAAATGCAATTACGAACGTCTAAACCCGATTTACCACTTGAATGAATTAGCGACTATAGATCCCAAAAAACATATTTATTATAACTTTCCAAAACAAGCGATAACTGATTTATGTCGAGATTAATTATCAATAACAAAAATCCATAAAAACATTCTAAACGAAAACTGAGGTACCCACATTATGCTTCAACTGACAATAATCATAAGTGAACTCCCGAGACAAATAAATTGAAAGAAGCCCAATTGATGCCACGCTTTCGCTAGAAAGTATCTCTCTGAGCCTAAACACGGCATCGGAAAAGAGAGATCTTTCTCATTGTTAGCCCTTGGAACTAGGACACTAAAGAAGAAACGTGATGATCTGCGTACCCGTTTTCTTAGTCAAGAGCAAAAGAGGCTGGTTTTGTTCAGCTACCGGCGCGCGCTCTACTTCTCAAGATTTCTGTGGCTCTGATCCACCGGCTCTCTGAGCTTTTATTTGAGATTTTTCTTGCAGGGCAACCTGCAATGGTTATGTTCGGTTCGTCAAACGACTTATTTACGAACGAATTGGCTCCGATTGCTATTCCATCAGCTATTGAAATTGCGCCTACGATAACCACACCTGGACCTATAGCAATATTATTGCCTAGATGTGGGAGTTCATTACTTACTAAGTCGCTTCCTATTGTAACTCCTTGATGTATTCGGCAATTTTCACCCACTTTGACTCCATGATGTATTACAATTGTCCCTCTGTGAGCAATTGATAGACCAGGACCAAAACAATTAGGAGGTATAGTGAAACCTAGTTTTATGCTCAGTTTTTCGAGGTTATAGCGTGAGTATAAAGAGGATATGTTACTTATTGGATTCTTTTTGCAGTTTTCAAAAAACTCGACTTTTCTGAGAAGCCTTTGGAACTTCCATATTTCGTCTTGGAAAAAGCGAGGATGCTTTAGCTCCATTTTAAGGGCTATCTGATCAGCTTTCAAATAAAACAAGTAATCATCTTTTGTTCTTATCATTCGACCCTTGTTCCTCCTTTCAATGCAAGAAAAGTTTAGTCTGTATTTTTATTAGTGCAAGCCATAATTAATTTTTGTATTTTGTAAAGGTTATTCAGATTCTGTATTTTCTTGATTTATTCTTAACCTCTTTATTCTTGAAGCGCGCTGCTTTGTCCTGACAGTAGTGCTGACGGGGATCAAAAACTCCTATACTTTGATTCAACAATCTCGGTAAAAGAAGACATTGTAGTAGAATAGCTCCACAAATGATTTTGCAGACAAAAACTATTTTTAGAATATTGGGATTAGAAGAACATTTTCGCATCTACTTTTTCTGGTCTTTTGAAGGAAGAAGAGCATTTTTTGAAGCATGTTTTTCTAACCATTGTTTGTATTTAGCATCTGCATTTAATGCGCCTTTAAGCAGATCATGATATGAAGTCAATGATTGCAAGTACAGTGTATCTTTTGGCAGACAGGTACCTCCTATCCCATTCAGCGCTTCTGGCATCGTTATGTTCCATTTTGAGTTACATGCTTCTTGAACTTCTTTGAAATTGATGCCTAATTCTTCTGAGATCATTCGAAGTTCCTCAGAGAAGGCTATTTGTATATAACGATAAGCATTCTCGGATACCTTACAAATTTCAGCTGCTTCTATTGAAGAAACTATATGCAGAGGGATGCCAAGTTTGTTATTGTAAAAATCTGTACCTACCTTTAAACTTGGTTCATCTATCGCACCGATGACTCTAAGTTGATTTACACCATGAATCTCTGGTTCTTTTGGCCAATATCTATGGGGAACATGTACTAAATTAATCCGTTTTTTGAAAATTTCTTCCCAAATTCTTTTCGACGTACCTGGAATAATAGTACTCTCGATAGAGACCAAGGAAACATGTTCAGATCTCTTGAAGATTTTTTCACAGACATCAAAAACTGATGAATGATCAGGAAGATTACCTGAAACTCTTGTTGAAACACAGATAACATAGACATCTGCAGGCGGTATGGTTAACCAGTCAGTTGTAGCATTTTGAAACACACTCTCAATTGCTCGATTAACAACATTCTGATCTTTATCATAACCCCAAGTATCAGAATTCTTCGTCTGAACATATTTTGCAGTAGGTAAACCTACTTCTCCAAGACCAATTACGCAAACTTTCACATTATAAACCTCTCATAATTTAATATACGCGGGATATTGTATGTTAAATTCGTTTTCAAAGTTACATTGCCGTTTGTTGGATATTACAACCTTACTTTTAAACTTTGAGAATTCTTACTATAGATAGATATTCTTGCAAGAACAAAATAACAATCACAACTCATTGCTTAGAAATTAAGTTGACACGAGATTTAAGATTGTAACTTTATAAAAATTGTGAATCATTTATCTTTATATCTAAAAGTAATCTTTAAAGTTATAATATTTTGATAAATCATTAAAAACTTCAATTAAGTCTCAAACATTAGCATTGAAAAACACCTAAACCATGGGTACATTTTTTTGATTTAACAATAAGAATTAAATAATTATCTTTCGGGAATGGAATGCTTCAGCATACCCACTTGAGGAATTAGACTCTATGCCTCGAATTCTCATAATTGACCGAAAGGTTTCCTCGGAGAACCAGTTTCTTTGTTTTTGAGATTTAAAAAAACGGCAAATGCGATCGACTTTGTTATCGACGTCTGAAACCTCAATATTGCTATAGAGGTTTGGAGTAACTAGATCCCCGTCATACTTCGGGATTTCATATTCTAAAATTAAATGATCTCTATAAGTGTTCCAAGTCAGGTTTGAGATTAACTTATGATCCTGATGAAAATCATTACCATAATGGGTAAATATTATGTCAGGATCGTAAATATTCTTTAATTTCTCGAAGCAGTCTTTAATTTCTCCGCCAATAAACGGAAAGTATGATTCTCGAAAATTCTGAATATTTATTGTCTTTAACTTTGCTTCTGAAAGAAAAGAAGCTGCACTTTCAGATGCTTCTTTAGCTCTATTCTCTTTTGCACTAAAAACAAGCCAATAAAATTGAGCATCAGGTACCTCTCTTAGCAATCTAAGAATTGTCCCCCCACACCCTATTTCTATATCATCTGAGTGTGCACCTAAACACAAAACCTTAAAGTTTTTTTGCCAAAAAAGATTTAGCTTAAGCATCCTGTTTCTCCGAATCTTTTAACCTGTCTTTCCAGATTTCCCAAAATGATCCATTGTTTGAAGCTAATTCGTCCAAACGCTGCTTGTCTTTGTATGTGTCAAGACTAGCCCAAAATCCATCATGAGGATAAGCAACCAACTCATTCTTTTCGATTAGTCTTTCGAAGGGCTCAATTACAAGATCTTCTCCGGGTTTAATATAATCAAATATTTGTTGCTTAAAGACGAAAAAGCCTCCGTTAATTCTCAATGGAGTATTGTTCAAGGGACTAACACTTTTCACATACCCTTGATCTCCAATTGAGACATAATGAAAAGTAAACCCAACGGGTTTTACTGCTGTAATGCAACCGATTTTGTCGCGATTGGTGAAATATTTAATCATCTTTGAAAGTGGCAGGTCAGTCAGAGCATCTGAGTAATTAGCTAAAAACACATCCTCACCATCTAGATATTTACGGACCGCCATTAACCGTTGACCGATATTTGAGTTGAGTCCGGTTTCAGCGAAAGTTATGTTCCAATCTTGAATTTCATTTCTTCTTAATTGTTTTCTGACTCCATTTGAAAGCATGAAATCTTCTTGCGGATATTCGTCGTAATCTAGAAAGAACTTTTTAATCTCCTCTCCCTTGTAACCTAGGCAAAGAATGAAGTCTTTATGTCCAAAATAGGAGTAATATTTCATCAAGAGCAATAAAACAGGTTTTCCACCAATTTGCACTAAAGGTTTTGGAATATTTTCTGTTGTTGGGTGGAGTCTTAAACCTAGACCACCACAAAAAAGAACCACCTTCATTTAGCTACCCCCTTGATCAATGGTTTTATTATCGATTAGTTTTCCATTTGAGTTATATACAGTCAATTCTGGAATTGGCACTATGA
This sequence comes from Candidatus Bathyarchaeota archaeon, assembly GCA_963840295.1. Taxonomy (GTDB): domain Archaea; phylum Thermoproteota; class Bathyarchaeia; order Bathyarchaeales; family Bathycorpusculaceae; genus Bathycorpusculum. The sequence goes on from CAWIYF010000004.1 coordinate 238,440, forward strand.
ATTTACCGCCCCATTCGCCAATATACGCCATTTGGTTCATTAACTCTCCCTTAATACTCCAAGGCAAGATAAAAACATAGTCAGGTTTAGTTTCTTTTATCTTATCCGGATTAAAAATTGGTATTCGCGTACCGCCTAACAATTTTCCATGCTTGTATGGATTACGATCAGCGGTATAGTCTAGAAAATCCGAGCGCACTCCACAATAATTCAGAAGCGTATTTGCCTCTGCATGTGCACCGTACCCGATAATTGTTTTTTTAGAATTCTTAAGCGCTATCAGATAGGCCAAGATACCTCTTTTAGTATCTTTTACTTTCCCATTAAACAAAAAATATTTCTCTAGTTTGTCTAATCCATCTTTACTTTCTTTTTCTCTTATGCCGGCAACGTTTGTTGTGATTGGTTTGGATTTATCTTCAGCTTGACGAGCGTAGATTCTAAGAGATCCGCCATGAGTTGGAATTTCTTCAACGTCAAAAATTATTAGGCCTTTGCTCGCAAAGATTTTTTCCACAACTGAAAAAGTAAGATATGAGAAACGTTCGTGACTTATTGTGTCAAACTGATTGTTGTCAATTAATTTCATTAAGTGATGAAATTCTAATGTTATGACGCCCGTCGGCTTTAATAAGCTTGCAAGGTTCTCAACGAAACCGGTAATGTCAGGTATTTGAGCTAAGATGTTATTTCCAACTATCAGATCTGCTTGTTTGTTTTTGCTAATTAACTGTTGTAAAGTTTCTTTGTTGAAGAAATTGATAATAGTTGGAATGCCTTTTTTTATGGCTTCTTCTGCAACATTATTGGCAGGTTCAACACCTATAATAGGTATGCTTCGCTGTGCGAAAAACTGAAGCAGGTAACCATCATTACTTCCGATTTCTACAACTTGGCTATTTTTGTCCAAGTTAAGTTTTTGTGTAATCATGTCAACATAGTTTTCGATATGTTTCAACCAACCTTTGGACTGAGAAGAAAAGTAGGAATAGTTTGAAAAGAGTTGTATAGGAGTCATTGATTGTTCGAGTTGAACAAGTAAACAGTTATCACAGAAATAAACTCGAAGTGGGTAAAAAGGTTCCATTTTGTTTTGGTCTTCAACAGCTATGTAGCTTTCGCAGAATGGTTGAACCCCTAAATCAGCAAATATATGCTGAAGTGGGCGACCGCAAAACTTGCATTCTAGGTTTTTCATGACTTTCTTTCTCGACCTTGGTATGTTAGTGAGCCTGATATTACTCGGAGTTAAGGAAGGGAGGTTTTTAGACGCATTGTGCTGTCTAGCCTACCCGAACGTAAGCTGTCCTCCAAATGAGTTATGCGTCTGTATCGTGGACCTTCAAAGTCCTCAACTAGCAAACCGACTTTTTTGTATGCTTCATACAGTTCTTTTGCTCCTTGAGCAACAGTCCATTGAGGTTTAAAATCTGGCAAGATTTTAGCTATTTTGTCAAATTCAACTCGGTATGAGCGTTTATCTGGTTCAGCGCCTTCCACATATTGTATTTTAGAGTTTGGGACAGTTTGTTTTGCTATTTCGGCTACGTCTCGTATTCGGTAGTTTTCTTCGTTTTTGCCGACGTTTATGATTTGGTTGTGGACGATATCTTCTGGAGCTTTTAATGTAGCTATGAAAGCGCGTGAAATATCTCTAATGTGAACAAATGGACGCCATGCACTTCCATCACTTTTTAACAAAACTATTCCTTTCGTGAAGGACCAAGCAATGAAGTTGTTGACAACAAGATCAAAACGAAGCATGGGTGATAAACCGTAAGCCGTAGAGGACCGCAAGAATGTTGGATGGAATTTAGAGTCTGCCAATTTTGCTATTTCTTTTTCAGCCATTACTTTTGATTCGGCGTAGGGTGTGACTGGATGTGCTTCAGATTCTTCATTTACAACATCAGATGTTGTAGCACCATAAACGCTGCAGGATGAAGATAAAACGTATCTTTCGACGCCTGCTTGTTTGCCTAACTTTGCTAATTTTACTGAGGCTTCATAGTTGATGTCATAGGTGATTTTTGGATTAAGATCACCTAAGGGATCATTTGACAAAGCACAAAGATGCACTACTGCATCTACACCTTTTAAGTCAGAGAGTTCTATGTCGCGGATGTCTTTTTTTAGATAAGGAATTTTTGGAATTTCTCCAGTTACTGAGGCATCACCAAAAATGCAATCATCAAAAAGATCACTGTCTAAGCCGGATACTTCGAAACCTGCTGCTTGAAGCATTGGTACCATGACTGTTCCAATATACCCCTTGTTACCAGTTACTAATACGTGCAACTTTTCCACCTTCGTTTTGTAAGCTGCATGGATATATATTAACTATGTTCTCAGTCCGTTGCACTAAACAATTACCATTGTTTTGGATTGTAGTTTAATGCTTTGGTACAACTTAATGTTCAGTGTTTGTACGTTTTCGCAGTTTTGCTGACTGGTTTATATTTCTAAAATAGTTTTGTTGTTTTAAAACCATTTCAGTTTTCTTTTTCAAAAATGGCAGCGAAGAATTGGTCTTTCCAGGACGAGATATCGCAGTTGACAACGTAAACCGTCATTTTTAATGGGTTACCATCTCTAATACGCGATACGAGGTGCGAGGCGTCATAGAATCTACCATGTCGGTTATACCAAGTTTTCGAAGAATAGATTACAGCATCTCGATCGAATGGGGTGTTGCGCTTAGCAAAGAGTGGATTAGTCAATATTGCATACGATTGAAAAAGGTACAAAGGAACAACGCATAACTTCCCTCCCGTTCTTAGGACACGGTTGGCCTCTTGCATAAATCTAATGTCTGAATCTTTTTCAAAGTGCTCTAATGAACAATGAAGAGCCATCTTTGTTGCAAAACCGTCTGCAACAGGCATTGCGGAAGCGTCTCCTCCAATCGTAGTTCCATGTATACCTTCTGGAAACATTAAGTCTTGATTGTAGGTTTTACATCCATACAAACGTTGGTAGATCTCACTTACAGGAGAGTTAAAACTGGCAACGTCTAAGTAAATATCACTGCTTGATAAGTTTAGAAGTTTTGCAGCTAAGAAATGTTGAACTGCTTTTGAAACAAAACCATTGCTTGTTCCGCCGGCATAGTAATTTGGATATTTTGAGTATTGAGCTTGCTCTAAATATGCAGAGAATTCTTTTTCGTTGATATCCAAACTCTGTAAATTGAAGTCTTTCTCTTTCAAGTCAGCTTCTATTTGTTTCATATTGGGCTCTAATGGAGTTTTTACTTTAGGTTTTGGCAATAACCAGTAGTAGATGTTCCACATTAGGGGTTGACTAATAAGTTGGGTTGCTTTGGATAGGGACTGGAATACCTTGTTTTTCTCTTTAGCTTTCATAAACACCCTCTCGTGTTAAGTTATTACAGTTATGTTTGATGCTATGAAAAAGGTCATTACAATTGCTTATCAATATTTGTTTTCTACGAGCAGGGGATATAATCTGCAGCCACTCCCATTTCATCCATCATCTTCTTGATTTCACTACAATAAATTGGATTCATTACGATAATAGTGTCAGGTCTATATTGTTTTAGAAATTCTGGCGAGACTATTTGTTTGCCAACGCCTGGAATAAATTTACCGTGACGTCGTGGGTTAATGTCAACAATGTATTCTATTTCGTCTTTTACTCCTAGAGTTGTCATAAAACCTACGCATTTGGATCCTGATCCCCAAACAATTGCCTTTTTGTGCTTATTCTGAATTTGTGATAATTGGTTTTTCCAAAAGCTTAGTTTTTCTTGTGAGTGCAAAACGAAATTCTCAACATCTTTAGCAGTTTGTTCCACGCTTTCTTCATTTTCAAAGATTATTTTTGATTTTTGGTCGACTGGTTTTGCTTCAATCAAGAGATATTGGTCAAAATAATCTCGCATTAAGTTTGTAACTTCAAAGTTACAGAATCGAAAGAGTCTTGCAAGTGATCCGAGATTGAAGTAAGAGCAATGTTCGTAGTAGATATCCCAAAATGCGACCTCATGGAGTATTCTAGTTATGTCTGGAACTTCAAAAAAGGTTGCTGTACTAAACTTGTTTCCGATGCCGCGTCGAAGAGTACCAACAAATTCAGCAGTATTAGGAATATGCTCAAGCGTGTGACGACAAATTACTAAGTCCCCATGATAGTTAGCGTATCGTTCGGAGTAAAAGTCTTTAATAAAAGTTAGGCGACTTGAAGCTTCGCTTTCGACGCCTCCGCTTACAGTTGAAGGATCTATTCCAACTCCATAATTGTTTCCTAACTGACAAACTAATGCAAGAAAATCGCCTCTTCCGCAACCTATCTCGCAGATGTGTTTGCCATGCAGATCATAGTTTTGTATAAGGCGCGAAGCTAACTTTTGAGCGTATGTGTTAAAGGTTCCAGAGAAGCCTTGCTCTTCTGGAGCTAGAGAGGAGTAATCTAACTTTGAAGGGTCAAATGCTACGTTTGAAATGAAGCCGCAGTTTCCGCAGAAACCAAGAACAACATCACCTTTAGGGAAGCTTATGGCTTCTTGATGGTTTGAAAACATCATACAACTATTTGCAGGAACGTTGTTAGCTGTATAGAAAATCGACATACTTTGGTCCTTACAATTCGGACAAATATGTTCCGTTTTTTGTTTCAATTTTGTTTTTTCTCCTTTATTAATAGAATATTACTTCGATTTTCATTAGGTATTGGTTAAATCATTTATGGCATCTAAGTTTTAGTTGTTCCATAATGGAGTTTCATTCTCCAAAGCTGGATCTCGTTTTCAAAATCCCATTTCATTCTTCGCAATCCTTTTTCTCTTAGAAGCCATCTAGCTACTTCTCTGCTACATAGCAACCTTTCTGACCAACTTAGAGGCACACGATTTATTGATACGAAAAACTCCAGCAAGTTTTTCCAATGTGGCAGAACAAGAAGTCTTTTTGTCTTGCGTCCAGTCCACCAAACCAATTGTGTTCTATAGTCTCTAACTATATTTTTTGAGTAGTATTTTCGGGTGTAGGCATCGGGGTGGTCTCTTCGGAAGAACAAATGCTCTGGAATTTCGTACATTCTGCCTATCAAACCCATTTCTGCCAACAAATTTCTGTCAGCGTCTACGTAACTTCCATGCAGAGGTGTTTTTCCAAGATAACTTGAGCGCATAACGGCATGTATTGCCCAACAATCGTTTCGCAGACTGATCAAGTCTCCAAAACGTTCATGAGCCTTCAAGTAGCCGATTCTTGGAAGAGTTCTATTATCATAATTCCCTACTAAAACGCTGTTCTCATCTATGCAACCGACCCTTGAGTGGCATAAAACAATTGACGGATCCTCGTCAAGGACTCGTACGCATTTAGCCAAGTATTCTGGGTGTAGGACATCGTCGTAAGCAGCCCATTTAAAGTATTTACCTGAAGCTAATTTAAAACTCAGATTATAGTTTGCTGGACCGCCGATATTTTCTTTATTTCTATAATATTTAACGCGACTATCCTTTTTTGCAAACTCACCGCATATTTGTTGTGTTTTGTCGTTGGAGGCATTATCAACAATAATTAACTCAAAATCTTTGTAACTTTGAGAAAGAATAGAATTTACCGCTTCCCCAAGGTATTTTTCACCGTTGAAAACCGGCAAACCTATACTAACACTTATTTTGTCACTGATCATTTCTAACGCTCTTTACTATTGATTGTTTTGTTTAGTACTGTAGAGAAGCTAAATTAAACCTATTCTTAAGAAACCTGAAAACAAAACGGGTAATTTGCTAAGTTAAATGACTATTTGGAATCTTTGAAACTAAAAAATATTAATCCAGATTGAAACAGATTTTCGATGAACCTTATTATCATTGATATTTTCTAATTCCAAAATGCAATTAGGAGAACCGAAGCTAAGAAAGCGACAAAGGATTTGGCAGACCAATAAATGTTTACTACAGTTCTTTTATAAAAGAAACGAATGCAACCTCCAAGAAAGAACCGAAAATATCTAGGAATTAACGTGATGTTCCGTTTCCTTTTTCTTTCGATTATGTATGAAGTTAATCCTGAAAAGAATGCTCTCTTAAGAAGATAGCCAAGATTTATTCTCTTCAAATCTATATTATGGTAAATAGTGGCATCGGGAACATAAAGAAGGTTGTAGCCTGCTTCCAAGACAGATCTACAAAGTTCTGCATCCTCTGAATCATTAAATATTAGTGATTCCCAGAATTCAATTTTCTTGAATACTTCTGCTTCTATCAACATGTTTGCAGTTATTAGATTCTCGCCTTTTTTTAGTGGCCGTTGTCTTTCTCCTAAATCAAGTGTTCCAAAGGGAGTTCCATGATAATATTTAGGAATCGCTTCGGGGTGCAAATAGACTACTTTGCCGCCAGCTCCTTTGGCGTTGCTTGATTCTAAAGAGACAACTAGTCTTCTTATCCAATAAGGATCAGCAATGCAATCATCATCAGTGTAGGCAACGAATTTGCCTTTTGAATGCTTCCAACCTGTATTTCTTGCAATAGCTACTCCCTTTCGTTCTTCTAAGACAAAACTTACATTAGGAAAGTCTCTGCTAACCATTTCGTACGTCCCATCGACGGATCCTCCGTCAACAACTATGATGTCGAGCTTGGATAGAGGATAAACAATATTCAAAATAGAATTGAGACATTTTTCCAGATTTCTTTTCCTATTAAGAGTTATAACCACTATTGAGACCAGAGGCAGATTAATTTCGCTCGTCTCCATAGAAATCACATCGTTCAATTACTATAGATCTAACGTTGAAATAAATTAGTGAATTATTAATTTGGACTATATTTTTAGACTACTTTGCAAAAAATGAATTGAAGACACTAATAAACTGTTTTGAGAATGATTTTTCGTCAAATCTCTCTGTGTACTCTGAGGTTTTTCTCGCCTGCATGGGAGACCAATCATCGATTGCTTTTTCAACCTGTCTTGCAGCTTCTTCGATGCTGTTATAACGAAAATCTCGCGAAACAAATTCTCGCGGTCCACCTGAATTATGTACAACTGGCGTGCAGCCAAGAGCCATGGCTTCAACTATGGAGATACCGAAATGCTCGTCGATTTTTGGATGCAGATAGACCTTTGAGCTTAGTAAAACATTTTTCAACTGGTCTCTTTTGACATTTGTCAAAATTTTTACTCTGTCGGCTACGTCGAGCTCCTTTATTGACTTAAGAAGTGAAAGCATTATCTCACTAGATTCTAGAAGTCCGGCTATTGTGAAGAAGATGTCCTTACGCGTGAGTTTTGCTATCTTAGGAATTAGAGTAAGGTTTTTTCCTTTGCAGATTCGCCCCACCGTTATTACGTTGTTTTCTCTTTTTTGATCAAAATTTCTTTGTTGAGGGGTGATTTCGCTCATTACGGGTGGATAAAGGACCTGCGCCTCTATTCCAGTCTCGGCTTTTACTGCTTCTGCGGTAAACTTGCTGTTAGCTAAAACAAGCTTATGTTTGAAATTGTTTCTTGAGGACCTCAAATAGTATTGATAGGGGACGAAAAATAATTTGTTCCTTAAGGTTGGTGCTCCGACCGTTATTCTTCGAAGCAAAGGATGATGGATATAGGAGATATTCGCTCCGGGTAAAATTGCATTTGAAAATGTGTCAATTACAACTTGGCATTTGGATTTTAACATGAATAATCTTATTGCGTCGGTATAGATGTTTTTCAAATCAGTTGATTGAAAAAGTTTTAAGGGAAAGATAATCTGTTTATCTGCAGATACCGTACGGTTAAAAACGGTTTTGAATCTCTCTTGATTAAGGGGACTATCTGACAGGATTATTACTTGATGACCGTGTTCTTTCAAGGCGTTAATTATGTCAACAGCTACCCACTCTGCTCCACCAGACCAATTTATGACAGGAGAAAAAACGCCAACGATCAAAAATTATTTCACCTAAGGTAGCTGTTAGCTAATCTCTTTTTTGTTTGATTTCATTTTCTTTGCTTTAGAGCGATTATTAGGTACACCCAATCTTGTTTATTGCTAGTTTTTAACTCATGATTTAAATGTTTTTGATTATTGAGGCTACTGAGATTCATTTGAAATATTGAATCTATGAAGTTCGGAAATAAACTTCGCTGGCACCATTTGAATAGACTTTACTAACGAAAGCTCCGGTATTGTTTAAAATGGGTAATTCGTTTAATGTATACGATATTCCCATTCGCTGATACCACCAGACCATGTTATTGCGGACGTTGAACTGAGAAAGATAAATGTATGAATTGTTAAAGTTTGTTGGCATCACAGGAAAAACTCCGTCGGCACGAATGATTTGAGTGGAATTTGAAAGCAGAAAGATTAGACCTTGATTAATGGTACTGTAACTTTGTAAAACATGTGATTGTGCAATGGGATCAGCGAATGTTGGCATATTAGTAATATCGCCGTATTTTGATAACCATTGAGCACTGAAAACGTCAGATTCATGAATTAGCAGCGAAGAATCTTGCATTTTATAGTAGCTTAGTGAAAATGAAGATGGTGAGGAATCATTAGCTATTTCATAGACAAGTCCTGTTTGGAAGAAGAAAAAAGGCACCAATATTACCAGAGCCAAGATTATGGAATAGCTGACTTTGGTATCGTCGTTTCTTACTTTCAATTTCTTGTGTTTTATAAGTCTTGAGAAGGTCTTGAATGTAGCATCTCCGCCTAAAACAAATAGGGGTGATAAGAAAATTAACACAATTCCGTATAAGCGCCCCATTTCCAGAAAACCCGCTAAGAAAGGGACGGCAATTGCTAGAATTAGGAGTCCTAAATTTAGAAATGTTACTAATGTGTATTCTCTTTTTGATTTATCTTTTCTAGAGATAATCACTAAGGAAATAAATCCGATAAATAATGCTAGTATTGTTGTGTCGTATAGAATGGTACCTACGGTATGCAACGTACTTGGACGGGCTGTAATTCCTAGAGCGGCTTGAACATCTTCGCCTCTCGTAGATGTAACGAAAAATTCACTTGCAAAACTGCCAAATGCTGTCTTTATAGAACCAATTAATTTTGAAAATGGACCTGCATCCGATGGAGATAAGTAAGCATACCAAAAAAACACGAGAACAGCTGTAAATGAAATAAGTGAAATATTAATCCTAGAGTATATTTTTCTATAGAATATTTTTAGTCCAAGCCAAGTTGAGAAAACTAATATTAGAAAAATAAAGTCTTGAGAATAGTGTGAAACAACCAGTCCAAAGACTGCAAATATCAAAATCACCCAACTGCTCTTTTGGCTATTCACAGCCTCTATTAGCAGCTCCAAAAACAAAATGACATAAAACAATTCTCCAATAACTTGTTTAACATCAGCCAATAATGCAGTAAAATACACATAATTCGCTGCGAAAAAAATCACTGAAATGAAAGCAACTTTTTCTGACCAATATCTCCGAAATAATTCATATAAACCCAAGGGAACTAGGGAGAATATTAACAGAAAAACAACTTTGAAAACCCAACCTGGTTCGATATTTAGCAAGTTTGAAAGTACAGTAGGCAGAATCGTGATACTTAGCATAGAATTGTCTGAAGATTGTTGAATAGATGAATAGATCTGTGGATTCCAAGACAACATATTTTTTGTTAAAGTAAAAGTGCTGAATTCACCTTGAATATCATCACCATACATATAATTTGACATCAAAGCCGGGCTTAACAAGAGCGCCAAAGTTATTGAAATAATAATCAACGGATAGTATGAGGACAACTTGGGTCTGAGAGCACTGATCACAAAAACAATCGCAATAAGTATGATAACAAAAATCGAGATGATATTACTTTGAAAATAGCGTGCACTTAGTACACCAATAATGCTTAAAATCGGTAAAAATAAAATAGGCAGATAACGCCACAATTTTCCAAAGTTTTCTATGCCTAAGTCAGGGTAATCTCTATTCCTAAAAAATATTATAATGCTCAAACAAGCAACGATAATATTGATCGTGATGAAGACGGGCAGGGTTGCTAAAGGAGCACTAAAAAGACTAAAAGAGCCTAATGCATTCATTACAAATCCTATCATCATTAAAAAGGAGAGGCTCAATCCTACGGATAGAACAACAGTTTCAGTGAGATGAGGTCTTTCTATTCTAAATACTCTGAGAAGAAGGAACCCGGGAATAAACACAAGAAAAATAAAACCTAAAACCTGTCGAACAAAGACAATATCCAGAATTGTTGAAAAGCATACGATTGCTTGAAATGCAAACGTGTAGATCAAGAATCTAAAATCGCTGCTTTTCATGTCACTTACTCTTTTTTGAATTCATTTTGATTTTAAGAGGAACTCGAGAAACCATTTTATAGTCTTTTTGTTCATTTAAGTTCTTTTTTATTGTTACGCACTAAAAACATTATATAATAATGGCTTATAACTAACGATAAGTTTTTCAACAGAGTCATTTTTCATTATCGACTACTACAACAACCGCATTTGGTTTAAAATTAATTATGCTGTTTGTGAGGTATCTTTAAAGGAAGCCGGAAAAAATTGAATAATAGTTTCCGACTAGTTTTTAGTGCTCCAATTGCTCCATGTATTCCATTGATTTGTGTTCATACCAACGACCCAAAAGATATCTATGCCAACGAGCCTATTAACAGGCGTTCCTGCAGCTAACTGCTGGTCTATCCAACTCATTGCATCTACTAAAGTATAGTAAGCCACATAATCAGAGTGAATAGCTAAACCCACAGGAGAAGACGAGTACCGCAAAATGAAATCCATTTGTTCTTTGAACTTCGATTGAACAAAGTCATAGGTAAAGACTGGATTGCTAGATGTGTAGGGGTAGTATGGGTAACAATACAACATAGGTTGGATGCGATCTACATTTATTTGACCAAATAGTGATGTTCCCAAGTATTCAGGCAAATAAGAAATTACAGATGTAAAGTACTGTTTTCCTATAGAGTGCATCGCTACGGTCGCACCATTAAAGTATGCAACGTAATCAGATAAAGTAGTAAAATCTAATTCTTCCACGTCGTCAGCCATACCGTCAAAACCATAAGTCTGCACAAGATTAACCATAGTGTTAAACGCGTTTTGACGCGAACTAGATGTGCCTATATTGATGATGTCTCCAAAAGAGGCCTGCGATGTTACCCAAGGATAAATCTTCAACCCAGCCGCATGAGCATTAGCAACAGCAGATTGAATTTGACTAGGCGAAATAAAATAGTATATTGAACCATCGGATTTCCAGTAGCCTGTATCTACATAAACGAGAGATATGTCTTTTGAAAGGTAAAATGCACATTCTGATGGGGTAACATCTGAACCTGCTTGAGTCCAAATGCCGTTAATGCGATTAACGGTTGATATTATTAAGCCATTAGATGTTATAGTTTTAGAGGTAGAGACAGCTGCTACAACAAAACCTTGCTCTAAGAATAGGCTTGAAGTTAGAATCAGTAATACGAAAATAGTTGATATTACTATTTTCTTGGTTAATTTGTTCTTCATTCTCGTCAACGAGAGCTATCTCGTTTCTTAAGAAAGAAGAAGAACGATATAAATGTTGTTTACCTATAGAACAGAAAAACGCCAAAACCATACACGAGTAACTGGCAATTAAATACCCTAACTTGGAACATAAATACATATAACAAGAATTTTAGACTGAAAACATTAAGTTGATTAAATATTTACTTGCCAATATTTGCTCGATTCAAAACAACAAAGGTCCCAGAAGACTTTGTTACTTCGTTTTGCAAATTAACCAGTCATTATGAATGTGGTCTATCTCCTTATTTGCATTTATTTGTTTACCAGAAGATTTGACGATCAAAGAAACCATTTTTAGTAATTTTACTTCCGACAAGGAAGAACATACCTATCTATTAATTTTTGAAAACAGTCTTGAAATACAATAATTTTATGAGTGCCCATAGGCATCTCTATGGCTTTTTGAAAAACCAAAGCACCAAAATATTCTTTTTGAGAAATAGTATAGAGGCAAGAAAAGAGCTATTTTCTTTTGTGTTTCTTTATAAACCATGGAAAAAGCAAGCGACCCCTCTATAAAACCGGCAAATGGATTGCTTCTAATCAACATTTGACCCATTTTTTTGTGTTTATGCGCAGCAAAATGTGCCCCATACCCATACCAAAAGCTTTTCTTCCAAACCTTCCTCAAGCTCGCATGATGTTCTATGAAGAATTCGACTTTACTTATGTAAATCTGCCAACCAGCTAATAATAGTCTATAAGCTATATCTGTGTCTTCACCAGCACCTTGAATTTCCTCATTAAAGCCACCTACAAATCTCGCTGCTTCAACACGATAGACTGATCCTCCCGCTCCTGGAAGCTCGGATGTTGTTTTTCCTGCGAATTTTTTGTTAAATCGCATTTGAACTAAGTTTTCCAAGGAAACGACAATATTTGATCCAGAATAGAGTCCGATAAATCCTCTGGAAATGCCTATTTTCGGACTTTTCTCCATGATTTCTACATGTTTTGTTACGTAATCTTTGGGAATTAGAATCCCATCGTCGATCCATACAATGTAGTCACCTTGGGCTTGCTTTAAAATGACATTCCTAGAGAAACCTAGACCTTTCCATTCGTGATGAAGTATTTTATGGTCTATTTGCATTTTTTCTGCGAATTTTTGAATTTCATGAAGGGTATTGTCCGTACTTCCGTCATCGACGAAGATTACTTCCATTTTCTCATGTGGAAAATCTTGAAGAGTAATCCTTTCAGTTATTGCTTGAAGGTCATTTTGGCAATTTCTTACACAAACGCCTATTGTCGCTTTGATTTTCATCTAATTCGTATCTCTTTAAAACATGATGGTCTGTGTTTAGGAAGCTATTAAGGCAGTATTTTTAAAATCGATAAAGTATTTTCTCTATTGTTAGATATAACATTACTTTAGAGAATCGAGGTATACTTTCTCTATACGTTTAATGTTGACGCCATAACTAAAATCCGTCAAAGCTCGTTTTCTGGCGTTTTGTCCTAGTTTTTTTCTTAGAGCATCATTGTTTAACATTTTTATTATGGAATTTGCTATTTGGTCACTATTGCCGGGTTGTACGTGCAACCCAGTTTCTCCGTCTACAATTGTATCCAACATTCCACCGAGGCAAGATCCGACAACTGGTTTACCACAGGCCATAGCTTCTATTGTTACATTTCCAAATGTTTCACCAAGCGAAGGCAAAACTACAACATCACTTCCAACGTAGATATTTGGCATTATTTCATTAGGTACAAATGGTAGCCAGAAAACATTATTCTGAAACTTTTTTTGCAAAGCCTTTACGTCCGTTTCCAGTGGGCCGCCTCCTACAAGCACGAGTTTCGCTTCTGGCACATCTTTTATAACCATAGGAAAGGCTCTCAAAAGATACTTTAGTCCTTTTATCTCAGAAAAACGACCTACGTAAAGAACTATTGGAGAAGTTAAGTTCCATTTATCTTTTAACAAGTTTTGATTATTAGGAACAAACTTGTTTGTATCAACCGGAGTGGGTATTATTTCTATTTTACTATTTTTTACTCCGAAAGTCAATAAATGGGATCGACTGGCTCTCGTTAACGCTATTATTTTTTTGGCTTGTGTCAGTGAGAATTGTCCAACTGTGCGTGCCGCAGCGTAATATAAGAATTTGTTTGTTATTGGGACAGGGGGTTTGTCATTGTGTTCAGTTATTATTAATGGAGTTTGCTTCATTATTTTAGTTAGGCCGCTGTAAAAGGCTGATGGGGAAAAAAATTCGTGAGCGTGTATAATATCGAATTTTTCGCCAAGTAATGATAGAAGGAGTTCAGGCATTATTTGTATATCAATTATTTTAATTCTTGCGGGTAAATGCTTAATCATGAAACCCTCGTAAAATTCTGTACTTTTTCCTGCGTGGTCTTCATTGAGCATTGTATATTCTTGGCGGAGCTCTGAAGGAGTAAAAATTGTTACTTCATGACCAATTCTGGATAATTCTTTGCATAAAAAAAGTTCATTTGACCCATATTTCTGTGGTCTAAAAAAACCCGTAACCTGAGCAATTTTCATTTTTCTTTTTGCTCCATATTACACTTTCTATCCAACTATCTTAATGATTTAATAAATTTTTTGAAGGCTTTCAAAGAATTTTTATTTTTAACGATTTAAATAGAGAATAATATTCTAATAGAAATAGAAAATTGTTTTGGGTACATAATTCTATAAATTTGGTTTTTTTAGAAAGACTAATAGTGATACAACTACTGCTACGATTACGACCGCACCAGCAACGCCATAAAGGGTCATATCAGTGGCTCCTTGCCCTGTAACAGGTGGAAACGGAATAGCAGTCTTTACCGAACTTGGCGAAGGAGACACAGTTACACTTGGAACTGGCGTAGACGAACCACTAGGAGATGGAGTGGTAGACGCGGTAGGAGATGGAGTAATGGAAGTAGTAGGCGTTGGAATAAGAGAAATAGCAGGAGTGGGAGACCGAGACACAGTAGGAGACGGAGAAGGAGAAGGAGTTGGAGATAGAGTAGGAGACACAGTAGGAGACGGAGAAGGAGAAGGAGTTGGAGATAGAGTAGGAGACACAGTAGGAGACGGAGAAGGAGAAGGAGTAAGGGTTGGAGATGGAGACGGAGAAGGAGTTGGAGTCGGTTGAGGAACCACTGTAGTCTGAAAAACTTTTATTTCCTCAACGTGTGCTGCTGAATTTTCAGTATTGCCAAGAACATTCAATCTAACGTACCTCGCCAAAACAACATTAAAATTATCCGTAACATTACCACCAGCAACCTTTGATGCAACAACAGTAGTCCAGGTTGAACCATCAACAGAAACATCGACAGAGTAAGAATACTTTCTCGAGTCACCATCAAAAAAATGAGTCACCAACCGATTCACCGGAACTACAGACCACAAATCAAGCTTCAACGAATGAGGAAAACCTGAACTGCCCGTCCCCCAATAATTTAATAATGAATAATCTACACCATCAACTGCTTTATCTGGCGAATAGCTTGAAAGATAGGAAGAGGCAGTGACCCCAACTATGGGAATCTGGATTTCAGGAGGCATTGTTTGTGGAACTGTGGGAGCAGGCGGAAGCGGACCTTGTGGTGTTGTTGCCGGCGTAACCACTAAAACACCAGGGTTCCCATACAAATCGTTAGCAGCCACACCAATCTTATCTATCAAAGAAGAACTTGGAACATTCACCGTCCACATATTGGCACCAACCGGAGAAGCAGCCAAATGAACGTACGACCCATTAACATATGAAACAGCAAAATACAAATTATTACTCCACAAAGTCTCACTTGAACTAACAATGTAAATACTGCCATTGTGAGAGACTTGGAAAGTAGGCGGGGTAACATCAGTATATCCTGAAGCCAACTGCATAGCCTGAGCAGCAGTAACAAATTCGTATTTAACCCCAGAATAACTAAATTGATCACTAGCCAGAGCTTTAAGCGAATTAGAAAGATCAGTAATGCCACCCACCATATTATCATGTTGATGCATGTAGAAGGAGTATATGCTGCTTCCGTGGTCACGAGCTTCAACAAAAGCCTGTTGAACTTGGTTGTAAAATGTGGAGAAGAGGGTCTGAGTTTGCCAATGGTTCATGCCTGGATATGCATGCACTGGACTCCAACCACCACTTGATGGACAATAATCAAAAGGAAACCATTGCTCAACCCAGTTAGACATAGACGTCGACATAACATTCCAGCCACTCCTAAAACTAGCAGGATAAAAATTATTGTCAATAATCATATGATCTAACGCATACATCTGATAATCCCCATATCCAGCATCAGGACCTTCATCATATGCCTGCCAAACGCCATTTCTGTAAACTTCAAAGTGATGGTGATACTCAATGGAGTCACCGAAAGTTTTCATTTTAGCCCCCCAGTTTTTCTGCAACAAGTCAAGCATAGCCGTATAGCCAGATATTCCAGCCGGAGCTGAGCCGTTAACAAAAATGCTTTGCGAGTAAAGATAATCCATCTCTGTAAACCAAGTCATTTTGAAACTATTTCCAAAACTGTCTAAAATAGAACTGCGAAAAGTAGTATTAAAAACTCTATTAAACGTTGATGGGGGAGATGATGAATAGAGAGATACATCCATAATAGGATGAAGAGTGGAATTAGCGAGGAATTTGCCACTTGGGCTTTCGGTATCCACATTTATTACAACATAGACTATTTTTTGGGGGGCTGCATAAGCTTTAGAGTATGTAGCTGAAAACGACACTACTAGAATCATGCAAAGAAGTACAACAAGAAACTTCTTTTTAAGTAATGAAATTCAATCTTTCCCCTGAGTTTGTAAGCACATGATCTTTTCTTATAAGGCTTTTCTTTTTGAACCTAAACCTTCCCGATTTTGGATCTTCAGAGCTAAATTAAGGCTTGTGTTAATGATCTGTAGCAATTTTTACGTCTTCATTATACCTGAGTTGGAGCTTATACCTTAACCTTCTTCTTGCGAACGAATATTACAGCGTTGACGGCTCCAACAATTACGATTGCACCAACGATACTATAAAGAGCTGCATTATTGGCGAATTCCCCTGTAACTGGAGGAGATGGACTAGCAGTATTCACCGGACTTGGCGAAGGAGACACAGTTACACTTGGAACTGGAGTGGACGAACCACTAGGAGATGGAGTGGGAGACGCAGTAGGAGAAGGTGATGGAGACGGAGTGGAAGATGGAGTAGGAGACACAGTAGGAGACGGAGAAGGAGTTGGAGATGGAGTGGGAGAGGCAGTAGGAGACGGAGAAGGAGTAAGGGTTGGAGATGGAGACGGAGAAGGAGTTGGAGTCGGTTGAGGAACCACTGTAGGCTGGAAAACTTTGGTTTCCTCAACTCCTGCTGCTGAATTTTCAGTATTGCCAAGTACATTTAATCTAACATATCTTGCCAAAACAAGACTAAAGTTATCGGTAACATTGCCGCCCGCAATCTTTGGCGCAACAACGTTGGTCCAGGTTGAACCATCAACAGAAACATCGACAGAGTAAGTATAATTTCTCGAGTCACCATCAAAGAAATGAGTTGTAAACCGATTCACCGGGATAACAGACCACAAATCAAGCTTCAACCACTGAGGCAGACCTAAACCGTTAGCCGTCCCCCAATAGTTCATTAGTGAAGAATCATTTCCATCAACTGCTTTATCTGGCGAATAGCTTGAAAGATAGGAAGAGGCAGTGACCCCAACTATGGGAATCTGGATTTCAGGAGGCATTGTTTGTGGAACTGTGGGAGCAGGCGGAAGCGGACCTTGTGGTGTTGTTGCCGGCGTAACCACTAAAACACCAGGGTTCCCATACAAATCGTTAGCAGCCACACCAATCTTATCTATCAAAGAAGAACTTGGAACATTCACCGTCCACATATTGGCACCAACCGGAGAAGCAGCCAAATGAACGTACGACCCATTAACATATGAAACAGCAAAATACAAATTATTACTCCACAAAGTCTCACTTGAACTAACAATGTAAGTGCTATCGTTGCGAGAGACTTGGAAAGTAGGCGGGGTAACATCAGTATATCCTGAAGCCAACTGCATAGCTTGAGCAGCAGTAACAAATTCGTATTTAACGCCAGGATAATTAAATTGATCATTAGCCAAAGTTTTAAGGGAATTAGAAAGATCAGTAATGCTACCTACCATATTATCGCCTTCATGCATGTAGAAGGAGTATATGCTGCTTCCGTGGTCACGAGCTTCGTTAAAGGCCTGTTGCACTTGTCCTGGATATGTCCCGAAAGCGGTCTGGGTTTGGTTGTGGTTCATGCCTGGATATGCATGCACTGGACTCCAGCCGCCACTTGTAGGAGAATAGTCAAAGGGAAACCATTGCTCAAGCCAGTTAGATATAGATGTCGACATAACATTCCAGCCGCTTCTAAAGCTTGCAGGATAGAAACTATTGTCAATTATCATGTGATCTAACGCGTACATTTGATAGTCCCCGTATCCAGCGTCGGGTCCATTATCATATGCCTGCCATACGCCATTGTAGTTTTCGAAGTGATGGTGATACTCAATCGCGTCGCCGAATGTTTGCATTTGAGATCCCCAGTTTTTCTGTAACAAGTCAAGCATTGCCGTATAGCCAGATATTCCAGCGGGAGCGGTGCCGTTAACAAAAATGCTTTGTGAGTAAAGGTAATCCATCTCTGTAAACCAAGTCATTTTGAAACTATTTCCAAAACTGTCAGAAATTGAACCGCGGAAAGCGGGATCAAAAACTCTAGTAAACGTTGAAGGAGGAGATGATGAATAAAGAGCTACATCCATGGAAGGGTGAAGGATGGAACTATTGAGGTATTTGCCATTTATGCTTTCGGTATCCACATTTATTACAACATAGACTATTTTTTGGGGGGCTGCATAAGCTTTAGAGTAAGTACTAGAAAACGACACTACGAGAACAATGCACAGAAGTGCAACAAGAGACCTTTTTTTAAGCAATGAAATTGTACTTTGCCTCCTGAGTTTGTAAGCACATAATCGTTTTTTCTTAGACTTTTCTCTTAAACCGAAAGCTTCCCGATTTGTCTAATGATAGCTGAATTAAGGTTCTTACAATCTTTGCAAATATAAGGTATATTGAAATTTCCGGAATATTTCAGGATTTTAAGAGTCCAGTAAACGATTAAGTTCTGTAAAATGTCCCTTAAGAAAGTAGCGGCGATAAATGTGTAACTCAACATTGGATTTGAGAACATTATTGCAGGTCGGTTTATAGAAGTTATATGAAACAAGAACAATTCTTAGCTAAAAAATATTTATACAACTTTGCAAAAAAGAAATAAAAAAAATAATAAAATAAAAGGAAACAGGCTCAAAATGGAACCTGAATTGGAGCTTAAACCTTGGCTTTCTTTTTGCGAATGAGTATTATTGCGCTGACGGCTCCAACAATTACGATTGCAACAGCGACTCCATAAAGGATTATGTCATTGGCGTTTTGCCCTGTTACTGGCTGAGTTGGATTAGCTGTATGCACTGGACTTGGCGAAGGAGACACAGTTATACTTGGAATTGGCGTAGACGAACCGTTAGGAGTTGGAGTAGGAGATCCAGTTGGAGTTGGATTAGTTGAATTAGTAGGCGTTGGGGTAGGAGAACCAATAGGAGTTGGAGTAGGAGAACCAATAGGAGTTGGAGATGGAGTGGGAGATGGAGACGCAGTAGGAGTAGGAGATGGAGACGCAGTAGGAGTTGGAGACGGAGACGGAGACGGAGTTGGAGTCGGTTGAGGAGTGACTGTAGGTGAATAAGCCGTTACTTTTTCAATATGTGCCGCAGTGTTTACGGTGTTGCCTGTAATGGTTATTCTGAAATACCTTGCCATAGTTGTTGCAAAGTTATCAGTTTCGATGCCTCCAGCACTCTTTGGTGCGACAACGGTGGTCCATGTAACGCCATCACTAGATAAACCAATATTGTAAGTGTATATTCTTGAATCAGCATCGTAAAAGTGAGTAGTTATACGATTTATAGGAACCAGATTCCACATATCGAGTGTTATCCATTGAGGAAAACCTTTGACAGCCTGAGTTCCCCAGAAATCATATGGTTGTTCAACTCCAATAAGAACCCGGTCGGGGGTATGAGATGAATCTAGAATGTTGGACGCCATTGCATTACTTATTGGAATTTGTACTTCAGGAGGAGTGTTTAGTGGAACTGTGGGAGCAGGCGGAAGCGGACCTTGCGGTATTGTGGAAGGAGTAACAACTGATACACCAGGGTTTCCAGACAAGTCGTTCGCAGCAACTCCGATTTTGGAAAGAGAAGATGGAGGTGCAATAGTTACAGTCCATTTGTTTTCTGCCACTAAAGTAGGAACTGGATGCGTGTAATGTCCATCATTCCATAGTACAGCAATGTAGGGGCTGTTGTTCCAAAGCGTCTCGTTTGAATTTATGATATAAGTGCTACTGTTAGAAGTTACTGAGAATTCTGGAGGTGAGAAATCTGTGTATCCCAAAGCAAGTTGTGCAGCCTGAGAAGCAGTACAGAATCTAAAGGTAACGCCAGGGTAAGTATTTTGGTCAGCAGCCAAATTGCGTAGATTAGACTCGACACCAGTGATTATCCCTTGCATGTCAGTAGATGGAATCATGTAGAAAGAATATAAGCTGCTTCCAGAATCACGCGCTTTTGCGAAGGCTTCACTCATAGTATCCAAGTATGATAAGTATGGAGTTTGGACATTATAATGGCTCAAGGCAGGGTACGGATGCATTGGAGCCCAGCCGCTTGAAAGGCTTTTCACAGTGTAATCAAAGGGAAAGTATTGTTCAACCCAGTTGTACAGGTAATTATTCTGCAAATCAAATCCAGCTCGGAAAGATGTAGGATAGAAGTTGTTGTTTATTATCGATTGGTCTAATGCAAAGTTCATGTAGCCTGGATACGTTGGATAGGGGCCTTCATCAAACTCTTGCCACATGCCTTGATAATAAAATTCGAATGCATGTTTATATCCAAGCTCGTCACCGTAGGTTTGAATTTCTGTTCCAAAATTTTTCTTCATTAAGTCATACATAGCAGTATAACCAGAAACACCCGCGGGGGCGCCGTTGGCACTAAATGTACTCTGAGAAGTTAAATAGTCCATTTCGGCGAACCATGTAAGCTTGAGTGAATTTCCATAACTATCAGTGATTGAATTGCGGAAACTTTGGTCAAAAACTTTTCCTACAGGTGTAGAGGACCCTTTTGAAAAAACTGTTACATCCATCGTTGGGTGTAAATTAGTACTGTTTATGAATTTTCCACTTGGACTTTCAGCATCAACATTAATAGTAACATAAACTGTTTTGTAAGCAGCCGCCCCGGCTTCTTTTCCTAGTACTGCAAAGGATGATACAATTATTACGCAGAGAAGGGCAAAAACGAAAAATTTCCTATTGCCTCTTTTAAGACCAGAAATAGTATTGTTTATCAATATTTTTCACTCTCATTTCTAAACTATGAATATACAATCAATCATTCATTTTTCTTATAAGGTTTTCTTACTTTTGCAGAACAATTCAAGAATTGGAATATATCAAATTACGCAATAAGTGGCCCTTTTCCTTGTTCACCATAGTGTTTAAGAATAAAACGCAAGGTGCTAAAAAACCCTGGTTGAATTTTCCATTTAAAATCAGATTTGGCATATCAAGTTGCCGATTTCTAAGGCGTCAAAAACAAATTAATTTAAAATGTGACGATAAATGTCTTCGATTTTTCTTCCCGTTTCAGCCCAAGAATAATGTTCTAAAGCAAATTTTTTGCCATTTTCACCCATTTCTCTCGATAGTTCAGCATTGGTTAGCAGTCTTTCTAAAGCTTGTGATAATTGTAAGACATTTCCGTATTTGACCACCAAACCGAACTTGCCTTTCTTTACAAAATCCATAGCTGGGACGTCAGAAACAACAACGGGTTTACCCATAATACCTGCTTCTAAAGGCACTATTCCAAACCCTTCATGGAAACTAGCATAGACAACAATATGGGCACAATTATATGCGGCCAAGACTTGTTTACGATTCAGAGACCCTGTAAATATAACTTTGTCAGTTAAATTCAATTCGTCAACAATCCTTTTAAGTGATGACAAAAAGCCATCATCTGGTCCCGCAAGCACAAGTTTAACGTCCTTCATTCTTTTGGAAAGAATCGCAAAAGATCTCACAAGTGTATCAATACCTTTTTCCTTGTGCAATCTTCCCAAATAGAGAACAATTTTTTCTTCATTTAGATTATAGGTTTTTTTAAAAAAGCTTGTTAAAGAGATGTCTGAAAAATCTTGCTGGTTTACTCCATTGGGGATTATTTCAATTTTTTCCCGTCTTATCCCAGCACCTAAGTATTGATTGACTTCAAATTCTGATAAAGCATGTAGTTTGCTCGCATTATTTACAAGTTTTTGCCCAAAACCTGCTTCGTAGATTCTTCTAAGAAATGACCAATCCCAAGATTCTTTTCTATAAGTGTATTCGCCATGACAGGATAAAACATAAGGTATGCGATTTTTATTTACACTGTAGAAAGCGAAGTTCTGAAAAGTTCTGTACTCGTGAAGGTGCGCTACATCAAAATTTTTGAGATTTTTGCGTAGAGCTTGAATTATACCAGGATTAATGAAAATGCCATAAATCTTAGCGATATTGGGGAAGTAATAAACCTCTATGCCGTCGATAATTTGGTGTTTTTGTTGAATTTTTGCGTTAGAGCTTATGTCTGAAGCGTCTGTGGTGTAAACTACAACTTTGTGTCCTTTGTTAACTAAGTATTTGGAAAGACTGTATGTGGATATAACTGGTCCTCCAAAACTTACTGCTGGATAGAAGTACTTGCTGATTTGGAGGATGTTCAATAGTTTCAGCCTTCATCCAATACATAAATTCATATCTTTTAATCAAGCAAGACAGAACCTTGCATATTAGTGAACTTAACATTCACATATTATCTAGATTATTTGATTTTAAATCCCATATTAATAGAGGCCGAAGAAAACTCATTTCCAGAGTGCCAGCCAAATACATAATCCTGAGTAACTGGATCATAAACCCAAAGTTCAAAAACTAATGAAAAATAATTCTCAGATGAGACATTGACATCGTATGTATGGTCGTTAACTGTTAATTGTCGGATAATAGTTGCACCATCTTGAGAAACAGCCTCAGATATACTCCAAGAAAACGGTAACAAGACTGTTTCATTAACGGACAAAGTTGAAGGAAGCTCCAGGAAGAAAGAAAATGGACTTGGCGTATTTTTAGAATCATTTGGCTGAGCCATTGTCGAATTAAGAAGTTTGACTCTTATTGAAACTTGTTCTTCACTATTCATGCTATTATGAACGAAAACAAACCAGTTAACTTGTGTACCTATTTCAAGAGTGGAATTATCGAGTGCGAAATAGGCAGTAGCAGTTTTGTTCTTATCAAGGAGACCGAGCTCAAAAAATTGGGTTTCATTTTTTGGCCAAAAAGTGCTAATTAGAGCTACAGTAATGATAAGCAGGAGGATCAAACCAGCTATAGTGAAAACTTGTTTTCTACCTTTAAGAGCCAACCTATAACCAACCAAACCTTGCATACGAAACAATCAAGATTTAAAAAATACAGTTTTTTTTGCGTTATTGTTTCTAAATTGGTTTGAAAAGTGCCCGTTCCTTAGATTTTCTCGTCAGCGCTTGCAGTGCGTGTCGATGGTATGCTGGTTATGAACAACCCCTGTTTGTCATGTCTTGCTAATCTAAAGAGCGCAACAAATAGAGCAAATTGGGACTGAATAAAACCAACCATAAAAACTCGATTACTTTTTAACAAACAGACCAAAGCCACAATAATCCAGAATGGTAAAACTGACAAAGGATTCAACACTGTTAATACAACTAATGAAGCGATACCTGACAAGAACACGCTAGGTAGCACGCAAACCATTATAAAATGAACAGGAAATATCTGCATACCAAACCTCCCGCACTTTCTGTTCAGAAGAACATTCTTAAATAGAAACATAGCCCCAATAAGAAGCGTCGCCCTACGTATTTGCTGCGTTGTCCTGTCAGAAAAAGAACTAGGCGCCTTCTCATAATATTTTGCCTCCCTAGTGTAAACTGACCTAAACCCCATCAGCTTAGCTTGGTAAGGCACACAAGAGTCAAAAGACGCATTCGGTGAAAGTCGAAGTTTCTCAAACAAACTCTCACATATCCCTCGTCTAACAGCTAAAATCTCCCCCTTTGAGTCAGGAGTCGAATCTATTTCAGTTTCTGCGGTTCGCATAAAGTCATAAAAAAACCGATAGGACCTCTCCAGTTGAGGACCTAACTCCTTTTTATCGCCACACACAATTTCTCTTCCACTTACTGCCCCAATCAGCGGATCTGAAAAGCGTTTGATCAATTGTTGCAAAGTATCCGGATAATAATAGGACGCTGCATCCGTACAAACAATAATCTCGTTATTCGAATTTGAAATTCCTTCAATCATTCCTTGGGTATAGCCATTTCGTTTTTCGGATCTGATTAACCGAATTGATTTCTTGGACTTAAGAGAATAATCCATGATAAGATTGCAGGTTTCATCAGTTGAGCACCCATCAACAAAAATAACCTCAAACTTACCGTCAGGATAAATTAATTCCTCGATGTTCTTGAGTTTTTTGTCGATTATTTGCGCCTCATTGTACACTGGAACGATTAAAGAAACAGAAGGATATGAGTACTCACCGAGTTCATTTCTTGGATGCCTGTTCTCAAAATGCCTAGATAACCAACCAAGATAGCTTAAATAAAATGTGATGACCGTTCCAAACAAGAAAAATACTAGAATTAAAAGAATTTCGTTAATAATATTTCTCACTCCTCAAAGAAACAAGTTCGCATGACTATTCCAATATTCTTAAACGTTTTTATTCCTTGACTCCGCAATTTCAAGTAATCCCTTTTATAAAAAGACACTGCTATGAAATCCCCTCCTAAAGGAAGTGGATATGAAATAAATAAAGCTAACTTGAATTCAAATCCCTAAACATTCCCCGAATATGTTAGATATTGTCGGGAATGGAATTTCTTAAAGCTTTCCCATCAATAATCAATATTACACCCAAAAAAACCCATAAGCAAAAAGTATAGTGAGATTGAGCCACTTGAACAACTAAACTGATATTAAAAGCAAATTTCTTTTTAATTAATCACATTTAGTAGAAAAACTAAAATTCAAACTAATTAATTCAATTATCAGGTTGCATTAACCACGAATTAATTTAATAAAAAGAACAATATTAAACATCATTACATCATACGGCAAGGGAACTACAAATGAGAATAACTGCAATTGACAATTTCAACGATTTTTTGGCTTTACAGGAAAAGTGGAAAAAGGTTCTCGAGCTAAGCAACCACACTGTCTTTCAAACATGGGAATGGCTTTCTACATGGTGGAGATATTTTGGAAAAGGCAGACGCATGTTAGTTTTGTTGGCTGAAACTGATGGAGAAATTCACGGAATAGCTCCACTTATGTATTCTATAGAAAGCAAATTTGGAGTTAGGCAAGGAATAATAGAATTCATAGGAACAGGTCATTCAGAATACAACGATTTTATTTTGTCTGATAAACCTGAACAATGTATTCAGATGTTCTTTGATTTCCTAAACAATCTTCCGTATAAGTGGACTTACGCTAAATTAGTAGATATTCCGTCGGAAAGCAAATATTTACTGAAAGTATCAAATCGTACAAAAATTGGACGCACAATTCTAAATCTTGTACTTCCATCAACCTTCGAAGGCCTTTCTCAAAATGTTAAAGGAAGAGATAGGAAAGACTTTAGAAGGAACTTGAGACGGCTGGAAGAAAAAGGCTTCAAAGTGGAACTGGTTGATTATTCCACAGATAATTTGGTAACAAAAGGAATGAACACACTTTTCGAACTACATCAAAAAAGATGGCAATCAAAGGGTGGGTTTCGGGGCATGTTTGCTGAGCCGGCTTTCTGCAAATTCAGCCTTGAAATTGCAAAATGTTTCTCACAAGAAAAATGGCTGGGATTATACGGCCTAGAGATTTCGGGCAAGCCAGCCGCAGCAATTGTTGGTTTCAAATATTTTTCAAAGTATTATCTTTATATCTCGGGTCTTGAACCCAGTTATACCAAGTTTAGTGCTGGAAACGTATTATATTGGCTGGCTATACCCAAGCTCATCCAAGAAGGATTTGTAGATTTTGACTTCGGAATAGGAATAGATAACTACAAACGCCAATGGAGCCCTAGCGAAAAAACCAACTTCGAAGTTACGTACTTAAGAAAGAAAGATTTTGTTAATACTCAGTACTGGCTTTATGATAAATATGGCAAAGCAGGAATCCTTCTTCGCAATCGCGTGCGTGCTCTTGCTAGAATTCCAAAAAACTAAGAAATATGTGACTCAATTATCCTTTTCAATTAAGGACTATGTTTTAGTATTGTTTTAGTATTTACTTCTTTAATTTCCAGTAGCCTTTCTAACTGTTCTGTACATATTGCGATATTCAATTATTGCTTTACCATTTAAGATCGGTTTTTCTGCGACTACAAAATTAATTTTCCAAAAGTCACATTTACTACAAGGGGACCCAACAGGATAGGTCTTATCTAATACTGCTCGTCGCAAAGCTTGGTACCTATGGCCCCTCCAGATTTGGGTCAACGGTTCTTTGAGGGCATTTCCTACTTTTAACTTGTAGCAGTAGTCTACGCAACAACCTGAAACATTTCCATTCCAACTTATTATCATCATGTTGAATGGGACATGACAAGAAGGGGGCTGCTCATCGAGCAATGAACTGTCTAAGAAATCATTCTTGTTACCCCAACTATTGTCAGGAAGTAATGCAGGAATTAGTGTAATTGAATCTGCAAAAGGAGCCCATTCGCGGTAAACATCATTCTTCTGTTCCTCTGTCTTTCCATAATCCACCATACCAATAGTAACTTTGGGTTTGGCATTCTTTCCACGTTTACTAATTAAATACTTAATATTACGTTCTATGATCGAATAGATAGAGCCTAACCTGATGTTATCATTGACTTTTCCAACACCATCAAGACTAAAATTTATCTCATCAACTTTTAAGTCAACAACCAAATCTGCTATGCTTTGATTGAATAGCATACCGTTATCAACCCAAGCAACACTCTTAATTTTACCCTCATCCCTTTTTGAGATAGCGTATTTTAAGTAATCCTTAAAATTCGGATGAAGCAGACTTTCCCCTGCACCGTGTAAATACAGGCGGTTAGCGCCCATATCTGAAATCTGATCAACACAGCTCTCAAATAATTGTCTTGACATATTGCCAATTTTTTCTTGAACTTTTTTATAGGTACACATTTCACAATTTAAGTTACAATTGTTCGTAAGTTCTAAATAAACAAGATCAACTTTTGGATTAGAGATTTCTTGGCGGTATATCGAATTTAACGCACCATGAAACATTTGATTCTTTTGTAAAGTTCGATGGCAACGAATTTTGATAGCTTCCGTCGCAAAACCATACAATCCTATAATGCCTGATTTTGCCACAACGCTGCTGACTTTTCTGTGATATCTCCCTATCTTCTTGCTCATATTAAACAGCCATCTTTGCTTTACTCTACCAAATGTTTCAACATTAAGCAGTCGAATCTCGATTATGTATTTACAGAATAAAATGATCCTACTTATGTAGGTTATTCCTATCCATTAAAGCTGCTTCTACCACAAAATGCTCAGCAAGTCCTGGTTCCATATTGGAAACCGTCAACTTGTAAGCAATATTTGAGCACATTATTGCATAAGCTGTTGGACAAGCAACCCGACCAGTCAATTTGAGCAATGTGAAAGTTTATCTTTTCTTTCTTTGTTAATAAATAACCTATAAGTCAATTAGTTTTTCTTGCTTGTTTCTCAAATAGAATAACAAAAAATCATTGATGACAGTAACAAGTAATGTAACTTTTTATGTTTGATCTAATCTTAGCGCGTCAGCCCTGAGTCATTTTCATTAATTTTTCGATAATATTTAGAAGAGAAAGCAGAGGTTTTTGGAAGGGACCGAGAGCTTGAATAATTTGTCTGAGATTTACCATATCTGCCGCGTTAAGGGTTCTTGTAAGTGAAATCGAAACTAAGAAAATTGTTGAAAAAATTATTACCCCAATGATAAGCAGTAAAAGATTGGATAATGGTAAGGTTGAAACTATTATATAAGCTGGAACGCTTGCTATTAGCGTTGAAAGAAGTATTTTGGCTGAAGAGATCCAGTCAATCGAAACTCCAAATTGTTTTTTAATAAAACGTAAGCCAATAATCAAGCCTGGAAGACCGATCGAAAAAGTGGTAATAAGTAATCCTACGACCCCAAATTGAGAAATCAAAACGAAACCCAGCGGGAAACCAATAGCTACTCCAAGCAATGTCATTTTTAAATTGAAAGTTGTGTAACCTTGCCCAGTAATCAAGTTATTTTCGCTTAGACTACCGAATGCAGAAAGAAGATAACTTACTGAAAGTAAAGCCAAAAATAAAGGCGCTTCAGTATACCGATTCTGGAAAATCGTTCCAATGGCAGGTTGCGCTAACGTGATTACTAAGGCTGAGACGGGAACAACCACTAGCGCAGAATACTTTACGGAGTATTGAAAAACAATTCTTAGGGATTCCTTATCTTTATTATAGTCTAGCTTTGAAAATGCTGGAAACATCATAGTATTTATGGGCATAGCAAAAAAATTTATTAAAATTATAAAGTTAGCTGCAACACTATAATTTCCAATAGTTGCGTTACTAGTCACATAGATAGCTTGTATATAAATTAAGAATTGAGTTAGAAATCCTCCAACTATGGTACCTATCGATAATGGCAAACCATATTTAAGCATGGTTTTTATGGTTGACAAAATTTCTAGTTTACTGTTAGTTTGTTGAATTAAGGGTCTGTATATTGTCCATACGAGCAGAAAGCCCACTACTGCAGTGATTAGCAAAGCAATTGTAAAGCCAGTTACAGCCCCAAAAGTCCCAAAGCCTAGCAATACTAACGCAATTACTATGCCTGTTTTAACAATTGATTGGATAACTATCATAATACTGTTTAAATGCATTTTTTCCATACCAGTGAAAGCTGCTGAGGCAACATTCACAATGGCACCCGTCAATATGATTAATGAGGCTACTTGGATAAAGGGGACTATAGTTGGTCGGTTCAAATTTGATGCTAAAAAGCCTGATAAAACAAAAGAAAAAACCGAAAGGGACAAACCTAAAATTAGCTCAAATAATAAGCTGGAAACAAAAACGCTTTTCATTTTTGCTACATTATTTTCGGCTTTGTACTGCGCGGAATATTTTACTGTGGCACTAGCAATGCCCATGTCACGAAATATTGAAATCAAGTTCGGTGCTGTAAGTGCAATTGCATATAGGCCATAATTATCAGGACCAAGAAGATTAGCAATAATTATTGAGCCAACAGCGGAGATAATTGTTGAAACAAGTAATCCCCATAAGAGATGAAATCCTCCTTTAGCTGAAACCCTTGCCAGCTCAATAGCTTTGGTCATATTTTTACCTAAACCGCTGTCCAAGTTTTAGCTATCGTTGTTAAGAAGCTAATATCTATTATTTTCGGTTTAAAAATTTTATTTATAAATTAGTTTTTTCGTTACCAACTTGATCGAACTTAATTGAAAACAAGAATATATATTAAAAATAATTAAGAAAGGAATAAGTTTCAAAAAACAAACTTAAAATTCGAATAGTTCAAAAAGTCTTCAAGGATAATTTGTCGAAATTTATTTTGACGTCCCAAAATCTCTTAGAAGAAAGGCAAGAGGGAAGTTAAAATGAAGAAAGTATCATTTAACAATTTCAACACGAATATTCACTTCAATTTGGTCGGCTCTAGTGTCAAGATCCCGAAGTGCTGGATAAGTGGATTTTCCATACTCAACAGATTTTATATAGCTAAAACCTATATGTTGGCAAAGCTTTTCTAATTCCTCAAAACAAAAGAAATGTTTGTGGGAATGTTTAGTATATGCTTCCGCCTTCATTTTTCTGCCTTGCTCATAAGATATTTCACTAAAATGTAGTGCTAATACATTAAAGAAACCCGGAAAAGACAATCTTAGAACACCATTTTTTTGAAGGGTTCTATAAATTTCCGTCAAAAAAATGACTGAGTCAACTTGACTCAAATGTTCAATAAAGTCTTCAGCAAAAGCAAACTCTATTGAATTATCAGGAAATGGATGCTTCTTAGTCAAATCCATTTGATAGTAAATATTATTATTTAGCGCGTTTGCTCTTTTTATAAAATTTGTAGGCATTAAGTCTACATTGACCCAACCATTTAATAAGACAGCCCCACAGCCGTAGTTGACTTTTCTGATTTCAGTGAGTTCTATAAGTTCTCTCTTTTTGTCAACATCCGAATCGATTTTTGAAATATCATACCCTAACTTTTTAAAAGATTTTTTAACAATTTCCGTGATCGTCATAATATTCAACTTTTCCTGCCAGACCGACAATAAATATTTAATTACCTAATATCTTGCCCATTTATATCCAATCACAATTTTCTCTTAAATTTTTAGTTTACTTAGATACTTACCTAAGTTTTAATAAGGAATTGCCACATTGAGTAAAAAAAATAATTGCATAAAGCTCTTGAGTGTTTATCAAAGAAAAATATTAATCATAAATTTTGTACCAAACTTCAACGACCATGTTGTTATTGGAGACTATTTCGTTGATAATACTGACGTTTTTGTTTGATGCTTTGGTAAGACCAACTGCTATTGCGCTGGTCATTGGGCATCCTAGAAGGTGAATACTTGTTAAATTGTCCTCAGTTGTGTAAAGTTTTCTATATATTGAGTTGTGGATTTTTATTTTAATTATGTTACCTTCTTTTTCGGTTTCAATTGATTTAGCTAGATTAAGCCTTTCCAATAAAACTTGAGAGATTATTTGGCAGAATTGCATTGTGTCCATATTGGTAAAATCAATTTTTTGACTTTTCTCGACATCGTTTAGAATCCCTAATCCAGGAGGCACTAGGAACAAACCCGTGCCGTTTTTAAGTAAAAATTTGCCCGTGCCTCTCTCTTCGATTGATCCCAAGTCCAATAAGGTTTTTTCAGTAAGTGACAAATTTTGGGAGTTTTTTTTCTGAGAAATAAAGACTATTGGCTCCTTGAGACTTTTCTGATAATCAGGAACATGAATACTTTTAGGGTAGGGTGGCATGTAGATGGCTTCGCCCACATAGTTGAGGTCGTTAACTATTCTGTTAATAGTGGAATATTCTGAGGTAGCAGCGTCATAAAGAAGGTTAGATTCTACTTCTCTAGGTGTTCCAAGGAGAAGAAAAAGTGTCCCCCAAAAAGTTAGTCCTAAGCCAATAAAGGCAAGAACGGTTATTCTAAAATAGATTGACCAAAGAATCGCAAGCGCTCCCAAAAGTAGAAGGGCTGCAGCAATTACAGTTCTAGAGTCTCTTTTGACATATTTAGCTGAAAGCAAGGGGGTAATTCCTAAACTGTGATTTACGGTCATTACATCAAGACATCAAGGGGTTTTTTAGCATTTCTGAATAGAATCTATTTTTCAAACGTATGGAGCGACAAATAAAATATCGTAATGGCTATTTTGAGGGAATATAACTTTGCTTATCGTGCACATGGCTAGCCCTAAATTAGTTTGCAAAGTACTGATACTTGGAGCTTTGCGTTGATTGTGCATGTTAATGGCTGTTTGAGCAGTGAGAAACATAATTTATGACAAATAATTGAGAAAATAACTGCAACTTTAGCTAATCATCTCAAACTTTGCCGCGATAGACTTACCCAGCAATTAAGTCGGCTAGAAACCTACCGATAGAACTTATACCTCTTCATTACCTACCCCAATAAGAGGTAACGAGACTCAATCTTCTATGAATTAATTAGCATGAGTATGCGCTAAGAGTTGCTGATTAATCTGGTTTATAGTTAATCGATTGACAGTTGTCGTTTTCTAAAGGTTGAGAATTGACATAGCTATTTGTATAGCAACAGTAAAGAGAAACAATATCGAAACTAATACCGCGGCCGCTTCCAACTTGCGGATTAATGGGGTAACCATTTGGTAGTATCGAGGAAGCAGTTTAGAAGTCGGAAGAAGAATAATAGATAGAAACGCAAAAAACAGACTAAGGTCCAAGAAACTTAAGGGCAATATTATCAGGTCAGAGTTCAGGTTGATACCTGAAGGGAGGGGACTTGGCGAAACATGGGTAGAATTGCTTGGTTCTGGTTTAACATGAGGGGAGGAACTGGGTGAAACAGTAGAACCGTCTGGCTTAACGGTCGGCGTGGCTTGAGAGGTTGATGAAGGAGTGGGTGTTGGTTGTCCAGGAATGTAAGTAGTTACAGTTATCGATGCACTTTGTTTAGAAATGGAGCCATCGGTTACACTTATGGTTTGAGATGGAGTAGTTTTCAAATTGAAGCCTGAAAATGTGTGAACTCCGTTGTCGCTGCCAACGAACAAGTATTTGTTTGGCGACGTGTAAGGTAAGATTGCTGCTGAATCTGAAGACGTGAAGTAGACCGAACCGGCATAATCTGTCTTCACGTTATTGTATACATCGTAAGCTGTTGCAGAAACACCGCCAAAAGTTGTATCAGCAGTTACGGTACCTGGAACAGAGATGCTAAAGTGATTCAAAGCAGAAGGCTTCACGGTTATACCAGTCTGAGAACCATCAATCGAACTTACTGTAGCATCTGTAACAGTAATAGACTGAATACCAGCAGTTTTTAAAGTTACACTAAAAGAGCCAACCCCATTGATTAGACCAACATTTGCAGGTAAAACCGCTTGACTATCACTTGAAGTGAACCTAACCGTTCCACTATAACTCTTAACTAAGTTATTATTCACATCCTTAGCCGTAACTGTTACAGATTGAACAACACCAGCTATTGATGGACTGGGAATGCCAGAAACAACAAAAGTAACGACAGAAGCAAGATCCACCCTTATGTTAAATTGGGATCCACTAATCGAACTAATCACAGTATCGGTAACAGTAACAGACTGCCAACCAGTAGTTATTAAAGTAACATTGAAAATGCCAACACCATTTTTTAGAGCAATATTTGCAGGTAAAACCGCTTGACTATCACTTGAAGTGAACCTAACTACACCATTATAATTTGTAGCGGGATTGTTATACTCATCCGTAGCCGTTACTGTAAGAGGAAAAGCAACACCTGTAGTCTGAACATTCACGCTTGAAACCACCAAACGGGTAGCAAAACCAGAAGGGGGGTTAACCTTAATCATGACTAAGTTAGAAAGAACCGACCCTGGCGGAGAAGCACTATCCGTCACATTAACCTGAATACCATGTGAACCCAAAACTGGCGTGTAAGAGTAAGTTGAAGTCGTCTGACCAGAATCCGCAACACCATCCAAATACCACTGATACGACAACGCCCCAGTACCACCAGAAGCAACAGCAGTAAAAACCTGAACCTGATTAAGAACCAAAGTCAATGGACCAACAGGCGACACACTCACAGCAAAATTAGCAGAGTTAACCGTAACCGACACAGAATTAGAATTCACAGAAACCGGCGGAGAAGCACTATCAGTAACCCTAACATAAACCGTATGCGGAGAACCAGAAGTAACCCCAGTATAACTATAGGTAGAAGCCGTCTGACCAGAAACCGCAATACCATCCAAATACCACTGATACGACAACGCCCCAGTACCACCAGAAGCATTAGCAGTAAAAACCTGAACCTGATTAAAAACCAAAGTCAAAGGACCAACAGGCGACACACTCACACCCAAAGCTGCTGCTTTTACGTTTTGAATGTTTATGAATGTACAAAATAATAGCGAAATTAGAAGTGCTATTATTAAGATTTGGAATTTCTTCATTTCTATTCATTCTGATGTTTGTTGTTGACTAAATTGAGTCTGTTTTCCTAAAATAGGAGACTAATTTTCGTGTTCTTTAATCTTTTCCATGTTTATTTATGTTTTAGATGGAAGCGATAACAAAAAAGCTGAGTTACAATTCCTCGCAGATCAGCTTAAAGTGTAGCCTAACCAATCCCACCTTGACAGGAGCAGATATGAATGATTGACCTTAGACTTGATTACTCATTAGTTCCTTCTAACTTAAATCCTTAAAGCTAAATCAGTCCAAAGATAAGGACACAAACCCAGGCAATTATCAGGAATAAGATCATTTCTTATTTTGCAGAGAAACAAGGTTTTGTACTTAACCGCCAATAAATTTAAACAGCAATCGTTCAAAAATATAGCTCTTCCTCCGAAAATTGAAATAAAAAACCATATCGCAAGTGCGAACAACAACTTAATATGAAATCAAATAAATTGTCAATTGATTATTGATAATAGCCAGTAAATTGCTGAAAGAATCCATAAACTCGGATTAAGAACACTTCTTAAGTGTACATTCTTGAATTCATAAAAAACGTGTTCTTAACTCACAAACTATGTTTTTGCAATGACTATCCGAAAAATATCATCGTCTTCTAGTTGAAAATATTTCACGGTAAGTATAACAACCTTCAGATAATCACTAGCTTTACTCATGACTGATTTTGCCAATCAATTTACAGTTGTATCGAATGTCTTGCGATGATAATTTAATTTTGATTGTTGGATCAATTCTTAATCAATCTCTCCTAAATCCGACACATAGAACACCGAACCATAGGTAATAAAACATCAAGGAGTTTTAG
This sequence comes from Candidatus Bathyarchaeota archaeon, assembly GCA_963840295.1. Taxonomy (GTDB): domain Archaea; phylum Thermoproteota; class Bathyarchaeia; order Bathyarchaeales; family Bathycorpusculaceae; genus Bathycorpusculum. The sequence continues at coordinate 272,779 of CAWIYF010000004.1, forward strand.
ACAGGAAATATATATAGCGATCAATTGTGTTGTTTGGATTCTTTATTTCTCTTCCGTCGCGTAAACTGTATATTTTAGTTTCTGAATAACCCAATTCGTGTAACTGGAAGAGTTGCTCGACTGGTGTTATGAAGTAGGTTTTCAACCTGAAATTATGAGCTCCGTCATTGACCATCAGATGCTCTTGAGTTCTAGAAGGGTTTCTGATTGTCTTCCAAGTTTCTCCCTTATTTAAAAGCCGCATTTGAAGAAGCTCACGCGTGCGGAGTGCGAGCAGTTTGGGGTTTTTTGATAATTTAATTGAGAAAAAATCCTTCATTACAACGTTTAAGTTATGCGTTGAAAAGCAAAAATAGCCTCCAGATCTGATAAGTCGACGTATTTCATTCAGAATAATAATTCTCTCTTCATGGTCGGCGTAATCGATACCGTTAAAGCTGAATAAGATAAAGTCGAAAGATTTGTCTTTGAAAAGTTTCATGCTTCTTGCGTCAGCAGTTAAGAAGGAAACCTTATTTGGATAGTTTTTAAATTTTTTGATGCAAGCATTTATCATTTTATGGGAGTAATCTATGCCCACATATTCTTTTACTAAACAACCGAAGAAGGTGGTAGTTCGCCCTGCTCCCACCCCGATATCAAGCATTCTCATGTTGGGTAATTTGTTTATTAACTCGTTTAGTATTGTTGCTTCGGGTTTTTGCAGTTGGTCATTCGCAATGTAATCTTTTACAACATCCTCTGCCTCATAAACTCTTATGTTTCCTCTAGCAGTTATTTTATTTCGAGTGGCGATTTGTAAGATAACTTCAAGGTTATGTTTGAACAAAGATAGAATTTGCAAAGTTTAACCTAGCCTAAGAGTAGGTTAAACAAACTAAAAACATTTTGTTTTAGGATTGATTCCGGCAAATTTGATGAAAGTGTATCTAAAATAGCGGGTATTCCACTCTTCTCTTCAGTTTGCTGTACGCTTTTTAAGTATTAGCACAATTGCAGGGGTTAGCGTTACAATGATTAGCGTCAAAATTACCAAGGAAGGAAACTCGGGGTAAACAGGGTTTGGTGAAGGTGTTGGAGAAAACGACGAAGTGTGAGGAAAGAGGTTTGTTGACGTAGGAGTTGGGATGGGAATTTGTGTGACTGTAGATATCTGTGTGGGACTTGGAGTCGGCTTTGGAGAAGGTATGGGTGAAAGAGTTGAGGTTGAAGTAGATGTTGGTGTTAAGGTAGGAGTAGGAGAAGGAGTAGGAGAAAAAGTTGATGTTGGAATTGGAGAAGGCGAAGGAGTTGAAGTTGGAGTAGGAGTTGCAGTTGGTGGATCGGACGAATTATAACCTCTCAATATTTCTAATGGACCTTTCCAATAGCTTCTACAACCGACTATATCCAATATGCCGTCGTTTCCAAAATCCCCTAATGTACCACTGTATATTCCAACATCGCTTATTTCCTGTTTTGTCCAGTTTTGACTGCCATCGTTAAAAAATACATAAAGTGGAAATGGACCAGAATTTAAGCCATCATGCCTCTCCATTTCCCCAGCAACCACATCTAAATATCCATCATTATCCATATCTCCAACTCCAAGAGTATGAGAAAAGTCAACATATCCAATTACATGCTCAATCCAAGTATAATTTTGCAGATCGAACATTTCATACCAAGAAACAGAAAACCCAGCTCTCTCAGGCTGACTGAAAATAACATCTAAATAGCCATCATTATTAATGTCAGCAACACAAACTTTTGCATTATTAGATTCCCAACCACCTGACGTTTGATTATACCCCCAGGTTTGATTATACCATTTAGAATCTATACTATGCTGAATCCAATATCCATCTGACAAGTTAGAGGGTGCTGAAATCCAGAAACCATTTTCTACAATATCTAAATCGCCATCTCTATCTATATCTCCAACATCTAACCCATCAACATTAATTGCAAATGTCTGATAATTCACGTAAATATGAGAAATAGGTGCAATTGAGTTCCAAGATGAAGGGGCAACCTGCAGGAAAATACATGTAGTAGTCGGTGTACGAATTACCACATCAAGTTTTCCGTCATTATTAAAATCCACAACCTTTAGGCTTCTAATAATAGATGTACTATTTAGGGTAGAACCAGTACTACCTATAAAATATCTTGTCCAATTTGCATTCGAGTTTGAATTGTCAAACCAATAAATGGCTGTGCTGTTTTCAACACCTACAGCATCTAAACTTCCATCATTGTCAATATCGCCAGAACCAATAGTGTCACTTCCGTAATCAAATGAGTATATAGTGTGTTTTTCCCAGTTTGGGTATAGGTAGTAACTTAAGCCAACGTGTTCAACTGCTCCAATTATATCATTGAATCCGTCACCGTTTACATCGCCTATTGATGATTCGTAAACGGTAGCGTTATCTGCAGTTTCCATATTATAAGATATTAATTTCCCTGTTGAGGTTTGCGTGGGAGTTGCAGTTAGAACTGGAATAGATTGCTCTGCTTTAGCAACTGGAGTAAAAATTGTGAGGATGCTACTACCGGACATATTCAACACTAATACTGTTACCAGGATACCCATCACAAAAAGCCTTTTGTTCAATGCTGGTGTTCCTCAAATAATATCATGCGTCGCACATCCGACCATTAATGGAGAGCTTCGATATAACTCTTAGTTCCGTTTCAATTCCGCGATTCATTTGCTCTATTGACTCAGTTTTTTTACCTTGGAAAGGCTCTGTTGTGCCGTTTGCCAAGATTAAATCAAAAATCGCTGCCGCAGCATCACCCCTCAAATGGATAAACTGCTGGAGAAGATAACCAAAAACTCGAGAAATCTATCGCGCGTACTACGGAATACCGAGTTATTAAAGAAACGAGCCACTTAGCGAAAACGATGCTGTAGGAGCAAGCACCTCAGTCTGAAGCTTCTTTGCAGCCTATATCTCAGCAACAATTGGGTTATCTGCAATCGTTGGAGCATTTGCAGTTCCGTTAACAGAGAAAACGTAGAACATAAAATCAATCATAGTTCTTGCTTTGCCGCTAACTTTGCCGCTGGTTATCATTTAGGGAAATGAGCATTTTGGAAAAATGTTGATTCACGGAAATGCAAAGCTGAAAAAACTTAACAGCATTGTAACTCTAAGTTTGGAGAGCATAGAAAAGGAGCTAAATAGACTTTCTCGAAGATGCACATGCACAAGATACTTTGCTAATTAATTTAGGAACACCCTCGCGCTAAGTCACTATTGTTATTTATTTTTTTTTGTTGATTATCATAGCTATAGAGACGATGGAGATTGTAACTATGGTTGCTGTTACTATTACGTAGATGGCTTCATTTGAAAAAGTTGTCACTGGAACGCTTGTTGGCGAAGGCGAAAAAGTAGACGCAGAAGGCGATGGCGTTTGTTGAGATGAAGATGAAGGGGTTGGCGTTGGTGTTGGATTTGGAGATGGAGAAGGGGAAGGGGTAGCGGTAGGAACAGGTGAAGGAGTAGGTTTAGGAGTAGGTGAGGGAGTAGGGTATGGACCTGAGAAAGGAAAGTTTTTTTCTGTCCAGTTACGCCACACTGTCCAATCGGCATTAGTAATTAGATACCAAGCCCATAGACTGTGACCTTGAAAGTTAGAGTCAAATCCACTTGAAAAAGCCTTATTATAAAAGACAGCTGAAGAAGTAATGTTGTCTTGTCCTTCATCGACACGGACTTGCGTCATCCACTTACAAGGTAAATGATCGCGAATCAAACTTAATTCCGTTGACGCATTTGCGGCGCCAGGATGGAATCTTGCTACGATAAAATCTTGTGAAGTAAACGAGTTAAAAACTGTAACATCATCAATGTATCCTTGCGGATAGGCATGCATGCCATAATAAACAGCGCTAACTTTGTTAACAGCATGTATAGCATCAGACATATTCCCCCAAAAAGCGATGATGTCGCTTAATTGTCCTGTGTAGCCTTCGGTATCATCGATATAAAAATCAAAACCATAACCAAGTATAGTTGTTACGGCTGAAACTTCGCTATTACGATTGCCAATAGTTGAAACGTCAATTGAAAATTGGCGTGATGTATTAAGATCGCTGTATAATGTTGCACCAACAACTAAACCGTTTGCATGACTCCACTTAGTAATATTTTGCAGTGTCGACGCAGATTCAGGAAGAGCGTAGGGAAATGTGTAGTAGCCACCTGAATATTTTATCCATGAGCCAACAGAGAATACGACAGTCGAAATATTATTTGATAGGCATGTTGATGCTAAATTCGCAACGTTTTGTTCAGTGGCTGTAAACTCTGTTATTGGACCTACCCACATAATATTAAAGCGGTTACTGGGCATATCTGCTTTGACGGAGGGTGAGAGAAAGAAGATAAAGCTTAGAATAAGGCAAGAAATAATGCACAGGGCAGCTAAACGGATAAGTGCTTTCTTTAGTGCTATCATCTTTACTCTCCACTATGCAAACAAATCGAATAAACGCACATAACCAAATAACATTCGCAGTCTACGGAAAATGAATAGTTACAATGACTTATCAACTATCATCAAATCACTCTTTGTGGATATTATGACGACAAAACTATTGTCTATTACTTAATTGTTTGGTGTCTGATAGAAGAGAACAGGTATTTTTTAATTGTGCAGTGAAGGTTTGTTTTGGGGTGCTTTCGTCGCTCAGATTTTGCAGGGTTTTTGGATTGCACTGGCTAAGGCTTATGCTGAGAGTGATATTACAATAACAAAAATCAAAATGCAAACACATCAAACAGTTATTACAATTAATTAATTCTTTGACTTTTTGAAGGTGAAAGAGACAGTTTAAGTGGAGCTGTATACTTTAATTTCTTCTATGTGCGCTGCTGTATTCGCAGTGTTGCCCGTAACAGTTATTCTAACATACCTCGCAGCAACCTGAGAGAACACATCAGTCACAACTCCCACACCTGTCTTTTCAGAAACAACTGGTATCCAAGAAGAACCATCAACTGATGTCCCAATATTGTAGGTGTAAGTTCTTGTGTTTCCATCATAGAAGTGAGTAACAACTCGGCTGATGCTAACTGCTGAGCCTAAGTCTATTTTAAGCCATTGCGGAAGACCACTAACAGCAGCCGTACCCCAATAGTTTGAGGAAGATTCTACACCATCAATTGCGTTTAACGGCGCATAAGTTTCGCGGTTGTAGCTTGAAGCAGTTGCGGTAACGGCGGGAATTTGAGAGCCAGGTTGAGGCGTTGGCGCACCAGTTGATTGGAAGACTTTAATTTCTTCTATGTGCGCTGCTGTATTCGCAGTGTTGCCCGTAACAGTTATTCTAACATACCTCGCAGCAACCTGAGAGAACACATCAGTCACAACTCCCACACCTGTCTTTTCAGAAACAACTGGTATCCAAGAAGAACCATCAACTGATGTCCCAATATTGTAGGTGTAAGTTCTTGTGTTTCCATCATAGAAGTGAGTAACAACTCGGCTGATGCTAACTGCTGAGCCTAAGTCTATTTTAAGCCATTGCGGAAGACCACTAACAGCAGCCGTACCCCAATAGTTTGAGGAAGATTCTACACCATCAATTGCGTTTAACGGCGCATAAGTTTCGCCGTTGTAGCTTGAAGCAGTTGCGGTAACGGCGGGAATTTGAGAGCTAACAATAAAAGGAGTTGGAATAGGTGTTGAAGTGGGAGAGTATGTACCAATATTTAATGCTGCCTCAACTGTTAAAATTTGAACATTTGCAGATTTTATATAATTGAGAAAAGATATGAAATCATCAATAAATATTCCACCATTTGCAATTGCGCTAACTTTGCTTGTAGTTACATCATGAAAATAGAATATTGTCCATGCATTATTTTGTGATGCTCTATTAACCATTGTTTTTAAGTTGTCAAGCAAAGCAACATAATCTGCACCAATTGATTGACCATACACAGAATTTAATTCAAACTGTGCATTTGGCATATTATTTGTATTCCAACGTGTCGTTCTTGCACTATCAAAGTATTGTGAAACAATTGTGTCTGCATGGGTTAAGTCACCTGTGCCGTACGGATATGCAAAATTGTTAACTGTTAAACCCCAAGATTCTAATGTGGCTTTTGATTGTGAACATTCGTACGCTATTTGCGCATCACTTAAAGATACAAAGTTTGAGTGGGAAACTGAGTGACTACCAATTTCATTTCCATTTGCCTGCATATCTTGCAATGTAGCTATTGGTATTTGATTAACTTTCACATTACCTGTTGGAATATAGAATGTGCCAACTATACCACGTGCTTTCATTAGTGGATATATTATTGATGCTTGACTAGCTGTACCATCGTCAAATGTAAGTGAAACATAACCTTTAGTAGTAGCGCTTGCTAAGCTGATGCTTGTTGCTATTGTCATCAATAAGAGTAATCCTAAAATGAAGATAGATATTTTTTTGTTCATATTTTCATCTTTTATTAATGGAGTCTTCTCTTCATTGTCTAAGCAATAAAGTTTGTCGAACTATATATAGATGTGATTTGTTTAAAAAAAATTGGAAATATTATATTAGAGCAAGTTTTTTTCATTATTCTGCCACGAAAAAAAATTCAAATAAGATGTTATGGATGTTGAAGTATTAAACATGGCTTTTGACAAATTTGAAATTCGTTTTTTCAGATTAAATATGAAGTGTTGCCAATTTATTAAATGTTTGACAGAACCCATTGAAAATCTGATCAAAATAAGGTTGCGCCATTCGGTAGGAACTAGACTGCAACCACCTTATGAAATGATTCGGACTATACTATGCATAGATTTGATATTGAATTATAATTATCCGATTTTTCACATGCATTCATAGATAATGGGTCTGAATCGTGTATATGGCTTGAAGTCTTTCAGAAATCCATCCAAAAGTGGATATCCGTAGTTGGGTTTGTCGGTTGGTTGGCAGGTTGGATTAAAATTTTATTCAGAGACAGCACCTTGGATTCTATTTCATATTTTTAAATTAATAAAAATCTTAGAAAATTAATAGCTCACTTATTCTTTATTTTCTTTGTCGAATTAGAGATTTAGAAAGCGGAAAATCAAAATCAAACTTTTAACTTAGTCTCGGAAAATAAATAGTTGAGCCACTAATCAGTGAAAAAGTCTTGTTATTTACCAAATATCCAAGAAATGAAAAGAAAGATTAGATTTCAAGAATAGAAATTAACCAATGACATCGCGCTTTTAGGCATTTCCCGTTTCTTCCATGACCACAACACATATCCGCCGCCTATAATCATTCCTAATCCTACCATTTGCAGCGGGAGCGAATTGTATTCAGGATTAGCTTCTGTGCTTGTACTTTTGAACATTGCGTGTAACGTATGTGGTGTGCCTGCTGATTGCGCAGGAAGTGTCACCGTATGATTTGTGCTGTAATCATCTCCATCGAGAACCCACTTGCTGAAAACATAACCCGCGGCTTGCTCGGCATTAACAGTTAGACTTTCGCCATCATTCACATTTGTGATACCAACCGGGTTAGTTGAACCTCCAGAAGTGGAGGTTATCCTAACTGACCATTGATTTGGAGGGGGTGACAGATCAAGAAAAGATACCGTAACATCGTCATAGTACGTAGCGAAAACACTATCCCCTCCTGAACCGGCGCCGAATCTGAAGAAACCAATGTAAACGTTAGCTGGAACTATGACATCCGTTATCGAGGCAAGCTCAGTTCCTTCTATATACAACTTGTACGTACCTGTGTTCAAGTCAGCAGTCATCCTAATAGTGTACCAACGATTAGTTTCAAGCGCGTAAACGACATCACCCGAAACAAAGCCGATACGACCTTTGGGTATACCAGTCCAAAGGCTCCACCCTCTGTAACCGTTTGTGTTACAGTAAAGAGTTGAACTGAAGATGTCTTGCCACATTCCATTGTCTGACCCGTAAATTTCTCCAACACTGAGGGATTCGTTGGCAATCGTTGGAAACTTTGTCCAATAGGTTTTGAACGTCAGGTCTATGGTTTTGCTTGACGTCGCCAGGTTCCAGCGAACATAGTCTCCGTTTTGGCATTCGATAGCTTTCCCTCCACTTGCAACAGGCGAAGCAACTACTTTCGGATTACCGTAAATTGAATCAACACTACTCAAGTTGTCTTCGAAGCCGAAAGTCTGTGGCGTATCGGACAAATTCAGATACAAAGGCGAAGCCGATATAATCATGGGTAACAGAAGCAATGTGAAACCGGCGTACATCAAAAGAAACCCCACTCCGATAGTTTTCGTTTTCTTCACAGTTTTGTGACTTATCCTGACCAACCGCCCAACCACATTTCACGCTTCAAAGAAGGAATTAAACTGAATAATTCATAGTTTTTGGTTGAATTAGTAGCTGGAGATACATGGGTGTTTGTTTAGGTTTGCGAATTAAATTTTAATCCAACCAACCTAACGACCTTCCTATATGTTGAAGAAAGCTAAGATGGTTATATTTTTAAAAAAAGGCAACAAGTGTTTACTCATTGAGGCCAAATGAACCTCAATAGACCCAATACTTGGGCAACGACAAGCTAAAGACCATACGAGTACTTTCTACTCATGTCTCGTAAATGAATTTCTTTGGTTTCCACAACTACCTCTTCAGTCCAACGCAAACTTGTGATTTAAAATCCTGAATTGAAATCATTTCTAAATACTTTTCAGTACTGCAATATTCGATTTGCCAGTTCCACCGATTGCTTAAACTAAGCCTTAAGCAGGTTTATGTCCCCGGGGAAAAGAGATTTTTCAATATTTTCTGTCTCTCTTTTCTTTGAGAGCGCGCTACGGCTAATAGATAACATGATTGGTGGAACTTCTCTGTTGGTGTAGGGAAAGAGACAGTTTAGTTGGAGTTGTATACTTTAATTTCTTCTATGTGCGCTGCAGTATTCGCCGTATTCCCAGTAACAGTTAATCTAACATATCTAGCATACACTGGAGAAAAAGTATCAGTCACCACTCCACTGCCCATCTTAGTAGCCACAACAGAAATCCAAGAAGAACCATCAACAGAAACATCAACGTAATAAATGTAAGTTCTAGTGCTTCCATCATAAAAATGAGTAACAACCTTGCTGACGCTAAATGCCGAGCCTAAATCTAATTTGAGCCATTGCGGAAGACCACTAATAGCAGCCGTGCCCCAATAATTAGAATTTGACTCTATCCCATCAATTACGTTTAGCGGCGCATAAGTTTCGCCGTTATAGGTTGAGGCTGTTGCGGTAACTGCGGGAATTTGAGAACCAGGTCCCGGCGTTGGCGATGGAGTAGGAGTTGTAGTTGGTGACGGCGTGACAGTTGGAGTTGATGAAGGCGAAGGAGAAGGCGTTGGCGCACCAGTTGATTGGAAGACTTTAATTTCTTCAACATGAGCAGCCGTATTCGCTGTATTACCTGTTACAGTTAATCTAACATACCTCGCAGCAACCTGAGAGAACACATCAGTCACAACTCCCACACCTGTCTTTTCAGAAACAACCGGTATCCAAGAAGAACCATCAACAGAAACATCAACGTAATAAATGTAAGTTCTAGTGCTTCCATCATAAAAATGAGTAACAACCTTGCTGACGCTAAATGCCGAGCCTAAATCTAATTTGAGCCATTGCGGAAGACCACTAATAGCAGCCGTGCCCCAATAATTAGAATTTGACTCTATCCCATCAATTACGTTTAGCGGCGCATAAGTTTCGCCGTTATAGGTTGAGGCTGTTGCGGTAACTGCGGGAATTTGAGAACCAGGTCCCGGCGTTGGCGATGGAGTAGGAGTTGTAGTTGGTGACGGCGTGACAGTTGGAGTTGATGAAGGCGAAGGAGAAGGCGTTGGCGCACCAGTTGATTGGAAGACTTTAATTTCTTCAACATGAGCAGCCGTATTCGCTGTATTACCTGTTACAGTTAATCTAACATACCTCGCAGCAACCTGAGAGAACACATCAGTCACAACTCCCATACCTGTCTTTTCAGAAACAACCGGTATCCAAGAAGAACCATCAACAGAAACATCAACGTAATAAGTGTAAGTTCTGGCGTTTCCGTCATAGAAATGAGTAACAACTTGACAGATACTGGCTGCTGAGCCTAAGTCTATTTTAAGCCATTGAGGAAGACCAAAAACTGCAGCAGTACCCCAATAATTAGAATTCGATTCAACCCCATCAATTGCATTCAACGGCTCATAAGATCCACCGTTAAAGCTTGAAGCAATTGCGGTAACTGCGGGAATTTGAGAACCAGGTCCCGGCGTTGGCGATGGAGTAGGAGTTGTAGTTGGTGACGGCGTGACAGTTGGAGTCGATGAAGGCGAAGGAGAAGGCGTTGGCGTTGGAGTCAAAGTAGGAGTAGCTGTCGGAGTTGGAGAAGGCGTAGCGGTTGGAGTAGGTGAAGGAGATGAAGGGGGAGTTGGAGAAGGAGATGGAGACTGCGTTCCCTGATAAACTTTGATTTCTTCAATATGCGCTGCCGTATTTGCAGTATTACCCGTAACAGTTACTCTAACATATCTTGCATTAACTTGAGCAAACGTATCAGTAACGATTCCGCTGTCTATTTTGGTAGCAACAACTGTAGTCCACTGAGATCCATCAGTAGATACTTCAATATTGTATGTGTAAGTTCTGGCGTCTCCATCGTAGAAGTGTGTAATAGTTTGGTTGATGTTGGTTGCAAAACCTAAGTCTACTTTAAGCCACTGCGGAAGCCCAAAAACTGCAGCAGTACCCCAATAGTTTGTGGTTGATTCTACATTGTCAATTGCATTTAATGGTCCATGTCCTATGCCGTTATAAGTTGAGGCTATTGCATTAACAGCAGAAATTTGATCACCAGGCAATGGCGTTGGAGATGGTGAAGGTCCCGGTGTTGGCGTTGGAGGTGAAGCTACACCTTTAGCGAGCGCCGCTAGCACCGACATGCACAGTTGGCCATCTTTCGCGGCATACGCAGTCGAGACTTTATCAATAGTGTCCCATTCGGTATGAATAGGTCCCCATGACTCTGAAGACGTCCACACAGCAGCATATTCATAATCCCAAAATGAAAAGTGATCAGTACCAGCAACTGCGAGAACGTTGTAAGTCAAACTCAAGTTGATCCCATAGAGCGTATTATACTCGGTCATCATGTCCGAAACCCAACTTGACTGCTGATTTGATATTACGTCAAGAATCATTTGTCCGTCAGGGTCGTAGCAACAACCATCAAAGTTAATATAAAGTGACACATTGATTTTTTTGTTGTAAGCATCCTTTACGTACTCTAAACTACCAACATCTCCAGATTCTTCATTGTTCCAAAGGGCGAACTTTATTGTATGGTTAAAACTGTACTGACTCATAATTCTGGCAAACTCTAATACCACGGCAACACCACAGCCGTTATCCGTAGCGCCCGGAGCATAAACACTTGGATCTGAAGAAATGCTATCATAATGCGCTCCCACAATAAATGCGTCGTTAGACGTTGAGTCAACACCAGGAAGTGTCGCCACTATATTGTTATATTCGCTTTGATACTCAACGTTTAGCCCAGGAATGTTGCTAAGTCTATTATAAAGATAAGTTGCTGCCTCAACATTTCCAGGGTATCCATATGCTCGAGTCGTAAAATTCTGGAGGGTATATGCTGTATTGTAGATTTCTGTCTCGTTGATCTGGGATATCATTTGGGCAATAGGACTATCCTGAACCGGCTCTGCTTTAACCGTAGACGTAAAAAATTCGAGGGAGCCATCACCCATCATATTCAATACCAACACTACTAATAGGATAGCTATCGCAAAGCGCGCTCTATTTTTTTTCATAGCCCCACTCTTATGTAAACCAGCACGTACTCTTCTATGGCTTCTTGGATACTATAAGTTTGTTGTAAAAGAACTCTTCCGAAATAACAAACTAAATAGCGCTTAAAAGCTTAATGTACAAATGCCTTTTGAAAGTACATTTCTTTGTTGTGGAATTCTTCAAAAGTTATCTCGACTAAAGGCTTTTTTCCAAGTGCTTCTTTTAGACTTGAAATAGATCAACTTCCGGAATAGCGCCTCTTGAAGTTTTCAAATTTGTAGAAGAACCTAGTTTTTCTAAAGCTGAGATTTTCGATTGCTTCTTTGAATTAACCGCCAAATAGTAATGTATAAACAGGCGCTACCTTGTTCAGAAAAAATGGTTAAAAATGGGTAAAAGCCTGATTTCGCTAATTAAAACCTGTAATGAACATCGTTGATAAACGCATTCTGGCTGCGCTTAAAGACAACCATAACATTTTGCAACAACACCTCAAGTTGGGGGCACAGACTACTACCATGTTGAAAAAACGCTCTCACAACCACAACAACAACCAAAAAAACTCCAAACCACAACCCAACAACAAAAACAAACCCACATCAAACCCCCTAAAAATTCACGTGCACAAAAAAACTCACAACAACAACTAACAAAAAACGCAGAAACAAATGTCAGCAAGCCCAAAATAAGCTCCTCCATTTTCTACAAACTAAGCAAACATTTATCCTATCAGACAGAACAGAATAAGTGATTATCTTCTCTTAACAAAACTTGGCGCTGTTGCTTTTACAAAATGCTTCACAAACTACTTTAGACCTCTCAAAACTTCAAACTTATAATGCTTGAAAAGATTTGTTCTCTATTAAAAAAATAAGAAGGGTGATTGAAGTATAGCATTGGTCGTTAGCTAGTGAAAGCTCGCAACTGTTAGTTGTGATTTTGACTAGCCTTTTGTACTCCAATTGGTCCATGAGTCCCATTGGCTTTGTGTCATTCCAGCAAGCCACCAAATATCCATGCCAGCAAGTTTCGTAGTTGGCGTTCCATTAGCTATCTGCTGATCAATCCACATCATAGAATCAGCAATTTTGCCGTAAGACACTAAGTCATAGTGAATGCCCAAGCCTACAGGAGAAGTCGAGTACCGCAAAGTGAAATCCATTTGTTCTTTGAACTTCGCTTGAATAAAGTCATAGCTAAAGAATGGATTGCTAGTGGTGTATGGGTAATATGGGTAACAGTATAGCATAACGGTTAAACGATCTACATTTATTTGGCTGAAAAGTGATGACCCAATTCCTTGAGGCATATAAGATATTATCGATATGAAGTATTGTTTTCCTATTGAATGCATCGCTAAAGCCGCACTATTAAAGTATGCAACGTAATCAGAAAACACATTGTATTCCAGTTCTTCTATGTCATCAGACACACCGTCAAAACCGTTGGCCTTCACTAGATTAACCATATTATTGATTGCTGTTTGACGCAAACTCGCTGTGCCAATATTAAGTTGATCACCATAAGAAATCTGCGAAGTAACAAAAGCATAAACCTTCAAGCCAGCAGCATGAGCGTTAGCAACGGCAGATTGAATTTGTTCAGGCGAAATAAAGTAGTAAATTGAAGAATCAGATTTCCAGTAACCAACTTGCATGTAAATGTAGGATATATGTTTTGAAACGTAGAACGCACATTGCGACGGAGTCAAATTTGAGCCTGCTTGAGTCCACAAACCGTTGCCAGCTGAGCTAGTGCTATAGGTTATAGGTATTGGTATAGGTATAGGAGTAGGAGCAGTTGTAGGAGCAGGAGTAGGAACAGGATTAACTGTAGGAGCAGGACTATAGGCAGGTGTATAAGTTGGATCGGTTGATTGGTAGATTTTTATTTCTTCTATGTGAGCAGCTAAGTTTGCTGTGTTACCAGTCATCATAATTTGAACGTATCTTGCTGTTACCGAGTTGAATGTGTCTGTTACTATGCCAATTCCAGTTTTTGTTGATACAACTGTGTTCCAATTTGAACCATCGACAGAAACTTGAATGTAGTAAGTGTAAGTTCTTGAGTCCCGATCGTAGAAGTGAGTAGTTGTTTGACAGATGCTTCTCTGGGAACCTAGATCCAGTTGTAACCATTGCGGTAACTTAAGTGCTGAAGTTGTTCCCCAATAATTAGAGCTTGATTCAATTCCATCAATTGCTAAATTCGGTGCATATATGCCAGAGTATGAGGAAGCGGTTGCGCTATAAACTGCAACTTGAGTTAATCCAGCAGAGGATGAAGGTGCAGGTGCAGGAGAATTGGTGGGAGTAGGACTGGGTGTTGGTATAGGGTTAGATGTCGTGGAAGTGCAGGTAGCGAATATAGATGTCACAGTTTTTTCGTATCCAGCCGGGGTTCCAAATGTCGATGAGTAGTCTGTTGAGTAAGGAGCGAATTTCCATGCATGTGCATTCGTAGAGGTCGACGTCATTGCTCCTAATGAATCGCTGGTGTCTGAGACTACGCATAGCCAATAGTATCCTGCGGTAAGGGAAGTCTGTGGAACAGTAAATGTTTTCCAGCCACTTGCAGTTACTGCTTGGCTCGCACTCTGAGCTATTAGGGTAGACGGTTCACCATTATCGTCTGTGTAGATTGCTGTTTTTGCGTTGAAACCTGAGGTTTGGAAGTAGACTGTAATGCTTTGCAGCAGGCCGCTTTGCGTTAGTTGAACCTTGCTAGCATCTCTATCGGTTCTAAAATAATTTGTTAACGTTCCCACTGTGGTATTTCCGAAATCAAATGAACCAGTCGTTGCTGCTTTGACTGGAAGTGCCGTTGAGCCCAAAAAGGAAAGCATACTTAGGATAATTAGCAAACTAAGACACAGAGCCGTTGGCTTATTGAGTCTTCTAAGGTTCATTGATCGTGCTGTTTTCATTAAAGTGTACTTTTTCAATTTGTTTCTCTCTTTTCAATTTTGAAGAAATGTATCTTTTTGTTTGTTTTATATTTTCTTGAGAAGACCAATTCTTTTGTTTGTCAACTTCAATATGGGCTATGCGAAGTCAATTCTAAGATTATGCGAATTCAATTTTACCGCGCGAAAACAAAGGGGCAACAATAAAACTCCATCAACCCCCCCTCGGCAGATTCAAGAAATTAGCCAGTCTTACGGAGCTCAATCTGAGAGGATTAACCAAAACGTTTTTCGCTCTCAAGGCTGCATCCTAACTATGCTTCTAACGGCTCAAGCAGCCATCAACACTAATAATCAATTCATATCAAGAAGCATCAGGCACTACAGACTAATTTAGAAACAACTGTGAGCGCATTCCCGAGCCAATGTTATCACGCTTCCTGAAAAATTATCGGCATATCTTAAAAAAAATACCGTGGAGAAAAGTTGTTTACTTTAGTGTACGTGTGTTAAATTTTATTTTTTGCCTTTGTGCCGCTCTTTCTCAGTGATATTTGTTTTGTTTACTTCTTCAGAAGTTTTACTCTTCTTTTTTTCGTCGTTCATAAAATCCCTAATATTTTGCTCTCATTGTGTTTAATAAAAATATGGGGTTAGTTAAATTTAATCACAATTAAAAACCAAAGACTGCGAAGCGTAAAAAAAGTATGTGTATTAAAATTCAATTAAAAAAAAATTGCCTATTCAACTGCAAAACTTAAATTTACATAATATGCGTCATATATTGCGAACGGTCTAGTAGTATATCATTGCTGTACCTTATTTGCGATCACATAAATTTAATAACGCATTTATCCAGCCCTAGTCTAATTGAGCTGAGACATTCTTTGTGGAGGTGAATGACTTGATTTTTGTGAGCCTGGGCAAAATGAGGAAAAAACCTGAAAAAACATTAACTACAGACGCTACTGAAAGAATGGAAGAGTTCAAGCAAAAGGGAATAAAAATTCTGAACTGGTACTGGACCCTAGGACGCTACGACGTAGTCGTTGTATTTGAAGCGCCAAACGAAAAAGAAGCACTAAAATTTAACTTAGGCTTTGCGGACATCGTGGCTACAGAAACGATGATTGCCATCCAAAGACAAGAAGCAATACAGCTCCTGTAATTCGACTTAGCGAGCCCGGAGGGGAACGCTTTGAACTCAAACAGCAGTGGTGACACCACCTGCAATCTTTTTTGGGGGAAGCAACCTTTGATTTTGAAGAGATCTTTAGCGAGCGGGCCTCTTCCTTTTCTCATCCATGTCTTTGAAGTTTTGAATTTCAGGTGTGGTGTTGATGGCTGGGGAAAGACCCAAGCCGCAAAGCTGGCACGGTTGAACAAGACGTCGGTGTTTACGAATTAGAAAAAAATGAGAACGGTGATTTTAACCTGAAAATTTGGGAGTGGAAGTAGCAACTTCCACACTTTTTTTAACCAGAAATCTTAAGCCAGAAATTAAGTGAATAGCGGGGGAAACCAGAGTCAGTGCTTTTTTCTCAGTTATCAAAAAAAGTAGAGAAAATAACAGCCCTAAATGACAAATGGCGTCGGTCAAGCGCTTAAAAAATTCATATTCACAGAAATAAAGAAGAGAATGTGAATTGAGCTCGCTGACTACACAAACCTAACATGAATTCAAGATAGCAAAAAACGTGCAATTCCCCAAACCGCAATATCGAAAAGCCAGACAATACGCTTCCGCCGACGGTTTTCTCAACCATACCTCGATTGGATAAAACAAAGTAGCGGAGACCAAGGCTGCTGGCTACGTAGAACATAGAATAGATCAACCATATGGCAAGCGAGAACTCTGCTGCCAAAAATAGAAGAGTCTTCTTGCCCAAGCGTTCTATCGACACCGCCTCCACTAACCTGTGAAATAAGATGCATGTAGATGCTGTTTACAGCTTAAAGCTTACTAGCAAAAGACTCAAAGAAAAACGTTAAAAAAGAAATACAGCCAGGGCAACTACCACGACAACTATCAACCCGCTTGCCAGCAACCTAAAACAGAAAGGTAACCGATTTATGCCAAAGAAATCAATAGAAAAAACCAGACACAAAATAAAAAGAATAATACTGATCGGAACCAAGGCTACAAAACCGATGAAACCAAGAATAATCGAAACTACACCAACAGCTAACCCGCAAATGGTAACCAACAGGCCTACACCAACAATCGACCGATAGTAGCCTTTGACCATGTTCAGCTCTAAATTGTAGCCAAGCCCAAATAGTAAAACAAAGATCGCGACTGCCCAAACTGCGTCGTCGAAGGGACGGGAGAATATGCTGCCTGCTTTTAAATAGAACAGGGATTAGACTAAACACATCGCGAGCGGCACTATGGCTGCCCAGATTAACAGGTTTTTCTTGTTGAGGCGTTCTTTAAGCATAGTTGCTATACCTGATTATTTTAATCTGTAGATACAAGTTACTGCTTAAAGCTTACGGGTTACAAATACATAAGAAAGATACACAAAACCGTTTTTGCCGTCAATTGAAGATGGTTGCCTAATTGGACATATCGATTTTAGCAATATTGATTGATAAGCAACAGCCTCTACATGAAATCGTAAATCTTAATAAAATAAAGAGGGTTCAAAAACGAAAAAACACAGCATCAACCACTACCTAACCGCACTTGCACTCGCCCCACTAAGCTACATAGAGCAAAAAGAAACACAAAGAAAACTCGAAGAAAGATACAAACGCCACCAACACAAACAAACATTCAGAAATCCTTAGAAAATTTTAACTCAAGCTGCAACGACTATCGACTAACTTAGTAAGTACCTCTTTATACATGTTTATAGCAAAACTAACCATATGAACGAACATCAACCCGCTTTTTAACCAGAGGTTTCTCCCTAAAGTGCAGTTAACTTAAAGAACAAGCAACAAATATAGTTAGCACTCGCAAACTAAAAAACGGGGAAAGTGGTGAAGCTACAAGTGGCTCAAGCAACCTTCGAAGAGATTTCCGCTTCTGATTTTTTTTACCGAAATAGAGACATCGCAGGCTTAACGAACCCTTCACGCGCCATCTTCGTAGCCATACGAGAAATCGTAGAAAACGCACTCGATGCGGCGGAGAGCCAAAAAATTCCTCCAGACGTCTACGTGCGCTTGTCCTACGAGGGAGAAGCCACTAAAGAAACCCAGATCTATAAACTCCGCGTCGAAGACAACGGCTGCGGAATTCCACCCCGATTCATCCCATCAGCCTTCGGCCAAGTGCTCTACGGCAGCAAATACAAGCTCAAACAGGCAAGAGGCACCTTTGGCCTTGGCGGCAAAATGGCAGTGCTCTACGGGCAAATCACCACGCACCAACCAGTCTTTGTAACATCAAGCACTGGTCAAGAGAAAATTTATAGTTTCAAATTAATGATCGACATCCAGCGGAACAAACCCATCATTTTAGACCGCAAAGTCCTCATAAACAAGGACCAGTGGCGCGGAACCATCGTTGAGTTCACTCTGGAAGGCGATTATCTAAGGGCTATGCCCAAAATCATTGAGTACTTCAAGCAAACCGCTATGGTTAACCCATATGCAAACATCACTTTTGTTGATCCTAAAGGCAGACTCTACAAGTTTATACGTGGAACAACCGTTATGCCTGAGTCACCTAAAGAAACCATGCCTCATCCATACGGCGTTGACGTAGAGCTCCTTCAAAGGCTAATCCAAATTACAACCGCTAATAACATGTCTGATTTTTTGAAAGTTCATTTTCACCGAGTCGGCGAGATCACTGCCCAAAAATTCCTTGCCTTCGCAGCTATCCCTCCAAGCAAGAACCCAAAAAAGCTCTCGCATGAAGAGATCGTGCGGTTGATGCAGAACCTCAAAAAATACAAGGACTTCCTACCGCCAGATGCCAGTTGCCTCTCACCTCTTGGTGAAGATCTGCTTAAAGCTGGCATTGAGAAGGAACTTAAGCCTGAGTATCTTGTTGTTCATCAACGTAAACCCTCAACTTATGCCGGTCACCCATTCATCGTTGAGCTAGCCATGGCTTACGGCGGAGACGTGCCCAAACGCGGCACCTTCGTGATTTACCGTTTTGCTAACAAGATTCCCTTGCTCTACGACGAAGCAAGCGACGTTTCCTACCGTGTAATCGCCGCTATGAATTGGCGACGCTACAAAGTGGCGCCTGAAATGCCCATTGCAATAGTTGTGCATATTTGCAGTACAAAAGTACCGTACAAGACGGTTGGCAAAGAATTCATCTCCGACCGCCCCGAAGTACGACGTGAAATTGCAAACGCTCTACGTGAAGTTGCCCGTCAACTCCAGCATTTCCTGGCAAGGCAGGAGCATGTGCATATGGAAAAGAAGCGGCTGGGAATCTTTAGCAAGTATCTGCCTAAAATCGCCGAGTTCGCAACTATCCTTGCCCAGAAGGAAAGGCGTCCAGACATAGATAAACTACTCAAGAGTGTGCAGAAGTATGGAGCAGAGGAAAGTTAAGATAACTGAAAGAAAACAAGAGGTCCTAAAGGGGCTTAAGGACTTTGGCACAAGTATTTACAATCAGCTAGATCAAGGTGTCTTCCCAACAGTTAACATGCCCAGCCGATCGACCGAAAACATCAACTACGACCCTGCCTTGCGCCAATATATTTTAGGTGAAAAAAGCGTGGGTCGAAGCGCCCGCAACATCCGCCACATCAAACCCTTCACGCAACTCGCATGGTGCGCCATGTTCAGCAACGAGTTAACCAGCAAACGCAAAACTTCCACCTTAAGAGATGTTTACTACTCCGCACAAGCCTACGAAATGACCTTCACAGACCAGCAGGAATCAAACAACATCATAACAGACCTTGAAACCCTCACGGGTTTTGCACGCGAAGACTTTAGCATATTTCCCGAAGAGCGCAGCGCCATCTTCGGCGATTTAGACATCGGCTACACGGTTCCCGGCTACGAAGGCAAAACAGTGAATTTAACCAGCCATCCTGACGGCGTACTAATTGGTCCAGCAGTAACCTCCTCGGAGTTCATAAAAACCAGCGCTACCAAAGTTATAGCCATCGAGAAAGGCGCACTCTTCACAAGGTTCATTGAAGAAAACGTTCATAACAAACACAAGTCGCTTCTGATTTCGTGCGGTGGACAAGCGCCAAGACAAACCCGCAGCTTCATACGTCGACTCCATGACGAGCTTGGTTTGCCCGTTTTCATCCTCACCGATGGCGACCCATGGGGAATGCACATTGCCCAAGTTATCATCTCAGGCTCAGCTAACGCCGCCCACCTAAGAGACCTAAACACGCCTGACGCGGTTTGGAGTGGCGTTTGGGCAAGCGACATCGTCGAGTACAAGCTACCTACTGACCCACTAGACGAAGTAGACATTAAACGTCTGTACGAGCTGCAGAAAGACCCAAGATACCAAAACGATCCAGTTTGGCAACGTGAAATCAAAATGTTCCTAAAGATTAAGCGTAAGACGGAGCTTGAAGCTTTCAGTAGATACGGATTAACTTACATTGTGGATGAATATTTGCCTACTAAAATTGAGGCGGCAAACGGCAAGAAATAGCGTAATCCTAAGAAATATTTTTTTTTCGTTTTTACTTTACGAGATGCCTGTAGAGCGTTTTGCTTATTTTTTAGGTGTTTTAGGGGTTTCTTTCTTTTCAGGCTTGGCTTCGAATTTTTCAGGTTTAACGGTTTTTGTGTAGTAGTATTCGCCGATTCCCTTCTGGAACTTATCCATCTGCGAATCTTCCTTGTTCACACGTGGTCGGTAAGTGACTGAGTCGCGTCTGAATGTTATGTCCATTTCTTTAAGGAAGGTGTTCATGCCTTGCCTTAGGCTGGTTGGCGGATGCGCTAAGCCAGATACGCCTGGTTCACCGTTGAAAACCATCAAGCGATCAGCAATAAAATCCTGCGTTACCACGTCGTGTTCAACCACAAACGCTGGGATTCCGTGGGCTTCCACAACCCGACGCAACGTTTTTGCCACATTTAATCTTTCTTCAACATCTAAGTATGCGCTTGGCTCATCGAGCAGAAACAGGTCGGTTTTGCGGCTAAGGCACGCGGCGATGGCGACTTTTTGGAGTTCTCCTCCGCTGAGCTCCATTACATTTTTATCCATTAGTACTTGAAGTCGTAGCGGCTGGGCAATTTCTGTTTTGTACCAGCTTGAAGTAAAATTCTCCTTTGCAACGTTCATAAGCAAATCTTGAACTGAACCTTCGTAGTCGGGCGCGATGTACTGAGGCTTGTAGCTTACGGTTAACTTGCTTAGTTGACGTTTATCATCAGTTTCTTCTAAACCCGCTAACATCTTTACAAAAGTGGTTTTTCCAATCCCGTTTGGTCCAAGAATGCCAATGATTTCGCCTGTGCGTATTTCGCCTGGTTCAACTGCAAGTTTGAAGCCCTTGAAAGTTTTCTCCATCTTACCCCATTTAAGCAGGGATTCACCAACCAGTTCTCCTGCAGATGGAGGTTTCTCATGGAAAACTATGGCTTCTTTTCGGAACATAATATTCTCGTCAGGGATGTATCCTTGCAAGTAAATGTTAATGCCTGTTCGCACGCCATGAGTGTGTGAGACAACGCCGTAGACGCTTGGTTCACCGTAGAAGACGCAGATTTGATCAGATAAATAGTCGATGATGGCTAAGTCGTGCTCTGCCACAACAATTGTTTTTTGCTGTTCTTTGAGGCTGCGGATAGCTCGGGCAACAACAAGCCGCTGTTTCACATCTAAGTAGCTGGATGGCTCGTCAAAAAGGTACACGTCAGCTTCGCGACTAAGCGCCGCTGCAACAGCCACACGCTGCAGTTCACCGCCGCTAAGCACATCAAGAGGCCTATCCCAAACTTTCTTAAGCTCCAACTCCTCAGCGATCGCGTCAAGCTGCTTTCGCTCATCAACTTTCTCCAGAAGCTCACCGGCTTTTCCTGAAACTGCCTTAGGAATTTTGTCGACGTATTGGGGTTTGCTGCTGACTTTAAGTTTCTTCTCACTTAATTTGGTAAAGTAGTCTTGCAGGCTTGAACCCCGATAATACTGGATAATTTCTGGCCAATCAGGCGGATCATCAAATTTGCCGAGGTTAGGTTTGATCTCGCCTGAAAAAACCTTAAGAGTTGTGCTTTTGCCTATTCCGTTTTGACCCAACAACCCCAAAACCGTTCCCGGAGAAGGCATCGGCAGGCGGAAAAGTTTGAAGCTGTTTTCGCTAAAGCGATGGCTACAATCTTTTTCAAGTTCGTCGGGGAAATTGACGATGCTGATGGCTTTGAAAGGACATTTCTTAACGCAGATCCCGCAGCCGCTGCAAAGTGTTTCCGCTATGATGGCTTTGCTTCCTTCCACTCGTATAGCTTCCACATGGCTACGCACCATAGGGCAGAAGCTGACGCAGAGTGAATTGCACTTCTTGACTTTGCATTTGTCTTCTTCTAATACAGCGATTCGTGTCATGGGATGCGTCGTTTAATGATGCAAACAAGATAGTTATAAATGTAAACCTCAAGGAAAAAAGAAAACAAAAAATGCTAAGTGGCTTTTTTCATCGGTCCAAAAAAACAGCCTCAAAAAACATCTGGGGAAAATTCTATACTTAAAAGAAAAATATACAAAGTGATGTGTTAATGGTTCAGTCTACCATTCTTCTTCTTCCCATTCTTCATCTTCGCCTTCTTCCCATTCATCTTCTTCTTCGAATATCATGTCTTTTTTCACCTCTCAAATAACCCGTATATGCTACCCTACTCTACCCAAGGTTTAAGCATTTAGATTCGTCAACTGACGTTAAATTCGATCAAAGGCTCGATGGGTAACATGCTTTGGACACTTATTCTTCTACTAAAAAAACTCGGTTTCGCAGAAAAGAGAAAGAAAGCCTGCAGTTATCAAAATAGATAAATCCGCACAGTCAACATTTAAGTGGGAATGATGTAAGGCGACGGCTTCGAGCCCTAAGCTGTGAGATTCGTCAATCAATACTGACCCAAAGAAAGCATGGAATAACTAAAAATTATAATGATAAAATAACAGATAATTATTGGTTTCTTTTGCTGACCTTTTTCCAAGCTAATTAAGAATTATGTTGGAGTTTCCTGCAACAATTATGCTGCGAAGTGCCGAAGTAAGGAAAGCAATTGAAGCAGAGTGCTAACCAGATTGTTCTCTCAACCAGCCTTTGATTATAGAATCGATTGCTAAGCCTTTCTCAGTTGCTTTATTCTATCCTTTTTTTCATTTCTGTAAAATATCAAAACTGTTATCGTGACAGCTATGTTAACAATTATGATTATCAAGAGAATACTGTTTTTAGCTTCAAATAAAGTTGCGCCTTGATTTCCTGTTTGAATACCTATTGCAGGGGCTCTAATAGCGTAGAGTTGCCCATCACTGAACCCGACATAGACAGAACCGTCAGCAACTGCTGGCTGCGAGCTTGGCCACAGATCAGCATTTGAGTAGTTCCAGATGAGAGCGCCGTTTTGAGAGTTAAAGCCGACAATCCTCTGATTATCCTCTGTATACACAACACCCTGGGAAACTTCTACAGGATTGCCTAATTGGAAGCTGTTACCTGTGATATTCCACATTTTATTATGGTTGCCAACATTTAATGCGTAAACATAGGTTTTGTCATAATAGAAAGAAACGCCGCGTATGCCGACTTTTGCTTGCTCAAGAGATTCTTCTGACCTACCTGTAAAATACAACGCACCTGAATAGTAGGTTGGGGTGGAGCAGCTTGACTTATTTACCCATGAGAATTCTGGAGGAGAGGTATTTTGGCTCCAAAGCTTAATGCCTGTTGCGGCAGTGTACGCGTTCATTTTGCCATCGCCTGAATCCGCGTAAACAACGTCGTTAACAGCCCTGCAACCGGAAAAACCATTGTCTGATTTGATACTCCAAATTTTACTGCCATCAAGAGTATTCAGAGCGTAAAGGGTATTATCATATGACGAAACACACAAAACGCCATCGGCAACCGTTGGAGCAGAAACAATAACGCCGTTGGTAGTATAATTCCACAGGATTTTACCGTCTGCAGAGTCAAAGGCAAGTATGGAATGACCGCTATTAGTGAAAACCTTGCCATTGTCAGCGGTGGGTGAAGCATAAAAGATGTCGCAGGGAGTTTGCCACAACAGTTTTCCATCTCTTGCATCTAATGCATTAAAGCAATCTCCCAGTGTTTCCCTCCATAAGGCGTTATAGCCGCCGCTTGTTCCAAAAAAGACTCGGCCATCTGAGACTGCAAGGCTGCTTATTCCAGTGTAGTTAGCTTGGTAACTCCAAATTTGTTCGCCATTTTTGGTGTTGAAGGCATACACGTTTATCCATGTGATTGAGGGGCTCATGTACCTGTTTAAGCTGACGCTTGATGTTGATCCTGCATAAATGACTCCGTCTAGTATTATTGGGCTTGTCCAGGTCCTTCCCATTGAACTGATATCAGTGTCCCATAAGCCTTGGGCTGGTGAGTCATCCAAGTTCCAAGCAACGTCAGTTCTCCAAAGGATGCCTGATTGAGGGCTGAAAGTTGGCTCTGGAGTTTTTGCTGGTTGGTTCTCTACTGTGAAATTTAGTGTTGATGAGCCACTTGAAGTATAGATCCAGTAGCTCAAACCGTCTGCGGTAAACCTCGTTGAATATTCCCAAGTTGTTGCTGTGATTTCGATTTGTTGTTTACCAAGTGGGGACATTCGTTAGATCTACTGCGCCTTGGAAGCTTTGTTTGGGGTTTGGATCATCATCATTGCGATTTGCTGGATCATTAATACTGTACTTGTAGACTTCAAGAGAAGTAGGCTGCCAGCTTGCTTTATAAGAAACTGAATGTAAGAAGGCATCAGAATACCTGTCCATACCAACCGAAAACCCCACGCTCAAATTCTTAGATTGCAAGTAAAAGATAGAACTATTGTGCAGTGAAAATCTAATGATTGCTGGAGAATTGATGCTTTGGGTTCCTGCATATTTAGAGTTGAGTTCAGCTACACTTGGCTTGAAAGAAAGCGAGGTGACAATAGATAATGCTAACAGAACAATAAAGCATATTGTTATGTTCTTTCGCCAGCTATCCATAGCCTTTGTTAGATTAGCATTTTTATAAAAGGCTTACCGTAAAATTTCTTTGACTAAGTTTAGTCAAGATTTCCTTACGGAAACTCTTAATACAAAAAAACTCAAGATGACTTAGTTGTGGACTGATGAAACAAAAAGTCATATTGCTCATTACGCTTCTTTTGCTATTTGTTACTGTCCCGCTTGTAAAAGCAGACTGGCCAATGCTTCACGCTGATCCATCCCACAGTGGCGTTGGAACAGGAAACCCCGTCCTTACACCCACCTTGCTTTGGAAATTCACAACCGGCAACAGCGTAAATTACTCTCCAGTTGTTGCCAACGGTATCGTTTACATATGTTCATATGATGGAAATCTTTACGCTTTAAACGCGAAAACTGGAGAGAGGATTTGGAACTACAATGCCACTGAACTAGGCATTGGTTCCTCCCCAACAGTCGCTGACGGAATCGTTTACGTTGGTTCAGGCGATCAAAACCGTTTCCTTTATGCTTTTGACGCCTATAGCGGAGTTCTCCTCTGGACAGACTACGTTGGAGGGTCTGTTACCGCTGATCCAACCGTTGTCGATGGCGTCATATACCTAGCCGCTGACAGTGAATACGACAGCTCCAACTGCGTGTTAGCTATAAACGCAAAAACCGGAGTAGAAATATGGAATTACTCATCCCCCAATCGGCTTGGCTGCACGCCCGCAGTCGTAAACGGCGTTGTCTACACAGCATCAGGCGGCGGTTACCTCCACGCCATAAACGCAGCCAACGGAGAGGAAATCTGGAATAGTAGAAACGGAGCACAGTTCATAACCTCGCCGACTGTTGTTAACGGCATCTTTTATGTAGGCGTAACCGGCGCAGGTGTGGGAACAAACGGCCTTTATGCTCTAAACGCAACCAGCGGAGAGGAACTCTGGAAATATACGGTCTCAGACTCGAATAACTATTTTCTGTCGACCGCAGCGGTTTATGATGGAACAGTCTACGTCGGTTCAAGAAACGGCGACGTTTACGCCTTCAACGCAGCCAAAGGCACGCTTCTCTGGGACATCATGGCCGGACACTTCCTCTTCTCATCGCCTGCAGTAATCCAAGGCATTGTCTACATTGGTTCAGGCGACGGAAACTTTTATGCGATAAAAGGCACAGACGGCACGATACTTTGGAAGTACACAATAAATTCCTTGCCAGGCAACTTTGTTTACTCTTCGCCAGCGTATGATTATGGAGCACTCTATATCGGCTCATGTGACAACAACCTCTACGCCTTCGGAGCGTACACAGGACCCACTCCAACCATAAACCATGCAACCATATCGGGTAACCCATCACCCCAGCCCTCTTCTACACTAACTCTTGAGCCACAATCAACTCTGCGAGCAACACCAGTACTTCAGCCTTTAGAAGGCCAGCTAGATAGCCTAATTCTTCTGCTAGCGATAATCACCACCGCAACGATGCTACTAACGGTGATAGCTACAGTCTTAAGAAAACGCCAATGGAACCGCAAATCGCATAAGAGGTAATTCCTAATGTTGTCCCTAAATTTTCTAACCCAATTAAGAATTATGTTGGGAAATATTGCGATAATTATGAGGAAAACATCAAAGCATAGTTACCGATAGGAGTTTCAAGAGTAGTAATTTAAAATTATACTGCAAAAATAGCGGATAATTATTGGTATTTTATATCCATGAAAAAGATATTATATGCGAAATTTTCTTTTTTTTGCATTAATTAAATAAAGCTTTAAAGAAGCTCTATTTAATATATTAGAGGTGTAATTATGCCGGAACCAGTTTTTGAGTGGTATAAAGATAAAGTAGGAAAATATCGTTTTAGGTTGAAAGCAGCCAATGGAGAGGTAATAGCAGTCAGCGAAGGCTATGCTTCAAAAGAGGGTTGTGTAGGCGGAATTGAATCTGTTAAGAAGAATGCGCCAATAGCCAAAATAGTGGAAGCTAAAGAGTAAAAGCAAAAAATCTTAAACGATACTAACCCTGTCAATTTTTTTCTTTTTTCAATTTAAGTGAATTTACCGTGTAGGGCTAAACCTAAAAAGAAATCAATCAAAAAATAAAAGAGGTGAATCCAAAATGGATTTAGTTGCGTTATTAATACAAATTGTTGTAGGGATAATAGTCGTTGCACCAATACTCTGGCTTGTCGGAAGAGCACTAGCAGGTAAGGATAAAGCAAAATTCACCGATGCTATATGGATAGTTGTTTTAGGAACAATTATAGGTGCCGTCGTAGGTAGTTTCGTTGGCAGTCTAATATCAGCTGTTATAATGTTTGTTGTTTGGCTTGCATTGATCAAGCATTTCTTCGACTGCGGATGGCTAAAAGCATTCGTAATAGCTGTGATTGCAGTAATAATCTTCATAATTATAGTGGCTGTTCTGGCAATCATCGGCATCGGAATACTATCACTGGGCTTCTAAAAATATCCTCAACTTTCTTCTATCCAATTTTTTTCTCGAAAAAACATGCGCTCAACTAATCCCATATCGATAGCGTGAGGTATTAAGGAAGCGAACCGCCACCACAAAATCGATAGTTGAGCGCTCAGGCTGCTTTTCTAAGATTTCGTAGCGAACATTGGTAAGGCAAGAATAACTGGAATTTCTTGGTCAATTGAAATGTTAACGCTCCATAGCTTAATGTTGACTATTTTAGTTAATAATTATCAGGGGATTTTCGACTCTAATTAAATTTCAAATTATCTAATGTTGCCAATTAGAAGAATTATGAAGATTGCGCTTGCATGCAAGATGTATATTATGCTTATGAATTTCTTGAAAGATATATTCCTTATAGACGTAATCAGTAAGACACCGATTTCCGTTGGAAGCGGAGATGCAATTAGAAAACCAGCAAAGGTCGCAAGCAAGTATACTCTAACAGACTGAGGTATCAATCTATTAATAGTTCGAACAACTGTTTCTTTTGAGAGCTTTTGTACCTCGTCACTAAAGCTATGTGTAACAAAAAGGAAGAGAATGATGTCACTTATCAGAGCGCCTATTCCAGCTATAACTCCTGCTAAGAGTAAGTTTTGTTCTTTAGCTAGAATCAGCAATATTCCTGTACCTGCCGCTGAAGTTAATGCATAGGGGTAAAGTAAACCCGCAAGAAAAGTTCCAAAATAACCCATGAATACAAGGGCGTCATGTAAGGGTTTGTATGCTAAACCTGAAAAAAAGAAGTACACTAAGATTAAGCTTAATATAAACAGCGAGAGTTTTGGATATTTGATTTTTATACGCACAAAGCATTGCTCAGTGAATACTGATACATGATAATAACATCAAATAAAAAAGTTGTTTGACACCAAAAGAAAAGAACTCCCTAAAGAGTTCCTTCCTCGCAAAGAGAGGCTTTTTCTTTGCCCCTTCTGATAATTAAGAATTATGTTGGAAGCAAATTCTTCTTTCTCACTGTAACAGAATTTGGAGCTATGGACCGAATATTTCGGAAATCCGGGCGTTTCTTATATAGGTTTGTGACTACGCTTAGCCGCCAGCTATATTTTATTAGATGTGAAAAACAAAATAAATAATTTGAATCAAAAGCACCCGCTTTTTATTCAATAAATTTTAGGAGAAGAAAAAATGAAAGAACTAAAAAATAAAATAGCAGCTATTGCAATTGCTATATTATTCATACTATCGCTGGCAGCTTCAACGTCAATAGTACCAACAACTGAAGCACATTCACCACCATGGCAAATCGCTGACGAGGCATTTCTAGCGCTTGCTCCCAACCCAATTGGAGTAGGCCAAACATTGAACATTCTAATATGGACTGCTCAACCCCTAGCGAATGCAGCAATTACTAACAACGTCAGAAAAGAAAACTATACACTGACCATTACAGCGCCCGACGGAACAAACACCACACAAAATTGGCCGGTTGTCCCCAATACTGGAGGAGAACAATTTACAACATACGTACCCACAATAGAAGGCACTTACACAGTAACATTCTATTTCAAAGGAATGGTATACCCAACGCTATCTCAGGTAACTTCTACTGTTCCACTTACAGCAGCAGCTAACATTTCAATCAACGCCTATGCCGGAGACGTTTTCTTGGCAAATCAAGTAAGTGAAAATTTCACAGTACAACAACAACCATTGGAAACCATTAACTATCCACTTCCAACTGAATACTGGACTCGCCCGATAGAAGGCCAGAACACAAACTGGTACATTATCGCATCAAATTGGCTCGGTCCCCAATCTTACCAATTCGGCTCAGCAGCTCAACCCGCAACCGGCGAAAACGTTTTCCAGCCCGATGGCTCAGCACCTAACAGCGCACACATATTATGGACAAAGCCGATGGAGTTTGGAGGCGTAGCGGGAGGAAGCAACACAGCGGTTCCTGGAGCATCATACTACTCTGGAAGCTCATACCAACCCAGATTCTACAACTCTATAATCATGAACGGAATCTTATACTACAAAGCACCCTTCAGCGGCTGGGGCACAACTACCACAGTAGGCGGAGTAGTCTATGGAGGAGCTTATATGGCCGTTGATCTGCGTACTGGACAAACTGTATGGACAAAAACAGATCCCGCGTATAACCCGACATGGGGACAACTCTACAACGAAGTCGACCCTAACCAATCCGGCCTCATCCCAAGCGGATACCTTTGGCAAGCTTGGACTGTGACCCCCGCAACCACAGTTGCCGCGCCAGACATCTATAATCCAGCCGGCGTTACTATGCAAAATGTAACATGGATAGCTTATGACGGCTTCACTGGAAACTGGGTATTCAACATCACAAATGTTCCCCAAAACTGGAACCAGTACGGCCCAGGCGGCGGACTGCTAAAAGAACAAACTGTAATGCCCGCCTATGGCCCAAGCGGCGAACTGCTAAGATACGTCCTTAACTACAACACTGCCACAAAAACCGGATGGCTAGCACTCTGGAACTCATCTGCAGTAATTTTCAACTATGCAGCGCCATCAGGCCCATACAGACCTGAAGGCAGATCAATCGACGGAAGCGTTGCTACACCATCTACTTCAGCATTCTTCTACAACCCATACAGCTGGAACGTAACTATAGACGGCAACTTAAATGGGCTTGTCATCAATTCGACTGCCCCAACAGGAGTTTCACTGGGAGGACCAACAATTCTGGGTCTCTTCCCCGGCGATATCATGATGGGAACGAGCAGCGGATTAACCGTCTCAGTTGGACCACAGTACACTCCAAACCCGTTCACGATGTGGGCAATTAATCTCAACGCAAGCCGCGGAACAGTAGGACAGATACTATTTGCTAAAAACTACACAGCACCAAACTTGATGAGCGGCAATCCTGATCTTGGAAGCTTCACACAGAGAATCGGACCAATTGATGCAACAACCCGCGTTTTCACAATGCAGGTTGGAGAAACTTTCCAATGGCTCGGCTACAGCTTAGACACTGGCGACTTGCTATGGGGTCCAACAAACACAGTGTTTGGGACTGGCTACCAATACTTTGGCGGCGGACTTGGCATTGGACAAATCGCTGTTAGCGCTTACGACAATATCTACGTCCAAGGTTACGGCGGAGAAATCTGGTGCTACAGCACAGCCACAGGGAATCTGTTATGGCAATTCGGTAACGGCGGACCAGGCAACAGCACCAACGACGGAATCAACTCTCCTTGGGGCCTTCTACCCACAATGATATCTGCAATTGCTGACGGAAAAGTCTACGTATACAGCCAACAACACGGCAACGGTGCGCAATCTCCATACTACAAGGGCGAAAGGATATGGGTCCTCAACGCAACAACAGGCGAACAAATTTGGACCGTTCTATTCCAAGGTCCAAACTCAGGCGGCCCAGGATACCCAGAAGGATCCATAGCAGACGGCGAATATGTTAACCAAAACATGTATGACAACCAAATCTATGCATTCGGACAAGGACCAAGCAAAACAACAGTTACAGCACCTGACCTAGGAGTAACAACTAATACACCTATCACAATAAGCGGCACAGTTACTGACGTTTCAGCTGGCACAACGCAGAATCAGCAAGCAGCACGCTTTCCAAATGGAGTACCTGCAGTCTCAGACGCAAACCAATCAGAATGGATGGAATACGTCTACATGCAAAAGCCGATGCCAACACACGTAATCGGAGTTCCAGTTTCTATAGATGTCATTGACGCAAACCACAACTTCCGAAACATAGGCACTGCAACAAGTGACTCAAGCGGAACATTTGCCCTTACTTGGACACCGGATATCTCAGGTAGTTACACTGTCATCGCTACCTTTGCAGGTTCAGCTTCATACTATAAATCAAGCGCTGAAGCACACTTCTATGCTAGTGAGGCAGCAACCCCAGCACCAACACATGAACCAGCAGTCTTTGCAACAACAAATGACCTGATGCTATACGTTGTCGGTGGAGTAATCGCAATAATAATTGCGATAGCAGTAGCCACAGTTCTAATCCTTAGAAAAAAACCATAAAATTGCCACATAAAGACAACTCTCCCCCTCTTTTTTTAGTCTTAAAGTCTTGCGAAAAACGGGGCTCATCCTGCGAATTAAGCCACCGCTCATACCTATAACTATCCTTTGTAAAAATGTAATAGATTAGGTCATTGATGTACTATTTAATTGACCTCTTAAATTATCCGTTATAATCACCACAAAATTTAAAATAACTCCTCTTGTTTATATGAAAGAAACACATAAAGAAAAGACGCAAGGAAGAAATAAGACATGAGCGAAGAAGGCGACACATTCTGGGTATCATTAGCTGAAAGGCTCTTTGGATTACTCCTTATTGCAATCGGTGCAGTAATGCTATATTACACAGCAACAAGCAGCACGTTGGGACCATTTAGCGTGCTCTTTGGCGCTTTAAGCGTTATTCTTGTCCTCTTAGGCATCTTCCTGCTGATAGTAAAGCCACCAGAGTAGAAATCTACTCTCTTCTTTCAACAACAATTTTGCAGTTAGCAACCAAAGCAGCAATTACGCCTAAAGCCGCCAGCCAAGGAGCCACAACCACACCTACCACACCCACCGTTGCAGGTATCTCAAGCAAATTTTTTCCCTCATCATTCTTAACAATTACGCGTGTCACATTTCCCTCATGTAACAACTCTCTAACGCGGTCAACCAAGTTGCTGCCAGAAACCGTATACTCCTCACGCGTAAACTTTGGCACAGCGGCGCCGCAAACTGTGCAAAACTTGTCATTTTCACTTATTGGAGATCCACACTTCACACAATAAGGCAAGCAATCACCAAAAATGGAAACACCCGACAAAATAAAAACCTTGCCGCAAAGCAAAACTATACAAACAAGGCGCAACACAAATAAAATTGATAATTATTAATTCATCGCTCACGATAAATTAACTAAATTAATTATTGAAAGGAGAAAAACTGAAATGCCCACGCGCCAACCAATCGTCTGCGTTCTTGGACATGTAGATGCAGGCAAAACCTCACTGCTAGATGAACTACGCAAAACCAACGTTCAACTTCGCGAAGCAGGCGGAATGACCCAGCATATAGGCGCAAGCTTCTTTCCCGTGGAAACACTCAAACAACTCATCGGCCCCTACATGACTAATTTTAAAACAGGCATAGAAATTCCAGGGTTGCTAATCGTGGATACACCAGGACACGAAGCGTTCACGAATCTTCGGCGCAGAGGCGGGAGCGTTGCAGACATCGCAATTTTGGTTGTTGATGCATTGCGTGGTTTTGAAGCGCAAACCTTTGAATGCATCGAGATTCTCAAGGCACGCAAAACTCCCTTCATCGTTGCAGTTAACAAGATTGACCGCATACCCGGCTGGAAACCACAGCAAGGCGCCCCCTTCATGAAATCATACTCTGAACAATCAAGCTTTGTCCGCGAAGCTTTAGACAATCGCTTATACGCGGTTATGGGCGATTTCAGTCGCTTAAGCTTCAAAACCGACCGGTTTGATCATATTCGCGACTTCTCCGTTAACATCGCGTTGGTGCCAACCAGCGCCAAAACCGGCGAAGGCCTCTCTGAATTAGTTATGGTTCTGGTTGGGTTAACTCAGCAGTTCCTAAAGAAGCGTCTGCAAACAACAGAGGGCGCGGCAAAAGGCTCCATTTTAGAAGTTAAGGAGGAGCCAGGATTAGGACTAACGCTTAACGCAATTGTCTACGATGGCACCTTGCACAGAGATGACTTGATTGTCGTCGGCGGAAAAAACGGACCAATTTCAGCGCATGTCCGAACAATTCTGGTTCCTAAACCGCTCGATGAGATGCGGGATCCACGCGACAAATTCACCAGCGTTGAATGCGTCTACGCGAGTGCTGGTGTGAAAATTGTTGCTCCCGATTTAGAGGGTGCGTTAGCTGGTGCACCGTTGTTTGCTGTGCCGGAAGACGAAGACGTTGCCAAGTACTGCAACCTTATCACCGAAGAAATTGGCAGAATCAGAATTACAAAGGAAATCGACGGAGTAATAGTGAAAGCTGACACCTTAGGCTCGCTTGAGGCTATGGCTGAAATCTTAAAAGCCAACAACATCCAAGTTCGAATTGCAGATATTGGCGACATCAGCAAACGCGATGTCATCGAAGCATCTGTGGTAAAGGCCCATCAGCCTTTGGTTGGTGCAATTCTTGCCTTCGGTGTTAAAGTGCTACCTGATGCCGAGTTGGAAGCAGAAGCAAGCGCCGTCAAAATCTTCAAAGACCCAATCATCTACAACTTAATCGACAACTACATGGAATGGGCAAAGAACAAGCGGGAAGCAAAAAGCGAAGAAGAGTTTGAAGCCCTTGTTAAACCTGGAAAACTCACTGTTCTACCAAACTGCATTTTCCGCCGTGCCAAACCAGTAGTTCTAGGCGTTGAAGTCTTGGGCGGCAGAATAAAACCTAAGGTTTCGCTTTTGCGTAAAGAGGACAGTTCAGATTTAGGTGAGGTTGATCAGATTCAGGATCAAGGCAAAGCTATTGGCGAAGCGAAAGCTGGCATGCACGTGGCGATTTCCATGGATAAACCTATTGCGGGAAGGCACGTGTTTGAAAAAGATGTTTTATACGTGAAAGTGCCTGAGGCAGACGCAAAAAAATTGTTGACGGCTCACATGGATGATTTGACAAGTGATGAGCAAGAGCTCCTCAGAGAATTCATTGCGTTTATGCGGAAAAAGACGCTGTTTTGGGCTGGCGTCTAAAACCCAGTTGCTCTTAACGACTCCTGGCTCTCCATCGTTTCAACATAAAACACTATGAGAATCCAGATATGTCGCTGAGCATTAGCCAATTAGTTTGTTTAGTATGGGAACTTTTTTCAGGGGAAGAATAACTGCGAGGCAAATTCAACAAATCTACGTATTCTGCATGGTTATTGCTTCGTAAATCACATTAGCTATCAGAACTGCGCCTACTGCGTTGGGGTGGACTCCGTCGTCAAGGAAATAGGAACTGCTAGCTAAAGCCGAATACACATCGATTGTTGGAAGATTAGTTTGATTTGCTGCCTGTTCAATAGTAGGAATAACTTCGTCTCTGAAATATTCAGCGCTTGGAGTTGTTCCATTGGAGAAAACTGGCGGCGGCTTCACAAGGTATATGCTGGGTTTGCTTTGAAGCGCTTGGAACGCTGCAACTAATTGCACATAATCATCTACGAAGCTTCCGTTGTTTGGTCGAATTATCGAATTAGCGTCGTTTGTTCCTAGCATTATGATCACTATGTTAGGTTGGAAAGCCTTTGCATTTTGAAATGCACTGGTGTTCATGTAGGGACTAAAAGAATTCAGGGAAGCTGTTGTGCCGCCCACACCGAAATTGCCAACGGTGTAGTCTGAGCCAAGCAGCATCCATAAGTCGAGTGGATAGTAGGTTCCATTTGTGATGCTGTCGCCGACGCATGCAATTCGAATTGTCTCTGCTGATGAATCCTTTTTTCCGACAGAAAACACGTACAGCGACACCATCACCCCTGACAAAACAATGAGAACTGCCAACCCGACCGCCAAAAACACCAATTTCTTTTTTTTCATTTTACGTTCTCGTTTTACATTAGATTACATTTGAATGTGCTTTGCAGCCTGTGAAATAATGAAAGTATGGGTTCATTAACTTAACGTGTTAAAATCGAAGTTTTGAGCGTAGAATACCTTCACCAGAAACCTTTCGAAACCGTTGTTTGTGTGTTGGTACAGTCACATAGAGAAAAATTTGGCACGGGTCGACAAGAAAACGCAATGGAGGGAAGTTTCAAGGGCGAAGTAACCTACAAGACTAACTCGCCAAGACTCAGCTGGCTAAACAACACTAAAGGCTGGGTTGAAGGCATGACGGACCAGAAAAACAATGAAGCTACCATTAAGGTATACGCTGAAGCTTCTAAAAGCGAAAAAACTCCTGAAGTAGCAGCGCCAATGATGTAAAGAAACGTGAAACCAGCAAAAAAAGTTCTTTGCATTACCTTTTTCCATTTTTTTGTATGAAAAATCTTTTTTCATTGCACTTCTATGAACGCTCGATGTTATGAGATTTATTTTAAAGTTTTCTAGATAACGAAATAAAGGACTTAAAGGTAGTTTTCCCGCGTCTTTCTTCTTACTGTAAATGCCAAACCAGCAAAGCAATGCATAGTTAGACGATTTACTATAAAACTTTAAATTCTGCAAAGGTCAGAGAAAAGGTGCAACCGCACCGCAAAACTTTGTTGCCGGGGTATCCTAGCCAGGCAGGGAGCAAGCCTGGAGATTCACCTCTTCAGGGTGTACCTGTTAGCTTGTGGCCTCTCGGGGCCGCGGGGGTTCAAATCCCCCTCCCGGCGCCATTTTACCAGTTAGGGTTGTTTTTGAGCTTAATTAGTCTAAAATCTACGTAGTTAGAGTCTTAACAAGTTAGTAATTTGCTTTATTTAGAATTACGGAACAGCAGTTAGACAATCAGTTCATCGATAATTAGAAGAATCCAAGATAATTTGCATGCATACCAGTCCTTTAAAGTCTAAGAGGGTCCGGAATCGCACTTCAACTCGGTCCAGTAAAACATGTGGCACGTTTTATCCAAAACCTTTTCAACGCTTTTCCGCAATATAAGAGGTTGGGTAGCAATAGTTAGAGGGCAAGAAATGAAACGTGGGGGTTAAAGACAAGATCTTAGCTGATCCTATTCTAGTAGGCAGGGAACAGGAACTTGACAAGTTACAACATTACTTAAACTCCGCCATTTCTGGAAAAGGAACAATGGTCTTTGTTTCCGGCGAAGCTGGAAGCGGAAAAACAAGACTAACCAATGGATTCTTGGCTTTGGCAAAACAGAAAGGAGTCAGGGTACTTTCAGGTTGGTGCTTGAGCAATGTGGCGGTGCCATATTTTCCGTTTGTGGAGGCATTTGATTCATTTCTGGCAGAGAATGAAACTGACAAATCAATGAACCTACAACAACTGAGTTTGAAAACTTGGCTAATCGGATCCAATCAACCAGCAGACCAAGCAATATCACCTCAAGTATGGACGGACCAGAAATTTTCAGAAGTCACAAAAGAACTACTACTTATGTCCACGGACAAACCGTTGATCTTGTTTATTGATGATTTACATTGGGCTGATTCCGCTTCACTGGCACTATTGCATTACGTTGCTCGAAGCGCACAATCGGAAAGGATTCTTATTTTAGCAACTTTTAGAAGCGAAGAAGCGAGTACCGCCCAAGAAGGGTTTGCCAGTCCGCTCATAGATAGTTTGCGTCTTATGGGTCGAGAAGAGCTTTTCAACGAAATCAAACTGCAAAACTTGGATCAAGTTGGCGTAAGCAGAATCACAGAAAGTATGCTTGGTGGAAAAGTCAATGCTGAATTGGTTGAAAAGATAGCTTTTGAAAGCCAAGGCAACCCACTTTTTGTTATTGAATCATTAAAGATGCTGTTTGAAAACGGGAGCCTAAATCGAGAGAGCGACGAATGGAAACTCACCGTAGACAAGATAAAAATTCCCGTCAAGGTCAAAGATATTATTCTTCGACGGTTAACCACTTTGAACTCCAGCCAGCGAAGAATACTCGACTTAGCATCCATTATCGGCGATAAATTTGACCCTCAGCTGCTTGGTTCAATACTTAATGTTGACAGCCTCGAAGTTCTCGAAACCCTAAATTCAGTTGCCCTTTCCAAATCACTCGTTAACGTTCAAGGAGATTACTACAAGTTTGACCACGCGAAAACCCGAGAGGTTCTCTATGATGAAATTCTTTTACCACTGAAAAAAGGATACCATGAAAGAGTGGCAGAACGAATTGAAACCCTTAACGTAAACTCAAAGCAACTCTCAGTCTCCGACTTAGCACATCATTACAGCCAAGCAGGAAACACCCCGAAAGCAATCCAATACAACATAGCCGCAGGCCAAGAAGCCCTGGCGAAATTCAGCAACGTAGAAGCCGTAAAACACTTCACCTACGTGCTTGAAAACCTACCAAGAAACTCCGAAAGCTTAGAAAAGAAAATAACTGCACTAGAAGGATTAGCCGATGCTCTCTATGCAAATATGAAATTTAAAGAAGCAGCAAAAACATACGAAATTCTCGCCAGCATAGGCGGTCCCACAAAACTACGAGCCTTAAGAAAGGCAATGGAAGCAGCATTTTTCCAAAGTGACCTCACACACATGGGAGAACTACTCAAGCAAGCCGACTTAACAAATTCAGACGACCGACTTGAAAACGCAAGAATACTCATGAACAGAGGAAGAATCTTCACATTACAAGGACAACAAAGACCAGGAATCCTAAACAGAAGAAAAGCTTTGCAAGTTTTCGAGGAAGAATATTCTCTTTGGGACACGGCTTGGTGCTTAATCTCTTTAGGCTCTAATTTACCCCATGCGGGTGAACTTGAAGAGGCAGCGGCTGACCTGCAACGTGCCGTAGCTTTATTCAGTGAATTGGGAGATACTCGTTGGCTCATAGAAGCCTACAACATGGCCGGAATGACTCTAGGCGTAGTTTTCGGTTTTAGCCAAGAAGGGATGGAGCTAATTGAGAAAGCCATAAAAATCAACGAAGACGCAAAAATCGGCGATTACCTACGCTTGTGCCAATCGAATATAATGGAAGCATGGATAAACTCAGCCACAGGCAACCTAGAAGGAGCACTAGCCAAAAGCTTGAAAGCCCTTGACTACTCCGAAAAAACAGAATCCCACTGGGCAAAAGGAATGGCTTACGCAAACCTAACAATACTCTACACCCTAATGGACGACCTAAACCAAGCAGGCCAATATTTTGACAAACTCAACAAGCTCCCACCTGAAGTCTATCTAAACGCCATGGTAAATGCTCCCATAGCCGCCGCGGTCTTTCTAGCAGGCAAAAATCAAATGGAAAAAGCAAACCAAGTCTTCAACTCAATTTTCTCATTATTCAAAGCAAACCCAAATCCAGGATTAGAAGCCTCTGCGAAAATGTCTTATGCGTGGGCTCTTGGCAAACAAGAACGCTACGAAGAGGCAAAAAAACAGGTAATTGAAGCCTTAGCATTCCAACAAGAAATTGCAAAAAAGTTTGAACATGCCAAAGTGATGGCAAGTTTAATGACGCCAACTAAAGTCGCAACCAACCAAATATTCGACGTACGACTCGACTTAATTAATGTCTCCAAAGCACAAGGCGCACTAACGTCAATAGAGCACATAGTTCTTCAAGAATTCAAGATAATATCAATGTCAAAGGACTGCTTTATTCAAGATAACTCAATAAAATTCAAAGAAAATTACCTTAAGCCATTTGAAGTGTCAACAGTAAAGCTCAGTGTCCAGGCACTAAAAGCCGGTGCCTATGAGTTTGACCCAGAAATTCTTTACCTCAACGAAGCAGGAGAAAAAAAGGTCGCGAAAACAAATTTACTCAAAATAAATGTAGTCGCCAATCCACTCGAAAGCTCAAGAAACATAGCTAAGACAGAACCGATAAAAATCGAATTTGAATCAGATACCTCCCGAAGAGCCTTTGACTTCCTGGCTGATGCCTTCTTTGAAGATTACAAAAAACATAGATTAACATATGATCGATCAGGATGGAGAACTCTAATGGATCTCATTCGGGAAGGAAAAGTACCAAAAAACCGCATTTATGGGAAATCAGGCAGACAAGGAACAGCGTTAACTGAGTTGGAAAGGCATGGTTTAATAGAAATACGAGTGTTCGAGGGGGAAAGAGGACGAGGCGGCAAAATCATAAAAGTTAGAATTGCAGTTGAAAAGGAAAACGTTAGACATTGGCTTGACCCAAAAACAACTTAAAACTATAAACACTCAAATCACCCTAATTTTCTAGTCGATTTTTTCTCTATGATTTGTTTTTTCTCGTTTTACATGAAAATAAAAGGAAAAATCAGGGAAAAAAGCCTACATAATTTTCCACTCAATAGTTGCCTCATAGAAACTTAGGAAAAGGAAGGAGGTGAACTAATGAGAAAAGCAAAAATTATTGTTCTATTTTCCTTTCTATTTCTTGCCTCTTTGATGACAGTGGCAAATGTTACGCCCGCCTTAGCTAAGAACTTGAATCTGCCTGATGGTGCAAATAAAGTTGGGTATTATGATGCAGCTGGACTAGCGGATATTGCCTTGCCAACACCACTTCCCGCAGGCTATCCTTCTTCGGCAACCGCTATGCGATTTAGCTTTGCCCATGTTGACACAACGAGTGATGGCTCAAGCTTTGACAATCTTGTCGTTTGGTTATACATGAAACCAACAGGTAGTCAAACCCTCGTTTGGGAACCATTTGCTGTCATCACTACTGACCAGATGGACGCAACATTTGAAAGAACTCTATGGCATGGATCGTTTGTAGAATTTGATGCCACACTTTATCCACCAGCCCCAATCTCGTACGGTACGGACAATGTCAAAGTAGTATCTGAAAGTGCTCTTTCAGTAACAAGACATGGCAATGACGTTACCATTAACTTGAATGAGCCACAAACCCTTAAACGACCCCTAAGCGCTAGCACAACATTCATCGTTCCTGCTTTCAGCCT
This sequence comes from Candidatus Bathyarchaeota archaeon, assembly GCA_963840295.1. Classification (GTDB taxonomy): domain Archaea; phylum Thermoproteota; class Bathyarchaeia; order Bathyarchaeales; family Bathycorpusculaceae; genus Bathycorpusculum. The sequence goes on from CAWIYF010000004.1 coordinate 312,673, forward strand.
AGAACTCAATAAGTACGGCGGATCAATGCATGACTTATCAACACATCTATGGGCGGGGTATCCTGGCGCCTCAGGGTACACTATGATACAAGATGAAATGAGCTTTAACGCAAACGGCGACTTCACGAGCATCGGATCAACGTTTGATGGGGCACCAGTTAGCAACGGATTTGTTATAATGCATGGGGACCACACATTCTATCCACCATTATAGACAGGAAAAAACCTGTCCCCACTCTATTTTTCTTAAACCCAGAAAACACGGACCGAGAACTTGACTCTTAAAGCAACCTAAGTTAAGCTTGCCCCACAATTGATGCATTTGGAAGCCTCAGGTTTATTTTTAGTTCCGCAATACGAACAAATTATCATTTCCGGTTACATACTTTCGCATTGCTTTTTCGTCCAAAAGAAGTATTGAATTAGCCTTTTTTGGCACTTGCTCAAGTCACCAATATCTGAAAGTACCTATTCGCCCCTTGGGGTTCGAGTCCCAGAGGATCCGCTTCCTAAAGAAATTAATCAAACGACTATTTTACTGGTAAATTGGGGCTGGGATCCCCCTCCCGGCGCCAATTGGTCTTTTCGTAGTTTAGGACCATTTTGGGTATTTCTGAATTAATGAGTGCCATGATAGGCTAAATTTGTGTTGACAATCGATGAGCATTCTGATGCATAATGTTTTTATCATCGATATCCAATTCGTATTACTTGTTGATGAACGATGGAAACTGTTACAGTTTCAAAGAAATACCAGGTAGTTATCCCTGAAAAGTTGCGCAAGAAATCAGGAATCAAACCTGGAGACAAAATGGTTGCAATAACCAAACATGGAATCATCCAGTACATTCCTGTTCACCCAATAAAAGAAACAGAAGGATTCATCCCCGGACTTGACACAAAAGGCTTGCGCGACGAGTCTGACAGAATTGATTAGCATAGATAGCTTTGGATGGATTGAATGGTTCACTAAAGGGCCGAAGTCGCGACAATACAAACAGATAATTGAATCAACGGAGCCTAAAGAGATAGTCACTTCGGTTGTTGTACTCTACGAAGTCTACAAAAGGATTAAGAAAGTAAAGGGAGAAGAAGAAGCGTTGCTGGCAGTTGCCGCTCTTAGCCAGACGACGATTGTGCCAGTTGACCAATCAATCTCGCTTGAAGCAGCAGATTACAGCCTTGAGCATAATCTACACTTTGCAGATTCTCTTGTTTATGCCACTGCTCGCCATTGGAAAGCCAAACTCTACACGAGCGATGACGATCTGAAAGCATTAAAAGACGCGTATTTGGTGTAGCTAGTAAGAGGCATACGCTTTACCAACGCCTTACAAGAAACTGTTTTGGCATAAAATTTAAAAATGGTTTAAATCTACCTCCCGCGCCAATTTATAAATTAGGGCATTATTTAGAGTTATTATGGGCAAATAGTCTGAATCATTAGCCCAATACTTGGTATAGAGTGGCTTTTGCTGGGCGGCGAATCTCTAGTAGTGGGATGAAGGCGGTTCAGTTAACAAACAGCAATCTTAACTCTTTTCATCAACCATTCCGGTCAGTTTGGTACTTAAAGCCCAGAGACGTTGCTGCACAACCTGATCATGGGAATAAGCATTAGAGTCGGAAAGCTTCTTCCCACTAAAGAAGCGTCCAGTCACATTTTCAACCTCTGAACTGGAAGCTAAGTAAACCGCATTCTCTGCGCCCTTCTCAGGCGATTTCCCAATAATAGCTGTTATGAGCTTCGCAAACCATGGAGCATCACGCATCAAATCAGTTTTCATAACTCCTGGGAAAAGAATGTTAGCCGTCATGTCAGACCCTTCTAAACGCTTAGCTAACGCATAAGTAAATAGCATGTCAGCCATCTTTGAAGCGCCAAAAGCTTTTAATGCGCTGAAACTTTTTTCGCCTTGAAGGTTTTCAAAATCTATTTTCGTCGTGGAAGGGGCAGATAGAACAATTACTCTGGATGGTGAACCCTTCTTTAAATGTTCAAATAAAAGGTTTGTGAGAAGAAACGGACCCAGAAAGTTGGTTGCAAACATCAGCTCGTAACCGTCAACAGTTAAAGTGTGATTAGATGTGTAGATGGCTGCGGCGTTTACCAGAACATTAAGCTCTTCATAACTAAAGCCAAACTCCTTTACCGCCTTTCTGACAGAGCTTAGACTAGAGAGATCACAAAGAAGCAACTCTACAGAGTCGTTCTTGCTTTTTTCTCGTATCTCTTTTTGGGCTTCTTCACCTCGAGCTTTATCCCTGCAAACAAGTATAACTGTCGCCCCAAGTTTAGCAAGACCCTAAGAGGTTGCTTTGCCAAGACCTCTGTTCGCCCCGGTGACAACGCAAACTTTTCCTTTCATTGAGGGTATCATTCAGTAAGCCTTCCCGCGACAGATGTTTTTGGAGTTAGGTGTTTTTGGAACCATTCAATGGCTTCGTTTGCCGATTTCGTTATCCAAGGTTCTTTATCATAGAGATCTGTGTGTTTGCAGTCATAAACAACTAATTTCTTTGGTTCCAATGCCTTATCATACACATTACGAACTAGATTGACCGGAATAACATCCTTTTCTGCGTGAACAATCAGAACTGCTGTCGGTGATGCCAAATGAATTGCATAGTCAGGATTGTATTGTATAAGATTCTCCATGGACTGAATTGTTACTCGATTTTCAAAGTTTGGAGCTATGGTCTTTTGAGCATTCATATAGAAATCATAGGCTTCCTCAACTGGAAACAACACATCTTGACCGTATTTGCCCCAAGCTGTTTTGTAGGTAGCTGGAGAACCAATCTTGTAACGTTGAACTCGGTCTTGCCCTAGTTGCGCGATGAAACCTTTGAACGCTTCTTTTCCACCCATTTGCTGTTCAGGTGGAGTATACACAGCAGTCGCTGTAGCAACTACTGCTTTGAGTCTAGGCTCGAAAGCCGCGAGGAAGAGCATGTGTCCGCCACCCAACGAAACGCCCCATCCGCCGATTTTTTCAGGATCTACCTCTGGCTGCATCGAAAGCCAGGTTATAGCATTACGAATGTCCTGATGCATCTCATACATGACTATTTGATTGCGCGGCTCACCTTCGCTCCCTCCCCAGAAACGGTAATCAAACGCCAAAACGACAAAGCCAGCTTGAGCAAAGCGCTCTGCGTAACCTGGGAGTGTTATCTCTTTAACGGCTGTTAATGCATTAGCCATGACGATTCCCGGGCTTTTCGATTTTAAATTAGCTGGCGCAAATAGCCAACCTCGAATTTTGACACCTTGGCTGGGAAAACTTATATCTTGACGAACAACCATGCCATCGCGTAAAGAGATTTTACTTTCTTTATCAACGTGACCTGACAAAAAACATCAACCTCTTCTTGACGTAAAAGATCTTTAATGAAATTTAGAAATCGCTGAGAGATAAACTTATCTGAGCAGTAACGTGTGCGGTCTTCTGACTATTCAATCCACATGCAGAAATGAATGGTTACTTTTTACTGGTAAATTGGTGCTGGGATCCCCCTCCCGGCGCTAGTTTACCCTTGCCAAAAGAAGCACAATTATTGCTTATTCTAAAAAACAAGCTTTAAAACATTTGATGCCTTGCTTGTTTCCTGAAGCTATCTAAAATGATTCAGGTTTTAAATTGCGATTAAACCCCTTATTTGCCTTGCAACTGTGTATTAGCTTGTGGCATAACAAAAAACGGTTTCTATTGTTGTTTTAAGTGTATCTTTTGGTTTAATTTTCACTAACTCGCTGATCACTTGTTTTTGTAATATTGCAATATCTTGAGAAGCTAGACCAACCGTCCAAGGAGCTATTTCTAAATTGTCGTTTATTAGAAACAAGAGTGGGCTAATGTAATGCGTTCGTTTAACTCCAAAAACATTAATTCTGCGAAATCCTGCCTCTCTAAGCAACCCCTCGGTCTCTTCTGCAGTTAAGCTTGGAGGTTGGTCTAGTAGGTCCATATTGGGAAATCTTCTTTTTGTCTTTTGATAGGCCAAGAATAGTTCTTTAAAGCTGTTTTCTCCTTGAAATACAAAAGCTAGTTTGCCTCCTGGTTTTAGGCAATTGTATACCCCTTTGAGCATAGCTTGTCTATTTTTTATCCAATGGAAAACTTGATTGCTGAACACAAAATCAAACTGTGACTTCGGAAGATTGAGGTTTTCGGCATCCGTTACCTCAAATGTCACATTGATAAACCCTAGTTCCTCCGCTTTTATCCTGGCAATGGCCACCATTTCCTTGGAAATGTCTATTCCCAAAAAATGCCCATGTCCTTCTAGTTTTTGCATTAGCACAAAAGTGGCTTTTCCGGTTCCACAGCCAATATCAAGAACGGTCGGGTGCGCGAGGCTGTCAATTTCTATAAAAAGTTTTCCAATAGTAGTTTTAGTTGATCGACCTATTGTCAAGTCATACTTAGCTGCAAGATTGTCATAACATAGGGCTATTCTATCTTTGTAATCCACATTAACCCTTCTTTTTTGATTCTGCGATCATCTTTTCCACATTCCTAAGGTGTTTGCGCATTTTTCTCTTGTTTAAGATTGATTGTGGAAGTGTTTCTTCAGCATAGACAATAGGAATGACTGAAACAAAAAGAAGAATACTGAGAATCGGCGATAGAATATTGACTGGAATTCCTTTGTTCAAGTTAGCTGGTAATGTACTCGTTAGCATGTAAAAGATGAACGGTAGAATTGTGTTTAATGCGTAGAGTTTTTCTTGTGATCTTCCTCTAGATAAGTCGCCTGGAATGGCTAAATATGCTACCATACAAAATCCCCAGGCTATACCAAAGGTAGTTTCCTGCAATACTATAATTAAAGGAGTTGGCGCAATTGCCACCATTGCAAAGCTGACTCCAAACATCACGGTTCCAAATATTATCGGTTGCTTTCTTCCTACTCTATCGCAAATTAACCCCGATGGTATACTTAGAGTCGCTACAGCTACAAACTGAAATAGATTACCAATCCCTACTGCCTCAACGTATTCAGAGGTTTGAGGTAAACTTGGGTAGATAAAGTTTGAAAAACCACTAACGAGATTGAAAATTATCCAAGATACCAGATAAAGAATAATTGTTCGTTCTTTCAAAATGGCGCTCCAAGTAACGTCCTTGAGTTTAGCTTTATTGCAAGGATCCATAACTAATGTTAGCAAGCTCGTCGATCGTAATAGCACCATTAATAAAATCAAGGACAGAAATCCAATATGAAAAACTTCAATCGCAATTGTTCCAACTGAAATCAACAAAAAAGTGCATAAGACTAATAATCCTGAGAATTTCCCCCGATTTTCTAAATCTGTGCGGTCGGCAAACAATGCAGCGCCGCTAGGGAAACCTATGCCAAACGAAATCCCCAAGACGGATCCTATGATGACTGCAAAAGTATCCCCATGGACAAGTGCCAGAGAACCCGTTGCAATTATTCCTAGAAGCATAGAAAACAAAAGGGCTTTTCTGCGGTGGTATCTGATAGCGCTTCCAACGATGGCTGAGAGAGCTCCAAAACCAAAGAAAAGCAATTCTGCGAGAAGAACCCAAAAAGAATTAGTTGCCACATTTTCAAACAACCTTCCGAAGTAAACAGTCACTACAAATAACCATGAAAGAATCCCAGCGGTCACGAATATGGAGGGAAGAACCTTGTAAGATGCCTTGGCAGTACCCTCAGTGACCGAGTCTACGACCATAAATCTAATTAGTCATATATTGATTATATATTTTTGGTACTTGATAATCAAATAGTTGGAATGATTAAAATGCCAAATAATGACAAGAAAAAAAAGAGTAATAGTCTAGAGCAAACAAAAGCTAATGAAGAAATTATTGAGCTGGCACTAAATGGAATAACCCTGCTAAGAGCAGACTTGATTGATGAATTCCGAGACTCCCTGAAAAACCATAACAAAGCTAATTTTGACCTTGCCTGTGAAAAAGCAGGAATACATAAAACAATCAGAGATAATCTGTATAAAGGTCTAACCGATGGTTTTGCGCCAACAGAAGTCGACGTTTGGGTTTAAGAAGTTTGGCCAAGAGCAAAACTAACCTTAACACTTTGAAGTTATTCGAGTTAACTCTTGTACTCCACTATCGACCATTCTGCATAAAATCTCTCTGGCTGGACTCTCGCTAAGACTATTTAACTCACTTTTCGCTTTTGTAGCAACTTGATAGGCGGTTTCCTTAATGATTTGAAAAGAGTTAGCTTCCAAACAATGGGTTATAGTTTTTTTAATATCTGAAGCTGAATAGTTAGTTTTGTTTATTATCGACTGAAGTTCGGAATATCTCTCATTTGAGGATTTAGCCGCAAGAAGTATCGGAAGTGGAACGCTTTCAAACTTTAAGCGATGAACAAGGTACCCCTCAAGATTCAAAGTGTCTCGAAGCTCATCCTTGAGCGCAAACAACAATGCCATGTTCTTACCCGCATTGCTGAGCGCCACTATTTCTGTTTCTGTTCCTCCGCCTAATATAGCGCCTAGTCCCATGCAAGCCTTAATTCCAGCATTATTTTTGCTAAGAGCCTCCATGAAAAAAGTTAAATCACGGTCTAGACGTTTTCTGCATGCTACCTCAATAAACTGGGCTTCACACATATCAGTCAATAAATTTCCATAAGCTTGCGTTAACTTCACAGTCAAAAGGGGATCTTTGGTTGCCTTGATTACATCTCCGATTAAAGACCAGCCTCTAACAATAAGCAAGTCCCCGACTAATACCGCACAGTCTAAGCCAAAAGCCCCCAAAACGGTCTTCCTAAAGCGCTTTACAGTTGTTCTATCGAGGATATCGTCATGAATGGAAACCCCTGCGTCTATTGATGTTAACATCATACCAACAGTAATAGCAGAGGCTGAATTTCCGCCAACGGCTTCACAACTAAATGAACTTAAAGCGGGCCTAAAATAATCTGACCAATAACCAGTTACATAATTGAGGGCAGCAAGCAATTTTGAATCTGTTATGTTTAGCGTTAACGTTTCCCTGAATCTATCCACAACAGTTTGGCCTCTCTCTTTTATGATGACATTAATATCGTCAACTTGTTCTGGTATAGGGCGGGTCATTTTGATCTAACTGTACTTATCTAAATCTGCTTAAATGACCTTCTAGAGAAGACAACCAAGCGGATAGTTATTTTTATCTTAGTTAAAGTTTTTGAGATCCCGAATTTACGTTGATTACTCAGTCTTGGCACGCCAATGGAACGGTTTTTTATCAGGCAACGTAAATCCTTTTATGGTATTTTTTGTCACCTTTGTTATGTACCCCTTGAAGTCTTTCACTTCTGAACCGTTTGTAAAAGTCTTAAATTCTATTTTTTGACCTAACCCATCTGACGACGAACTGGGCTGAATTGTGTTCGTTCCACCTATTTTCCCAGCCACGGCATATTGTTCATCAATAGTGTTGAAGGTGCCGGTGAAATCCCAAATGGAATGCCATATGTTTCCATCTTCAATAATTTGGTGATTCAAAAGATTGTCGATATCTAATTTGCCCTGCAAACAGTTATCATTTATATCCCATGTTCTGCACAAAAACTCGAAGTTGCTAACTACTTGCGCTGTAGGATCGCCAAACAGCATGAACATAGCGACATCTGCCTGATGCTGAGTTGAGTTAGGATGATTCAAAACCATGAGAGTTTTGGCCCTTTGCACAATCCCCCCTGGAGTTGTCTCACCTTTGGCAATAGCTTGGAAGAGATACTTATCTAAATCATTGTTAGCATATGTTGGCGAATCGCGAGAAGCTCCGAAAACTGCAACTGCCTTTCTTTTTCTTAAAAAGGTCTCCACGACTGCCTCCATGTTTGGGTCATCAATCCATGCATTTTCACAGCAGATGCAAAAGACCATAGGTGGCATGCTACAAATATCGAGTAGTGCGATATCTTGCGTTGTTATGCCATTGTTTGATGACCAAGCGTTCTGCAATCCATGCCCTCTATAATTAGCGATTAGAACCCCTTGATTGAACGTGTCGATCACATCATCTTTTGTGCTCAAGTCCCCATATTTTTTTTTCACTAAGAAACATGGCGCAATGTCCTCTGCGATATCGTCACTGCACTGTTTGTATACATCCAATTCATATGCTACAAGCAAAATGTTGTTTTGCCAATTTCCCCAATCTGGGCCTCGAAGGCTTGTATACTTGGCTAACTTCTTACAAATCTGTTTCATCTTAGTTGAGTTGGAAGTAGGAATTCGTGAAACGATAATCTCTGGGGCATAAGAATCTTTTATATCAGCATAAAAATGGTCCGAAGCATACTGATGATTGTCAATTTTAGCTAGATCGGTTGGAATGGTGTCCGTATCACCGGCTAATATAACAAAGCGTGGTGGAGCCTTCCAGTTATCCCAAGCCCAAGATAAGAAATCCTTAATTGATTGTTTGAGGGAAGTCGCTGGGAATTCGGTTGCTATATCTTCAGTAGTTGCTACTTTGGCACAGTATGGTGGGTCAGCTTTTGCCTGCAAAAGAGGGCCCACGGCTACTTCTAATTTAGCCGGCGTAATAATGACATATTGTGCGATATTGTCGCTTAGTTTAAGTTTGTTCTGAACTGATACTCCGCCTCCACCTCCATTGTCGGTCAATGTATTATCAGGTTGGGAAGTGACAGGCGCTTTAGGCGTTGAATCTTCCTTATCTGTCATGTTCATTCTCGTTCGGAAGCTTGCGAAACTGCCGGCTCTATTGACTAATGCTTGAGGAAATGCCCTGACGTGTGCTTCATCAAGAATTAATCGGTGCATCCCATTCGGCGCCAATCGCCATTGTGGCAAAGGTTGCCTTTGAGGAGGGATATCATAGCTAATTTCCACTTCCATATGTTCAACTATAGATAATTTGCGCGATAACGGCTTAAACTGAGCTAGATAAAGTACAATATGTGCAACTTGGATACCATTAATATTTTTGATGCCAAAAAAGTCAAAATCTTTTCCAGGATAGTCATTATCTGAACGATATATTGTTGCGTTCTGTCTGTATTCTTCCTTACCTTCGATATACTCAGACTCTGTGATTACTTTAGGAGACGGCCTTAGGTTAAATACCCCTGCTTCCCGTGTTCGTTTATCTAATATTCTTATGCTTACATTGAGCGCTCCATTGGGTAAGGCTACAAAGATACCTTCCATAGGGATCTGGGGTGCACCCTCTTCAGATGAAAGAGCTGCTTCAGGAGCAGTAACTACATCATAGGTGGCTTGGAGGTGTTGAAAGCTGGCTTTCCAGACTCCACTTACATCATAGCTTACTACGGTCGACTGGTGTGTTAATTGCGTTATTGGCGCAATTGGCTGTAGGTGCGCTAATCCTGAAAACTTAACGTTCTTAACGGAGACCTGATTCGGTCGTGCTCCTGCCTTTATGGGCAACCATTCCTTTGCCAATTTCTCACCTCAGAAGACTGTAAATTAACACATTTCGTTATGTTTGCAATATTCTAATAAGACTTTCGCAAGCACATATCGCGGTCTTTTCAGAGTTTGTAACCGTTGCAAGTCTTGCCTTAATAGTCTTCCATCCAGCGCCAAAGCTGATTTCACTGGAAGTTTTCGCCGTAGACACTTTTGAGTTTCTTGAATGTTTGAGCGCACTCTTTGCAGTCGAAGTTATACGTTTTTTCGCCAATTACTTCTATGTGAGGTTGCCCCTCTACAGGTTTTGAACACATTTCACAATTAATTTCAGTTTTAGCACTTTGCGAACTTGTGCCATCTTTTTTTGCCGTCGTTGGCTTGAGGATTTCTGGCTGGCTGGGAACTTTAGCATTTGAGTTTTTCAATAATATTCCGTGCGCCAATCTTAGGAGCTCCTCTTTTGTTTCAAAAGAAACCTGCTCTTGCCTTCCCAAATTTACCTTCTCATTTTCTAGATCAACAATTATTTTTCTAGCTAAATCTCGATGCCTGAAATAGACAAATTGTTTATTTCCAACATCCCTCGCCATCTTCAACTCGTTCTTAACTTCTTGTGAAAGATCAAAACCAGGCGTAATAATCAGAATGAAGGTTTTGCTTTCCCGAAGAGCTTGATCTCTTATATCTGCCCATTCTTCTTTGCCATCTGTCACTTTCGGGATGTCTTTACTGTCCAAAAAAGAGTGAAACCCCAATTCTTCCAAACCAGCTTTAAGATGGTCAGCAAAATCTTTCCCAGAACTTTTTTTGTGGCAGATGAAGATATCGTAGGGCTTCAAATTGTTACCAATGATGTAATTGGGTGATATCGAATTTAACAGTATTGCCTAAGTCTTTTGGCGCACTATTGCTGGCTTAAAGTTTTGATGTTTTCGGCCAGGGCATTTAAGCGCATTGAGAAGGGATGACTAGGCAGCTTTACAGAAAACAGATACTCATGTCGGCTGAATTGGATGTCGCAGTAACAGGGAATTGATCCAACAACTTGGGCGCCAACGACTCTTTCCAATTCAGCAATCCATGCTTTCTCATCTAGAGGCGCATTGGCGGAAAAGTTTGCTGTGGCTCCCGGAACCTTGTTTAGGATAATATAGTATTTTGAGCCAAACCTTGATAGTGAATCGTAGATGTCGTTTATCATTTTTCTTGTCCCTTCGATATCCATATCGCTGTCCTTCATAAGCAAGAAAAGAAAATCCGCCGTCGCCAACGTATTTATGGACCAATACCTAATCCCGGGACTAGTGTCTAAAAATAAATAATCCATTTGGTATTTTTCGAAAACTTCTTTTTTAGCTGCCAAAAAACGCCTCAAAGCTCCAAGCTGCCATTTACTATCATGCTTGACCTCAATTTCAGTGACATCTTCTTTTCTCGGACTGGAAAAACCAACCAGAAACTTGCTCTTCAACCCCAGTTCCGCTGTCAAGTCGATCAGGATCTCGTCGATTTCAGCTTGACCATTGAGAAGGTCGTTTAGATAATTGGTGGGTTTTTTTCTGAAATAAGTTGAAAGACTTGGCGCATACAAATCAAAATCCAGCAGGCAAACGTTGTATCCGTTTGAAGCGAATCTGGCGGCAACGTTAGTTATCAAAGTTGTTTTTCCTGTTCCGCCCTTATAAGAATGGAAAGCCACCGTTTTTTGGCAAGTCAACGTTGTCCCTGATAGTCCTACTCAGTTTGTATCTTATAATGCTATTCCATATGAAACAAGCGCTAGCCCGCAGTTTAGTTTGAGGCATTTTTTCGTTTAAAATCCTTACCAAAAATATTTCCTATTCTTTGGATTCCTTGATGAGTTTGCCGATTTTTTGAGGTGCTCTTTCATTTCTCTTGAATTAATTTTGTTTGCAGGCAGAGTTTCATTTGCGTGCAGCAATGGAATTATACAAAGGAAAATAGTTGCGCTTAAAATGGGTGAAAGCAGCGTCTAAGTTAAACAACATCCTTGGAAGAAGATACAATGCAAAATCCGGTGCTTCAAAATGAATTCCCAAAAGTTTTAAAATAAAAAGAGAAAGAAAAGTTTGAAGCTTTTCTTACATATTCAATTCTTTGACGTTTGTTGCTGGCATCGTTAATGTTTCGTTCACGCCTTCCATTTGCCTGATTTTTTCGCCGACAAAATGAATCGCGTTTTCGTTGCTATCCGCTTCAAACCAAATGGCGAAGTCCCAGACTCCGAATGTGTTGTATGATGCATTAACTCTTATGCCCTCCATTGGCTGCTCTGATAGTTCACTTAAAGAAGTTATAAAAGGCAGTGTCTTTGAGGGGTTCAACTTTACCAAAACAAGGTATTTTTGCATCATGTTTTTTTGCATAAAATCACCGAACTTTTAATGCATAAAACATGCATAAAGATGTGTGACTGCAATTCTGTAACAACAAATCAACGAGTTAGGCGTTCTTCAATATGGATAGCGCTTCTTTGATTTGAGCTTGACATACCCTGCATTTCGCCATGAACGCTTCGGACATCAACGGACCATAAGTGTCGCAGACGATTCGCGAAGCTGAGTCGTAGGTGAAGCAACATACTGGATAATGCTCGGATTCTTTGAAGGCGCCTTTAATTATAGATAATTCAGCAACAACGTTGCCTGAGACTTCCTCGTCAGGCTCGGTATCCATGCTGGAGAGTTCGTTTAGGACGTTGTCTAAACGTTTTTTTAGACTGGTCAACCTTATTCCCCCTCTAACAGCATCATTGATGAAGGAACTATTAAAAATTAACCATATTAAAAGATCTAAAATCATGCAAAAAATACAAAAAATTGTAAACTACAAAAATTCTGGACTCAACTAGGCAGGTCCACGTCTAATATAAGCCGAAGCCTTCATGGCAGCCATCGCGCCTTCACCAGCCGCAGTAACCACCTGCATACCGCCACATGTGCAGTCTCCCGCAGCAAAAACGCCTTCAAAGTTTGTTCGCTGTTGGCGATCAACAGTCAAGCATCCAGTCCTATCTGTGGTTATACCAGCTTTCTGCACTATCGCTGTCAAAGGCACACCACCTATAGAGACAAACACTCCATTTACCGCTCTCTCTTCTTCCTGCCCATTGTCAAACCTTTGGATTCTTACTGATTTCACCACTTGCTCGCCTAAAATTTTTGTTATCTGCCCTTTAACTATTTCCACGTTAGCTTTACCTTCAAGCCTAGCAAGCAGGGTACCTTCCATGTCTAGTTGTTTTTCTTGACTGACAACTGTTACTTTGTTGGCAATATCAGCAATGGCAAGGGCATCGATTGCGGCTTCTTCATCGTTGCCAACAACGGCCACGGATTTGTTTCTGAAGAAGGGACCATCACAGACAGCGCAATAACTGACTCCTCGACCCAGAAAATCTGTTTCGCCCTCTACGCGGAGCTTTCTACGCTGTGTTCCAGTGGCGATTATTAATGCCGTTGCCTCATAATTCTGTTTTCGCGAAGCCACCTTCTTTATTCTACCGTTCAGCTCTAAACCGACCACTTCCTCATCGCTCTTAAATTCTGCATTGAAACGTAGAGCTTGCTGATTCATTCTGTCAACTAACTCGCTGCCTTTTATGCCGTCTGGAAAACCGGGAAAATTCTCTATTTTAGGCGCCAACCACGCTCTGCCTCCTGATATGCCGGTTTCCAAAACAACGGTTTTTAGTCCAAGCCAAGCGGAGTATATTGCCGCGGTTAAGCCGGCTGGTCCTGCGCCTATTATTAGGACTTCGCATTTTTGATTGTTCTGACTCATCAAAAAACCTTCGTGAAAACTGTATTATTTATAAAATCTGCAGTTGAACTAAAACATTTTGGGTAAGACAAGATCGAAAGAAAAAAATTATTCTATTTCTTCGTCGTCAACGTTTAGGAACCGCCTTATTGTCGCCATTATTTTCTGCAATCTTTTATCGGTTAAAGGTGGCTGATAGGGAATTCTTAGAACATCCCAGCCTTGAGCTGTCAAGAGATTATCGATTTCTTCGTCGCGTTCAATTGCCTTGTCCTTTCTGTGTACAGGTATGCCGTCTAAATAGACGATTTTGCGTTTTTCCATCCAGCAGAAATCAGGAATGGTTGATTTGAGGATGATTGGTTGCTGCGTTACCATGCCGCCGGTTAATCCAGTCATGCTTAACGCTTTGAAAACTTCGATTTCTGCCCGGCTAACTTTGGGGTGCATACGTTCCTTGTAGCTCAAGTTAACTCACGAAAGGAAGCATTGCATCTAAGCCTTAATAAATTATATACAAGAAACCGCTTAAACTGCTAAACACAGTAACAAAAAGCAGGCTTGACGGATCGCCCGTGTTAACCCAAAGACGCCAATCAAAAGTAGTCCCCTAATCCTTCTTTAGGGGCTTGGCGACTGCGCGTCATGGTTAACGGCTGACCCGTCAAGCGTGGGTGTACCTCTTGGATGGCTATTTCTCGCAGAATAACAATTATTTTGCCAACTATAAATGGCGTTGTGACTGTATACTGGTAACAACAAGCATGCGAGCTAAGTTACCAGATTAGAATTTAAAAGTTGAAAATGATTGAAAATTAGCGGTTGCTTTTTGCATTATGCACTGTTATTTCCTGTTCTTCTCCAAAGCTAGGTAGCAGGGTTACATTATCTTTTTTTCTTATTCTATTTTGTGCTTTTAGTTTTTTTGGGCTGCTTAATGTGTACATTAGCCAGCCTATTACTCCTATGAATATGAGCGCAGGCAAAAACAAGAAGACGAGACCTTTTCTGCGTTTACGTTTTCTGGAAGTCAAATTTACACCTGTTATCCACTCTGCTGATTGGCAAATAAGCTTTGATTATCCAAAATAATAATTAAAACTCAATAAAACAATGAACTATCAAAAAAGTAAAAGTGGCACAGACGTCTTGGTAAAGCGTTATCGTTATTCTTCGGTTTTTTTCTGTTGAGTCTGCATTCCTGGATATTCTTTTAGTTTATCAGCCATCTCCCGCAGCTGCTTATCCACCAAGTAATTCACTGTGCCTTCTTCGAAGGTTCCGTCTTCTCGCCGCTGCCCCGCTTTTGCGCCTGTGAGCACTTCTATGCCTTCGTCGATTGTTTTAACAAAGTAAATGTTGAATTGCCCAGCTTTAACCGCGTCTATGACTTCTTCTTTAAGCATCAGGTTTTGCACGTTGCTGTCAGGAATCATTACACCTTGCTCGCCGGTCAGTCCTTTAGCTTTGCAGACTTCAAAGAAGCCCTCAATTTTCTCGTTTACGCCGCCGATAGCTTGCACTTCCCCTTTTTGGTTAACAGAACCTGTGACAGCCAAGTTTTGTTTTATTGGCAATCCAGAGAGCGATGAAAGTATTGAGTATAGTTCCGTGCTAGAGGCGCTGTCGCCTTCTACGCCTTCGTAGTTCTGTTCAAAAACCAGTCTCGCCGAGAGGCTTAATGGTTTGTCTCGGGCGTATTTGTCGTTTATGTAGCCGCTGAGTATTAAGACGCCTTTGGTGTGGATAGGTCCGCCCATTTTGGCTTCGCGTTCAATATCCATTACTCCTTCTCTGCCCAAGCCTATGCTTGCAGTCACCCGTGAAGGCATACCAAAAGCAAAGTCACCTAAACCCATAACGGATAAACCGTTCACTTGACCAACCTTCTGTGCCACAGTATCGATGAGGAAAAAGCCGCGGGTAATCATCTCTTGGATTTTTTCTTGAATCAATTTCGAGCGGTAAATCTTTTCTTCTATTGCTTTTCTGACATGGTTTCCAGTTATGAAATCCGAGTTTTCTTGCGTCGCATAATAGTTTGATTCGCGGATGATGTCGGCGATAGCGTTAAACTGCGTTGACAACTTGTATTGGTCCTCTATAATTCTTGAGCTGTACTCGACCAGCTTGGCCAACGCTGTGCCGTCGAGGTGCCTTAGACCTTCTTTCTCGCAAAGAGCGCAAACGAATGCGCCGTATTGCTGCACTTTTTCATCAGTTCTGGGCATTGTGGTGTCGAATTCTGCTTTTATTTTGAAGAGTTCTTGGAAATCTGGGTCTAAACTGAACATAAGTTGGTAGAGGTAGGGAGTGCCAATGAGTATTACTTTTGTAGTTAATGGGATGGGTTGAGGCTTGAGGGTTTTAACGCTTAAGAAGCCGTAGCGTTCTTCAGGTTCTTCTATGGACATTTTTGAATCCTTTATGTCTCGCTTTAGGCCATCATAAGAGAGAGGATTTCGCAGCAAGTCTTCAACTGGAATAATTAAGTATCCGCCGTTAGCTCTATGTACCGCTCCGGGACGAATCATACTAAAATCGGTGGTTAAGGCGCCGAATTGGGCTTCTTTTTCAGTTCTACCCAGTAGATTATGATAGGTGGGGTTGGTTTCCACGACTACTGGCGCGCCAGTGGCGTTCGAGTTGTCTATGATGAGGTTTACCTCGTATTTCTTGTAAGGCTCCTCTTTTAGCCATGGCATTGGAAACGGAAGCTGCGGTTCAGATTCACCCCGCCTAATGAATTGCTGCAAGTTATCTAAAATGTCGTTTTCTACTTCTTTGAGGTAACTTGTAACTTCAGGATTAGCAGGGTACTTTTCCACAAGAATCTCCACTTGGTTCCCCAACGCGAAGAGAGCAACTTCCTTGTTCAGCTTCTTTAAAGAATCATGAATTTTACGTTCCATATCAATAAGTTGCCGCATTGTGTTTCTAAATTCGGTTTCTAACTCTTCTCTTTTCTCATTCACCTTATCCTTTGTTTTCTGGGGCAACGCAAGCATTTCTTCTTCGCTGAGCGGTTTGCCATTCAATACTGGAACAAGCAAGATTCCGATTGGGGTAGTCTGGATCACGAATCCTTCACGTTGAGCCTTTACGCTTAACTCGTCGATCAACTGCTTACGTTGGTTCTCTAAGCCTTTGATAGTGCCTTCTCTTCTAGCAACGTAATCTTCACTTTCAAAAGCCTTCGGAAGTGCCGTTTTAACGTTTTCGATGAAGTTTTTCATGTCTTCCCGGAATTCTTTGCCTTTCCCCGCTGAAAACTTTATGGCTTTTGGCTCGTACTGGTTGCCAAAATTTTTGACGTAGCACCAGTCATCAGGGACAGGCTGCTGTTTAGCCTGGGCTTCCACGAAGTTCTTTACCGCGGTTTTCCTCCCAGTTCCCGGATAACCTGCCACATACACGTTGAAACCATGATTTTTTATGCCTAATCCTAATTTTAATGCTCGGACAGCTCTTTCTTGACCTATGATTTCGCTGAGGGGAACCAAATCCTTGGTTGATTCACAGTGCATTAAATTAGCATCACAAACGTTGCGTAGTTTCTCTACTGGAACTGAATTGACCAAAACAAAAATCCTCCATTAACTAAATTAAAAAACACACTTAAAACTTTTAACTCTTTCTGCCTAGCGGCAACTTGCCACAGTACCAGGGTCCATATGGGTTGGAGGCTAAATTATTGATTGAACTCTACCGACTTTGCCGTCCGTAAGGCGAACTTTGATGCCATGAGGATGAGTTGGACTGCTGGTAAGCAGTTCTTTAACGGTGCCCTCTGTTAATTTGCCGCTTCGTTGGTCCTGCTTCAAAACGATTCTCACCTTTGTGCCAGGCTTAATTTGGATTCTTGGTGGCTGCATTTGTAGGTTATACATTCTTCGAGGCTTATGTGCATTTGTCCTGCTATTGTAAATGTACCCTGAATATCGAGTCAGAAAGATACATTACTAATTTAATTGCATGAATTTTTTCAGGATTTCTTGGTTTCGCACTTCAGGATGGAACAGCACGCCATAGACATTTTTTTCCCTGTGTTTTGTAGCTTGGATGCATTTTGTCGATTTTGCCAGCTCCTCGAAAGTTGAGGAAGGTTCAACTGAGTAGTTGTGGAGTGCGTAAGCTTTGAAGTTGCCTTGGAACAGAGGGTTATGTTTCATCGTTGTGATTTCGGTCATTCCGATTTGCAAACAATTCGTCAATTGCACATTGTAGACTAAGCTGATTGTTTGCATGCCTGCACAAATTCCCAGAATGGGCTTATCATACTTCTTAATCCAATTGAACTTGCCAGCCTGTTTTAGAGTTGCGTGGTCCTTGAGGGTTGTTCCTGAAAGCACAATCTTGCTGTAGCTGTTCAAATCGGAGGGTTTAACGTCTAAAAAATGTTTTACCTTGCATCCCTCAAGCGGCTCAACCATGGAGATAATGGGTAAAACAAACTCGTTGTAAGCTAAAGAATCCCGCTTCCAGTTCATATCTACAACCAGTATCATTTGGCAACCAACCGAGACTTCTTAATAATGTAGACTCCCGAGTTACCCTTCGCCTCAACGGCAAAATCAAGGACTTCAAGTCTTTTTTTGAACATCGGCGCATCTAAGACTGTTGTCTCAATCTCTCCCCCCTCCCCTGAAGGACTAATGCCATATTGGCTTTGCAGCTCCACTAATTGAGCTATCATTTTTTGGTCTATTTGTTTTCCAAGCCACTTCTCATCGAGCGGATAAGCAAAAATTCCCGAAATGACTATTTTGAATTTTTTTTCAATTAGACTTTCTAGGAGCGCTTTTTGGTCATGTTTCCACAATGGGTTAAAACACCAGACATCCAGGTGGTTGCAGATACGCTGAACCCGTGAAGCCTGATAAACCGACTCCACTGCGCCTGTAACTACGCCTTCGATTTGGAATTTGGTTTTTGCCTCTGCAATTGCCCTCTCCAAGTCGGCGAGCTCCTCTTCCTTTCTCCCCTCAGTAACCACCAAAACCAATGGCAACAGCAAGGATTCCGCCTGAAGCACCGTCGCATCAATGTTGGGTGTGTGGAACATGTAGCTTTCCTTATTTTTAGAAACTACAGTGATTAAACAGGCTACTTCTTCTTTTTCTGCAGCGAGGTGCAGGGCAAGGGTTGAGTCTTTGCCTCCTGAGAATAGCACTCCAAGTCGCATGGTTACCTTAAAGAAGAAAAGTGGTTTATATGCCTGCTTGAACAGGCTAACCTTAAACTTTTACGTTGCAGACGTTTGGGATGGCTTTAAGTTTGTTGATGATGTCGGCGTTGACTTTTTTGTGAAGCACGTAGATTGCGATGGCGTAGCCGCTTTTTCCGATTTGCCGTGAATATGTCGCTCGTATGTTTATGTCGTTGTCAGCTAAGACTTTGTCGATGCTGGCAAATACGCCAGGCACATCAAGATGGTGGATAAACATTGTGTAAACAGGTTTTTTCTCAACTTCAATGTTTTCACCTGCGTTAACTGCGTTTGTGAAGTCACCGCCTAAAAGGTAACCTGAGACGACGCGGGCAATCTCGGTTGAAGTTTCCCGCTGCGCCTCAACCGTTGACGCTCCAAGATGGCAACTTAAGACGACGTTGTCAAGTTCATTTAATGGGTCTTTGAATACGGCGCCCTCCAATTTCGGCTCTTCCCTGTAGACGTCTGTTGCAGCGCCGGCGATTTTGCCTTCCTTTAGAGCTTTGTAAAGCGCTTGTTGGTCAATGTTACTGCCTCTAGAAGTGTTAATTATGTAGGCGGTGGGTTTCATCTGGGCGATTTCTTTTTCACCTATAATTACGTCTTTGCCTCCAGTGTGGATGCTTATGTAATCGGATTTTGACAGCACTTCTTCTTTGGTCATGAATTTTATGCCTGATTCAACACAGGGTTTAATGTCGTAGCCGATCACATCCATGTCGAAGCCGCGTTTTGCGATTTGAGCGACTTTTTGCCCAATTCTACCGCAGCCTAAAAGACCCAGAGTTTTGTAGGCAAGTTCGGTACCTTTGAGTTTACCTTTTTTCCAAACGCCGCTTTTCAATGAGTTGTGAGCTTGAGGAGTGTTTCTTGAGATGCTCAGCATTAAACCGATAGTCAATTCCGCCACGGCGTTGGTACTGCCGTAAGGCGCAGATTTCACAACAATACCCAGCTCTGAAGCTGCCGCCACGTCAATGTTGTCGTAACCGACGCCTGCGCGACCAACGACTTTGAGCTTTCCTTTAGCACCAGCCTCTAAAACTTCGCGGGTAACCTTTGTTGCGCTTCGAACAACTAACGCGTCAAACTGGCCAATCTCAGCCACTAAACCGTTTGAGTCCCGTTTTTTAGTGTCGGTTTCGAAGCCTGCTTCTTGGAAGAGTTTTAACCCTTCCTTCTCTAAACCATCATTTAACAGTACTTTCATGCTAAGTGTCTCCGTTAAGACAGAAAAGTTGTGTGTTGTTGTGGATAATAAAGTTCTCTGAGAAAACGCTCTGTTGCTTATGTCTTTTGTTTGATTTTCTGGGTAGTCTTTGGTTTGGCGACTCTTGTTGCCATTATGTCATAGTTTGATTTTACGTGGCAGTATGGACATTTAAGGTTCCGTTTTCCTCTTTGAATAATCGAGGTTATTGTGGCGCCGGGTACCCAGTGAAAATTGAAAGCTTTTCTGCAGTTTGGGCATATTAGCCGTGACGTGTAGTGTGGTCCGTACCTTGGAAGCAACACAAAAAGCACTATAAAACCAATAGCTACCAAAATGAACAATATGGAAAGCGGATCAAACGTCATAGGTTTTCCTTTGCTAAAAGCTGAATGTAACTTTATTAATCTTTACCAAGCAGAAAGAGAAATGGTGGAAGGCTTAAGCCTTTTTAATGTAGTTTAATGCTTCTTCCACGTTTTGGAACCCGTATTTTATTTTCCCGAATTCTTTTCTGAGTGCTAGAACATCCTCTTTAACTTCTGCGGGTTTGCGTTTGCTTTTTATAACATCAAGCATTAAGTCACAGAGATGTTTGATGTCGCCTTCGCCAAAGCCGCGTCGTGTTACGTCTTGGAAGCCTATTCTCAAGCCTGATGGATCCCCTTTGCTGCTTTGGTCATCATAGGGTAAAAGGTTCTTGTTTAGTACGACATTAGCGTCTTCGAGATCTTGAGCTATCTTGTTGCCTCCCCCAAAACTGCGAATGTCAACGGCGATTTGGTGGCTCTTTGTGAATCCTTTGCTTTCAGCTAAAACTTTTACTCCGTTTTCGCATAGGTACTGCCCTGCGGTTTGAGCGTTCTTAACGATTTGTCTTGCAAGTTCACCACCGAAAATCTTCATTTCCAAAGCAGCTATACTAAGCGCAGGTAACCTACCCAAGTGCGTGCTCGACGCGCTTAATGGAAAAATCGCGAATTGAATCTTCTTTACCGCCTTCTCCATTGCTGGGCTGTTCGGGCTTCCCATAATAACTCCGCCCTGTGGACCAGGGAAAGTCTTGTGTGTTGAAGAGGTAATGAAGTCTGCTCCTTCACGAAGCGGATCTTGGAATTGTCCGCCAGCGATTAAGCCCAATACGTGTGAGGCGTCATAGGCGACGTATGCTCCGACTTCGTCGCATACTTCCTTAAGTTCTCTAATCGGATGCGGAAAGAGGAATAGACTGCCGCCGAAGGTGACGATGCCTGGTTTAGCCGCTCGGATAACCCAAGCGGATTTTTCAGCGTCAATGTTCAACTCGTCTATGTTGTAAACATGGTTAATGTTGTCCAAGCCCAATATGTTGCCCGCTAAGCCTGTGTAGTCATGGCTTATGTGGGCGCCGCAACTGAGCGGTGTGACAACCATCTTGTTATTTTTTGAAGCTAAAGATAACCCCTTAAAAGTTGCAAGGTTCGCATGTGTGCCAGAAACCAAGCGTACATCTGCCCAGGTGCTTTTAAAGAGGTCCTTCATGATGTCGGTTGCGAGGTCCTCGATTTGAGACATGTATTTTTGACCTTGATAGTACCGCTTCTTAACATGACCTTGGGCATCGTTATCTCCTTCAGCGTAGCGGCAATCAAGGTCGTGTGAGAGGTCGAGCATTTGATTGACGGCTGGGGATTTGAGGCCTTCGCTGGCAATCATGTTTATGCATTCTTTGTCGCGGTACTGCTCGTGTTTTTTTGTTGCCTCTACTATGTCTCGTACGAAATCGGGCAGGTCTTCCATTGTTTTCCCTCGCTAAGTATCAACGGAATTAGGCTTAGCAGTATTTAGCCGTTACTAGGAAAGGGGTTGCGTTCGGAGGTTTGTAATATTGCAAATTCGGGTTGTTTGATGGATGTTATTTTTTAGGTGTGCCTAAACATTTATATGGTTTAGAGGAAGAATTTAGGTATACCTAAAAATTAGGCGAGCAAAAATGGCGCAAAGATCAACCCAAGATTACCTCAAAGCCGTCTACGGCTTATCCAAAAATGGAGACTTAGTCAGCACAAACGAAATCTCCCAAAAACTCGAAGTAGCGCCAGCCAGCGTAACAGAAATGCTAAAAAAACTCGCCCAAGACCAATACATAAAATATTCACCCTACCACGGCAGCACCCTCACCGAAAAAGGACTAAAAGAAGCCCAACGAGTTGCAAGGAAACACCGATTACTTGAAAAGTTCCTTTCCGACGTCCTGCACATTGGCAAAGACAAGGTACACATCCAAGCCTGCCAAATGGAACATGACCTCTCAGATGAAGCAGAAGAATCCCTATGCCGCTTACTAAAGCACCCAGACACCTGCTCAGACGACGGCAAAACCATACCTGCCTGCAATTTGCCATTCTCTAGCTGTGAAGAGTGCATAAAACTGCACAATCAAGGACTCGAAGAAGTCGGCAAACGAAACGTAAACCTGACACCGATCCGCGAATTGAAAGGCGGCAAATACGGCAAAATCAGTTTCATCCGAGGCGAACACAAGGTCCTGCAACGTCTCTTAGACATGGGATTAACTCCGGGAACAAGAATAAAAGTTGTTAAAGTTGCGCCTCTCAACGGACCAGTCGAGGTGTCAGTGCGGGGTTCAAAGCTGGCGTTGGGGCAAGACATCGCCTGCAACGTTTTCGTGGAAGTTGAACAGCTAAGTTAAGGAGAAAAATAGTAGTGTCGTGCCATTCTATTCCAAATTCCAACGGTAAAGCCTCAAACGGCAAAAACGGCAAGTGCCTAACTTTTGCCCTCGCAGGAAACGCGAACGTTGGCAAAAGCGTAATTTTCAATCAGCTCACAGGCTCCAACCAGATAATCGGCAATTGGCCTGGAAAAACCGTTGACCGTGCTGAAGGCACATTAAGTTTTGAAGGACACGAAATTAGAATTATCGATTTGCCAGGCATCTACTCGTTTTCTACGTTCTCTATGGAAGAGCTGGTTTCAAGAGACTACGTAGCGCTTGAGAAACCCGATGCAGTCCTAAACGTTGTGGATGCATCGGTTTTGGAGCGAAACCTGTTTTTCACGCTTCAACTACTTGAAATGCAGGCGCCACTTGTCTTGTGCCTAAACCAGGTGGATGTTGCAAAAAACAAGGGCATGATTATTAATAAAGAAAAGTTGGAAGCCGCACTTGGAATTCCAGTAGTTTTTGCCACCGCTACACGAGGAGAAGGCATCTATGAATTGGTCCGGGAAGCTGTTAAAGTTGCCAAACATAAACCAAAACTTAAACATCTAAAATATAGAAAAGACCTTGAAGACCGGATTGAAAAGCTAAAGCAGATAATTGAAAAAGACAACCTAGGGCTTCAGTACCCTTCCCGCTGGATTGCGATTAAACTTCTTGAAGGCGACACTGAAATAGCAAGGATCGTCTCTGAGAAATCCAAGTTGGTTTCTGATTCTGCAAAGGTTATAGCGCAGGAACTGTCAAACAGTTGCCAAGAACAATGTTTCTCTGTTATAGCATCTGAGCGGTACGCTCTTGCAAGCCAAATTGCCGCTTCAGCCCTTCAACAGAGTGAAGTGAAGACCTCTTTCTCTGACAAACTGGAGTGGGTAACTACACATAGGGTTCTTGGTTATTTTACGTCGGCAGGCGTTATTGCTGGTTTGCTGCTTTGGACATTTTTTGTTGGAAACGGATTATCCAACCTTATCTCCAGCGGCCTAAGCTTCATCAAACCTGTAGATCCCGTCCTGTCAACGTCGCAACCGATTTTAGCCATAATATTGAACGGTGTATGGGGCGGCTTCAACGCAGGCTTAACCCTAATTATTCCATTCGTGATTCCGTTTTATTTGCTGTTAGCATTAGTTGAAAGCTCAGGCATCCTTACGCGGGTAGCGTTCATGATGGATAGTGCCATGCATAAAATCGGCTTACACGGAAAAGCATTAATCCCCATAATCTTGGGCTACGGCTGCAGTGTGCCAGCAATTCATTCATGCAAAATCATGGAGACAAGAAGGGAGCGATTGCTGGCTGCGTTCGCCATCACCTTCGCGCCCTGTTCAGCAAGAACAATCGTGCTTTTCGGAATGGTCGGCCTATTTGTAGGAATCCAATGGGCGCTACTGCTCTATGTAGTTGACATCGCCATAATTTTTGGTTTAGGAAGAGTAGCCATGAAGGCAGTTCCAGGCAAATCCACGGGTTTAATCATGGAGATGAGCAGTTTCAAGGTGCCCTCGCTTAAAGTTGTGTTAAAGCAGACTTGGACAAGAACCAAATCAATCATATACGTCGTTTTCCCAATCTACATAGTTGGCAGCGCCTTAGTTCAAGCATTGTACGTTTACCGTGTATTAACACCCATTAGTAATGCGATGTCGCCTTTAACAGTTGGATGGCTCGGTCTACCAGTTGCAGCGGGGATCCTACTTATACTCGGAGTCGTACGCAAAGAATTCGTTCTTTTAGCCGCCGTAGCAATCTTCGGCAGCACAAATTTAGCATTGTACTTTTCACCTGTACAACTCGTGGTTGTGGCTTTGGTAGCTATGCTTTACATTCCATGCCTGTCAACAATTGCCATTCTTGTAAAAGAGTTCGGGTGGAAAGCAGCAACAACAATATCGCTAGCTAACATAGCTGCGGCCGTTCTGATTGGGGGCTTAGCTTTTAGGCTTCTAACTCTTTTCCTGTAAATGTCAGTTGCTTGAGACGTTGTTTTTTTAGATTTTTTGGCAATAATTATATTGAATAGTACACTTTGTCTTGCATATGTCTGCTCCAAATTGTCCGTGCCCAAAAAAGCAGTGCCCAAGCCATAGCAACTGCACAGAGTGTGTGCGGCACCACAAAGAAAAAAATGAAGACCCATACTGTGCAAGGTAAAACTGATGAATAAAAACTCAGAAACAGATGAGCAGAAGAAACGCGAAAAGATACAACATTATTTTTGGAACATAGTTGGCGCAGCCGAACATATCTCTCTGCCAAAACTTGAAGACACAATCAAAAAAGAATTCAACGTTGAAGACGACCGGTTCGTTCAAAACCAAATTAGATTGATGCAAACAGAATCAAGGGTAAGAGTGCAAAGCAGAGTAAAAGTATGGATTAAACAGCCTAACACGCCTCGTTAAATGTGAACTGGTTTTTTATTTAATGCGCCATTTTCCTGCAGGTTCAAAAGACAGTAGGATTATAAGTCACAAAAGCTTAAATGCACAAACCATCCTCCCTCTTCACGAGGAAAGACAAGATGCAGGTAATCGGTATAGTTTTGTTATTAATCAGCGTTGGAACTATAGTTGGACCAGTCGGAGCTGTAGTAGTCATGTATCATAACGACCTAACGCAGCTGGTCATTCCTCCCCAAATCAGAGACATCATGAATGGCAACAACAACATCCTTCCGACTAACAACAACTCAAACGATAATGGCAACTCGGATCTGGGAGGATTAATGACTCCCGTACTTGTAAGTGCAACAAGCAATCTAGAAGCACATTCTTTCACGGGCATCTTTAATGTTACTAATCCCTTTAATTACGACTTGACATTGAATAGTTTCAGTTCCGACGTTGAATTCTCTCAGGAAAATATCCCAGCAGGTAGTTTCAGCTTGGGCAGTCCAGCCACAGTTAATGCTGGTGAAACTTCTCAATTAACCATCACAGGACATTGGAATCAGGACGCCCAGGATTACATAACTAACATTTACTCAGCAGGTGCCACATCAGTTGACATAAGCATATCGAATATAGCGATTGATGTAAACGGCATAGTAATCCAGTCCGCTGGCTCTATCCATGTTGGCAATGTACCCATGAGCTGGCAATGATAACCTATGCAAAAAATTAACGTAATCGCTTTAATCGCCGGAATATCAACCCTTCTGCTTATTGCTATTTCAATATTTGTTCCCTGGTGGCAATTCACAGTTGGAAACCCAGCAATTGCCTCAGTAAACGTTTCTCCTGTTAACTGGAATCTTGCTCTCCTGGGCAATTCGATTACGGTTCCTCTGATTTTCGCATTGAATTTAGCAAGCGCATTGACTTTGGCTTCCGGAGGCATAATTATGCTTATCTACTCAATTAGACCCAACAAATCCTACTCGAAGAAACTGCTTGGATTCGGATACAAAAAACCCCTGTACGCCGTAATACTTTTTGTTGCCGCATTAATTTCTATGAGTTTTATTGTTCCAGAATTTTCAGGGTTTTCTTTTCCATTGACAGGTTCAGCTGCTATTTCTCTGCCGCAAAGCATGACACCTGACGGGACAAACATCAGCGTCAATGTTTCAGCTGCTTTCGTGTGGCCATTCTATTTCGCCATTGTTGTCGCTGGATTATGCATAGCTGCAAGGGTTTACCACCCAAAAGTAGTTGCAGTCGACACGGCGCTTCCACCGCCAGCGATACAGTAGAAACTTTAGAAGTCTTAATCATACGTCTTTTTTGACAAGTTAATTATGCAGATTCGACTTCGAAATAATGGTTGAACTGTTACGGAATTGTACTAAAGTTGTTCATTTTCAATCTTGTTATTGGAATTTTGACATCAATGTGTATTTCAATTTGTTGTTTTCTTCTAAATATTTGTATCTGAGATAAATTAAAGAAAATATTTCATCAAATAGCGCTTGACGATTACGCAAATCTTTAAATAAACTCAATGCTATGCTATTCTAGAGGATTTTGTGTTGTTTATTGATAGCAAACCATCTATACTAATCATTGACGATGATGCAGCAATCCTACATGTTTTCAGCAGAATCTTCCAAAAGAACGGTTATTCCGTCACAACTGTAGAAAAAGGCAAAGAAGCCATAGAAAAAATAAGCAGCAACCACTACGACATTGCGTTGATTGATTTATGCCTAGCTGACATGGAGGGCACCGACCTTTTTCCGCTAATTCACGATACTTCACCTAATACTTTGAAGATTATGCTTACAGGAAAAACATTGGCACAAGACAGCATCGACGGCGCAGATGCCCTTCTGGAAAAGCCAATCTTCCCAGACAAGCTACTTAGCATAATCGACAGCAAATTAAAGAACAGAAACATAGAGACTTTAACAAGACCATAAATTTTGAACTTTTGCCTTATTGCAAAAGTATTAGTTAAAGAACCAACTTGTTCTTTTGCGAGCGAAATGAGCGACCCAAATTTCCTCTTCGAAATCAACGATGTAGTGATGAAAAAGAAAATACTTTCAGTACGAGAGCACTATGACTTTGAGGATTTAAAAGGGGCACAGTTGGGCTCGGCGGAAGCCAATTTTCTCCAGGTTCCGCCAAGATTTTCCATAGTCGATAATCATGGTTCAGAGCTAATGCGTTTGGAAGGAAAATTGATTTCTTTACGCAATGAATTTGCAATTTACGATAATCAAGGCGCTGAACTGGGAACCATACGAAAGAAGATTGTAAAGTTGATCGGTGAAGAATACTGGGTGGAAAAAGGCGGAGTTGAATTCATGCGCATATACGGAGACTTCACGGAGCACGATTACCGAATGGATGTCAACGAGGTTCCGGTTGCGTCTGTGCATAAGAAATGGATTTCAGTGCGCGACCAAATCGGTATCTCGATCACTGGCGAAGTGGATCACAGAGTAGTTATCGGCGCAATAATTGTAATTGAACACATCGAGGTTGCTGAAAACCGTAATCGGCACTAACGAAGTAGCTTTAGAATCCTGTAAACCAAAAAAAACGCGCTGGTTAGTAAATTATTTGATTATTTCGCCAATTGCTACCTTTTGGCCAACTTGAGTAATTTTTACTTTTACATGGTCTCTTGGCTTGGCTTTTGGAACCTGAATGATGTAGCCCCGAATATTGGACAGGCCATCCCCGTTTGGACATAAGCCATTAATGTGCACATCTAGCTCTTCTCCTAACTCTACTAGGGGCACTTTCTCAACATGTTTGATTTTGAATTGCCCGCCTTTAACTCTTCTGTGAACCAATGTGGAACCTCGCCTTATTTTATGTGTAGATAGAGATTTGAAGGCTTAAGTCTTCCGCAGGCAACTTCTGAATTCAAAGAGCTTTAAGGTTCATTTTCCATCGGTGATGTTTGAGATAGGTAGCGCCCAAAAAAACCACTTAAACCTGAAAAAGGGGCAAAACTCCTATATGTTAGGTGCAAGTTTGAATAGCACAGATCGATATGAACCCTGAAAACTACAAGTCAATAAGGAACAAGCCAAAACGAACCAGCAAAATCAGTAAATCCAAAACCCGAATGCTTGCAAAACCAACTATGGCGCCGGCTACTCAGAAGCTACGTGACAACTACAAGACTCGAACTGAATGGGCAACTAAGGTTCTTCCCAAACTAAAAGAGTAGTCGCCAAGTTTGGCTTTTCCAAATTTTATTTCTAAATCATTAAAACTTTCTATATTTATGAGCACTCCGAATAAAACAGTTATTTATAATAGAAATATTTATAATCAATATTTTTGTATGGATGCACAGTGAATCAGATGGCAGAATCAATACAACAAAAAGTACAAGAAGCCCTCAATGAAATAAGGCCTCAAATCCAAGCTGACGGTGGAGACGTACAACTGGTATCAGTTGAAAAACAAACCGTAAAAGTCCGATTAGTAGGACACTGTGCAGGTTGCCCCATGTCAGCGATGACCCTTAAAAACGGCGTTGAAACTATTATCAAACAAAGAGTCCCAGAAATACAAAAAGTAGAAGCTGTACAATAAGCCAAACAGCCACCATAATCTCTGCCCTATTTTCTTATTTAGCAAAAGTTTCTTTCAAATGCTGGGAGTTTGGAAGCAAAAACAAATTCTTATACTCTTTATAGCATTAACCAAGTGAGAGGAAGTCTTTGGTAAAAGTCATTGTTCTTTATGATTCAAAGCATGGCAACACAAAAATAGCAGCAGAAAAAATTCTAGAAGGCATAAAAGAATTTGGAGAATTTAAAACCGAAATCGCTTACGTGAAGGAAGTTGACATTGGAAAAGTGGCAAGCTATGACGTAATAGTTTTGGGTGCGCCAAATCATATGGGAAGACCTTCACAGACTATAAAGAAGTTTGTTAACAGATTGGCTGAACAAGATTTGAAAGGCAAAAGAGTTGCTGTTTTCGGGACTTACGCAGGAAAAGAAAGAGAGGATAGAGCTGTGAAACAACTGGAGAATACGGCTGCAAAGAAGCTGCAAGGCAAAATTCTGCTTTCGCCTGGGTTATCGGTGCGGGTAAATGGGATAACTGGCCCCATTGTTGAGGGTGAATTGCCTAAATGCGTGGAATTCGGCAGGAAAATAGCCGCTCTAATTAAAAGTTAATAAGACCCTTCACACGCGCAATTAGACTCTTTTCCCTGTCGAGTCAAGTTTTGGCTTGCTTTCCTTTTCAATTAAATAGGGCAGATTTTCTTTCTCTTTGAGAGCAAATACTTTAGTACCTTTCTTGACGGCGTACCAATGTCCTTTTTCGCCCTCAAATGATAACATTAGCCCTGACATAAAATTCCTTGTGCAGGTTCCGGAATAGACTGTGTTGTTTTCAAAGTCGGTCAGTCGCTTGAACCTCCAAATAATTGTGTCATCAACCTGCGCCCATGTTCCCTCGTTTGCTCCTGCCAAAAATGCGAAGGTTCCATCAAAGTTGAAGTAGATTGGGGTCCAACTGTAGTTTCCTTTGGGGCCCCAGTCGAAATGAAGCGTCCATAAACCAACAGGATTCATTTTTTCACTTTACCCTCGCATGAATAAAGCCATTGGTCTTTACAAGTATTAGAAATTTGCTCAATTCTAAAATAAAGATGATTGGGCTACCCTGATTTTAACCAGAGTTGAGAATTTACGGTTTTTTAAGATTAACGACAGTCTAATAAGCTCAATGAATTAATCAGTTGATTGGGAGATCACGCGTTTGAAAGTCCTGTTTATCGAGCCACCTAAAGACATCTGGTTTGTGATGGGCGAATACCTGCCGCCACCCTATGGCATCATCCAACTCGCCGCCTATCTGGAAAGAGAAATCAAAACTGTCCAAATAGAAATTCTCGATTGCAACGCGGAGAAAGTTGATTGGAAGAAGATGGAGGAGCGAATTGCCGCTTCTAACCCGGATGTGGTGGCTTGTGCTTCTCTTGCTACATGTAACACTTATGCTGTTGCGAAAACTCTTCAAACCGCTAAGCGCATGGCTCCAAAGGCCCTCACCGTAACAGGCGGGCAACACTTCACCGCAACAGCCCAAGACAGTCTCCAACTTTACCCAGAAATCGATGTCATCATCCGTAATGAGGGGGAACTAACTTTAGCTGAATTGGTGAAAGCGCATCAAAAAGGAGTAGGTTTCAAAAACATTCATGGCATCTCCTTTAGGAACGGCGGAAAGGTCGTACACAACCCTTCGAGACCTTTGATTGCAAACCTGGAAGATTTGCCGTTTCCAGGGTACCACTTAGTAAAAAACAACATGCCCAAATACCACTTCTCCGTAATGGCAGGGAAAAGGGCGCCATACGCGCTTATTGAAGGAGCACGCGGATGCAACCACCAATGCACCTTCTGCACTCAATGGCGACACTGGCAAGCCTGCTGGCGCCTCAAACCAGCCAAGCGCATAGCAGACGAAATGGCTTACGTTAATCATGAGTTTGGAAGTCAGATGATCTGGTTAACTGACGACAACTTTGGATCTGGACAGCGCCCCCAGGAAATCGCTGAAGAACTCATCGCCAAACAACTACCGGATGATGTGTCATGGTTTGTTCAGGCAAGGTGCGACGATATAATCCGCAACAAAGACATTCTGCCAAGGTTGGCTAAATCAGGGTTAAAGTGGGTGTTGCTTGGGGTAGAGAATTCGAGTCCCATCACACTGGACTACTTCAAGAAAGGCATTACGCCTAATGATGCAAAGACGGCGGTGCGGCTGCTGCGTGACAACGGTATCTTCGCCCATGCCATGGTAATAATTGGCAACCGCAAAGAAACCCACCAATCCATCCTCCACCTGCGAGAGTTCGCCAATGACTTAGACCCCGACTTCATCATGTTCGGAATCCTTACGCCGTTTCCAGGCACAGAAGTTTACGCTGAAGCTGAACGAAACGGATGGATTGAAGACCACAACTGGAATCACTATGACATGATTCATGCTATCATGCCAACTGAAACACTCTCTACCCATGAGGTGCAAGAGGAACTATACAGCTGCTACCGAGACTTCTACGGCTCCTGGAACAGACGACTCCACGGCTTATTTTCGAGCAACCCGATGAAACGACGCACATTCTGGCATATGCTGGCGTCGGGCGTGATGGGCAAAGTCAAATCAATGTTCTAGGCGAAAACATGCCGAAACCTGAACCTTCCAAGCTTTTCTTGTTGTTTTTGGTAGCTGTTTCAGTTTTCGGGTTAGCACTTATCCCATTTCTTCTGCTTCAGCCTAACCTGCCAAGCGACACATCAATTCTTCGACGTCCACTAGTAGGTGCAGTATACGGAGTAATCTGTCTCTTAGGCACAGCAGCGGTGTTTTATCCCGCCAAATGCCGAGTAATGTTCCAAAAACCGAACGTTTTCCCAGACTCTGAGAAACAATCTGCTTTCCCGATAAAGCTCGAAGGGCACCATCCAGCCTGCGAAAAGTTCTCAGCTAATCGGATTACAATAAAGGGCGCTGTTTTCTGCGCTGCGTGCAGCGGCTTATTGGTGGGGGCAATAGCTGCAATTGTGGGGATAGTTTTGTTTTCTTTAGGCTTTTTTGATTTGGGAACTGGAAGCCTTTGGGTTCTGGTGGCTGGAGAAGTTTTGATGCTTCTAGGATTGGCTCAAATAAAGATGAGTGGCTACGTAAAAGTGGCTGTGAATGCCCTGTTTGTGGTGGGTTCGTCCATTACTTTGATCGCGGCGGATTTGGTTGGGCAGAGCTTGCTGGTTGATGCGTATGTGCTTGGATTAATAGTTTTTATGCTGTGGTTTAGGATTTTGCTCTCAGAATGGAACAATAAAAGAACCTGTGTGGCGTGTGGACGCTGCATTTAGGGCGGGGCAGGGGGATGTCCGCCATATCGACTGCGTCTATAGAGTGCGCCTATTAAGATGAGTAGGCCGAAAATAATTATTATAAATGGCCAGATGTACTGCCAGAAATTAATCGATACGCCGCTAGCTTGCAAAAACAATCCTAACCCAACTAAGACTATGATTACTCCAAAAACGACGCCTAAAATCATACCGCCGTTGGGCAAGCCAAAGCATTCGTTTTCCACGCGTCGGTAGTGTTCTCGGTCGCTTCCGGGGTAGCGTTGGCCAACTGTGTAGAGAGGAGCGCCACAATTTGTACAGTTAACGTTTGTATCTGCGTTTTGGGTGCCACATTTACTACAGTAAACCATCAGAATTCCTCAATCAACAGTAAATGTTGATTCAGCTTTAAGATTTGCGGTCACAAGAAATTCGGGATGGTGAACTGCCCAGATTTGAGAACTTAAAAGACCACTTTGATCCTCCCAGCAGCCAAAAAGACCAAATTCCAAATTTAGGAAAGGTGGTGGGGCTCCCCGGATTTGAACCGGAGTCTATAGAGCCCAAGTCTACAAGCCTAGACCAAGCTAGCCGAGAGCCCCGTTGTTTTGCAGAGAACATAATTTCAGCTGAACCATAAAAACCTTAGCTAAACAATATGGAAGTTAGGGTTTGGGAGGTTGCCAGTTTATTAAAAACAATAATTCCAACGCAACAAGAAACAGAGGAAGCAAAATTATTTTTTGCGGTTATTGCATTGAAGCACTTTGGGGCAAATCAAACATTCATCTTGCGTTAACATGCTTCCGGGTGGCGCATTTAGCAATCCGCTGAAATGTGCACATTTAGCTGGAGAATCAAAAACCATCGGGTACTCGGTTGCTTTAACACTTACAATTTTATCTTTAGCGGTTTCCAATTCCAGTTGAGACATGCAAAAGGGGCAAGCATAATGCGTTTGCCGTGGAATAACAGAGTCATCCGTAATCATCGTTGGCTTATCAAAGTGCTTTTCGCAGCCTTTGTATGGGCACTGAAGTTTGTCGTTTGACTCTTGGGAGTGGAAAAGACGCATACTCTCGCCATAAAAAAATTCATGTCGTAACATTTAATAAACCTTCCCGCAGAGCACTTGAACATCCTAAGTGCACAACACATCGACACAAAAAGCCAGAAAGCCTCGAGCGGGCTTTGCTCCCGCGGCCTGCTGCTTACGAGGCAGCCGCTCCACTGGGCTGAGCTATCGAGGCGCCACAGACGCTAACAACGAGAAACCAATTTTTAAAGTTTCACAAACCCCAAAGTTAAAAGCAATAAACAACCCATAAAAAAGAGAGCACAAACAAATGAACCAAACCAAAACCCCAACCGCTAAAAGTTTAGGCGAAAGCAAAATAATCCAAATAATACAAAACCACCTAACCCCCATGCCAAACATGCCCGTGCCCTTCGGAGACGACGTTTCCGCAGTGAACCTAACCCAAAACCAGGTTGCGGTGCTTAAAACCGATATGCTCGTAGCCAAAACCGACGTGCCTGAAGGAATGACTCTTTTTCAAGCAGCAAGAAAAGCCCTAATCATGAACATCAGCGACTTCGCTTCAAAAGGTGTCCAACCGAGGGCGGCGCTTGTTGCATTAGGGTTACCTGCAGACTTTACCCAAAAAAACATCGAAGAAATAGCCGATGGCTTGAATGCGGGAGCACAAGAGTATGGCGCTTTCATAATTGGCGGCGACACAAGTGAAACTTCAGACCTAATTATATCAGTCGCACTCTACGGAACCGCACAGAAGCCCAAGTTGATGCTGCGAAGTAGCGCTGTGGCAGGCGACGTTTTGGCGGTTACAGGGTTTTTCGGAAAATCATCGGCTGGGTTGCGCTTTCTGCTTGGCGACTGTTTAGCCCCCAAAACTGCAAAAGCCCTTGTTGACGCAGTTTTTATGCCTCATGCAAGGCTTGCAGAGGGCTTGGCGCTTGGCGGCTGCGGAGCGGTTTCGGCTTCGATGGATTCCAGTGACGGTTTGGCTTGGACGCTCCATGAGATTTCACGATTGAGTAATGTAGGTTTTGAGCTTGATAAGGTTCCAGTTGCTCCAGAGGTTAAGCGGTTTGCAGATCTAAACAGCCTTGATGCGTCCGAGCTGACGCTTTATGGCGGCGAAGAATATGAGCTGGTAGTAACTGTTAAGCCTGAAGGATGGGCGGTTGCGGTTGCTGCGGTGGAAGGGGTCGGCGGACAACTACTTCCTATTGGAAAAGCCACAAAAGAACAGGGAATTTGGCTTCAGTCAGATGGCAAACGGCTCCCCATTGAAGCTCGGGGGTGGGAGCATTTTAAGAGCCAAGTTTAGCCTTCTGATCCAAGCTGTAGTTGATTATTGTGATACATGACGCCGCCAAATAGGGTTGCTTTCCCAGACTAATTTTCTCTCCAAACCGCAGGGCAAAGGTCTCTGCTTTTTTGGGTAATCCCACGTGGTCGCCGAGGACAAAGAGGCTATTGTTTGCGAGGTCAACTTGGTTTATGTCTTTGCCGTCTTCTTCGAGAACGTATATTTTTTGGGTTTGAGCTTTGCTCTTCACCATTGCTTCGAAGCTTGTTTTGTCTTTGGTGATGCCGGGGTGCGGTTTGCCAGCTATGGTTTTTTTGAGGATTACTTGCCAGGTGTCCATGTCGGTTCGCACGTCGTAGAGGGTGTTGCCGTTGATTTGAATGTGCAGGGGCGGGTTTGGCGGACCATTTAGGATTGTGTGGAAGGTTACGTCCCTGCGCAAGCCATGTGAAAGAAACAGGCTGCTAACAATGCATTCGTGGACAATGTCAAGTCTTCCTGCGTCGTGGAGATTGTGAAAGTTTGGGTCGGTTTGGCCTATTCGTGAGAAAAGGATGAATTCACGCGGCAAAGCAGTCACTGCATAGTGCTATGTGCGGGTTGCTTTAAAGTGCTTTCTCGCAGCTTGATCCCGATATTTTCTGCTTAGCCGCCGCCGACGGGAGGGAGAATAGCTAAAACCGCACCGTCAGTGACCTCGGTTTCCAACCCCTTAAGTGTTGAGGTGCTGGTTCCATTTATAAGGAACTGGAGAAAATTCTTAGGCTGATCTACTGTGCCGTCATAAACATAATCTATGAAGGGTTTTCCATATTTGGCAGAGAGTGTTTTAAGAACCAAATCAACCGTAACCTTCATTCCGTCTGGGAACGTTAGGGTTTCTTCTCTTTTACCAACAATTTCTCTTAGAGAAGTGAAGAAGCGAACTTTAACTTCCACTAGTGGCACCACCAGCATATTGCAGAATGTGGAAATTAACTATTATGCAACCAAATGTAGAAACACCGCGTTACCACAAAGCCTTATCCCAACACAGCGTTGTCTCTATAATTATGAGTCCAAAGAAAGAGTCCAAAATCAGAGGTTTTAGGCCGCCGATGGATACAGCCAGCGACCCCAGCCACGATGAACACATAAAGAAGATACGATCGCAAGAAGAAAAGTAGCGTTTTGGAGATTTTACCAAGGGGTTTTCAAGTTGAAGTTAAGTTTGTCTAATGGAATTTTCAGCAAGCTTCATTTGGAGAAGAATTTTGCAACGGTGCGTGGGCTTGGTTTTAGAAATGTTGAGTTTAACATGAAATGCGTCCGTAAAAAAAACGATACAGCGGTTTATGCTGCGAAAGAATATTTGGATTGTTCTGGACTTAATTGTTTGACGCTTCATTCTGCGGCTTTACATGTTAAAGATGAGGTTGAGGTTCACAGAGCCGTTTACTACGGCAAGATTTCGCTCGAGTTTGCCCATCGACTGCATGTCCCGCTTATGACGGTGCACTCGGACATCTCAAAAAAGATGCCTAAACCGCTCAGGGAAAGGTGTCTTGGAATAATTTTTGGTGAATTAAACGATTACGCGAAAATCCTTAACATAAAGTTGGCTTTGGAGAACTTGTCTTACACCTCTACTGGTTTCGGCAAGAACATTGAGCAGCTTGAGGAGATCCTCCAAATTATAGACGATGGCGACATGGGCATAACTTTCGATTTCTGCCATGCTTTAGAAACTAGACAAGCCGAGAACCTGCTTGAAAAATATGGCAAACGCGTCCGCAATGTTCACATGGCTAACAAAGCTCATAAACCATTTACCGCTGAAACACCCGAGCTAACGAGTTTTCTTTCTAAACTGCATGGGTACGGGTACAGTGGACCAATAACGCTCGAACTGGAACACAGTACACCCATTGAAGAAATCGCCAAATCCAGAGCCTTCTTCGAAAAATTGTTAGAAAAGGTTGAAAGTCCATAACTATTTTTTGAAGCTTACTGCGGCGTAACCAACGACGCTTGAGTGGTCGCCTGTGACGTCGCCGCTGTTATGGTAACTTAAAAGTTGAGCTTTGGCACAGACGCCTACGCCATAAGTGATAAGAGAAGTAATCGGCGCGTAGCCGCAGGCGGTTATGTTTTGGGTTTCAATGGTTTGGTAAAAGCGTTTGGCATCCATGTCGGTGACGGCTTTGAGGGCGGCTTGGTCTTTAGCGGCTGCCATCTTTGCCGGTTCATAATGGGTCATATCTGAGGAAGCAATGACCACAGTGTTTGTGGCGTCTAAAGCTTCGGTTAGTGCTCGCCCAACTTCAACTGCTGAATCATAATCCTGCATCAAAAAGCAGATTGGCACAATTTTGAATGTGTTGCCATAGAGGAACTGGAGAAAAGGCAGTTGCACCTCAATTGAATGCTCGAAACGGTGGGCAGTTTCATCGACGTCCACGACTTTAGTTTCATTCAATATAGCGTCAGCCAATCCAGAATCAACTTCAACATCCCCAAGCGGTGTGCGCCAGATGCCTTCACGCATCAACGCTAACCCACTGCCTTCGCCTGTGTGGTTGGGACCTAAAAGAACGACCGTATCAGGTTTGCCATCGGTGGCTAACTGGAAAAAAGCAGATGCCGCCACGGGACCAGAATACAAGTAGCCGGCGTGAGGACAAACCAAACCCACGATGCTTCGTGGGTGACTATGAAAATTGACTTCTGGAAGTTTGCCTGGGCCAAGAGGATTAAGAAAACAAGAGGTGATTTGTGCCTTTAATGCTTCGGCGTCGCCCTCATAAAATTGAGAAGCTACAGTTGGACGCCGAATCGTTGGCAACGATTAGCCTTCTTCTTCGTCTTCTCTTGTTACTTTAGCTTCGAAGTCTTCGATGGATGCTGGTGGATCTCTGTCTGCGCCAAGTTCGCCTCGTTCTCGTAGCACTTGCCGTGCCAATAGCCAGAATACAACTGCTAAGGCGCGTCTGCCTTTGTTGTTGGTTGGAATTACTAGGTCTACGCCTGCGAACTCGTTGTCGGTGCTGCATAATGCTACTATTGGTATACCGACTTTGCTGGCTTCTTTGACTGCTTGTGCGTCTGCTCTTGGGTCGCATACAAGGATGATTTCGGGGTCAATGCGGCTTGAGTATTGTGGGTTGGATAGTTGTCCTGGGATGAATCTGCCGATTAATGGTGTTGCTCCTGTTAGTTGGCAGAATTTTTTGACTGGTTCATGAGCGTAAAGTCTTGTTGCGGCTACAGCTACTCGTGCTGGTTCGTAGCGTGAGAGGAACCTTCCTGTGACTCTGATTCGGTCATCTGTTTTTTTGACGTCTAAAACGAATAAGCCATCGGGGCGTACGCGATAGATGAATGGTTCCATGTCGAGGGTTTTCATTCGGGTACCAATGTGTATGCCTGCTGATAGCAGGGTGTCTCTGGGTAAAAGAAGTGTTTCTTCTGGAGCTTGAGCTTGGGCTTCTTCAGCTGGTGCTTCCGCTTCAGGCTCAGTGCTAACTTCTTCAGTTGTTTCTTCCGGCAGTGGAACCTCTACTTCTGTTTCTTCTGGTTCCTCTACAGGTTCGTTTTCAACTGGTTGATTTTCTTTTCCTTCATCTTCAGACATTCTATTCATCTTCTCTTAGCGTATTTTTAAGTCAGCCATTTTGGCTCTGTTACCAAGGAAATGTTCAATGCGGATGAGCTCGTTTAGTTTGGCTATACGCGCGCCCTCAACTACGCCTGTTTTGATGACAGGGCACTTGAAGGCTACAGCCAAATGAGCTATATGCCAATCGCATGTGTCACCGCTTCGGTGAGACACAACAGCGTCGTAACCATGTCGTTGCGCTGTCTCGATTGTTTCAGTTGCATCGGTTAAGGTGC
This sequence comes from Candidatus Bathyarchaeota archaeon, assembly GCA_963840295.1. Classification (GTDB taxonomy): domain Archaea; phylum Thermoproteota; class Bathyarchaeia; order Bathyarchaeales; family Bathycorpusculaceae; genus Bathycorpusculum. The sequence goes on from CAWIYF010000004.1 coordinate 350,510, forward strand.
CTATCTGGTTGACTTTTATGATGATGGCGTTTCCAGCGTTAATCTTAATTCCATTATTTAACCTTTCAGTACTGGTTGTGAACAAATCGTCTCCGCAAATCATGCAATTCTTGGCTTTGCGGGTGAGGCCAGCGAAACTGTCAAAGTCTTCTTCATGGAATGGGTCTTCTACATAGGCAAGATGGTACTTCTCGATTAACTCAAGCATATATTCAAACTGCTCGGCTGTATCGCGTTTTATGCCCTCATTCTCATAGACGTATTTTTCTTCTTTTGGCTTCCAAAATGAAGACGAAGCTACGTCGATGCCAAAGCCGCATTCAAAATCAAGTTCGTTACCGACTTCTTCGCAGGCTTTGGCAATAACTTCAAACGCGTCGTCGGTACCGATGTTGGCTATCCATGCGCCTTCATCGCTTTTGCCGCCGTTGAAAGTGCTGCTTTTCTTTTTTAGTGTGTCACCGATTTTCTTGTGAATTTGAGTGTTAGCGGTTTGGGCTTCAAGAAAACTTTCTGCGCCATGTGGCAACGCCAAGTATTCTTGGATGCTGGGGGCTTTGCCTCGGGCATGTGCTCCGCCGCTTATGCAGTTGCCAAGTGGATATGGCAGGGTGGTTGCGGCGTTTCCACCCAGGAACTGGAATAAGAGTAAATTGTGAGAGTTTGAGGCGGCTTCAGCGTTTGAAAGGCTGATGGCAAAAGCGGTGTTTCCACCGATGTTCTTGAAATCGGTTGTGCCGTCGATTTCGTGGAGGGTGTTGTCGATTTCTTCTTGAAAATCAGCGTTTAACCCAGCAAGTTCAGGAGCGATTAAATCATCCACTTTTTTAATAGCTGCGTCCACGCCGCCCGCCGGATAATACTGAACTTCAGCTTTTCCACGGCTTTTGCCGGCTGGAGCAGCTGCTCTACCAAAACCAGAAGCAGTTATCACATCAACCTCTATGGTTTCTTCTCCGCGATTATTGAAAATTTTTCTAGCAATGAGGTCCTCAATGATGGATGACAAGCTTCTACCTCAAATGGCTATAATTTTGTTGCGCACTTATTTTAGGTTTCGGAACATTAAATCAGGCGGTTGAGCGCCAAAATTCGAGCCTATAACATCCATGTCTTCACTCATGCCTAAGCCCGCATCACTTTGCCTTGCCATTCCTTACAGTCTTAACTCATAAAAGACTTTACCAAACCAAAAGAACGTTTTTATTCCGTTGGTGTATTAACCTAACTTTCAAGGTGTACAAGTATGGGCAAAGGTTCAGGGTATGGAAAAGTAATCTTGTTCGGCGAACACTTCGTTGTTCACGGCGTGCCGGGCATTGTCTCAGCAATTGACTCCTCAACTGACGCTGAAGTAAAAAAAGCAGCTAAAGGAATCAACGTTAAAGACGAGAGAAAAACAGCTAAGGGCTATAGTGAAGAAAAACGGCTCCAGCAGCTTGAGTCAATTGACCGGATGCTAAAAGCCATGGGAATTGACCCCAAAATATCGTTGGATATTTGGATAGGCGGCACACTTCCGGGTTTTAGCGGTTTAGGCGCTTCAGCGGCAAGCAGCGTTGCCATCGCACGCGCCATTGCACAGGAACTTGGCATGAAAATTTCCGATGAGAAAATTAATCAAGTTGCCTATGAAGGCGAGAAAGCATACGCGGGCAATCCTTCAGGCATAGACAATACCGCAGCCACTTTTGGCGGACTCATGTGGTTTAAGAAAAACTTGGGCGGCGGACAAGACCTAGTTGAGCGTTTAGGAGTTACGGCGCCTGTTGAAATTGTCATTGGAAGCACAGGCAAAGTTGCCAACACCAAAGCCATGGTGGAAGGCGTAGCTGAACGCAAAAACAAAAACCCACAAAAATACAATCCAATCTTCAAACGAGCTGAAGAACTCGCCTACGAGGGAAGATCTGCCTTAGAATTTTACAATCTGAGAAAACTCGGGGAACTCATGGATGAAAACCATCGTTTACTCCAAGAAATCCAAGTTTCAAGCAAAGAGCTAGACATGCTTGTTGACGTAGCCCGGAAGCAAGGCGGTTATGGTGCGAAGCTGACGGGTGGTGGAGGCGGCGGCTGCATGGTTGCGTTGACACCAGGCAAAGAACTGCAAGCCAAGGTGGCAGGCTCCATCAAAGATTTGGGCTTTGAGGTTTTAATGACCCGAATAGGCGTCGAAACCTAAAGCCGCATGGCTCTTTTTAGCTCAACCTTTAAATTTTGGCTATAAAGTTATGCTTTCATTTTTTTCTGGAATACTCACGTCAGTTAGTTCTGAAACCTGCTTAGAAAGTGCTTCCGCCTCCTTTAAATCGCCATGGACAAGAACTGTTCGCTTAGGCTTGAGGTGCCGTATTAATTCTACAAGTTCTCGTTGGTCGGCATGCCCTGAGAGTTCTATTTGGACAATTTTGGCATGTACCGGGTATCTTTCTCCATCGATCTTTATGTAGTGCTTATCTTTCGCAAGTTTCAAGGGACTGTCCGGCAGCAAGTAACCTGAAGTTACAATTATCGTGTTTTCTTCAATTTCAGCCCATGTATTAAGTAAGCTAAGACTTGCACCTGCATGACCAAACCCTGGAGTGCAGATAACAATGGCTGGCTCTTCGATGTCGGTTGTTCGCTCAACTTCTTGCACATACCTGTACTCAAACGGCTTTGCTCGTTGCTGCGTTCGTTGCTTGAACAGATCCGCGTAGTTGTTGAAGATTGTGGTTATTTTGTTTGCGAGCTTTGAAACCATGTAAACGTTGCAGTTGGGGAGCAATCCATTTTCGATTGCTTGGTCTATTCGTTTAGCCATCTCTTGGCTTCTGTGGAACGCGAAGGTCGGAATCAAAACGTTGCCTCTGTGCTTTATTGTGTAGCTAATCTCCGAGTACAGTTGATCTATGAGTTCGCTTCTTTGTTGCCTTATTGTTCCACCGTACGTTGACTCTGAAATAAGGACATCGGGCTGCTGGGGAAGCAATTTAGGGTTGCAGCCAACAAGGATTTCAGTGTCATGCAGACAAAAGTCGCCTGTGTATAGAAGAGATTTTCCGTCCGCATAAATGCCCGTCATGGCGGCGCCGGCAACGTGTCCTGCGGGATACAGTTTAATGTTCATGTCTGCTAAATCCATTGTGTCCGTGGGTATCCATGACCCTTTCACTTGGTCAACTGTTTGGTTGTCATAGCCTAATGGCGTACCGTTAAATTCGTTAACCTTAATCATGTCTTTGAGCAATTCAACAGTGACATCTCGAGTAATTTTTGAGCCCACGATAACTTGCTTATTTCTAGATTTTGATAGACGCAGAAGGCTGCCCGAATGATCTAAGTGGGCGTGGCTGACTATTATTACGTCGAAATTCTTGGGGTATTCGTCAGTTGTACCTTCAAGTTTTATACCGTAATCTAATGCGACCTTGGAGCGGTCTGTTGCAACTTCAACACAGGAGCCCCCGACTTCTCTAGCGGCGCCTAAGACTCTAATTTTCAGCCCGTTAACCCCCCTTTAGTATAAGAAGTTGTTAGTGAATTTAGCGTGATCAGATATTAATCTAAGCTGTTTAAAAAAGCGTTTTTCAGACGTTCCTCAATTTTTGCTAATATGGTTTTTAGGCGAATAAGCAAGCGTTATATTCCAAAACCTATAAACGCCAACATAGGATAAACTCTCGAAATATGACTTTCTTGAGTGGAGCTAGAATAGTCAAGAAACTTTGACTTGGCTTAGTCAAAGGACTTTTACGAATAGCCTTTTATCGCCTTTATTCTGCTAATACTAAGTATGGGTAAAATTGGCAAAACCTTCGTATTGGCCCTAACTCTAATTGTGGCTATGTCATGCCTGATACTGACGGTTAAACCTGCATACGCACAGGCAATAACTAGACCTTCAATTCCAGAATTCACTGCAAAATACGTTGACCGCTCATACGATATACCACCAACCTATGGAGTAGACCAATACACTGGAAAGACAATAATAACTAAACCTGGCGAACATATCGACAATAGAACAGTAGAAATCACAATCAAAAACCAACCTTTCACTACATCTACAGATACCAATGAAAATAACATTAACATGTTTTATAACGTTCGTTTTAAAGGTCCATTCGGACAAAATTGGAATGAAATGTTTGGAGTAGAAAGAACCGTATGGTATGATTATAGCAATCCAGTAGACAATTACGGATATATGATTCAGACCTACTCCTCTCAATACACAATAGTGGAAATAACAAATCCTCCAACACAAGGACAAATGGATATTCAAGTTAAAGCATTAGAGGGATACACTAATCGAACAATTGTTCAAGGACATATATTCATGGCACAAGTCGCATACACCTTCTATGGCGAAGAAAGCGACTGGAGCAACACACAAATAGTAACAATTGGTGTAGCTTCTACATCTACGCCTAATCCAACATCACCAACTATCTCAACTCCAACACCTACCTCAACCCTTACAGAATCCTCAAGTCCAACACCTACCGTTCCAGAGTTTTCTTCCTGGACACTCCCCCTACTACTTAGCATCGTGGCGGCGACTGCTGGTTTGCAGGTTTACCACAAAAAGCACAAGCGAACGACAGAGCACGAGTAAAAACGTTCCTGAAATTCGCAAAAAAATTCTACCCCCATATACGGTCTAAATCCCACCGGCCACTCCATCGAAAAAGAAGCAACATATTGTATGGAGTTGAACCAGTTCAGGTATGCAACTCGGCGACTGTATTACGATCTTGGTTCACCTATAGCTCATTCATGGCTTCTTTACCGGAAATTTAGGCGTGAATTAAAATGATCATTCTAACGCATCAAGAGATTTTGTTGAGAAGGCTTAAGTGCTGATGCATCAATAAGGGTGTTGACGCTCATGAAGTTAAAAGGCTCACCCCTTAACCTCGATGTTTATGAGACTTCTGAAGTATTAACGAACAAACATTTCCAACAATACCAGCTGCCCGACTTCGAACGGCTTTATCTTCCCCCAAGCATACGGCCATTCATAAATCTCAAACGCTTGGAGACCAAGGAGTTTATTGCTGACGATAACCGAGGCGCAGTTTCTGCGTTTCCTTCCTTGAAAATAGACGGTACAGACTTTTACCTTTCAGTTAAGGGTGTTGGCGCCCCAACTCATCCGTTTTCTAGGCAGCTTCTTGGGAAAGCGGAAATTTGCGCTACTCTGAGAGATTCAGTTCTACGAGAGCGAATTATGGCTTGTGAGGAGATTGTTCCGAGATATCTTACGGGGGAGTTGTGGCTGAGAGGTTCTCCTTATGGTGGACAGGGACTTGAGCATGCGACTACTGCTCTGAAAGTGTCAGAAATGTCCGATATTACCTCGATCCATGGATTCAGAGTTGCCCCCCTGATAAAAATCGTCTTCCTCCCAGTTGCGCTTGAGCGGGAGGTTAAGAAGGTCTTTTGGTATCGCCAATTCAAAGGACGAATAGTTCAGGAAACAAGGCTTGTTCCCTCCAACGTCCGCATTCACTTCCATTCAGGAAGCACAATCGGAGGAAACATACACTCTGTTTTTGACCTATTTGGAATTGACACCGATGATAAAGCAATAAATTTTCTGAAGAATTTTCTAAGGAGCGGCATTGCATTCTTGACGCTATTCTCAAGGACATTAAAGCATAATCAAGATGGGACTTACTCAGGTTTAGATTTCTACGATGTCTGGTTAGATAAAGATGCAATACTTGCTCCTGACGGCACAATTTTCTTTGTGGACCTAGAGGGCTTAGAGTGGATAACTATCGGGGAAGAGAAAATCCCTGAGAAGATAGACGACCAAATTTACAGGTCCCTGTACGAATTCATGTATGCCTATGAACAGATACAGCGGGAACGCTCAGCTAGATTTGGAGCCGAAGCTGACAGGGCATCTCAGTTTGAAATTTTACTCAGAATCGCCCTCGAGAATGATGAGGTTGTAAGCCTTGCAAGTGAGGGGCAAAGTCTTAAACTGGCAATTTCTAACATATTAGGGAGACGACGTCTAACCAGGGAATTTACTATATTGGAGCGGTAGTCGAATGAAATGCAATGATGTTAGAATCTTCTTTTCTCAAATCGCCGAGAAATCAGTTTTAACACCAATCCCATCGGTGGATATGGATTTTCTAGTTAACAATGGCTACCTTACTGTGATGCAAAAAGACGACTATGACCGAGGGTTAGCAGAAATATCAACTTTAACACCGATAAGCATAGACTTGAATAATCAACGTATGACGGAAAATAGTGAAATAGCCCACCTGAATGAAGATGTGAGAAAAACACATTCAATCTCTTTCCTGTTTGAAGGAAAAGAAAACAAAGAGGCTCAAATTGAGGAGATAGAGAGCCATAAAGAGGCTGTCTCTAAGATAGACGCTGACATAGCTAAAAGAGAAACTCAGATAAACGAGCTTATCAAAAAGAAATCGATCTTTGACCGTTTGGTACCATACAATGGAGAATATATCTCGCTCACGGGTCCCGGAATCATGATGCTGAACGATCTAAACATAAGAAATTACCGGGTGTCAGAACGCGAGTTCGCCGATTTTAGGGATGAAATTCAGGCGACGTTTGGTGAGATGAGATCTATAGCAGAAATAGGCAGCTACCATTTCACTAACTTGTACTCGAGTTTTCCAGAAATTGATTCTTCCCAGCTCTGGAGCTTATCATTAGGTTTGGCCAAACTCCAAGGCGACCCTAATCAAATTGGCCAGCGGTTCCTTTTTGCATTTGACCTCCTCAAGAACTTCGATTGCACACTTGAAGACAAAATGATGACAGGAGAAATAATGGCAGCCTCCAAAACGGCGCAAACGCCGACAAATTCAGACCTCCAAGACCTGTCAGAAACATTAAAGCAACTAGATCACCAAATCAAACATGAAGCTCATGTTCCAAGTCTGCTTTCAACCGGCGTTGCAGCCACCATTCTATATGGCAGACGGTATGACGGCACTTTTCCCACCGACCGTTTTGTAGAATTCTCCAAAATCACCGCTTCATACGAGTCAGCGGCGATACTTTCTATCTTTAACGTGCCTTCAGACCAGCTGATCAATAAATTCCAAGCTTACAGATACCTTTTTAATTCCTGGGGATTCGAGGTGTCAGAGGACACTGAGCTTGCTTCCGCTTTTCTATCTGTCTCAGATTTTGGGCCAGAAGATGTGCGATCGAAACTGACTATAATTGAGAATGGTCTTAGAAATTATTTAGAGTATCCGCTTGTTGCCGCTGCGATTCTTGCTTCGGTGCCAACGCTTGAAGCAAATGAGCTCTTAAATCTGATGGAAAAAGCCTATTTCTTGCTTGGTTCCTATGTTAAAGACTTGGAGCGGTCTGAAATGATAAGCCTTGCCGTAAGGATGATTCATGGAATAAGAAATGAGATTGTAAAAGAACTTGACCCAACTGCAGCTATAGCAAATACTCCAGTCCAGTTACATTATGTTCCAACTCACGTTTTCTTCTTCTACTATGCACCGCTGATAATTGCTCACTCATCGTACCACTCGACATTTAGCGGCATCGGGGGCTATCATCCAGCACACGTACATGGCGTAGGAGGTTTCATGGGATGAACAGAAAATCGGTCATTATCGTAATTTCTTTTTTAGCCATTATCTCTATGGTTCCTATTGGTGCAGCTTTCACTCCTCATTCTGGCGATACTTTCAGCTACTACGAGGTTACCGATCTCGGAAGCGGCACAGGTGACTACGCTGGATACACAGAACATACAACCTATAATGGAGCTGAGGCAGTAACGGGCGTTAGTTCAGATGGCACTGTATCCACCCATTACAGTTACAGCTACTCTTGGCGAAACAGTTCAGGCTCAACAGAGACCGGAAATCCCTCCGGCGACTTTACTTTCTCATCGAAGAACTTCCTATACATCAACGGAACAGACGACCAAACAGGATACGTAAACCCAACGGTTTGGTTCGCCATGGATAACTCAATTCCAGTAGGAGGAACCTTCACTCTATTAGACACACAAATGACCGTTATTTCAAAGAATTACAGTTACTATCTGAATTCCCAGAACAAGTATGTTGGCACAATTTTTGCTCAGGGAAGCTCAAGTTACCAACGAGATGACATATATGGGCAATTCAATGCCGCATACACTTGGAAGGTCTACTTTGACCTCTCCACAGGATACATTGTAGGCTACACCTATGAGGAACATGATACTAGTCCTTCAGCCGGATTCAAATACACCGAAACTCTCTACGTAACATCAACCAGTTATCCATTAACCACAGTAGCCGCCGGTCCAACCCCGACACCAACTATTTTTTATATAACTCCAAGTCCCAGACCTTCAACCTTAACACAATTTGTGCCTGTATTCATTTTGCTACCGGTGTTTGCGTTTGTTCTATTAATCGTTATTGTTGTTGCTGTTTTATACGCGATTTCTAAGGGTAGCAAAAAAACGCTTCCAAGACACTCCTATGAACGACCGTATCAGCAACCCCCGCCGCCGCCAGGTCCACCACCGGAAAACATTGATTTAACACCAAAACAGCCCCAGGTGCAGCAGATCGTAATAAGAGAAGTTGTCAAAGTTAATTGCCGTTATTGCGGATCACTAATAGATTCGACAGCACAGACCTGCCCGTTTTGCGGAGCCCCGAGAACCTAACTATTCTCATGGGTATTTCTTAAAATATTGGTAAACTTGACCGAACACTGACATGCGGGCCTTAATCACGTTACCAGCAGAAGCAACGTTGTAACGTGAGATCTCACAGAATGCTGAATGCGCATGGTTTGATTTAAGCCAGAGAAGCCGCGCATTTAGAATATCTTCACCTACGCCCATTCTCCTAAATTGCGATTGAACAAAGAGCGAATGTAGTCTTCCAACTCCATTCACGAGTGAAACCCAACCTAAACCAGCAATTTCATCGTTTAACCTAACAATAAAACATCTATCCCCATTCTTCAATGCAACACGGACCCACCTCCTGTTTATTCTCGGATGGGTTAAGGCCATAAAATGTTCAATCTCATCTGCTTGTTCAATGTCACCAAGGGAAATTTCATAGCTAAATCTGTGAACAAATGCAAGATTGTCAAGATTAACGGTATAGATGTCGTAGATTTCGTTTTCCTGCCCTGTTTGCATTTCTGAGAAAAGAAAGTTAAAGGGTTTAAGTGTATAGAAATAATCGAATGTTTCCCTTGAGTTTGTGTAAATGGTTCCGCCTTTTTCGCAGTTGTCATAGATGAATATGCCAGTCAGTGAGTCTTCTTGGGTCCTAGCGGTATAAACTTCGCCGCCTATTTCCAAAATCTCTCGGAGATGGTAAGGAAGGTATGGCTCAAAAAAAGAGAAACCCGCTGGAAAGATAAAATTTAGTTCTGATGTGCTATTTATTTGGGAGATCTGCATTTTCCTTATCAGCCATCTTTAGCCTGAGGCAACCTACCGCTATTATTAACTCCTCTCTGATAAGCATAGAGTTAACTTAATAAATTCAAGAAGCAGATTAAAAGAAAATATCTTATCTGGCAAACACTTAGGGTTAATTGATAATCTTGGACTTAAATGAGTTTCAGGGAAAACAAGTTTGCACAAAATATGGAATACCAATTCCAAAGGGCGTATTGATCTCTAGTGCTGAGCAGACTGCTTCTGACTTGCGTGATTTAGAACCACCCTACATGGTTAAGGCTCAGATTCAAGCTGGCGGAAGGGGTAAAGCCGGCGGAATAAAAGCAGCCTACTCAATTAGGGAAGTGCAGAAAGCGGTAAACGAGTTGCTTGGAGCAAAAATTAAGGATCTTACTGTTAACGAGGTTCTAATAGAAGAAAAGGTATCTATCAAAAAAGAATTGTACATTGGATTGGTAGTTGATAGGTTCAGCCGTAGCTACGTTTTGTTATCCTCAAGAATGGGCGGTGTGGACATTGACGAATTGGCAATGAAAAGTCCAGAGTCTATCGTCAGAACAATCGTTGATCCCCAATTGGGAATACGTTCTTTTCATGCATTATCGATTGCAAAAAGCTTAGGCTATAGTGGCAGCCAGCTTACAGAGTTATCACTAATTATCGAGCGATTCTTTCGAGCATTCATTGAGAACGACGCTGAACTTGCCGAAATCAATCCCTTGGTGGAAACTGACACAGGAAAGTTTGTGGCGGTCGATGCACGAATGATAATAGACGACAACGCAATCTTTAGGCATCCAGAATACCAGCAACAAACAGCTGAAAAACTCTCACCCCAGCAGGCTTTAGCTAAAAAATACAATTTTGCATACGTTAAACTAGATGGTGACATAGGGGTAGTCGGCAACGGCGCAGGATTGGTAATGGCCACGGTTGATTTACTGCATTTTTTCGGCGGCAAACCAGCAGACTTTTTAGACATAGGCGGCGGAGCAAACGCACAAACTATCACGGCAGCAGTGAAAATCGTTTTAGATGACCCAGGGGTCAAGTTGGTTCTGGTTAATGTACTTGGAGGAATAACGCACGGTGATGAAGTTGCTTACGGTATACTTGAAGCTATTAAGGACACAAAAACAAGGAAGCCGCTGGTTGTTCGCCTTGTTGGTACAAACGAAAAAGAAGGGCAAAAAATACTCAGGGCTGGCGGGGTAAATGCTGTGGACAGCATGGAAGAGGCAGCTAAAAGGGCAGTTGAGCTTGCTGCAGGGGAGCAATAGTAATGGGCATCTTAATTGGCGCAGGTACAAAAGCTATTGTCCAAGGCATAACTGGCAAGCAGGGCAGCTTCCAAACCAGACTTATGCTTGATTACGGCACCAAAATATTAGCGGGTGTTTCTCCTGGAAAAGGTGGCACAACCATTCATAGCCTGCCAGTTTTCGATACAGTAAAAGAAGCAACTGATTTGTTTTTGCCAGATGCTTCAATTATTTTTGTTCCAGCACCGTTCGCTTATGACGCAGTTTTAGAGGCTATCGTCAATAACATCAAAACAATCGTTGTAATCACAGAGCAAATACCGATAAGAGACTCCATAAACATAATGGCGTATGCTGCTAAACAATATGTTTCTATTATCGGCCCAAACACGCCTGGAATCATAACGCCTGGAGAATGTAAGCTAGGAGTAATGCCCGCCGACGTTTTCACTCCAGGCCACGTAGGTTTGATTTCTAGAAGTGGAACCTTATCCTACGAAGTGGCATCTAGCTTAACCGCTAACGGTTTAGGGCAATCCACCTGTCTAGGCATAGGGGGCGACCCTGTAGTTGGTTTAAACTTTATTGAAGCCTTAGAAAAATTCAAAAAAGACGAAAAAACGAAGGTCGTGGTGTTGATCGGTGAAATAGGCGGAAACATGGAAGAATTGACAGCACAATACATAACCGATGAGCGGTATCCTAAGCCTGTGGTGGCTTATGTAGCGGGCCGTTTTGCGCCGCATGGTAGACGCATAGGACATGCGGGTGCCATAATAATGGGTAAGCAGGGAACTGTTGAAAGCAAAGTTGATGCGCTTTCGAATGCTGGCGTAAAGATCGCTGACAAGCCAAGTGACATCGCAAAACTGATCAAGGGATTTGAACCCATTTAAGTCTGAGTCCCAACGGGTCCGCCATTTTTTCTTGGTTATTGTGTGGCAAAGTTTTAACGCATTCAGTTATACATGCATAATTATGAATGTGAAAACTAAGATTAAATGCTGGGGAAATTCTTTAGGCGTCGTTCTCCCAAAGGCACTCGTTGACGAAGAGGAACTCAAAGAGGGCCAAGAAGTCGAAATCACAGTCCGCAAAATATCAGATGTCCGTTCACTTCGAGGAAAATATCCTTTTAAAAACCTGCAGCAAGAAAAAGAAGAAATGAAACACGGCTGGCAATAAATTGGAAAAACCAGATACTTCTATGACAGCTACGCGGTCATGGCTTACCTCAGCGATAGTCCTAATTATATCGCTTATTTTGAAGAGAACGATGGTGTCTTAACCAAATTAAACCTAATAGATATCTGCTATCGAACAACAGAACTTCATGGAGAAGAAGCCGCTGCCCAAGTGGTGGAATTGTTCGCTAAATATACCATTGACTTTGCGCCACGAGATATTGTGGAGTCAATGAAGCTTAGGTTGGCACTGAAGAAAGATTGTCGCAACATATCCTACGCCGATGCCATCGGATACTATCTTGCGCTAAAAAATAAGTTGAAGTTCTTAACAGGCGATAAAGAATTCGAGGGGCTAGATGGCGTTGAATTTGTTAAGTGATTATTCTAAGCGCTTCGTTATTATAGACCATTATATACTAACTATAGCTGATGTATAATGAGTGAAGAAGAAGCAACCACTATACAGCTCAAAAAATCCCTAGTAAAAGAGCTGAAAAGCATCAGAAGATACCCCAGAGAAACCTACAACGAAATTATCTCAGATCTGATAAAGCTGGCCAAAGAATCCAAAAATCGAAGGCAATACGACGAATTTCTCCACACGATTCAGCAGGCAAAAATGAAGGAACTTTGGGACAACACCGAAGACGAGGCGTGGGAGCATGCTTAAAGCCGGAGACGTCATCGTCGCCTCCGTTCAATTCACAGACACTGCTGAAGTAAAAACCAGACCTGCAGTAGTCCTTTTTGAAGAATTCGGAAATGTTGTGATAGCAGGCATAACAAGCAACCTAAAAATGAAGGGAATCCCGCTGACTAAAGAAGAAGGCGCAGTAAAAGACAGCGTCATAAAACTAAACTACATCTTCACCATCTCCAATGAAATGGTTTCCAAAGTCATTTTTCACTTGAACAAAGAAAAAAAGCGCCTAATTTTTGAAGAACTATTCAAGAGACTTGATGGATTCAAAGCATAATTTCACCTCTAAACGTTGTTTAGCTGCATTAAAATTACATAACATGTGTTCTGCACATATCCAAAGCTCATCAAAAGCTTCCCGATCCGGCTTACGCAAAGCCCTCGCAAAACCACACCACCGACCAATCTCACCCTCCAAAGCATAAAAAGGACGCGGGCAAACTGACTCCCTGGTCCGCAGAGGGTAGAATAAAGTAAAAATTTTAAAATCAATATACCAAAAATCTCAGACGACATCCATAGCAAACTAACTGGTCTCCTGGGAGAGCTCACCGCTGAGACTCTATATTTAAAGCCCTTGCAACGAAAATGAATGATGTTTGTAGTCAGTTAAATTTATCCATCGAGTTAGAAAAAAAGCAAGTGTTAAAAGAAGAAAAAAGAAACATTTATGCAGAGATTGATGATTTAGTCTACGAAACCTATGGTTTAAGTTCCAAAGAAAGGGACATAGTTTCTGGTGGTTTGAAGTAGATTCACATTTTATCTTTGCGGTCTTCTTTGCGGCTTTTGGAGTCATAGACGAATTAATGAAAAACTAGCCTATTCATAGAAAAGATAAACCTTTGTTTGAAATAGCATTGCAAGAATCTTTATCAGTCTAGCGATTTTGTAGTTATCGACGTTTTGAATGTTGTTATTAAAATCGCTTGTTTCTCTAAATGGCTAGTTCCATGCAGCCAAACTTATAATGCTCAGAAACCTTTTAGCAACAAAAAGGAAAACAGAAATATGCCCTCAAAGTGATATAACGTTTATTGATTAAACAGGCGAGCGACAAGTGGGAGGGAGAAATCTTTATGCAATTAAGAAGTTCAAAGATTTCATCTCAAATCCGCAGATATTGCGAAGAACTCGACTAATTGTTGGTCGCAGCGCCGTTTCAATAAAGAACATTCTATCTTTAAATTGGATTCCGAGGAGTCTTTCGTATTATGTTAACATCCAGAAAAATAAAATGCTGAATCTTAACAGACGAAAGCGACTCATGGACTATTATAGACAACATTCAAAAGGTGCTGCAATATTCCTAACATCGAAATGGAGTTTTATTGCGGTTATTCTTCTGTTGAGTTTATATTTTATTTTTCCAATTGACCGCACTATTTATGCGGCAACTCCTGTCTTAGGATGGAACGATAATTATTACTTGACGTTATGGCAGGTCTACGGAGCTATTGTTGGGTTATCGTTTGTAGCTTTATTCTTTTCTTACGAAGCATTCTTTTCTCGTGTTACGTCGAATTTTAAAAACTTAGAGTTTAGATTTAGAAGGGAATTTTACCAAAAAACATTAGTTCAACCGCTTTTATTCTTCAATCTTTTTTCCGTGTCTTCTTTTAGGGAAGGGCGTTTCAAAGCTTCCATTTGAAGGCCCAGGCGCTGCGCCAGGGCAGGCTCATCAAGGTACGTTGCTCTACCACAAGCGATCAACTTCAACATCTCATCATCACACATGATGGCGTCCAACGCCTTGACCACCCGTCGGTCTGTGAAAAGCTTGAAACAGGCATCACAAGGACAGTCCTTAATGTATTCCAGAGGCAACAGATTGCCAAAGCCATGCTCCTTGAGGATAACGGAGAACCCGTAAGGCCCCCAAAGCCTCATGGCATGCACATAAGGGTTACTTTCAGAACGATCCAAAATGGTTTCCAAGCTCTCTTGACGCAAGTCACCGAGGACCATCGGATGGGTCGGAGGAAGAGCAACGAAAGCCCCAGTGCAGCCTATGACCTTCCCATTGGGAAAAACCAACGGCGAACTCGCCAAATCACACCCACCACCAGATGGCAAGCTTTCCTTAACAAAACTTCGATGACCCTTAAGGCTCTGGGCCCTTCCGACCGGTGCGGTAACCGTGACCTTAATGTGCTCCTCTTCACCGCTGGCTCGCAAGGCTTCCACTAGCTGGAGAAAGGAAGGATCTGTCTTGCTGTCAGTGCAGATGGCCAAGTCGTAAAGATGCCCAGTCTCGCGCGCTGCCCATGCAGCGTTCTTGATGTTCTCCAGTGAGATTAGCTTCAGGTGGTCGGCGTCTGTGCTCAAAGAGATCAATTGAATTCCCTCCATCCTCTTCATGACTTCTAGGGCTCGCTCTTTTGTCGGTGCCCAGAAAGCGTTTGTTACCGTGGTAACGAAAAGGCCAAATTGCCTCGCATATGTCGAAATTACTTCGAGTCTGTCGAGGTCATAGAAGGGCTCACCTCCTGTCAGGCCGAGGCTCAGGATGTACTTGTTCCGGTAGGAACTCACCTGTAGGATCCAGTCCAACGCTTCCTCAAGTTTCATCTCCTTCCTCCGCTTTGGACCAGCTTCCACTATGCAATGCGGACATGAAATCGTACATTTGTATGTAAGCATGAAACCTATGTTCTTAAGAAAAGGAAACGATGGTTGAGAGGACAAATGGAGCTCCTGTCAAGTTGACTATGGAGGGATAAAATAGAAAAAGCGGGCGCTTTTTCGCACCCTATTCTATCACTACGCCTTTAGTGTTATGGCGACGGTTCCAGATTTCATCTTCTCTAGGTCTTCGAGCTTCAGAGGAGTTACGCATGATACATTAAATCTCTTTGCAAACTGGGGGTCACTCTTGATTTTGTCAATGACAGCCTTGTCTTTAGCTAAGTCAAACTGTACGACGTAGTTAAGAGGGATCTTACCATGAGGACCGACCACAATGTAACTACCCAATTTGACTAAATATTCTGGAATAGCGACTATTTCCTTCTTTTTATCGGACGTGTTTCTTATCCTCCACTAGTAATTTTTGTATCTTACGATTTAAACTTATCTGGGTTTTCCCTAGTCACGTGTAAACGCCCAAGGAAATGGAACAAAAGAGCCTCATTGAAGGTTCCAGAGCCTTCAGCTATTCCCTGCACACGCAATAAAAGAGACATTTATTACATGTTGACTTTGTTCTTCCAGTAAAGCAGAATCGCGCCTGTCACAGTTGTAGCTAACGCAACCAAGGGAGCTTTAATCTCCAGCGGAATCGGCAAAGAAGCAACAAACGTAGTAGCAGCGCCCGCAACTGTGCCAGCCAAAACGATCAGGGCTTCCTTATTCTCAGAAACCTCCATATAAATAAGGAAAGTTTACCCAAAATTTTAGAACCATTGTAGAAAAATTTGTGACTGCAATTTTTAGTTTTTGTTGTTCCAAAATAGGTAAACTCTTGTTTGCAGCAGCAGTGCCAAAGTCTTAATCAGCTTTGCTAATTTCTCAGAGTCAGCATCTTGAACGTACTTGATATAATCCTCAGTTTTTCCATAAGGCATATGCTTACTGGATGCGACTTCTTTTTTCAAGCGAGGATGAAGATTCTTAACAAGAACTTCGCGTATTCTAATCATTCCTAAAGTATCCAGAGTAAATTCTTCTATTGGTTCGGATCCTAAAATTTCTGTGATCACTCCTTGCTCAACAACTCCCAACGCACTGTAAGCAGAACGATAACTACGCAAAACACCCAGCCTAGGTGACATAATCGAACTAGCCAAAATGCATCGCCTCGGGATCAAACGCTGACATCTCAACAGTGGCATAAACCGCCAATGCAGCAGCCCAAAACACGTCGTCGTGAGTACCCTGGGGATGACTGAACGCTAACCCCCCATCTTTGCGCAGAGCAAACCGCTCTATATTTAACTCGTTGCAGATGTCGCCCCGATATGGTTTCTCAAACGACATCATTGGGTACAGTAAGCGACCGTCCTGCATGCGCTTCTTAAGCAGACTGGCGATCTCACTTTTACGGGGTCCGCTAAAAATCACGCCTTCAGCGTTATCAATCCCAGCGTTCTCCATGTCGGCAATGAAGCTTGGTCCTTCGCGGGTTATGTCTACTCGGATTTTTCGGAATCCGCCCCAGCGATCCTGTAGCGTCTTGATATAGCCAAGAACATAGGCGTCATAGGTGGGGTGTGGAAAAATCTTTAGATGCCTCAGCAGAAGCTTCTCATTAACTGACTCGACCACTGATAACACATGATAGTCCTTGGTTTGTGCTGGATCCAAACCTACATAGAATTAGCCTTCATAGCCTGCCTCAGGGTTAAGCAACTGGAGGTCCCTGCCGCAGTTCTTCTGTGTGCCGATGCAGGAAGCAATTAGGCTCTGATTTAGCCAGACGTTGTCGTCTTCAACCCAATCCGCCATCATTTCCCGCTGCCAACGTGAAGGGTCTTCGCCCATCTGTGTCTTGATACTCTGCATGGTTTTTGGCCTGAGTGGACCGTTGGGACTTAGTGCCTGATTGATTGTAACATGGGAGGTTTTGTATTCCCCAAAATTTTTGTGGTTGAAAATCTTGAAGAAGACACTATCAGTATGCCAGGGCGTGCTGCTGCAAACAAATTTTCCATCGGTTGTCCCAAGCGTGTAGAGGATAGCATCGTAGAGTTCCTCGTCGTTAGCTACGAAGTTAAACTCATCCGCGTAGACGACGTCAAGCGTTGGGCCCCTGATTGTTTCGGGATTGTTGGGGAAAGCCTCAATGCTACTACCGTTAACAAAGTGGCAACTTGTGGGCGAGGCCTACTATTTTGCCTATGATTCGTTTGGTTTGACGCCAAGAAGGCCCCACTATACCGATCGCCGCATTGTGGTGGGTAATCGCATACTTGAGCAGCAACGCGGAAATGGTGTGGGTTTTGCCGCTTTGTCTGCACCAGCGAGCAGCTGTGAACTGGTTGTTCTCAAAGAGTTCAGCAAACTCTTGTTGATACGAATAAGGTCTAGAACCCAATATCCGCTCAAAAAAATCCTCGGAGTTAACGCTTAATTGTTGCGTCCGCTCGGCAACTGTTTGCCTAAGTTGATTGTGTCCCCGCTCAAGCTCACGATACTTAGCTAGAAACTTGTTGGGGCGGTAGGCTCGGGCTTCTTTCCTTAATTTCTTGGATCTCCTGACGGAGCTGCGCATTCTGCTCCAATACCTCCTCTAATTTTTCTTCTACCTCTCGCAAGCGGATGTAATCAACAATTATTTCCTTATACGTCTTTGAGATGTTAGCAACAGCAGTCAGCCGCTGGACTTCAAGCCTGTTCAACCCAGGTTTAACAGAGGCCTTCAAGGCACCCGCCAAAATCTTTGCGGTTTCCTCCACACTGAGCAACTCCCTTGGAAGATCAATCGCAGTATCAACGTATCCCTTAACCTGCAACTGCAAACCCAAACGTTGACTCTTCGTAATCACCGCTTTAGGCGACTTTTTGAGTTTAGCAGCGATTTCATCCACATTCAAGTTAGCTTCAACAAGAGCTCTTAACTGAGCTTCTTCCTCTGCATTCCACACTTTACCCGGCATAACAACCTATAACTCGGTTGACACTAGGAACTTATAAATTCCCCACTCAAAACCTGAAAAACAAAAAACTGTACAACAAGAAATCTACTCAACCCAAAATAACATCCCGCCCCATCCTCATCCCACCCCACCCAACATAGCCCACATACCAGATGGGACAAAAAAGTGCTCCACCCACCCACAAAGCACTTGGAAATCAACCTAAACAATAAAACCAGACACCTCCACAACCCCCAGATGGGATGGGACACCCAAAACAAGACAGTCCCCACCCAAAGAAAAAAAGACAAAACGCCGATTGTTTTTTAAGAAACAACCTGCTAAATCTGCTAAAGGCGAACCAAAGTGGGCTTAAGAAACTTTATTGAACAACTCCAAAACAAAGGTGAATTAACCAAGATCACAAAGCCTGTCTCAACAGAATATGAGATAGCAGGCATCATCGCGGCTTTAGGCGAAAAACCCGTCATGTTTGAAAACGTGAAGGAATCCAGCATCCCCGTTGTGGCTGGACTTGTTTCTTCTAAAGATCTGATCTGCCTTAGTTTGGGCATCACTAAAGAACAACTCCTGCCTAAGTTGTTGGACGCAATTGAGCACCCAGTTGCACCCAAGATGGTGACAAATGCGGCTTGCCAAGAAGTCGTTCACACCGGCGCAGATGTCGACTTAACCAAGCTCCCAATCATGCACTACACCGACAAGGACGGCGGAAAATACATAGCCTCAGCCGTCTCCATCGTCAAAGACCCAGAAACAGGCAAGCGTAACATGTGTTTCCACCGCTTAATGCTCAAAGACAAAAACCATTTTGTCGTCCGCATAGTTGAGAACCGCGGAACAGATTCAGCACTTAAGAAGGCGGGAGGAGAACTTGACATCGCAATATGCCTTGGCAACTCTACCGCAACCTTGCTTTCAGCGGCTACAACCCTGCCGATCGGCACCGACGAGTTGGGAATGGCAAACGCCCTGGAAAAAACCGACTTGGTAAAATGCAAAACCGTTGACTTGGAAGTTCCCGCTGACTCCGAATTTGTCCTGGAAGGACGCATAACCAACGAGAAAGCCTCTGAAGGACCATTCCTTGACTTAACAGGCATCGTTGACCGAGTACGCCAACAACCAGTTATAGAAATCAAATGCATAACCCACAGGCAAAAACCCATTTACCAAACCATTCTCGCAGGCAGAAACGAACACAAATTCCTCATGGGCATGCCTAAAGAACCAACCATCTACTCTGAAGTTAACAAAGTCTGCCAATGTAAAGACGTTTACATCACCCCGGGCGGATGCAGCTGGCTCCACGCGGTTGTGCAAATCAAAAAGCAGAACGCCGATGACGGCAAAAAAGCCATAGCCGCCACATTCGAAGGACACAAATCACTAAAACACTGCGTCATCGTGGACGAAGACATCAACATTTACGATCCACACGATGTTGAATGGGCTATTGCCACACGTTTCCAAGCCGACAAAAACGCGGTCGTTCTGTCTAATCAGCCTGGCTCATCGCTGGACCCCTCAGGTGACCTCTCTGAAGGCAAAAAGGCCACCACAGCCAAAGCAGGCTTAGACGCAACCGCACCTCTCGTATCAACGGGCAAGGGCTTTAAGAAAGTAGATTACGTTAAAGTTGATTTAAATAAGTACGTGTGATTGGCATGGAGTTAACTAAGCAAGAACAATCAATGCTGGATGGCAAAGAAGGCTACGCCGTCCGCAAAAGCATGGAAATCCTCGTTGCGCTGGGAGAAATCTTCGGTGCTAAGAGCCTAATCAAAGTCGGCAGCGTCCAAGTGGCAGGCGTATCTTACCACAACCTCGGTGACGCAGGCTTGGAATTCCTAAACGAACTCGCCGTAGACGGAAGAGTCCGCGTTTTAACAACCCTAAACCCTGCTGGCATGGACTTGGAAAACTGGCAGCAACTTGGCATCAGCCCCGAATTCGCTGAGAAACAAAACCTTGTAATCGACGCCTTCAGACGCATGGGCATCCTAATCAGCTGCACCTGCACACCCTACTTAATCGGCAATTTGCCCCTATACGGCGAGCACCTTGCATGGTCAGAAAGCAGCGCAGTAACATTTGCGAACTCAGTTTTGGGCGCAAGAACCAACCGTGAAGGCGGACCTTCCGCGTTGGCAGCGGCTTTTGTCGGAAAGACTCCCAATTACGGTTTACATTTGGATGAAAACCGAGTACCCGACGTACACGTTCAAGTTAATGCAGAATTAACCAAGCTTTCCGATTGGGGCGCATTGGGCTACGCGATTGGCAAGAAGGCAGAGAACAAAATACCCTACATAACAGGCATAAAGTCAGTTGAACTTGACGACCTAAAATCATTCTGTGCATCAGTTGTGACCTATGGAGCAAAACCGCTCTTCTACATGAAGGGTGTAACGCCTGGAGCTGAATCCCAAGCTCAGCCAAAAAACACGGTAACAATAGAGCAATCAGACATCAAAAACGCCTACGATAACATCAACGATGATGTTTCCGACATAGATTTTGTCTGCGTCGGCTGCCCCCACTGTTCAATCAAAGAAATCCAGGAAATCGCTGACCTAATCAATGGCAAAAAGGTTGTGGCTGGCACGGAGCTTTGGGTTGCAACTTCAAGAACAGCTAAGCAACTGGCAGATAAACGAGGATACACAGCCACTATCGAGGCGGCAGGCGGTAAATTTGCCTGTGACACCTGCATGGCGGTGGCGCCTCTAAAAGGCAGGTTTAAAGCCTTAGCGACCACATCAGCAAAAGGCTGCTTCTACTCAAGGCAGAGTTTAATGAAAACCAAGATGGGCAGTATGAAAGAATGCGTTGATGCAGCGGTGACTGGAAAATGGAACAATTAAAAGGCAGAATAATCTACAAAGGCAAAGCCGAAGGAGAAGCCCTCGTTACAGAGATGCCAATTTCCTTCTACGGCGGCGTAGATCCAAACACTGGTGTTGTAATGGAAAAAGGGCACCAGTTGAACGGTCAAAGCGTCAAAGGCAAAATCCTCGTTTTCCCACAGGGCAAAGGCAGCACAGTAGGCAGCTACACGCTCTACCGCATGAAGAAAAACGGCACCGCACCCGCAGGCATGATAAACAAAGAATGCGAAACCATCGTCGCAGTCGGCGCCATCATCAGCGAAATCCCCACCGTAGACAAAATCGACATATGCAAAATCAAAACAGGCGACAAAGTAGCTATAGAAAACGACATCGTTCGTTTGCCGCAATAATTATCGCTTTCATTTTATTTTCTATTTTTCCATGATTTTTGTTCATAGTCGAATATGACACATCTAAAATTAAGACAAACTACCGCCTCAAACTACTAGACGACACAATCCGTCAACTGTAATGTTAAATTAGCAGAACTTGATAAGACATAGTTAGGTCACGATTTACCATGGACTCCAGACCAATCATATTTAAAATCGGCGGTTCAGCCATCACAGACAAAACCGGAGAGTTAGCTGCAAAAACAGAAATAATCAACCGCTTAGCAGAGGAAATCAAGCGGGCAGACCTTGACAACCTCATTGTTGTGCATGGAGGCGGCAGCTTCGGTCACCCGACCGCACTAAAATACGGCTTAAAAGAAGGCTACAATGAAGACCCAACCCAAAAATTGGGCTTCGCCGAAACACACCACGTCATGACAGTTCTAAACGGTTTAGTTATGGACGCTATGATTTGGCATGAGACTGCTGCAGTAAGCATTGCGCCATCATCTTGTTTCTTAACTGAGAACGGAAAAATAAAATTCTTCGACGAAACCGTCCTCAAAGCCATGCAAAAAATGGCTTTCACTCCAGTCATGTATGGCGACGCAGTTTTAGATAACAAATTAGGCTTCACAATCCTCTCAGGCGACCAGTTAGTGGCTTATTTGGCAATAAAGTACAACGCTTCAAAAATCGTCATAGGAACAGACACAGACGGCTTATTCGACGCAGACCCAAAAATTAACCCTGACGCCAAACCCTACAAAAAATTAACGTTGGCAGAGCTCAAAGCGATTCAGCCTAAACTTGGCAAAGCGCAGGGCAAAGACGTTACAGGAGGCATGGCGGGCAAAATAGCTGCGCTTATCCCGGCAGTCGAAGCGGGAGTCCATGTGACTGTTACGGGCGCCACAAAAGGGTTATCTATTTACAGAGCCTTAACAGACCAAAGTGTGTTAGGCACTGAAATAGAGAAGGCGTAAGATGGCTCACGAAACTGGCAAACGCAAAGAAGACCACATAAGAATCTGCTTAGGAAACCAAGCTCAAGCCAAAAACGCCACCGCAGGCTTCGAAGACATCCAAATGGTCCACCGAGCCCTGCCAGAAGTCAACAAAGCCAAAATCAACTTATCCACATCTTTTTTGGGAAAAAAATTTCAAGCTCCAATAATCGTTGGCGCTATGACGGGTGGAACAGAGCAAGCCACCCAAATTAACGCAGCAATAGCTCAAGCGGTGGAGAAACTTGGGTTAGGCATGGGTGTTGGAAGCCAAAGAGCAGCCATCGAGGACAAAAAACTCGAAGAAACCTACGCGATAGCACGCAAAATGGCGCCACACGCCTTCTTAATCGCAAACATCGGAGGAGTACAACTTGTTCATGGCTACGGCTTAAAAGAAGTCCGAAAAGTCGTGGAAATGATAGATGCTAACGCTGTTGCGGTTCATTTGAATGCCTTGCAGGAAGCGGTTCAGCCTGAAGGGCAAACTAACTTTGAGGGTGTTTTGGCGAAAATCCAAGAGATCGCAGGCGCAATTGATACGCCGGTGATTGTTAAGGAGACAGGTGCCGGTATTTCAGCTGAAGATGCAAAAGCGCTTGAAGATGCAGGTGTCAAGGCTATCGATGTTGGCGGTGTTGGAGGGACAAGTTTTGCAGCCGTCGAATATTATCGCTCATCCACAAATCAGAGTTTGTCAGGCGAAGCTTTCTGGGACTGGGGCATCCCAACCGCGGTCAGCCTGATAGAAACAACGCAAACCGTGAAGCTGCCCGTTATTGCTTCAGGCGGCATTAGAAGCGGCACTGACGTTGCAAAAGCATTGGCAGTTAACGCATGTTTAGCAAGCATTTCTCAACCTATTCTTCAAGTTGCAGTTAAAGGGGCAAAAGAAACTGAAGATAGACTTTCATGTTTAATTGAGGAGTTGCGTAATGCGTTATTCCTTGTTGGAGCAGAAAAACTCAGCGATTTACAGAATGTTCCGATAGTAATTACGGGTAAGACGGGTGAATGGCTGCAAGCCAGAGGCTTTAACCTGCAAAAATACGCTAAAAGAGGAGCATACTAATTTGGATATAGAAAAGTTCCTTGAACAGACCGCGCCCTTAGTCGACAAAGCCATCGAAAAGTATATTCCAAGAAAATTCACCAAAAACGCGGTTCTCTTCAAAGTTAACCCTCCAATGTACAGCTACACGCTTGAGCCACTCAACAAGGCAATTGCTGAGCCAATCTGGGATATGTTGGATCGCGGCGGAAAAAGATGGCGCCCAGCACTTTTCCTACTTATCTGCGAGGCACTTGGCCAAAAATCAGACTACTGCTTAGACTTCTCAATCATCCCTGAAGTCATCCACAACGGCACACTTGTCATCGACGACATCGAAGACTCATCAGAAATACGTCGAGGCAAACCCTGCACATACAAGCTTTACCAAATGGACATTGCGGTAAACGCGGGAAACGCCATGTATTACCTTCCGCTATTGCCATTGATAGCGCAGAGAACAAAAATTTCGGCTGAGATGCAACGAGATGTTTACGAGGTCTACATTCAGGAAATGATTAACTTAAGCATGGGACAAGCCATGGACATCGCATGGCACAGAGGCATAGCAAACGCGGACGAGCTTGACGAAGAAGATTATTTGCAGATGTGTGCTTATAAAACAGGCACCCTGGCTCGTATGGCAGCGAAGATGGCAGCGGTTTTAGCAGGTGCCAACAAACCCTTGGTCGAAAAACTCGGGCAGTTTGCTGAAAACATCGGCGTTGCCTTCCAAATGCAAGACGATATCTTGGATTTAACAGGTGAAGAGTTTGCTAAGAGCAAGGGTTGCGTAGGAGGAGACATCACAGAGGGCAAACGCTCGCTACTGGTTATTTACACACTCAAAAAAGCACATAACGCCGACAAAAAACGGCTTGTAGAAATTCTAAACATGCATACCAACGACCAGAAACTGCGCGACGAAGCCGTAGCACTAATGCAGAAGTACGGCGCCATGGAGCATGTTAAGCAAACCGCGGAGCGGATGGTTATGGATAGCTGGAGTGAAGCTGAAAAACTTCTTCCTGAGTCTACGGCTAAGGAAAAATTAAAAGCGTTCGCCGAATTCTTGATTAAACGAAACAAGTAACATTTCAGCGAGCGTAAAAGATTTGGCATTAGAAAACGATCAGGCACTTAAAGAGCTTATTCGAAAAGCTGCCCTGTTAAACGCGGTTTCGCACGATGGAAAAGCGCAGGCTGGCGCATTGGTGGGAAGGATTCTTGGCGAGAAGGCAGAGCTTAGAAGCCGCGTTAAGGAGCTCTCTGGCGTAATTAACTCGATTGTAGGCGAAGTTAACAGTTTATCGCTCTCTGAGCAGAAGGCAATTGTTGAAGCGAATTGGCCTGAAACGCAGAAGAAGGAGAAAGCTGAGGAAAAGCGTCTTCCATCACTGCCGAACGCAGACAAATATCCTAAAATTGTGACCCGTTTCTCACCGAACCCTGATTGCGTTCTGCATTTGGGTTCTGCAAGAGCCATAATTCTAAGCCATGAATACGCCCGCATATACAATGGCGAATTCATTCTGCGCTTCGAAGACACCGACCCAAAAATCAAAAGACCATCATTGCAGTTTTACGAGAGCATTCGCCAAGATTTGAAGTGGCTAGGCTGCAAGGTCGATAAGGAATATATCCAAAGCGATCGCTTACCCATCTACTATGAATACACCGAGAAGCTCGTAAGCGGTGGCTTCGCATACGTTTGTGAGTGCGTGTCTGAAGTTTTCCGCAAGATGATTATCGCTAAACAGCCTTGTCCATGCCGAGATTTGGCAGCCTCCGAGAACCTGGAGCGGTGGCATCTCATGTTAAATGGCGGTTACAAGGAGGGGCAAGCAGTGGTCCGGGTGAAAACTGACCTTGAAAACCCCAATCCAGCAGTCCGAGACTGGCCAGCACTACGCATTATTGACACAAAAAAATATCCTCATCCCCGAGTAGGCAGCAAATACATAGTCTGGCCTCTCTACAACTTGGCCGCAGGCTTAGATGACCACTTGATGGGCATGACCCATATCATCCGCGGCAAAGAGCACTACACTAACATGGTCCGCCAAAAATACATGTATCAATACCTCGGCTGGGAATACCCTGAAGCCATACACTACGGAAGACTAAAAATCACAGGAGCCGACTTGAGCAAATCCAAAATCGTCGCAGGCATAAAAGCAGGCACTTACACAGGCTTTGACGATCCAAGACTGGGAACATTCGCTGCACTAAGAAAACGCGGCATCACCCCTGAAGCAATCAAGAAAATGATAGTTGAAGTAGGAATCAAACCCAATGATGTCACCTTAAGCTGGGAGAACCTGTTTTCTCATAACCGCAAAATACTTGACGCTACCAGCAGCCGCTACTTCTTCGTGCCGCAGCCCGTTGAACTTAAGGTTCTGGGAATCCCAAAAACCTTCCAAACAAAACTTCCACTGCATCCAGAGCAACCTGAACGGGGATTCAGAGAATACACGGTAACTCCACATGGCGAAGATAAAGCGGTGAGTTTTTGGATTTCAAAAAAAGATACCGAACCATTGGAACCTGAAAAAATGGTCAGACTTATGGAGCTCTTCAACATTAAAATCGAAAACAAAACAGAGAATTCACTGACCGCCAGATTTGCCAGCGAATCCTACGAGGACGTACGAAAAATCAAAGTTCAACTAATCCAATGGATCCCCAAAGATACAGAGTTCCCAAGCCAAATAGTGATGCCAGATGCGTCAGTCACTGAAGGGTTTGCTGAAGCTGACTGCAAAAAGTTAAAGCCAGACGCCATCATACAGTTTGAACGTTTCGGATTCGTACGCGTAGACGAAGTCGGCGACAAAATAGTTGCCTACTACGCACACAAATAGGTGAAAGACATGAGAAAACTCGATAAAGCAATAATCTGGCCAATCTACTTTGACACCAATAAGTCACGCTCAGAAGGACGCCGAGTCTCCAAAAACATTGCTGTCCAATCACCAAAAATCTTGGAAATCAAAGAAGCTGCCGATAAGCTGGGCCTACAAAACGAAATGAACGCTGAAGCCCATTTTCCCAAATCGCCCTGGTCTAAATCAGGCATGTTGCTTGTTGAAAAGAATGAGGCTAAAGAAAAAATAATTCAAAAACTAGCAACACAACTGATTAAAATTAAAAACCAGCAGCAAGTGCCGGCAAACATTAAAAAACATTAAAGAAAAATAAGTTTTATGCTTTTTCTTTGGTTACGAGAACTGCGTTGATTACGCCGTCGCTTCCTGGTCGGCTAGTTACTTTTGCTAAGCCCAATGCAGTGTCGATTTCTGCGCCTTTTGTGATGACTCCTCTGCGGTTGTAGTCAACGTTTGCGCCGTTTTTGACAACTCGGGTGATTGCGGTTTTCTCTGTTTTGCCGCTTTTAGGATCAGTTACTGAAGCGAATTTTTCGGCTAAGACCTTGATTTTACAGATTCCGCCCATACCTCGGGTAGTTTTGCGTCTTGGCTCACCAAGAACTGTTTCTGCTGGAAAACCGCCTGCTTCATACTTTTTCTTGCTGCGGTAAGCTCGTTTTTTGCCGCCTGTTAGTTTTCTTTTGCGTAAACTGCTATGAGTAGACATAATCTACATATCCTTAATTCGAGTAGCAACTAAAACCGTAGATTTCAATATAAATGTATCCGTTAACAGACAAAACTTCAGTGTCTTATCTAAGTTTTTGTAAAGAAATTATGATAGAAAGATGCCTAAACTACAACAACCATCCGTTGCGCAGCAGCCAAATGCATTCTACACCTTAGTCGAGCTCGGGTTGCTTTCTGGCTGCAAACTGCCACGCAGATGCTTGCCTACGCTTGTTCGGTATTGTTTTCTGGGCTATCTTGCGTTTCTTTTTGTTGCCGCTCAACCAAGTCCTCTTTTATGGCTTCCCCGAAAATCTTGCGCAAATCCTTCTTCATAACCGATGTGTCGGTCGTTAATCCAAAGTAGTCAGAGAAATAATCCGTGGTTTTCAATGCTAATGTGCGCCCACTTCGTTCAGACGTTATTAATCCCATGTCCTTGAGCAACTTTACATGCCCGTAAGCGTGTTGTCCCCGGGTTTCTATGACTCTTTTTTGAGATATGGGCTGGCGATACGCAATGTAAGAGAGCGTTTTTAGGGGTCCAGAAGACAGTAAAGGGCGGTTGACCAATTTTTTGATTAAAGGCGTAAACTCTGCTTTCACCTGCAAAACAAAACGCTCGTTTTTCAGCGGTAAAATCTCAAGCGCCTTACTGTGCTGCTTGTACTCTTCCATGATCGTTTCAATGTAAACCATTACTCTCTTTTTTGAGCGGCTTCCAATAACTTGGCAGAGCTCGTTTAGGTCCAATGGGCGACCTGCAACGTAGAGGGCAGCCTCCAGCAGCGCCAAACTATGGGCTTTTCGCTCGTTTTCCTGTGACTGCTCAACCTCAGGATTCGGGTTGACGCTTTGTTCAACTAATGGGTTTTTCGGCTTTTCCAACGTTCAGTTTCCCCACAGCTATGTACAATTCCTCAGTTTCCTCATTTTGCCACAGGCTAACTAAGCCATCCTGCGCAAGGAACAACAAATAAATAAACATTCGCAAGGCTTGAATGCGCGTTGCTCCCTTTGATAGAGTTGTGAAATCAATTATACCCTGACCGCCCGTTTTCTCAAGAAGTATAGCGTAGAGCTGATCAACCTGTAACTCGAGTTCAGCGATGAATTTGTCGAATTGAGGCAGCAAATCGGTGACTGCCGGCAAAACAGGATGCTGCTCAACCACATGGTTTAAGCTAAGCAACCTTTCGCCCTTCAACACGTCATCTAAGACTTCTAGTAGGTGTTGAATGGTTGTGGAAGTTAATTCATGCCGCAGGGGTAAAAATAGAGGCGGCGGCACAAAATCCGTCGGAGCCTTAGGCAGCACAGGCGGCTCCTGCAAAGTAAGCAGTAGCTTGGATTTCATCAGGTAAATCAGGGCTGAAGAATCCAAAGCAACGCCGGAAGCTCGGAAATCAACCTTTTCAGGATGCGTCCGCTCCATCTCCGCAAGAAAAGACCTGAGCAAATAAGCTATGTTAACGTTCCAAGGCGTAAGCTTTTCAAGTTTACTGATTTCAAAAAGAATGTTCCATGGCGGACGCAGATAAAACGGTCGCCTCATCGGAGCTGTTGATGCCGACGCCATCTTACTTGGGTGCCTCCGCTGGGAACTTTGCAGTCACAACGTTTGAGATGCCGTTGCGTTCATAGACGCCATAGACTTTCTGGGCTTTGTTAACCATTTCAGGTCGAAGACTGATGACTATGAACTGGATTTTTTCGGCCTCCTCCAAAAGCACATCGGCGAGTTTGGTTGTGTGAAAAGCATCTAAGTGTGCGTCGACTTCGTCGAGGATGTAGAAGGATGCGGGTGTGAAATCTTTGAGTGAAAATATGAAGCTGACTGCTGAGACTGAACGTTCGCCGCCGCTTGCACCACTCACAACAATCGAGGGCTTATTTGGAAATTGCACCAACATATCTATGCCTCCGTTGAACGGTTCCTCAGGATTCTCCAGCTTAAGCGTAGCTTCCCCTCCGCCAGTAAGCTTTGCGAAGTAAACCTTCAGAGCCGTGTTGATTTTTTCGAAGGCGCTCAAGAAAATCTTGCGTTTTTTGGATTCAATCTCATCCATAAACAGAACAATCGCTTGTTTTTCCCGTTCCAACTCGTTTAATCGCACGGATAATTCTCTGTAACGCGAAATCTGCTCGGAGTAATGGGAGGACGCTAACTGGTTAATGGCGCCTATTCCCTCCATTTCAAACTGCATCATGCGAATGGTGGTTTCTGCTTCCTGAACCTGCCTCGGGTTAATATCCAAGGGCTGATCATAACCAAACAGTTTAAGTTGACTCTGAAGCTGCTGCAGACGAAGCTGACTTGTTTCGATGCTGAGTTGAAGCTGGTTTAGAATTCTCTCAGCCTGCTCATACTCCGAATCCAATGTTCTAAGATCCGAGTCAATGGAGTCTATTTGAGAAGTGAATTTCTTGGATTCTTCACGAGCAGAAAAAACAGCTTTGGATAGGTCCACACGGCTTTTTTCTTGTTCATCTACTTCTTTCTTGATTATTTCCCGTTCGGAAAGTGCATCAGCAACTTCTTTCTCAAGTTTTCGTTGTTGCTGCTCAGTTTTTGACAGCTGAATCTTTGTGTTCTTGTAGCCAATTCTTAGAACCCTGTCGAATTGTGATTGGTGAGTTGAAATTTCCGTCTGCGCGGAACCTAAGCGCTGGCGGAGAGTGTTTAGTTCTTCGCCGATTTTTTCACGTTGAACTTCGAGCTCTTGAATATGTGCAACATCAGTTTTCAATCGTAAAGTTGCAATTTCAGCGTGGATTTTCTCATGGTTTTTTCGGATGGCGTTTCGTTCGTTTCTGTAAACCTCCATTCTCCCTTTGTAGGAGGCTGCTTCCCGTTCAAGTTTGCCACCGTACTTTTCCAGGTGTCGAATGTTAAACTGTGTTCGTTTAACGCCTCGTTTAACCCTGATTATTTCCCTTTCCAATGTGGCGACTGATTCTGTGAGTTTTGTAATAGCTATTTTGGTGTATTCAAGCTCTTCCTCGATGCCTACAATGTCGGTGCCTCGCTGGGAAAGGTGTTGCTGAAGCGCCTTAACCGCCTCATCCAAGCTTGTTAGCGCCTTATCGCTGGGAATTATAGTTGAGAAATCTATTGGGGCGCGGTAGTAGCCGCTTTCAAAGGCGCCTGGCTCATATAGGTCGCCGTTGACTGTGACGGCGCGGTAACCTTCGTTTGAAAGAGCAAAAGCCGCTTTATCATTTGAGACCACCACTGTGTCTCCGAAAACATAGTTGACTGCAAGCTCAAAGTTACTCTCAAACTTCATAAAGCTTGAAATGGGTCCGACGATGCCTTCTCGTTTCGGCGGCTCCTTGTGCTTTATGTTTATTGCACCTTGAAGTGGGATAATCTTGATTCTGCCCAGCTTCATGCGTCTAAGCGTCTCCATACAGGTGAAGGCAATGTCGATGTCTTTCACGATTAGAGCATCAAGCCAACCTGTAGCTGCGGCATCGATTGCTTTCTTGAAGTTTTTATCAATTTTTATTAGATTGCGCAGTCTGCCGTGGATTCCAGCGATGGCGCCGACTTCACCCATTTCCTCAATGCCCCTGAGAGCTTTTTCTTCGTTAGCTATGGTGGCGGCAAGGTCTCTTTGAGTAGCAAACTCTATTACGGCGTCCTTAGCGGAACTTGCTATTTTTTCTGCATCAGTGATTTCTTTTTGAACGGTTTCTTTCTGGGCTTTTTTGCGTTCAATTGTATGTTCAAGGTTTTTAAGCTGCGCTTTCTGGTCACGTTGAACCTGCTCGAGCTCCGAGAGGGATTTCTCTATTTCAACCTGGCTTGCCAGAAACTTTTCTTTTCTCACGGCTAAATTCTTTATTCTTCCAGTGCAAAGCCGCAGAGCCGATTTATCCTGCGTATACACCGAGCGTAAATAAGCGATTCTTTTTACGTGGCTTTCAATTTGAGCTTCTAACGCCCGTATCTGCAGGTTGTTATCATCCAGTCCACCCCACAGCTGGGAAGTTTCCTGTGCCAAAGTGCTGTGTGCCGCTTCTTTTTCTGTAATTTGGGCTTTGAGTTTTTCATGTTCAATGCGGAAGGATCGGATTCTTAACCGGTTTTCCCTAATTTCTTTTCTCAGGTTTTCGTTTTGGGCAAGGTTGTTTTCTCTGACGCGCTTAAAACTTTCAAGTGTAGCTTGCCCTGAACTAATCTTTGTGTTTAACTCGGTTAGCTTTGACTTTAACTCACCGATTTTTATCTGGACCCTAAGAACCTCTGAACCACCCTGTTCAAGTCCCTCGCCGCTAAGTTTTCGCCATTCCCCCTCAATCTCATGGCGTTTTGATCGGCGTAGGTCCCGATGCTCTTTTAGTTTATCAACTCTTTCCTTTACCTTGACTGTTTGTCCTGTGCCATCGCTTATTTTAGTGTTCATCTGCGCGACGTCGCTTGAGATTTTTATAGCTTGAAACTTCTTGGTTTCGGTTTGGATGAAATTGTAGCGTAAAAGTTGGTTACGTTCACGTTCAAGGTCGTCTAGGCGTTTTTGGACTTCATCTATTCTGCCCATTGCGGTGCGGATTGAGATGTCGGCGGCGCGAAGCTTCTCTTCTGCCTCCACCTTTTCATCGTCGTATTGAGCGATTCCGATGAGGTCTTCAATGATTTTTCTTCTTTCAAGCGGAGTAATATCGGTTAATCTTGTGATGGTGCCCTGTGGAATGATGTTTTGGCTCATGGCACTGATTGCAGCCATGGAGAGTGTTTCTGTGACGTGGGTGCGGGACATTCTGCGTCCGTTTAATCTGTAAACGCTCTGCCCGTTTCGGTAAACTTCCCGGGAAATTGTGACTGTAGTTGTGTCAACAGGCATTATTCCGTCGGAATTGTCGAATTGGACAACTACTTTTGCCATTTTGGCTTTTTCTTGTCCAGCTTTCTCTGAGCCGTGAAAAATTAGTTTTGCAGAGTTCTCTGCCCTGAGTCTTCGGGTGCTTAGTTCTCCAAGCGAAAAAAGCAATGCATCCATTATGTTGGTTTTGCCGCTTCCGTTTGGACCAGTTATAGCTGTGAAACCCTTGTCTAGGTTTACCTTGACTGTTTGTGGCCCAAAAGACTTAAAGCCTTTTAACTCGATTTTTTTGATGTAGGGCATTTAGTCTTTATCCTCTCGGAAGCAATGCTTTCTTTTTAACATCTCTCATCAACATACGTATAAAAGCTATTCTATTACAACTGGGCTTATACGCTTAATGTGCTAATCTTTGATGAAATGTATTGTTTTTGGTTGTTAACTGTAGAACAGTTGCTGTGTGATTACGGAAAATAATAATGTTTATTAATATTTAAGATACAATTTTCTAATTGGATGAGCATATGAGCGACAAACTACAAGAAAGCCTACAATACCTAAAACAATACAGCACCATAGAAAATGAAGCCTTTAGACTATATGAAACACTATCCAAAAAAATAAACCAGCCAGAAAGCAGCTTCATTTTAGGACTCGCCTACGACAGCCAGAAAAACATAAAAATCATCGAGGGAATACTCGATTGCTTTGATCCAATTGAACTAGAAAAAAATCCTCGAAAAGACCTCTCAGAATTAACGGCGGAAATCATTACGCTCGAAAAAAAAATCTCCAAAATCAACAGCTTAGATTACCTGGTTTTATGTGAAGTTCTAAAAGAATCAAATGAACTTGAAGTTACCCTTGGCAAAGTTTACACAAACTACTTAGAAGCGAATCTAGTGAGATTTATCGTGGAAGAATTATCAAAAACTGAAACAGTGACTTTAGCCAACTTCAAAAAGATAATTGAGTACTTCATACAAGAAAAAGGAAAACACAGAGAAGTAATTGTTGAAGCTATGTACATTCTTGATGCAAAAGAAACAGAGAACCGTAGACAAATAACACCGTCAATTAAATATCAAAATCCCGACGCATGGATCCGCGAATCAACAATCCACACCTTCACAAACACGCCAGAAATCCCCCAGTCATAAAAATCCAAAAAATCTTCCCATAGTTATCATCCGCCGAAAACGCTGTGTTGCTGCTATACTCAATTGACGAAGCGCTCTATTCCTTGGGAGAAAAGGAAGATTATCATTACTTATTGAAATTCTAACTTCTGGACAGAAAATTAATATGGCACGCTTGTGCATGACCCATGAAAAGCGGTGAGTTAAAAACTGAGTTTTGGAAATATGAAGGTTTTCAATGGGATTCAAGAAGCTCTTGTTTTAGCTTTGATGCTTGTTTCTATGTTAGTTATTTTCTACGTTAACATAGACTGGACATACAAGATAGGTATTGCAGTAATAGTGCTTGCAATAATATTCTTATCTACTTTGGCAGCTGCGCTACTGCGTCAGCAAAGAGAAACTAAACAAACCCAAGCTTAGCCACAGCTTTTTTCATTGGTCAAATAGTTTATGAAATTTTTGTCTTCAATTTAGAGCGAAGAATTAACGATAACTACAATGTTGTTTATGACAACATAGGCGAGGATGAGAACAATGCCAATGTAGGAAGCTCTTAACATATTGTACGCAATTTTAAAGGCTAACATGTTCCTATTCGCAATGGCAAGGAGGTTCTTTTCTGCGAAAATAAAAATTGTTCCTACACAAATTGTCACCACCAATTTTATGATGACAAAGGCAGGTAAGTTTGAGCTAACTAGCCCAACTATTAATGGATTAAGCTCCCTTGCCCCAAAGAATCCCGTTCCAACAACAGTAGTTAAGCAATCCAGGGAACCCATCAAAATCAGAAGCAGACCTGAAATGTATTTTATTACAAACAAAAAATCACTCCCAAGCCGCTAAAAGCTTTAAACGGCATTTTCTCGACTCTTTGAGCAAGCGAACCGTTACCTTCAAGAGATTATCTAAAAGGGATAGTCAGGGAAAGCCACATGCAAAGAAAGCGTGTTTATCAGCCATTCTATAAAATGGGATTAAGGTTTTTTATATGTTAACTAGGCTGGTTGGGCTCAAACAAAGAATAGGTATCTAAACCAGCTCACAAAAAAAGGATTTAGTGGGAGTATAGTTTTTCGTAGGGTCTCTTTGAGAGCGGCAGTATCTTGTTGAATTTGCCAGACATGATTTTTTTGGGGTCTGTGCCGAAGTGATTGCAGTACTCGTTAACCAATACTTCGATAACTTGCATGTCTCGTTTGCCAGCTGTCAGGGTTTTTGTTCCAGCTTCAGGCTCCAAGATGTCTCCGCGTTCATAAATGACTCCGCCATGCATGCCTGTTCCCACAAATTTAGCAACGCATTTCTCGCCTTCTTTTAGGTTTAAGCCCAAGATGAGAATTATTCCGCCCGCCATGTACTCCGCCAAAAAATCGCCTGCGGTTTCACCGATTATGATTTGTGGGATTTTGCGTTGGTACTCTTTCATGTGGATCCCGACTCGGTAGCCAACGTAGTCTTTGACGAATATTTTGCCGCCCCGCATCGAATGCCCTGTTAAGTCGCCTGCGTGTCCGTGGATGATTATTTGTCCGTCGTTCATGGTGTTGCCGCTTGCGTCTTGCGCGCTACCGTGTATCACCATTTTGGGTCCGCTCATGAAAGCGCCAAGGTCGTTGCCTGGGGTTCCGTAAACGTCAATTTGGAGGTTGGTGTCTAAGTCGGTTCCAAGGTATCTTTGCCCGCAAACATTGTGCAGTTCTATGCGTTCCACATCGGTCGTAATTACTTGTCTTAGTAGGCAGTTGAGTTCTTTGTAGTATAATCCTTCAGCGTTAATCTTGACGATTTTGCCTTCGGTTTTGATTAGGTTTTGGTATTTTGTGTCGATTTCTTTAGGTCTAATTCTCTGCATTAACATGTTTTTAAGCTCCTGCCATTTTAACGCCTAAGATCTTAAGCTCTGTTTTAGTTAAGCCCACGCCTCGGAGGGCTAAGCGGTTACCACGTAAGCTTTCAATAGCGTTGATGCCCATGCCGCCCATCATGTCCTTAATCTCCAAGCTCCAGCTGTTGAGCAAATTCACCAGCCGCTTGGATGCGATATCGGGGTTGATGCGTTTGCTAATCCATGGATCACTCGTTGCGATACCCCATGGACACTTGCCCGTGTAGCAGCGTTGACAAACTGTGCAGCCTATAGATATCAAAGCTGCCGTTGCAATGTAAACAGCGTCAGCGCCCAGTGCTATAGCTTTAAACACGTCAGCGGAGCTTCGGAATCCACCAGCCGCCACTAAACCAGCCCTATTTCTTATACCTTCTTCGCGCAGCCGCTGGTCCACTTGTGCTATGGCTAACTCTATGGGTATGCCTACGTTGTCTCGGATGACTTTAGGTGCCGCACCTGTTGCGCCTCGGATACCGTCAAGAGCAATTATGTCTGCTCCAGCCCGCACCATACCGCTTGCGATTGCCGCTGCGTTGTGGACAGCTGCTATCTTAACGGAGATGGGTTTAGTGTAGTTTGTGACTTCTTTAAGCGCGTAGATTAATTGGCGTAAATCCTCGATTGAGTAGATGTCATGTTGTGGTGCAGGTGAAAGAGCGTCGGTGCCTTGCGGAATCATTCGTGTTTTGGCAACGTGCTCGGTGACTTTTTCGCCTGGAAGGTGACCGCCGATGCCTGGTTTTGCTCCTTGACCAATTTTAATTTCAATTGCCGCCCCAGCGTTTAGGTAGTCTGGATGGACTCCGAATCTGCCTGAAGCAACCTGCACAATAGTGTGGTCGCCGTACTTGTAGAGGCTCTTATCTAAGCCGCCTTCACCTGTGTTCCAGTAGGTTCCGCATTCGGTTGCTGCACGCGCCAAAGACTCGTGAACGTTAAGGCTGATGGCGCCATATGACATTGCAGAGAACATTATCGGTACATCAAGGCAAAGCTGTGGGGTAAGCTGAGTTTTGAGGGTTACTTCGCCGTTCTGTGAGGCTATATCGATTTGGTCAGGTTTTGCGCCTAGGTAAGTGCGGATTTCCATTGGTTCTCGCAACGGATCAATTGAAGGGTTGGTGACTTGGCTTGCGTTCAGCAGCAGCCGGTCCCAGTAAGTGTAGTCTGGTTTGTCGCAGCCCATGCCCGTTAAGATTACTCCTCCGCTTTCCGCTTGCCGTTTTAGGTCGCGGATTGCCTCCATTGTCCAGTTGGCGTTGGCTCTGCTAGCGTTGGGGTTTGGTCTTATCGTGATAGCGTGGGTTGGGCAGAAAGTGACGCATCGCTGGCAGTTAACACAGTTCTCATCTTTACTACAAACTGTGTCGGTTTCGGCATCGTAGAAGTGCGTATCGTAAGTGCATTGGTTAACGCAGACTTTGCAGCGTATACACCGCTTCTCGTCCCGCTCAACAAGGTATTCAGGTATTACGTAGGTTTTCATTTTGTTAAGCCTCCAGATAGGATTTCAGCAGCACTATAACTGTTGTTTTTTAGTCTTGTTACCACGGGTTCGCCGCCTCTGGGGCACCAAAACTTGTCCAGGTTCGGAGAAACCAACCGCATAGCTGACTCCTCAGACGAGAGATACGTGTAGTCGCCATTTGTTCCGGCAACCATTGGTCGCAGTTTTATTCTGTCAGTTAGCCCTATCATTTCGCCATGGTGAGCGATGATTATGCTAAATGGTCCGTTCATCAGTAGGCTGCCGTAGGTTTGGCGCAGTGTTCTTAGTAGCTGTGCTTGTTTGGGTTCCATGCGGTCTATTTCACTCCACAATGGCGCCGCAAGAATTTGAGTTACCAAATTAATTGGCAAATGTTGTCGCCGCATAAGCAAATCCACCGCGTAAGCCAACACTTCGGTATCGGTTTGCATTGTGCATTTGTAACCATACATCTCAAGGTATCTGCGGTTTATGCCGTAAGATGAGAGCTCACCATTATGGACTACCGTCCAGTCAAGAATGCTAAATGGGTGTGCTCCTCCCCACCAGCCTGGAGTGTTCGTGGGGAATCGGCTATGGCATGACCACAAATAACCCTGATAATCCTCCAAGCAGAAGAACTCTGCAACATCCTCTGGGAAACCAACGCCTTTGAAGACACCCATATCTTTGCCGCTTGAAAAGACAAATGCTTTACCCGTTTCAGAGTTGATGTGCATTATGGCATCTATAACGTAGTCTTCTTCAGTTTGGTTTTCAGGTCGGTGCTTTTTTGGCTGCACAAAATACCGCCAAACAACAGGTGGATCCCGCACGTTGGCAGGTTTTGTCTGCATTTCTTCATCATAGATAATATCGAATCTTGAAGCAAGAATGCGGTCAGTTTTTTCTTTAGCATCTTTGCTTAGGTACATTACGTGGAAGGCGTAATAGTCTTTGAAGTCGGGGTATACTCCATAAATTGCGAAACCGCCGCCAAGTCCGTTTCCTCGGTCATGCATGTTGGTTATTGCGCGCACTGGATCTTTGGAGCCGAAGCGTCTGCCGCTGGTGTTCATCATGCCAAATAGGGCGCAGCCTGAGAAGTCTTTGTCATCCCCGAATGGACTGATTATTTTTCCGTCATTTTGGTTCATTATTGTACCACGCTCATTTTTCTTTGAAGACCAACAGGCAAGAATGCCAAACCGAAATCGTCGCTTAGCAGGTTTTGCTTGAATTTTTTCACGTTAACTTGGGTCTTCATTAAATTGAAGAGGATTCCTGCACGGTCAATGCAGTTTACCAGAGTTAAGCCGACGATGATATTGTTCTTTAAGACTATTTTTTTGTACACGTTGTGTTCGGTATCTTGTTTTACGAAGATTTCCAGTGTTGGGTCATCTTTGGGGTTAGCTAAACCAATGGAGACGATGGGTATGCCGAAATACTTGAGGCTGCTCATGTTGGTTCCGCCTTCGTAGCTGCTTTTGACACCTGCCATGTTGAAGCCTGCAACTCTTCCCTCCAAAACTGCCAAAGGCCACAGAGGCAAGAGCCTGTTTTGATTGAGGATGAAATCGTAGGTTTCTGCAACGTCGCCGCTGGCGTACACGTCGGGCACGCTGGTCTGCATGAAATTGTCCACTACGATGCCCCGGTTTACTTTGATAGCCGTACCCGCAACGAGTTCTGTTCTTGGAATCACACCGATTGCCACGATAACTAAGTCACATGGCACCTGGTCGCCTTTGGTCAAGATTACTCCGCCCACTTCGGCATCATTATCGGGTTTGCCGGTGATTTTTTGGACTGATTGACCTGTTGCAAAGTTGACTCCTGCCTTTCTAATTACTGCCTCAACGATGTCTGAGGCTTTGGCATCTAAGAGGAGACTTAGGATTTTTTCCTGAAGCTCCACAACAGTTACTTTTAAGCCGCGTTTAACGAGGGCTTCGGTTACGCTTATCCCGATTAAACCTGCACCGATAACTACTGCGCTTTTAGCTTGAGAGCCGTCGATTTTTGCGACTAAACGCTGGGCATCTGAGATGTTTGTGAAGGTGAATACGCCGTCTTTGTCTTGACCTTCCATTTTTGGAACGAACGGTTTGCCGCCTGTTGCAAGCAGCAGTTTTTCGTAAACCACCTTTTCTCCATCTTCTAAGTTGACTGTTTTGTCGGTTAAGTTTAAGCTTACGGCTTTTTTGCCTAGACGTGCTTCAGCGTTGTATTCTTTCCAGAAGCTGTCGGCTTTGCACTTCATTTTTTGAACGTCAGCTTTCCCGCTGACTAAGTCGCTAATCATTGGACGACTGTAATCTGCGCATGATTCTTCGGTGATTACCACTATCGAGCCTACTGGGTCCACTTTTCTTAAAGCTTCAATCGCGCCTACGCCTGCTGCTGAAGCGCCAACAATCACGTACTTTGCCACTAGGATTTTACCTCCTTGAATACCAATGCTTGGTTGGGGCAGTTGGCAACGCATGCTGGCTCAGCTTGGCCTTGGCAGAGGTCACATTTAGCGACAACTTTACCCTCTTTATCCATGATTAAGGCTCCGTACGGGCAAACCATGACGCAGGTCCAGCAGCCTATGCATTTGTCTTTGTTGTGTATGACTTCGCCTGTTTTCTGGTCTTTCTGCATGGCGCCTGATAGGCAGGCGGTTACGCATGGTGCGTCTTCGCAGTGGCGGCATTGGATTGCGAAGGAGACGGGTTTGTTTACTTCGCGTCTGATTCTGCTTATGGGTTTGGGCTTTTCGCTGTTGTAGGCTTTGACTATGTCTTTTGATTTTGAATGTGCTACGGTGCAGTAGACTTCGCATAGTCCACAGCCCATGCATGCTTGTTGGTTTGCGATTATTTTTTTCATGACTTAAACCTCTGTGAATTATGGTTCGCGTGGACATGTGAGCATTAGAATATGAAGTTGAATGTCGCTTGTGCATAAAACACCCTTGCTTTTTGTTGCCTGGTTATCATTTTTGATTATTACTTTACAAGTGTTCAGCGGCATTTTATCTCTCTCTTTTGTTGAGTTTGCCCACCAAATAGCATGTATTCTATATAACTTTGTTGATAATCATTTATATGTAACTTAATGAAATATGTAGTATAAATGAAACATTTACCAAAGGTGTGAAGGATTGGCAGAAAAAGACCTCGGATATAGAAGAGTCCAATGCACAGGCAGAGGCTCATACATAATATCCCTACCAAAAGAGTGGGTAGAAGACATAGGATTAAAACGAGGCAGTGAAATCGCCTTCAACATCCAGCCAGACTCCACATTAGCGCTGGTTCCAAGAGTAATCATGGAAAAAGAAGGCAGAGACAACGGTAACAAACCCAAAGAGTATCTCATGAATATAGATTCCAAAGAACCCCCACAATCAACCCTACGCATGATTCGAGCATTATACGCCATAGGTGCAGACATCATTAGAATCCACTTCAAAAACCTCCCAGACGCCACAAAAAACAAAAACCAAATAAAAAACCTCGCCCGAGACAACTTCTTAGGCTCAGAAATCATCGAGGAAACGCAAGATGAAATCACCCTTCAAATCCTAATCAAACACTCAGAATTTCCAATTGAAAAAGCCGTCCGACGAATGGCAATTGTATCCCTCGCAGCTAACCGCGATGCCATTGCAGCATTAAAAGACAAAAACACCGCTCTGTTCGACAGCGTCATAAGCGCCCACAACGATGTAAACCGCCTTGGGCTATACATTGTTCGCCAGCTCAAACATGGGATAGAACGAAACCTCTACCGTGAACTCGGCTTTAGAACCCCTAAAGAGTTTCTTCTTTACCGCATAGCCGTAAACGACATCGAGAGCATTGCCCAAAATGCCATGAACATAATAAACAATATTGCCGCGCTCCAAAAGCTAATCGATGAGGAAACACTCTTCTTAAAAGATCCAGTGGATGAGGAAATATACAATCAACTGGTCAATTACAGCACGCAAGCCCACCAACTCTACGACGACGCCATCAAAGCGTTGTTCAAGCGGGATTACAAAGACGCTGAAAGATTAATTTCCAAACGCGAAGCCCTTGTTCGGCTTGAAAACGAATTAATCCTTTTGATGTCCAGCAAGAAACTTGACCCCAACATTGCGTCGATTCTGCGGTTAATCTTTGAGAGTTCCAGGCGCGTGATGGATTACAGCCGCAGCATGGCAGAACTAACTCTCAACCGCACGGTGGAAGAACAATGCTCAACACTGACATACAAATAACTCTCGCAAAATTGAGATAATTGGTGCTCCGGCCGGGATTTGGACCCGGGTCGCCGACTCGAGAGGCCGGCATACTTGACCGGACTATACTACCGGAGCTCGGGACAAAAGGTTCGGTCTTAGAAATAAATAGGTTTTGTAACCTTAAAAAGAAAAGACTTCGCATTCGATTTGCGACTAAGCAGTTGCTTTGATTACGGGCGTTTTGGGTTTGACGGATTTTAGCGCTCTTAGAGACATGTATAGTGCCGAGCCAATCACAATGAACGTTATAAGTATGGGAACGTAGGAGGGCAAATCTATGTTGAAGCTTTCTATAAGCATAAACAGCCCCAGAAAGCCGATGGAGGTTAAAGCGCCGTTCTTAAGGTACTTGTACTTGGCGATGGATTCGATGCTTTTCACCGTTAATTCCCTGACCACCAAAGCGCCGATTCCGATGCCGATAAAGATTAGCAGGAGGTTTATGGTGAAGGCAAATGCGCCTATAACTCCGT
The DNA here is from genome assembly GCA_963840295.1 of Candidatus Bathyarchaeota archaeon. Lineage (GTDB taxonomy): Archaea > Thermoproteota > Bathyarchaeia > Bathyarchaeales > Bathycorpusculaceae > Bathycorpusculum. The sequence goes on from CAWIYF010000004.1 coordinate 391,660, forward strand.
CAAAACTAAAAGTTGTATCTAAAACCTCAAGATAAACAAATTTTGAAAAATCACTAAGACCACTGCTTCCCTCAACTAACCTCCGCTCGTTCGCCTCTGCAGTTTGCCGAAGACCGTACACAATAAAGAAAGTAGCGCTTCCTATGGCTGCTGCAAGCATGACCATCGGGTTTGAACGCGCCAAGTACATAACTACTACAAGAAATAGGGCTGCGAAAGCGAAGAACCATACGCCGTGCTTTTCCTTTATGAACCGTTCTATGTATAAGGGCTCTTTCTTTTCGAGGAATAGCCAGTGGAAGTAAAGGAATAAGAGGAAAACTGCGCCGAACATAAGAATCAGGGGTTTCTGAAGTTCAATTGCGTTTGCGGCTACTTCGCTTTGCCCCGTAAAAGCGAGGAAAAGGTCTGGTCCACTTATGGTGGGGACGGAAATCCAAACGATAACCAAAGGAAGCAAAAACCTAACTAGGAAAACTGAGGTTAATATGCCGATGAGGAGGAACCTTTTGCGCCAAAGTTTGCCCATAGTTTTTAGGACGCTGGCATTAACAATAGCGTTGTCTACGCTGTTGACAACTTCGAATACTATCAAGCCGACCACTATGGCTATTGACTCTACCAGTGACACATTTGAAGCACGCCAAACTTATCACGCTGGCGTATAAAACCGTTTTTAATAAACAATCCTTTATCTGGTATCAAAAAACAAGAAAATAACAAGACACAAAAAATTGGTTTTAGAATCGAGCTAAAAAAAGAAAATTAAAGGGGGAGATTATTCTTCGCCCATGCCGCCCGGCATTCCGCCGCCTGGGCCACCTGGACCGCCTTTCGGAGCTTTCGCTGTGATGACATCGTCTATGCGCAGTATCATGGCTGCTGATTCCGCTGCTGATTTGATAGCTTGCTCTTTTACTACAATTGGTTCAATCACACCGTTAGCTATGCTATCTTGTAGTTTGCCTGTGAAAACGTTGATACCCATGAATTTGCCGTTGTCTTTATCGTGTACTTGACGTAACTCTACGAGTATGTCGATTGGCTCTAAGCCTGCGTTCTCAGCAAGTGTGCGTGGGATTACTTCAACTGCGTCTGCGAATGCTTCAACTGCAAGTTGTTCGCGTCCACCGACTTTGGTTGCGTATTTGCGTAGTTCTTTTGCGATTTCGATTTCGACTGCTCCGCCGCCTGCAACGATTTTATTGTTTTCTAATACGTCTGAGACAACAGAGAGTGAATCTATCATTGCGCGTTCGGCTTCGTCAACCATGCGTTCTAAACCTGCGCGGATAAGGATTGCAACGCTGTGTGGGTCTTTGCATTTTTCGACGAATATCATTTTGTCGTCGCCGATTTTGCGTTCTTCAACGTGACCTGCACCGCCAAGATCTGCCTTCTTTAGGTCGTCTAAGTCGCTGACTATTCTTCCGCCTGTAGCTCTTGCAAGTTTTTCCATGTCAGATTCTTTTACGCGCCTTGCCGCCATTATGCCTTCTTTAGATAGGAAGTGCTGGACCATGTCGTCAATGCCTTTTTGACAAAAGACAACGTCTGCGCCTGAGGCTTTAACTTTTATAACCATGTCCTGCATCATATCGGTTTCCTGGTCTAGGAACGCTTTCATCTGTTTGGGGTCTTTTATGCGGATTTCAGCTGTGATTTCGGTTTTCTCGATTTCTAAGGCTGAATCCAATAGTGCGATCTTTGCGTTTTCCTTGATTTTTGGCATGCCTGGGCTGACAACTTCTTTGTCGATGATTATACCTTGGATAAGTTGGGTTTCAAGGAGGCTTTTTCCCGTTTTCTTGACAAGCTGGATGTTGTCTATGTCAGCGATTGTTTTTTCTCCGCGTTGCTCTGAGATTTGTGTTACTGCATCGATGGATATTTCTGCGAGGTGGTCTTTTGCTGAGCCGACTGCTTTGCTGCTCATGGAGGTTAAGGCTACTTTGAGGAGTGTTTTGCGGTCTTTGACGTCCAAGGGCACGGCCATTTTGCCTATTGCTTCGATTGCCTTTACAGAAGCTTTTCGGTAGCCGCTTACCAGAATTGTCGGGTGAATGTTTTGATCAAGGAGCTCTTCGGCTTTTTTGAGTAATTCGCTTGCAAGGACCACTGCGGATGTTGTTCCGTCGCCTACCATGTCATCTTGGGTTTTTGCGATTTCAACCATCATTTTTGCTGCGGGGTGTTCAACGTCGATTTCTTTGAGGATGGCTGCGCCGTCGTTGGTGATGGTGATGTCGCCTAGGCTGTCGATGAGCATTTTGTCCATGCCTCGTGGCCCCAGCGTGGTTTTTAGCACTTCACCAATTACTCGTGCTGCCATGATGTTGTTTCTTTGGGCTTCTTTGCCTCTGCTTCTTGTTGTTCCTTCTTTAAGGATGAGGACCGGTTGTCCTGAACCTGTTGTTGTTAAATACGCCATACTATCATTCCCTACATTACTAGAACTTGTTTAATTCGGATTATTGCAAAAATCAAACGTGAATATAAACTTTAAGGCTTATTATAGTTGTTGTGGCGTTATTTGTTTTGTTATTTAATGTTTTGTCTGTGGTGATGCTCGTTTTTGTTTCTTGTCGGCTTACTTTAGTGCTTTTTTTCTGTAGCCCTGTTTCTATCGCTTCATCTGTACGTTTCTCTGTGTTGCGGCGGGATAAAATTGCACACTACACTTGCGGCTTTGAAATTGGTTGGTTTTTCGGTTTGGGTTGTTTCTCTCGTGGTTTGAATGTGGGAAGAAGGTTGGCCCAACAGTCATGTTGGATTCTATGTCGGGCAGTGTGGGTGTAGTGATATGTTGGTGGGAGCTGGTTGCGCAAGACTGCAAAAGCCAAATCAGTTAAGCCATTACCGCTTGGAGCAAAACTGCAAGGTGGGCAAAAACAAAAATAACCAGTCCACCTTCTTTCCCAAGTGAACTACAATGATTAACGGCTTTAACCTCATAGCAACAACTTCCCGCGGCAACGAACGTCCAATGTGCAATGAAATACTCTACCTGCTCAAAGATGAATTGGGCGACGCCGAGGCGCAAGCTTCAAAAACTAAAATCCGCGGCTTAATCGTCGCCAAAACCACATTCGACCCTATCACAGTGATAGAGAAATTCCACGCGATCCTGAAAGAGCGCCCATACGAGTTCCGCTACGCCCTAAGAATCCTGCCAATCGAGCGGGTTGTGCCAACCGACCTTGAAGAAATAAAAAAAGCCACGACAGAATTAGCCGCAAAAATAGGTGAGAACGAAACCTTCAGGGTTACAGTTGAAAAACGCTTCACAACACTCCACACAAAGGATCTGATTGAGGCGGCAGCTGGAGATATTAAAAATAAGGTTAATCTTGAAAACCCAGACAAAATCTTGCTCGTCGAAGTTTTAGGTGCCTTGACGGGTTTGTCGGTACTAAAGCCCAATGATGTTTTGGCGGTTGTCCAAGAAAAAATGCTTTAACTCAAAGCTGTGTCGCTAGCAATGCTACGCGTTCGATAACCAAGTTGACAATTGCCTTCTCTAGGTTGCCTTTTTCCACGGTTTCTAGCTCTTGATCGGTGATTTCGTAGGCTTTTTTGATTTTTGTTTCCTTGTTTTTTGTCATTCCAAGAACACTTGCTTCTGGATCTCTGCCCAAGCTTTTGGTTACCTCTTCAAGCGCCTTTTCTATTTGTATTGGGTCGTCGCCGATGATTACTAGTGCCATGTTCTTGGTTTTGGGTTTTATTCCGCAGCGTTCAATGGCTTTTTGTATTTGGCGTTGCGCAGAAGCGTAGAGTATTGTTTCCATGGCTGGGCTTTTGGAGAGGTTGGTTTTGTTTTTGAAGGCTTGTAGGGCGTTTAAGACGGCAAAGTACAGGTGTTCCTGCGTGGCGATTAAGTCGGCGTCGAAGAATTGGATGTCAAGGTTTTGTCGGGTTTGTTTTCGCTTTGCTTTCAAAAATGCCTCTGCCACATCGAAGGCTATGTTTTTGTAACCGTTATTTCCACGTATTTGCAAAATTCTTCTATGTAATGCAGCATGTTGGTTCCTTACGGTGTGTCTGTTAAGAGCTTTTCAGCTAGCTGCTTTGGTAAGCCAGCTTTTACGAGTTTTGCAACTTCCAAATTTAAGCTGCGTTCGCCCTGCTGTTTCAGCGCAATTTTTCTGAGCGTTTCTTTGGTGTCCCACGGGAACACAATCCAGTTGAGTTGTTTGTTTTTCGCAGAAATCTGGGGTTGATTGTAGATTGTGGTTTTTGGTATACTGTGGCTGTTTTGATTTCTTTTGCGCTTTGCCCTTCGAGGTATGTTTTTGGCGAGTTGCAGGCTTTCTCCTGTGTCTGCGATGTCATCGACCAATAGGGCTTTTTTGTTGGTTATTTGGTTGGTTAATGCTTGTTTTAGGGTTGGTTCCTTATGCGTCTGGTTGATGTCTGTGTAGAACTCTATTTGGATAAAGCCAAGTTCAGGGGTTTCCAGTAAGTCGGCTAAGATACGGGCTGGAACCACGCCGCCCCGTGCGATGCCCACGATGATGTCTGGTTTGTAGTTTTGGCGCTGGATTTTCTGGGCTTGGCAGAGGAGCATATCGTAGATTTGGCTCCATGTTGGAACTTCATAGTCGATGGTTGAAGCCAAATTTTTTCCTTCTGTGAGAAACTACATTTTTGGGTTCTGTTAAGCCTTTCGATGACAAAATTCCTCATGCTTACTTTATCGTAGTGGTTTTTTGGTATTTTCACTAATTAACGTTTTATTGTGCATGCAGTTCTATTTTTATGATGGGTTTTATTGATGGTTGATGTCTGCTTTGGCTTGGTTGGTTGCAGGTTTATTAATGGGTTGTCGTTATAATTTTATTCGGGAGATAGGCGTCTGGAGATATGTGTCGTCTTTCGTAATATAGTTTATAAGCTTTGGCGTCTTTTTCCAATAACAATCAACAATGAAAGGAGACATGAAAAATGGTGAAGAATGTGGACGAAGAGAAGATTAAGCGCGTGCTCACAGAGCCCAAGCTTGCTGCCGTAAAATCGATGCTTGAGAAAGATCATGCAATCGACTGTTTGCTGCTACTCCATGTTGGTCGCGGCAAATGGAAAGATGCTAAAGATTTCATGCGAGAAAACAACTTAACTCTAAGCGATGGCACCTTTAGGGCTAGGATGATTGAGATCGAATCCTTAGGTTTAGCTAAGAGCGAACGCATCGACCCGCTCAAGAAGTACTATGTTAAGACTGTGCTTGGGGAAAAAGTAGCGAATCTTCTTCTCGGTTTCTTTGACGAACTCGATGTTAAAAGTTAATTTTTAGGTGAATGGCTAATTTAGCCGTTCTCTTTCTTTAATTAATTTTTATTTTTTTGGCTCAGTTGTATGCGTGTTTTACAGATTAATAGTATGGTATAGTAAGACGTAATATTTAAAAGTCTGTTTTGTCGATAAGTATTACAAACCTACAAAAGGTAAAAACAAAATGAACACATACCTAAGAAAAATAAATAAAAACACAAAAGCCCTCAGCCCAGTCGTAGCATCAATCATCCTCATCGCCGTCACCGTCGCAGTCAGCGTTGTCGTTGCCGCATGGATGGGAGGAATGTCCCTCGGACTCATGAATAATGCAGAACAAGTAACAGCATCAAACCCAGTATTCAACGCATTGGTACTACCGCCACTCTAACGCTTAGAAATAGTGGTGCATCTTCAGTAACTATATCTGCCGCAGGAACAATAGACGGAACCACTGTTGTAGCATCAGGTGCTACAAACAGTACCATTGCTAAAGGCGATAGCAAAGGACTATCACTTTGACTCTGCGCACAGCGGATCATTCACAGCAGGCGCACAATATCAACTTAGTTTCGTCACTGCAAAGGGCACAACCATCGTCTACACTGCAACATACAACCCATAAACATCCAACCTTTAGAACACTACAAATTCGGGGGTAAGGTGAAGCAAGCATTCACCAATCTTTCCTCTTTCTTTATTAAAAAAACTGGAGAAAAAAATCATGGTAACACAAATAAAAGAATTCACATCCGCCCTAGCAATAGCTGAGGCGTTAGATAAGCAACTGTCCGAAACCAAAAGTGTCTTGGGCGAGTACCTGCGAAAGCTCGATGAAATCCGCACCCTAGCGGAGAAATCCAAAAAAGTCCGGGAAGTCGTCCTCAAGCTCGCGGGTAAAAAAGCTCCAACTGAGAACACCAGCGAAATCACCGTGGGGACATTGAACATTATTTTGGATGCTAACCCATATCACGAATTAACCGCCATAGAATCGGTTGTGCGCAGCCACCAGGAAAGGCTGTTGGTTTTGCAGAAGGTTCGTGAAGCTTGTAAATGGCTTGACCAACTCGGCGATACCGAGGGTCTCAGGTACCTTGTGGTGGAAGATGAGGGCATCCCAGAACGGATCCTGTTCAAGATATCTTAGCGTTAGGAAGGGAAAGGCAAACGGCGACTGAGGCTTATTCTGATGTTCTCCAAACAATCATAGATGAATTTAAGATAATAAGCCCAGAAACCAAAAACGCCTTAATCTTCAAGGACAACGGCCAAACAATAGCCAACACGAAAGCCACAACTGAAGATCAAACCAAAAATCTCATTCTCAATTTCAGCAACATCGCCTTGCAAGCTCAGACCATTGGCGGCATAGAAAACCTGACCATCCAAGCAACCGACAGCCAACTCTCAATAAATGCAATGAACAATCTATATTTAGCAACGGTTTCTTCGCGGGCAGCAAACCCAGAAATCGTTAATTCATTAACACATGTTTTGGTTCCCACGGTTGTTAGGCTGGTTGACCAACTCGCAACTTTACATTCAGAAAATCAGCCGCCCCAAGTTGCCCAGATTGAAGAGAAACAAACTGAAGAGAAACGTATTGAAGAAACTGCCCTACCTGTCCAGGTCGTTGAAGAAAAACCGCAAGTTGAACCCGAACACATCGATGAACCTCAACCACAGTTTGAATCGCTTCCGCCAAAAACACCCATAAACCAGTTCATGGTGGAAAAACTCGCAGGAATGCTAATCCCGGTTGATACAGTGCGAATTGATGGGGAGGTTATAGCCCAGTGGAGTGAGCTCTATGACGGCAAAGAAATTAAAATGGTAAACATCGAAGCTTTAGATGGAAAAAAGACAACGTGTAAGTTCAAAGCGATAAAGGATCCAAAATCCAACGCCAAAGGCGTCATCCAAATTCCAGAGCGAATCCTTCAAGCCTTGCAGACTGAAAAAGGCAAGTTGGTTATGGTTAAGCCAGTGGCTGAGTAACGGAGACATGTATGTTGAAACAGAAAACAACCATTGAAACTGCAGCAGAATCATCAGAAAACATTGAGGTCGCCGCCGTCATTTCAGCCGCAGACGATAACTCTGAGACCGCAAGTTTAACTGCAAGCTTAGCTGAAATACGCAAACTCGAAGGCGTCTTAGGTTACATTCTAAGAAGCAACAGCTCAGCTATAATTGATCTAAATGAACAGGACAAAATAATCGAATACGCAATTTTATCTTCTCAAATTTCCGAGTCAAGCCTGGAAATAGCGAACCAATTCAGCTTGGCGGATATAGAGAGCGTATTGGTTGAGGGCAAAAACGTCAAAGTGCTTTGCATGAACGTAGGCGAAAACAAAATCAGCATCTTTATGGAAAAAACTGCCACTCATGCTTGGATAATAAAAAGAATACTCCTGTAACCGTTGTTTATCCCTTTGTGATAATGTTCCAATGAAGAATTTGGCATCGGTTATTTGGCAACCTTTGTATTAAGCTTGAAATGCGATAAGATTATTCAATAGCTTCGTACTAGTGGATTATTGACTTTGAATGAAACGAGTAACTTGCGAGGGATAAAAAATGAGTGAATATGATTCAGCATTATCGCTAGATGCTCGCGTGTATCTTCATGACATAGAAGAAGCAGATATTTTGGTGGGTATTCCATCGTTCAACAATGTCCTTACAGCTAGCTATGTTCTTTCACAGGTAACGAAGGGATTAGATACATATTTTCCGAATTTTAAGTCTGTGATCTTTGTCTCTGATGGAAACTCTAAGGATGATACATTAAACTCAGTGAAGAAGGTTGACTTGCCATCTGAAGTCAAACTAATACCAGCTATCTATATGGGAGTGTCAGGCAAAGGAAGAGCTGTTAGGGCTATCTTTGAGGCAGCTCGACAACTCAAAGTTAAAAGTTTAGCACTAGTTGATTCAGATTTACGCAGCATAACTCCTGAGTGGATGAAAGTTTTAATTTCTCCAACAATGACTGGAACAGACCTTGTAGCACCGTATTACAACCGCCGGAAATACGACGGAACCATAACTGACTTCTTATGTTATCCGGTAACAACCGCCCTTTTCGGCAAGGACATCAGGCAACCGATAGGAGGTGACTTCGGGCTTTCCACTAAACTCGTGGAAGACCTCTTGGATTCGTCAATGTGGGAACTTCCAAGTGTGAACCGTTTTGGAATTGATATTTTTGAAACCTGCACTGCTCTTGCAAAGGGATACGAAATAAAGCAAGCTTGTTTAGGGGTTAAAAGTCATGATACTAAGGATCCGTCTAGCCAACTGTCTTCTATGTTTCGACAAGTCATTAGCACTATGTTTAGCCTAATCGAGCATTATGAGTCAACATGGAAAAATATCGAAGGCGTTAATACGACAGAATTGGTAGGTGAAACAGAGAATAACAGTATACCCGAGCCTATTCAAGTGTCCCTTCCCGCAACAATAGAGGCGTTTAAGAACAACTATGAAACCTACCGGTCCATTTACAGGTCTTGTCTAACCCAAGAAATCCAAAATAAGTTTGAAGAAGTCAAAAACTTAGAGAGATTAGACGTAGATTTTCCTTCGGAGATTTGGGCTAAAACCGTTTACTCGTTTATAGCCGAATTTCACAAAAGCCCCATAGATGATAGAGAGAAATTAATAGATGCTCTAAGGGTGCTTTGGATTGGACGTGTTGCTGCCTTCCTAAAAGAAACATGGGATGAGTCTCGGGATGAGGCTGAATTGAAAATCATAACTGAGGCAAAAAGTTTCCTAGAGAATAAACAGTACTTGATTGATAAGTACTAAGAACCGAATATGCTCTTAACCGTCTCTAAAGGTTTTAGCAAGCAAAAGGATTTCTTTCCAACTTGCTTTTTTTTCTGCTTCATTATTGACGTAAAATGGTTTATCGACGGTTTTTAACATGATTAAGTCATCAGCGCTGTCACCTATTCCAACCGTTAGAATACTGGTAAACTCTTGAATATACAAGTCTTTTAGAATTGAGGCTGCCTTTCCTTTGTCGCAGTTTCCTAGGGCATGAAAATATTTTCTCCCCTCAGTATAGCAAAGCCCTACCTTAGTAATTGCCTGCAAAACCTGTTTTTCATTTCCATTCAATACTTTGAATGGTTCGCTATATTCTCTTTTTTTAGCAAGTTGCGCTAAATCTAGAGGTAGACCGCTGTCTTTTGCTATCTCTTCTACTGTCATATCTCCAAACCCAACAACATGGGCTCTCACTTGATCTTCTACAGCAGATAGTTTTTCCCGTATTATCCTGTAAACAGTCCCAAGCTCGATTATATTGTAGTCTAGTGCACGCTTTGAAAATCTGCAACTTATCTTAAAATAATTCTTTGGAATAACAATTATCGATCCGTTTTCAGCAATAAAAGGGTCGCTAATATTCCATTTAGTTCTATAATAGTTGATTTCACTTTTTGTTTTACTACTGTTAAAGATAATTGAAACATTGAAAGATAAAAGTTCACGAAGAATAGGTTCTATTTCTTCGTATTCATACCTGTCGTTTAGGAGACTTCCGTCAAGATCGGCAAAGACAATAATCTTTGTACCTTTAGCATTCAATGGCTTTTTCCCTGAGCTTTTCTCTAATATTTGGCATTGCAGCCATTGTTCTTAACCAATCGGGCAGTTGTGCTCTTATAGGATTTTGCCTATATTTTCTTCCACCTGTCAGTATAACAGAGCATAAAGCATCAACATTGGCCTCTTCTTCATGCCGATCAAAATTGAGTCCATTACAGGTAGCATCAGCATGATATTGCCTTATTTTGTCTTGTGCCAATCGCCTGTAAGCTACTTGTAGGCTAGTGAGGAAAGGTTCGGAAATATCGATGTTTTCTGTTTCAGTTAGAGTTCTCAACAAGGTGACGAAACTATCTTCAGCTGTTCTTAGCAGTCCTTCGGAACCAATTTCTTTATGTCTGTGATCATAGAGGCCAAGATCAACTTGGCAGATTCGCCCATAAGAAGCGTTTCTGTAAACCTCAGATAATAAGCCCAGCTCAACCCCCCAGTCGCAGGGCACTCTAAGATGTGTAGCTAAGTCGCTGTAAACTGCAACTTCGCCTGCAAGTGGATAACTAAAGGACTGCAAGTAGGTTAAGAATCTTGAATAGCGAAGCTTTTCCTGCAAAACCTCCAACAATGGGCTGATAAATAATCTATGAATCCGCCCATACAACTTTTTGCTATTCTGATTTATTCGTGCATAATATCCTTTAGAAAAGGAGAAATCAAGTTTAGGTTCAATAATAGGATATAGCATTTTGGTCGGCAACATTTTGGTGTAGGAAACAATGTCTGCATCATGTACTGCAAAAGCGAAGAGTTCCAGAGAAGCAATGCCCATTGCTATCCATTCGTCCTTGCCTTTTCCAGATAGCCCTGTAACATCAAGACCTTTCCCTTTGAGTTCTTCCAATAAAGCAAGCACTTCAGGCTTATTGCACCAAACCACTTCGCATGGGACCTTAAAGGTTCGACTAATTCGCAAAGCTTCCTCGTAATCGCCGGGATCCTTGGCTGAAAGAGCAATGAAAATCTTATTCAGGTAATCGCAGTGATTGACTTCATTGACAATATTCTTCAGTCCGGGACTTTCGATATCCTTTCCCAAAATTGGTATTATTAGGCCTGAGGGAAACTTGGCCTTGTAACTTCGCAGGCGGCTGGACATTGTTTCAAAGTCTAAATAAAAATCGTGTATGTTCGCTATTTTTGTTTGATCAATGTTCAAAGGAATCGCCATTCTAAACATTATCTTTTATACTATTTAGCTTGCACCGTTTCCGCCGTCAAAGTTTACGTTTTTCGGGTTTGGTGCTCCGATTATGTTGAGGCTGTAATGTGCTCCGCTGGGTGCTCCGTTGCCTATCTGTGGGTTAACTGCAAATACTGGTAATGCCATCAAAGATGCCAAGAGTATCGATAGCAACTGCATTAGAATCGTTACACTTGAAACCGACGAACCTAGCAACATCGAGTAAGAGAAAGGTTTGGCTGGAATGAATTCTAATGTACAAAATGTTGGTCTAAGCAGGGTTTTGTTTTGCTTCAGACTTTCTTGATTTACGTCTTAAGAAATAACCAACACCCAATGAAACAAAAGCCACAATTGCCAATGCAAGATTTAAGATTTCATTTTGTAATGGTATAAGAAAACCTTGAATGAGTAAAAAAACTAAAATTGCGAAAGCTATTGCGTAAGTAATGTATCCAGCTATTTTATTGGATTTCATGTTCTCACTTACTTTGTATTTGCTTTGACCTTGCTTAAAATTTTATGGGAATAGACAGGCGGGTACCCAACCGTGGGAAAAGGTCATTGGCAGATAACCATTGGAGAGTTACGTAAGCAGTTACCTGGCGGCTTGCTGAAGGATCGCCCGAAAAAATCATCAAGACTATACCAACAACGCTTGGACTGGGATTGAATGTATTCCAGAAAAAGTGCGAGCGACTATATTTTAGAAGTAGTCGGCTCTATAGAGCCTATAAGACTACTACTTCTGTTTATGTGCCTAAAGAATGACCGAAGGTTGCGTGTGAAAGATAGGTATCTCAGATTAGTTGTTGTTGACCGGAGAAAAAAAATCTGTGTTCAACAACAACTAAGAGGTACAAATTTCTTTCAATTCCTTGTTATCGTAATCGGTTCAACCATCTTCCATTTAACATTGAGTTTGGTAGACCTTTGGCGTATTGTTTTAGAAGTAGTAGAACAGAAAAAAATTATATGTTCTACTACTTCCAAAAGTTCGAGTTGCCTATCGTTGAAGAGATGTTCAAAAAATTTGTGGCCGCCAGTAATGCCTCTATACTCTATGAAATGACGCTAAGGGAAAAGCATCTGAAATTGGATGAAAAAAGCATCGAAGAATTCCTAAAAACAGCATCAAAAGAGTAGCTGACAGAGTTTATCGACATATTATAATTAAAGCAAATTTTTTTGTATCCTTGACGTATTTAGTCTAAGCTTTTTTGCTGAACACCTTGCCATAAGAAAAGATCTAGTTAGCGGGTTTTCGATGCGTAGGTAAACATTAACGACAAAACTAATTATCAATAGAACAAAATTGGAAAAATTAAAAAAGTGAAGTTTAGTAGAAGTTGCGGGCTTCTTTGCGTTTCTCGGCTTCTTCGTAGAAGCGCAGAACTTCATCGATGATTTCCACGTTGGAGAGCAGCATACGTCTGCAACAGTACCGTTTGAGGCCTAAGCTGTCTAGAACGTCGCTGGCGTTTTCGCCTGTTTTTATTCGGCGTGTAAATTCGTCCCATCGGTCGCCAACGAGTTTGCCGCAAGTGAAGCATCTTACGGGAATAATCATTTGTTCTGTCTCTCCTTACCTGTAGCTTTTCTGTTCCTTTGAACGTGCGCCTGCTCCGCCGACTTTCTTTGTCTCTTTTGTTCTGCTGTCTCCGGCAACCATGGTTCTGTCGTATTCGTTAAAGACGGTGCGTAGATGAGAGCTCTTTGTCCATTTGAGGAGTGCATTTGATATTGCCATTCGTGCAGCTTCTGCCTGTCCCATATATCCTCCGCCGCTGGTTTTAACGTCCATGTCTAGTTGTTGCCAGACGTCTGTGCCTGCCTGCAGGAGGGGCTCCATGATTTTTGCTTTTGCAATGTCAGGTTCGTAAATTTCAACTGGAGTCAAGTTTATTCGCACTCTACCAACACCCTGTTTGACTATGGCGCGGGCAACTGCGGTTTTTCGTTTTCCACTTACAACCAAAACTTTTTTTGCGGGCATAATTATTCCATCCTATTGAACCAGCCGATCTCCTTTGCCAACTCGCCAAGGGTAAAGTGTGGTCCTTTCAGGTTTACTGAATTGGCTTCTTCGAATGTTATCAATTTTTGGTCTTTGAATTCAAGTGGCACGCCCATAAATACCTTCAGCCGCTTATACGCGTTTTTGCCTTTAGGCTGCTTGAAGGGAACCATACCACGTACGGTTTTTCGTAAGAAACGGTCGGGCCGACGATAATGGAAAGGTCCACGCATTGGGGCACCTACCTCAAGGAATTTGTGTGCCTCTAAAACTTTGCTTTTCTTTTTGCCTGAGAACACGGCTTTTTCCGCGTTGAGAATGATTACTTCTTCGCCGTTTAGCAGTCGTTTGGCAACTTTGCTGCACATTCTGCCAACGATTAAGCCTTCAGCGTTTACGAAGGTTATTGGAATTTGTGTTGTTGTTGACATTTTTTCACCGGATGATTTTTACGTTTGAGCCTTTGGGGTTTTTCTCCATTAGCTCTGGGATCGTGATGTATTTTGCTTTGACAGCGTCAAGCTTAGCTTTTGCTGTAGCTGAGATGTCAAATGCTGCTACAGTTAAAGCGTGCTCAATGGTGCCTGAAGCCAAAAGTTTACCTGGAACAACTACTACGTCAGCTTTTTTGGTGTGCCTGTTTAGTTTGCTTAGGTTTACGGCGACGCGTTGGCTACGTGGTTTTGCCAAGTGATCAGCGACGTCTAGCCATATGGGCTGCTTGTTTTTCTTTGCTTTCTTTCTTTAGAAGACCGATAAGATTGATTAATTGAGGGTTTGTAGTTTTAGTTTCTCTCATTGTGGTTCAGCCTTTATTTGTTCTTCGAACTCATCTAGTTGTTTGCCTAACAATTTAGTGGCTTCTTTTAAGACTCGTTCTGGAGGAAGCGCACCTGTAGATTCAATATTCATTATGAAAGCGTCCTTTACCCATTCAACCTTTAGTGGTGAAGGCTTCTGTGGGCAAGCATCAACGCAGTCCATGCAGAGGTTACATGCCAAAAGGTCGCGGACATCAATTTTTTCGTTTTTAACTGAGTAAACTTTTTTGGGGCAGATATCAGCGCATTTTTGGCATCCTTCACATTTTTCGGTTGGAGTTGTAATTTTTGGGTAGTACTTGTATGCGCACATGGAAACTGGCTGCCATTTTGCGTGGGTTTTGCCGATTCCAAGCTTTGCGTAGGCTTCAAGCTTTAGTTTCTGGTTCTTTGCAAGTTTAACTATTGGGATTCTATCTGAAACTGGAACGATCTCTGGGTTTTCAGAGATTATTTCTCCTGAGTAAACGGTTCTTGTCCCATCTCTAGCTTCAGCATCAACCGTTAATGTTACGCGGCATTGTGAACAGCCGAATTCGCTTTTACATTCACATTCTTCTGGACGGCTGTAGGCGTCTAAATCAGTCTTCAGGGGAGTAAGACCCAGTCGGTGGGCGATTATTTCATCTTGTAAAATAGAAGAGTTTTCTATCATGACAACTTCTTCTATTGCCATGCAGGGAACCTCAGCAAGTGCTAAACGGCGCAGAGCATTCATTAAGGGAACATCCACATCTCTGACGGCTATGCGAAGGTTGATATCGTTTTTTTCAAGGACTTCTATTTTCACTTGCTACACTCCAATAAAGCGCCATAATAGGCTATTGCAACAAACGAATCACAAGGCAATGATAAAAACGTTTCGTGTTATTCTTAGAATATATAGAAATCTCTAAACACTCTACCCATGGCGCGTATTTCTTAACCCTTATAGCCAAGTTTGCTTATTAATTTAATTGAGAGCATTTTCAGAGGACATTGAAACTTCATAACAACAACCCCACAAGTTAGGCCCATTCTGAGAAGGAGTCGAAGGGTTTAAAAAAGGAGGACAAGGGGGTGAGAAGTTTTAAAAATAGAAGATTACGAGGCAGTCAAAAAATGGTTCCTCACGGATAGTGGTGAGCATCGCTTCGAATCTTCCACAGAAGAGAACTATATCAGATGGCTTAAGGCGTGTTGCGAGTGTACTGGCAAAACACCTGATGAATTAGCTCACTGCGAAAACATAGAAAAAGAAAGGAGCATTGTAGCAATAACATTAAGGGAAAAAGGTTTAAGAATTCTAAAAGTTGCACAAAGACTCAATGTGCTTAACAGCTTTTGGGTTCATAATGGAAGGCAAATTATGGGCACATACAGAGGCTTCATAACTGCATAAGTAAAGAAGGACAAAACGAGCTTTTACAAAAAATAAACATAAATTAAGAATTAAAACTTGGGATAAAGAAAATAAATTTGGAAGAAAACTTTAGTTTAGACTCTTCTTCCTCTTCTACCGCCAGGCCTTCTTGTTCCATCGTGGGGAATTGGCGTTACTTCTTCGATACGTTCAATTTTGAAGCCGAATCGGGCTAATGCTCGGATTGCTGCTTGTGCGCCTGGTCCAGGTGTTCTAGGTCCTGCGCCTCCTGGAGCTCGGACTTTGATGTGGATGGCTGTTATTCCTTTGTCTCTTGCGACTTCGGCTGCTGCTGTGGATGCACGCATAGCTGCATAGGGTGATGATTCCATGCGGTCTGCTTTAACGAACATTCCACCTGTGGTTCTGGCGATGGTTTCTGCGCCTGAAATGTCAGTGATGTGGATTAGGGTGTTGTTGTAGCTGCTGAAGATGTGGACGATTGCCCACTTCTCGTTCCGCTTGTTGTTAGGAGCGCTCAGAATCTGCCGCCTCCGCGTCCGCCTCTGCGGCCTCTCTGAGGTGGTCTAGCTTCAACTTGCTTAGCGACCACTGTTAATCCAACTCGCAATGCGTGTTCCTGGTTTGCAATTGCGCTTTCGGGTGAATAAACGATTTTTGTTTCGGCTTCTTTTGGAACGATGTATCCTGGAATTGTAACTCTGCGACCGTCGATTGTTACGTGTCCATGAGTGATTAGTTGACGTGACTGGAAAACTGTTCGTGCTAAGCCTTTGCGGAAAACGATTGTTTGCAATCTGCGTTCCAAGATGTCTTCGATTGTTAAGTCTAAGACGTTATCTAATACTGCGGTGTCCTGAAGAATGCCTTTCTTTTTCAGTTGAGCGAGCAATTCATTTTCCATTTTTGCTCTTTCTTCAGTGGATTTGCTGATAAGTGAACGTGCGATGCTTCTATTCTTGGACAATGCGGTTTTGTGACGCCAGAGCTCATGTTTGTTTCTTAAGCCAAATTGCCCCAGAAGTTTCAGTTCTTCTTGGAGAACATCTTTTCTCCATCGGAAACGTGGAGTATCAAATTTCTTACGCTGTTTCTTCGGATCTCCCATGCTTATTTGCCTCCTTCTGCAGCTGGTGCTCCACCGGGCTTCTGCATCAGAGTCTTCTTCTTAACTCCCAATGCTTTGCCTGCTCTTCCAGTGGTTTTTGTTCTTTGACCACGTACTTTCAAGCTGTAAGCATGGCGGTATCCACGCCAAGACCTGATTTCTTTGGCTCCGTCAATGTCAGTTTTAATTTTTAATGCAAGTTCAGCGCTCAAAACATGTTGGTCTTTTCCGGAGTCTCCGTCTTTTCGACGGTTAAACATCCAGCTTGGTATACCATATTTAACTGGATCTTTGATTACATCTTCTATTTTTGAGATATCTGACTCTGTGATAAAACCCACGCGCAAGTCAGGGTTTACGCCTGCCTTTTTGAGGACTGCGTTTGCGAGAGCAGCGCTTAAGCCTTTAACTTCCGCTACTGCGTAAACAGTTTTTAAGGTACCTTGAACGTCTGTACCCATTATACGAAGTATATAGCGATATTCCTGCTGTGACATGCTAAGTTTTCATCCGTTTTTTAACTTTAAAGCATATACGAAATATGGCGGTATTTATTTAAACCTTCCCTTGACGTAGAGTCCATCCTATTTTGATATCTTAAATCTCTGAATACAATTAATCAGTTTTTAACATAATAAAAAGCGACTGTTTCAGTACCGTTCCGTTAGGGCTGTATCTTTTCCAACTGCCCACTTCCTTTCCAAACTTCCGTAGCCAACTATTTTTGAACACGAAATAGATTGTGCACTCAGAATTTTTCATGATTATCCCTTCGGCAGATAATTACTAAAATTTTATGTTTAAAATCTCGGAATGAAAAACGGAGAGCAAGTGATGCCGCCACATTGATTGGGGGTTCGAAAATGGAAAATTTTTTATCAGTCAATGAGGAAGACAAGCACCATTCAGTAGCTTATCCAAAAGTTTAAGCTCAGTTTGCAAGAACTATGAATCTGATTAAAATGAGTAAAGATGACAATCTGATTCACAAGAAAGTCGGAGAGCTATTCAAAAAAGCTATACCATCAAATTCTGAATTCACGCTATTACTTGACAGTGCATGCGGCGGAAACCAACGTATCCCGCTATTTTGTAATTCAAAAAAATCAAGACAAACCGAATTTTGCAGTGTAGACCTACTCATTTTAAAACGAAATAAAATCAAAGCAATAGTCGAAATTGAAGAATCTAACATTAAGCCAACCCAGACATGCGGAAAATTCTTAACTTCAGCAATCAGCAGATATTATATTCATGGATCCCAAACAAATAAGCCCATTGAAATGTCAGATTCAGTGTTGTTCATCCAGATAGTCGATACTTCAAGGCTTGTAAGTGGAAAGACAGCCAAGTTTAAGCAGTCGAAAGCTATTGAAGCCTCAATTAACGAAATATTGCCAGTTAAAGGTAGTCAAATAAAACAATATAGATTACTAACAACAGATGAAATGGAACGGCTCGATTCTGTAATTAGAGAAAGCTTGGCGCCTGTAATATGATTCAATTTTTTTTATTTTTGATTTTCTTGGTCATTGTAAATTTTGTCTCTTTAGCAGTCTTTGGAATTGACAAGTTGAAGAGCAAAAAGGGAGGGTGGAGGGTTCCTGAATCTAGGCTTTTGTTGATTGCTTTTTTTGGACCGTTTGGTGCTTATGCTGGAATGCTGCTTTTTAGACATAAAACTCGTAAAATCAAGTTCTTGCTGGTTCCACTTTTTGCATTGATTCAAGGGTTCTTAATAGTGTATTTCTGCTTCATTAAATAACGCCAACTAGTTATCAGAATTCACAAAAGTAAAAAAGTGAGAATACCGGTGAGGTCTCTACCAAGTGGAGGCTCCATTCCCGGCACTTTTACAGTAAAAAACACCTAACGGTAATACAATTGTGATCACTTTAGTATTTTGAGAAGGCTAAAATAGAGAGGCTTGCAGTTTTAAGCGTGCAAGCTTTTTAAGGGTTTACTGACGGTTTATGTTGGGGCATTTCACCAGCATCTAACTTTGCTGAACCCAACTACGTGGTTTGTCCCTCGGCTTACCGTTACTGTTTACCTCTCCAAAAAAAATACAGAGAAACAAATTATTTAACGAATGTTGTTGTATGCTCGTGCCAACATATTATGTTTACCGAAGTAGTGCAGTGCAGTTTATTTAAACCAAAACTCAAACGAATACCTTGATAAACTATTATTTTCGACAATATCTTTGTACTACCTCAATTAAAGTTATTTCAAAGAGTTTTTATGGCAAGGTAGCAATAGTTTAATGTGAGGTTTTGGAGTTGTCTGAAAATTTTGAACTTGACGATTTTAACATGATTGATATGAAGGCGAAAAAAGTCCTTGAAGCGCTTTCAGAATTCACTAAGGGTGAATTTATAAAAGGTGAGGAAATCCACAAGAAAACCGGGTTAACTCCAGATGACATAAATGAAGCTGTCAAAGCACTGGAAAAATCGTTGCTCGTAGAAATACCGAGTGTTTTTCAGAGATTGGCTCCCTACGATTTTCATTCGGTTGAGATAACTGATTTTGGAAGACAAGTTTTAGAAAAATACAAGTAACAATCAAGTGAGCTTCTTCAAACCCATTGTTGAAATAGTCCCTTACGCTATTTTAAACCAAATCCTAAACGAATCCTCCGATAAACTTTAATCTAAACAAAAAAGGGGAAAATGCGAGGTGAAGTCTCCGCTGAGTGGAGATTTGTCAATAGTTTATTCGGGGATACCAACTTGCTTGAGCTTAATGCCACCAAGGATTTGACAAAGATATATTGGTTAATTGATCAATGTCTTATGTATGAAAAATGTGGAATATAGCGAATGGGTTCCTGCAGGAGCTCTTGTTAAGGGTTTATTTGTAATGGTTAGTTTGATTGTTGTTGTGGTAACTTTTGCGATTTTCTTATTCAGCGAGGATTTATTGGTTGAGGATATTCTCGGGATTTCGTTGGCTTGGGTGATTTTAGGCATCCTGCTGCTGGTATTCTGGAATTACCGAGGTCTCCACATAAAAATTGATGACGAAAGCCTCTCTGTTAATTATGGGCGATTTGACAAAAAATCCTTCTTACTCAAGGATATTTCTTTCTGTAAAAAAACCAAAGCGTTTGGCAGATACTTGGGAGTCGGTGTTAGGGTTGGACTTGATGGTTCATTGGCGTATACAACCTCTTTTGCCAGCGCTGTCGAGGTTACTCCCAAGGAGGGTAGAGTGTTTGTTTTTTCCTCTAAAAACCCTGACCGAGTATGCGAAATCATCATCCAAAGCAAAGCTACCTAAAATCGTTCCGAAGTCACTCGACTTGGGCGCGAGCTTATTTTTGCTTTTTTTCCTGCGAGCGGAAGCATTTTTTTCTTTTACTGCATCCTGGGCATTTGAGTAGTTTCCATTCAAATAATTCCCCGTTTGAGCCTTTTGTTATTCCATGTGGCGCAAAAAAGTCTTGCAGAGCAGTTATGTTAAACGCCGTGTCACATGAAGGGCACTGGTAGAAGCTTTTTGATGCTGTAAAATGCCCTATGATTATAAGTACGCTGGGTAAGATGATAAGCCAGACAAACCAGTATTGAGTAAGTAAAAGAAGGCTACTCAGTATTATTATTCCAAGGATTAGCGTGATGAGCGTGACAGAAGTCCTTATTTCTCTTTTAGATATTGGAGCTTTCTTTTCCATAATACCGAAAAAAAGCGTACTTCGTATTAATGCTTTCTGGGTATTCTGTAAGGTCTAAAATAAGTAAATTAAGTTTTTCTTTATGAAATTATGATAAAAATTCAAATGAATACCATGACGAACTGCTCTAAAAAGGGGCAAATGCGGGTAAAGTCTCCACCACTGTGTGGGTTTAAGTCGCACCCCTGCATTTGTTAAAAATTTTCCAGTTCAAATAAAATTAAAAAATTAACGAATACCTTGGTAAACCTTCCTTTCGAAAAAGTATCATAAGCCGTCAACATAAAACACGGATTATTACAATTTTTGTTAAACATAGTCATTTTCAGCGAAACCTAAATACCTTTCAACAAACACTAAAACCGCAGAAACCCCATGGACACAATAATGGTTATTGGCTTAATCGCCGCTGCATTAACAACAGGCGCTCTGCTTCCACAGTTAATCAAGGTTTGGAAAACAAAATCAACCAAAGACATCTCCACAGGAATGTTCGCATTAACATCTGCTGGAGTTTTCGTATGGTTCATTTATGGATTGTTTGTAAACAATTTTCCGATTATTATAGCAAATTCACTGGCCTTCCTCCAAGCCGTCGCAATTCTTTTTTTCAAAATAAAATACAATGAATCTTGATTGAACTACGATGGGGTTACATGGAAAGTGGCGTAGCCAAGCGAAGTTGTGTCGTTTGTTACTTGAGGAAAGTCAATCATCTCCTCACCATCTAATACAACCTGAAGTTGGTGCCAAGTAAACCTTGAAACTTCTACAATAAAATCTGAAGTACTGTTCGTGACATTGTAGATGCTTACAACAACTTCCCATTCTCCATCGGCGCCCCGTCCAGGCCAAAAACAGAGAAACTCCATGGATTTTTGACAGTAGTCAAGGCTTGAACTGTTACACATTGAAATCCATTGCAGTTTTCGGATGCCTGTAAAGTTAGGGTCTGAGTTGTTGACTATTAAGCGGTTTTTAATGCCCACCCAAGTTTGTAGTTCCCAAGAAGTGAAATTCACCTTAGATGCACCAATGTCTATTTGGCCAGTTGTTGGCGTTTCTATTAAAGTCGGAATTAATCCCAAGCTTTGAGCCATTAGCGCAACAATTAAGACAAGTATTACACAGCTTAACAGCACGAATTTCCGTATAGCAGTCACTAAAATGCAATTAATTCCTTGGTGAGTTTATAAAATTTGAGTAGGGCAAACAATCTACCTCTTAATAGTTTCTGCAATGAACGACTATCAGGCTCCAAATATGCCCAAAAACACAAAAAGGCAAACTACGCGTCTTCAACTACATGCATAACATTGACCGTGGAGTTTATCCATCGCAGGTAAGCGTTCAGCGTCGCCCGCAGGGCAACGGTGTCCTCTGCTTCAACGGTTAACAAGAGAAATGAACCGTCTTTTTCCAATTTCACATTTGCTCTTCTGGTTGCCATTGTGTTTGTTTCAGGGGTTAAAGCATTAAGAAGCGTGCAGAGTTGTTTTTCAGAGAATTCCAAGCGTACAGTAGCCTTTGCACCGGTTGACATTTAGCATCCATGCATAATCAAGGCTTTCAGGGTAATAAACAAAAACTAAAAAATAAAAGAAAAGAAATGTTTACTCGGTTTCAGTTTCTTCTTCAGCTGCTGACTCAACAGCTTCCACTGCTTTGGCTGTTTCTTCGATTGGTGCACCTTTAGCTGCTCGTTTAGCCACAACACCCAGCTTAGTTACTGGTGTATATGCTCCGCCTGCAAAGGTGTACTCGCATTTGCTGCATTTCCAGATGCCTACGCTTTCGCGTGCTACGCGGTTAAAGCCGCAGTTTGGGCATCTGTGGGGCTTCTTGAGCTCAATCATTACTTTCATGTAGCGTTTTCTAACTGTGGAACCGTAACGTACTCCTAAACCTCGTGTTGGACCAACTTTCTTCATCTTAGGCAATTTTTATCTCACCAATCAAGTTTCTTGCGCAGTTCTGCTGCTTTGTCCAGAGCAATCTTTGAGGCTTCTAAAATCTGTTGCGGTGTGAAATAGCCTGAGCCGCCCTTCTGAATAGCACAGATGGTTCCATCTTCTTTGGTTGCGAAGGTGATGCGTGAATCCATGACTTGTTCTTCTTCCAGCCAAGGGTCAACAATCAAGTGGCTGTTTATTTTGCCACAGGTGACTGTTATGGGGTGACTCCTCATGGGTAGCGGTGTGTAGCCTTGTTTGATTTTTAGTTCTCCATCTTTGATTTCGTAGTTGGGCATTTTTGTGTTCATTAGCGCTGCCATGGCTGCTAGTGCTGCAGCATCAATTAGGTTTCCATCATGATTAAGTATGTAGACATCAACGAAGACCACAAACACTTTTTTGCCTGCTTCAATTACAAGTTTCTCAGTGTCGATGCATTTTGATTCCCTGATGCCTCTGTCGACAACGCGTGCTAGTTCAACTGATTCTTCGTTTGGTGGTCCCGGCTCAAAATTAGGTGAAGCAACTGGCACAAGCTCTGCATTTACGGTTAAGACGCCGTCGTTTGGTGTGTCTGGAAATGGTTCGCCTGTTGAGACTTTGACGCCGACAAGAACCTCGGTTTTGCCAAGATATACTCTTGCGGAGCCTTCAGCTTTCTCAATTACCCCTTGTTCGATTTTGATTTCGCGGGTATCCAGTAAACCTCGTTCGTCTAGGCGTTTGCCTTTCTCGATGAGTTGCTCGATTTGTCTTAGTCTAACTTTAGTTACAAGTGATGACATTATTCTTCAACCTCTTTTACAACCATGTACTTGGTTTTTAATGCTTCCTTCTGCATTTCATAGATTTTCTTGCATCCTTCCACAGCCATGTTAACGGCTTGCTCGAATTCGGCAGGTTCCAAAATTCCATCCATCTGTAACAGTGTAATTGCGTTTAAGGCTGGCATGTAAGCAACTGGAACATCTGCAGCTCCAAGTTTGTCTTCGGCATCGTATAGGTCTACAACTACTGTGTCGTCAACTTTTCCAGCTGCGCATCCAACAACTAAATCGCGCATTGGAACACCTGCGTCTGCAATTGCTAATGCTGCTGCTGTGATAGCTGCGCATCTTGTTCCTCCATCAGCCTGCAATATTTCAACGAAGACATCCACTCCTGTTCTTGGGTAGAGTTCGAGGAATAGCGCTGGTTCAAGAGCTTCTTTTATGACTTTTGAAAGTTCAACTTCTCTTCTTGAAGGTGCTGGGGATTTTCTTTCCTGGACGGAAAAGGGTGCCATGTGATAGCGGACTTTTAGAACCATGCGGTCAGCTTGCATAAGGTGTTTTGGATGCACTTCTCTCGGACCGAATGCTGCGGCTAAAATCTTGTTTTTTCCATGTTCAACATAGGCTGATCCATCAGCATGTGAGAGTACGCCTACTTGAAGTTTTAATGGGCGAAGTTCATCCGCTTTTCTACCGTCTAGTCGGATGCCTTTCTTATCGATTAATTTTTCTGTTTTCTCATTCAACTTTGTTTTCCTCCAATTTAACTTGATTTTTTTCTTTTAGCAACTGTGTTATGCGATCTGTGAGACCGCTTGTATGGGATTCTTCCTCAATCTTTCGAATTGCTGTAATAGCAAGTTCCTCGTCTTCCAGTTGTTTGCCTGTGACTAGGATTACACCGTTTAATCCGAGGATGATTTGGCAGTTTGTTTCCTGTTTAATCATCGATATCATTGAGCCTTTTCGCCCAATTATGCGTGGAATCTTTGTTGGTGTCACATGAAGGATTTGGCCTCGAGTAATTTTTCCCATTCCTGGTTCGCCGACGGTTAGTTGTGGGTCGTGTGCTCTGTCGAAGGATGCGATTTTGGCAACGATTAAGTCGCCTGCCGTCAGAATCTGGGATAACTCGTCGTTTTGGGGTTTAAAGGGTCTTGCAAGAACGTCTGATGCACGCAGCATTGCTGTGTAGGGTGCTTTAATGTCGACGGTCCAGCCGTTGAATCCGACTTCAATAATTGTTCCTATTACTATGTCACCCATTTTAGGCACGTAAAAAGCCCTTAATGCAACAACGTTTACTTTTTTGTTGTCTGCGTCTACGAGTCCAATCCTTGAGGCATAAATCTTGCCTGCTTCCAAATACGTGTTTTCGCCGGGCAGATAGTCGCCTTCAGCGAGCATTTCTCCGGGCGTTACAAGCTGTTTTTTTTCAAAGAATGTTGGCATAAAATCACCTATCATTTTTTTTCATTACTATGAGATTATTTTTGCTTCTCCTGTTCCCTTGGTTGCATCACCAAGTTTGTTTATCAGCGAAGCGTACGATCCTGCTGGTAATTCAATTTCTCCGTACCATGAACCGTCCCCGCGCCATTCTTCCCGTTTAATGGTGCCTAAAGTTTTGATTGTACCGTAAGCCCTTGCCGCATGCAGCGTGGGAATCTTTACCGCAACAGTTACCTGCTCAATTTTAAGTGGCAAAATTGGCCGTAGCAGTTTAACTATGTCTTTAGCTTGCTCTTCAACTGGTTTGTATGGATCTATGGGGTAGCGGATTTGCTCCATTGCATTTTCGATGCGTGCCGGCGGATGCGGCAGATTCGTTTTTGGGTCAACTGCTTGGCGAGAAATGAAGTCGATTATTTGTCTTTTTTTATCATCGACCATTTTGCGTCTTTGGTCGGTTGTTAGTTGCAGGGTTCCTTTTTTTAAGATTTCATCTGCAATTTTTAGCGGGTCACATGTTTTGAAGGCTTTTTTCATTGCTTCTTCAGAAACTTTAGTACCTTTATTTGCATCAGCAAAAATTATTTCAGCGGCTAAAACCTCAGTTATCCCCGCGATTTTGCCGTTTCGGTAGTCCAGCGCCTTCTGCGGCTTAACTAAGACTTCAAAATGCTCATTTTCTCTTGTTAAGCGTGCGACGGTGAACTTTTCGCTCATCAGTTTTTCACTTGCTTGAACCCAGCTCTTTGATGTAGCCTTCCACTGTGTCGTCGTTTAGCATTTCCATCTTCTGTGTTGCTGCCGGGATGATTGCGATTTTGATTCTTGGAGGTAGCTGGCGTGCTTCAAGGGCTTTTATTAGGCATTTAACTGTAAGTTTTATGCAGTTGTCCAGGGTTAGGTTTTCTTTGTATTCTTCTTTTAGTATGGCAAGAACGGTTTCTCTTCCTGCGCCAAGTGCTGTGGCTTTGTAGCCTCGGTAGGTTCCGCTTGGGTGTGTTCCGAAGACGCGTGTGCCGGTTTTGTCGACTCCGCCAAAGATTATGGAGACTCCGAAGGGTCGGACACCTGCATGTTGCGTGTACATTTGCTGGATGTCGCATATTCGTTTGGTTACAACTTCCACGTCGATGGGTTCATCGTAAGTTAGTTTGTTACTTTGAGCGTAGATTCTCGCTTGGTCAATTAGGATTCTGGCGTCGGAACTCAACCCGACTATGGCTGCGCCAATATGGTCATCTACCCGGAAAATTTTCCATGAGTACCCTGCTTCTTCAAGGACCTCAATGTTTTCTTCTGAACCGAGAACTAACCCTTCTGAACTTTGGATACCTATGATGGTGGCTCCGCGGTTGACAAGTTCCATTGCATATTCTACTTGGAAGAGTCTTCCATCAGGGGAGAAAACAGTAATGGCACGGTCATATGCTCCTGGTGCTGCAAATACAGACATAATGTTAACCTCACTTTAGACTATACACTTTTTCACAGTCTCATACAATAACCTCACTAAAAACCTTTCCTATAAAAGCAAAACGCAATCCACACAATTTATGAGGTTTAGGAATGAGTCTTACAGTAAAAGGCAAGATAAAATTTAATCTAAGAACACTAAGAGCTTAAAGCCCTCATCTAAAACAGTAAAAAGATTAAAGAAAAAAGCAGGTCCGGTATGCAAAAAATGTCTGAACACTAAAAACCTGTGTTGATAGCTTCTTCCTGCTCAGCCTTCTCCAGCATAACCCAAAAAACAACGTTGTTTCCTGACTCAATTACACCGCTGTTCACGACAGCCCACCGATTTTCAGCATACTTGTTTAATGCGTTATTCCAATCTTCCATTTCAAAGGGTAATTGAGCTGATTTCCCAGTAAGGGAGGATAGGTCGTAAGATCTCAAGATAGTTTGTACTGCATAAAAATACCTAAAATAATATAAAAAAGCGAGGTACTTAAGGCAATCTAGAACTGGAATTCAACATATTGAAATAGTCTTAAAAATTCAGGGTTTAGCGCAATTGGTATTTATAGTTTGCAAACCATACTTGTGCCTGTATTTTCAGGAAGGGGAGATATGGCAATTCAGAGTGAGGCAAGAAAAATGGTTAAGCTGCCTAGTCAAGTCTCTGAGTACTTTCCCTACGAGAGTGTACGACCTCATCAAGACGAATTCATAACTAACGTTTATAACGCCGTAGCCAGCAGGCGATCAGTTCTTATTGAAGGCAGCAACGGCTTAGGAAAAACAATTTCAGCTCTCTCCGCCGTGTTGCCAATCGCCATAGAAAAAAAACTCAAAATCCTCTATGTAGCGCGAACCCACCGCCAGCATGACCGAGTTATCGAAGAGTTACGAGCGGTTTTCAGAAAACACCAGATTTCGGGGCTCTCCATCCGTGGACGAAACGAAATGTGCCTAAACGCCTTCGCTGCAAGAGGCGCTTTTGATTCAAAATCACTTATGGAAGTCTGCGAGCTCCTCAAAGCTAAAGGCAGATGCCCCTATTACAGCAATGTGGAGAACCGCACTTATGATTACATGCAACTTCAGCAGCAAGTTGCTAGCCGACCCTATATGGGCAGCGAAATCCAGCGTATTTGCAAGAAAAAAGAAGTCTGCCCCTACGAACTTGTAAAAGCAGGGCTCTCAGACGTCCAAGTTATTGCCTTAAGCTACCTCTATGTATTTGACCCCGTCATCCGAACGCCGTTTCTCAAGAACATTGAAACAGAACTGCAGAAAGTCATCTTAATCGTTGACGAAGCCCACAATTTGCCTGAAACAGCCATAGACATCTCAGGCAGCGCCCTATCACTATTTGTTATGAAAGCGGCGGAAATGGAAGCCAGCCGGTTTGGCCATAAAGACATCGAGGAATTCGCCAATTTCTTCCGAAATGAAATAGAAAAAATAACCGACAAAATAAGCCGTGAAGGAATACTCTCTCCAAGCAGCATAATCGAGATAATCCAGAAGCAGGGAAATATTCCGCGTCCCAGAGAGTTCTTTGAGCACATGCATGAAGCAGGCGCCGCTATCAGGAAAAGCTTGCTAGCTGAAGGCAAAAACCCACGGTCATATGTTCATGCAATGAGTGAGTTTCTGATTAAATGGGTTGATACATGCGAAGATGATTCCTACATTAACGTTGCAAGCCGATACTTCAACAAGGAAAACAACAAAACCGCTAAACTCGAGATTGTAGCGCTTGATCCCTCAAAGATAACGCAGCCCGTCTTCTCATCTACTTATGCTAACGTTATCATGTCTGGGACGCTTCAGCCGCTGGAGGCTTTTGCAAGAATAACACATCTGCCCGAAACTACCGTAAAGTTTCTTGCGCCTTCGCCCTTTCCAAAAGAACATGTTTTTTCAGCCGTATGCCTCGGTGTTACCACATCCATGGAGAAAAGAACTTCGCAGATGTACCAGACCATGGTTGAACGAATAAACGAAGTTGTAAACAGCACCCCAACCAACACAGGCATCTTCGCAGCCTCTTTCCAGGTCCTAAATGCCTTGCTAGCTGAAGGATTAGAAAACGCGCTGTTAAAACCACTCTTCCACGAACGCAAAGGCATGACCTCTAAAGCTAACGAAAAAATGGTGCAGGACTTCAAAGCTTGCGGTGATAAGGGAGGCGCAGTTTTTCTGGGTGTTCAGGGCGGCAGAACCTCGGAGGGTGTGGATTTTCCAGGTAACCAAATGAATTCAGTGGTTGTTGTCGGTGTGCCTTATGCTGAGCCTACTCCCAGAGTTAAAGCGCAAATCGAGTACTACGAAAAACGTTTTCCAGGGTTTGGACGCGAATACGGCTATGTTTTGCCAGCTATGAAAAGAGCCTCGCAAGCGGCAGGCAGACCTATAAGAACACTTGATGACCGAGGCGCCATAGTTTTCTTAGATTTCCGCTTCGCAACAAACTACTGCAAAAACTTCTTGCCCTCATGGATAACCAGCGGAATGAAAGTTTTACCTGATAGAAAAGACGTTTTAGCCTCTGAAGTCAGCAATTTCTTTAGAACTCAATCCTAAACAACTTCCTGAAGCTTCTCGTTCAAAACAACTTTTCCAATGACAATTTTAAATGGCTTAGCAGAAACCGCTGTTTGAACCTTCAGAACTTTCCTAACTGGATTAATCAGACGAATAACACCTATTCCTAAAAACTTGTTTGCGCGGCCATAGATACCAACCAATATGCCTTTTTCTGGATCCTGATTTTTGGGTATGGCGCTTCTGGGTTCAACTGTCATTTGGCTTCGGGGGTAGCACTGCAGCTTTGCGTTTTTGAGGTAACGTGAATAGGTCATTTCTCGGAGAATCTTGCGTTTTTCAGCTGTTCTGACGTTAAGAGCAGGGGACGGTTCAACCATTACAGCTGGAATTTGCAGGTTTGCGATTAAAGGCACAAGTTCATCCTGCACTTGAAGTCCAACGATGATGTCGGGTTTAAGAGCTTCAATTAGAGCGATTTTATACTTGAAAGCGATTTCGCCGCTAACCCAACCGTCCGTATTAATTAAGACAAAATCGACTTGCTGTTGGAGAATTTCAGCTTTCATAGCTGCTAAGCCTTCAATCACCTTGGCCATCTCCAGAAGCGGGGAGGTAACGCCGACGAAAAAAGCGTTCTTCAACTTTAAGTTATGCAGTTGCGGCACAGGTTTAGTAGCGATTCCATAGCCAACAGTGGCGGATGGACCAATGTCTGATTGACCAACATCTCCATCTAAAACTGCAACCCGTCGTCTCCCGTAAACAAACTTGTTAAATAAATAAGTGCAGAGGCTACTTTTGCCACAATCAGCTGCGCCTAAAATCATGATAACGACGGGGCGCTTTTGCAAACCCAAAACTGCTTCGACTGGTTTATTCCATGACTGCGGAATTGTGCCGCCAATCATTTCCGCTACGGTGGCGTTGGGTCCTAACGAAACTTCCAAAACTGTTTCTTCAATAGCGTAAAATGGCAGGCGTTTTCCTGCTCGAACCACAATCCGCTGAGATTCTTTGAGTGGGTAACCATAAACCTCTGCTTTTCCAGAAACAAGCCGAGCCGACGCTGGACCATCCACTAACATTGTTTTATTGGCTTCGACCGTTTGTTGCAATTAGTTTTCTCCTGGGAACAATTTTTCCTGATCTTCCAGCTATGCATGTAGCTGAGGAGATATGTCTAACTCCTCTGCTGTGCTTGTTTTCTTTTAAAGGTTTGTTAGTTCCAGCCTCACCCACCACTTCCAAAACGACTTCGGCAGGCAAAGAATCATCCAAATCTTTAAGCAATTCCTTGTAAACTGGAACCCCATTCCCAATCTTAACAGAAACGCATGTTACCCCAAAGTTAACGTTTCTCAATATTTTAAGTATACTTGTTATTACTTCTTCAGTGCTAAAGCAATTACCTTCCTCAATAACTTTTCCATCACCCAAAGCAACCAACCCAATTGCGACACCTGGGTCTAATCCTACAACTATTTTCTCAAAATACTGCTTCCCCCAAAGAACTTTTTTTACCTCGTCAACTAAACACTCAAGCTTGTCTTCGCCTTGGAAAACCAGAATTTTGTCGTGGTTGACAAGCTGTTTTTCCTGTTCGGTTGTTATAACCACCGATATTTTAGGCGGCACCGATTCGCCAGGAACTAAACTGATAAAAGGAATGTTATGTTCCTTAAGCTGATTGACAACGAGATAGTAGATTTTGCCCTGCACCGTTGCAACCGCAACTTTTTCATTCATAAAGCAACCTGAAAGTATACGTTTAAGTGCAAAACACATTACTATCTTCAAGTTAATAATCCTTGACGTGTAAAGCATGGTTACAATCCAGACAGGCTGCAAATGCATCGACAGCAAAATCGGCGGAGGCATCGCAGCTGAAACAGTCACCATGATTTATGGTGAGCCTGAAACTGGAAAAACAACCCTTGCCATGCAATGCGCCGTCAACTGCGCCCTACAGAAATTGAAGGTTCTTTTTGTTGACTGCGATAACAGTTTTTACGCTAAGAGGTTGGCTCAGATTTCAGGCAACCGCTTTGACGAGGTTGCAGAACGCATAATCCTGGTGAAGCCGAAGGATTTCAAGGAGCAAACAGCACTCATCGACCAAATTCAAGACTACACCGCCAACGTCGGATTAATCATAATTGACACCTTCACCTCGCTCTACAGCGCAAAAGTCTCAGAGTCAACCGGCAAATCGAAGGCTTTTAGCGTTAACCGCGAGTTAAATCGGCAACTAGCTATTTTAGCGCAAGCCACAAAAATCCGAAAAATCCCCCTAATAATAACAAGCCAGGTACGTAGCGTCTTCACCGACCAGAGCAGCAGCGTTAGACCTGTTGCAACACGAGTTCTGAAGTTCTGGGCAGACAACATAATTGCCCTTAAACCCACCGAGCAACTTCAAACAATCAAGGCTACGCTTGAGAAGGCGCGGGAAATCCAGCAAGAAGCAACGTGTTATATACAAATAGGGGAAAAAGGAATACAAGATACACAATTCCAAAAATAACGGTTGAAAGTCATGGATATCCCCCTGCTCATTGCCCAAGCCTTAATTTTCATTTTCCCAGCATACTGCGCCAATGGAACGCCTGTAATTGCAGGCGGCGGAACACGCATGGACTTTGGAAAAAATTTTGCCGATGGAAAACGCATCTTTGGCAACAACAAAACATTTCGTGGCTTCTTCTTCGGCTGGGCAGTGGGCGTCGGTGTGGGGCTTGTTGAAGGCTTTGTTTTCGGCTTTGATAAGGTTCCTGTTCTGCTAAGCCTGCTAATCCCGTTGGGCGCTCTTTTAGGGGACTTGACTGGTGCATTCATAAAACGAAGGTTAGATATTGCTCCTGGCGGGTTGTTGCCTGTTGTAGATCAGATTGATTTTGTAGTGGGCGCGGTGGTTTTTTCGCTTCCGCTTGCTTTGATAAGCTGGCAGGGTTTAACCTGGGAGCTGGTCGTCACTGTTCTGTTGATAACGCCGCCTATTCACTTGTTCACTAATTTTCTGGCCTACAAGTTAAACTTGAAAAAAAACCCGTGGTAGGGTACTAAAAATACAAAAAATTAAGCGGACTTAAAAAAAAGTCATCTTCCGCCGGTTACTTTGAACTGTATTGAGCCTTCTAAGAAGACGTAAGCTAACAGCACAAATGTAACGCCTATAACCATCATCATGTATGCTTGTCTCGGCTTGTAGGCACTTTTGCTGCTTTGGTAAATAAATAGTAAACCAACAAAACCCAATGCGTAAAGTGTTACTGAAATTAGTGTGTCTGCTATGAATTGTGATCCGATGTCTGGGTAGAGGAAGTAAAATTGGTTGTTGACGTAGGCAGATGGCTGAGGATGGTTAATGAGGGTGTATAAGCCGCCGCCAAAGAGAAATATTGCATAGGACATTCCTATAATAGTAACGATGAATGCGGTAGGTGCATTTGTGGTAAGTTTGCGGAACCATCGACTAAGCGAAAACGACATTTCCGAAGAGCTTTTCTTTAATTTGCTAGTCATCTTTATTCTCTTCCTCAATTAGGTACTTTGCTACTTCTTTAGCCCATACTCCAGTTAATGAATTTTTCTGAATCTCCAGCAAATACCCCATCCAAGAAGTGTCCGATGCAGCCTGCCAAACCCTGAATTTCTCCAAAATATTCTTGTACGCCTTAGAATGAAGAGGGCAAAAACCGTTTTCTTCAGCTTCTCTACTACAGATTCTACAGGTCACTTTTGCGGTCTCCTTTCGAGGGACAACTAATGTTGAGACACAGCTTCCAAGGTCTCCTGCATCTAAAATACACCGCGACTACGGGTGAGCCGCAGCTTTTGCAGATGCCACGCAGTGGTTTAACGGTGCCAGTTTGGGGCAGAGGATAGGCAGCTGTGCATTTGCCAAGGAAATAGTTTGTGCAGCCGACAAAGCGTTTGCCAGTTTTTTTCGAGCGCAAAATCACCAGTTTTCCGTCGCTGCATTTTGGGCATGCACCCACGGTTCTTTCGTCCAGCCTTGACTTCTGGATCGGCTGACTTAGCTGGGCGCCTATCTCAGCTTCCTTATCTTTTAGCTCCGATGTTACGAGCGTTAGGGTTTCTGTGGCGTTTTGCAGTACGTTTTGCTTTGTTTCTTTGCCCTGCTGGATTGCCTCCATTCTTTCCTCAAGGGTTCTTGTCATTTCGGAAGAGACAACGGCTGGGCAATATTTTGAGAGAACTTCGATGACTTCAAAGCCGAGGTCGCTGACGAAAAGGCTGTCTGTGCCAGTTACGTATTTGCGGTCGATGAGTGTTTGGATCGTTGATGCTCGTGTGGCTTTGGTGCCGATCTCCTCTTTCTCCATCTTCAGCAGTAGGGTGCGTTGGTTGTATCTGGCTGGCGGCTTAGTGTAATGGGCGCCAAGAGTTACTTTTTTAACGGTGACTTTTTGTCCTTCAGTTAGGGGAGGAAGAGAAGCCTCTTTCGATTGCACGTATGGCTTATAGAATCGCATCCATCCTTCCATCAATGTTCGCACAGCACTCAAAAGGAAAAAGTTCCCGTTGATATTGATTTTAACATTTATACTTTGTTGGATTGCGGGGTCCCCGAAAACAGATAAAAACCGCTTAACAACCAAGTCAAAAATGTTCCTTTCTGAATCATCAAGGGGTTTTTCAGGTAGGTTGCCAGTGGGGTAAATTGCAGGGTGCGCTGAGTCATATTTTTTGCCCTCATTGGGCTTCAAGGACGGCTTAGATAGAAGGTTAGCTGCATGCTTAGAGTATGCTGTTGCCTTTCCCAGTTTTCTAAGCACATTTTTGTAGCCGATTGACGGCGGAAGTTTTTGGCTGCTGGTTCTAGGATAAGAAATCAACGCAGCCATGTAGAGGTTCTGAAGGATGTTTGAGGTACGTATGGGAGTGTACTTGAAGATGCGGTAAGCTTCACTCTGCAAAGCGCCAAGGTCAAATGGCACAGGCGGACCCTGAAAAAACTCCCTCACAACCACCGTTTCTATTTGACCTTCCTTGGTTTTGCAAGCATCCCTTACTGCAGTTGCCTGCGCTTTGTTCTCAAGAGCCTTCTCGTATTCCACTTCAAGGACAGTGTCGTTTACGCTTATTTTTGCGGTTATGGTCCAGTAGGGCGTGGGAACGAAGCAGTTTATGGTTTTTTCGCGGGCATCAAGGAACCTTAGGGTTGGTCCTTGAACCCTGCCAGTGCTAAGCGTGGCGTATTGTCCGCTGCAGTTTTGGGCGGCTTGAGTTAACGCCCGCGACAGGTTTATTCCGTATAACCAATCAACTTCATGGCGGGTTAATCCTGCTTCAACAAGCGCAAAATCCAGGGTTGCCTGCAGGTGAGTGTATGATTCTTGAAGTTCTTCTGTTGTGAGGGTTGAGTACTTCATTCGTTTAGCTACTGCTTCTTTGCCATCGCAAGCGTACTTCAGAATGGTGTAGCCAATGATGCTACCTTCAATGTCAAAATCGCATGCATCAACAAACCCCTCAGCATCTTTAGCCAGCTCAGCGATAACTTTTAGCCAAAGACGAATTTTTGACGCTCCACGTTGGGCAAGGTACAACGGCACCCATTGGTAATCGAAGATTGGGTAATTATGCCCCTTTTGTCTGCTGGCAATCGTGAACAAGTGTCCAAGCGCTGGAACCACAACTAGTTCGCCGTCTCGGTAAGCTCTATAGTAAGGGACGCCGTTTCTGAGTGTTTTTTGGGGTTTTCCCTCGGCATCCAGAGCTGTAGCTATCCGATTAGCCGCATCAGGCTTCTCAGTGATAATTAAGGTATACTTTCGCAAGCGCCCTAAGCCACTCTTTAACACTCAAAAGACTTTACCGTTAAAAGCTTTAAGGTGCCAGACGCATCGAGAGAAGTTGTTGTTGTTGCAGCTGCATTCTGCACACGGGTTGCAACAACTTCTACAGAATTAAAACACCTGTGTAATCTGAGGCGCTCAGTTTTTTAGCAACCAATAAATAATCGCCACCTATGTATCTACTGGGGAATTTGGATGCCGCAACGCGTTATTTGCCAGGGCTGTAGCCATGTTTTATACGAAGGCAAAGACCTTAAACCGCCAGACGAAATTATTGCGCAGTATGAGGGAAAATGCCCGAAATGCGCTAGAAAACTGTCTTTGATGCCTCTGGATGTGGAAGTTAAACCTTTAAGCAAGCGTCGATAACAAACTTGAGCACTCTAACCGAAGTTTCTGTTGATTTATCAGTTGAGACGCATTGGGAATTCGCTGCTAAAACCAAAATGGGTAAGTACCTGACTAAACTGGAAACCGATTTTATTTCTAGATCTGTAGATTTGTGTCAAGAAAACATTACGGTCATGGATGTAGGCGCTGAAGCGGGGCGTTTCTCGCTTTTGGCTGCTAACACCAAAGCCACCGTTGTGAGCCTCGACATTAATTCTTATGCCTTAAAAAGGCTGAAGCTGAAAAATAGGCAAGTTAACATTATTCAGGCGGATGCAAGATTTTTGCCGCTGAGGGATGAATTGTTTGATGTTGTTTTTATGATTGAGGTTTTAGATTACATACCCGAACTGGAACAGGCTTTAAGGGATTGCAGGCGCACTTTAAAACCGCACGCTTCTTGCATTTTATCTTTCGGCAACAAATCAAGCCTTAAAGCAAACTTGAAAGCTATGCAGGGAAAATCCTACCGCCACTCATACAAAGAGGCTATGCAGTGCGTGTCCAACGCAGGTTTCTTGGTGAAAAGAAAGATGGGGTACAGTTGGCTGCCGTTTGGAAGGACATCTCAGAGCAGTCTTGTACCTGTTTTAGCCGGACTTGAGAGAATTTTTGGGCTACGACGAGTAGTTAGGTTTAGCCCTTGGGTTATAATTCACGTTACCAACCCTTCTAAACGCTGAAGCCAATCTTTGCAGGTTTTGGAAAGCCATAAATAAATCACCAATGTGTAAAATAGTACAATCGCAATATACGTTTGGAAGAGATGACATAAGGTGCCTGAAGAAGGAATTAAGGAACGACTCAGTAACAGCTTATCAATTTTTAGCAGACTAAGAATACAGGTAAGCCACGGTTCAATCTTAGCTTTTGCAGCTTTAATAATGATTCTTTTTGTAGCATTTACAGTTCGTATT
The DNA here is from genome assembly GCA_963840295.1 of Candidatus Bathyarchaeota archaeon. GTDB lineage: Archaea > Thermoproteota > Bathyarchaeia > Bathyarchaeales > Bathycorpusculaceae > Bathycorpusculum. Next base: position 427,036 of record CAWIYF010000004.1, read on the forward strand.
CTACCCCTACGCTGGGAAAACCTCGGTCAAGGAACCGCCCTACTAAACGAGTTTGACCCATACTACCAGTTCAGCATCACCCAGCACATGGTACAGAACGGTTTACTTTCGCCATATTGGCCAACCCACTGGATAAACACTATGAAATGGTATCCAGACGGAATAGACATGTCTACTTCACTGCCAGCCCTGCCCATGACAGCTACCGTCCTCTACCAGGTTGTAACATTGTTCGGCGCAAAAATTGATTTAATGACCTTCACCTCAATACTTCCTGCCGCCATAGCTGTACTCTCAGTTTTCATCCTCTACCTAATTGGCAAAGACGTGGGTGGAAAAGCAGTCGGTCTATTCGCAGCCCTATTCCTCGCGTTGGCGCCATCATTCTTACAGCGAAGCTCTCTTGGATTCTTCGACACAGAAGTTCCCGGTGTACTTGGGCTAGTCTTATTCATCTTCCTGTTCCTGCGCTCAGTTGATAGCAACAGGTCCCTGCGTGCCTCGCTTCTGTACTCATTAGGCTCAGGAGCAGCACTGGCTTATTTCATTGCAGGCTGGGGAGCAGCATACTACTTGATTGCCCTAGCAGTAATGTTTGTCTTCGTTATGGTTCTACTAAAGAGGTACACACCAAGACTACTCATTAACTACAGCATAACGTTTGGTTTAGCGCTGTTTGTAGGAACAAAAGTCCCCTACATTTCGCTGAGCTACGTAATTTCAGGCGCAGTCCTACCCGTGGCTGCAGTGTTTGTCGTGCTTATAGTTGCAGAGATTCTAAGAAACAACATATCCATGCGCAGCAAAATCGCACTGGCAGTTGCCTCATTGATTGCTATAGTCGGCGGCTTTATTGCCCTTGCGGTAACTGGCTTCCTTGGCGGTATAGCTGGAAAATTCGTCACGGTGTTAGACCCGTTCATCAGGGCGGCGTCACCGCTTATTGACTCAGTTGCTGAACAGAGAATAGGAGCATGGGGAAACCTCTACATAGAATTTGGAGTAGCTATACTATTCTTCCTCGCAGGATTATACTTCGTACTGAGGAACCCAACTAACAGAAACATCTTCCTACTACTCTTCGCCGTAACTGGACTCTACTTTGCATCTTCCATGATTCGGCTGTTGGTTCTCTTCGCCCCAGCGTTCGCCATAATAGCAGGCATAGGCATCATCAGCTTACTAAAGCCATTCTTCACTCTACTCCGAGAAGCGCCGCGTTCACTCGCAAAGTCAAAGCGTAAAATGGCACGTGTAAGCAAAGAATACAGCGGCGTCGCAGTCTTCATAATCTTCATGTTGCTAGTAACAAACTTGGCGTTTTCACCGCAAACCGGCGGAATGCCAAGAGCTATTTCACAAGCTTATGTACCAACAGCAATCAGCGCCGCAAGCCTCCCAATCGGCGGAGCAAATCTTAATGATAAAGTAAGCGCGTGGCTTGACGCAGTAGGCTGGATGAAAACTAACATCGCGCCAACCGACGCTGTTGTTATGTGGTGGGACTATGGCAACTGGCTAACCGATCTTGGAAACGTAACTAGCTTAGCAGATAACACAACATTCAACAGCACCCAAATAGAAAACGTAGGCTTCATATTCATGGGCAGCGAAAACCAATCAATGGCAATGCTCTCCAACTATGGCCAACAGCACGTTAAATACATCGCTGTCTTTGAAGTCCTCCAAATATCTCAAGCAAGCAGCGGATCATCCTCGTACGTTGCAAGCCCAGCTGGATATGGAGATGAAGGCAAATGGGTATGGATGGCAAGAATCTCAGGTCAGGCGCAAACTAGACTGCTAAACCAAGGCTACATGAACCCAGGAACAGCATGGACAGATGAAAAGACATTTGGCGCTAGCGACCCAACAACGGGCAGGTGGCAGTGGAACGACCAAGGCTTAAATTGCACAGTGGAAAAACTGTTGAATTACGCTGAAGTACAGTACGCCACTAGAATTACCGCCGCAACCAACAACCAGATCACTATTAACCCAGACATGACAACCACCACACCCACATACTTCAAAGAGGCATACTTCGCGGGACTAAACACAGCACCAAGCCAATACAGCGGCTTAATCCCGGTGATAGCAATCTACTCAATTGACTGGGCAACATACAATGCACAACACGGCATAACACCGCCAACTTAAGCAGGAAGCGATGCAGTGTTTCCAAAGGTCCCCGACCAGCATAAAGTTGGTCGACCTTTAATCCCCAACGGTTTAGGCGTTCTCTTCGTCTTAACCACCACCATTTATCTTTTCTCGATTTACTTCCTGAATAGAGTTTTCACCTTAGGTTTAGACACCCAGATAAATGGCGTGTCCGCCGCGTTGACGTTAGCGGTCTGCATACTTTTCGGCGGCTTCATGGGACTGCTTGATGACTTTATGGATTTGAAGTGGCGCTATAAAGCGTTCATGCCCCTGATTGCAGCACTGCCGTTGATGTACTATGTGTTTGAAGGTCTACAGATTGGCGCCATTCGAACATCCATAGCTCTTCCTTTCTTAGGAACCTTGCATTTCGGCGCGTACTACGTTTTCCTCATTGTCCCACTCATAGTAATGATAGTAACAAACACCGTCAATCAGCTTGGCGGCTTAAACGGTTTAGAAACCGTCTGCCCGGCCATAGTCATCGTAGGCTTGATGGCGTTATCACCATCGTACATTTTGATGCTTGGACCCCTACTTTTCTGGTTAATATTAGCCTACTTCAACGTGAAAGGCAAAATTTTCGTGGGCAACGCAGGGTCATTTGCCATAGGAATAACCATAGCATCATTCGCTGTTATCTCAGACCTAAAAGTTAACCTCTTAATCTCCATTCTGCCCTTCATCTTTAACTCATCAATCATACTTCTCGCTATCTTTTTCACTCACAAAAGAGCCAAAGTCAGCTTTCGACAGCGACAAACTCTGCTCGGACGGCAGAAAAAGCCTCGTCACAATCATATCTTACCATCGACCACTAACCGAACGGCGCATAGTACAGATAATCGCCACGATAGTTGCGCTCTTTACGCTTCTGGCTGCACTAATACAGTTAATATCATAATTTTGATATTTTTAAGGTACCAATTTTCGACTTTCGGTAAAAAATAGGTGTTGGTGGGAAATATTGGAGTTTTCAACTGAGATTAGAATTGGCGCGTTGAACCCATACTTGCCTGAAAAACGGGAGGATCGAAATAAGCTGCTTTCCTATGCGCCAAGGAAGCTTTCGAGCCTTGTTAACCCGATAATTTCCTCAAAATTGAGGCCCAACGCATCCAAAACTTGGTCAAAGGTAGATTGTAAATACGCAATGTACTTGTCAACATCAACCTCGTTTCTGGAAGATAACTCAACAGGTTTAACGCGGTCTTTGTTGCTGTTGACCTTAACGAAGCTTATAAGGTCGCCTGCACGTAGTTCCTGTCCGCTTGCCTGCAAAATCTTCGCTGCTTTAACATGCTGAGGCGTCGTTTTGGTGTAGCTTGCAACTTCATCGCCCAACACTACGTGGAATGCCAGGTCTGTCATGTCGCCCCATTCTCGGCGTTTGAGGATGTTGTAGCGGTCGCGCACAATTCCCGCGATGTCTTTTTTTGCTTTTTCGAAGTCTTCAGGGTTCTTAACTTTTGCAAGCCGCTCTTTCATTTGGTTGAAGGCGTCTTTGATGAAGGTTGGAATATGTTTTTTCTTGCCTGTCAACCCTTTAACATCAACGGTGCCGTCTTCGAGGACGCCGAGGTAGTTTTTCTTGCGTGAACTAAAAACCGCGTATCTGTAAGTTTTGTCGACGTCTATGCCCATTCCCAACTCGTGCTCGGTGTAGTGTACAACATCTTCAATCTGCTCTTTGGTGGGGTTTTTGAGGAATAAGCTGTCGGTATCGCCGTAGAGCACTGTTATGCCTACGGTTTTTGCGTGATTTAAGATTTGGGTTATGCTGTAGCGTCCGATGGCTGCGGTGGCTTCCGCAACTGGGGGGCAGTAGAGGTCAAAGCTGTCTGCGCCGAAAACGCCGTAGCTGGCGTTTAAAATGACTTTGAGCGCTCCTTGGGTGATGTTGTACCAACTGCGTAGCTCAGGGGGCAGGGTTTTGTCTTTAGCGCGGCTTTTGTACCATCGCACACGCAAATCGCGCAGCGAACCGATAAGGAGGCTTTCAAGCGCCCGTTTTTCCGTGCAGACCCAATGGGGCGTGTCAGGTATCATGTGTCCTTTGCAGTTGGGGTGGGTGCAGCAGATGGATTGGTAGCCAAGGTTCCAGACTTTTATGATGCTGGGGTACAGGCTGGGAAAGTCCATTACAGCCACGTTAAAGTGGACGCCAGGTGTGGGTTCGACGACGATGGCGCCTTTGTATTTTTTGCCTTTAATAACAGCGGTTGAGGTGGTTTTGCCTTTTTTAGTCAGGATGTCTTCGGCGTTGGGAATAAGCATGTTTCTTTTTCGGTGTTCGCGATGCATAAAGTTGCGTATCCAGCGACTTACGCCTTGGCGGCTAACATCCTCCATAGGCATGCTGCTGATTCTTGCCAAAACCAACATCAGTTTCATAGCCGAGTCGTCTTCGAAGCTGGTGAGTTTGTAGGTTATTTCTGAATCACGCAGGCAGTACGCGGATAGTTCGCTGTATGAGAGGTTGCCGAAGGTTTTCTCCAAATGGATTTTTTCAACACCCAGAAGTGCGTTACCGACGTCGCCAAGGCTTACATCTTTGTAGCGGTTGCCATACGCGTAGATTTGGACAGAGCGATTGAAGAAGAATTTGTACAGGTCAAGGTGTATGCCGTAGCGTAGAAGACAGACGCGTTTGCCGATTTCTATGGGAACATCACGTTTGTTAAAGCCCAAGTTTGCTGCTCTGTGGGCTAGGTAACGGAGGTCAAAGTCGTCGCCATTAAAGGTTAGTATGAAGGGGTAATCGCAGAGCACATCGAAAACTTTACGAAGCAACTCTTCCTCGGTTTCGAAATACTCAACTTCGACATCTGCAGGTAAATGGACATTGCCCTCCCGCATGCCCTCACGCTTTAGAACCAACACCCTTTTTTCGCCGTCGGAACTGTACACTGAGCATGCAATTACTGGGCAGGCGCCCTCCCGCGAATCAGGCACCCTAGTTGACAGAGGTGAATAAACCTCGATGTCGATGGCTGCCCGACGAAACTTAGGCGCTGGGTACTCAAGCAGTTTTGCCCACATCTCAGCGAACTCGCGTTCTTCCTCAGTGCATTCCTTGAACAGGGCTTTTATTTTGTTAAGGTTCTCTGTTGCTTCTTCAAGCACAACAGGCATAAGGTTGCCGTCTTTGACTTCGTAAATCATGCCGGGCAACAGTTGGCGGTCGTAGATGTAGGTTTGGTAATACTTGATTTTTGACTCCCAAATTTTGATTTCCCCTGGATCAATGTGGGATTCAGAGACTCGTGGGAAATCTTCGGGAACTATGTCTCGTATGCTGCCTTGGGGTCTGCCGCCAATAGCCAGCGGGTCCTTAGCGATTATTTTTGTCAGTTCAACAGTCTGGTTCAGCAAAGGATCAAATTTCTTTATAACTTCCAAACTGTCGAAGCCTTCGTGATGGATTAAGCGGTCAATTCTGTTTAGGTCGTACGGTTTTAGGTTGGTTAAGCAGTATGGTTTGTGGCCTGTGTTGTCATACCAAAAGTAGATTTGCCCCGACTCGGGCTCATAAAGTTTGACTATTACTTTTTTCTGTCGCCCATCATAGGAAGCAGAAACAAAATAAGAGGGCGGTAGGTTTTCGGGGCATATTGGCGGATATGGTTGGCGCTGCCTATTTTTCCGCTTAACAACCACGACTTGCTGAATTTCGGGCAATTGGGCTGGCGCTTGCGCTTTAGCTTCCTCTCTAACCTGAGGTTTAGTTTGTTCGCTAATGCAGTAATCTAAGAGAGTTCTCGCCATCCCCACTTAACCTTATCCACTATATGGAACATGGAGCCTAAAATGTTTACTTACGAAAAACTAACCAAATTACACGTGTTTTAACGTTAAGAAACAACGAGAAAAACTGAAAAATCCAAGATTTTATGTTCAAATATCCATCGCTGGGCTCAAATGAGTTCAAGCACTTCATCTCAAACTAAAATACATAAAAGTCAGTTAAACTGGTATGTGCGGACAGTTCTATTGCGCACTCTATTTTTCATTGAACATGCATAACAAATTCTCACTAAATAAAGTTAGATAATTACCCTATTTTCAGAGCTCTTACTCATGTGGCTTTGCATGCGAAGCTTTCACACGAACTTCATAAACATCGTTGACATGACTCTCAGCTGTGCTTACCTCTTCAAACGGTTTGCCGCATTCAGGGCATAAGTATACGTCCTGAGATCTTTTTGTTTCTTTCATGTAAATCACCTCCCTCGAAAGAAAATTGGAAGAAATTGCATTAGCTTTACTCATTTTCGTGCGCTCTACCTTCTTTAACGAGCTCCCGAACCCGTGGACCGCCCTTTGCGCCGCCTCTTCTACCTGCCTCTTGAACAGTCATCTTACCCCGGCCCGTGTCCATGTCTTCATCCCTATTTCGCCTTCTTGACAAACACGTCACCTCCATACTTTGGAAATTGATTCAGTTTTCGCAGGGTCTAGCATGAATGAATAGTTCATAAGGATATGTGGCTGTTAACATGCAGTAACATAGCTGCTTTTTTTGAATTCTTATTAAGTCCAACATGTTTTTTATTGCTGTGAACCAAATTTGTTACGTGAAGCTTGGACTGTTGCCATAGAAACTCTCAGTTGGATAGAAATGCGCCGACTCAACGAGCGAGCAGCATTGATGCGGACAGTAAAGCAGCTCGGCGTCAAAGACCCAAGCGCAATACGTTTCGCCTATGGCTTAGTGGTTGAGGCGGAACGAAGAAAAAACTTAATCGACAAATTCATAAACGTTGTTGCAGCGCCTAAAAAAATCACCGAGTATACCATGGGCATCCAAGCTTTCCTGCGCCTGTATGTTTACCAGACCCGCGTTACCAAAAATTGGGCAAAAATCAACTTAAAAGAAGCCGAAAACGTTGCAAGCATGGGCAGAGCCATATTGGGCTGGCAAACCATGCGTGAAATCGAACCGATTCTTGGTTTTTTGCTTACCAAAAAATTGGCGCCAATCATTGAAACCGGAAGCGAAGCAGAAAAAATCAGCTTGCAAACCTTCCACCCAACATGGTTTGTCGAGTATTGCCTGAAGCTATTTGGGCACGATGAGGCAATCGCCTTCTTAAACGGCAGCATGAAGACGCCGCCAACCTACATCCGAATTAACACCTTGGTCGCAACCGAAGAATCAACTGTACAGAAGCTCAACGCGGAAGGCGTAGAACTGGAAAAAACCCCTCTCCTAAACTTCACCTACAAGGTTTTAGAATCCAAAAAACCATTAAACGCCCTGCCAAGCTACGCAGAAGGCGAATTCTACGTGCAGGACAAAGCAAGCTGCTTTGCCACCCAAGTCGCCAATCCCAAACCAGGCAACACCGTATTCGATGTTTGCGCGGCTCCCGGCGCTAAAACAACATTTCTCGCACAGCTAATGCAAAATCAAGGCGCAGTCTACTCAGTGGATTTCTCTGCTAAACGCATGAAAACATGGAAAAAAGAAACCAGCCGAATGGGAACCAAAATTGCTGAGCCCATAGTTGCGGATGCCATGGTTTCGGTGCCTTTGATGGGTGAAGCGGACGTTATAGTTTTGGACCCGCCTTGCACCAGCACAGGCGTATTTGCCAAGCAACCCTCAGCGAAGTGGCGCCTGAGTCCCAACTCAATCCGCAACATGTCAGAGCTACAATGGCAATTGATTAACAACTGTGCAGAAAAAGTCGCCATTGGCGGCATCTTAGCCTACTCAACCTGCAGCATAACCCTTGAAGAGAACGAAGGAATAATCGAGCGGTTCCTCAAAGAACACCCAGAATTCACCCTGTTGGACATTGAACCCAAAATTGGCATGCCAGGCTTAAACGGCTTAACCAAATGCCAACGCCTCTACCCACACATCCACCAATGCAACGGCTTTTTCATAGCAAAACTACAAAAACAATGATTATAGGAAATTATTCTGTGCCGAAGTCGCCGAGCCTTCTTTGAGGAGTCTCTTTGGTGAATAAAGGATAGGTTATTTTTGTGCCTTCTACGTGGGCAAACTCTGTGAGTTCATGGGTGATCGTGCTGGTTTTGCTTATGATATGCTCCACTTTTATGTGCCGAATCCCGAGGGCGTCGCTGATGAGGCTTCGATGGCAGCGCCAGGGCAACGCTTCCGCGCACATCAACGTCAAGCAGTTCTCACTTGCCAACGCCACAATTTTCAGCAAGTTGTCAATGAACTCTTGCGTTTGCATGTAGTCGGCGTAGCCTCGAAAACCACTGTTTTTCCATGATAGGTTGACTGAGTCGCGTTTTGGGTGGCGTAAGCCGCCGATTTCGGGCATGTGTATGTAGCGTACGCCATGTTGTTTGAGGCTTGCAGGCAGGGTTTCTTTGTTGAATTGGGGGTTGTGCCTGCTTCGGGGAACCGTGCGGACATCCACCAGCAAAGTTACGCCGTAGACCTCAAGCAACTCTACGAATTCCTCGAGCGTTCGGGTGGAGTGCCCAATCGTGTAAACCGCCAGTTCTGAAGCTTTAGCCAACTGTCAACCGTCCTTAGCTAAGTATAGGCGATAAAATATAAGAATCCTAAGCAAGCAACAACCAAAGCAAAACTCTAAACTGTTTCTTCCCAGCCAAATACATTAAATTTATTAATTAAACCCATACTGCTTAAGGTAAAGGCGACTAACCGTGTCCATGGCAACTAAACTGAAAACTTTCAAGCCCTTCGAACTTGCATCACTAGCTTTCTACGCAGTCACAGGCATAATTCTACTGGCGTCTCTGTTCTTAACTGGTTTTCCCCCGCACCTTGCTTTTCTGGGAATCCTCAGCCTAATAGCTGCCTATAGCTTCTTTGCAAAGAGAGCATGGACATCTTATCTTGTCGCTGGATTATTCATCGTGGTCACAGCTTTTACACTGGACACATTGTTCTCAGTGGGTTTCAGCAACGCACTAGTGGCTGTAAGCATGCTGGGCTACGCTGTTTTAACATGGATTTTCACAGCGTATGTTCTGCTGAAAAAATAGGTTAAACTTTAGCGGCTGAACCGCGAAACAAAACAACCGCAACCTCTTGATCCACATCTACAAACTGTTCGTTCTCACCGATTTCAACGAAGCCGTCAGCGTTCGCTAATGTGGTTATTGCGCCTGAAGCACCAGTCTCCACGGGTTCAGCGATTAAGCGGCAGGACGTATCAAATTCTAATTTTACCATCACAAAGGTTCGTCTGCCTTTCGCGCTAAACATTCTGGAGCCCGCAAAAGCCCTGACCATCTTCATAGTTGTTTCTGGTCTGCCAGCTAAACGCAGAATCAAAGGCCGGGCAAGCAAATAGAAAATCAGCAACGCGGACGTTGGATGACCAGGGAGCGAAAACACAGGTTTGTTTCCGACGAAGCCGACGGTTGTGGGTTTACCAGGTTTCACTGCGATTCCATAAACAACAATACCTGGCTTACCCAGCGAATCCACAATTTGAGGTGTGTAATCTCGTGGACCAACCGAAACTCCCCCTGAAGTAATCACCATGTCCGCGGAAGCCACAGCTGTCTGCAAAGCCTTCAAAAGCGCTGCTTTGTCATCGGGAACTACGCCGAAGTAAACGGGTTTTCCGCCACTTTCGATGACTGCCGTTGAGATGCTGTAAGCGTTGATATCGTAGATTTTTCCAGACGGCAACGGTTTGCCTGGCTCTGTTACTTCTGCGCCTGTGGATAAGACCGCGATCATGGGGATTTTCAGGACTTTAACTTGGGTTAAGCCCAAAGCTGCTATAGCACCGATTTCTGAGGAGCCTAAAACCTGCCCTTTCTTGAGAATCACGGCGCCTTTTTTTATGTCGGAACCCTTTTTCATAACGTTCTCGCCTGCAGTTACGGCGCCGAAAACCTGCAGATCGCTTTCTTCACGTTCGGTATCTTCAACCATGACAACTGCATCTGCGCCCTCAGGAATTGGCGCTCCAGTAACGATTTCAACGGCTTCACCTTTCGCTACTTTGATATTTGACATTTCGCCGATGCTTACGGCACCCGAAACCTTCAGCTTAGCAGGTTCATTTTCGTCTGCTCCAAACGTGTCCGGGGCTTTCACTGCGTAGCCGTCGACGGTTGAACGGTTAAACGGCGGAATATCCAGCGTTGAAACTAAGTCTTCGTTGAGCACACGGTTGTTAGCTTCCAGTAATACCGCTTCTTCTTCGCCAAGGAAAACAGGTTTAAACTGCTCGTCAATCTTCTTTTTTGCTTCATCAAACGTCAAAAGTTTCCTAAACATTATGCGACCTCCAAGCTGCCGAACATCTGTACAATCACGGTTTCACCTTCGTTTACGCCCTCACGGTTTTCGGGGACAATGAGGTATCCGTTGCTCTGGGTCATGGTTGAAATGCTGCCTGAACCCTTCGCGCTAACTGGCTCAGCAAACAATTCGCCGTTTTTCATTGAAACCCTAACTCGAACATAGGTTTTTCTCCCAAGCGCACTTGTAACTTGTTTAGTCAAAGTTGCGTTAACAATGGGTCTTGGCTCTTCTCTGCCCATTCCCAGCATCCTGCAAATTAAGGGTCTGCCGAATACTTCAAAACCGATAACTGCCGCAACAGGGTTTCCTGACAAAATTAAAACAGGTTTACCTTCCAACATTGCAACGGCTGTGGGCATCGCAGGCCGCAACGCAACGCCATGAACAAGAACGCCTGTTTTTCCAAGCTTGTTAACGGCGTCAGGCACCAAGTCAAAGCCTCCAACGCTTGTGCCACCTGTGGTGATAACTGCGTCGCTGGTTTTAAGGGCACTCTGGATTTTTTGGGCGATTTCGTCTGTGTTATCCTTTGCTAAACCAAGGTTGAGAGTTTCTGCGCCAAGTTCATGGCACATGGCGGCAACCATGGTTTTGTTTGAATCCCAAATCTGGTTACCTGCCCGTTCTGTGCCTATTTCGGCTATTTCGTTACCTGTGGCTAAGATAGCGATTTTCGGTTTCGCCGCAACTTTCAGTTTCGTGTAGCCTAAAGCAGCGGCTAATCCCAGATGATATGGATTTAATCGTACGCCAGCTTCTGCAGGTTTGTCCCCTTTTTTGATGTCTTCCCCTATCTTGGAAACGTTTGCACCTGGTGCAAGTTGGCTCCAAACCTCCAGTTCTCCACCACGCTTCGCTGTGTTTTCCAACATCGCAACAGCATCTGCGCCTTTGGGAATGGGGTTTCCAGTCCAAACTTGCTTACCCTGTTTAGCATCTACTTGGTCCGCTTGGGTTAACTGGAGAACTGCGGGTTTAAACTGGGTGGCACCAGCTAAATCAGCGGATTTTACTGCGTAACCATCCATAGCTGACTTGTCAAAACGGGGCAAATCCTCCTTTGCAGTCAGGTCCTCGGCTAAAACGCGGTGAAGCGCATTTTGCAGCGGCATTTCCTCAACTTTGGGCTTGCCAAGCTGCAGTGCATTAAACCAAGTTTGCAATGCTTGGTCGGTTAACGTTAATTTCTGGAATCCCCTGAGTTTTACCAAAATGGTTCCCACCTATGCACTAGCGATTTACCGTAAAAAACATATCGAGCCAAAAATCGCGGGTAATTGAGATAATCTTGGCTATTTTACGGTTTCCAGAGTCATTTTTTTGAAGAATACTTTGATGTCCTCCGGTTGACCGTAAACAACCAGCCGACCATCTTTCTGCTGGTTAACTTGCAGGTTTTGTTCCTTTGCGATTTGCTGAATTCGCTCGGTTGACAGATTATTGATTGGTTCTACACGTACCCATTTTTGGTCTCGCGGAACACCAGTCACAAATTTGCTTTCTTCTTTCTTGGGTTCCTCGCAGATTTCAGCGTTGGCTTCTTCTAGGCGCCTAAGCCACTGGTCCACCGCTTCCGAGCTAATGATTTTTTGGGCTTCAGTTACAAGGTAAGCTTCCACGTTCGCAGTGTATTCTTCAGCTTTTTGCATGGCATCACCTTGGCTGTTCTCCATGCAGGACAGTTTAATCATGGATTTAGCTGCCCTCAAATCCTCCATAATGTTGGCTGGGATAGTAGCGCCTTTTTTCTTTAGTTCAAGCAACATGTCTTCGAGCAGTTTCCAAGATGCCGTGTTGTGACCCATAATATTCACGCTTATAACAAAACTACTTTGCGCTATTAAGAGTTATCAAAACAATGGCGTTGGAAAAGAATAAATCCACTTAATGGTTTTGTATTTAATTAGTAAGGTTCATTTTTCGAAATGACTTTACCTCGTTTTTTGGTGTTAAAGATGAAGTTAAAAACTTTAAAGTCCGAAGGCTTAGCTCACAACAGCTACTTCTTGTCTAGCGAAGGCGATGCAGTAGTTATTGACCCGCGCCGTGACTGCGAAATATACTTGGAGCTTGCCAAGCAGGAATGCGTAGAAATCAAATATATTTTGGAGACTCACCGAAACGAGGACTATGTTGTTGGTTCGCTTGAACTGCAGAACATGACGGAAGCGGAAATCGGCCACAGTAAAGATTTGCCCTTCAAGTATGGTGAGCACAACTTCTCCGACGGCGACAGCTTGAGCTTTGGCAACGTAAAAATCAAGACGCTGCACACTCCAGGGCACACCAACGAATCCTTATGCTACATAATTTACCAGTCTGAAGGAACTGGACCCATCATGGCTTTCACAGGCGACACTCTCTTCGCTCGTTCTGTTGGAAGAACAGACCTCTACGGCAAAGCCTCCCAATCCTCCCAAGCAGAAAAACTCCACATCAGCCTACACGAAAAAGTCCTGCCGCTAGGCGACCACGTACTTGTTTACTCTGCACATGGCGCTGGAAGCGTTTGCGGTCACGGCATAAATGGTCAGGAACCAACAACCATCGGCTACGAGAAAAAAACTAACCCTTACCTGCAACTTAACAAAGAAGAGTTTATCCAAAAAGCACTTGGCGAAAAATTGGTTGTGCCGCGGTACTTCAAGAAGATGGAAGAGTACAACCTAAACGGTGCACCACTGTTAAGCGAGCTCGCGTATCCTAAGCCACTGTCACTTGAAGTTTTTGAGGAAGAAATGCAGGAGCAAAACATGATAGTAATAGACACCAGATTGCCCTATGCTTTTGCTGGCTCACATATTCCTGACTCTCTGAGCATCTGGCTTGGAGGAACCAGCGCTTACACAGGGTGGATACTTGACACCGACCAGTACATCGTTTTCGTGCATGAGCGCTCAACCGACATGGACCAAGCAGCCTCGTACCTACGGAGAATGGGGTTTGATAACATGTGCGGCTACTTGTGCAGAGGCATGGAAGAATGGATAGAAGCAGGTAAACCCCAAAACAGCGTTGGCACAATGTCTGTTAATCAACTCAAAAACAAGCTTGAAAATGGCGAAGTTTTACTTGTGGATGTTCGAGAACCAAGTGAGTGGGAAGAAGATGGCATTGTCGAGGGCGCAAAACGCATTTTCTTCGTGGATTTGCCAGAAAAAGTGGCTTCTCTGCCTAAAGACAAATCCGTAGCTGTTACTTGTTCAGTGGGAAAAAGAAGCAGCATCGCCGTTAGCATGTTGGAGAGGGCAGGCTTCAAAAACGTCACCAACGTCCTCGGAGGCATGACAGCTTGGACAAATCTGGGTTACCCAACTGCCAAACCTTAGTCGCTTAGGTTATCCAGTAAGAGTAAACTGGCAGTTGACCGAACTCTTTTTTTAGGAAAGCGCGAATGTCGTTGTCTTCTATACATCTGGTTCCAACTGAATCTGTTCTTATTGGGATTCCAGTTTCTCTAAGTGCTTCGTCTTTAGGAAAATCAATGCAGACATAATAGTTATTCGAGGGGATAATTAGGCGCAAGGTGCTGAACTCACGTTTCTTCGAAATGCCTGTTTGCTCGATGTTGTAGACGATGGAGTTGGGTTTTAACTCGTTGACGAGGCGCTTGAACTCTTCCCATTTGCTTAGGCGGATTAGTTTGTCGCTCAAATCCTTCGCCGATTACTCGATTTTACCCATTGTTTTCGATAGCCTGTTTTTTGAGCTGTCTTTGGGTTCCAGAAGTTCTTTGACAAGGTTGTACTGTCGCTGATAGATATGGCAATTCTTTGAGTGGAAAATTATTTTGCCTGTTTTCAACGAAAGGTTTCCACGCTCATTTATCTCGTTCACGAAGGCTTCGTTGAAAAGCTGCAATCCAGCGATGTTAGCGGGCAAACCGCCATATGCGTCCCAGCTTCGGAAATAACAGGTAAAATGCATTCGGCTATCAAGAATTTCTGTGTCAATCAGGCTTAAGCAGGGCGGCTCACTTTTTTTTAGGTTTTCATCGTATTTTTTTATGTCATTTGGAAGCCTAATAACCATTGTAACCTGCCTGTCCCTTTGTTCTTCTATGTATCTTTTTATGGCTTCTTCAACTTGGTTAACTGGATGATTCAGGCGACTGCCGTAAGTGTAGGTTTCATCTTCTTGTTTTTCGCCACACCAAAGATACTCTAAAGCGTATCCTTGCACGTACCTGAAGTCGCATGGCGCTTTATCACTGACAAGCGGCCTATTTTCAGGGTTCGTTATTTCGATTGTGAGATTCAGCTTTCTAGTTTCAGTCTCTTCTGAGCCGAAACCCACACGGAAAACATCGCCCTCCTTCCAAATTGCACTTAACGTTTTGAACCATGCGTCAGGGCAATCGAACGCTGAAATCTTTACGTGTTTCATAGCCGAAGTCTCCAAGACACCGAATAATTAGCGATTCCAAATATAAGTTTACACTAAAAAACGCCAAGCAACAACAAGAACAAGATACACAAACTTATTTTAAAAATAAAATAAAGAAAAGAAAGTTTGGGTCGCTTAGTAGGGCATTCCGCCCATACCGCCCATTCCACCCATGCCTCCCATACCGCCACCCATTCCGCCCATTCCTGGTGGCATCTGAGGCATCTTGCCGCCGCCTTTGATGCTGATTAAATCATCGATCTTCAGTATCATGTTTGTGGCTTCGGTTGCGGATTTTATGACTTGCTGCTTTACCCGGAGGGGTTCGATCACCATTTGTTTGCACATGTCAACGATTTTGCCTGTTGTTACGTCGATTCCGAAGGTTTGGCTGTTCGGTTTCTCATGTTGTGCACGTAACGCTACCATGATGTCAATAGGGTCTAAGCCTGCGTTCTCAGCGAGTGTCAACGGGATTTCTTCGACTGCTTCAGCGAAAGCTTCAACTGCCAACTGTTCGCGTCCGCCAACTTTCACGGCGAAAGCACGCAGGTTCTTGGCTAATTCTGCTTCAGGTGAGCCGCCGCCTGCAACGATTTTGCCATCTTCAATCGCATTTCGGACTACACATAAACCGTCGTGAAGGCTGCGTTCTGCTTCGTCGATAACATGGTTTGATGCGCCGCGGATAACAATAGTTACTGCTTTGGGGTTTTTGCAGTCGCGGATGTAGACGAGTTTGTCATCGCCGATTTTGACTTCTTCAACCCGTTTTGCTTTGCCAAGCGAATCTGGCGTTAGGTCTTTTACGCTTGCACCGATGCTTGCGCCTGTTGCGCGGGAGAGTTTTTCCATGTCGCTGCTGCTTACGCTTTTGACTGCTAGAACGCCAGCTTTACCCAAGAAGTGCAACACCATGTCGTCGATGCCTTTCTCGCAGAAGATAACGTTTGCGCCTGACTTGGTAATTGCAGTAACCATGTCTTTTAGCATACGTTCTTCTTCGTCAAGGAACATCTTCATTTGATCGGGGCTTTCGATGTTGATTTTTGCGTCAAACTCGGTTTTCTCGATCTCGAGTTTAGCGTTTAAGAGAGCGATTTTTGCTCCATCCACGAGTTTTGGCATTCCTGAACTTGCAATTTCTTTGTCTAGAACCATGCCTTTGACAAGTTCTGTTTCATCTAAGCTTTGACCGTGCTTTTTCACAACTTTGATTAGGTCTATATCAGCTACATATTTTCCGCCGACTTTTTCAGAAACCTGTTTTACGGCTTCAACAATTATTTTTGCGAAGTGATCTTCTGCAACATTGATGCTTTTGCTGGATATAGATGTGATTGCGACGTCACGCAGTGTTTTTTCATCCTCAAACGCAACTGGAATGGCTATTTTATCAAGAATTTTCTGTGCCTCTTCACTTGCTTTTTTGAAGCCTTCGATGATTACTGTGGGATGTATGTTTTTGTCAAGTAAGCCTTCAGCTTTCGCGAGCAGTTCACCTGCTAAAATAACTGCGGTTGTCGTTCCGTCGCCAACCTCGTTATCTTGTGCTTTTGCAACTTCAACGAGCATTTTTGCCGCTGGATGCTGAACGTCAAGTTCCTTCATAATTGTTGCGCCATCGTTGGTTATTGCAACGTCACCCATGCTGGTAACGAGCATTTTATCCATGCCGCATGGCCCTAGCGTTGATTTCACTGCTTCAGCCACCATTTTTGCAGCCATGATGTTGTTTTTTTGTGCATCGCGGCCACTTGATCGGCCTGTGCCTTCTTTCAATACGAGAATTGGGATGTTTCCTCCGCCTTGAGACATATTTTTCACCAAATATTTCCTTTTTGAGTTAGATACTAAACGGAACAATCAAACCTTTAGATATAAATTTTTCCCAGAGCTTAGGCTACAAATAGCTGGTTAAACTGACTATAATTCTGCAATCGAATTATTCTTTGGTCTCGCCTTTCTCTTTTCATGTTTTGTCGTGGATGCAGCTGCTATTAGTTCGGCATCCTCTTCAGACGCTCCGCGCTTAAGTCCGGATTCCTTGATGTGTTCATACTGCCTTTTCTTTTTTCATTTTCAACGCCTCTTGGAGGCAAACAGCTGACAGCGTTGTTTGCGTTGCCATAGCGGGTTTAGATGAACTTATTTCGGTAATCCGCAAATAGCCATCCGCCTAAGCTTTGATAATATGGTAGCCCGACGCTTTTCGGAGCCTATTCATCACCGCTAAACCAAGCCCCTCAGAAGATACTCCCTCAGCGATTATTACGTCGACGGTTTCTGCATCCACTTCCCTTAGTAAACGAAAGAGGTTTTGGGCGACAGTTGCTACATCAAAACGGCTACCAAACGATTTAACAACGTCTGCTTTGTAGGAGGCTTGGGTTTCATCTGTGGCTAGGATACCTACTTTTTCGCCTTTAAGCCTGTATGATTTCGCTAATTCCCTGACTTTAGCTGTGACCGCTGGAACATTTCCCTCGACAAGGATCACCTTTGCTTTTGGCGCGTAATGCTTATGTTTCATTCCTGGAGACCGAATCTGCTGCTGCATAGAAAGCTCTTGTTCGGCTTCCACGAAGGCATGAAGCTTCAGATCGCCTAGAACCTTCTTTAACACTTCAAACGACGTACCTCCTGGACGAAGAAGCATCGGCGGATCAACGCTTAAGTCAACAACAGTGGATTCAACGCCGATTTTTGTGGCTCCGCCGTCGAGGATACAGTCTATTCTTCCGTTTAAATCTTCAAAGACGTGCTGAGCATTGGTTGGACTGGGTTTACCTGCGAGATTCGCACTTGGAGCAGCTATGGGACAGCCGCTATGCTTGATTAGTTCCAACGCAACTTTATGGTTTGGCATGCGGATTGCAACGGTGTCTAAGCCTGCAACCGTCACGTGAGGTACTATGTTGGAGCGTTTGAAAATTAGTGTTAAAGGCCCAGGCCAAAACCTCTCCATCAATATCTCGGCTTTTTCGGGCACTTCTTCAACTAACCTGCAGACTTCCCTGGGACCTGCCACATGAACGATTGGCGGATTATCCAACGGACGCTTCTTAGCCTCAAAAAGCGCCAACACAGCCGCCGAGTTAAGCGCGTCAACGCCTAAACCGTAAACCGTCTCCGTTGGAAACGCCACCAACCCACCAAGCTGAATTATATGTGCCGCCGCCTGGATTTTTACTGGGTCAGGGTTTTCTGGATCAACTTTTAGAAAAATTGTCTTCATTGCAGGCGCCTTTCATGTCCAAGTACTATTGAGGTTTCAACCTGCCGATCAGGGATACGCCAATATTTCTTTAGGAGTTTGTTTGTTTCTTCCCTTGAAAGCAGCTTAAACCCTTGTTTTTCATAGAATTTGATTGCCCACAATGCGGATTCCCATGTGCCGACCAGAATTCTGTCAGTTCGAGCTAATTTGAGCAGGCGGTTTAGAAGTTTTTCTCCGATTCCTTTCCGCTGGTGACTTGTCAGCGTATACGCATGGCGGATTAATGTGACATCGTCGACGGGTTGGATTCCCATAACTGCGATTAAGAAGTTATTTCTCATGTAACCATAGAATAATACTCCGCTTTGCATTTCTTCTTTTAATTCTTCGTCCGACATGTAGGTTTCTTTCCATCGGTCAGCCGGGATTTTGCCCCTGTACGCAGTGGCAGCCTCGTTTATGACGGTTAAGATGGCATGGGAATTGTTATTTGTTAGTTTGTCGAATCATTGAGGCGTCACTTAACTTTGGAAAACTTAGATTGCCTCTGGCTCTTTTTGTGGTTCACTTTTAATTAACTTGTCAACTAAATGCATAAAGAACGATTGTGCCTGCATTTCGGTAACTGTCTCTAGGTATATTGAGACCATAGCGATTTTGCCCTTCTTAGAAGCAACGTATTCCGCAAACATCCGAGCGGAAATCATGTTTTTGTCTCCCAAAAGAATCGATGAAGTGACGGAGCCTAGGAGGTCTTTGGGTTTGGGGACGGCGATTGCCATGGTTCCAAGCTTGTCTTCTTTTTCGCTTAGCATTATCATTATGGAGTTTTTGGCTTCTACATAAACTGCTAGGAAACGTCTGTCTTGTTCTTGTAATTCTTCTTTTACGACTTTGGCACGTTCCACTCGTTAATCGCCCTTGTTGTGTTGTTGGTTAATGTTTGGGTGCTTAAAAAGACTTCACAACTTTTCTTAAAACTAGTTTAATATTTTGTTTAACATTATTTCGAGTTAAAAAAATAGATAAATTATGGTGTTTTAGGGTAAAGCTTAAGCATGGATGATGTTTAACATCTATAACAAGGTTAGAGCATGAGCAGCTCCAATCATATTAGGAAATTTCTGATTCCCATCTTTCTGATAGTGATTTTAGCGGTTTCTATGCTTGCGGTTTACGTCTCCTATTCCAAAGGGAGCCAAGCAAAAGCCGACCCCAACATTTACGTGGGCATCGCTTTTGGCGGAAACACCACAGCAGAAGCAAAAGTATTGATTGACAAAGTCAAAGGTTACACAAATCTGTTCATTTTAGATGTTGGAAGAAACCCGATCAGCGAAAACCAAACCAAGGTTGAGGAAGTCTGTGATTATGCTGTTTTTAATGGCTTAAGCGTAATTGTAAACGTGGGAATCAAAGATGCACGTAACAGTTCATCTTGGGGTTGGTTTTGGAATCAATCCTCACTTGACAGCATAAAGCAACGTTGGACCGAGAAATGGGGAAGACAAATTCTTAGGCATATACTACGACGATGAACCAGGCGGAATCCAACTTGACGCCTCATGGACAAAATTCTATCGATACTGTAGGAGAAAACGTAAGTCGATATAATTTTCCTGCAGCCCAAGCGCTCGAGGATATTCGCCTAAAATTGCTCAAGTTACATGGAAAATGGCACAAAACCCGACACCGATGACTATGATTTAGAAGCTGATTTCTTCATCCATAACGTCATCCATCATGACCCAGGAATTGAAAATCTCACAGCCTCTGGAATCCCTGTTTTCACCTCTGACTATGGCTTGTACTGGTGGGACTACAAAGGCGGGTACAATGTAATGTTTACTGAGTTAGGCTGGAATGTTAGTGTGGCTGAGCAAATTGCTTTGGTAAAGGGTGCGGCGCGGCTGCAGGATAAAGACTGGGGTGCAATGATTACTTGGAAGTATCGTTCTCCACCTTACCTTGACAGCGGTGATCAAATCTACAGTCAAATGTTAGAGTCCTATCAGGCAGGAGCAAAATACATTGCTGTTTTCAACTACCCCTACGAGGGAGGCACCTATGGAACCTTGACAAATGAGCATTTTGCTGCGCTTCAAAGATTCTGGAACGATATAACCACCAAACAATTTTCTGATTTAAGCAAACCTGTAGCCGCGTTGGTGTTGCCAAAGAATTTTGGGTGGGGACTACGTGACCCCAACGATACCATTTGGGGTTTTTGGACATCTGACAATAGAACAGAGCAGACTGCACTAGTCACAAGCAAACTATTGTCCTACTACGGCGTTAATCTTGACATAGTATACGAGGATGCTGCGTATCCTGTGGCTAAAGTGGATTATCAGCATGTTTACTACTGGAACTCAACAACCCCTTAGAGCTCTCTATCGAACCCTCGCATGGGTTGGAAATGCTTAATTAATACCGCATGTCTTTTCTGGTACGGAAGGTATCAAATTTGAGTGACGATATTTCAAAATTACCGCCTAACGTTCAGGAAAGGCTTCTTAGACTACAGCAGCTCCAGCAAACGTTGCAGTCGATTTTAGCTCAGAAACAGCAGGTTGAAATGGAGAAAACTGAGGTTGAACAGACGCTGGCTGAATTGGAGAAGACAGCGGCCGATGCAGTTATCTACAAAGCCATTGGTTCATTGCTGGTTAAAGCTGAGAAAGCAAAGGTGGCTGAGGAACTTGCAGAGCGAAAGTCTCTTTTAGATACAAGAAGCACAGTTATGGCACGCCAAGAAGAACGCATACGCAGCCAAGTTAAAGAAGCACAGACAAAACTGCAAGAAGACCTAAGTCCAGTTTCAGGTCAAAGCTTATCTTAGGTGAATGCTTGTGGGTGAGCTCGGTTTTCCAGAGCTAACCACAGAGCAGACTGAAGCCTTATGCCAAACCGCTGAAGACGTCGCGAGAAAATATGTTTTGGGCAAAGTTTCCCACAAGAACGTTGAGTGCTTAGACATCATCGTGGAAGCCGACGGAGCAAAACCCGTAAACGTTACGGTCGAAATCAACCTTGTTTTAGCCGCTGAAACAAAAGATGTTGACGCAGATGCCCTGGTTAAGGAAGCAGTGAACCAGGCGCATAAGGCTACTGAAAACTTTTTGAGAAAACTAAAATGAGCTTCAAAGAACTATTAGAATCCCTTAAGGATACTTCTTTTATTCTTTTACTGTGCCATCGCAGTGCTGACGCCGACGCGATTTGTTCAGCCTACGGGTTGCAGGGTTTACTAAAACGGTTTTTGCCAAACGCAGTTATCGAGATTGGGTGTCCGCAGGGCGTTAACAAGCCTGCTAAGCTGCTGTTTGAGTATATGCCTATAACTGTGAACCTAAAACCCAACATTGAATCGGCAGAAGCCATAATTCTTTTGGACATGAATACGGTCGAGCAGCTTGACGAATCCGCCGATTTAATAAAGAAATCACCCGCCCCAAAAATAATCATCGACCACCACGCACCAAGTCCTGAAACAATGCAAGTCTGTAAAGTCTGCATTATAGATGAGAAAGCAGCTGCAAACTGCGAGTTGATCTATCGGCTTTTCAGCCAAGCAGAAGTTGAGCCAAACCTAAACGAGGCTAAGGCGTTGTTTGTTGGGATAGCGTTTGATACGAGGCATTTTGCTTTGGCTAATTCGCCGACTTTTGAGATTTTGGCGAAGCTGGTTGTTAAGGGAATTGATGCTCAGCAGACGCTGGCGCTATTTGCTCTGCCGATTGACCCTTCTGAGCGGGTTGCTAAGTTGAAGGCTTGCAAACGGGCAAAAATTGTGAGGATGGAAGGGTGGATTATTGCGTTATCACATGTTAGTGCTTATCAGGCGCCTGCTGCCAAAGCGCTTGTTGATTTGGGAGCGCATATGTCGGCGGTAGCGGGTAAGAAAAATGGGAAAGTCGAGTTAAGCTTGCGGTGTACACGCCAATTCAATGAGCAAGCAAGTGTCCATTTAGGAGTGGATATTGCAGCGCCGCTTGGTGAGTATCTGCATGGTGTTGGCGGAGGACATGCGATGGCTTCAGGCGTTAGCGGCGAAGGCGAAATCCAGCAAGCCCTCAAGCAGTGCCTTGTACTTCTAAAAAAGAAAATAGCCAAAAAAGCGTAGCTACGCTTAAATGAGCAAACATTCACGCTTAAGGTAAGCAGGCACAAAGCATGGCTATAATTGAAACAAAAAACCTCACCTACACCTACCCAGGCGCCACAAAACCGTCAATTGTGGATGTCTCCATTAAAGTGGAGAGGGGAGAGTTTGTTTTAATTACAGGTCCAAGCGGCTGCGGAAAAACAACATTGTGCCGAACCTTCAACGGGTTAATCCCGCATTTTTATCAAGGCGAATTAAAAGGCGAAATCTCCGTTGCTGGCATAGACACTATTAAACATCATACTTACGAAATGGCAAAACACGTTGGCTTAGTCTTCCAGAACCCAGAAAATCAGCTCTTTGCCCTATCAATCGAAAAAGACGTCGCCTTTGGCTTAGAAAACCTGGGTGTTTCCCGAGAAGAAATGCGGCGGAAAGTCGATTGGGCACTAAACCAAACAGGAATCTACGATATACGCGAGCGGTCTCCCCACGAAATATCCGGGGGACAGCAGCAGCGGGTTGCGATTGCTTCGGTTTTGGCGATGGAGCCAGAAGTTATTGTTTTAGATGAGCCAACGTCGTTTCTTGATCCGCTTAGTGCCGAGAAGATTTTTGAGGTAATTTACAGGTTAAACAAGGAGCAGGGAATCACCGTTATTCTTGTGGAGCATCGTTTGGATTTAACGGCGAAGTACACAAATCACCTCATCGTTATGGATGGGGGAAAAGTGCGTTTTGAAGGCGACCCAAGGCAAGTTCTAAGCAGCGAAGAGACACGTTTGATGGGTGTAGGAATCCCAAAGGCAACGCTGCTCTATCAGATGCTTAAGAAAGACGGCTTAAACCTGAATGACAAAATCCCGCTTTCATCCAATGAATTGGCAGATCAACTTTTGGAGGCGCTAAAGCCCCAGTGATTGAGGTACAGGACATCCGCTACTCTTACCCCAACAAAGTTGAAGCCTTAAAAGGCATCTCTTTAACCATCCAAACTGGCGAATTCGTGGCTATAATGGGCCAGAACGGCGCTGGAAAATCAACCCTTGTCAAACACTTCAATGGCTTACTGAAACCTTCACAGGGCAAAGTTCTCGTGGACAGCGTTGAAACCACCAAGTCAAGCGTTGCATCGTTATCCCGAAACGTCGGATTTGTTTTCCAAAACCCAGACCATCAACTCTTCAGCGAAACTGTGGAGGAGGAAATTGGGTTTGCCCTTAAAAACTTCGGTTTCACACCTGAAGTCATTGAGCAGCGGGTTACTTGGGCTTTGAATCTTTTATCGTTAACTCAGTACCGGAAAACTTCACCTTTTCTGCTGAGCGGCGGGGAACGGAAACGTGTTGCGTTAGCCTCTGTTTTAGCTTGGGACCCATCAACTTTGATTTTGGATGAACCCACCATTGGGCAGGACCATGAACAGAAGGAAAGGCTGATCCAATTTATTATGCAGATGCAGTCCCAGGGCAAAACTGTTGTCACGGTAACACATGATGTGGAGTTTGTGGCGGAATGCAACCCTCGGGTGGTGCTGATGAAGGAAGGCAAAATCGTCGCTGACGGCGAGGGCAAAGAGATTCTAACAGACCCTGCACTTTTGGAGTTGTCCTCTATAGTTCTGCCGCAGATAGCTCAGGTCTTCAGCAAGCTATCGCAGATAGGTTTCCCAAAAGACATCATTGACATTTACGAAGCTAAAGAAATCCTTCTAAAAGCCAAGGAGAGCAAACAGGTTAGATGAGTGTTTTCGACGGTTTAAGGTTTAGAAAAGTTTACTCTCCAATCCACAACTTAGACCCAAGAATAAAATTCGTGTATGTCATCGCCGTCTTTGTTGTAGCTATTCTTTTTTACCAGATTATTCCACTGATGATTTTATTCTTAATGCAGATTCCTTTTGTTTTGTTAGCGCGTGTTCAAAGGCAATGGCTGCGGTCTTTGCGGGGAGCAGCTTTTTTGGCGGCATTTATCTTTCTTGTTAACATTGGAACTACTTTCTTTACAAAAGGCTACACTCTTACGCCCGCTGACGTTGAAGGCGCAACCGCGTTGACATTAAGGTTCATTGTGCTTGTAGAGTCGTTTTCAGTGTTTTTCTTGACGACATCGCCCGACCACTTGGGTTTGGCTTTGGAGGAGTCGCGTGTGCCCTATGAGTTTGCATTCGCATTTACAACCGCCGTGCGATTCGTTCCTGTTTTAGCGGAAGAAGCCCAAACGATAATGGATGCGCAGAAAGCCCGAGGGTTGGAACTGGAGAAAGGCGGGTTGCTTAAGAGAATTAGGAATTATGTGCCTGTACTTATCCCGTTGATTGTTAGCGCCATTCGAAGGAGCTTGGAGTTAGCGGAGGCAATGGAGTCCCGAGCTTGGGGAGCAACAAAGAAACGCACCAACCTGTATCTGCTCAAGCTGCATAGGGGCGATTATGCTTTGTTGGCAATAACTGTGGGAATTCTGGTAATCTCGGTTTACATTCGCCTGTTTGTTTCAGTTCCAACGATTGTGCAGCTGATTTAGCCCGAATTTTGATTCCGTGTTGATTTTCTTATTTTTTTGCATTTAATCAGAAAATTTAAAAGCGTGCAACGACAACTTCTATTTGGGGCGTTTGTTTATGGAGCCTCTAGATCCTCTGGGCAGCGTCGTTCTAGCACTATCGGTAATTATTTGGTTCTTGTTAGTTCTGGGATTGCCACTTGTCAGAGGCATAAACACTAAAAAGAACCTAAAGCGCCATGGCGTTTTAGCAACAGCTGCATTAGCTTTGCAAACCGTTTTTCTCGTTATAATGGTACCAGTTTTTGCAACCCATTTCAACTCCATCTTAGCTCTGCCACCTTTGTTTGCTGTCAACTCGTGGCTTCACTTTATTTTAGGTTCAGCCGCCATTGCATCAGGGTTTGTCTACTCAGTTCTATGGCTTATCCTTTACAATTCAGGAATGCGGTGCGCTCGAGCAAAAAAATACATGCTGCCAACCCTAATCGTTTGGGCAAGTGCGATAGTTACTGGTGCCCTAATCCACCTGCTGCAGATGTTCTAGGTTTACCCACAAAATTTTCTCCATTCTTCTAAGCATTTCAGAGAAAACGTTATTGCCAACCTAACCTTAACGATGAAGGGATTAGATGACTGAGCATACCCGTTTTGGTCCAGCGGGCGTTCCGCCAATGTTTCGGCTAATGGGCGCAACCACCTTGGACGTGCCGAAACTTCTACGTGAAGAAGGACTGGATGCTTTTGAATATCAGGCTTCTCGTTGGGGACCTAAGCCGCAGGTGAAACAGGAAGATGCAATAAAACTCGGCGAAGAAGCAAGAAGAAACGATGTTAAGCTCAGTATGCACGGCTCATACTTCATTAATTTGTCAGGCAAAAAAGAAGTAGTGGAAGCCAGCAAACGGCGCTTAATCGCCTGCGCCGTAGCGGCGGATTGGATGGGATCGTATGTCGTGGTTTTTCACACCGGCTTCTATGGCAAGGTGGAGAAAAGTTTTGCCTTCAGAAATGCCGTCACTGCCCTCAAAGAAGTCAGCGCAGAAATGAAAGCACTGGGCTTAAAGGTGAAACTAGGACCAGAAACTATGGGCAGAAAATTTCAAGTTGGCACCATAGACGAAGTCATAACTATCAACCAAGAAGTCGAGGGCACACAACTAGTCATCGACTGGGGACACTTACATGCGCTACATCAAGGAATCCTCAAAAAAGTTGAGGATTTCCGTGCGATAGCTGAAAAAGTCGAGCAGAAACTTGGCACAGAAGCCCTCAGGAGTATGCATTGCCACTTCTCGAAAATAGAATTTTCAAGCCAAGGAGAAAAACGCCACCATACCCTCGACGAAGAACGCTACGGACCGGAGTTCAGCATGTTGGCGGAGGTAATTGTTGATTTTGGTTTGCATCCGACGATGATTTGCGAATCACCAATTCTCGACATTGATGCCAGAAAGATGCAAGCCATATTGAAAGAAGTTATAGCTAGCAAGCACCCCAAAGCTGAACCTTAAAGTCAATTCTTACTATTGTCCTCTTTGACTCTGAAATTCACTATTTCCTTTACAAGGTCAACTGGGATTGGTTCATCTAAAGGAAACCTGATCGTGCCCTTACTTGTTTGGTAGTTGACCAGGTTCTCTTTGAAGGCTTCAATTGCTGACACTTTGGGGAAAAAACCAATGTGGTTCTTGAAGGCTGCAAACCAAACCAGGATGCCGTTCTGTTTGAAGGCAGGCATGCTGTAGCTGATTACTTCTTGGGCTTGAGGCGCAGCTTCTTTGATGGCTTGTCTTGTTTGCTGCAACGCCGTTTGCACGTTTTGAGGAAAAGAAGCTATGTATTCGTCCGTTGTTTTGAAACCTTTCTTAGGAGGCGTCATACAACTAGCTTGAGCGGTTGGTTACTTATTTTTGTTGCGTCTGGGCAGGGTGCTCTGAGAAGGAGGCTGTTTTCTTTTATCTGTTCCCTACAAGGACTAACAAAAGACCTCCGATACTAAGAAAAGAAGCTGCAGGAGCTAACCAAAGTGAAGGAGTATTAGCCCAAGTAAAAACAGGATTAGTAAAGTATACAATTATCAAATAGATGAAAATTGCCATGACAATTTCAGAAATAGTTACACCAGAAACAATTACATCTACTAATTTTAAATTGCGTTTCACGCGTTCACTAACCTTGAATTATGTTTTGATCTTGCTTAAGAAATATTGCAGAATTCTATAGAGGGCGTCGATATTGTTGTTTTCTGCCCTCATTAGCATGTAGAAAAACAGCGCTAACACAATCAAGCCAGTATCAAGATTTCTTCCAAGTCTTTTCAGCTAGCAATCTTTCTGCCAGCTTCAGTTCTTGAACAGTGTTAATGTTCACAGCTAATTCGTCTTGATTTAAGAGGAAAATGTCTTGGTCCAGCCACTCGTCGCCGTACCGTTTGTGACCATCGATAACGTTGATTCCGACAGGCACCACATCTTTGTCGTCGGCTTTGAAGGAGTACTCAATGCACATGCCCAACTTTGCTTTGGTTCTTAGCGGAACAGCAACCGTCAATGCAGGTTTACCGCAGCGCTCATATCGTTCAAGTATGGCATCTATCATTTCGCTCTTGACCAGCGGCAGATCAGCTGCGATTGCTAAGAAAACGCCCAGTTTGAGGGCTTGAACGGTGTAACCCATATCTGAAACGTAATCTTTGCCAGGAGTTTCGACGACTTTGACGCCGAGCTTTTTCATTAGTTTGGTTGTTTTAGGTGTGCAACTTGATGTGGCAACAATAATGGAATCGATTTTTCTGGCATCCTTTAATGCTGCCAGCACATATTCGATGACGGGTTTGCCGCAGACTTTGATAAGTGGTTTTTCTTCAACAAGTTTCATTCGGGTTCCTTTGCCGCCAGCCATAACCAGCGCAACTACACCCACGCAACCACCGCCAACAACACAACCACACAAACCATCCGCGTCAACTCGTTTGTAGCGCCAAACACATCGCCTGTGACGCCGTTGAAGTGCTTGTGTGCAACTGCAACCATAACCAAACCTGTAATTACAGCTGCCACAACTGCGAAGACGCCTGCCCAACGGAGAAGCGGGAGTGCAATCGTGAAAGAAATCGCCAGCGCCGCAATCAAACGCCAATTGCCTTTGGGTCCATGCATGGCTTCCAGAAAAGGCGAGTTCATACCTTCATGTACAGATTTTCCTGCCCAAGCAGTCGCAACCATCGCCAACTTTGCACATAACTCAACAATGATTAAAGCTGGAACAATCAAGGGAACAGCAAAACTTCCAAAAAACACGTTTCTACCGAGTACACCGAAGGCTAAAGCCGAAACTAAATAGGTCATCAAAACCAAACCGATAGCTCCTGCACCCGTAAACCGGTCGTGCATAACCTCTATTTTACGTTCAAATGTGCCATGCGCCATGACGCCATCGCCGAAATCCAGCAGCCCGTCCATGTGATGCAGCCCAGTCATCCATAGCAGGACAGCTAAAGCTAAGGCACCTGCAACGATGTCGGGTAAAAAATGAAAAGTTACCCAGCCAAACACCCCCGCCAACAATCCAATAAACGCGCCAATTAAGGGGAAAGCCCACATGTTTTGGGCGCAATCCGTGAGCAAATCTTTGTCCATTGCGACTGGGAAAACGGTTAGGAAAGAAAACAGGTTCTTTAGTTCTTTAACGACCAATCACTGTCACTTTATGCCCATCAGTAGAGCATAGTTACGCTCTATTTCCTTAAGAAGTATGCCCCTGGTAACTGCGCCGCCAAGCTTTGCCATCGCCGCGATAGATGCGCCGCCTGCACCTACGCCTTCTTTGACAAGCCCAGTTTCGTATATTCGCAAACCCGGATACTTTGAAAAAGCGAAATCTAGGTCAGCTGCCAACACAGGCACCGTACAGAACTGCTTAACGATTCCGCAGATGTCGGATTTAGTGTCTTTTGCAACCCACCTTGTCGTGCCGACAGCCACATTGCACAGCACCTCAGGTTCCAAAGCGTTAATCACTGCTAAAATCGCGGTCATCTGAGTCCCCCCAGCCATCAGAACGGGGCCTTGTTTGGCGCCGCCAATGACAAGCCCAGCCAATGCAGGCATCATGGGGTCGCCGACGCAGGAAATTGCTTTTATGGGGTTGTTTTTTAAGCTGCCGAATTTTTCTTTCGCCGCCTTCAAACCTGCCTCAACAACCTCTGCCTTTAAACCGTGTGGGTTTTCGGGTAGGGTGCTGCTGACTTTTCCCTGCGCGTTCACGCCTAAAGCCGACAGAACACCGAGTGCTGTCGTAGTTCCGCCTGGAATGCTCTCGCCGATAACCAAGTAATCCGACACTTTAGCCAAATGCTCGCCCAAGATCTTGGCTCTCTCAAAGACTTCTTCAACGTTGTCGACGGAATTGCCGCTTCGGATGTCTCTACCAGAGTTGCCGCCCAAATCCACATATGGAATCTGAGGTTTAACCTTCACTCCGCCATTGACAACCAGTACTGGAATGTCAGCTAAACGCAAAGCCGACATAGTAATCAACCCAGGTGTCGGAATCCCATCTGGAGTTATTGGGACGCCTGCAATGGATTTGCATTTTCCAAGCAAAAGAAGCTCCGCGTCTGCAGGCGGAGTAAAATCGGTGAAATCGGGGTTTTGCCCCGCAGCTGATAAACCAGGAATCTTCCCAGTTTCAGTGGTGGCTATGGTGCAGATGAAGAGAGGTTTTTTGCCTTCGATTTCATCGAGGAAGGCTTTTGCTTTGAGTTCGTTATTCGCAATCAGTACATCCATGAATGAATCCCTTGTTGTCACTACTTTGACTTAGGGGCAACCTTAAACTTTTTGATTTCGAGGTACCCAAATCCGCCCTCAAGCTTGTGCTTTTCTGTTTCTACAAGTTCAATTTTCTTCTTGAATGTTGGTCCGTCGGTGACTACGGTGTGGTATTCGCCGCCTTCGCCGCATGGGTCGATGTTACCGAGTTTTAGGATGTCGTCGTAGAATTTTTTGTCCAGCACACGCCCA
This sequence comes from Candidatus Bathyarchaeota archaeon, assembly GCA_963840295.1. GTDB lineage: Archaea > Thermoproteota > Bathyarchaeia > Bathyarchaeales > Bathycorpusculaceae > Bathycorpusculum. The sequence goes on from CAWIYF010000004.1 coordinate 456,723, forward strand.
AGCCAATCAACGCCAAGCAAGCTTAGTTTGGTGCGTACGACGGTTGCTTTGAAACCGGTTTTGAGGTAGTCAAGATAGATTTTTTTTGTGTCGCCCATCCATAGGGGCTTGACAGGTGTTAAGCCGACTTCTTTGCAGACGCGGCCAAGCCAACCTTCCTCGTGTCCTGCTACTTCGTAGATGTCGCCTGTGACTAAGCCTTCGGCGCCGTTAGCTTTGGATTGCTGTAGAACTTCTTTGAAGTCTTTCTCGTAGGTCTGCGCTGAAGTGGTTTTCTTTATCAATGGAATCCCTATGGCTTCAGCTTGCGCGTCGAGGACGCCTACGGGTATCATGTGGAAGTTGGATTTGGTTTCGCTCATCATCATAGTTAACAGGTTGATTACTTGATGGCCCTGCTGGGTGGACAGGTATTGTGCATAGGCGCTGTCTTTTCCGCCGCTCCATGAAGCAACAACTTTCATGTCAATATTTTCCTCCTGATTGGTTAGAAACAGTTAAACAGGAAAATAAGCTTTTACTTGCCAAACTTTTAGTTGACAAGCTTTTCGGTAAAACTTTGAACGGAAGAAGCATGTTTTTCTTGATGTTCAGCAAATTATCACCGCAGCCGTTTGGTTGGTTTATCCACCTTTTTCATATAAGTATTACGGTGAAATAAGTCGCACAACACTTAAAGCAGTTCACACCTCTAAAAAGTAAGGTTGAACTACATGAACAAGCAAACCCCACCATTAGTGACATACCTAGAAGCCAAAGGCATAACACTACAGAGCCTAATCGACAGCGCCCTTGAAATGTACGTTCCCCACCCAGGCATCGAAACAGAAGCAAAAGCCACAGAGATGCTCAAAGAAGAATTCCTCGACATCCTAACTGACGTTAATGTTTCAACTCTCATAGTTGCCGCTTTCCAAGCGCAAGAAGAGGCAGAAAACGGCAGGATTCCAGGACTTACAAAAGAGAGGTTTCTGGGCAGACCAGGATTGGTTGCGGATGAACTTATAGGAATAGCCATCGCCACCTACATCGGCGGTTCAAAAGGCATGTTTGAGTTTGTACGCTTCGACCAAGCTAAACCAGGAATTCTAAAGATGCTCCCTCCACTCACAAACGACGCAATAGGCGCCTTAGTTGCAGGAGCGTCATCGAACGTTTATACTCGTGCCTTAAAGAACGCAGGCATACCGCTGTAAACTGCCAAATTTTATTTTATCGTGCAATTTCCAGCCGCAACAGCGCCAGCTAGCTTTTACCATAAGATTATAATACTCTGCCCTGAGGATTTACCCTGTTGGGCTACCATGGTTCAAACAAAGCTCTGCATTGTTACACATACTTTTCTGCCGCATGTTGGCGGTATCGAAAAGGTGGTTAATGAACAAAGCAAGCGGCTTCGTACAAGAAATTTTGAGCCCACAGTCGTTACTAACCGAATCGGCACACCCAAACACTACAAAGTCGACGGTGTACCTGTCGAATGCTATGAATCCCTCAACACAGGGTTTAGGCTGGGAATCCCATATTCTATTCCAACTATACCCAGCTTCCCAACGTTTGTTAAAGCAGTAAAATCAAGCAAAATCGTCCATGCCCACGGACACCCATACCTAACATCGCTTACATCAGCTAAACTCGCCAAATTCTACGGCAAACCGTTTGTGTTAACCCAACACAACACCTTCATCGAATACAACAACATCTTCGACCACGTCGAACGACTAAACGATTTAGCCATTGGAAAACAAAACCTAAAAGCCGCAGACAAAATAATAGCGATCAGTGGCGCCACAAGAGAGTATGTTCTAAGTTTGGGGGCAAAACCGAGCAAGGTAGAAGTAGTTTACAACGGAGTTGATTTGTCTCGGTTCCGACCTATCTCTGGAAAACGCGAGGAAATGCGGAAGAAACTTGGAATCCCCCTGAATTCCATCGTTGTCTTAACTGTAAGACGCCTCGTTTACAAGAACGGTGTTGACACATTATTAGATGCCGCAAACATTGCGGTCAAAAAGAACCCGAGGATAGTGTTTTTGGCAGTTGGGAAAGGGCCTGATTCTGACAGCGTTAAATCGAGGATTAAAGCAGCTGGGTATTGAAGAAAATTTTAAGCTTGCAGGTTTTGTCAGCGACGAGGATTTGCCTTTTTACTATAATGCCGCGGACCTGTTTGTTTTGCCCTCAAAGTCGGGTGAAGGGCTACCTTTGGTCGCATTAGAAGCTATGGCATGTACACTTCCAGTAATAGCGACAAACGTCGGAGGGATAAAAGAAATCCTACTAGACGATTATGGCAGATTAGTGCCCCCTAACCAGCCAGAACTGTTTGCAAAGGCAATTTTGGATTTTGCCGGGGCTGATTTTTCTTCACGCAAAACGGAGCTTCGAGCCCTGATGGAGGAGAAGTTTAGTTGGGATGCCAACGTTGAAAGACTTGTGGAAATATACGAAGAGCTTATTTAACCATGTAACGGAAACATATTAGCCCTTTGAATGGAAGTTAGCTGATGACGTCAAAAGTTGAAATGGTCTCTGTTGTCATTCCGACACTCAACGAAGCAGGAAACATTCTGGAAGCGGTCTCCACAATCCATAATGACTTGTCTTACCCAAAAGAAATCATTGTTGTCGACGGCAACTCTACCGATGGAACTAAAGAAATTGTTAAAGGCTTACCTTATTGCAGACTCATCGTTGAGCCCAGGCGCGGCTATGGTTTAGCACTTATGACTGGCATGAAGAACGCCAAAGGCAACATTATTGTGATGGTTGACGGCGACGGAACCTACGAAGTGCGCCACATCAACCGCATGATTGCAAAGATGGTTGAGAAAGACGTGGATATGGTTTTAGCCACACGCATGTATGACCCAAACAAAGCTATGGGCATCATGAATTTTCTCGGTAACAAAGTCATCACAACCTTTTACGACTTCTTCTATGCCCAGTTCCTCAGCGACACCCAATCAGGTTTCCGCGCTATATCTCACCAAGCCATTGACAACGTGGAGCTTAAGGCATGTGACATGGCGTATGCAACTGAAATGCTCATGCAATTCGCCAAAGAAGGGTACACGATGCTTGAGGTTCCCACAACTTACAAGTCCCGAAAATATGGCAGGCCGAAGCTGAGAAGATTTAAGTCTGGAATAGAGATATTTACCACTATGGTGAGGGGGATTTTGGATGCGGATACGATTAGAAAGTGTCAAGAGAATTGGAAGAAAAATCGGTTTAAATGAAGATAAAGGCTATGCAGTCGCCATTTTTCTTGCGTTAATTATTGTTTCCGCCACAGTCATCGGTTACTACGTTGTGCTTAGGCCGCAGGCAGAACCCTACAACACAATATATCTGCTAGACGCCAACAAAAAAGCCGCCGATTACTCGGAAGTTTTAGTTGCTAACCAAAACAGCACTTTCAGCGTGTACGTCAATGTGGAAAACCACATGGCAACAAGCGCCAACTACTTTGTTCAGGTAAAAATCACTCAAAACCTTCCCGCCATTTACCCAATCGATGTCCAACCCAACCAAGTCATAAACATGGGCACAATAAACAACGACGGAAAACCAGTCCAACAAACAGCAACCGTCACACAAAACACGCCCGGAAGCTACTCAGTGGTTTTCGAACTCTACAGAAACAACGGCGACGGCGCCCTCGTATTTACCCAAAACTACTGTGTCCTAAACATCGAAGTTATAAACTAGATTTCTCTACTTGGATTAGGATTTTTTGTCAACTTAGTCAATTAATAGAGCTACGCGCAAAAGACTGGAAAAGGCAAAAAAAAACGTAAAAAAGCCTTAAATTCCATTTCCAATTGATCAGGCTTTCTTGTGTCTTTCAGCGTAGGCTTTCTCAATCGCAACACGGTGGACGTTGTTGTAGGCGCAGAACGGAATGATTTTGAGGTCAGGTGTGATGTAATGTACGACGCATCGTCGGACGCGGTTGACGTCAAAGTTGTAGGAGTCCATGAACGCCATGCAGCCTAACAGGAAGATTCTTCGGCGGATTTTGCCCAGTGACTGATAGGACGGCGAGAGGTGCATTCGCATGATTGAGGTCATAAGGGTTGGCATGCCGACTTCTTTAGTAACTAAGAACATGTCCATTGACAACATCGAAGCCATGAAGAGAGAAGAGAGCAAAGAGAATTTGCCTTTGGACTCCGCGTTTTCAGCGGTTTTCCGTATGCTGTTAAAGAAGCGGTCAAAGTTTACGAAGCGGTTGATTGGGAACATTTTGCCGCTTTTAGAAACGTAAACCCAGTTGACTATGCCGCATTGTGGACTGCATGAGAATAGCGGCCAGGGTTTCTGCATGAATTTACGCATTATTTTGATGGGCGAAGTCATTACGGACATAGGATACAAATCAGTGGTTTTTATTTCTCCGCTTGTTTGTATTTCAACGTCCTCGGCAAAGCTCCATTCGCGGAAGTTTTCGCGGAATGGGTTTTCAGTGGCTCTGCCGGTGAAGGCGATGGGCTGGAAAATTAATCCTCGAACGATGTCGGTGTTTCTGGCGGCGAAGCGAATCATATCGCCGACTTCAGTGTCGTTGAGGCTTCGCATGAGAGTGTTGACAAGGATAATTTCCATGTCGTATTCGCGGCAAACCTCTATAGCCTTAAGTTTAATGTCTAAAAGTTCACGTCCTCTAACTTTTCTGTTGAATTCTTCGTGAAAACTGTCAAACGACAAATAAACAATGTTTAAACCGCTGTCCTTGAGCCTCTTTGCCAATCCAGGTGTGTCAACTAAATGTGTGCCGTTGGTTGCCAAAATCGTCATGAACTTTAAATTATGGGCGGCAGCGATGATTTCAGGCATATCTTCACGTTCAAGTGGTTCGCCACCTGAGAACAAAATTGCTGGGGGTTTGGGGTTAGCGTTGCTTGCGAACTCCAACATTTTTACGAGGGCTTCTTTTGTAGGTTCATAATCTGCTTCTTGCTGGGGAAAAGTGGAGAAGCACACTGCACATTTGAAGTTACAGCGTTTGGTTACGTCGATTACGCCGATGACTGTGCCTGAAGCGTGGGTGGTGCAGGTTTCGCATTTGTATGGGCAACCATCAGGGTTTTTGGGTGCGTTTAGGTCGCCGAGGTACTGGAACTGATCGTATTTTTGCATGTGGTTATAGATTGGAACGCTTTGCCAATGGGTAGCTTTGAAGGCACCGTGCTCTGGACATTGCTTAGTAATCTGGATTTTTCCATTCGCTTGTGATAGTTGGGCATCAATTTTCTTTTGGCATTCAGGACAGATACTTTTGGTTTCGCTTATAGTAGCCATCCTCCAAGCACTGCCTCAACTATCAAAGCTAAAGGAAGCAGAATCATCGTCATAGTGACTAAGCGTTCATACTTGCGTATGTTCTGTATTGTTGAACCCGACGTTATCAAACGAACTGAAGAGTAAATTAACAATATACTCCAGAGCAGAATAAGCGGCAAATAGTAAATTGTAAAGTGCCCCACGAAAAATGGAATAGCGGGAAGAGGAGCAAGCAACCCTGTTAATAAGAAGAATATGGCGCCGACTTTGGCTGCGCTGACACTTCCAATTTTCTGTGGAAGCGTTGGGTAACCAACTTTAGAATCTCCATCTATACTAAGGATGTCACGCAGTACGTTTCCGCCGATGGTGCCGAAAGCTATTGGATAAAGGCTCAGCGAGATGATACTTAGGTTATTGGTAACTGTTGCTTCTCCAAACATGAAAGCGGTACCTGTCAAAATTCCGACTAAAATGTTGGCGACAAAACCTGATTTGCGCTTCACCATGTAAGAGTAGAGCAAAAGCAAAAGTGAATCAACGGCGATTATTGCGAAGCTAAGCCAGTTGATGAATGCAGCCATAACCAGCCCTAAAGAAAAAAGGACTCCCGAAACCGCCACCACCTGCTTAAGCGACAAAGCACCCGAAGGTATTGGTCTTTTTGGTTTGATTATTGCATCGCTTTCCCTGTCAAAGTAATCGTTTACTGCAAAACCCGCGGAGGTAATGAACGCCATAGAGAAGAAAATCAGCAGAATCGTCTGCAAGTTCATGCTGAGAGGGACTTTTGTGATGGCGAAAGCGGTTAGAAGTGAGAGTCCTCCAGTCATCAGCCAGTAGGGAAGCCTCATCAAAGCAACTAAGGCTTTAGCTGACCCGGGAACATTCATTTCTTAATTTTCCTGTCAGCGATGACTTCTTTGATGCTTTCTTCCAACGTTACTTTAGGTGTCCAGTTGAGCTCTTTTTTGGCTTTGGTAATATCGAACCAGATTTTGGTTACGTCGCCTTGCCAAGAAACGCCTGTGGTTGTTACAACGGTTTTATCTTGCAGGTTGAGGATTGTAAGTATCAACTGGGCCAGGTCTATTATGGATGTGGTTTTGCCTAACCCCAAGTTATAGACTTGACCGTTAACATAATCTTCTGAACCCAACTTAACCAAGGCTTCCACAACATCAGAAACATGTACAAAATCGCGGCATTGCTTGCCAGTTCCGATGATTTCAAGTTTATTTAGGTTCTTGGCTAGTTTATCAAGGAAGTCATGAATGACACCGTGACATCGAAGGCCGTAAACGTTAGCAAACCGTGTAATTACTATGTCTAAGCCGTATTGTTCACGGTACATTTGGCAGTATTCTTCGCCTACTACTTTGGATAAGCCATAGCATGAGAACGGGTGAAAACCATATGATTCAGGAGTTGGAAACACTGTTGGGTTGCCGTAGACTGCGGCGCTGGAGGCAAAAACTACTTTTGCATCATCTTTTCGAGCTTTTTCTAAAACACAAAGTGTTCCTTTAGCATTAGTCTCAAAATCAACCAGAGGATTCTCCATAGAGTAACCGACGACAACTTGTGCTGCCAGATGGTAAATTAAATCACTCTTCGGTAAGCCGCATAGGGTTTTGAGGCCCAGTATGTCGCCTTTAACGAATTTGGCTTTGGGCACATCCTTAACGTTTTTCATCAGGCCGCTTGACAGGTTATCATAAATCGTTAAGTCATCAGTTAACTGTGAAAGTTTACTGCATAAGTGATAGCCTATGAAGCCTGCTCCACCAGTAACGAACACTTTTTTCCCTTTCAAGTCAGCCCCCCAAATCACGATAAAGCCTATATGCTCTATTAGTAAGTTTGTAGGTATATGTCGCCCGTGAAAACTATAAAAACTTTTAGGGATTTGCTGTCTTTCCTCACCATCATACCAGTCGGGGGAAAAGAAGACTTCATTTTTACGACGGCAGAGAACGTTTGGCTTTTTCCTTTGCTGGGTGGCTTTATAGGTTTGCTTGCAGGATTGTACTTTTTAGGTTCAAGCGTCATCGTTGGTTTCTTGCTGGGTTTGATTCACGGCTCCATAGGTTTGCCAATATGGGTTCTTCCAACTTTGCTTCCTGCAGCCATGACAATAGCTTTTCTAAGCGTTATAACTGGGCTTCAACATTTCGACGGATTAATCGATTTAGGCAACGCAGTGGGCTTACGAAACGTGCATGACCGCAAGATGGTTGCGCACGCTTGGACAGTAACCTATTCAGGGGCTGTTTTGGCGTTGGCTGTGGAGTTTACCGCTTTTGCAGGATTATCTTTAGTTTTTAATCCATGGCTTGCCTTCGCCACAATATTGGCGGCTGAAGTTGCAGCAAAGCTATCGATGGTCACAATTGTTTGGGCTGGAAAACCCAGCCACAAAGGGTTAGGATCGATCTTTCTCTCCAAAGCCAAAAAGAACCTCAACGCCGCAGCTTACGTAATTGCTCTAGTGGTGGTTTTCCCTGTCTTCACGCTTATAGGTAATCCATTGTTGGGGTTGGTTAGCGCTGGCATAGTCTTATTCAGTGTTCCCGTGGCATTCATAATGAGAAAAGTATCAAACGCCGTTTTCGGCGGCGTTTCAGGAGACATGATTGGCGCCACAAACGAGGTTGCGAGGGCTGTGGCGCTGGTTTTGTTTGCGGTGGTGCTGATGCTGATATGAAGGTGCCAGCTTTGATTATGGCTGGCGGCAAAGGAACACGCATGGGGTTGCCAACGGAGAAGCCGATGCTGCCATTTCTAGGTAAGCCACTGGTTGATTGGGTGGCACAAGCAATTCTAGACGCCAAAAAAATCAGTGATTTTTATGTTGTAACAAGTTCTAACACGCCAGAAACTGAAAAGCACTGCTTAGAGAGGGGCTGGAAGGCTCTGCACACAGATGCAAAAGGCTACCACAACGACCTAAAACAAGCCGTGTCTAAAGCGAATTTGACTGGTCCAGTTCTCACAATGCCTTCAGATGTGCCTGCAATAACTGGAAAAGTCCTCGACAAAATTGTCTATGCATTTGAGGATTGCGGGAATGATTTCTTGGCGGTTTTTGTTCCCATCAAGGCAAGGCAGGATTTGGGCTTGTCGATTTCCTCCACAGATGAATACAAAGGTGTTTGGTACGCGGTTTCAGGAGTCAACATCATAAACGGCTCCAAAATCTCAACTGAGGGAAAAATCGAAACAAGCGCCGTAATCTCTGAGGAAACTGAAGTGCTCCTAAACATCAACACAGTTAAAGACTTGGAGATAGCCGAAAAAATAATGATGAAAACAAAAAAGCTCTAAGCTCTTTTTCTCTATGGCCCCCTTATTTATAGTCTCAACAAGTGAGCAGGTAAAATGCTAGTATAGCTCGTTCACTGAAAGGAAGCATTCAGTTAACAGAGTTTGTTAGGAACGTCTGCGGTGAATAATCGTTTGCAGAATGACGCCGTAAAATATGGTTCTACATATGAAAAGTGAGTTCGAAGAAAGAGTTACCGATTATATTTTGAACAAAAAAAGGGAAGGATATTTTTGGAAGGTTCGTTTATGGTCGCTTTCTAATCATAAGTAAAGCTAGAACTGCAAAGCCTATGATTATTATGACGATTATTGCTGCGACTGCGGGGACAAAGTACATGTCTGCTGCGGATTGCGGTGGAATTACTGTCGGAGCTAAAGTAGGATGACTGCCTGAGTCAACTGCGAATGCTGCTTCAGCGTGTGATGGCCAGTAAGAGTTGCTGCCGTCAAATGAAGCGTAGACAATGAATTTTCCAGGGATATCTGGTGTCCATTGATAGTTGTAGACGCCGTTTGAGTCGCTGGTTGCTGTGCCTATTTCTCTATAGTTGCCGTTTGCGTCAAGCACACTTAAGGTAACTTGAACACCTGTAATGTCTTTCGGCATTGGCTCCTTCTGCATGTAAACGTACTCCATCCAAACGCTTTGGTTAGCATCTGAGATCGCTGGAACTCCATTGGGGAACCGAGCTGCTTGTTCAGGCTGCTTTGTGCCTGCTGAAATATCGGTCACTGTACCAGCAATTACTATGCTGGAGCCTTGCGTGATGGCAGCCAGTGGTGTTTCAACTGTCATTGAGCTTGGACCTTTGCCATAAGTGTAGAGTTGGACGTCGTAGTTGTTTAGGGCTACTAGGTAACCGTCGGCAACTGGGGTAGTGCCCCCATACATGTTGTTAGCAAAGTCAAATATGCTCCAAAGCTGCTCTCCGGTGGTGGCGTTAAGAGCGTACATCTGTTGGCCCTTCCAGAGTGGTTGGTTGGGTGAATGCGCGTCGCCTACTAGGTAGAGTTTTCCGTCAGCAATGGTCGAGACCCAGAGGGGGTAAGTACCGAAGGGTGTATAGAGCCCAGCGTTTGTGGTGTTGCCTGGTCCGCCGTTGCCGAAGGTCCATGTTAGATCTCCAGTTGTATCGTTATAGCAATATATTATTCCTGTATAGCCTCCGCCGAAGTATAGGTTGCCGTATGCGATTGAATCTGAGTCAAGACTCTGGTAGTTCCAAGCGCTGTTAAAGGATGGGGGAATCGTTCCTGGACCCCACAGAACCTTTCCATCAGTTAGGCTGTAACCCCAATGCTCAACCGTCTCTTTGTCTTCGAAAATGAAGACGCCTGTTGTTGGATCCCAGTGTGCAATGGTTCGGGTTACGTTGCCTGGTGCTTGCGGATATGATTGTGACCAGAGTGTTTGTCCTATTGACCCTTTCGCGGGGTTTAGGTTTATGGCTGTGATGTTTGCTGGATCAAAGACTAAGTTGATGCCTCCAGATGTGGTTATAGTTGCGACGTCGCCGGCATGGGTTCCGAAAGTTCCTTGAATCATAAGCGCTATGTTACCTTGGTCAACTAGAGGGATTATTCCGCCTGCTCCGCCTGCTGTTCCAATGCCCCATCCCGTTGGCGATCCGCCAAGGTTTACTGATACGTTCCAGTCGTAACATGATGGCAAGCTTGCATTTACTGTGCCTGAATACCAGTTGAGTGGAGCGGTTGTAAGGGCTGGGTCGCCTCCACCGAATACACGAGATGAATTCCATTGAGCTAAATACCACTTGGGGTTAGTGTTGTTGCCTAAGTTGGTGAGAACGTATTTTAGGTACTCGCCTTGTGGTCCTGCCGCGTTTGTGCCGCCTGGAACGTTGGTAACGTTCATTTTTGTAAGGATTCCTGAGCGTGGGTCGTAGCCTCTCCAAACTGTTCCTTGACCTGAAACTGAAGAAGATGCAATCAGCAAGCCGTTAGGTAGGACACCGTATTGGTTGGGGGACTCGTAATCATAAAGGTAGCCGAATGATGGCACAAGACTGATGCCTGTAGCTGTAGTATTAACACGCCATAGTTCTGCGCCTGTTCTTAAATCTACTGCAACGTAATCTCCGCCGCCGGCTCCGTTACCATATGGTTCTGCATAGAAAAGGGTGCCTTGCATGATAATTGGATTGTTGAACCGGACGTTATACGAGTTGCCTGTATAGTAAGCTTCGCCAGGATTTGCTGTATTGCTTCCTCCGACAACACCTCCATACTGAATAGGCTTAGTCCACATTATGTGTGCGCTGTTTGGCGCTGAGCCATCTGGCTGGTAAACTCCGGGCGCATGAGTGCCTGGGGGTTGTCCAATAACGAAAGGTGAAGCAAGCCAGTTTGACGCGACCGTGGACCAATAGTTGTTTTGTCCTTCAATTGGGCGCGTCCAGTACTCAGTAGGAAGTGGATAACTGCCCAAGGGTGCCTGAACTGGATCTTGCTGAACAGTAATAGTCAGTGTTGCACTGGCACCTGAAAAAGTATCGTTTTCGAAGGCTGCATAGGTTGATGCAAGTCCGGGAGTATTTACACTATTCCAAATATAGGTTTGCCCAGCATAGTAAAAATCGAACTTGTAGTTACCAACTTGGGTAGGAGTAAAGGAAATGGTCTGTATTCCAGTTGGGTCAGCAATCGTTGGAAAAGTCTGCGGTGTTACTGATCCGTCGGGTGCTGTGACATTAAGATAGTAATTTGTACGTCTAATATTACTAAGTACTAATGTTGTGCCTGGAAAAGGATAATCGACCCACATGGAAACGGACATTGGTTGACCAACGCCCACAGGTTGGGGAGAAGCACTCAGATAGGCATAGGAAACAATATAATATGGTGGTGTATGCGCATTAGCACTTGGTACAAGCATTATTGTAGATGCCATCGAAATTGTTAAGATTATAGCGATCGAAATAGCTATTGTTTTATTTTTAAACGTTTTCATTTTTTCTTTTCCTCAATTTTTTAATTATGCATAAAACGAGAGCAAAAAGACTCGCGTTCAATATTGAGCCGTAAACCCGATATATATCTCATTGTTGCAAGTCATACTTCTGACAGAAAATAAAAAGCTGTGTAAATAATGGGTTAAATCTTCCAAAAACAAAGAAATTATCTGGTCCTAAAATTTTTACCAAAAAAGGGGAGAGGTGAATTTTGATATTTAGCTTATTTACGGTCGCTTTTTCACTGCAAGCAACATCAAGGCACCGACGACAGCTATGGCCGCTATTATTGCGGCTGTTGCATATGCAATGTACATTTCAGTCGGCGGCAGAGATATTTCTGGATAAGGCGATGGTGTGGCAGCTGCGGAATCAACCACGAACGAGGTTAATGCGTGTGATGGCCAGTAAGATTCGGATCCTGCGAACGAAGCGTAAACAGTGTATTGTCCTTCAATGTCTGGTTTCCAGTTTAAGCTGAAGTATCCGTCGTTGCTTGTGGTTGTTCCGATTTCTCTAAAGTTGCCGTTTGAATCGACAACACTAAACGAAACCAGAACACCTGTCGTATCCATTGGACGTGGCTTCTGCATATACACGTACTCCATCCAATCTCGTTGACTTTCATCAGAAACCGCTGGAACACCATATGGGAATCTTGCTGCCTGCTCTTTTTGTTCTGTACCCGCAGAAATGTCGGTGATTGTGCCTTTGATTTCAACAGATGAACCCAAAGTAACTGCAGTGTCAGGTGCATTAACAGTCATGGCAGATGGACCTTTACCAACAGAGTAGACTTGCATGTCGTAGGTGTTGAGGAAAACAAAGAAGCCTTCTGCAACACGGTCATAAGTTGCATCCATGCCTGTACCCCAACCCATCAAAGACCATACTTCTGTTCCGTCTGTGGCGTTGATAACGCGGTAGCGAGCATCCTTGTAGAATGGCGAGTTAGGCGAATGTTCAGTGCATCCCAAGAATAGCTTTCCATCGGCAATAACGTCGAGATCGTATGGATAAGTGCCATATGATGTTTCAAGACCAGCAAAAGTACTGTTGCCTGGACCGCCATTACCGTAGGTCCATAATAGTTTCCCGTCAGTTATGTCGTATGCGTAGAGTATTCCACCATAGCCAGTCACGTAAACTTTGCCATAAGCGACAGCTGGATAATTCCTAAAGTAAGTGTAGTCGTTCATAGGTTCAACTGGTCCCCATACATGTTCACCGTTAAGGAGGCTATAGCCAGACATTGTTCTAGATTCTTTGTCGTACAGAATGAAGATGCCGCGTTCTGGGTCCCAGTTTGCAAGACCACGAGTGACGTTTCCCAGTGCAGGGTCAAAGTGTTTTGTCCACAGTACTTGTCCTCTTGAATTCGGCTTAAGACTCATGGCTGTAACGTTCGCTCCATCCAAGTTTACAGTTCCAAAAGGCGCGTTAGGGTGCCCTCCGAAACTTCCTTGAACCAAAAGCAAAATGTTGCCGAGGCTAGCTCTATCAACTCGCCACGAAGCAGAGTTTGACAGTGTTATCGATACGTTGTAGTCAAAGTTTGATGGCAAGCTTGCGTCTACTGTGCCTGAATACCAACCGCCTGCACCTGTTCCTGCCGCTGTTCCGATTGATTTAGAGGAATTCCATTGAAGAAGTCGCCAGTCAGGATTTGCAGTAGTGCCTTTGTTAACAACTGAATATCGTATTACTTCTCCGTTTGGACCTGGAACCGCTGCAAGATTCGTATCAACGTTTGGAACTCCAGTGACGTTCAAAGATGTTACAAGTCCTGTTGTTGGATCATATGAGCGTCCAAAGTTGTTTGAGAACAAAAGTCCGTTCGGTAAGATGCCGTGTTGGTTTGCGGTGTCAAGAGAAGGCAACAAGCCAAAGCTTATGCTTGGTAATCCAGAGCCGGATCGCCCTATATCAGGATTGTACCATATTTTTTCGCCAGTTTGAATATCCACAGCAATCCATCCGCCGCCAGTGCCAGCATTGCCGTAGGGTAGCTCGTAGTAGAGTATTCCATTCATGATTATTGCGTTGGCAAATCGGGTTTGGTATGATCCGCCAGAATAGAACATTTCGCCTGGAATAGCTGTGTTATTTCCGCCGACAACTCCTCCGTACTGAAGAGGCTTGCTCCACATGATGTGCGGGCTGTTAGGTGCGATGCCGTCTGGCTGTATCCTAGCTATGTAAAGTCCACTAGTGCCGCCCCCAACTGAGGCGCCAGATGTAATGAAAGGTTCGCCAAGCCAGTTTGATGTGATCGAATACCAGTCCGTATTCTGTCCTTCTATCGGACGTGCCCAGTATTCGGTCGGCAAAGGATAGCTGTCTTTCGCTGGAGGCAGTTGTTCTTCCTGCACTGTTAACAAAAATGTCGCGTTAGCTGCTGTGAAAGTATCGTTTGTCCATGTTCTCTCTCCTGAATTGCTAGCCCAGGTGTATGTTTGTTCAGGATAGCTGAAGTCAAGAGTGTATGTGCCGACTTGAGTTGGTGTATATCTGATAAACTGAGTGCTTGTCGGGTCAACAACGACTGGCCAATTGAATGTTTCTTTTGCTCCATTCGGCGCTGTAATAGTCAATGTAAAATCATGTCGTCTGATGTCGTTCTCTATGGCTGCGTTTCGCATTGGGCCGTCAACCCACATGAGAATAAGTACGCTTTGACCTACGCCCACAGGGTTGGGTCCAGCTTGAAGATAAGCATAAGAAACGATTGTCCATGGAGGTGAATGAGCGTCTGTGGCTGGTAAAGCCGTGAGAGGGATTATTATTGTTAGTAGCAGAATCAAAATGATTGTAGCTAATTTTGTTTTCTTTAATTTTTGCATTTTTCTTTTCTCCAAATTTATTTTGAGTTGAGAAAGAAGCAATGATGTTTCCTACCCAACATTCATCTTCGTTCATGTTTTCTAGTATAAATAATTTGGGGGAAATTTACTATAATAAAGTATTATAATCATTAATATAACAAATATAATAAATATTATGAATCTTGTGAATCATTATAATCCAGTATTAGTAATCTGCTACAATTAGAGAAAAAGCATTTTTGTTGGCGCATATGGCGTGCTAAATAATTATACTCAACATACTCAAGTCCTTGCACTCTTTGCAAATGTGTATTAGTCTTCAACGTCTGGTTTCCAGTTGAAAGTGAGGAATTACTCTGAGTCTCTTGTTGCCTTTCCAATTTCCCTGTAGTTACCTTTGGCATTGTCGGGTTATCTGAGGGTTTAGAGAAATATTTAACATATCCACGTGCCCAATTAACTACCAAGACAGCTGGGAGAAACCTGCATGAGTATACTTAGCCACGACAGCTTCTGGAACGCAGTAATAACGCTGCCTATGACTAAAAAAATGCTTCAGCTGTCACTGAAAAAGTGCGGTGCCTGCGGCAGAACTGTTCTTGAAGCCGCTCTGGATGATTACGGCGGCAAAACCGATCGGCACTGTACAAAATGCAGTGGGCTGTACTCGCAAGTTATTGGTTTCTGGGTTGAATTCCTACGACGCAGCCTCAATATTAAGCGGGCAAAAGTCGAAAAACTCCTCACTGATCCATATGCGCGAAGAGCGGTTTTGAATTTAACTCGATCGTTTGCTACGTTAGGAATAAAAAAACCAATTTCGCTTTGTGCGCCGTTTTTGGTGGTTTGGGATTTCACCCACAAATGCAACCTTAGCTGCCAGCACTGCTACTCAAACAGCGGTGCAGTCCAAGAAGAGGAATTAACCACTCAGCAAGCGTTTGCGGTTGTGGACCAACTGGCGGATGCGGGTGTGACGGCGCTGGCATTTAGTGGAGGTGAACCTTTAACGCGAAGGGACTTCTTTGAGGTAGCAAGGTATGCAGCTGATAAGGGACTCTACGTGTCGCTTGCATCAAACGGTACCTTGCTGACCAAAGAGAATGTGCAGAAACTCAAACAAGCCAAAGTCAACTATGTTGACATAAGCATTGATGGCGCTACAGCTAAAACTCATGACGCATTCCGATGTGTCCCAGGCGCATTTGACAAGGCAATGGCTGGTTTGAAAAATTGTGTTGACGCAGACTTGTGCGTTTGTATCGCCACTACAACAACCAAAAGCAACCTTGAGGAAATGCCAGCTATCATAACCTTAGCCGAGGAAATTGGAGCAGAACGCTTTACCTACTTCAACTTCATCCCCACCGGACGTGGCAAAGCGCATTTTGACCAAGACCTCTCACCTCAGGAACGCGAAAAACTCATGCTATATTTGCTTAACCGCATGTCATCAGGATGCAAAACCACCATCTTGACCACTGCGCCCCAACTAGCCCGAGTTGGCTTTCAATGTCAAGGGCCAAGCGGAACTGGTGAAGTAACTATGTCAATGGCACACCTGCAAACAGTTAAAATCACCAAAAAAGCGGTTCCGCTGGCTGATTTCATCGGCGGATGTGGCGCTGGGAGACTTTATTGTTCGCTGTCTCCTCAGGGTGATGTTCACCCGTGTGTGTTTCTACCCGTGAATGTTGGAAACCTCAAAACCGAGAAATTCCAGGATATCTGGCTAAGTGCACCGCTCTTCAACTCTTTTCGAAACAGGGCAAACCTAAAAGGTTCTTGCGGTAAGTGCGATTACAAGTTTATCTGTGGCGGTTGCAGGGCGCGTTCAGCTGCCTACCATGACGGCGATATGTTGGATGGCGACCCAGGCTGTATTATGGGGTTGAAGGGTGCTAAAAGTGCCTGACGCCACGCAGAAAACAGTTAAGATTTTTCGAGTTAAAGATGATATAAGTGGCGTTGTAGAGGAGGCTGTCTCGAATTCGGGATTACGTGGAAAAAACAGAATTTTCATTAAACCCAACTTAAGCCACCCAGACTATTTGCCGGGCGTCGTCACTAGTCCCGAGTTGATGCAGCAGCTGGTTGGTTTACTTCGTGACAGCAACAGCGAAGTCATCGTAGGCGAATCTAACGGCTTCAACTACCCATGCTGGACAGCTTTTGATAAAACAGGCGCACAAGCAGCAGTCGAAGCGGCAGGTGGAACCGTGATTAACCTCTCAGAAGACAAGCTGGTGGAAGTAAAATTCCAAGGAAACACCCCTTTGAAGCGGTTGTTTCTGCCCAAAACTATCCTTGACGCCGACGCCTTTGTAGATTTGCCGTTGATGAAAACACACGAGTTCATGGCGTACAGCGGCGCTGTTAAGAACCTGTTCGGCTGCGTGCCCAGCAACAAACGCATCTATCTGCATCCCTACTTGCCAGAGGTAATGTATCGGCTCTACTCGCTCTTTAAGCCGCAGTTAACGATAATGGACGCCAGAGTTGGAATAGAAGGCAATGGACCTACAAAAGGCAATCCTGTTAAAATGGGATTAATGCTAACAGGCAACGACGCACTGGCCGTTGACATTACCGCTGCCAAAATCATGATGCTGAACTGGAAAGAAACCTACCTAAACTACATCGCCAAAAGAACAGGATTACAGGAAGAAGAAATCCAAGTTGAAGGCTTACAGGTATGTGAGGTAGCGCATAGATTTGAGCCTCCACGCGTAGATTTGCCGGTGAAAGCACAAATGATGATTTATCAACACGAATACCTCACGAAGGCTCTTTTCTGTTCGCTTGACATCGTTAAGCTCTTCCAAAAAATAACCGCTGCGTATCGTGGCAAACCAGTGGAAATCGGCTAACTCAGGGCTTCATCGTAAACTTTCATCGCATCTTTTACAACTATGCGCCAATCATAGTTCTCAACGATTATTTTTCTCGCCTGCGCACCCATTTCCGATGCGTCCGCTGGATGCTCAAGCAAATACAGAATTTTTTCGCTAAACTGCCGTGGATTGAAGGGTTCCACCAATAACCCGTTTTTGCCGCTCTCAATGGTTTCGGGGATACCGCCTACCGTTGTTGTGACCACGGGTAAGCCTGTTGCGAGTGCTTCCAGCACAGCGAAGGGATGGTGCTCATAGAAGGTGGAGAACGCGAAGACGTCGGCGGCTTGGTAGAGCAGGGGCAGTTTCTTGTCGGGGTAGTAACCCGTGAAGATTATGTTGTCTTTTACTCCGAGTTTGTCTGCGTAAGCGTTGAGTTTTTGCATTTCGTCGCTTTGTCCCTTGCCTGAAATTATGAATTTGGCGTTTGGGAAGCGTTTGGTAACTTTGGGCATGCTTTCTATTAGTGTGAACAAGCCTTTGCGCGCATACAATCTGCCAACGGAGACTATGGCTAAGTCATCGGGGTTAAAGCCGAGTGCCGCTTTAACTTTACGTTTGTCAGCGGCTGGTTTGAATTTGTTTACGTCAACTCCGTTATGGATGACACGGATTTTGCGTTCCGGAATCCTGTAATAATTTGTAAGCTCCCACTTTGTGAAGTGGCTGACCGCAATGATTTTCCGTGCGCGCTTAAGCATCCCTTCCTCAAAGAACCGCAGAAACCGGTTAAAACTCACCAAGAACTTCTCGTTAGCGTTTAGGCGACTGTAGGGTTCGCCACGGATGGCTTCAGCTTCACCCTTCCAAGTTGAGTGGACAGTGCAAACGAGGGCTTTGCCGAAGTTGGGTGGCACCGCAAAATTTGGCGTCAGGGGCAGTTGGGGATGGATAATGTCCACGTTGGCGGTGTCTCGGACACCTTGAAGTTTGCGGTTGCTGGCGGCTGCAAGCATAAATGATTTTACTATTGGTATTTTTGGGATTTTAAGAAAAGACACATCCAGCTGGGGGTTGACTTGGATGTCTTTGGCTTGGTTTGAGCCTGTGACTACGTAGATTTTGTAGCCGTTTTTGAGGAGTTGGTTGCTGAGGTAGTAAACGTAAGCGCCTGTGCCGCCTGAAAGGGGCCAGTATTCGGGTGATATAAAGCAGACTTTATGCACCATTTACTTATCCTTCCCAGCGAGGTACCGCGCTGTTGTTAATACTGCCCCGTCGAACCATGCCGCCGACCGAACCCAGTAAAGCACAAAGAGCCGCATTGCAGACCAATCATGGAACTTCAAGGCTATCTTAACCGCAGAATAAACAAAGTAAACGAAGATTGCCAGAAGAATTAAACCTGAAACAACCCACAAAAGCCTAAGCAACGGTACAACACCCAGAAGCAAAAACGCGAGGGCAGTTAGGAGCAGCGCAGGCTGGATATTCATGCCCACATCGGTTATCTCGTCGCCTCTGGCTAAGCGTCCATGCTTAAAGTAGAGTTTTAAGGTGTTTTTGCCGTATTGTAACTGCTGCCGATAATAAGCCCTAACTGTCGGGCGATTGAAGTGGTAGCAAACAGCACTGGGTTCGTAGGCGATCTTGTAGCCTTTTGCACTTATTCTAAATCCGAGGTCGGTGTCATATTGGCTGGGAAGTTTCTCGTCCCATCCACCTGCCGTCTCAATTACATTTTTTTTAAGCAGCAAGTTCATGGTGGCAACGCGTCCAGTATACTTTCCGATCCGACTATAGCGGTTTTTGAGTTCGTACCCAATGCTTCTTGCCCAGGGATTATCGCTGTTCCAGGTTTCAATGCTTCCGCTAACGCCTGCCACTTTGATGTCACCTAGTTGTGGGACAAGTTTTTTTAGCCAGTCGGGTTCAACTTTGGCATCGGCATCTATGAATCCCAGAATTGGGTAAGAGGAGATTTTCATTGCGTAGTTGTACGCTGCTGGAGCATTCAGTTTGATGGAGACCACTTTTATGGGGAATTTCTCTGCGATTTTTACCGTAGCATCCTTGCTGCCGCCGTCCATAACGATAACTTCAAAAAAATCGGCTGGATAATTTTGCACCAAGATAGATTTGAGGCATTCCTCGATGGTGTCTTGGCTGTTGTATGCTGCAACTATGATTGAAACTTTGGAGACTGTGGGTTCCGCCACTTTGCTATCCCCTAAAGCGGGCAAGCCAAATCGAATATATGATTTTTGAGCCATCCCAAAATGGATCCACTCCTGAGCGTCCGTATGTACGCTGCTCAAAACTAATGGGCACCTCGGCTATTCGAAAACCTGCCTTCGCTGTTTTAACGAGCATTTCAGATTCTATCTCGTACTCGCGCGCGTATAGCTTTTGCTTGTCTAAGACTTCCCGTTTCATAGCTCGGTACCCTGACTGAGAATCGGTCACAGCTACTCCTGTGAAGAGGTTAATTAGATAGTTAAAGACCCTGACGCCGAAGGCGTTGAGTTTCCGCGTTGCCACCCGTTTATGATTCAAGTATCTGGAGCCAATAACAAGATCCGCTTTATTCTTAAGAACAGGCGCTAACACTTCTTGGAGTTCTTCAGGCCTGTGTGAACCGTCCGAGTCAAGGGTCACTACTATGTCGCCTTTAGCTTTGGCGAATCCAGCGCGGAGAACATACCCTTTGCCCAAGTGCTCTTTTAAGCTAAAAACTTCCACGCCATATCTTCCAGCGACAACCAGAGATTTGTCGCGTGAGTGGTCATCAACAACAATTATTTCATATGGGAGCCCGATTTGCCGCAGGGCGTTTTTTGTGCGGTCAATAATGTTGCCTATAGTTAATTCCTCGTTGTAAACGGGAATTATGATGGAAAGCATCATTTGGCGTGGGCTCATTTATTTTAAGATGCCAATGGAAGAACTTATAAAGTTTGGCTACCCCAACCTTGTTAGCAATTGGAAGGGCAGTTTGAACCTAAAATGCAGACCACTTTGAAAATTGAAGTTTCAGGCGACCGCAAGGTCTGGTTTTCAATGTGGTTTTTGGGGGCAATCGTAACTTTTGGCATAGCGTTCTTCCCAATGTTTTACCGTTTAGTCGAGGGCAGAAACAATCATTTCCGAAATGAGGCGGAGTTTGAGGAGCAAATTGCTGTCTACGTCAAAAAGAGAGGAAAGACGATGCCAACGAAAACAGGGCTGTTTAAAGCAATGAACGCTAAGGCTTGGGCAGCCAGCATCATCCTTGTTGTACCAGTTTTCGTATTGCTTTATCTGCTCTCCAAGGATTTAGCGATTCACGAACGCAACCAAGACGCATTCCTTGCATCTGCTCTTCCTGAGCGCCTGTTTATGCCGCAGACAATACCGATAAAAACATATGCACTAATAACTTTAGTTACGTTAGGCGTTGGGGCAGTATACTGGCTATACAAGGTTGTCAACTTGTATAACGCTCACTTTAAAGCACATTTACAAGTGCAGAAAGAGTTGGGCAGACTGATGGAGGAAGAGAAAGTTGTCGAGCACATGTAAAAAACGCAGGTTTGTTAGCCACGGCGGAGACATCTGGGGATTCAGCAGAAAATACAACATTCCCCTAGACGAAGTGCTCGAGTTCAGCGGACCCATAAACTATCTGGGGCCATCACCAAAAGCCGTGGAAGCAGTAAAGCAAAACGCAAAACTCATTCGGTACTATCCTGATCCGAACCCAGTGGAGTTCAAAGAGGAAATCGCCCGGTATGTCGGCTGCGGCGTTAAACCAGAGAACCTTCTTTTAGGCAACGGGTCCATCGAACTCATCTACATGATAGCTGAGATTCTGCCAAAAGGCTTCAAAGCCCTCATCCCTGTGCCGTCGTTTTCGGAGTATGAGAAGGCTGCTTTGCGTGTTGGCGGCGAACCCCTGTTTCTTCAGTTACCCCAAGACTTTGCCTTAGAAACGGATAAGATAAAGAGGGCAGTCACCGAAGACACAAAGATACTTTGCATTTGCAACCCGCATAGCCCATCGGGAACGCTCTATAGCAAAGACGCACTTTTAGATTTAGTCGAATTCTGCAACAAAAAAGACGTCATCTTTAGCGTTGACGAGAACTACATTGAATTCGATGACAAAAGCATGGATAACACCTTAGCTGGCATGGTTAAGGATTATGAGAACTTGTTTGTTATTCGTTCAGTCACCAAATTCTACGGCATGGCGGGCATACGGTTTGGCTACGCGGTTGCTGCTGGCAACCTAATCGATAAACTTCAAACCACGCGGTTGCCATGGAGCATCAACGGCTTAGCCTGCCAAGTTACACTTGCAGCGCTCAACGACAAAGAATTTATCAAAAACACCAAAGAAACAATCGCCAAAGAACGAGCGGCACTTGCCAGAAGCCTAAGCGAAATCCAAGGCTTACATGTTTACCCGTCCGTAACCAACTTTTTGCTCGTGAAAATAGAGAACCCCAAACTAACATCCACTATGCTCAAAGAACTCCTCGCTAAAGAACGCATCCTAATCCGCGACTGCTGCACCTTTATGGGCTTAGACGACCACTACTTCAGAGTTACAGTAAGATCAGCAAAAGACAACCAAATATTAGTGGAAAAAATAAAGCAGATGTTGGAATAGGATTTGATAATTTCCTATGAAAAGTCCTGAGAAAAAAAGAGATTCCCACAAAAATTTAGCCAAATTCAGAGCTTCAGTCGTGCTTGAAAAAGACGAGAAAGAACAAATATTACCTGAAATATCCTAGAAGCGGGCGGAAAAAAGATACTTTGCCGACGACTAAGATGATACGTTGATTAGCGTTTTTATTCAGCCAAAAATGTTGTTAGACCCCCTTGAGCTGTTTCAAAAATAAAAAACAGCAAATTTATGAGCTGAAGCCTTCCAACCGTTCAGTTCCGTTAAAGCTATAAACTGCGCAATTCATCAAAAGGAACAATCACGCTTTCAACCAGAGGCAAAACCGTGCCCGCACAACCCAAACAAAAAAATTCTAACTCTAAAACCGAAAACAACACTGTTCTGCTCATGACAACGGCTCCGCCTGAAAACGGCGCATGGTACCATGGCAAAGCGCTGCCTCCAATCGGTCTAATGTATGTTGCTGCATCACTTGAAAAAGCAGGCTTCAAAGTTCAGATGCTCGACAACTACCTCATGAAAAAGCCGCTTGAAGAAGTCAAAGAACTGATAACTAAAATTAATCCGCTGATAGTTGGAATAACCTGTGGTTCAGCAACTTACCCCCGTTGCGTAGAAACCGCCAAAGCGATCAAACAGGTTAATCCCGACTGCAAAATTGTGGTTGGCGGATGGCATGCGTCGTATATGCCTGACAGTTTATTGGGAAACCCTGAAATCGATTATGTGGTTATGGGCGAGGGCGAGAGAGCCGCCACTGAATTGGCGTCTGCCATATTAAGCGGCGACCAAACCCAAGCCTCAGCCATCGCAGGCGTTGGATACAAACAAAACGGCGAGTACATCAAGAACCAGCCTAAATTCATCGAAAACATGGATGAACTCCCATACCCCGCAAGACACCTGCTGCCGCTTGAACTCTACGACCGCACAATAGAGTACATAGACGCAAAACCAGCAGACGTAATGAGCATCTCACGCGGCTGCGTTTTTAACTGTGGCTTCTGCGAAACCCGCAAGCTATGGGGAAATATATGCCGAGGCTTTAATCCAAAACGAGTGCTGGGTGAAATCAAAGACTTGCAAAGCAGGTATGGCACAAAGGGAATTTACTTTATCAACGACAACTTTACGCTGCGAAAAAAAGAAGCCTCTGAACTCTGTAACCTGATGATTGAGGAGAAGCTGGATTTAGAATGGGTGTGCGACACTCGCGTGGACCTTGTCAACGATGAGTTGCTGGCTTTGATGAGTAAAGCTGGATGCAAAACCATTTGGTTCGGCGTCGAATCCGCTTCTCAAAGAATTCTGCAGCGCATAGGCAGAAACACAACTCCAGAGCAAGTGGAAAAAGCATTCAAGCTCGCCAAGAAAAACCACATACAAACCGCCTGTTCCTTTATGCTTGGATTGCCCGATGAAACTCTCAACGACATGGAAGCATCATTGAGGTTCGCTAAAAAACTTAGCCCAGACTGGTGCCAATTCAACACCTTCATCGCCTATCCTGATAGCCGACTGTACAATGAACTGCTCGAGAGCGGTAAGTACACCAAACTGGACGAGTTTTTGCTTGCAGTAAAAAGCGATGAATACACTTACGAAGAGCTGCAGGCGCTTCAGCGGCGCTTTTTCAAAGAATTTCATATGACCCCCAAACAAATAATGAAGCGGGTTAGGCGTGAAGGTGCTTTGAACTTTGCAAAACGCAGGCTCCTAGGCGGCACAAAGAAGAGCAGTGGAATCGCATAAAGAGGATCTGTTTTGCAGAAGAGAAGGCTTGGAAGAACAAACCTTCAAGTCTCCATTGTTGGTTTTGGAGGAACATGGATTTCCGAGCTTAGCACACCCGAAGCGGTAAAGGTTGTTAGGAAAGCGTTTGATTCAGGCATCAACTATTTTGACACCGCAAAACTGGATGGGGATAGCGAAGAAAAAATCGGGGCGGCTCTGCAAGATGTTCGAGACAAATGTGTCATCGCCACGAAAACGGGTTCGAGAACCAAAAAAGACTCTCTTGAAGACTTCAAAAGCAGCCTTAAACGACTAAAAACTGATAGATTGGATATTATTCAGCTTCACGGAATAGATGACGAGAAAACTCTTGCTAAAGCCATGGGTTCTGATGGCTCACTGCAAACCTGCAAACAAACACGTAGGCAAGGGCTGGTTGATTTTATAGGCATCACAGGGCATAAACCACGGGTTCTAACTAAAGCGGTGGAGAGCGGCGAATTTGATACTGTCCTTGTTCCGATTAACATTGTGACTAGGCAAGCGTTGGAGGATTTGTTGCCAGCTGCGAAGGCAAACGATGTTGGCGTTGTAGTAATGAAGCCGCTGTCAGCCAAAACATCCACGTTGATAACTTGCCTATACCAGCCATCCCTATCACTAATTTCCGATGAGCCTGAACTCAAAGCCCTGCTTGGTCAAAACATCGGGAACATGGTTAGCAGCGCCCTAAGATACGTGCTCTCACAGGACGTTGCAGCGGCTATTCCAGGGTTAAGATCCATCAGCGAAGTTGAAACCGCAGCGACAAGCGGGAGAACAATACACTGGTTTAACAGTGGAAGAGCAAGAACACTTTCAGCTTTAACCTTGGAACAAATTACTGCCGAGACTGCGGACAATGCCTACCTTGCCCCCAAAACCTCAACATCGCAGCAATCCTGCGGTTCCACACGCTCCATTGCGGCTATGGCTTGAAGGTGTGGGCTAAAAAACTCTACGGCGCCTTAGAAGTTAAGGCGGACAAATGCACAGACTGCGGAGAATGCGAAGACAAATGCCCATATCAATTGCCTGTTGTAGACATGTTGAAGAAGGCAAAGTCAGATTTCCAATAAATTCTAAAGCTACTTTTTGGCTAACCAATAACTCATTTCTGGCCTGCAGAGCAGCCGATAGATTGGATACAGCGGGTTTGGAGTCCATGTAGCATGCTGATAATAGTCGGTTCGCCTAAAAAATTCGAATCCCTCAGACTTAAAGACTTCCCTCTATGGCATTGGTGGTTTACAGCGTGTTCTTTTTTGTGCCAATAATCTGAAAGAGTATAGTCTATTGTAGGTACTTTTAACCCTGTAATTTGAAAGTATAAGCTGTTGAGGATGGGGTTTGAGTGAAAGTACAGGTCTTTTACGAGGCTGGCAAAGCTGTTAGACTCCTTTTTCCAGTAAAAAGGCGATGCTTCATGATCAATGTACATTACTCCACCCTTCTTTAGGTACCCCGAGACAACTCGAAGAGCGTCGAGGTAATCAGGCAGGTGATGCAGCACAGAATAAAACGTTACAAGGTCAAACTGCCCCTTGCTAAAAGAAAGGTCCTCTATTGGAGAGTTAATTACAGTTAATTTGCTAGGCAAATAAATAGCGAACTTTTGTTGAAGAATCTGACACATTTCAAGAGAAATATCCGTCGCCGTCACGGTGTACCCCATATTCAGGAGTTTGCCAGTCAGGTTGCCTGTACCTGCGCCTACGTCAAGAGCGTTTCTTTTGTTATTGGTGATTTGCTCATCTAATTGCTTCAGTTTGGCTGTGACTCTTTTTTGTTCTTGTTTGCTGTAGACTTCTGGGTGGAGCGGTTCGTAGTATTTGGCTTCGAAACGGTGGACTACAACGTTGGCTTGGTGAATTTGTTCTTTGAGGGCTGGTTGATCTGGCAATTGTTGCGCCTCGCTGGGATGCCTAAGTGTCAACAGAGGGGTTTTCGAATTAATATAGTTTGAAAAATCATGAGGTTTAAAATTATAAAAAAGAAAATAAGGGAGGGAAAATGATTTTCCCATGGTTTGGTTTATGCTCGTTTCCTGAGAACCAGGATGATTAACAACGCCCATTATAGCGACGAAAACGAACAGTCCTGCGATTGCTGGAATGAAGTATTGGTCAGCTAATGATGGTGCAACTTCTGGAGCTGGTGATGCGGTTGGGTTTGCTTCTACTACGTTGAATGCTGTTGTATCTGTTGATGGCCAGTAGCCTTGGGTGCCAGCGAATGAAGCGTAAACTTTGTAGTCGCCTGGAATGTCTGGTGTCCATGTGAGGCTGAAATCGCCGTTGTTGTCGGTTGTTGTTGAGCCTATGCTTCTGTAGTTGCCGTTAGCGTCGACGACGTACAGTCCAACTGAAACGCCTGTGAAGTTGGTTGGGTATGGTTTTTGTTGATAGACATAGCCCATCCAGTCCTTCATGCTTGCGTCAGATGAAACTGGAACGCCGTGTGGGAACCTTGCGGCTTGTGTATCTTGTGTTGTGCCAGAAGCAGTATCCATAACAGAGCCAGTTA
The DNA here is from genome assembly GCA_963840295.1 of Candidatus Bathyarchaeota archaeon. Lineage (GTDB taxonomy): Archaea > Thermoproteota > Bathyarchaeia > Bathyarchaeales > Bathycorpusculaceae > Bathycorpusculum. The sequence goes on from CAWIYF010000004.1 coordinate 482,944, forward strand.
TGACTACGTTGCCGCCTAATACTGAGGCTGCTGGACCGACTGAAACTGATGTAACGCTCGGGCCTCTGCCGACAGTGTATAGGCTGTCGTCGTAACCGTTGAATATCACGTTGTAGCCGTCTGCAATTGCGTAGCTGCATGAGCCGAATTCGCCAGTGTAGTCTGATAGAGTCCAGATTTCTGTTCCGTCAGTTGCGTTAATTGCACGTGCCATTGCTCCTTTGTAGATTGGGTCGGTGATTGTGTGTTCAGTTGTAACTTCGTATATTACTCCGTTGCCGACTGCGTTGATGAAGGTTGGGTAGTCACCGTAGAAGGTGTTTAAGCCTGCTTTGGTGTTGTTGCCTTCTCCGCCGTTGCCGTATGTCCAAAGTATGTTTCCAGTTGTTAAGTCATAGCAGTGTAGTACGCCTGCGAAGCCGCTACTATAGAGTTTGCCGTATGCTACTTGACCGGTAACGTATGGGTAGATTGGGTTGCCATAGTAGTCAAAAGCTGGTTGAGATGGTGTTGGACCCCAGAGTTGTTCACCTGTGCTCATGCTGAAGCCTATCCAGTTTATGGTTTCCTCAAGACCGAAAACGAAAACACCATTTCCGTTTCCGTTAGGTGCAGTTGGATCTGCTCCACCGTATGAATAGGTCAGGTTGCCAGGTAGTGGGTTGTATGTCTTCATCCATAGTAATGAACCGATGTCGCCTCTTGATGCGTTTAGGTTGAGGGCGAAGAGAGTGAATGGTTGCTGTGGGTAACCTACGTTGTTTGCTGCAAAGCCAACAGGTAGAGAGCCATTTCTTAATATTAGCATGTTACCTGCAAAAGCTGCAAGTGTAGAGGACGGATTCAAGGTTAGCTGGAGAGAACTTGGGGTTTGTGGTAATCCAGTAGTGCTGTTGATTGCTTGATACGGCATGGTGTTCAATGTTGATACGGAATAGTTCCAGTCGTAAGAGGCGATTGACCAACCGACACCAGGAGGGCTGGTTGTAGAGTTAATCGGGATGTTTGCATTAACTAAGATCGTGTTAAGTGTGCCGCCTGTTGTAATGGACTGCGGAACTGAAACAAGAATGTTGTTCATCGCTGGATTCGTAGTGCTATAATTGATAACTTGCGGTGATAGTAGACTTGAGCCAGAAGCAAATGGGTTACTTCCACTTTGTTGCCAAAGTCTAGATGAATTCCATTGTGCCAGATACCAGTTTGGATTGGTTGCGTTGCCTAAGTTTTGGAAGACGTATCTTAGCTGTTCACCGTTTGGACCTGCTGATATTGCGCCGCCTGGGACACCGGTTGTGTTGAAAAGTTGGGTGCCTGTGTATGCGTCAAAAGCTCTTCCGAAGCTGTTTGTGAATAATATTGCTGGAAATACTCCGTGTTGGTCAGGGTTCCAAAGATTGTATATGTAACCTAATGAGAGCGAAGGTACATCATTGCGTGACCAAATTTCTTTTCCTGTGCGAAGGTCAACTGCTACAGTAGGTCCGGCAGTGGTGCCTGTGAACGAATCTGGTTCTGTGTAGTAGAGTATTCCATTGATAATTATTGGGTTTTGAACTCGGTTATTGTATGCTGACCCTTCGAACCAGGCGAGTCCCGGAGTGGCGGAGCCAATTTGTCCTCCAACAACACCGCCCATTTCAAGTGGCTTTGTCCACATGATGTGCGCTGTCAGTGATCCTACTGCATCACCGGGGTACCTGTTCATCTGGGATTGCGAGAAGCCAGTGATGGTGCCTTGTCCATATGCCGGATTTATTGCTGAACCAGTTCCTAGCCAGTTTGATGAGATTGTCCACCAGTCAGTGTTCTCACCGTAGATTGGGCGAGTCCAGTATTCTGTTGGAAGCGGATAGCTGTTTATGGCTGCGGGTATTGGGTCTTGCTGTACTGTGACGTTTTCTGTTGCAGAGCTGGCAAGGTAAGTGTCGTTAATCAGTATAGAATTAATGTATCCATTGCCGTTAGCTCCGTACGCTTGTCCTGGGTAAGAGAATTTGATTGTGTAGGTGCCTACTTGATCTGGGACAAATGATGTAAACTGAGATGACGTTGTGTCGACTACTACGGGGAATATTTGTGTGGTCACGGTTCCGTCAGGGGCTGTAATAGTGAGGTTGTAGTCATGGAATCTGTAGTTGTTTGATAGCAAAGCTGAACTGGCTGTTGAACCATTGGTTCCAGCAACCGGAGTTGATCCTCCAGCTACACCGTAAACAGGCTCAAGCCACATGTAAACATGTACTTTCTGTCCAACGCCTACGGGGTCTGGTTCTGCGACGATCTGAGCGTAAGTTGGAATTTGCCAGCTGGGAGTGTGTGCGCTAGTGTTTGGGATTATTAGCATTGTTGAGGCTGCCATTGAAATTATTAACAATATTGCAATCGAAATTACTGCTGTTTTATTTTCTGCAATTTTCATTTTTTTTATTTTCTCCTATAATTTTATGCTAAATAGCTTTAATTAATTTACTAATAAGGTTATCGCTAATTTCTCCAAAAAAGCTCTTGGTAAAAGAAAAAATACGAATTTTTGTATTTAAAGATAAATAAAAGTAACAATAGTTTATTATTATAAAAAAGGTGCTTTAAATTAAATTAAACAAAAAAAGAGAGGGATGATTGATTTTGGAGGCTTTTATGGTCGCTTTCTAAGCAATAGTGCCCCAATTATGAGGATCACTATTATGACTGCAATCGCTGAACCTAAAACGTAGGTATCAGTGTTTGATCCTGGTGGTGCTGGTGATGGTGTTGGAGTTGGGTGTCCTTCCATTACGTTGAATGCGGTTGTTGCAGATGATGGCCAGTAACCGTTAGTGCCAGCGAATGTAGCGATAACATTGTATGTGCCTGAGATGTCTGGGGTCCAAACGAGGCTGTATTGGCCTTTCGCGTCAGTTGTTGCTGTACCTATGCTACGGAAGTTGCCGTTAGAGTCAACAACGTTTACGTCAATGGTAACGCCTTGGAAGTTTGTTGGTAGTGGTCTTTGCTGGTAGACGTATCCCATCCAGTCATGCATAACTGAGTCGGCTGCTAATGGAATACCAGTTGGGAAGCGTGCGGCCTGCTCATTTTGTTTTGATCCTGCGCTGATATCAAGAACTGAACCAGTAATAACTACTGGCTGTCCAGATGCTGCTGCAAGGTGTGGTGCTTCAACTGTCATAGTACTTGGGCCTCTGCCTACACTGTAGATTTGGTTGTCGTAACCGTTGAAGAATGTTAAGAAGCCGTCTGCTATAGCATTACTGAAAACGAAGAATGTACCGGTGTAACCTGAGAGGGTCCATACTTCCGCGCCAGATGTAGCGTTAATTGCGCGCCATTCTGCACCTTTGTAAATCGGCGTGTTAACGGTGTGTTCAGTGGTGAATATGTATACTAATCCGCTGCCAAAAGCGCCCATTTGGATTGGGTAATGACCGTAAGCTAAGTATAAGCCGCTGTTAGTGCTGTTGCCTTCGCCGCCGTTGCCATATGTCCACAATAAGTCTCCTGTCCTCAAGTCATAGCTGTATAGTATTCCGCCGTATGCACAGCTGAAGAGTCTGCCTTCGTATGCTGCAGACGCGATCCATGGAATTGATGGATTGCCATAGTAGTCAAGTGCTGCTTGACCGCTAGTGGTCCATAGATACTGGCCGGTATCCAGGTCGTATCCAACGTGCTGCGTTGTTTCTTTGTATGATTCAGTGAAAACACGACTTACCGGGTCGATTACACCTGTCATGACAGTGATGTTTCTTGGTGGTGCTTGCAAAGTGTTCGTCCACATTTCTGCTCCCAAAGTGTAGCTGTGACTGGATTGATTGAGGTTGACGCCAATGTAGGTGTATGGAGCTTGGCTGGTTGAGCCGAACCCAGCGGGCGTTAACCCAGGTTGAGTACCTTGTCTTAGAACCAATACGTCATTGTATTTTACTTTTCCATAGATGAAGCCCGGGACTGGGGACATGTTGTTGATCCAAGATATAGGAACGTCCCAGGAATAACGGGTGTTTGCACCGCTGTCTATGCTTGCGTTGACAAACGTTGTAGTTGTTGTTGTGGGTGTGAGTATCGGTTGACCATTTACATATCCTGTTGTGACATTTGTTGTTGTGGTAGTGGTTGTAGTATCCCAAACTGGAACCAATGTACTACTGGTTGGATTGGCCCATCCGGTTCCTGTCCATAGCAAGCTTGAGTTCCATAATCGCAAGTGATAATCGGGGTTGCTGGTGGTGCCTTTATTCACTATTGCATAAATCAAGTATTCGCCTTGTGGACCGAGCGATGATACGCCTGAGGGAACACCGGTAACAGTGACCAACTTATTGGCTGTCCATGCGTCCCAGATGTTCCAAGTGGTGACCCTGATACTTGAACTAGCATTGCTGGATAAACTCCGTGCTGTTGTGGGTCTTCAACATCATAGATAATAGCGAATGACAGTTGAGGTATATCTGTTTTAGACCACTTAAGTTCTCCTGTACGAAGGTCAACGCAGTTAGTTGGTCCTACACCACTACCTCCCAAGGACGCAGGGCTGTAGAACGATATTGGTTCAGTGTAGATGAGCAATCCGGCAACGATTATTGGGTTGCCATATCTCTGGTTGTATGCTGACCCTTCAAACCACGTGTTTCCAGCAATCGGAAAGTTGTTATCTCCGACAACGCCTCCCTCTTGAAGCGGCTTTGTCCACATAATGTGGCTTGTTTCAGGTCCTACGCCAGCACCGGGATCCCTGTCAATACCTGCTAGGTTGCCATAACCAAAAATAGCAGGCCAGGCAGTAAGTGTTGGTGAGCCTTCTCCTAGCCAGTTTGATGATATTGACCACCAGTCCGTGTTTTCACCGTAAATCGGGCGTGTCCAGTATTCAGCAGGAAGCGGATAGCTAAGTTATAGGTGAGGGTAGCGCTTCTTGTTGCACAACAACCGTCGTGGATGCACTGTCTGGCGTAAAAGTGTCGTTAGTTTCTGAAGCGTCATGGGGGTAATCATTTGAGGCGAAGCCTCCGAAATTGAATGTCAAGTTGTAAGTGCCAGCTGTGTCGGGCACCCATGCGTAGAACTGTGATGATGTTGGGTCAGTGATGCACTCCCAATGCTGATTTAGCTACCTCAGTTCCGGCGGAATCTGTAATGGTTAAGGTATAGTTATGCATTCGATTTTCGTTGCTTAATTGTGCATTAGCTCGAGGTTTGTCAACCCAACTGAGAATGCTCACTTGCTGACCGACACCAACAGGGTTAGGAGCCGCATTGATGTAGGCGAAACAGGTAATAGCCCAGGGTGGAGTATGCGCGTTAACAATTGGTATAGCAACAAGCGGTATAGCGATAGTTAATACGAGAATAGTAGCAATAATTGCAGTTTTTTTTCCGTTAAAGTTCATTTTATTTTTTCTTCTCCTTAAAATTTTTGCCTTACTATTGGCGAATTTATTATGAGAAGATAGGACTATTTATTTTTTTCTTTTTTTGAAAATAAAGTCGACTATTAGCATTTTTAGCATCAACTAAATATAAAATTTTTCTCGATTTTACTAACAAAATTTAATTCCATCATTGCGCAATTATATCTTAAAGGTACCGATGTGGCTTCAGCAAAAATCGATGAAATTGATGCTAAAATACTAAAGATGTTGCTAGCCAACTCTCGAACTAGTTTTACAGCTATTGCGAACGAGTGCAAAATTACTGTGGGCGCCGTTCGGATGCGCTACAAACACCTGTGGAAGGAAGGCGTAATCAACGGTGAAGTTACTCTTGTTAACCCTCACTGCCTTGGTTATCGACACATCGTCGATTTAGGCATCATAACGGACAACCAAAATGAAAATGAAGTTGCTAAATACCTCGAAAGCAAACCCTGCATTTCCCAAGTGGTCAAGCATTTAGGCAAATACACTTTTTATGGAAAAGTGGCGTTAAAAGACCTCAATAAATTATCGGGAATAATCGAGGATTTAGAGTCAAACCGTAAAATCAAGCATGTTGACGCTTTGATTTGGGCAGAAGCGATAAACATAGAATTCCCCCAAAACCTAATAATTAATCCTCTAAAAAACGAAAATGAATATAAAACCAATCGAAGGCCCGCTTTGGTCAATCTTGACCTTTCGTCATTGGAAGTCGATGAAATAGATGCAAAAATCGCTCGGATAGTTTGCAGAAAATCTCGAACACCATTTAAGAAAATTGCAGAACAACTGGGGTTATCAACTAAAACGGTGATTCAAAGATACATAAAACTCAGAAGAAACCTATTCACCCACTCAACTGTGACTCTTGATTTAAACAAACTCGGGTACAAAGCTTTAGCCAATCTCTATATAAAAGTCTCAAACCGTAGCAAAACGACAGAGATTTACAATCAACTTCTTCAGATACCCAATGTTATAGTAATCATAAGACTCATTGGCGCCTACGACTTATACGCTGCAATTGCTGTGGAAGATTTTAATAATATGTTTGAAGCAGAAGAAAAAATAAGAAAAATCAGCGGTCTAGAAACCCCCGATGTTTTCCTAACACCGCTGCCTTCTGCATGGCCCTTAAACTTGTTCCCTTCTCTGCTGGAAAACGAAGTTATGCCCAAGTATTGGTCTAACGAACCAAACATTAAACCCCAAGAATAAAGCCAAAAGAAACAAATCCAATAGTTCAAGCTACAGATCTAATCCATTTGGTTTTTTACTCTTTTTTATCTTTTTATCGGTTTAGGCGAAATGTTTAAGCATAAAGCACCTCCTTTTTGAAGAATAATGTGAAGATGAAATGAAGCCTCACGTAACCTTAGTTAACCCTGCTGCTCCAGCAGGCGCCGCAATGCACATGCCCTTCGCACTGTTGGGCTTAGGGTATTTGGCGGCTGTTTTAGAGAAAAACAACTACAAGGTTGACGTAATCGATTGTCAAGTGCTAAAGCTCTCGTTTGAAGATTTTAAAAGCGAGATAAGCAAGCGGCAACCCGACATCGTTGGGGTAACTTCATCGACATTGACCTATCAGACGGCTTTGAAGCTAGTTAAAATTGCCAAAGAGGCTTGCCCAAACTGCATAACAATCGCGGGTGGTTCTCACGTTACTTTTTGGGATGATCATGCCTTGGAAGAGTGCCCAGAACTTGACATTGTTGTCAGGAAAGAGGGCGAGAACACTATGTTGGAGTTGGTGCAGCGGATCGAAGCGGGCAAGAGTACCTTCGACGTTTTAGGTACGACTTGCCGAAGAGAAGGCAAAATCGTCAGGAACCCGGACAGACCCTACATTGAAGATTTGGACAGTTTGCCCTTCCCAGCTCGGCATCTTTGGCCCATGGAGAAATTCCGCGAACTCGAGGATATTCTCTATTTAGCCACTAGCAGAGGCTGTGTGTACTGGTGCGAGTTCTGCACTACAGTGAGGATGCATGGACGCAAGTACCGCATGCGAAGCCCCAAAAACGTGGTAGACGAGATAGAACAATTACACAAAACGTATGGGATTAGCAAGTTTACATTTTGTGATGATGCGTTCACGGTAGACCAACCTAGAACCGAGGCACTTTGCAGCGAAATTCTTCAGCGTGGTTTAAAAATTGATTGGAACTGCGGCACACGGGTAGATATGTTAACCCAAGAATTGCTCGCTAAAATGAAGGCAGCTGGGTGCGTTTCGGTTTGGTTCGGTGTTGAATCAGGCACACAGCAGGTTTTAGACGCAATGAAAAAAGGCATCTCCCCTGAATTAACAATGAAAGTCTTGGGTTGGGTGCGGGAGGCAGGTTTAATGCCTGTTCCAAACGTTATTCTTGGTTTTCCAGGAGAAACAAAGCAGAGCGCTTGGAAAACAATAAAGTTCGTCGAGAAGGTAGCTCCAGACGCCGTCGGTTTCTACAATGTTGCAACACCTTTTCCAGGAACGCCCATGTACGATTTGGTTAAAGAGAAGGGGTGGCTGCGAATAACCGATTTTGACATGTACGATACGACTAAACCTATCTTTGAGACACCGCAGCTCAGCATGAAAGAACTCGGCAAGCTACGTGAAGGCG